>CAWGPA010000003.1:0-230719 GCA_963824325.1 uncultured Acidobacteriaceae bacterium | reverse complement strand
TCGTTGCACGAATGTAAAAAAGGGCGAGCCCCAGCGCCATCATTGCTAACCCGTGGACAATCATGAGTTTTATGCGTGTGCTTTCAGTCAACCGAATCATATGCGTCACCAGCAGATTGAAGTGTGGCAGCAATTGCCAGGCAAGGCGGTGACGGCCATCACAGCCGTTGCTCCCGGCAGATAGATTCAAACCAGCTGACTTGACTAGGGAATGCGGGGTGACATCTTTCCACCCACGTCTCTCGGCGTCGGCAATTGAGCATCCCAGCCTCCTCCGAGTGCCTCAATCAGCTGTACGCTGTCGAGCGTCTGTTGTGTCTGAAACGTAATGTATGTCTCCTGGTAGGTCAGGAGGTTCACCTGGGCGGTAAGAACGTTAAGGTACGGATCGAGACCATTCAGATTTCGCGCGGTCGCTAGCCTGACATAGCGCTGTGCCGACTGCACCGCCAAGTTCTGCTGTTGGAGGTCTTGAGCGAGAATACGGAGCGCGGCAAGGTTGTCTTCCACTTGTCCAAAAGCGGCAAGCGTAGTCTGCCGATCCCGCAGCTGGAAGTAGTCCGCGGCGAGATTTGCATGGGTGAGCAAGCGCGCGTTCTCAAGATCCGCCACACTCCCTTGGGCCGCGTCAAGGGTAGTGCGAACGGTATTTCGGATTCTGCCCCAAAGATCCGGCTTCCACGAGGCGGTGAAGGGAAGGCTATACATCGTGTCTGTGTATCCCTTGGAGGTGATTCCAGGAATCGCAATCGTGGAAACTCTGGAGTTTGTAATGGCCGTGCTTGTTGTAAGAGTAGGAAAAAACTGGGCTCGAGCCTCCCGCACGAGCGCTCGCGCCGCTTCGTAATTTGCCGCCGCCGCGGCGATCGTTTGATTTCCCTTGTCGACCCGCGCCTCCAGGTCGTCCAACTGCGGATCTTCTCGCCCCTATGTTGATGACCGTTGCCGACGCGCGATTCAGCACCCCGGCAAACATTGCCGTGATCTCCGTCATAAGAAAGACGGCAAATGTGATGCCAATCAACAGGGCTGTAAACTTGGCCCTGTCATTGACGAGCAGCTTGTAGGCTAGTCTGAGTATTCCAAACACCTGATCCTCTGAGGCAATAGCTACGAAACTGTCTGCACTGCCGATGCCCTGCGGTTATTCGCGCTATGCTTTTCCTCAGATCTGTTCCGGAGAGTGAAAGTGGGGCAAGGCGCCTGGGCTATCACTCTGTAGACAACGCCCGTGCGGAAGTTTGCAGCCGTGGGAGATGCTGAAGCTGCGCCCAGGACCAGCAACTCAGGCTTTAAACCCGAGCACTCCGAAACAATCTCTTCCGCCGGATCACCATACCGAATCCGAACCTGGGGAACGAGGTCCATCTGCTTCGCGCTTTTGAGCATTTCATCGATCTTAGACATCACACGTAGATCGATCCCATCATCCAGATGGTCCTGCTCCATAACGTGAAGTAGCGTGAGTTCGCTGGCCAAGACGGTTACGAGGTCAGCGGCGAACTGGAAGCTCTTTTCGAAGTCGTGGCGCAGAGAAGTGGCATGGATAACCCGGCGGGGCTCGCTCTGCGGCACAGGTTTAAAATGCGGACCGACCGTGCAAACGGGAATATCCAAGCTGCGTATCAGCGTCTCTGCCACGGACCCGACGAGAAGCTTGCCTAACACTCCTCTGCTTGAGGTCCCAATAATCAAACGTCTGATTTGGCGTTCGCGAATGAATTCGGTGATGCGGTCAACGGGGTACCAGCGACGGACCTCATAGGCACATGCAACATTCATCGTTTTTAACTCGAATGAAACTCGTGCGAGGGTCGCTTGCGCATCGTGGAAGGCCTTCTGCTGAAGTAGAGGGAAGGCGCCATCTTTAGTTGAAAGATAGACGTCCGGCGGAATTACGTGGAGCAGCCATAGCATTGCTCCAGTCGCTCGGGCTTGATCAATCGCGACGGGAAGCAAAAAGTCGAGGTCGTTCAAATCGGTTGCGACCAAAATAGACTTCGGCCGGCTAATTGTGGACAGATGTATCGGATGCATATCGTCCTCCTGGTAGCCTTCAGTTTGCGGCGCACCTTAACCCTCCGTCTGTGTTGGGGCGCACACGCGTTGCGTGACCGGCATCACAGTTTCTCCCAATGTTCCTTTTGTCAGTGCTGTCCTCTGAAGCGGATCAATCCCAAAGCGCAAAAGCGCGGCGCCATGGTCCGTTCGATTTCAGTCGAAGCGGCCTCAATCGGGCTGGGTGGGAACTACGAGTACAGGACAATGGGCTCCGCGAATAATTGCCGAAAGTTTAGTCCGCGGTGCATGATCTGCGAGGGGAGCCCGGTGGCGGACGCCCACCACAATCAGATTGGCCTTGCTTTGCTGAGCCGACTCGAGGATGGCCGCTGCGGTTTCGCCAGTTTTCACCTGGAACCCGAGGGTACACCATTCTTCATATTCACGGGGCACCAGTCGGCGAAGTTCTGCCATTGCGCTCAGCTCGGCCTGGGCTTGTTCCTCCGTCGTGCTGGTCTGGGAGAGCACATTCATTGCCGTCAACCGGGCGTTATACTCCTGCGCTATGGAGCAGGCATATTGGGCCGAGCGCGAAGCATCCTGGGAAAGGTCGCTTGCCAACAGAATGGACCTTATCGGCCGCAAGGTCTTATCGCATGACGGGCCGGCAACGAGAACGGGATAGCTAAGGCGGCGGATGGCCCACTCGGCTACCGATCCAAGGGTCAGCTTTGCCAGTCCCTGGCGGCCATGAGAGCCAAGCACGAGTAAATCTATGTCGTTGGTTTGTCCGGCAGAATGAATAGCGTCACCGGGCGAACCCAGAAAAGCTATTTCTTTATGCTTAACGGTCCGCAGGTCAGGGATGTGCTCAGCGTATTTATGGAGGAGCTCGCCGGCATTCTGCAGATCCATCAGTGTGAACTCGGGAACCGGCCCGCCGCCCCGCCAATGCCATAGAGCTCGGGCAGGACGGCATGCAACACGTGAAGGCGGGCGTGGAATTCTTTAGCGAGTCGCGCCGCCAGCTTAACCGCTGTCGCACTTGCTGGGGAACAGTCTGTCGCGACTAAAATGGACCGGAATCGAAGACCCACAGGTCCCAGATGAGCGCTCTCGTCATTTTTCTGGAGGGAGATACTGGAAGCAGTTATCATGGCGGACCTCTTTCTCGGCAAACGTAGTGTGATGGCATTCCATGGGGAATTCTCTGGGTCAGGATGGGTCTTATACCAGGTTTGCGTCTGTGATTCCTATCACAAGCAATTCATCTGGCACGCACAGCAACGGGTGACGGGTGTCACAGCAAATCACCTGCTCACCCGCTTATGCTTTCCCTTTCGGGGGGAGTCATGCCGGTGAAGGGATTGGCAGCGATTGCACGTGTGTTTCACCAGCCTCTATGTATTGAGGAGGTTACTTTCCGAGATCCGGAGCCGGATGAACTACTGGTGCGGATCGGGGCCACCGGAATATGCCACACTGACCTGCACGCTATAGATGGCGAGTGGCCTGTAAAGCCGGTACTCCCGTTCATTCCCGGGCACGAAGGGGTAGGCGCCGTTGTCAAAGCAGGACGGCAAGTACGTGGCATAAAAGAGGGAGATCGCGTAGGGCTCCCCTGGTTGCGCGCCGCCTGTGGTGAATGTGAGTGGTGCTTGACGGGGTGGGAAACACTTTGTCCGTCCGCGGCATACGGCGGCTACACAGAGAACGGAAGTTTCGCGGAGTATGTTCTCGCACCCGCCGCTTACGTGGGTCACATTCCTGCGCGACTGACAGACATCGAAGCAGCCCCGATTCTTTGCGCAGGTGTGACCACATGGAAGGCGCTCAAGGAAACTGAAGTGAAGACCGGACAGTGGATCGCTATCTCCGGCGTTGGCGGCCTGGGACAAATGGCGGTGCAATACGCCGTAACCATGGGGCTGCATGTCATTGCCGTCGATGTTTCTTCCGAAAAACTTTGGCGCGCCAAGGACCTTGGAGCTGAAATCACATTGAACGCGCGCGAACGGGACGTAGCTCAGTGCGTGCAGTCCCAGGTGGGTGGAGCACACGGAGTCATTGTAACCGCCGTATCCCTCACAGCCTTTCGTGAGGCTATCAACATGACGCGCAGAAGGGGGACTTGCGTGCTTGTTGGTCTACCGCCCGGCGAGTTGTCCATTCCGCTTTTCGATGTTGTTCTCAAATGTTTGACCATCCGGGGCTCGCTGGCGGCACGCGGGAGGACCTTCATGAGGCGCTGTCGATGAGCGCCGAATCTGCCGTAAGGTCCCCCATTCAGACACAGCCTTTGGAGAGGTAAATGATGCGCTGGACCAGCTGAGGCAAGGGAAGGTAGAAGGCCGCATTGTCCTGACGATGGCAGAGGAATCGTAAGTCCTGTGACTAACATCACGGCACGTCCGCCCCATTTGGGCGGATACTTAAGCAATGGAGAACATGCGATGCACACCGATAATGTCAGTAAGCTTGAAATTTAAAACGATCGCCGTAGCGACCGACCTCACCGATCGGCGTCTTCGGCGTTGCGGTATGCGCAGGCGATGGCGCGCATGTATCAATCGACCTTGGTAGTGGTGCATGTGATCGACCCTCTCGCCTATGCATTTCCGAAGGGCACGCCCGCTCTTTTGGCAGCCAACGCGGCGGCGGCAGCGGAACTGAAGAAAATCGAAGAAGAGACAAGTGAATCGGGCATACCGGTTCACTCCGTCATTGAGAGTGGAATGGTCTGTCGACCGCATTCTGGAGACAGTGAGGGATCACCATGCGGACCTCCTCGTATTGGGAACACGAGCAAAGACTGAAGCCGGGCGAGTTGCCTTAGGTACTGTTGCTCGGCAGCTTCTCGCTAAATCCCATTGCCCGATCCTGACGATAGCGCCAGATGCGATTGACTCGTTATCCTGGGCTGGATGTTGGCGGCGTGTTCTCGCGGCTACCGACTTTTCCCCTGCTTCGATCAGAGCTCTGCACTGCGCGCATCAGGCCGCCTTGCGGCAACTGATTCTAGTGCACGTTTCGGAGGATCCGACCACGAAGAGCTCTTCCCAATTCCTGGAGAAGCTGCGTTTCCTGGCGCCCTTTAATGAATCGCACACCGTCCCCGTAGAGCATATTGTCGTCATGGGCGTGCCTGGCCCGCTAATCGCTGAGTATGCTCAGAAGTTCGGAACAGACTTGGTCGTCCTCGGCTCCCCAGAAAACGAGCTTACCGAGCAAGACTTTGCCACGAGCACAGTACTGCAAGTGGTTTCGAGAGTAAAATGCCCGGTCCTCTGTCTGCCCAACTTAAAAATTTCCTCTCCCGCTGGACTGCTCCAGGAGATCGGTCAGCTTTGATGCACCTGGTTAGAAGAGATCGTGACCAGACAGGCATAACCTTAAAGCGGGGCTTGGTGGGCAGACTGACCGCCGCATTTTGCGCTGCGTTCTCATTGACAGAAATCCGCGAGAAGGGTTCCCATCGCTCACCATTCGGTGCGTAGCTGAGAATCTTTCCATTCGTCCTAATCGGATGGCTTCCTTCAGGGGCAGTCCCGTCTGGTCACTCTTCTCAGATGGCCCGCAAGAACGCCACCGTGGCATCGTCTGTCTGGACGCCTCCGGAAAAAGCGTCCATGGAGTCAAGAACCGACCGAACGAGTTCCTCCGCGGGCTCCATACTGCTGGCCTCCGCAGCGTGGAGGAGGCCGTCAATTCCCCACTCTTGACCTGACGGACTAGACGCTTCAATCACACCATCGGTGTAGGCAAGGACCAGATCGCCGCGATCGAGGTGGATAGCCTCCTCGCGCCACATTGCGTCGAGAAATAATCCCACCGGGGCTCCGCTCGGCTCAAGCCAATCGAGAGACCCGTCACGATGAAGGACCACCGGTGGATTGTGTCCAGCATTCACGTATCGCAGCGTGAGTGTCACCCGATCCAGCACGCCATAAAACAGCGTCGCATAGCGGTCGGCGAGCGACGAGGCGCAGGCCTGAAGGTTGACGGCACGGAGGAGGGCGGCCAGGTTGTCGCCGGTGAACTGAGACGCAGTTCGCAGCGATGCCTGCACACTGGCCATCATGAGTGCGGCAGCAACTCCCTTCCCGGAGGCATCACCCACCAGCATCGCTACCCGGCCATCCGCCAGACAGGCGAAGTCGTAGCAGTCGCCGCCGAGAGCTCGCATCTGCCGGCAACTCGCACTGTAATCCGCCTGGCAATTGCTCAGGGCTGCCGAGCCACGCATAAAACGCTGCTGGACTAAACAGGCCTGAAGCCAATCGTGGCTAACATCCACTACCCTATCGCTGGTCGTCATAGGTCAACCTCACTTGTATGTCGATGCGGGAGGACGAAATTCGACATGGGGCGCAGATTTTGCAGAGGCAATTTTTTTCTGTAAGGACTGTCGAGAACCGGACGCCGGCTCCGACTAAAGGATGAAAGCGCAGAACTGAGGCCCGCCGGGGCCTCCGACAGCCAATATGATTCAATCCGACGAAAGGGTTCGATGCACCTCAACCGCGCGATGAAACCAATAGAGGAGAAACCGTCATGAAATACATTCTGATGATGTCAAGCACCCAAGCGGGCGTTTCGGCAGTATCACACCTGGTCGCAGAGTGACCGCGATACCCATATGCAAACCTTGGGCACGATAGCTAAGGAGCTAGTGGGAACGGGTGAGTTCGTTGCCACAGAAGGACTGGCCGAACCGAAGGAAGCCAAAGTCGTGCGCGGCGAGAAGAATGGACTGCCGATGACGGATGGCATCTTCCCCGAATCGAAGGAGTTCCTGCTGGGCTATTGGATTGTCGACGTGGCCACGTCCGAACGCGCTTACGCGATCGCGGGCCGGATCTCGTCGGCACCAGGACCGGGAGGTATTCCGACCAATATGCCGATCGAGGTACGGCAGATCAGGGTTGCCCACGGCACCGCGAACTGACACGCGACTAATGGGAATCGAGGCACGGACGGTCGGACCCTGAACAAACACTAGCGTAAAGGAGCCTAAGAAAATGAAATACATTCTGATGATGAACGGGAAGAAGTCGGATTTCGAGGGATACGCCCGGTGGTCGAAAGAGGACCTTCAAGCCAACGTTGCCTTCATGCGCGAGTTCAGCAAGGAACTGAAGGACTCCGGGGTGTTCGTCGCCTCGGAGGGACTGGGGTGGCCCAATGAAGCCAGGCTCGTGCGCGCCGGAAGTAAGGGGGAGCCCATCACCGATGGAGTGTTTCCAGAATCCAAAGAGTTTCTTGCCGGATACTGGATCGTCGACGTGGAAAATCCGGAGCAGGCCTACGCGATTGCGGCGCGGCTTTCTCAGGCACCCGGCTCAGGCGGAAAGATGGGCGGCATGTTTGTCGAAGTGCGGCAGGTGCTGAGCAGTCACAGCGATTTAGGTCTGTAAAGTCGAACTGGAGAAAGCATGAACGGCCCGGAGATTCAGATCGAGCACCTGCTCCGCGAACTGGCGCCGCAGGTGCTCGGCGTGGTAGCCCGGCGCTTTCGCGACTTTTCCTCGGCCGAAGACGCGGTGCAGGAAGCGATGCTGGCTGCCTTCAGGCAGTGGCCGCAGGAGGGCATTCCCGAGAATCCGCGCGCGTGGCTGATTACGGTGTCATTGAGGCGGATGACGGACACGGCCCGCAGCGAGATGGCGCGCCGCCAGCGGGAGACCGCGATGACAATGGAGGAGATGCCGGCGATAGAGCCGGCGGACCTGGAAACGGACATGGATCCCGAAGACACGCTCGTTCTCCTGTTCATGTGTTGCCATCCTGCACTGAGTACATCCTCGGCAATTGCGCTCACCCTGAGAGCGGTGGGCGGCCTGACCACAGCTGAGATTGCCAACGCGTTTATGGTCCCCGAAGCGACGATGGCGCAGCGGATCAGCCGTGCAAAACAGAGCATCAAGGCATCAAAGGTTCCCTTTCGCCTGCCGACTCCGGAGGAGCGCAAAGAACGGCTGCCCGCGGTTCTCCATGTGCTTTATTTGATCTTCAGCGAAGGATATGCCAGCAGCATTGGCGCACACTTGCAGCGACTTGACCTGGCAGGTGAAGCGATCCGGCTCACTCGCAGCGGGCGGGCTCTGCTGCCGGAAGATGCAGAGATTGCCGGCCTGCTCGCGCTGATGCTGCTGACCAATGCGCGACGGGCTGCCCGGACAGGGCCGCGCGAGGAACTGATCCCGCTTGACAAGCAGAACCGAGGCTTGTGGGACCGGGCCGAGATCACGGAAGGCACGGATCTGCTGACGCTCGCGCTCTCAAAAGGAGCCGTTGGACTTTACCAGCTTCAGGCGGCGATCGCCGCAGTTCATGACGAGGCAACGCGTCCGGAAGATACCGACTGGCCGCAGATTCTGGCGCTCTACGAACTGCTTCAGCGCGTTGCGCCCAGCCCCATAGTGACACTGAACCACGCAATTGCCGTCGCGATGGTACACGGACCGGAGCGAGGGCTTGAACGTCTGCGGGCGCTGGACAGCGATCAACGACTGGCTGGGCATTATCGGCTGGACGCTGTGCGCGGGCATTTGTTCGAGATGCTCGGAGATCTCGCAAGAGCGGTCCAACACTATCGGACGGCGGCTACCAAGACGACCAGTCTACCGGAACAGAATTATCTGATGACCCAGGCGGCTCGGCTCGAAGAGGCTGGTAATGATTCCAATAATGGCTCCCCTCCTCCAGAATCGCAGCTTTGAACGCTGTGGAGCAAAGGACCGGCCACTGGCTGCTCGATCAACTCCCGCGGGCAGATCGTTGGATTGGCGACAAATCTAGCTGGCACCGTCGATCACGCATATGAACTAATCCTGGTTGGCGAATAGCAAAGGCAGAACAAGCGCGGCATGTGGGATTCGGGACGCCTCGCCGAAGGCCACCGAATCCGATCAACCATCTCGAGAGAGCAGGTTTTCCATGCTCTCTCGAATTCTTGCGCCGCATGCCTGCAAAGAGATCACATGCCGAGATAGAAGTTGCAATGCTGATTTGTTGATCAGAGGGGCGGGTGGATGGCGCGCGACTTCGCGTACGCGGAGGATACGGCACCCGCGCCCTGGCCAAATCGGACACGCTTCATTCACAGCGGAGAGCTTCGGCGGGTGGAACGGCGATGGCGCGGCGGGCGGGCAACAGGCAGGCGAGGAGTGCGCTGAGAGCCAGAAGCGCGGCGGCTGCGAACAGACTGCGTACGGCAAAGGCGCCTTGCATCCAGTGGGCGAGGACAGCGCCGAGAAAGCTGTCAAAGGCAAGACCGATGACAATGCCCGCGGCCGCGCTGACCAGAGCGATGCGCGCGGCGACCCACAGGACATGCGCGCGCGGCGCGCCGAGCGCCAGGCGGACGCCGAACTCCGTAGTACGCTGGGCGACGCTGAAAGCGACGACGCTGAAGATGCCGACCAGCGCCAGCGCGAGCGCCATGGCAGAAAAGACGCCAAACAATATGGAGAAAAGCCGCTGGCGGCTGTACTGTGCATCGCGCTCGATGGCTTCGTTGAGGGTGAAGGTGCCGTTGAACGAGCTGTCGGAGATCTGCTGGTCGGAAGCGACGGATGCGATCGCGGCGCGCATGGAGTGCAGGTAGGTGAGCGGATCGCCCTGGGTGCGGACGAAGAACTGCACGTTGGACGGTATCACGGCGGTGTACGGAAGGTAGATGGCGGGCACTACGGGACGATCGACGCCGTCGTTGCGCGCATCGCCGACAACGCCGATGATCTGACGCCAAGCGGCGCTTTGCGCAGAGATGGCCGCGAAGCGATTCTGATGTGCGAGACCGGGAATACGTAGCTGCCGAGCCAAGGCATCGGACGAGGAGAGATAGCGCGTCGCGAACGCGCGATTGACCATCGCGATGAAGTCTCCGCGGGTGTTTTCATCCGTATTCCAGAGGCGCCCCTGAAGCAGCGGGATGCGGAGCGCAGCGAAATATCGCTGGTCGACCAGCATCACACGGGCCTGCGGCTGCTGCCGATCGCGAGCTCCGTCGATCTCGAAGGAACTCTCAACGCCAGTATAGGGTGGCGTGGCATCGGCGCCGGCATTGTCACTGGAGACAGCGACCATGGACACACCGGGAACGGATGCGATCTTCTCCCGGATTTTCTCAACGTAAGCTGTGCGTGCGTCGCGCGACTGAATGCGGCTCCACTCGCCTGGGTCTCGGAGGTGCAGCAGGATGCCAAGCTTCATGACATTTGCGGGATCGTAGCCCAAGCGGCATCTGCATGAGCCCCAAGAAAGCTACGGATGGCGGTGCCCGCAGTGGCCATGAGAAGAAGCGTGAGCACGACTTGCGCGGCGATGAGAACGCTCCAGCGTTGCTTTGCGGGAGCAGCGGCGACCCCAATCTGCCTGCCGGGGAGCATACGCGCGGGATCGTGACGGGAGAGACGCAATGCGGGGGCAAGACCGAAGAGGATGCCGCAAAGCAGCGCGAGTGCGACGGAAAACGCAAGGATGGGAGCGTTGATACGGATGACGGATTCGGCTGGAAAGGAATCCGGAGAAAGCAACAAGGGAAGCTTTGCCAGCCAGTAAGACGCAGCAACGCCCAGGACGGCGCCGGTGCAGGAGATGACGACGGCTTCGACCAGCAGCTGGCGGACGATGCGCCAGCGACTGGCGCCGATCGCACTGCGTATGGCGAGCTCATGCTGGCGCGTGCGGCCACGGGCCAGCAGAAGGATGGAGCAGTTGGCGCAGCCGATGATGAGCAAGAGCAAAACGCCAGCGAGAAGAAGCGTCAGGGTGCGCCCAGTTCCTTGCTGGAAAGGCACGATGATCGGCTGCAGCGCGAGATGCCAATGATCGGGAAAGCGTTCAGGATGCTGTTGCGCAAACTTGCGCACGATGGGCTCGAGCGCAGCGTTGGCGGCCGCAAGTGTGACGTGGGGCCGGAGCTTGATCCACGGTGCGTAGGGCTGGAAGGGAAGGTTGAAACTCGGCATGAGACTGCGAGGCAGGTAAACATCGCCGACGCCGAGGCTGTCATTGAATGCGAAGCTGCGCGGCATAACCCCAATGATGGTGTAGGGGGAGTGATCGATTTCCAGCGTTTGCCCGATGATGCGGCGATCGCCGCCGAAGTGGCGCTGCCAAAAGCGGTAGTTGAGAACAACGACGGGGTGGCCACCGTTCTCTCCATCGTATGGCTCGATGTTGCGGCCGAGAAGCGGGCGCACACCAAAGAAAGTTCCGGCATTCTCTGTGAGGTAGGTGCACTGGATGTCTTCCGGCAGTGCGCCGCCGGTGATCTCCATTCCTCCGTTGTCGAAGCCAAGCGCCGATTCAACTGGGGCTGCAAGGCGCAGCTCATCAAACTGCGCCTTGCCAAGGAGAAACCAACTCCAGTCGTCAGGATGCTGCTGGTCGACGACAACGGGGTTCATGATGCGATCGGCGCCGGCGTAGGGAAACGGGTGCAGCAGGACGGCGTAGATGAGAGAGAACATCGCCGTGGTGGCGCCGATGCCGAGCGCAAGCGAGAGCACGGCTACGGCGGCGAAGCCAGGGTTGCGGCGCAGGGCGCGAAGGCCGTAGCGGATGTCTCCGCCTAACTCGTCGAAGAGGCGGAGGCCGATGGCGTCGCGGTAGGTTTCGTTTTGGGCGGCGGGCTGGCCGAGGTCGATGCGGGCTTTGCGGCGGGCTTCTTCTTCGGGGAGGCCCTGGCGGATTAAATCTTCCTGGTAGGCGTCGAGGGTAGAACGAAATTCTTCTTCGACATCGCTGTGGGTGCGTGGCGCGATGGAGTGCCAGAGCTTGCGCATTGCGGCGAGGAGATTCATAGGTCGCCCGCCTTCTTGTCGAGGATAACGGCGACGACAGCGGCCATGTCGGTCCATTTGGCGGTCTCAGCCTTGAGTTGCCGCGTACCGGCTGCGGTGAGCGAGTAAAAGCGGGCACGGCGATTGTTCTCCGACTCACCCCACTCGCCTTTGATCCAGCCGCGGCGCTCAAGACGATAGACGGCTGTGTAGAAGGAACCCTGCAGGATTTCGAGACGCTCGCCGGAGATCTGCTGGATGCGCAGCAGGATGCCGTATCCGTGCAGGGGACCGAGCGAGACCGCCTTTAGGATGAGCATCTCGAGTGTGCCCTGCGGGAGTTCAACTGGTTTCGTCAAAGGCTCTCTCCTCTCTGAGAAAGGAGAGTATAGGGTCTCTCCTCTCCCGTCAAGGAGAAGGGCAGGGAAAGCCTGCACACGTGGGCGTTGGAGAGGGCCGCGTGGCAGGAATCCGGATACGCTCGTCGAAAAGCATTTCCACGAGAGGGTCCCACTGAACTGCAGGTCCCACCGCGGCACGCCGGGACAGGTCGGCTACGCTGCCACGGCACGCCGGGTCAGGCCGGATGATAAGCCAATCAGCTTTACCTTTCATCTGATGCACGTCGAGCTACAGCTTCGAGAATCGCCGGCTTGATGGTCCAGGCTTGCAGCCGAGCGAGCTCCATCAGGTGGGCAGAGTGGAATCCGGGCGGAAAGATGGGCCACTCCCAAATCGAGGGAGAGTCTTTGGCAACCCATTGGGCAGCGGCTAACTCGGCAGGCAAGACGGTTATAGAATCAGGCGGCCGGCCCCCGGAAACAAGAGCGCGGGTAGCGTCTGCCAAGGCCAAGAGATAAGCCTCAGGAGTCGCGGCTGTGCTACCGAACCAGACGGCATTCGGAATGGATCGGCGTCTTGCCAGAAACTCGCTCACGTCGATGGAAGTTCGTGAGAACTGGCTCCATCCAATCTTCATTGCCCCCGCTGGCATGGTCACACCGTATGCCTGTGATGCAGGACCGTAGGGAGTGTCCGCGAGCGTCACCTCGGCTATGGAGCCATTGCTTACATAGCGAGAGACAAGGTTGTTGAGCAGGTAAAAGGTATCGCTGGCGGAGAGAGAATAGTCCTCGTAAACCTGAAAAGTTATACCCGGCTTCACCTGGCTAGCGATCTGGGCCAGTTGCTGGGTGCTAAACGCCCGGCCCTGGGCCTTGTCCCGACAGAGTATATAAGCTTCCGATGCCGTCACGAAGCGGACGCCGGGGAACGATTTTGCATAACTAACCAAGCCTTCTAAGTATTGGAAGGCACGCTCGCGCTGCGCTGGGCTGCACTCGGGTTGCATCTTCCATTCAGCACGAGGCGGATTTGCTCCCTGGGCAAAGTTCACCGCGTCCCAGAACACTTCAGATATTAGTTGCGTGGGGTGGAACATGAAGCTGACAACACCGCCCTGTGGCTCAGCGCTGATCTGCGTATATAAGGTTTTGAAGTTGGCTTTGGCCGACTCCAGGTTCGACCAATCATTATTTTGCTCGAGTTGCCGGCCGGCGTCGATATGGAAAATATTGAGCAGGCCGCCGTACCAAAACGGCTTGCCATCGAGTTGTACTTGATCGCCGTCATCGAGGTATACATTCACGCCCCACTTCTTCAATGCCGGATAGGCCTGCGGTGCCCAGCTAACACCAGGCTGCCCATAACAGCTGGGCGGTCTGCCGAATATGCGGGTGAGATCGTCAAAGCCAGGACGCTCGCGCCGATCGAACTCCTCTGCACCGGATTCCCAATCGAGCACCGACTCATATACAGCCGGGGTTGGTTGCTGGCTGTGGGTGTTCGAGTGGTAACCGATTTCGTGGCGAGCGAGCGCGGCAATCACGTCTGTACGCCGACGTCGTTCGAGCACACGTGCTTTCTCACCCACCACCTTGAATGTGGCGCGAACCCCTTGCTGGGTGAGGAAGTCTGCGATGCGCAGGGCGGCGTCATCGCTTGCAGGCAGGATGTAATCCTCGGTATCAAACCAAAGCACGATATAGACGGGTGCGCCAGGTTCGGCGGCGGGGCCAGCCGGCTTATCGCCTGTCGGCAGTGGAGTCTCTGTGCCTGAAGCACGGGCGCTTGCTGCCATCATCGGCGCGCCCACTAGAGCTTCGGCCAATAGGAGCGCCGCCTGTCTTCTGGTCATTTCGATTCCCATCTGTTATCTCCATGAAGCCGGCGATGTTAACGCGGCGTTGGGTATACCGCATTTTGCGGGTCCCTGCATGGTAGCCCAATTAAGAGCCGTCATAAATAGAGCTTGTTTTGCGCAGGTCTGAGGAAGGGAATCGAGCGGGGCATCCAATTCCTCGTCCATCAGCGGGACGCTTTGCTTGGCTGCGTCATGGTCGGGGGGCTCGGCGCAATTGCTCGAGATTCATGTCACTGTCTTCCGCAAGCAGTCTTGGAATTGTGCCTGAGGCCTAAGTTATACGGTTGTGGTGGTGTAAATTGTTGGCGATCGCGTGAGCTGTGCCCTCATCGAACGGGCAGCAGGCCGTAGACATCTACACGGTGCTTTGTGCCTACATATACATGGCCGTTCACGACCATGGGGATGTTGAACCGCAGGGCAAGACCGGGGCGGTCCCGGCTGGCATTTTGTTCGCTGTTGTACAGTTCATGCGCGACATTCGCAGCGTCATAGGCGTAGAGAGCCGCGGACTGGTCGGGCCCGTTCCAGACTTTGGAGCGGAGCAGCCACACTATGCCGTCGTTGAGCTCGTTGGCGGATAACGTTGGGGTCGCCGATACACCAGGAAAGCCACTCGCAGCCTTGGGTGAGAGCTTGCCGTCGATCACAGCAAATTGACGCAGCTTGTCCCCGTCGCTTAGCACATATACGTAGTGGTTCCAGTAGGCCATCGATCCGAAGACACCATCGGGAACGGCCATCGTCTGCACCGCATGACTATTGTTTCCAGGCTGCCAATGGCCCATGTGGTCGCGGTCCACCAGATAGAGGACGCCCCCTTTCCCCTCCACGACCGCCAGGTGAGGATAGGCGCCGGATTGGTCGGGCAACAGCATCGGCCCACCGGAACCCAGGTCACTGTCGTTCGCGTCCAGGTCGGCCGCATTGTACGGGGCGAAATAATCGCTGAGCTTCAGACTCGCGCCGTTTAGCTTGAGCAGGGAATCGCCGTAGTCGCGGCCACCCTTGCCTGCGTCGAAACGCCCATTGCCGGTGGCGAGAAAGAT
Organism: uncultured Acidobacteriaceae bacterium; assembly: GCA_963824325.1. Classification (GTDB taxonomy): domain Bacteria; phylum Acidobacteriota; class Terriglobia; order Terriglobales; family Acidobacteriaceae; genus PALSA-350. The sequence goes on along the minus strand of CAWGPA010000003.1, from coordinate 215,675 downwards.
ATTGCCGGCGTTGTCGGCTGCCGGCCCGGTATCCCCTTCCCAGATTCCGCTGTCATCGGCGTCGGGAGATGCATTGAAGACCGCCTGCTGCTTCAAGCTCTGTGCGCCGTAAGCCATCACCCAGCCGTGGTAGGGACTCACATCGCAGGCAGATGCCCAAGTGAGATAGACGGCGCCACGGTTCAACAACAGTGCTGCTCGCGGGTTATCCCGCAATGGATTGAAGCTCAGCTTTCCGCCGCTGCTCCCGGTTCCAGAACCGCTCATGCTGGCTCGAATCTCCACCGGGCCGCCGAACTTCTCCACCCCCGTGGTCACCGCCAACGCATGCAGATGCTGGGCGTATGTGTTCACAAAAAAGCCGGATCCGTCCCGGGTACGGGCCAACACATAGAGTGTTCCGGTGTCGGGATCGATGACCGGGGTGGAAGTGATGCCAATTTCCGGTGAGATGAATGGACAACTTGCATCCAGTGCCGGTACGGTGGTGATACCGTTTTTGAGAAAGCTTGCCTGCCACAGGGGAGTGCTCGGATTGCCGTAGGCATCGAAGGCATAGACGCTGTCGTGCTCGGTGGCGATGAAGAGTACATCGTGGCGGCCTTTCCCGGGAATCTCCACACCGCCCAGGAAGAGCGGTTGGGCATAGACATCTCCGTCTACGTGCAAGGTGAAGAGCTTTCCAAAGTGCTGAACATTTACATTGCGCGGCGTCAGTTTGGTCTCGTTACGATTTGCGCCGGTGCGTGCGTTGTCGTATTGGGAAGTGATCACCCTCTGTGCCCTCGTCAACGCTGCAAGGGAGAGAACGACCAAAAAGACGACCACACGATAACCAATCCATTTCCTTCTGCTCAGACGCATGCTGCAAGCCTCTATGAAGACGCGGTCCGATCGCCGGCGGCAGGGCAGAAAAGCGACAACGCAACCGATGGTCCCTTTTACTGCTTATGCTGCCCCCTATGTAGCATATTACATAACGCAATCAGGAAGACGGCCGAGAGTAGGAAATCTGCAGTTCGGTCCTAATGACACGGGTGCGAGTGGGCCCAGTTTTGGTGCCGCGCCTACGGCAGGCCGGGCCAGGCGAGATGACAATTCTGTTAGCAACGGACAAAGAGCCAGTGGGAGCCGTTAACGCCGGCTCGGACAGATCGCAATTAGGTCTGCTACGCCAGCGATCAGAAACAGATCATCCATGGCCCGGAGCCGGGGCTGGCTTGGCAAACGACTCTTCTGTATGACCACATTGGCTACACTCATAGCGGACCCTGGCCGCGGAGACTTCAGGCGTGCCGTCCGTCGGCTTCAGCTGCAAGGCAGCAACTGCGGACGAGGTGGTCGATTCCCTCATGATGGCGTAGCAGGACGGACACTTCTTCATCACATTACCTCAAGTATCTAGGACGCTGATCAGATGCGAACCGTGGCCTGCGACCGGGGATATCCCTTCTGTTCTTCAGCCGCCCCGGTTTCTCCAGTGCATACCGGAAGCGCTGAGCCTACGCCATTGAGGGCAACTGCGCCCAGAAAGAGATGAAAATTCCGTCGCGAGATATGCATGCTATTTGCTTGACGTCACGGTAACATAACCCCAACCAGCGTAAGGTAATGATTTCCGCTTAAGCTGGAACAAATAGGAGGAGAGGGAACTGAGCTCGCACAAACGTGATTCGTTCGCGCTTCTGGCTGTCCTGGTTTTGCTTGCCGGGACGGCCCGATCGCTGCCCCATCTACCTGGGCCTCATCGTTCCAGGCCTCATTCAACCAGGCAGCAAGTGTTGATCGCCTCGGACCTCCACTTCAACCCCTTTGCCGACCCCACCCTGGCCGCCAACCTGGCTAAGGCGCCGGTACATAAATGGGAGGCGATTCTCAACCGGTCTTCCTCCACTGCCTACAGTCCTTACGGGCAGGACCCCAACTGGTGGCTGCTGCGATCCGCTCTGGATGCCATGAGCAAAGCTGAGCCCGATCCCGCCCTGGTGATGGTCACGGGCGATTTGCTGGCCCATGGATTCCCGCAGAAGTATGCGCAAGCTATTGCCGACACCAATCGCGATCACTACCGTGCTTTTGTAGCGAAGACGGTGTCATTTATCGCCCTCGAGCTGCGCAAACGTTACAGCAAGTCGCAGATCCTCGTGACCCCGGGCAACAACGATGATGACTGCGGTGACTACAACATTGGGGCCGGAGGACCCTTCCTCAGCGATACCGCCTGGAAGACTCGGGGACTTGTCCGGGAAGGTGGCCGATTCATGGAGGAATGGAAGTCGCTGGGCAGTTATACCCTCAAGCCGCGGGGTATCCGCGGGCTGCGAATCGTCTCAGTGAACTCTGTTTTTTTCTCCAACAAATATCAGTCAGTAAATTTTTCCGAAGGCTGCGCAGCAGTCCCGTCGGATGGTCCGGCGCGCACCTTCAGTTGGCTCGAGTCCACCCTGAGCCAAGCCGCGCAGAATCACGAAAAAGTCTGGATCATGATGCACATTCCTCCCGGGATCGACGGCTACTCCACCATGGTCAGTTATCAGACCTTGTCCCAGGCCGCGTCCTCCGCGCCTGCTGACCTGTGCAGCCAGGCAATCGTTCCGATGTGGAAGCCGTTCTGGACAGATCTCTTTGATCGCCTGATCGCTCAATACCCGACGACGATCACGGCCATCTTCGCCGGTCATAATCACACCGACGATTTCCGCGTTATCCATGCCGGCCAGGCCGGGCAGCAATTTGTTCTCATTGATCCGCCGGTTTCCCCCATCTACGGGCAAAACCCTGCGTTTCGTGTCGTGACCTTTGCCGCCGGCGGCGCTCTGACCGATCAAACCACCTGGTATCTGACCAACCTGGAGGCAGCGCGGACTACGGTTCCAGGAACCTGGATGCCGGAGTATACCTTCGCCAGCGAGTGGCATAGCCCGCGCCTGGACGCCGCCAGCCTCAACTCCATCTACGATCAGATCCGGAGCAATCCGGACGCGGGCCAACGATGGCTGACGCTCCTGAATGTTTCCAGTACCTACCACCCCGTGCCCGCCAACGGAGTGCGTACCCTGGAGTGCGCGATCGCCGCCCTGGATCCCGCAACCTACAAGGCTTGCTACTGTCCGGCTCCCTGAGTCTGTCCCGCGTGATGACAAGCGGGCCGGAAATTAGCCACCTCAGCAATCTCAATAGTCGATGGCCCGGGGCTGGTACGCTGTTTGACTGCGACGGGTCGGACGTACAATGCATTCCAGATGCGCATTCGTCCGCCATTTGCAATATTCCTACTCGTACTCCTGCCTTTTGGATTTCGCTTTGCGCACGCGCAAACCTCACCGTCTCCCGCCATCGTCACTATCGATGGGCTCGGCAAAGGTACGGTCGATCTCCCAGGACCCTGGCGTTTTCATATCGGCGACGACCTGCGATGGGCCGATCCCAGCATCAACGACACTCCGGGTGAAAACGGTTGGGAAACTATCCTTGCTGACCGTCCGTGGGGGGCGCAAAGCCACTACGCCTATACCGGCTTTGCCTGGTACCGCTTGAAGCTTCGCATCACCCCCGCACCTGACGTCAAAACCAGCTTTCAATTGCTCCTGCCCAGCCTGCAGGACTCCTGCGAGGTTTACTGGAACGGCAGGTTGGTGGGGCGCTACGGAGAGCTGCCTCCGCACCCGTCCTCGCCCGCCTTGAACGCGCCCGCGGCCTTCACCTTGCCCGATGCTCGGTCCGGTACGCTTGCCATCCGTGTGTGGAACCGGCCGCTCGGCTCCAGTTCGTCCGGTAATGGTGGCGGCATTGCACAGACGCCCCTGGTGGGTGATTCCAAATCGATTGCCGCGTATATCGGCGCCTGGAACTACGATTTCCTGCGCAGCACTCTTTACATCAACGCGCGGAACATTCTCTATTTTCTCGTAGCCCTGTCAGCCTTCGTTCTGTGGCTCCGCCGTAAGAAGGATAGCCTACTGCTTTGGTTTTCTATCTTCGCGATCTGCCCGGCTATCTGGACGTCGGTCTACACCATGCGCGTTCCGATCTCCAGCCAGTTCAGCCAGTTCATGCTGCAGCCGCTATGGGCCCTCCGCAATGTCGCGCTTTGGTTCCTTCTCATCGAGATGCTTCACCTTCGCAACCGTCGCGGGTTGGTCCGGTGGGCAAAGATTCTTGCCGCTGTCACCCTGATTGGTTCGTTCCTCGACGGCTGTCTTACCTATGCGCCCACCACCTGGATCTCACCACACGCCAGCGCCTGGATCGATGTAATCCTCACCGTCATCATCGAACCGTGCGAGCTCTATTTGCTGGTGCTGGTCGCCTACGGTTTCCGTCAGAAACTTGACTCCGTGCGCTGGGTGCTCGCTTTGAGCGCGTCTCTCTCTCAGCTCCTGGCTGTCATTGTTGCCACCGTCCGGCAGGGCCAACGATTCACCCACTGGACTCTGGATCAGCGTCTGTCTTCGTCGCTGTTCCATTTGGGTCCAATCTACTTCAACGCAGACATTCTTCTCGATCTGCTGGTGTTCCTCTCGATCATCTATACGGTTTATCGCTACGTTCGTGACCAGCAAGATCGCAAAGCCATTCTGGAGCAGGAACTGCACAGCGCACGCGAGCTCCAACAGATACTCATCCCCGAAAAGCTACCCACGCTGGCGGGCTTCAGCATCTCCAGCGCTTATCTGCCCGCGCTCGAAGTGGGCGGCGATTTCTTCCAGATCATTCCGCTGGATGGACCGTCGGCTGGATCCACGCTCATCGTCCTCGGCGACGTCAGCGGCAAGGGACTACGCGCCGCAATGGCCGTTTCGCTCATCGTGGGTGCTGTGCGCACGCTCGCGGAAACCACCTCCCGCCCGGCGGAAATTCTCGCGGGCCTCAGTCGCCGCCTTCACGGCCGTCTTGAAGGCGGGTTCTCCACCTGCGTTGTGCTGTGCCTCGACTCACACGGCGCCTGCACCTTAGCCAGCGCCGGCCATCCCGCGCCTTACTTCAACGACAAAGAGATTGACCTGCCCGGCGCTTTGCCCCTGGGCATCGATCCTGCGATCGCCTATGAGGAGGCCATCGTACACTTCAATCCTGGGGATCGCTGCGCTCTTTACACCGATGGTCTGCTCGAGGCACGCACGCCCTCGGGAGAGATCTTCAGCTTCGAACGGCTGCAAAGGCTGTTCGCTTCCGGCGCAGACGCTACGCAGGCTTCCGAAGCCGCCGTCGCATTCGGCCAGGATGATGACATCACGGTTGTCACCCTGACGCGCCTAGCGAATGCGTGATCACCCGATGTGCTGCGCAAACTTTGTCTGGAGACCTGCATGAAGATCAATGGCCTTGAAGGCACCTTTCACCATATGGGCATACCCACCACTGACCCGAGACCGGGGGAGCGATTCAGCAAACGTTTCGAGATGTATACCAGCGATAGCGATTGTGACCTGCTTCGAATTCAGTGGCATCGTTTTGAGCATGGCTCGTCACTGCACCATTTGATTCGTACCGTCCCGCACGTTGCCTTCAAGGTGTCGGATCTGAACCATGCTATAGAAGGCCGCAACATCCTTCTCGGCCCGTATGAGCCGATTCCCGACTTTCGCGTGGCTATCATTGAAGATGGTGGACACCCTGTCGAACTGATTGAAACCGCCCTTACGGATGAGGAATTATGGCAGCGGGCGAAGGGCGACATATTCCTTGATTAGCATGTCCGCCGGAAGACGACGACTGATGTCGTTACGCGAAAGGAATGGGCATTTTCCACGGCGGTTGATTTTCGTGGCGGTCGGGGTTAGGATTGCGCTCTTCATGCAAAACCAGGCGGCGGCGTCTCGATGCGCGTAGCACGATTGCTTTGGCTTTTCCTGCTGATGCTCACGGTGTGGTCCGGGATGATGGCCTGGGAGGCGAGTTCCTACATGGCACGTCCATGTCCAGAGCGGGGAGCCGCCGGTTACTGGGGATGCGTGCTGGACAATCCCATTGCAGAGCTGGAGCTAGCAGCAAGCGCGGCCAACTTCAAGGCGCGGATCGACCAAGGCAGCCCGGGGCAATATGAGACCTGGAACGCTGCGATCGCCCGTGTGCATTCGTGCATGGACTTTCTGTTCATTGGGCTGTACTGGGCTGTGTTCGTGCTGTTTGCGGTGGAGGGCGGCGGCCGGCTTTGCCGCCCGTTGATCGGGGTCATCTCGGTTGTAGCGATTTTAGACGGAATCGAAAATGTGCGGCTACTGCAGGCGCTGCGGGCTATCGGCAACGGGGCGGCCTTTTCGTTTACTCCGCGGGGTTTCTCAGTTGCGCGGTCGATTCTCTTTGCGGTTGCCGCAGTGCTGCTGGGGAACTTGCTGGCGCGGCGGCCGGGCCGTTTGCGGCGGGTTGCGGCGCTGCTGCTAATTGCCTCTGCTGTAGTTTCGATTGCCGGACTGTTCTGGGTACCGCTACTAACGGCGAACTCTGTTCTGCTGCTGGGGGTTCTGCTGATTGCGATGGTGCTCTATGTACCCCTGCACCCGTGGGACTGGAGGACGGTCCTGATGTGGGTTGAGTTCGGCTATCTCATTCGCTTCCAGGTGATCGGCGGGACGTTGTTGGCGGTACTTTTGCCGGCCGGATATTTTGCGGCGCCTTCGATTTTCGCGGGGTTCTTCGATGCGCAAAGTTTTCTTTCCTTTGTCTTTGTCGTGTACGTGGCACTGCAACTGGCTCTCATCGTGATGATCACCAGCAGGCTGGCCCTGGTCTATGGACCGGTGCGCTTCGGGGGAATTGAGACTTTGCCCGTGGCAAGCGAGGTCACGTGGGGAATGACAGGGATGTTCAGCCTGCTGGCGTTGCCGGTAATCGCGATGACCTGCTGCGGCACGGAGATTCCGGGGTGGGATAAGGTGATCGGCATTCTTGCCGCGGCAGCTCTTTCTCTTGCAGGGCTGTGGCTGATTGCAAAGCTGCATTTCTATATCGAAGCGAGCCCGGGATACACAGCGCGGATGATTTTTCCCGGCTTTCTGTTTCTCCGGACAGACCGGCGACCGCGGTGGAGTTCGAGTGGGTTGTTGCATCGACAGCTTGCGCGGTTTCTGCCGGAGAGACTGAGCCGGGGCGTGCTGCGCTCGGAGATGGAGGTGCACCTCGAGGGCGGGGGCATGGTGGGGACGCTCCTCTCCGGGCACCAACTGGCGACGGCCGCCGTGTTGGTGCAGGTGCTGAGTTATGTAGCCATTGGAATGCTTTCCGCCCCGGTGGCGGGCAGTCACTCGCATGCCGCAGGGTGGTACCGGCTGCTCACACCGCTGAGCGAGCAACAGCCTGCAGCGCTGTTTTACCTGCTGTTCCTACTGGGATTGTTTACCTGGTTCTGTTCCGGGGCTGCGTTCATTCTCGATATCGTCCGGGTTCCGGTGCTGACGAGCATCCTGGCGATCTCGCTTGTCTTCGGGTTGATGGGTACGGACCATTACTACGAGGTGTATCGGGGGGACGGTCATGCGGCGCCGCCTTCGCCGTCTGATGTGGTTCACGCATGGGAGCAGAAGAGAGGCAGTGAGAACGCACCGATGGTGATTGTAGCGACGTCGGGCGGAGGGATTCGCGCGGCTGCGTGGACGGCAGAAGTGTTGACCGGTCTGACGCAGGAGTGCGAGGTTGCGCCGGGTGGGAGCCGGTTTACCTCCTCGCTGCTGCTGGTGAGCGCCGTCTCCGGTGGCAGCGAGGGCGCGATGTATTTTGTGGGCTCGTATGAGCGGGATGGAGGGGTTCCGCTGGCCACGCTGGGAGACATCCGGCGGAACGCCTACCACTCCTCGCTGAGCTCGGTGGGCTGGGGTCTGTTGTATCCGGATTTGTTACGTATCGTGCCGGTTCTGGGCTCCATCGCAACTCCGCTGTTCGGGAACAATGTTGACCGAGGGTGGGCGCTGGAGCAGGACTGGCTGAGGAAGTGGGCCGGTCATGCGTGGATGACGCAGCCGACGATTGGGGAATGGAGCGACGATGTGGTGCGCGGCACCCGGCCCGCCGTGATCTTCAATGGAACGACGGCGGAGAGCGGGCAGCGCTTCCTCATGAGTTCCACCACGCTGCCGCCGGATCCACGCTTCCAACGCGGCTATCTGCCATCGATTCCGTTCTGGGATGCGTTCAAGGGACTGGATCTTCCGGTGGCAACGGCGGCGCGGCTATCCGCATCGTTTGCGTGGATCTCCCCCATGCCACGTTCTTCGACGGGCGAGCCGCAGTTTCGCGTGCACGTGGGGGACGGTGGGTACTACGACAATTCCGGGGTGGTGAGCGCAATGGAATGGCTGATTGCCGCGGAGGATTCGCTCAAGACGCATCCGGTGTACATTGTGCTGGTGGATTCGACGCCAGGCTGGCCGGCATCGGGTGAAAGCTGGACCTGGCAGCGGCAGTTGGTGGCCCCACTGGAGACGCTGCAGGCCGTTCGGACGAGTTCGCAACAGGCACGGGCACAATTTGAACTGCAGCTTGGTACGGATTTTCTGGTGAGCAAGGGCGTCAACATTAAACTGGTGCGCTTTCGTTACCCATCGGACTCGCTGACTCCTTTATCATGGCATCTGACGCCGCATCAGCAGAAAAACATCGGGGAGGCGTGGTCGAAGCCGAGCGCTGACCTGATGGCGCAGCGGAAGATTTTGCTGCGGGGGCTGGAGTGCGATTCAGAGGTCAATCATGAATGAACGCTTACACATTCCGCTCACTTCACACCGTCGCATCGAAGCCGATGGAGTGAATGTGTTCTACCGCGAGGCCGGCCCTGCCAACGCTCCGGTCATCCTGTTGCTTCATGGATTTCCCACGTCGTCGTTTCAGTATCGAGAGCTGATTCCTCGTCTTGCCGACCGCTATCGTGTCATCGCTCCGGATCTGCCGGGATTCGGTTTTACTGAGGTTCCTGACGATCGCGGCTATATCTACACATTCGATTCCCTGGCCAGGACGGTACTTGCCTTTACCGAGGTCCTCAAGCTTGCGCGCTATGCCCTTTACGTATTTGACTACGGCGCCCCAACGGGCTTCCGGCTGGCGATGGCGGCTCCCCAGTGTGTGACGGCCATCGTGTCTCAGAACGGCAATGCCTATGAAGAAGGCCTGGGCGATGCCTGGCAGCCCCTCCAACGGTACTGGCGCGAGCCGAGCCTGGAGAATCGCAATGCCATACGGGCCGGACTCACCTTTGAAGGTATGCGCCATGAGTACTCCGTCGGGATCACGAATCCCGACCTTATCAAACCCGAAGGCTACACCTTAGACGCTGCTTTGTTGGCACGCCCTGGCAATGTCGATATTCAACTGGATCTCTTCCTTGACTATGCGAATAATGTAAAACTCTACCCTAAGTTCCACGAATACTTCCGTCGAGCGAAGCCACCGCTGCTAGCTGTCTGGGGTAAGTTTGACCCCTACTTCATTCCAGCCGGAGCAGAAGCTTTTCGGAAGGACATTCCGGATGCAACGGTCAAGTTTCTACCGACCGGCCACTTCGCACTCGAGACGCATCTGGAAGAAGTTGTCAGCGCTATGCGTGAATTCCTGGCGGATAACGGGTTCCAGTAGGTCCGGCTGAGTCGGCATGTCAAAACGTGTCAGAGCTCCTGTAGCCCTGCCACGCTTGGTCCTTCCGGATCGAAGCCCGCCAACAAAGCCGTTGCTGCGAACAGTAAGGTGTCGCCCACGTAGTTGACCCCCTCCACCGAGAGAGGAGAACGAATCTCCGTCATCAGGATGGGAACATAGAAGAAAATCGTGAGCAGCAGTAGTACTGTGCCTGCTGTGGCGGCGGCAGTGCGTCGAGTGCGAGGAAACATCAGCCCAACCCCCGCGGCGAGTAACGTCGTTCCGACGACGTACGCAAGCAGTGTCGACGCCGGTACCCAGGCCGGGGTCATCTTTTCCAGCGGAACGCCGGGCACGAACCGGGGGAAGAGAAAGTGCTCGATGGCATAGAAGACGAAGGTAAACGCGACGATGGACCGGCCCAGGATCAGGAGCGTAGTGCCTGTAGCTCGCCCGCGTGGCCACAGGCTACCCGCCAGTACCATCGCTCCTCCAGCGAAGGACGTTTCGCGCAACGTGAGCGTCCAGAACAGGCGCTCATGGCCGTGTTCCGCAAGATTCGGCAAGTCGATTGTGGCGACGATCGTCAAAAACAATAGCGCCAGTAAGAACGCCGACCAGCGTACATACCGCCCGACGATCAAGCTGATCGCGGCAGCCAGTAGTGCCGCGCCCACGAAATAGGTGCAGAACAGAGGTCCCGGCAACCAGCGTGGAACGATAGTCGAAAGATCGCGTGCAGCGAGAAAATGCTCTGCGGCAAAGATGGCCAATGCGACGGCTTCAAAGACGGGCCCAAGCACCAAAATTCTGCTGGGGCCAGAAGCTGCCGCCCACCGCGGTCGGACAAGATACAATCCTGCCGCCAGCACGGCGATTCCGGTTGCGATCATCCCCCAGGTCACTACCGGCATGGACGGCTCCTATAATCGAGGGTCGGACAGAGGCGATCTTCTCGGCTGGGCTCGACGAGCACAGCGGTCTTCACGATACTCTAACAGCGCAGTGAGAAAAGATAGAGTATGCAGACTCGACGTGACTTTCTCAAATTTGCAGCGATGGTATCCGGCGCGGCTGGAATCTCAGAGCTGATTCCGGAATCAATTCAGCGCGCCTACGCCATTGAACCGGCACCGGGCTCCACCTATCTTGACGCAGAACACATCGTAATCCTGATGCAGGAGAACCGTTCGTTCGACCACGCGTTCGGTACTCTTCGAGGGGTGCGGGGGTTCAACGACCCGCGCGCACTTCGGCTCGAGAACGGCAACTCTGTCTTTGTGCAGACCGACGCGTCGGGCAACTCCTACGCTCCCTGGCGGCTCGACATTCATGACACGTGCGTCACCTGGATGGGTGACCTGCCGCATTCCCGGGACAGCCAGGTGGATGCCTGGAATGAAGGTCATCATAACGGGTGGCTGGACGCCAAGCGTTCCGGAAAAAAGGAATACGCGCACCTGCCGCTGACCATGGGTCACTACACTCGAGAGGATTTGCCGTTCTATTACGCCCTTGCGGACGCATTCACCGTTTGCGATCAAAACTACTGCTCCGTGATGACCAGCACCTCGCCCAACCGCAGCTACTTCTGGACCGGGACCATCCGCGATCAACAGCGCGTGGACTCGAAGGTCTATATGCGCAACGAGCAAATTGACTACGGCGGGCTGAGTTGGAAGACCTTTCCAGAGCGGCTGCAAGACGCTGCCGTCCACTGGAAGTCCTACCAGAACGAGCTGACCCGGTCAGGGCTTACCGGCGAAGAGGACGCATGGCTCTCAAACTTCGGGGACAACGTCCTGGAATGCTTCGCCGCCTACAACGTCGAGGCATATCCGGGATATATTCCGGCCGCCCAGCGATGGATTGCCGACTTTTCGGCCCGTGCTGCGAAGCTTGAATCGGAGCTCTCCGCGGAAAAAGATCCTGCGGCGGCGGCTGAGCTTCGCCGGCAGCTGATTGGCATGCAAAGCCAGATCAAAGATATTAAGGAGTCGTTGGCCAAAGCCGGCGAAGCAAGGTACAGCCAGCTCTCTGAGCAGCAGAAAGCATTGCATCATGCGGCATTCATCACCAATGCGGCCGATCCTCACTACCACGCACTCGATTCTCTGACTTTTGACTCTGCAGGCAAGTCGCACAGCATGAAGGTTCCCGCGGGCGACATCTTCTATCAGTTTCGCAAGGATGTGAACGAAGGCAAACTGCCCACGGTTTCGTGGCTGTCGGCCCCAGAGAAATTTTCCGATCATCCAACCTCGGCTTGGTTCGGAGCCTGGTACATCTCGGAAGTGATGGACATCCTGACCAGGAATCCCGAGGTTTGGAAGAAAACAATCTTCATCCTTACCTATGACGAGAACGACGGTTACTTCGATCATGCCCCGTCGTTCGTCGCGGCCGACCCCAAGCGCCCTGAAACCGGCGGAGCGTCTGCCGGCATCGATACCGGTCTCGAGTACAGCTACAAGGAAGACGAACTACGCCAGGGCGTGGCGCAGAACGAGGCGCGGTCCGGACCAATGGGCATGGGCTTTCGCGTCCCAATGATCATTGCCTCCCCGTGGAGCCGCGGCGGATGGGTCAACTCCCAGCATTTCGACCACACATCTACACTGATGTTCCTCGAACGATTCATTCAGCAGAAGTCCGGCAAGAGCGTACGTGAGGAGAACATCAGCCCGTGGCGGCGAGTAATCTCGGGAGACCTCACTTCGGTCTTTCGCCCGTATGATCCAAAGCAAGCCGGGCTTGATTTTCTCAACCGGAACAAGTTTGTCGTGAGTATCGAGAAAGCTCGCTACAAAGAACTCCCTTCGAACTACAGAAAACTCACTGCCGGCGAGATCGAACAGATCAACCGCTCTCCGCGCCACTCTACGCTGATGCCCGATCAGGAACAAGGCATCCGCCCTGCATGCGCACTTCCGTACGAGCTGTATGCGGATGGGAGTCTCGGTGCAGACGGTAAATATTATGAGATCCGCCTCAACGCCGGAAATCAGGTGCATGGGGCGAGGGCAGCCGGCGCCCCGTTTAACGTCTATCTCCGGAACACGAAGGAGGGGAGCGGCGCCGGGGGAGGAATGGTGGTTGCCACCTACGCAATCAAGCCAGGTGACAGCCTGATGCGCCAATATCCGTTCTCCCTGTTCGCCGATGCGGGTTATGCCATTGAAGTACACGGTCCCAACGGCTTCTACCGATCGTTTACCGGCCGCGCGGATTCACGTCCTATCGCGGTGCGGACCTCCTACGAGCAGAGAGGCACGGATCTGACAGGGAATGTACTGGTGCATTTGCGCAACCCGGCCATCGAGCCTGTCACTGTAGAGATCAGAGACAATGCGTACAGAGCAAAGTCCGTGACCGCACGAATCGAACCCGGCCAGGAAACAGCGGTTATTTTGCCTCTCGAAAAGAGCCACGGCTGGTATGACTACACTGTCAAAGCAACTGGCTCGGACGCGGAAGAGCGCTTTGCCGGTCGAGTGGAAACTGGAAGGGCAAGCTTTAGTGACCCCTTCATGGGTGGGATTGTGTAGAGCACTTGGTGCGGAATGGGATACCCATAACGACGAGGCTACCCCTGTTTTGCTTGTCGCTCCCTGGTTGCTGCAACGGCTTTTTCGACGAGCGTCTCAAGCACCTTCATGTCCACATCCGCGAGCTTCTTGATGTACAGGCATCCCTTGCCGGTGGTGTGCTTGCCAAGTTGGGCGAGCAATGCCTCAGCACCATCAAAGCCGATCATGCCGTACAAAACGTTTGCCGCTTTGCGGGGCGAAAAGCCCACGATGGGCATATCGCCTTCGCGCCCGCTCTCGTAGATATAGTGGTAGCTGTCGAAGCCAACGATCAACGGTCCCCACATCGCCGGCTCGTTGCCGGTGACCTTCTGCATTAGTTTGGCCAGAGCCTTGGCGTCGGTGCGTTGCGCCTCGTTAGTGCACTGATCGAGAAATGCCGGAACGCTGAGGGTTGTCGGTTTGGTCTTATTCTCAGGCATGATGTGGTTTTGGGCTCAACATCGAAGCTTATGGAGAAATTCTATCTCCGGTCCGGCCCCCACTCCAAGATCACTGTTCAGGCGAGCGCCGGCGACCGCTATCCTGTCCTGATCGTTGGTATCAGCGCGCTTCATGCGCAGCGAGGGGTCAATCCCTCTGGATCTTCAAGACGATGATTGCCGCCTTGGTTGCTGAAACTCCTGGACCGTCTTCAGCCATAGGGCGAAGATCGCTTCCACTTGACCTTTCGTGTGATTGGCAATCAGAAAGTGATACTTCTCTCCCGATTCAAGAACCACACCATCTTTATGGGCTTTTGCAATGGAACCGACTGGAATGTTCAGGTCAGCCTCATGCGGGCATCTGAAATGAAGCCTGGCACTTGTAAGTTCGAGTTGACCCGTGCAACTGCCAAACACCTTCTTATGGGTGGCCTCATATTTCACCGGATGGTAATGCAGAGCCGCGGATCCAGGTAAGTTCGAGACCGCATTGGGAGCGTGCTCGGGCATAATCGAACCCTCGGCACGCGCTGTAACGACCGGCGGTTTGGAAGATGGTTTTGACAGGGATGGCTCTGGTGAAGATGGCTGAGAGGTTGGGCCCGGCCGGAGTTGTTCCTCTGACTTCAGACTTGACGCAATGGACGCCTTGTACGTTGTGCGGGCATAAAGCCCACAAGCGATAGCGATCCCCAGCAGGAATATGGGGCCTACGCCCGCCAACCGCCGTGGCCGGAATCCCGGCCGTGAGACCCCGGCTTCTGCCCTGGGTTCTGCCTTTTCTGTGGCGATCGGCAGGAAATCGTGTCTCCCTCTCCGCACGGAATTGAAGGGAATTACACGCCGCCCGGGAGGTCGTTGGCAGTTTTTGCCTTGGTCATTAGAATGCAAATCGAAATCCTTCGCCACGCTGAACCTCCTTTCGCGCCCAACTTGTTTCACGGCTCTCAGAGTCTTGTTCCCGGACCGCACACAGAAGAAGTCTGACGATGGGTCCAATATTGCCCAGGCCCGAAGATGCATGCTCGGCTCGACGTCTTATAACTGTCAGGTTTGGGTTTTCCACGCCTGGTTCGTACCATTCCATCGCTATGCTCAGGGTAATTAACCCTTAATCAAGTTCTAATCTATTCGTAGGGCTAGATAAGGCTCCATAACCGCGGGACGTAGTGGTCATTACTTTACGAGACTCGTTCAGAAAACGGTTTGTTTGAGTGGAATTCCTCTAGTCGTGGGTAACACAAAGAGAGTGACTATTGGAGGGTTCCCCATTGAACTTGGCGATCACGAATGGCAGCCGGCAATCCAGGAATTGACGCGTCTTTCCGGCCGGATCAGGATTCCAGCTTGCCAAGTTACCTATTGTTGGAGTCTGCTGTTGTAAGCCATCGGGATGCTGGATTTTAGGGTCGCACTTCGAGATAATTCGACCATTCAGCAGGGTTTCCCGCCGAGCGCGCAAGGAGGGATGGAAACTTGAAGTTGCGGCTCCTAGTCGTTTTGCTCGCCTCTGCCATCGCTAGTCTGGATTCTCGGTTCGACGCAACCCGCACCCGCGGCCGAGGCGCCCACGAAACCTGTGGACTTCAACCGGGAAGTGCGTCCCATCCTCTCGGACAACTGCTTCAAGTGCCATGGCCCAGACGAAAAGATGCGCATGGCCAAAATGCGCCTGGACGAGACGGAGGGACTCTTCGTCGATCGCGGCGGCTACAAGATCATCGTCCCGGGGAACTCCGCGCAAAGCAAGATCTACCAGAAAATCAGTTCGACGAATGCGGCGTTCCGCATGCCGCCCACCTATTCCGGCAAAACCCTGACCGACAAGCAGATTGAGGTCATCAAGCAGTGGATCGACCAGGGAGCCAAATGGGAGACACAGTGGTCGTTCGTGGCCCCCAAGCGTCCGGCCGTGCCTGAAGTGAAAGACAAAACGTGGGTGCGCAACCCGATCGACAGCTTTGTCCTGGCACGCCTCGAAGCCGAAGGTTTGAAGCCGAGCGAGGAAGCGGACAAAGCCACATTGCTGCGCCGGGCCAGCTTCGACTTAACCGGCCTCCCACCTACGCCTGCCGAGGTGGACTCCTTTGTGGCGGATAAGTCACCCGACGCCTACGAGAAGCGCGTGGACCAAATGCTGGCTTCACCGCACTATGGTGAGCGTATGGCCATGGAGTGGCTGGACCTGGCCCGCTACTCCGACACCCACGGCTACCACATCGACAGCCTGCGAGGGATGTGGCCGTGGCGCGACTGGGTGATCAAGGCCTACAACCAGAACATGCCATACGACCAGTTCACGGTTAAGCAATTGGCAGGCGATCTGCTGCCCAACGCCACCCTGGACGATAAGATCGCCAGCGGCTTCAACCGCAACAACATGATCAATTTCGAAGGTGGCGCCGTTCCCCAGGAATACCACGCGGAGTACATCATTGACCGGGCGAGCACCGTGGGCACCGTTTGGCTGGGTCTTACCGTGGGCTGCGCACGGTGCCACGACCACAAATTTGATCCCATCCGGCAAAAAGATTTTTACCAGCTCGTCGCGTACTTCAACAACGTTCCAGAACGGGGCCTCGACGGCTTCCTGGGCAACGCGGATCCTGTGCTCCCTCTGCCCACCAAGGCACAGGAGCAGCAGCTCGACGCGCTGAATGGCCAACTCAATAGCACGCTCGCTGCCCTGCCCGAGACAGAAATCCTGGCACAGCGGAACGAGTGGCAAAAGACGGCGCTGGCCGGGATCCCTGAACCGCCGACGGAAGGCTTAATCGCTTACTACCCGCTGGAGGGCAGTTTGGCGGATGCCTCGGGCCAGCACCACGACGGCAAAGCGGTGCGCGGCGACCTGGTGTACGACGAAGGCAAAGTGGGCAAGGCCGCGGATTTCAGCGGAGAGACCCAGGTGAGTTTCGGCAATGCCGGCGATTTCGACCGCGGCGATCGTTTTGCACTTGCGTTGTGGGTCCGGACGTCGGGGGCAAAGGCAGTGAAGCTCCTGCAAAAGCGGGACAGCTCCGAACATTGGCAAGGCTGGGAAATTGCGACGGATGATCCCACCTATGACAGGCCCCAGAACCGGCTTTCCCAATTTATCGTCCGCATGGCTGCCAAGTGGCCGGACGACGCGATCGAGGTGCGCACCAGGGAGCGCTACGCGACGGGCCAGTTCTCTCAGCTGGTGATGAGCTACGACGGCTCGGGCAAAGCATCGGGGGTGAAGTTTTACGTCAACGGCAAACCGGCGATGACGGAAGTGGTGAAGGACAATTTAAGCGGCTCATTTCGAACCGCTGCCGCACTTGAAATAGGCAATAAGGCAAACGGGAAGCCCTTCGAAGGGCAGCTCGATGACCTGCGCATCTATAACCGCCCAGTAACCACCGAGGAAGCTGAAACCCTGGGCATCCGCATGCCGGCGCGCACGGTGCTGTTGGAGCTGGCGGGAAAACCTGCCCAGGAGATTGCGACACTGCAGCCGGAAAAGCCGCCCGCGGAAGCAGAGATTGGAGAGGAAGAGAAGGCCGAGACCCCGGAGGCCAAGGCGGCGCGCCTGGAGAAAGAACACCAGGCCGCGCTGAGTGAGTACTACCTGAAATATGCGGCGCCTGAAAAGGATCGCCAGCTTTACGCGCAACTGATCGAGTTGCGGGAGCAGAAGAAGAAGCTGGAAGCGTCGATCACCAACGTGATGGTGATGACGGAGATGAAGAAGCCGCGGGACACGTTCATCCTGGGGCGCGGCCAATACGACAATCCTGGGGAGAAGGTGACTCCAAACGTTCCGGCCTTTTTGCCGCCGCTACCGCCCGGGGCTCCGGCGAATCGTCTGTCCTTGGCAAAATGGATCGTGGATCCGAAAAATCCGCTGACGGCGCGGGTGGCGGTGAACCGCTACTGGCAAGATTGCTTTGGCGTGGGGATTGTGAAGACGGCGGAGGATTTTGGCTCGCAAGGAGAGCAGCCCAGCCATCCGCAATTGCTGGACTGGATGGCTACGGAGTTCATCGCCAACGGCTGGGACATCAAGGCGATGATGCGGCTGATTGTGACCTCATCGACCTACCGGCAGTCGTCACGCGAGACCAAGGAAATGGCCGATCGCGATCCGGAGAACCGGCTGCTGGCGAGGGGGCCACGTTTCCGTCTGCCCGCCGAGATGGTGCGTGATAACGCGCTGGATATCGCGGGGCTACTCGACACCCGAATAGGCGGTCCTAGCGTTTACCCCTACCAACCGAAGGGCCTGTGGGAAGAGATGGCTTTCGGCGGTGGTTTCTCCGCCCAAAGCTATACACAGTCCACCGGCGAGGATCTTTACCGGCGCAGCATGTACACAGTGTGGAAGCGGACGGTGCCGCCACCCCAGCTGACAACGTTCGACGCGCCCGACCGCGAGAAGTGCACGGCGCGGCGCACCATTACCAATACGCCGTTGCAGGCGCTGGTGCTGCTCAACGATCCCACTTATGTTGAGGCCAGCCGAGTGCTGGCGGAAAAGACGCTTTCCCAGGCGGGACGCGATCCGGACAAACGGATTGACTTTGCCTTCCGGCTGGCAACGGACCGCAAGCCGCAGCCCCAGGAACGCGCGGTGCTGCTCACCCTCGCGCGGGAAGAGCTGGCGGAGTACCGGCGCGACAAAGCGTCGGCCATGAAGCTGATCGGGGTGGGCGAGGCGAAGCGCAATCCCAAGCTGGATCCGGCGGAGCTGGCCGCATGGACGACGGTTACCAGCACCATCCTCAATATGGATGAAACCATCACGAAAGAGTGATTCCCATGGATGAAGTGAAACGCGAGATCTTGTTGGAGATGACCCGGCGGCAGTTTTTCGGCCGTACCGCGAAGGGCATCGGCGTGGCGGCGTTGGCCTCGTTGCTCGGCCCGAGCCTGATGGCGCAGGGTCCGGCGGTCGTTCCCGCACTGGATAAATCGTCCGGCGGCCTCCCGGGCATGCCCAATTTCGCGCCCAAGGCCAAGCGTGTGATCTTCCTCCACCAGTCGGGCGCGCCTTCGCAGATTGAGTTGTTTGACTACAAGCCCAAGCTCAAAAGTCTGCAGGGCACGGAGCTGCCGGATTCGATCCGCAAGGGCCAACGCATCACCGGCATGACCTCGGGCCAGGCGTCGTTTCCGGTGGCCGCACCCATCTTCAAGTTTCAACAGTATGGCCAGTCGGGCGCCTGGATCAGCGAACTGCTACCGCACACAGCCAAGATTGTCGACGACATCGCCATCATCAAGACGGTGAACACAGACGCCATCAACCACGATCCCGCGATCACGTTTATCCAGACCGGGTTTCAGCAGCCCGGCCGTCCCAGCATGGGCGCGTGGGTCACCTATGGCTTGGGCAGCGAGAATCAGAACCTGCCCGCGTTCGTGGTGCTGATTTCGCAGGCCAACGCACTGAACCCGGACCAACCCTTGTTTTCGCGGCTGTGGGGCAATGGTTTTCTGTCTTCCAAGTATCAGGGGGTCAGGTTTCGAGCGGGCGCCGAGCCGGTGCTGTACCTGGACGACCCTCCGGGCATCAGCAGCGAGTCGCGCCGCCACATGCTTGACAGTCTCGCGCAGCTCAACAAGATGTGGTTCGACGCTTACGGTGATCCCGAGATCGAAACGCGCATCACGCAATATGAGATGGCCTACCGCATGCAAACGTCGGTGCCCGATCTCATGGATCTTTCGAAGGAGCCCGACTCTGTCTTCGAGATGTACGGGCCCGATTCGCGCAAGCCCGGTACTTATGCCGCAAATTGCCTGCTCGCGCGGCGCCTGGCGGAGCGCAACGTGCGCTTTATCCAGCTTTACCACCGTGGCTGGGACCAGCACAACGATCTTCCCCGGGACATCCAACTGCAGGCCAAGGGCACTGATCAACCGTCAGCCGCGCTGGTGCAGGACTTAAAGCAGCGCGGACTGCTCGACGATACGCTGGTGGTTTGGGGCGGGGAATTCGGCCGTACTGTTTATTGCCAGGGTAAGCTGAGCGAGACCAACTACGGGCGCGACCATCATCCGAAATGCTTCGCGATGTGGATGGCGGGCGGCGGTATCAAACCAGGCATCTCGATCGGTGAGACCGACGACTATTGCTACAACGTGGTGGAAGATTCAGTGCCGATCCACGACTTGCAGGCGACGATCCTGAACCGCTTGGGCGTGGACCATACCAAGCTGACCTTCAAGTTCCAGGGGCGCGACTTCCGCCTGACCGACGTCGCGGGCAAGGTGGTTCCAAAGGTGTTGGCTTAGCGCCGCCTTCCGAGAGGTGATGAGAACGCCCTAGATCTGTACCACGTCCTCCAAGATACAAATCGGAAGTGGCACTTTAAAAGTAACTTGTAAAGTGCCGCTTTCGTTTGGCCATGCTTTGCCACAATCTCTTCAATGATGTCGTGGCGAATGCTAACGCGTCGCGAACCGGCTGGACGTCGTCACCAACACGCCGCCGCCACTGCTCTACTTCCACGTCGGTGACGGAGTCAGATCTAATCCCCAGCGATGAAATGCAAACCAAGGAAGGAAGCCAGACTCGCCCAGTTGCTCGGAACCAGCCGTCAAACCACATTGAGAACGTCGCCCCGAGAGCTGACTCGCCCAGTTGCTCCAACCAGCCGTCAAACCACATTGAGAACGTCTCCCCGAGTGATCAGGCCATTCGGGGTTTGCGATCGTTTTCCCGACAGGAATAAATTCACCGTAGACCGTTCAAGCGTTCGAATGTCCTGAAGCTACGTCCGGGTTGGGAATCAATACGTCACGGACGAGCGCATCGAGATCAGAACAAGCGGCGACGAACTGGCGGAGAGTTCGGCGGGTCGGACCGTACGAATCGAATTCTTTGATTGCTAAGCCACCCTCACTATAAGCGGCGCGAAAATCTGCAAATTTCGCCAGGAGCGCATTAACAATATGTGCAGGAACAGGATCGTCGATTCGAGAACGGACCTCTATATCGCTGGCGTTAAAGCGAACCTGCCATGCATGGGGAGGTGAGATGACTACATCGCCGCCAATAAACTCACTCCAATGCATGTGGTTGCGAAACGCTGCAGAGAGCAACCGAATCCGATAGCCTCGCTGGCGGAAGAGCTGATAGGTTTTCTTGAATACCGCAACCCCGGCCCACTCCAGGTACCCGGGATCGAGTGTGATGCTTTCTTTTTCTGCTTTGAATTTCAACCAGTCGTCGAGGCGCCCCACCATGATGGTGCAAACCGGACCCATGGCGGCGATCTCTCTTCCTTCCCTTTCGCGGCGCTCAAGGCCTCGCTCTACGGCTTCGGCAACCGCGACGCATTGTGGCAAGGTGAAACAAACAGTTGCATTGACACTGATCCCCCGATAAGTTGCTTCCTCGATCGCCGGAATACCTGCGCTGGTGACCGGAATCTTGACGATCATGTTGGGAGCCAGTCGATTGAATTCTTCAGCCTGTCGCACCATCGCCTGCGTGTCACGAAACAGCCGTGGATCTGTTTGTATGGAGAGCCTGCCGTTGCGCCCCCCCTGTTTTTCGAACACCGGCAGCAGCAACGCGGCGCTTTTCACAGACATCTCACGAACAACATGCCATGCCAGTTCATCTTCAGTAGCAGTAGGATATTTTTCGATCAGGAGGAGAAGCCGCTCCTTCCAAAAAGCGATTTCTTGCTTCAAGCCGCTTACCACGATCACCGGATTGCAGGTCGCCCCGACCCCTCCGTGTTGCATAGAGTAGGTCAATTCGGAAATGGATGACGAATCATTCCACAAGCAGGTAGGCGTGGTCTGCGTCATTTCATGCAAAGGACTCTGATAGCTCACACCGGTTACGCTGGTCATGATCTCTCCCTGGGCGGCAGCTTACTGCAGAGCGGGACAGGGCGCGCGCCGCTGAATGCGCCCGACGTATAACATTAGACCGCGTTCAGCATTTAATTGTCAAAGCGCTTATTTGTTCAGAACGCCGCTATTTATTGCAGGTTAAAGGGGATACTTGAGGCCGCAATATTCGTTGTATTCTAACCGCTATGGAAGGGCTCCGCGGCACCCATGTAGTTGGTCCAGGTTTAGTTACGCCCGTCGCTCTCAGGATTCGATTTAGACCCGTCGACACCCTTCATGCTGACAATGAAACTCTGAATCTCGCTTGAACGGCGATCGAGGTTTGCTTCTTGCTTGCTCATGACCACACGATGGCGGTCAAACATTTTTTCCGCGTCCTCTTGCTTGCCCAGGCGAGCATAGGCCTGACCCAACTTATACAGCGGTTCAGGATAATCGGGATCGAGAGCGATCGCCTTTGTGTAGTACGGCACGGAGTCGGCCGGCCGCTTTTCTAACCGACGCACTTCGCCCATCTGATAGTAGACGCGCGCATCACCAGGCCGCAGTTGTGCCGCCCGATTCAGGGTTGCCATTGCCAATGGCGCATTCGTCAATGTTCCATCGTTGTTCATCGCCACCACCAGGCACGTGCCGTAGTAATACTGTGCGCCAAAACTTTGTGGCCGCTTGCCGGCAAGGTGCGCGAGCTTTGCTAGCACTTCTTCAGACCGCGTGTTCGAGAAAGTGTAGGCTTCGCCAAGGAAAAGGTAGGCGGGCTCGAAGCTCGGATTCAGATCGATCGCCTTCAGAAACGCTTCCACCGAGTCCGCTGTTTTGCCACCCATGAATTCCGCGGCGCCCAGGGCTAAGTAGATCTGCGACGACTGCGGATTGTGAGCCTGCGCTGCCCGCAGGATGGTTTCTGCTGCCTGGTAGTTTTCATGAAGCAGCAGCTCGGAGCCGAGGTCAAATGCAAAGCGGTCGTTGTCCGGATCGAGCTTGGTCGCTTCCTGATACTCCAGCAGCGCATTTTTATAGTCTTTCCTACGCTCGTAGATATCAGCTAACAAATCATGAATTTCGCCCGTGTTGTGAACGTTCATCGCGCGCTGAGCCGCATCGAGAGAGAGGTCCAGATCTTTGGGATCTCCTTTTTCCAGGCGCAAGACGGCTATGTTGTACAAAGCGTCGTACGATCCGGGGTCTTCAGTGGCAGCTTGCTCAAAGCGTGACAAAGCCTGTTGAGAAAACCCTTTCGAGGCCAATACCGCGCCTTCACGCACATCCCTCGAGCTCGCGGGGAGCTGAGCGAAACTTTTATCGAGTAGTGTGATCGCATCGTCGGGATGGCCCTGTTGAAGCCGGACCAGGGCCAGGTCGTAAGATAGTTCGGGGTCATCCGGTTGTAACTGAATTGCGGCGACCAAAGCTCTTGATGCGGCGTCGGTTTTCCCCTCTTCTAATTCGAGGGTCCCAGCCAGCTTCAACCATGGGGCGGCATTCGCACCCTTGGGAGGAGCCGACGATTCAAGAATCCTTAATCCCTCTTTCTTATCGCCCGTCCCGGCCAGAGCTACGGCAAGCTCATAGGCGACGGAGCCTGAATGGTCCAAGTGATACGCCTGTTCCAGAAGCGGTTTTGACTCGGAATATTTTCCCCGCGCATTCAGCAGGGCGCCCAGGTTATAGAGTGCATCGACAGCCCCAGGACGGAGAGCCAGGCTGCGGCGAAAAGCGGTTTCGGCTTGATCCGGGTTGCCCGCGCGCAGGGAAGCAGCGCCCAGGTTGTTGAATGCTTCCGGCCGATTGGGAGCCAGGCGCGCAAACTCCTGGAACATCTGCAATGATTTGTCGGCATCGCCCGCCCGGTCATAGGCGATACCCAGAAGGTTGCAAGCGTCCGCATCGAGGGGGTGGTCGCGCCGGTAAGTCTCGAGTGTTTGGATAGCTTCAGCGGTGTGCCCGCTATCGAGCTCGCGGCGGACGGCGCTCAGTGGATTCTGTTGTTGCCCGAGTAGGCCGCAGGCAAAAAAGGCAAGCAAGAGCGACAAAGCAATGCCTTGCCAGTGAATCCATCGGGAACTCATCATACATTTTGGCCGAGATTTGCCGGCTCAGTCGAGCACATCCGGCCTGCCTAGTGTTGCAGCGGGACAAACTGAAGCTTCAACTGATCGGTAACAAATGCCTTCATTTGGCGAACACTGTCCATGATACTCGCCTTGTGGTATCGATCCAGCTCGATCATCACCCATCCGTCGAAGCCAATTTGCCGGTAGAAAGCAGCCAAACCTCGAAAATCAACCGTGCCCGTGCCGACCTCGACAAAGTCTCCTTTGGCCTTCGCTCCCAAATAGGAAGGGCTGGAAAAGTTCGGATCGAAGTCTTTCCAGTGGCTAACCGCCAGGCGTGAAGCGTATTTCTTCACGGTCGGCAGCGGATCGAGGCCCATACCCGCAAGATGACCTACATCGGCGCAGAATTTCAAGTATTTAGGGTTCGTGCCGTCGAGGATTTCGATGACCACGTCTTTAGGGATATCGCGTTCTGCGTGCAGAGCAACGATGATGCCGTATTCTTCGCTGGAGATTTTGCCGATCTCGTCCGCGGCACGGATCACCTGCTGCACATCGGCCGCTGTCCGTTGATACGGCTTGCCTCCCACTGGGTGCGGCGGAGCCCATCCTAACGCGATATATTTTGCGTTGGCCGCTTTGAGAAATTTGCCGTCTGAACGAATTTTGGTCATGATGGCGTCCCAGCTCTTGGGCTCGTGCAGCGGCAATGCCTGGTAGACGCCCTCGAGCTGCACTCCTATCCCGCGAGAGCGGGTAACGAATGCCGCAGGATCTGCTCCGTACGCGGAGTCGAGACGGGCAGCGCTATTGTCCGCTTCGGTCGCACCGATCCCCAACTGCGCAATACCCTCCACTGCCTTCCAATACTCGGCGGTCGAGGGATTGGTGGCAAGCCAGGTGGTGGCGGCCATACCAATCTTGAACTTCTGTGGCTTTTCTTGCCCCAGCCCGTCGTAAGGGCAGGCGTAGGCAAGAGCGCCCAGTGTTGCCACCTTAAGAAACTTCCGCCGTTCCATCATGGACGACACACTCCGTTCTATCGGTTACCAGGCAGGTGATCGATGCCACCCGGTTGACTTCAGGCAGTTATCCTACAAGGCGCGCTTGGATCGAATCAATCGCTGAGAACGGCCACATCGTAGCTGTGGCCGTTCTCAGGATCGTGCTGCCGTCCCCTAAAAGATAAATTTAAGGGCAAATTGAAGTTGCCGCGGATTGGTGGCCAGACTCGATATTTGACCGAAGGAGGGGGTGTCAATGGTCGAATTCGGCACGCCGAACTGTGGTTTATTCCAAAGGTTGAAAGCTTCCGCGCGGAACTGGAAATACATTCTTTCTGAGATGGGCAAATTCTTGAACAGGGAAGTATCCCAGGTCGAGACTCCAGGGTTTCTTGGCCCCGGCGTCGGTCCACATGTACCGAAGGTGTACTGCGGAGGGGCGGCGTAAGCATTTGGGTCAAGCCAGTGGTTGATCGTCTGATTGATATGTGGCGTGGCAATGCAGTCGGGCCTGGCGCCACCTCCCGCCCCGGTCAAGTTAGAACTCGGTGAGATGGTGATAGGTTGACCATCCGAGTAGTTCACGATTGCATTCAGCTGCCAATCGTCGACCACTTTGCCGGCGAAGCCAGATGGATTCAGATCGTGTCCCTTACCCACCGGCAAGCCATAGGTTGTGCTGACCACGAAACGTTGCGGCGTGTCATTGTCCCAAAGACCCCATTCTTTATTCAGGTGGTACCGATCCTGAATGCCGCGCAGTCCAGCCTCGAAATCGCTTCCCTGGTTTAGAGCCTTGCTCCAGGTGTAGGCCACGTGGAAGGTAAAGTTGTGGGACATTCTTTTATCTACGCTCACCTGCAGACCGTTGTAACTGGAACTCAGGTTGCTATCCAACCACTCGACGAAGGTCGGGTTGGTGCCTTGAACGAACTGCGGAAAGGGGATGGTCGGCGGGCTGCCGGGAACGTCAAGATGCCCCTGGTTTTCGTTGGTAAGACTCCACAGGTGGCGGCCCTGGTTGAACGCGTAGTTGATTTCAAAGGCCAGATCCCTGGTGACCGAGTATTGGAAACCGAAACTTCCTTCATAGATATTAGAAGGGATCAGATTTGAGTTGATGGAGCGAATCTGAAGCTGGCTGACGGCCGCAATGTCATCGATGCTCACAGGATCAGTGAACCCTGCAGGGAAGCCGTTCTTCAGAAACAAGCCCGGCGTAGCATTCAAGGAATTGTTCAGGGCGTGATCGGTGAGAAATGGCGGGTTGAGCGCCAACTGGCTCTCGCTGCCATAGCGGTAGGTATTTTGGAAGTAGATACCAGCCCCTGTGCGAAAGACCATGTTGGGCGAGACCTGATAGGCGATGCCTATCCGGGGAGCAAAGTTGTCCAACTTGGGATGGACGGTTGTCCGGTTGAAGGTGCCAGTCGCATTCTGGGGGATGGTAAACAGGCCGCCCTGGCCGCCGTTCAGCGCGGGGTTGAAGTTGGTTACGTGGTTGTCGCGTTCAAAGAGCGGGCTCTCATACTCATACCTCACGCCATAGTTGATAGTGAGTTTCGGGCTCGCCCTCCAGCTGTCAGCGACAAACCAGTTGACCCCGTTGCGATAGATATGGGCGATGTTCAAGTTTTCCAACTCGGACGAGTTGGGAATCCCGAGGAGAAGGTCAGTGATGCCCTGATTGCCAGTGTACTGACCGCTAAAGTTGAAAAAGCCCCGCGTACAGCACAGATCGCTGAAATTATCCGCGTCTCTGCGCCATTCGAACCCGGCCTTGAGGCTGTGGGTCCCCTTGATGAGCGTGATCGTGTCTTTAAACTGCCAAATCTGCGCGAATTGATTCTGCGGCAGCCAGCGCGGGCTTCCCAACTGAGAGAAGCCGGAGATGTCGAGTTCTGGAAGTCCGCCCGAGACGCCCGCGTACGTGGGGATTCCGTTCAGTCCAACCTGGCTATTGCCGTCCACTCCCAACGTAGCCTGCGTGGAGTGCGACGCAGCCCGGTTGAAGGTGTAATGCGCATCGTTGATCAAAATGGGACTGAATACATGGACCCAGGCTACGGTGACGTTCGTGCCACGGTCATTGTTAATCCCCTGCGTGGATCCGGCAGTGCCGTCTGCAATGGGATTGACCAAAGAGAAAATTCCCGGGATATTCTGACGCAGGTCAAAGACAACATAATGGCCATAAATGCTGTCCTTGTCACTTATCTTGTAATCTACGCGCGTGCCAAACTGATCGGAGTTGCGCGACTCAGTAGGGCTGGAGATGTAGTTATTGCCTTGAAATGCACCTAGCTGTCCATTCTGTGCCAGGTTGGTGTTGGGCAGGGGGTACAGATTGAATATATTTGCCCCCACAGGGTCAACACAACTGGGGTTCACAACGCCGGCGACAATACAGTTGGCCGGAGCGCCAGGATAGGTGGGATTGGTAGGCGGTGAACTCAGTTCATTGAAATTGTATTGCCGCATGAGCGGAGTTGGAACGGTTCCCACCAGACTCTGGCCCGCGGCAACTCGAGTTCCCTCATAATTACCGAAAATGAACCACCTGTTTTTGCGAATGGGGCCGCCGAGGGTACCCCCAAATTGGTTTTGCCTGAACGCCGACCTGGGCTGGCCGGCCCGGTTGAGAAAGTAATCGTTTGCGTCCAATTTGTCGTTACGAATGAACTCATAGACATCGCCATGCACTTCATTGGTGCCGGATTTTATCGAGGCGTTGATCACGCCCCCCGCGCTGCGCCCATACTCAACATCGTAATCGCGCGTCTGCAGCTTGAACTCTGCCAGCGAGTCGACCGCCGGCTGAGCACTTTGGGCGCTTTGGTCCTGAAGGTTCGTTGTATAGGAATTGTTGTCGGCGCCGTCCAGAACGTAGTTGTTCTCGGTCGAGCTATTGCCATTTACGCTAAAAACTCCCTCAGCGCGGCTCTGGAACGAGGCACTCGAGGGGTTCACGCCCGCCGTAAGCAAAGAAAGTTGATCGTAGCGCCTTCCGTTCAATGGCAGTTCCGTAGCCTGTTGTGAATCAACCACAGTTCCAACATCGGCGTTCTGAGTCTGTAGCAGGGGAGCGCTGTCTGTGACCGTGACCTCCTGGTTGTTGGAACCTACCTGCATGGTGAAATCCACCTGCTTACGGTCCTGGACGTCGAGGACGATCCCGTCGCGAATCTCCTTCTTGAACCCGTCCGCCTCGGCCGAAACGGTATAGCGTCCGACTCTCAGGTATGGGAAGACATAAGTGCCGCCGGCACTCACCTTCACCGTTTGCGATTCGCCGGTAGCCACGTTTTGGACTGTGACCGACGCACTCTGGATCAGGGCGCCGCTTGAATCCTTAACCGTCCCGATGATGCTAGCGGTGTCAACCTGCGCGTAGAGAACAGCCGAGGCAAACGTCACCATCAGTACAGCGGCTATCCGCAATGACCTTCCCACACTAAGTTCGGAAACCCACATGACTCCTCCAAATGAGGCTGTGAAGTCGCCTTGCGAGAAGCTCAAAGCGCCGGCACAAGCTCTCGAAACCGTTCTAACCGCTTATATGGTTGCTACAACTTTGTCCGGAAGTGGACGCCTATCCGTATCACGCATTTATTATCTCCAACGTGCTGCGTAGGGTACTGTGAGTCGATCCACTGTCCCACCGGGACTGCAACGGGGATGGTTTCTGCGATTCAACCATACGTTTCGCGACGCCCATAACCGGTTATACTCGCCCCATGCCTTGTACAGCTACGCTCATTCTCTTGTCAAGAGACTTATTTGGACGGGCAAAGGTGAGCCCGGCGGACACGCGTGCGAATCTCCCACGTCCGAGCGCCCCCGGCAACTCACTACCGTTGCCATCCTCCGCATGCTGCGTTGGGCGTTGAGGCTCGTCGTTGTCAGTCGCTCAGAAAGTGTCGAGACCGTCCTTAACGGGGATTTGTTCATCGACTTTCGTTGCAGCTTTGATATACATTTCCCTCTTGTGGCGGTATCGCTAAGCGCTTCGTTCGCTTAGCACGCTTTACAGTATGCGAGAGGGCATACTACTCCATCCCGAGGTCCGTGCCTTGTCTGCGGCAAAAATGGACAGAAGAGATTTCGTGAAGTCTATCGCCGCCGGCGGCACCGCTGCCATGACTGGATGGCGGGCGCTGGCCGAATTATCCGCCGGCAATCCCCAGCAACCCGCTTACAAGATTTTCACGGCCTCGCAGGCGGCCCTGGTGGGAGCTATCGCGGAGCAACTGGTGCCTAAGGACCAGTATCCCGGCGGCGAGGAAGCAGGCGTCGTCCCATTCATCGATGCCAAGCTGGCCGGGCCTTACGGAAAGTTCTACGTAGATCGCTATCAATCCGGGTTGAAACTTGTGGACAGGGTTAGCCAGAAGTTGGCCGGTGCAGACTTCGTGTTTCTGACTTCCATTCAACAACAGAAGGTCTTAAGCAGTCTGGAAGCAGGGATCGAGGGGGAACCCACGGCCCGGGAATTTTTTGGCTTGATCCTGGAGCACACCTTCGAGGGCTACTACGGCGATCCTCAGCACGGCGCAAATCGAAACGGCGAGAGCTGGAAGATGATCGGCTTCGGAGGTTAGTCAGTGCCCCAAAACAAAGTCGATGCTGTGGTAGTGGGTTCAGGGGCGGGCGGGGGCATCCTCGCCAAGGAGCTCGCGCAGGCTGGCTTATCGGTTGTGATGTTCGAGCGCGGCAACCACTACAATGCGGCCGACTTCGACCATTCCGAATTGCAGTCTCAATATTCCGTGCCGCCTGCATATGGCCCGTCTGTGTTTGCCAACCCCCGCACCTTTCGTTATACCGACCGCGAAACAGCACGCCTGGTCTATCCAGGAGTAGACGAGGTCTACGGGAAGACAGCTGCTTCTGTAGGAGGAGCCACGCTCGCATATGGGGCTGCTGCCTGGCGCTTCAAGCGGGAAGACTTTCGCATGAAGTCGACCTACGGCGCGATTAAAGGCACCTCAGTGGAAGATTGGCCGATTACGTATGATGACCTCGAGCCGTACTATGAGCGGGCGGAGTATGAGATTGGAGTGGCTGGCCTGGCGGGCGCCGACCCGTTCGCAGAACCACGGAAAAAACCGTTCCCGGTTCGCCCCCTACCCATCAACCGTCAAGGAGAAATCGTCCGCGACGCCGGCTTGCGCCTGGGCTGGCATCCCTTTCCACCCCCATTCGCGATTCTTACCCAACCCTACAATGGCCGATATGCTTGTGTTCAATGTCGCTGGTGCCTCGCTCACGCTTGTGAAGTGAACGCGAAGTCGGGCACCCAAATCAGTATGCTGCCCTTGGCCCTTAAGACCGGGAAATGCGAGTTGAGGGTAGATTCTTTTGTGACTCGTATATTGACCGACGAAAAGGGCCGCCCCTGTGGTGTGCAGTATTTCGACGCCGATAAGAACGCCCATGAGCAGTATGCCGATTTGATCGTAGTGGCCTGCTCCGCGACGGAATCGGCGCGCTTGTTGCTCAATTCGGCAGACAAATTTCACCCACAAGGGCTGGCCAATTCATCCGGCCAAGTGGGCAGAAACCTGAATGACCATACCGGCGCCGACGCATTTGGCATTTTCGAGCACGAGATCCCTCACGATAAGGGGCCCGGCCCGTCCATTGCGTTCAATGACTGGAATCATCCGCACGGCCGCGAAATACGCGGAGGCGGGTACATCTATAACTACTATTGCACCCTGCCGATCGAATTCGCGTCGACCCGTCCGCCCGGCGAGCCCTTGTGGGGCCAAGCCCACAAAGACTTCCAACGCAAGTATTTCTATCGCTATATCCACCTCGGCAGCAACTGCCAGGCTTTGCCCCAGGAGAGAAATCGGGTTGATCTCGATCCCAAGGTTCGCGATTCCTGGGGCATGCCGGTGGCGCGGATTACACACTCCTACCTGCAGGAAGACTTTGAAGTGGCCAATTTTGTAATGGCCAAACAAGAGCAATTGCTAAAAGAGGCTGGGGCAATCAAAACCTGGCATGGCGAGAATGCAAGAGGCGGGGTGTCTGACCATCAAAATGGAAGCTGCAGAATGGGAAACGATCCCAAAACTTCGGTCGTCACTTCCTATTGCCAAAGCCATGACGTCGATAACTTGTTCATCACCGATGGGAGCGTGTTGGTGACGGATGCTGGGTTCAATCCCTCGTTAACCATCCAGGCGGTTGCGTTTAGAGCTGCAGAGTATATCAAGCAGCAATGGAAAGGTTCCGCGTGGCGCAACGGCAAGCGGGCGTAGTCTATTACGTGACAATGAAACCAGCCTCAGACATTCGGGGAGGTTTAGCATTTGTGGGCGTCTTTCGCTCCGGGAGAGTCTCTTCATGATTGGCGGCAAGGCGCTCATCATCGCCGCGTGGTCCGGCGTATTTATCTACGGCTACCTGAATGCCATGTTAGGCATCGTGCTGCCCAACCTGATGGACATGCTTAAGCTGGATAAATCCCAAGCGGGCAAGTTTTTCATGTTCATTTCTATCGGCCTGCTCGTCTCCTCCATCCCCGCTGGGTTGACCATGGATTACTCAGGAACGAAGATCGTGACCTGCCTGGGTTTGCTGGCAGTGGCGGCGGCCTTTTGGGGGCTCGGTACGATCAAGTCGCCCAGGTTCTTGTACGCTCTATCTTTTCTCCTGGGTCTTGGCGGCGCCATGGTGATCGCTGGGGAAAACACTACCATTTCGCTGGCCAACACCAGTCAACGAGAAGTCGCCTCCAATTTGCTAAACCTATTCTTTGGCGTGGGCGCATTCATCGCGCCGTTCGTCGTGATGCCGGTCCTCAAGGCAAAAGGTTTCTCCGGTGTATTGAAGGCCTCGGCCATTTTAACCGCCGCTATCCTGGCTTTCCATCTATCACTTACTTTTCCTCCTCCTGTGGTTGCCACGCACTTTCCTTTGGGTAGTGTCGCCACGCTTCTCGGCGAGCCAAGGTTACTGCTTCTCATGTTCCTGGTATTTTTGTACGTCGGGACTGAGTTCTCCGTTTGGAGTTGGACGGTTACGTTCTTTACCTCCGAACGCGGATACCCCCAGCAGTCCGCGTCGCGCATCATCTCCATATTCGCTCTGACTATGATCGCCGGCCGCTGGGCTACCCAGTGGACCTTGGTCAAGTTTGGGCCCCTGCTCCTCTTGCTTATTAGCGCTGCGGGGGCAGTCATCAGTTTGGCCGCACTTTATGTCATCCGTGGACGGATACCGGTCATCGTCGCTGCATTGGCCGGGGGGTGGTTCATGGCCGCGATTTTTCCAACCGCTCTTGGCCTCGCCGGCAGTTACTTTCCGTTGTCGGTAGGTACCGCAATTAGTCTGGTCACTACAGGCGGTTGGATAGGCGCAATCGCTATCCCACCCGCCGTAGGGTTCGTTGCCGATCGTTTTGGAGTGAGTCGCGGGTTACTCATACCGGTAGGCGCAGCCCTTCTGATGCTTATTACTCCGGTTTTACTTATGCGAATGCACTGAGGGGCAAATCAATGAACGCAAACACTTCTATCGTGCATTCCCAAAATTTACCCCAAGGCCAATCGGGTGAATTGCTTCGCTTTTCTCGCCAGGAGGTTGGTTGGGAATGGATGAGCCTGGTTATTCGACGCCTGGCGCCGGGAGACACGCTCCCGTTGCAAACGCAAGATGAAGAGATGGCCTTGGTCCTGCTTGGAGGTGAATGCACGGCGGACTGGGGGGAAGGGGAGGTGTTGATCGGCGGTAGAAAAAATGTTTTCGACGGACTGCCTTATGCCTTGTATCTGCCCTCCTCGAATCGCGTTGTGTTGAAAGCCGAATCGGTCTGCGAATTCGCCGAGTGCAGGGTGCCGTCCACCGCCTCCTTACAGCCCAGGCTGATTACGCCGAAAGATATCACCACCAACCTGCGCGGCGGCGAGAACGCGTCCCGCCAAATCATAGACGTGATTCCACCTGATTTTCCTGCCGACAAATTAGTCGTGGTGGAGGTCTACACGCCGGGGGGTAATTGGTCGAGCTATCCACCGCACAAGCATGAGGTCCACAATCCGCCCGTCGAAGTGGACCTGGACGAGATCTATTACCACCGCATGAAGAGTCCCCATGCGTTCGCGTTCCAAAATCTGTACAGTTCTGACAACCAGCGGAATTCTATACTCAAAGTGCGCGATGGTGATGCTGTGCTGGTACGAGACGGATATCACCCTGTAGTGGCGGGACCGGGCTATGACCTCTATTACCTGAATTTCCTTGCCGGAACCTCACGAGCCATGATGGTCACGGAAGATCCGGATCATGTATGGCTACGATCGAGCTGGAAACAAACGGACGCTCGGCTGCCCATGGTGCGCGGCTGAGGGGCCGGCGACAGCGGTGGGGCACGCCTGACGCGAGGATCGACGAAAAAGGCTATTCACTGAAAGCAAGGGCTGTAGGGCCGGCCTTTGTTGGATCAGTTTCACCGCTGCTGAGATCGGGCAAGTATCTGCGGACTCTTGCGGATGTCAGGAAGTGATCGAAGCATTCGTTTCGTCTATGATGGTCTGAAGGTCTTTGGGTTCTATGTCCAGCAACGACTCGCCTGCGGGCAGGCGCCAGAAAGGTGTGAGGCGTTAGGTGCCTCCCGATTCCGCGTTGCTCCGGCATACCCATTCCAGGCGAGCCTTCCTGAAGCGTATTGCTTTGCTGGGCTTGGGTACAAGCGGACTTGGCTCACCGCTTCCTCTGCTCTTTTCATCCCCGGTGGCTTCCGACTTAAAGACCTCACAGGCGACCAATCCTCTTTTTGCTCAAGTTCCACCTTCCTCCAGCGGAATCAGCTGGCAGCATGTCAACGGCCGCTCTTCGCAGTATTTTCTTCCTGAAACAACGGGAGCCGGCTGCGCTTTCTTTGATTACGACGGGGACGGCTGGATGGACATCTACCTCGTCAATAGCGGCCGTTGCGATTTTTACGATCCATCTCCGCCCCTACGCAACGCCCTCTACCGGAACAATCGCAATGGCACATTTACGGATGTCACCGCAGAGGCCGGTGTTCCGGGAGGCGGCTACGGGATGGGCGCGGCCGTCGGGGATTTCGACAATGACGGGTTTCCTGACCTCTATGTAACGCAATACGGCAGCAGTATTCTCTATCGCAACAATGGAGATGGCACTTTTACCGACGTTACTAAAAAAGCTGGGGTTGCGGCCCCCGGATGGGCATCGAGCGCAGTCTGGTTTGACTATGACAACGACGGCAAACTCGATCTGTTCGTGTGCCGATTTGTCGATTTCACCAGGGAGCTCAATAAGTTTTGCGGAAATACCGCGACGGGGGAGCGATACTACTGCGTTCCGCGAGTTTATACCCCCATGCCAAGTTGGTTATTTCACAATAACGGAGATGGGACATTCACCGACGTCAGCAAGGAGTCGGGAATCGCACGGTACTTGGGTAAGGCTTGGGGAGTCGTCGCTACTGACATCAATAATGATGGCAATATGGACTTGTTTGTCGCCAACGACACGGTCGCCAACTTTCTTCTCGTCAATGATGGTAAAGGCAAATTCAAAGACATTGGAGTTGAAGCTGGCATTGCGTACAGCGAAGACGGCAGCCCCAGGTCCGGTATGGGCGTCGATTCTGCGGACTACGATGGCGATGGCTGGATGGACCTTTTCGTTGCCAACGTGGATCACGAGAAGTATTCCCTTTATCGCAACCAGCACAATCTGAGTTTTGATGACCAGGCAATGCGGAATGGCATCGGGCAAAGCACGCTGCTCATGAGTGGCTGGGGGCTTAAATTCGTCGACTTCGACAATGATGGCAACGTCGACCTGTTTCTCGCCAACGGACATCCCGACGACCGCGTCGAAACCAGAACAGACGAGGTGAAGTACGCCGAACCGATGCTGCTGTTTCGCAATAAAGGTATCGGGTCGGAACACCGTTTCGAAAATGTGAGCCAGCTGGGAGGCCCCCTTTTCGACCAACGATTCGCCGCGCGCGGCATGGCATTAGGCGACTTCGATAATGATGGCGCCGTCGATGTGCTGGTATCGGTAAACAACGGCGCTCCGCTCCTGCTGAAGAATACAGCGGCTAAGGGCAACCATTGGTTAGGACTCAATCTGATTGGCAAGAAGTCTAATCGCGATGCCGTCGGCGCGTTAATAACCTGGCAAGCGGGTGACCTGAGGAGGCGTCATTTAAAGGTTGGTGGAGGAAGCTATCTTGCGTCGCACGATCCCCGCGTAGTTCTGGGAGTAGGAACGCACACAAAGATCGACTGGCTCGAAATCAGATGGCCCAGACCGAGCGGACTCACTGAGCGCTATACGGATTTGCCGATCGACTGCTACCTCACCGTTGAGGAGGGCAAAGGCAAGAAAGTGGATAGCGTGGCATTCAAGGGACAGCCGAAGTAAACGCCACCCCGATCGGCCTCAGTGTGGTGCGCAGTATAGGGGATTCAATTGCTCACAGCGGAAATTTTGACCTTCCTTACTCTGTCTCGCAACATTGAAACGTAACAATCTCTCTGGATAAGGAACTTCATGGCTAGTCGGACAGCTTTAGTGGTCGGTGCAACAGGCATTGTGGGTCTCAACCTCGCACAGCACCTTGCCGTTCAACCAGGCTGGAAGGTGTTCGGCCTTTCACGTAATCCATCCGCTAGTGAAGGAGTTCAGGCGGTCGCAGCGGACCTGCTTAGGCCTGACACGCTCAGCGGTGCTCTCAAAGGAATTGCGCCGACGCATGTCTTTATCACAACCTGGCTTCGGCAGCCGACAGAAGCTGAAAACATCAAGATCAACGCCACGATGGTACGCAATTTGTTGGAGGCCCTTTCCAGCACCGGTTCAGTCCAGCATGTTGCACTGGTCACAGGCCTGAAGCACTACCTCGGGCCCTTCGAGAGCTACGGCACAGGCAAGCTGCCAACCACCCCGTTTCGCGAAGAGCAGGGCAGGCTTGAAGTTGATAATTTCTACTATGCGCAGGAGGACGAGGTCTTCGCTGCGGCACAGCGAGACGGATTCACATGGAGTGTGCATCGTCCGCACACCATTATCGGCTACGCGGTAGGAAACGCCATGAACATGGGCGTAACGCTCGCGGTGTATGCAACTATCTGCCGCGAGACTGGCCGGCCCTTCCTATTCCCCGGCTCCGCAGTGCAGTGGAATGGCCTTACCGACATGACCGATGCGCGTTTGCTTGCGCGACATCTGCAATGGGCATCGACTACGCCTGCAGCCAGGAACGAAGCGTTTAACGTTGTCAACGGTGACATTTTTCGCTGGAGTTGGATGTGGGAGAGGATCGCGCGCTGGTTCGGCGTGGAGCCCGCGGAGTTCCCGGGCGAAGGCACACCGCTTGAAATACAGCTCAGCGGCGCCGCGCCTATCTGGGCTGAAATCGCACGCAAACACAAACTGGTGCAGAGCGATCTGAATGTGCTCGCATCCGCATGGCACACGGACGCGGATCTCGGCCGACCAATCGAAGTGTTGACGGATATGAGTAAGAGCCGCAAGCTCGGTTTTCTCGACTACCAGGCGACCGATGACAGCTTTTTGGATCTCTTCTCGAGGTTGCGCAAAGAGCACCTTATCCCCTGATGCCCACATGCCCGGTGCCTTCTGTTACCGACTTGCGGGTTCGCGCAAGCGCCACTTAGGAGAGCTTTAGCCCCTGTGCTCGCTGTATTTGCGGGAAGCGCCGTCCGGTGACCCATTACTCTGTTGAAACGCCGCAGCAACGGGCTGATCTAGAGTTAGTTCAATGATCATCTCGGGTGCGTTTTCAGCATGTGCATCCACTATGACGTCAAGGCCCGCATCGGTCTAGCTAACCGTTACACGCCCTTCGGTCAGCACCTGGGATCGAACGATCTTGTTCTCGAGAGGAGGCAGATGGAGTGTTCCCGATTTAACCGGAAACAGGTGAAGGTATACCGTATTCGCACGATAGGTTGTGCCTCCCCAGGTTCCAGAAATTAGCGGGCCTCCGCGGGTGTTGTAGATCGATCTGCCGTATTGTTTGAGCCAGCTTCCCATTTGCGATAGACGTTGAGCCTGATCATCAGGTATCTGTCCTAACGGATTGGGCCCCACGTCAAGAAGAAGGTTTCCATCACCGACCACACAGCTCAGAAGGGCGCTCATACACTCCTGGTAAGAGCGGACCGTTCCGTCAGGACGATAAGACCACCCTCCTCCTTCTTTTGTCTTTACGATCGACATGCAGGATTCCCATGCCCTTGACGTTTGGAATGCACCGATGCGCTGTTCGGGAGTATCAAAGTCTCCCACATAAGGCTCGGGCTGCTTATCGTAGTCTGCAAGTACCGTGAGCCGGTTGTTGATCAAAATATCAGGTTGAAGCGACTTGATGAGAGAGAAGGTCGCTCCGACGTTCCAGAAGTTGACGAGATCCCCTTTGCCGTAGCTGTCAAACCAAATAACATCGACCTTCCCATAATTGGTTAGGAGTTCTCGGATTTCTCCGTTCATATAGGCGACATACTTGCTTGTTGTCACCTATGCCGTAGTCGGGCTGATGCCAGTCTCTTGGGGAATAGTAGATTCCGAAACGCATGTCCGCGCGATGACACGCGTCGGAGATTTCCTTGATGACATCCCTTTTGAAGGGCGTATTCATGATGTTATAGCTTCGTGAACTTCGTATTCCACATGCAGAATCCATCGTGATGTTTGGCCGTAATCACGATATATTTGGCTCCGCCGTTCCGAGCAATCCGTAACCATTGGTCCGCGTCAAAATCGACTGGATTGAACTTCTGGTAGAGATGGTCGTAGACCGGATCTTCGACATAACCGGCCGGATCGCCGGTGATATCCAGAGGCTTCGATCCTTTGCGTGACCAGCTGATCTCAGTGCCGGCCAGGCTTGAGGGATCCCAGTGAATAAACATGCCCAACTTCGCGTCGCGCCACCAATCGATGCGATCAGAGTTCGGGCCGGCTCCGGATAATGCCTTCTCGAAACCGTCAACACGAATACGTGTTGCCATAGCATCTTCGAGTGATGATGCGTCCGCATGCTTGATTAGTTGCGGCACGGCCGACGCCAATCCCATGATGCCTAGCGTGGCCAATACGTCGCGTCGGGTCTGAATCATGACTGTTTTTCTTATCTCCGCAGACTGTTCATCCCCGGGCTGAGCGAACGGCCGCGGCTAACTCTGTGAGCAGGCCATGTGTTTCGCTCCAATCGATGCAGGCATCGGTAATGCTTTGCCCGTAGACTAGTGGCTTGCCCGGCACCAACGTCTGGGCGCCCGCCACCAGATTGCTCTCGAGCATCACGCCCAGGATGCGGCGATCGCCCGCGGCAATTTGGGCAGCGACATTGCGGCACACGAGGCCTTGACGGGTGTGATCCTTGTTGCTGTTGGCGTGGCTGCAATCGATCATGATACGCGGCGGGACGCCGGCTTTTTCCATCTGCTCTGCAGTCTGGGTCACGGCGGCGGCATCGTAATTCGTTGTCTGCCTGCCACCGCGCAGGATGATGTGACAGTCCGGATTGCCTGCCGTAAACAGAATTGCCGACTGCCCGGTCTTCGAATGCCCGAGAAAGGTATGCGGATGCCCCGCGGAGACAATTGCCTCAATCGCAATTTGCACGTTGCCCGACGTTCCGTTCTTGAAGCCCACCGGGCACGAAAGGCCTGACGAGAGCTGCCGATGCACCTGGCTCTCTGTCGTGCGCGCGCCAATCGCTCCCCAACTGACCAGCGAAGCGACATATTGCGGTGAAATCATGTCGAGGAACTCGGTCCCGGCGGGAACCCCCATCTCAGCGAGATCCAGAAGCAGGTGTCGCGCCAGCCGCAACCCCTCGTTGATGCGGAAGGTCCCGTCAAGATGGGGATCGTTGATTAGCCCTTTCCAGCCGAGCGTGGTGCGAGGCTTCTCAAAATAGACTCGCATGACAATACGAAGCTCTTTTGAGAACTCGGCAATGGCGCTCTGGAGCAGGCCCGCATATTCTCTCGCCGCCGTGGTGTCGTGAATGGAGCAGGGGCCAACGACTACCAGCAGGCGGGAATCGCTGCCTTTCAGAATGTTGACAATCTCATTCCTTGCTTGAAATACGGTCGAGGAAGCTCGTTCAGTCGCCGGCAACTCTTCTTCCAAAAAAACGGGCGGAAGGACGACTTTGGTTGATTGAATACGAAGATCATCTGTGGGAAAGAACATGGTTACTATTAATTTAGCAGCGTTCGCTGTATCGGTGTCCTGCTCCCACTTTTTCGGAAGAATGCATGGGTTTCTCTCCTGAGAGGCCGGAGCCGCAGTTCCCGCTCTTGTTCGGTGCCCGAAAATCCCGAGATCGCCGGCAATTGGAAGAAGAAATCCGGCCAGAATGGACAAAGAGCACGCTTACGCCGCGTGCTCGCTCGGGGAGGCGACGCAATCCTTACCGTCCAACCACTGCATGATGGTATCGGCGATTTCATGTGCTTGCTCCACAATTTGAGCCAGGCAGTGTGTGATCACCAATTCAAATCCGGCATCAATATCGTTCCGATAAGTCAGCTCTTCCACTCTGCGGTTGAGTAGCAGATCGAATCGCGGATGGGTTTCATTGACCTGAAGAATCATCCTTGCATGTTGAATCTCTTCATCGAACAAGGCAACCGTGTACAGGCGCACAAGGCGGTTAACGAAATTCGCTGTCGCCATCCTTGAAGTAGGCTGTGTCTTGCGCCCGCTTTCAAGCAGGAGCAGGGTATTTTGCGCGATCTCTGCGGCCGCGAAGTAAGTGACTTGAAGGCTGCTGTATAAGCGCAAAGCGCAGGATGCGGCGGTAGATTCTGTATCAACCGGCCTTCCGTCCGCGCGAAGCAGCCGGCCTCGATCACCGATGTTCAATTGCAGTTTGCGCAACTCCTCCTCAGTATTGCGAACGATGTGGCAAAGCTCGTAGCTGCCGAGTTCATAGGCCTTGATCGAATAATCAACAGCCCGCTGTGCGAGCCTTGTCATCCTGAGCAGATGAGATCGTGAAACCAGGCTATATTGGCGATCTCGCATTGTCCGTGTCACTCCTTGCTTGCGACCTCCGACGACGCGCTTCATGTTTTGGAGCAGCACCGGTTGCGCGGGCTGTGATTCTGCGTCGAGCGGGCATAGTAACTTCGATATGACCCTTCCCGGCATGAAGCCGGGAAGGGTAGTAGAGATTCGATGTGCTGACACTTCCGGAATCGGTGAGTTGGCCGATCAGGCTGCGGTGTCTTTTGCGTTTGCATCGGGGCGGATATTCTGGTTCACGCGGAAGAAGTTATCCGGATCGTATTTCGCCTTGATCTGGACCAGCTTATCGAAGTTACCCTGATAGGTCCCGCGAATACGATCTTCACCCTCTCCTTCCATCATGAAGTTGACGTAGCCGCCGCCTGCCCCGTACGGATGCAGTGCCTCCCAGTAGTCTTTGGCCCAGGAGGTAATGCGATCCTTGTTGGCGGGATCCGGATCGACGCCGACGATCACTTCACTCCAGACCGCACTGCGATGGCCCCACGGGGTGTCATTTTTCCCCGCTCTGTGTGCTGCGCCGTTGACTGGGTACAGATGCATCGTGGAGTGCAGGGTCGGCATTTGAGAGCCGTGCTTGATGTGCAGGGCGATTGCCTCGTCACCGAGCTGGTTGAAGAAATCCGCTTTCCAATACCATTGCAGACCAGGTGTGTAGAGCTCGTCGAACATCCCTTGCAGCATCGGAAACGGCATCGGCGCGAAGAATTCGAAAGCGGGCGGCCGAAAACTGCGCAGAGGACTGAGTATCTGATTCGCCTGTGGGAGCCCTCCGTTGTAGCACCAGACAATTCCGCACATCTTCTTGAAATGCAGATGTTCAGGGAAAGGCGGGCCAGGCGGCACGGTAAGGAACGCGAAGAAGCCGTTGATCTCTTGCGGCGCCCGCACAATGAACTCGCGGTACCACTTCATGATTTCAGGGGCCTGATCGAGGTCCCACAACATGGGCCCGGCACACACCGTTGAAACCGGATGTGCCTGGAACAGAAACGAAGTGACCACCCCGAAGTTTCCGCCGCCTCCGCGGATAGCCCAGAAGAGGTCGGTATTTTCGTCCGCGCTGGCCGTGACAAACCTTCCATCCGCCAGGATGACATCGGCCGCCAGAAGATTATCGATGGTCAATCCATACTGTCTTGTAAGGTGTCCCAGGCCGCCGCCTAAAGTAAGGCCGCCAACCCCTGTGGTCGAAATGATTCCAGATGGCACGGCGAGGCCGAAGGCGTGCGTCGCGTGGTCCACGTCACCCCAGGTGCTTCCACCGCCTACGCGGACGGTTCTTGCCGCGGGGTCGACGTGAACGTATTTGATGCGTGACAAATCAATGACCAGACCATCATCGCAAATTCCCAAACCTCCGGCGTTATGGCCTCCACCTCGGACCGATACCAGCAAGTTATTCTTGCGGGCGAAATGAATGGCGGCGATCACATCCGCAACGTCAGCGCACAGAGCGATAAGCCTCGGTTTGCGGCTGATCATCGCGTTATACACTTTGCGTGCTTCGTCGTAACGCGGGTCTGTGGGTTCGATCAGCTCGCCTCGGAGCTGGCTTTTGAATTGAGTAAGGGCTTCCTGGTTCATAGGTTCCTCTCCGATCCGGGGAACAGTCACGGATTCAAGTCCTACTGTGCAATGCAAGGCGTTCCGAAACCGTTCTATGGAAGAACCGGTCAGCGTTCGGCGGAGATTCCGTCTGCCAGCGCGGGTAACTCGTGCAACCGCGATTCGGCCCGAAGCTCAAACAACCGTGCGCCGGTCTGCCGGCTCAGCTCGATTGCGCGGCGATAACTAGCCTGGGATTGGGACAGACTGCCGCTTTGGAGCAGGAGATCTCCATGAATCCGCTCCAATTCTGGCGCAGCCCACGCTTCGGCGTTCTTGCTCAGAAAAGCGAAACCCGAGGCTATGTTGGCCAGCGCCTCTCCCATCTGGCCAGACCATCCGCAGGCCTCTGCCAATAGGCCATGGTAGAAAGGCAGGCGAAGTTCCGCCTGGGTCTTCCTCAGTGCGTCGAGGCCTCGCCTCAGCCTCGCCAATCCGGGGGTAATATCCCCGCACCGGCAGGTTGCCCATCCAGCCAGGATGTCGGCAAACGCCACGTAATAGACGAATCCATATTTTCTGCAAATCTCCGCCGCCTCGTCCGCTCGTGCCAAAGCGAGGGCGCCTTCTCTTTGGTAAACGCTGAGCATCGCCGCGTAGGCCAGGGCAATCCCCAGGGTGAATGGGTGGGCCACCTCGCGCGCGAGAGCAACGGATTCACGGCTCTTCGCCTCCGCTTCCTGCGGGTGGCCAAATAAGCACAGCAAATGCGAAAGGTAGGCACGACCGAAGACGCCGAAATCGGGGCCGGCGAACAACGCCAATGCGGGATGTGGCGGGCCACTGGAGAGCAACACAGCCATCTCGATCTGTTCCCATGACTCCTGCATGCGTCCCTGATGAAAAAGGCTGGTGCCCAAAAGAAAGTGACTGGCATTTTCCTGCGCGGCATCACCTTCTCGGCGCGCACCATCGACGGCATCCTGTGCCAGTTGCCTCGACTCCTCGACCTGGCCGCGCACGAGATGAAATAGCCACGCCCCGCTCAGCAATGGAAACAAGTGCTTTTGATCGCCCGACCGCCTCGACAGCAGAAGTCCGCGCGCGTAGGTTTCCCCCACCTCGGGCATGCTGTAACCATCCGTCGTGACCAGAGACGGACCCAGTGTAACCAGCAGTTCCATTTCGTCTCTGTCGCGTTTGACGGATTCGGGAAAATCCCGGCATAGCACGAGCGCGCGCCTGAGGTAGCCCGCTGCTTCGGCGTCAGAGAATCTTCGTTTGGCAACTGCGGCGGCCGCTCGATAGGAGCGGATTGCTTCCTGCGCCATTCCGCCCGCATCGTAGTGCGCGGCCAGCCAGCCATTCAGGGCTTCGAAATCGGGTGGATAAAGTTCCTCCAGGGCACGCGCTACGCGCCGGTGCAGAGTCCGCCGGCGAATCGGGTTTAACTCGCTATACGCGACATCCCGCAGCAGTCCGTGGGTGTAGTCATACGATCCGCTTCCTTGTCCGTCGATGATGTGCCGCCGCCACAGCTCTTCCAGGGCACGCGATACGCTGTCTTCATCCCAGTCAGCGGCTTTGGCCAGCAAGTCCGAAGAGAACGGACGCCCGATCGTGGCGGCAAGGCCGGCCAGTTCGTAGGCCGATGCAGAAAGTTGCGCCAAGCGTGCCGAGATTACAGTTTGGAGGCGTGGGGGCACCGCACTCTTCGATCCCCGGTCCTCAAGCAATCCACGCACAGTCTCTACCACAAAGAGAGGGTTGCCCTTCGTCGTTTGGTAAAGGGTGCTCAGGAACGCCGCATCGAACTCATGCGTAGCGGTTTGGACGGCGAGCGCCGCGGTTTCCTCTTCACCGAGCGGAAGCATCGAGATTTCGGACATTCGCCCCGATTGGCCCAACTCCCGCATGAAGCTTGCCAGCGGATGGTCGCGATCAATTTCCCCTATCCTTACGGTTCCCAGCACCAGGAAACGGTCACCCGCCGTGGATCGAAACAGGAAGTGCAGCCAGTCGAACGAGTCGTGATCGCACCATTGCAGGTCATCGATGAGCAGCAAGAGTGGCTTCGGTGCGAGGCGGAATGTCGCACTCAGGGCCTCGTGAAGATGAAGGCGTTGCCAACTCTCCGTGAGCGGTTGTGGGGCGGGAATTTCGGGATTTTCCACCAGGATTTCCGGGAGCAGGCGCGCCAATTCCGCCAGTTGTGGCTTTGGCAACCGCCCGCGCGCAACCTGCAGCGGCTCCGTCCTGAGCCACTCGGCCACCGGCCCATACGCATGCTGGCCATGGGCCAGATAGCACCAGGCACGCGCTACAGCCTGTCTGGGATTACGGGAGCATTCTTCATAGAGTTCCTCGGCAAACCGGGATTTGCCCACCCCTGGCTCTCCCATGACCACGGCAAAATGTGGAGCACCCTGTGTCACACGCTGCCAACAAGCGAGGAGGCGTTCCCACTCTGCTTTCCGGCCCACCATAGGCTTCAGCCTCGTTGCGGCGAAGGGCGGTGGCTCCGCGGGGCGGCTGGCCTCATCTTCCGATTTGAGCGCCTGCTTGAATAGGTCTTGCGTCTCCTTGCTCGGGCTGACGCCAAGCTCGCGCTGAAGGTTCCGCAGACATTGGTGATATACACGGATCGCGCTCGACCGATCATGGTTGCGCATGTGCATGCGGATGAGGATTTGGTAATACCCTTCACGAAGCGGATCGAGCGCGAGAAGCCGCGCGGCATGGCGTATACCTGCCGGGAAATCACCTTCCTTCTCTGACAGTGCAGCAAGCCGGCTGAGAGTCTCAGCGAACTGCAGACGTAATTGCTCACGCTTCGGGCGAAGCCAATCGTCGTATAAGTCGGGTAGCAGATCATCCTGATAGAGCCGTGCAGCTCGCTCGAGAGCTTCACGCTCGGCCGCCGGATCGCTCCCTCGTGCACTCTCTGCTGCTCGAGCCGCCGCCTCGAACTCGACCACATCGACAGCACAAGAGCAATCGGCCAGCCAGCGAACGGAGTGGTTGTCACTCACCAGAAGAGAGCATTCGATCGGGAGTGCCCGGCGAAGATTGTGGAGCAATTGGCGCAGGTTGGT
Organism: uncultured Acidobacteriaceae bacterium; assembly: GCA_963824325.1. GTDB lineage: Bacteria > Acidobacteriota > Terriglobia > Terriglobales > Acidobacteriaceae > PALSA-350. The sequence goes on along the minus strand of CAWGPA010000003.1, from coordinate 171,487 downwards.
GCGGGCCTGGGCATCCGTCGATTCCGGCCAAAGAAGGGACGCGAGCTGCTCACGGGATTGCATCGATTCGCTGTGCAGCACAAGAAATGCCAGCAGCGATCGCATACGGTTGGTGTTGACCGATGTGACCAGACTCTGCCCGAATGTGAAGCGCATTGTGCCCAGCAGTTCAATGCGAATCGGAGTCACATCTGAATACTACCTAAGAACTTCACGCGGCTCTAAGATATCTGCGTCACCAGATTCGTCCGCTCTGATCGTCAGTAAGTTTGTCCCGTAGGATTAATCCTGCAGCAGGCCCATTGTTCAGAGCATAGTGCCTTTTAAGTGCATTTCTAGTTCCTCGGGGGGATGGCAATTATCGAGCACCTCTGAGGAAATAAAAAGCACTTATCTGTGACATAGGCCTACCCTGGATGTAGCGGGGAAAAACTAAGTGATCACTGCTGCAGAACTGGCCTCTGTTCCTCTCTTCGCCGTCCTGGACCAACCCGCGCGCCAAAGACTTGCAGAAAAGGCAGCAGATATTCACGTCGAAGGCGATGATTGGGTCATCCGCGAAGGCGAAGATCCGCGTTTTTTTGTCGTTCTGGAGGGCTTACTCCAGGTAGTGAAGGATATTGTGGGGCAACGCCGGGAGCTTGAGCAACTCAAGACAGGCGAGTTTTTTGGCGAAATTCCGATTCTGCTGGGCACCGCGAATATCGTCTCTGTGCTGGCGATATCTCGCTCCCGCCTGGCACGTTTTGACCGGCAACAACTTCAGGAGCTGATCCGTGATTCCTCCTCCAGCGGCGCCCTCATTTTTCAGACGATGACGGATCGACTCTCAATGGCGCCGCAGTACGTAAAGGAGACCCCCAGCTCACGAGTTCTCGTGGTGGGGTCCCCCTATGACGCGCATTGCCGGGCCATCCGCACCTTCCTTTCCGCGAATCAAGTGCAGTATGACTGGATGACTAATGAACCTGAGCTGGAGCGGGCTTCCTCCTCTGTTTCGCGCGCCAACGACGGAGTCGCAGTCGTCGTCGATGGTGCGACTCGCCTGTTATCTCCGACAGTCCGTAACGTTGCACAAGCGCTGGGTTTCCAGACCTCGCCGAAGGACAAGCGTTATGACGTTGTCATCGCCGGTGCGGGGCCGGCAGGCATGGCGGCTGGAGTCTATGGAGCCTCGGAAGGGCTGAAGGTGCTGATTGTCGAACGCTCGGCCGCCGGCGGACAGGCAGGGACCTCATCGAGGATCGAAAACTACCTGGGTTTTCCTTCCGGCATCTCCGGTGTTGAGCTTACCGAGCGCGCGCTCAAGCAGGCGAGCCATTTCGGCTCGGAGATTGCGGTAACACGCAGCATCGAAGCGCTGCAAAGGACAGATTCGGGTTATCGCGTTGACCTGGATGGTGGAGAGCACATTTTTGCCACCGCTGTGTTGCTATCGACCGGCGTCGAGTGGCATCGGATCGAAGTTCCGGGACTGGACCGCCTGCTTGGCAGGGGAGTACTCTACGGAGCCTCTCGTCAGGAGGCGCATAGTGTGGCTGGGAAGAGGGTATTCCTAGTCGGAGGGGGTAACTCTGCCGGCCAGGCGGCGGTGTTCTTCTCTAACTATGCTGCCGAAGTCATCATGCTGGTGCGTGGTGCTGGTCTCGCCCTGAGTATGTCGCAATACCTGATCGCGCAAATCGCGGGAAAGGCCAACATTCGGATCGAATCATGGACAGAAGTCACAGAAGTGCTTGGTGGAGAGCGGCTGGAGCGGATCGTAACCACCACGCGTGAAAAAATTTCGACTACACGCAGCGCCGATGCGTTGTTGCTGATGATCGGCGCGACCGCGAACACATCCTGGCTTCCACCCACTCTGGAGCGTGATGCCAAAGGCTATATTTACACCGGAAGAGACCTGACCGCATGGCCTCTTGATCGAGAGGCGTTTCCTTTGGAGACGAGCCTTCCGGGTGTGTTTTGCGCCGGCGACGTTCGTCACGGTTCGATTAAACGTGTAGCCAGCGGTGTGGGCGAAGGCAGCATGTCGATCGCGTTCATTCATCAATACCTCGCGCTCACCGGCGCGCCTGATCTTACCCGCGTTTGAGATTCTACCGCCCTTGTGAATTGCCACGCGAGTGCATCCATGCGCCTATGTAGTGAGAGAATCCAATGAGGGTGAGCCTATGGCCAGGACAAAGAAAGTCGTCATTACGGCGTTCGGCGACGAAAGCAAGCTTGCGATTGTCGAAAGCGATCTAAAAGATCCTGCAGCAGGCGAAGTTCAACTGTCGGTCGGATACACGATCGTCTCAGGTTCCGACGTCAACATGCGCCGCGGCACCTATCCGCTGCAGAAGAAGCCGCCCCTCACCCCCGGCTATAGTGTCATTGGCAACGTACGGCTGAATGCTCCGGACTGCACAAAGTTTGCGATTGGTGACTGCGTTGCGTGTCTTTCCAAGTATGAGGGCCAGTCGGAACTGATCAACCTTCCGGAAAAATATCTGGTACGCGTGCCCGATGCAGTCGATAAAAAGGCTGCTGTCGTCCTCATCCTGGATTGGGCTACCGCATATCAAATGCTGCGTCGGGTAGCGCATATCACCGCCGGCCAGAAGATCTTCGTTCATGCGTTGAGCGGAGCCGTGGGAGGCGCACTCTTGCGTCTGGCAAAACTTGAGGGAGCCCAGGTCTTCGGTACAGCTTCCTTGAAAAGGCACGACGAACTGCGACAACTCGGAGCAATCCCTTTCGATTACTCGAATAAGAATTGGATCACCTCCATGCAAGAACTCGGTGGGGTGAACGCCGTCTTCGATCCCCTCGGATTTGAGAGCTTCGACGAGTCCTACTCGATCTTGAAAAGAGGAGGGATTCTCGTGGGGTATGGCATGAACTTGCCGGCATGGACCAATACGCCTGAACGTTCGGTGATTCCTTCGGTTCTCAAACTGTTCTCGAAGAACTTGTTCTTCTGGTCGGGGAAGCACGCCACCTTCTACGGTGTAAATCGCGGGTCGAAGCACTTCGCTTCAGACCTGGAGCAACTCTTTGAGTGGCTCAAAGACGGAAGGATCTCCGTGCCGATCAAAGCCACCTTCGGGCTTGATGAGATCCAGAAGGCACATCGGGAGTATGGCAACAGCGAACGGATGGGCTCTATTGTGATTGATGTTAGCCGATAGCATACCGCCACTGGATTTCTTGCTTTATCGGAAGTCGGATTCGGTCCTGACAGAAGGTTATTTGCGACGGTCGCATCTGGAATTTATTCCCCAGGCATCGGCCCATCGACGTGCATAGTCCGCATAGTTCGCATATTTCGCATAGTCCGCATATTTCGCTTTGTCCGCATATTTCGCTTTGTCCGCTTTGTCCGCATATTTCTCCACGCGCTCGATTGCCAGTCTGTCTCATTGGCGGGCGGACGGAGTTCGCAGGCAGAGATCCGTGTAGAACCACATGGTCCTACGTGTAGTAGCCTCTATTTCGTTTTCCGGATGGCAGACTTATTGTCCTTCTAGCGATTGCGCTTCTGCGCTCTGTCCATAGCGTTGAGGGGTCCAAAACGGCGCAACGAGCGGTGAGGATTGGCCCCGCGGATTATTTGCCAACCGGAGGACTTCATGATTACGAAATGGATGAAACAGACAATGTCGATGGTGGTCTGCTCGACCCTGATGATTGCGGGCGCGCCCACCGAGCTTCTTCAGGCACAGGATGCCTCCCAACCGGCCCCGGCAGCTCAGGGGTCGTCAGCACCGCCGGCAGTCGCACCGCTGAGCAGCAGCCAGCTCGACGCCCTGGTCGCCCCCATCGCTCTTTATCCGGACGCACTGGTTGCACAAGTGTTGGCGGCCGCCAGCTATGCGGATGAAGTGGCTTTTGCAGACCTCTGGCTGGGGCAGAATCAAAATCTGCAGGGAACTGCGCTCACCCAGGCGGTGGATCAACAATCCTGGGATCCTAGCGTAAAAGCGCTGACCCAGTTCCCGTCAGTACTCCACAATCTGGCCAAGAACCTTTCCTGGACCTCGAGCCTGGGCCAGGCCTTTGAAAATCAGCAATCAGACGTGATGGCCGCAGTACAGGACATGCGCGCCAAGGCGCAGGCAGCGGGAGCGCTACAGTCTTCATCGCAGATCAAGGTAGTGCAGCAGAGCCCGCAAACCATCATCATCGAACCCGCCAGCAGTAATGTGGTTTACGTTCCGCAGTACAACCCGGCAGTAGTGTATGGCGCGCCCCTAGTGGTGCCGGCATATACGCCGCCTGTCGCTGTCGCAGCCGGTGTTTCCTTCGGCGCCGGAGTCGCGATTGGCGCCGCCTTCGGCGGGGGTGGCTTCGTTGCCGGCGGTTTCGGCGGTGGCTGGGGCTTCGGAGCATGGGGAATGAACTGGGGTGGTGGAGGCGGCGGCGGAACCATCAACTATAACCACAACACTTACATCACCAAGAACAACATCAACAGAAACAGCAATAACAACAACGGGAATAGGAATAACGACAATGGGAACCGTTCCAACAACAATGACGCCAACAACCGGAATAACGGCTACCGGCCGGATGTGCCGAACGGCGGCCGCAACGGCAATCATGGGCTGATCGGCGGCAACGGCGGTGTGCAGCACCCGGTGAGTGACAGCGAACGCGCCGGCACGCTGGGAAGCGGGCAGCCCCGCTCCACCATGAGCGGCAATGGCAACCAGGCCCGCGCCGACGCGAATCGCGGTCGCGCGAGCATGCATCCCGCTGCCTATCAACGCCAGCGGCAACCCCAGCAGCGTCAGCAGCGCCCGCAACAGCGTCAGCAGCCACGTCCCCAGCAGCACGGTGGTGGTGGTGGTGAGCGCGGCGGGGGACGGCGTTAATCCGCATGTCCCAGAATCCTTGACCCATCACGCGTCAATTTAGAAGGAAGGTAGAAACGTGAGTTTGCAACGGAAAAACTTGACCTTGCGGCGGATTCCACGGATCGCTGCTCTCATCATGATTGCGGCCGTTTCCGTTTTCGGCTGCTCGAAGAAACAAGATAACAACGCCGCGGAAGCACCCCAGAAAACCTTCGCCACGCCGGCGGAAGCAAGCCAGGCATTACATGCCGCGGTCCAGGCTAAGGATGACAAGGCGGTTACCCAGGTATTAGGCGCGAAGGCACAAAAGTTAGTAAGTTCAGGGGATCCGGCAGAAGATAAATCCTCGGCCGATTCGTTCGCCAAGAAATATGACCAGATGAATCGTTTAGTGGCGATGACCGATGGCAGCCAGGTGCTCTACATCGGCGCCGACAACTATCCTTTCCCTGTACCCCTGGCCCAGGACAGCTCGTCGAGGTGGTACTTTGACGCTGCCGCCGCCGATGAGGAATTGCGCGTACGGCGGATCGGCGGCAATGAACTTTCCGCCATGGATGCATGCCGGATGCTTGCGAATGCCGAGGAACTCTACCACCAGAGCACCCACCGGTACACCGCCACAATCGTGAGCACCCCAGGCAAACAGGACGGCCTTTACTGGGAAGTCTCCGAGGGGCAGACGCCAAGCCCGGTCGGGCGACTCAACCAGTTTGCGAAAGCCATCTTCAACGCTTCCGCACCCAGTAGGGAGGTTGTATCTCATGGATACTCCTTCCGTATCGTCACCACAGCAGGGGGATTCACGATTTTCAGTAGCCCCGTCAATTATCAACATTCCGGCATCATGACCTTCACCCTCGGCCGTGACGGTGCTATCTACCAACAGGATCTCGGCCCGAAGGCAGCAGATACTTTAGTGGCCATCGAACAATACCACCCAACCGACGGATGGACACAAGCGGAGTAGCTTGTGTCCAGTACGTTCACTCGCTGGAGGATTTTTATGAAGCGCTATCAGTTACCTTTCACTTTGCTAGCCCTCTTGTTGCTAGCGCTGGGCCATATAGCTGTTGCCCAGCAGTTGCCACAGGAGGATCACTCGGCAGCAAACGTCGCTGGCACCTGGATGATCTACACCCGGGGCGACGACGGCAAGACCGGCACGCACACGGTGCAGATCGTGCAGGACGGCAATACCTTGACCGGGCACTTTAAGGGACCGAACCAATCGGGAGGAATCGAAGGCACGATGAACGTACGCCACATCGTGTTTCGCACCAAGACCCGGAACGTGCTCACGTTCCGCGGCATGGTCGACGGGAACACCATGGAAGGAAACTTTGGCATCCACGGGCAGCACGGAACCTGGCAGGGAAGACGTGCAGACTAACTGCCGTCAAAGAGAGAAAGGGCGCAGTCATGCCGAACCAATTCAGTAGACGTCGGTTGCTAAAGTGTGTGACCGGCGCCGCCGTGGCAGCGATGGTTCGCCTGCCGATGCAGGGGCTTTGGCTCCCGCAGGGCGAGACAGTCACGGGTATGGAGCGGGGCGAGATCGGACGCCTCGCTGCCGCATTCAAGAGGAGCTTCAGCGTCCCCTCGCTGTCTGTTGCGATCTCACGCAACGGTCGATTTGTCTTCGACCAGGGATTTGGCTTCAACCAGGGATTTCGGACTGGCAACGTGAAAGACATGGGCCCGACGGACATGTCGAGTCTCTTTCGCATCGCGGATGTGACCATGCCCATCACATCTGTTGCCATCTTCACGCTGATCGAGCAGGGGAAATTAAATCTGACCGACAAGGTTTTCGGTGCGTCCGGCATCCTCGGCACTAAGTATGGCGAAAGTCCTTATGGGCAATACGTGACGGATATCACGGTCGACCACCTGCTAACCCATACCTGTGGCGGGTGGCCGGCAGACTCGACCGATCCAATGTTCAAAGACAATTCCTGGGACCAGGCCAAGCTGATCGGCTGGACGCTCAAGAACCTGCCGCTAACCAATCCGCCGGGAGAGCACTGGGCTTTCTCAAACTTCGGTTACTGCCTCCTGGGACGGGTGATCGAACAGATCACGGGCCAACCCTATGCCAACTACGTGCAAAGCGAGATCCTGGCGCCTTGCGGAATCAGCGGAATGCGCATCGCGGGGAACAGTCTGAAGGACCGCGCACCCAACGAAGTGGTGTACTTTGGGCAATACAATGAGGAGCCTTACAAAATAAACGTTGCCCGCATGGACGCGAACGGTGGCTGGCTGGCAAGTCCCTCCGCCCTGGTCCAGTTTCTTAACCACGTGGGAGGCTCGGGACCGATCCCCAGCATTTTGAAAGCGGAAACCATTCAGGTCATGACGACGCCCTGCCCGGCCTTTCCCAGTGCTTCCGCGGCTAAGTATGCGCGGGGCTGGATGGTGGGTTCGGGCAATATGTGGCATAACGGCAGCTTTCCAGGTTCTACAACCATCATGGTGCGAACGGCGACTGGAATGTGCTGGGCCGCCCTCACGAACACCCGCACCGAACCTCACGACGAGATGGACACTGCACTCGATGGAATGATGTGGAACATGGTGCGCAGCGTGCCCCAGTGGAATGCCTGAGCTGTTGGGACATTGTGATCTCGAAGGCGTGAACGCATCGGCGGCGGGACTGGTGAAGCTTTAAAATTTCTCCGGAAAGACGGACGGGAATTCGGGCCTGATTTATACATGTAAGCGTGGAGCGATTTATGGCAACGAGAAAAATTCTTTTACCGGCGGTGATCCTGCTTCTCTGGGCCTCACCCGTGTTTGCACAGAAGACATACTCCGATCCGGTGGCCTATTGCAAGGCTGTCGGAACGATCGACAAACCAGATGCGCGATACGCCGGTCCGAAGCTCCCCGCGTGGATGGCGAAACAATTGAACATGCAGCCCGATCAAGGCAAGCTCATGGAATGGCGCTGCGCAGGGGGAGCCGTACTCGCCTGCCAATACGGCGCAAATATCCCGTGCGCTTCGAAGGCCGTCAGCAGTCAGAAACCGACCCAGCCGATCCTCGATTATTGCAAGCAGAATCCTGGCTCGGACTTCGTGCCCATGGTAGTCACCGGCCACGACACCACGGTGTCGTGGGCGTGCCACGGCACGACACCGGAGGTGATCCATTCCGCGCAAATCGATGCTCAGGGTTACCAGGCAAACTATTGGCGCAAGGTATCGCCATAGGCACACCCGATTAGCTTTCCAGGATTATTTTGTAACCTCGCCTACCCATAGCTCCCCTTCTCCTGCATCGACAGCGATTGCATTGAACGGGTCTGTGCTTGTCTCCGTGTATCCTTTCTATGGAAGACGCGCCTCGCCGCAATTGCCATTGTCAGGGAAGGAGAGCAAGGGGTGATACCGAGGTTTGTTCGGCAGCGCGAACCGGATCTCCGCAGTCCATTGCGGTTTGAAAATTCCGCCCGCATCCTACGGCTTCTTATCCACCTGACAATTCTTTTCTGCCTGGTCGAGTCTGCGCGTGCTCAATACGGCTTCGAGGTCTGGAACGTAGACAATGGCATGCCCGAGAACGAGATTCGCGGCATCACGCAGACACCTGACGGATATCTCTGGATTGCTACGTTTAACGGGCTGGCACGCTTTCGATGGCGCCCATCTGACCGTCTTCAGCAGAGAGACCCCCGGCCTTCTTTCGAACCAATTCGGCACAATGTTGCAGGGACGCGGCGGCGACCTGTGGCTCGACAGCGTTGATCGTGGAGTGGTGCGCTACCACAATGGCGTGTTCGGCGCCTATGGCAGGCAATATGGAGTGCCGGCGGACATCGTAAATGGACTGACCGGAAACGACCATGGTGACGTATGGGTGCTTAGCGCCGGGCGAATCGTTCGATGGGATGAAGCATCAAACCATTTCGTCGACGTCGCGCCGCAGAGTCCAAGCCTGCGGTATCGGACTCTGCTGTGGGACTCGGCAGGATTCTGGATCCGCCAGCATCAAACGATCCGCTGCTTTGCTCATGGGAGCTTTGTTGACTTTACGCTGCCCGGGCAAATCTTGAACGATGACCTCTGGGGCGCGGCACTCGATCAGAGCGGAACGCTCTGGCTTGAGACCGTCGACGGAAAGCGGGTTCGGATCACGGCGGACAACGTAAGCCAAATGATTCCCGCCGGCTCTAACCGGGAAGTGACGATCGGCACTACCTACAACAAATCCCTGGAAATGCACGTTGGCCCACGTCTTCAGCGAACCTTTCAGTTCCTGAGTTCCAACCACGCTGTTTCCGTCACACCCTGGCACTTCTATGAAGACAGACAGGGTAATCTCTGGATCGGCACGCTGGAACAAGGACTGTACCGGCTGCAGAATCAATCGATTCGTAGCTACTCCACAGAGCAGGGCCTGATCGATCGCGACACCTACGCAACGTATGAGGACCGATCGGGCGCTCTCTGGATCGGGGCCTGGCATTCGGGCCTTAGCCGTTTTGCAGATGGAAAGTTTACCAGCTATACCATGGCCGACGGGCTGCCAAACGAACTGGTATTGGCGATGTTCCAGGACCGTGAGGGCCGTTTCTGGGTGGGCACTCATGGCGGCCTCAGCATCTTCGACCGCGGGCATTTTCGTATTCCAAGCGGCCCGATTCTTCCCGATGAAGCGGTGGTTCAAGCGATTTGCCAGGACCGCCAGGGCACGCTGTGGTTCGGAACCAGGCAGGGGCTGGCCCGCTATGAGAATGGTGTAACCCGGTTCTTTACCAAGAAGGACGGGCTGGCGGCAGACGACACCCATGCCATCCTCGAGACGGCCAACGGCGATTTGTGGGTGGGCGGTTATGGCGGCATGACGCGGATTCGCAACGGGGTATTTACCCATTGGACGGAGAAGGAGGGTTTGCCGAGCGCCAACATCTGGTCGTTTTACGAAGACAGCGATCACGTGCTGTGGATTGGAACCTATGACGGTGGGCTCGTGCGCTTCAAGGATGAGAAGCTGAGCAGCTACTCGGTCAAGGACGGTCTATTCGATGGCGGCGTATTTCGCATTCTTGAAGATGCCCATGGCTACTTCTGGATAAGCTGCAGTCGAGGTGTGTACCGGGTAAGCAAACGCGATTTGAACGCATTTGCCGCAGGCGATCTGAAGAAGGTTACCTCCACGGCCTACGGAAAGATCGACGGCATGTTGGATATCGAATGCAATGGCGGCGTGGAGCCGTCGGGCATCAAGACACGCGATGGCAAGCTCTGGTTTCCCACGCGCAACGGCGTGGCGGTCATCGATCCGGAATCTGTCGTCCACGATTCTGTTCCACCACTGGTGATGATTGAATCCTCTCTGGTGGATAACGTGGCCACACCCGTGAATGCTCCATTGCGCATTCCGCCCGGTAGACCCAACGTGGAAATTAGCTACACCGCTCCAAACTTTATTAACGCGACGCAGACGCACTTCAAATACCGGCTCGAGGGCCTGGACTCGGACTGGGTCGACGCCGGAGGACGGCGCATAGCCTATTACTCGCATCTGCCGCCGGGAGAATATGTTTTTCACGTGATCGCAGCGCAATAGTGACGGCGTGTGGAACCAGGAAGGCAAGACCCTCGCCATCACCGTGCTCGCTCCCTTCTATCAGACGGCGTGGTTTCAAATGCTTGTGCTGCTCACCTTGGGTGCTCTGGTCGCGATGTCATGGAGATATCGCGTGGCGCAGCTTCAGCGAGAACAGCTTGCCCAGCAGGCCTTTTCCCGGCAGTTAATCGCCTCTCAGGAAGCCGAACGGAAGCGTATCGCCGGCGAGATGCACGATAGCCTGGGCCAGCGGCTCGCGGTAATTAAAAATCTCGCCTTCCTCTTGCTCCGCTCCAGGAAAAACGCACCGGCCGATGACATTGATGCGCAGACCATAACGGAGATCAGCGATGAGGCTTCCTCCGCGATCGCGGAAACTCGCGAGATTTCCTACAACCTTCGCCCATTTCAGCTAGACAGGCTGGGGTTAACCAAGGCGATCGAAGCAATGGTGCGCACGACGGGCATAGCATCCGCAATCCGTTTTACCTCAGAGCTGGATAATATCGATGACGTTTTTCCCGAGGATCTGCGCATCAATTTTTACCGCATCGTTCAGGAATCCCTGGGCAACATCATGAAGCACGCGCAGGCAACTGAGGTGAAGATCCGCGTGAAACGGGGCATCGAGAACGTAATTCTAACCATCGAAGACAACGGCCGGGGATTCACGCCCGATGAGCGAAGCCCTCAGCCCTCGCGCAGCGGCTTTGGGTTAACGGGCATGGGTGAGCGGGCGAGGCTTTTGGGAGGTGAACTCAAGGTGCGGTCGGTCCAAGGCAAGGGAACAACGGTTGTGTTCGAAATTCCATTGAGACAAAAGCACAGTGGATGAGGGCATTCGCCAGCCGGTCTGCTGACAGGTTCAGTGATTCTCGCTGTCCTGCGTTGCGAGAGATAAAACGATCTCGGGCAAACCCGAAATCTCGTGCTTAAGCACATAGTCGCAAGCTCCAGCCTCGAGCGCGGCAGCTTTCATATCCTCATCCTGATAATCGGTCACGATAACAATGCGGGCTGAAGCATCGTAACCGCGAATCTGCCTGGTGGCCGCCAAGCCATCGACGTGGGTCATCCTGAGATCCATCAGAACGACGTCGGGCCGATGCTGTTCGTAAGCTGCCAGAGCTTCTGAGCCGTCGGCGCATTCCCAGATCGTGCTGGCCGTGTCGAGTAAAATACGCCGCAGCACCCGGCGGATTCCCGCATTATCTTCAACTATTAAAAGGGTCATGTATTCTCTTTACGATCGTTTTCCTGTACCGGCCCCTGTGATGCGATGTCCGTACATCAAAAACCTGAGTAAAGCCTATAGAAGTCTGAGGAAGAAGGACATAGGGGCTACTACATGCGAACCGTGTGGTTCCACATGGGAAAAAGCTGGGAATGAGTTCCTCGGTATTGTTTGGCGGTCATGGTACGGTGGGATGGTAGATTTTCGATTGAGGGATCAGCCTTGGACGACAGGATTAGCGTTCTGATTGCAGACGACCACCCGCTGATGCGGAAGGGGTTGAGGCTTAGTGTCCAAGAGGATTCCGGCTTGCATGTAGTTGGCGAAGCCTCTGATGGAGAGGCGGCCTTGTCTCTCATTGCGAAGCTGCATCCCCACGTCGCGCTGCTGGATATTGAGATGCCGAAGCTCGACGGGCTCGGCGTCGCCCGGGAAGTGGTCAAGCGCGGGCTGAAGACAGAGATCATCTTTCTCACTTTGCATTCGAATCAGGATCTCTTCCGCAGCGCGATGGACCTGGGATGCAAGGGCTATATTCTCAAGGACAGCGCCGTCCAGGAGGTGGTGGCCGGCATTCATGCCGTGGCGTCGGGACGACCCTATATCAGTTCCGCGATTACCACCGACCTGCTGCAGAGCCGCAATCAATCCGCGCCTCAGTCAAGCAATTCCTTGACTAGCAATCTCAGCCCTACCGAGCTCCGTATCATGCGTCTGATTGCGCAAGGCAAAACCAGCAAAGAAATCGGCGCCGAGCTTTCCATCCATTACAGAACCGTGGAGAACCACCGCACCAGCATGTGCCGCAAGCTGGAACTCGAGGGCGAGGGCGCCAACGCGCTGCTGCGGTTCGCGCTGCAAAACAAGAACCTGCTGTAACCTCCCGAAATTCCTGCCAAATCCCCCTATGTGTGGAACCACATGGGTCGCCGTGTAGCGTCCTCTATTTCTAGCTCGGCCAGAGCTTTTGTACGCTTGGTCCATCGATCACGTGACCCATTTGCGGGGCGCTTTGTTCGTAAGCGTTAAAAAGTAAGACCCAGACGGCAGCCCTGTTCTCCAGCCGCTCCGTCAAGGACAATACGTCGAATTTCAACGATACAGAGGACACCATGCACCTATTGAATTGGATCGCTAGCAGACGGGTTGAGAGGAAAGAGTCTGCTTCCTTTTTCTGCCTGGTTCTGCTTTACATGTTCACGCATGTCGCCCTGGCAGAGCAGCCAGGCGTTCAGCCAACTCCCAAACCCTTTGACGCAAGCGCAGTGAGCAAGCCCGCTCAGGACGTCACGATGGCTGGAACGCTGCAGCAAATCATCTCGACGCGCACACCGGGTACGCCTGCCGGCATTCAGCTGGTGGCAGAGGGCCCACAGGGAGCGTTCACGGCCATCCTGGGTCCCGCCCTAAGCGATCAGCTGCGGCAAGCCCTGGTAGCGGGTGCGCCCGTTCAGGTTTCCGGAGTAAGGGAAGCGATCAACGGCCAAAGTTATCTGCTGGCGCGCAAGCTCACCATTGCCGGCAGTCAGATCATCATCCGCAATGAACATGGCTTCCTCGTTCATTCACAACAGCGCTCTCGCGCTTCTGTAAACAACTCTGTTCTTTCTCCGGGTGCGAAATGAAACTGCGTTATTCTTCTTACCTAATTGCTCTCATCGTTCTCGTGATCCTGATCGCGGGCTGCGGCGGCTCCGGCTCTTCCCCTAATCCGCCGGCTGTCTCGGTGGCATTAAGCCCTCAGCCGCCGTCGTCGACCGATGCCGGCTCGACCATCAACCTTACCGCGGTCGTTAGCAATGACAGTGCAAATGCCGGGGTCAAGTGGGCTGTTACCTGCGGCGGCACGCAATGCGGCAGCCTTTCTGCGGCCTCAACCGGCAGTGGGGTGGCGACTAAATTCACTGCCCCTGCCACAGCGCCCAAACCGGCTACTGTAACCGTGACGGCAACCTCCGTGACAGACTCCACACAGTCGGCCTCGGCGAGCATCACCATTTCGACCCCGAGCGCGCCCATCACTGTCACGCTCAATAGTCCCCCTGCTTCGCTTGCCGCTTCTGCGAGCGCCGCTTTGACGGCCACGGTTGCGAACGATAACGCGAACGCCGGCGTGACCTGGTCGGTTACCTGCGGGAGCGCGCAATGCGGCAGTTTCAGCCCCACGACCACTCCAAGTGGTACGGCAACCACCTACACGGCGCCTGCGGCTCTCCCGAGCCCGGCCACGGTGACGGTCACGGCAACCTCCGTGTCCGATACCACCAAGTCTGCCTCAGCGAGCGTCACCATCACCGCTCCGCCCCCTGTGCTGGCGGACGGCAACTATGTCTATCACGTGGCCGGCGAAGATCCCTCCGACAATTACTTCGTGGCCGGCGCCTTCACGGTGCAGAACGGAGTGATCGCCGGCGGCGAGCAGGATATGACCGACGCCAGCATCATCGCCCAGGATAATCTGGTCGCTTCCGGCTCGAGTCTGAGCCTGGTGAACGGCAACATCCAAATCGTTCTCAACACCGGCGATACGGCTATCGGAGTCAATGGCATCGAAACCTTTCACGGAACCGTGGTTTCCAATGCGCGCGTGTTGATCTCGGAGTTCGACACATTCGCAACCGCCACAGGTTCCATTGATCAGCAGACAAGCACGGCGGCTCCCGCCGGCGGGTATGCCTTCAATCTCGGCGGCCTCGATGGGACCGTTGCGCTGAACAACCTTGTGATCGGAGGGATCCTGAATATAAGCGGCGCCTCGATCGCGGTCGGCAACAGCGTATTTGACTACAACGATGGGGGGACGATTGGGCAAGCACAGACGTTCTCCTCCGGCACCGTCGGCGCTCCAGACTCTTTCGGCCGCGTTGTATTCACGCTGACTCCTACGAATACCTCCGTGGTGCAATCCTTTTCCGCGGCCGGATATATTGTTGGCACAAATCAGATTCAACTGGTGGAGACCAACGATACCCTCGGCGGCGATCTCGGCGGCACGGCCCTCGGCCAGGGATCGAATACCGGGCAGTTCAACCTGGCGGGTGTTGCCGGCGGCTCGTATGCTTTCGAAGCAACCGGGCAGGACAACACTACTGCCGGCGGCAGCAATATTGTTCAGATGGCGGGTGGCTTCGGTCTCAATGCGGACGGCACTGTATCGGGCAAGATTGCACTGAACGATCTGTACTTCCAATTCGGGTCTCAGATCACGGGTGGCACTTACACGGTTGATCCAACAGGTCGAGTAACGCTCACTGCGACGATCTCGTCCAATTCGATTCCCAATAACCCTACCTTTACCTTCCAGCTTTACCTGGATGGCAATGGAAACGCGCTGGAACTGGGAGTGGACAGTCTGCAGATCACCTCGGGGCTCTCGTACTTGCAGCAAGCCTCGTCGGCCGATTTTGAAGGGAACTATGCTCTCAACGTCTACGGGTTCTCAGGCATCAACCAGGAGCCTGCGTGGTCTGCTGTCGGCCCTGTAACGGTGGCATCCGATGCGTTTTCTGGATACACGGATTACAGCCTCCAGAATGCGAACAACTCGGCCTCGGTCGTGACTTCCGGTGTGGCTCTCTCCGGTTCAGAGAACAGCTCTACCGGCTTGCTCACTCTGACTGGATTGAACGCCCAGAGCGCTCAGGAGCCGTCGGGCTTCGGCTACTACCCCATCGACGACCGCCGCGTGATCGCGATTGAGCTGGACGGTCAGCAGAATGGCTTCAATCCGCAGATGGGCCTGATGATGCTGGAAGGCCTACAGCCGAACTAGCAACCTTACCCTAACCCTTCATCCGGCGAGCTCTGTGCTCGCCGGATGAAGACCGCAATCAGCCCGAATGGACCCTGCGGTGGACGACATGCTTGGCGATCGCGGCCCAGTCCCATTCGATTCCGTTGCCCGGCTCTTGCGAGGCAATGGCCATTCCTTTTTCGACGCGGATCCCCGTCGACGTCACCATCTCCAGTTGGGGGATGTATTCGAGATAACGGCCGTTGGGCACTGCGCAGCAAAGCCCCAGGTGCAGTTCCATGAGGAAGTGCGGGGAGACCGGCACATTAAAGGCTTCAGCCATGTGGGCCACCTTAAGCCAGGGCGTGATGCCGCCAATGCGTCCCACATCCACCTGCACAATGGAGCAGGCGCCGCTCTGCAGGTAGTCCTTGAATTGCGAAATGCTGTAGAGCGACTCCCCGACCGCGATGGGCACACTGGTAGAGGCGGCGAGTTGCTGGTGAGCATGAACATCATCAGCATGGATCGGCTCTTCAAACCACGCCACGTCGAGTTCCTCGTAAGCACGGGCACGCCGGATCGCTTCATTCAGGCTGAAGCCCTGGTTCGCATCGGTCATGATCTCCCATGCCGGGCCCACCGCGTCACGCACGGCCCTGAGCCGGCGCACATCGTCCGAGACATGCGGCTTGCCGATCTTGATCTTGGTTCCCCCGAAGCCGCGCTCCTTGGCACGCAACGCCTCTTCCACTAACTCGGCGTCCTCGATGTGGATCCACCCGCCTTCTGTGTAGTAACACTCGACCGAATCCTTGGCGCCGCCGGCAAGACGGTGAAGCGGCAGGCTAGTCTTGCGGCCGCGCAAATCCCAAAGGGCCGAGTCAATGGCGGCAAGCGCGATCGAGGTCAGCGCTCCCACGGTCGTCGAGTGGACGGAGAAGAACAGGTCGCGCCAGATCCGCTCGATCTCATCCGCCTCGCGATGGAGCAACAGGGGAACGAGGTGATCATCGAGAAGCTTGATAACAGACGACCCGCCGGTGCCGATGGTGTAGCTGTAACCAGTCCCGGTGACTCCATCAGAGTCAGTGATTCGGACGATGGGTGTCTCCTGGCACTGGAAGCTCTGAATAGCGTCAGAGCGCTTCACCTTGGGCGCCAGATCTACTTGCAAGACCTCAACCGAAACGATTTTTGCCATTAAGGGTTTCCTTTATTCGGCCGCATCATCCTGATTTCTTCTCGCGCTCCGCAGCCAAGGCCATCAAAACACGATCGCGCCACCCGCGCCGGCCGGGCAAGGCATCCTGGCTGAGTAACTGTCTTCGTTCAGCCTCCACTTTGCGGATCAACTCTTGCGACCAGGGTTCTTCATGACTGCGCGATCTCGCAATTTCATGCATAAGAGGCCCTAGTCGGATAGCGTAATCCGCGATGCCACCGGCTGCATTGAGGTCTATCGTCTCGAAAGGACCCATGAAAGACCAACGCCAGCCCAGGCCGTCACGGACGGTTCGATCGATGTCTTCGCAGCTGGCCACCCCGTCCTCAACCAGGGCCCATGCTTCGCGGAGAAGGGCTGCCTGAAGCCGGTTCAGCACAAAGCCCTGCACCTCTTTGCGCACGTGAACAACACTGCGTTTGAGCGCGCGCATGAGCGAGTCTGCAAAATCAATAGTTGCGGGAGAGGTTTCCGGGGATGGAACGAGTTCAACGACGGGTACGAGATAGGGCGGGTTTACAGGATGAACGATCAGCACACGAGATGCAATCTTCATGCCGTGCGTGAAGGCGGAGGCCGGAATGCCAGAGCTGGAACTGCCAATCACCAGGCCGGGCGACGCAACTTGCTCAAGGTCCTGCATAAGGCGGCGCTTCACATCCACCACCTCCAGCACGGACTCCTGTGCATATGCGGCCCCGTCCACTGCGTCAGCTAAGTGGTATGCCGGCGTCAAACGTGCGGCTACTTCATCGGGATGGTCGACGAGGCCGAAGGAGCTTAATTCCTTCAACTGATCTGCTATGAGTAACAATGCGCTATCGGTTGCACTGCGATTGGCGTCGTATACCCGAACATCCAGTCCCGCCCGTGCAAAGACGATTGCCCATCCAGCGCCAACCAGGCCTGCGCCAATCACTGCCACGGGTCGACCGCCAAGCAAATCTTTTGGTGTCATGCGAACACATATGGCAAGACACGGGGATTGGATGAATCAGGACCATTGGGTCTACCTCAAATAAACGCATCAGATCAAGCCGCGCAGGGTTCCCCCGATGTCTAATGTCGCACCGGTAATGTATTTGGCCAGCGGTGAAGCCAGAAAGACGATTGCCTGCGCCACGTCCTCAGGTTGTCCGATACCAAGAGGCATGTAACGATCCTTCAGGAAGCGTTCCAGGGCGGCCTCTTTGTCGACGCCATAACTCTCGACGAGTTGATCGACGATCCCGCCCGGACGGGTCCACATCTGCGTCCAAATCGGTCCCGGTAATACCGTGTTCACGCGAACGGCGGGGGCGTATTGAACTGCCAGAGCTTTGCTGAAATAGAGCAGGCCTGCCTTACAGGTGCCATAATCCATCAGAGTCGGCTCCGGCTGCTTTGCCAGGTCTGAGGCGGTGTTCACGACCGAGGCGCCGTCGAGCTCGGCCATTTTCGGAACCAGTGCGCGGCAAGTTCGAATGCACCCCATCAGGTTAATCTCGAAGCTCTTGGCCCAGCGCTCATCGGAAAGTTCTTCGAAGGATCCGGAGTTACCCAGGCCGAGATTGTTGACCAGGATGTCAGGTGCCCTTCCAAAGGTGGCAAGCACATACGACGTCGCATGCTCGACGCCTTCTGGCGTTGCCAAGTCTGCGGCTACGACGCCACGCCAACGATGAGCCCTTTCTTGAAGCGCGGCGGCATCCCGATCAGCCACAATGACAGCGACACCCTCTTGCGTGAGCAGATCCGCCGTGGCTTCGCCTATACCGTGTGCGCCGGCAGTGATGAACCCACACTTACCCTTTATCCGATAATCCATAAGTTTCCGGTCTCGAGCGCTATGCGGGCCCGGTTGCTGTGTTGAGAACGAGGACCGTGGCAATGGGGTCCAATGCCTTTGCGGGGAGCTGCACCTCGAGGCTATCGCCGGTTTGGGTCACCTTCAAAGGCGTGTGCGCGGGATCCGCAAGCAGGTAAGCACTGGTGACCTTGCGCGGCAGCTTGTCCAACCGGAAGGAGCCGTTGGGCCAGGTGAAGAGCTCGATGTAGATTTTGTCGGGGGTGGTGGTCGACCGCCAATTCCATGTTGGGATGAACTTGGGATCGCCTTTCTTATCCTTCTCGGTAGGGCTGAATGCTCCCGCCTCAGGGCCAAAGAGAGTGGACTTGGTGCCGTAGATGGCCTCGCCGTTCACCGCCAGCCACTGGCCCATCTGCTGCAGACGCTCGACCTCAGGGGCGGGGACGACACCTTTGGAATCAGGGCCGATGTTGAGCAGATAGTTGCCGCCCTTGCTGGCGATATCGATGAGATTGCGGAGCAGAGTTTCGGTCGACTTAAAATCCATGTCCCACGACTTGTAGCCCCAGGTACCGTTCATGGTCATGCAGGCTTCCCAGTCCCGGCCCGGGTAACCCTGGGCCGGAATGTGCTGCTCAGGCGTGTCCGTATCGCCCTTGTACGTTCCTCCGAGGCGATTGTTCCAGATCAGGTTGGGGTGCTGATTGAGAAGTGCGACGACTTCGGCTGCGCGTTCGGGCGTCATATTCGGCGTGGGCGTATCGAACCACACAACCACTGGAAATTCAGCATAGTTGGTAAGTAGCTCTTTGATCTGAGGAATCGATTTGGTATGCAGGTAGGTGTCGAAGTCACCATCCTGCGCTTTGTCCCAATGGTGAGTGACGGGATCATGATTGCCTGTCACGATCGCGCTCGCGCCCGGCGCGGTCCAATCCTGATCCTGGGAATAGTAGAAACCAAGCTTCATACCCTGCTTCTGGCACTCTTCAGCCAGCTCGCGAAGCGGATCGCGCTTGAAGGGCGTTGCTGCAACGATGTTGAAGGAGTTGGTTTTGGAGTCGAACATGGCAAAGCCATCATGATGCTTGGCCGTGATGACGATGTATTTCATACCGGCGGATTTTGCCAGGGCCACGATATCGTGGGCGCTGAAGCTGGTGGGATTGAACTGCGAGGCAAGAGCCTTGTAATCCGCCACCGGGATGGAGGCGGTGTTCATGATCCACTCACCGCCGCCCGGAATCTGCTTACCATCCCAGATGCCCGCCGGAATGGAGTAGATTCCCCAGTGAATGAACATGCCAAAGCGTGCCTCGCGCCACCATTGCAGGCGGGCATCTTTTTGCGCGGGCGTCTCAGTGTCCTGAACAGAAGGGACAGGATGATGAACGGGCTGCGTATCCGCCTTGCTCCCCTCTAATTGCGCATAGCTGAGAGAAACGGCCGCCAAGACCAGGACGCCGGACAGGCAACTCTTCATCAGGCTCAAGGTAGTTCTCCTAGGGAAAAATCTACTACTTGTTGGCCAACATCGCGCTGGGTGTTGTGTCCGCGGGCAGATCTCCCAGAACGAATTGGATCGCACCCAGTATCATTTGCGCCAGTGCGGGCGTCTCGAAGAGCGTCGGCGTATGCCCCATGGCGCAGTTAAAGACGCGGCCCTTACCATAACTCTTGATCCATACCATGCCGTAGTCCTTATCCGGACGTACGTGCCATGGCTTCAGGTCGGACTTCTCCGCATCAATGCTGATGAGCACATGCAGCTTATCCCGCGAATACGGACCATCTGGTAAGAAGTGGTAGAACTCGTCGGTGTAGACGAAGCCCTTTCCACCCAGTTCCGCGGTCAGTGGACTGTCCGCAAACTGTTTGGTCAGAGGGCTATTGGGATCATCAATCTTTAGCGTTGCAGTCTCGGTACGATGAGGACCGCTCTGCGCGCCGATAAGCTCGCCGAACTCCGGCACATCCATGGAGGCATAGCTTGCGCCGTGCAGGCCGGCAAGGCCTCCACCTTCATGCACAAAGCGGATAAGGCCGCTCAGTACTTGCGGGTCGGAGAAAACATCCCCGTCACCGCTGTTCATAAATACCGCATCGTAGTCCAGAATTTTCGGATACTTCAGGTTGTTCAGATCGTTGCTGAAGATCGCCTGATATGCGCCGGTGGTTTCCGCCATCTTCTGAATAGCGAAGTTCGCATGGGCGGCAGTGTCGTGATAGTACGCGCCCGCAGGAGCCACATCGACAACGAGAAGCTTCCTGGGAACTTTGGGAGTTATAAGCGCCTGTTTGGGAAGAGCAGCGACGATCTTCTCTTTGACATCTGCCGGGATGCGATCAGTGCTGGTGGGGGGAATTAATTTCGCATCCTGCTCGATGCGATAGCCCATCGCAGGGCGCACCACTGTTTCAAATTCGTCGGCCTGCCGCCACAGTTCGGCGAATGCTCCCCGCGATGTGCCAGGCTGTGGGTCGGCTGTGATGATCACCTGCCAGGGATCGACGTCCAGCGAGATAAAGAGGGGTTTTATCCCTCCGTAGGGACGGCTGCAATTGACGCACTTGTTTGGTTCCTCCTGCGGTGGTGGTTCCTGTTTAGCCACTTCCAGCAGGAATTTCTGAGCCTCCGCTACCCCGGTTCCCAGCGGGACTTCTCGGCCATTAGCCCCCAGAACGTTGCGGTCACGTAACCGGACCACCATCAACCGGTCCTTGATCATCGCTAATCCATCGACCGGCCTGATCCCTTGTTCGATCAAATTGCCAAAGGAGAGGCTGACGCCGACATGCGGGCTAAGGCCGTCGATAGCGCTCATGACAGTTTTCGGATCTCCGTCGATTGCGATTGCCACATTCACGCCGCTATCACCGGCGAGCTTGTCGACTGCGGAAAGTGAGGAGGGCATGGTCGTGGTCACGATGGTCTGGACGCCGAGATCCTTGGCAAAGGCAAAGAGCTTGTTGGCCGAGGTCCCGTCCGATGGGATGCTATCTACCCGGTATACGATCATCTTCAGCCGCAACTCGGCCAGCCGGGCTTTTGACCGCAGCCACCCCCTCGGGCGAGAGTTGGTAATCCAAAGTCTTGTCGATCTGCGGGCTAACCTTTTGCCCGCTATTCCCCTCGATGGTCGCAAGTCCTAACGCATCCGCCAGGCCCGCGGCTTCAGAGAAGCTGAGCGGCCCGAATACGGAGGAAGAGATACCCACCTGCCAGCCAAGCAAAGGGCCGACAGAGGTGCGAATCTGCGGCGAGTTCGGCCGTACAGATCTGTTCGGGCCAAGATCGGGCGGAGGCGCCGGAGCTGCACCAGCGAGCTGAGCGGACAGTATAGCCACCGCCACGGTGGCAAGAGCTACGATGTGCGTATTTCTAGTCATATCGGTTGTCCCTCTTGGAAAGACTGCTATCAAGGTCGATTTATTTAAAGATCCACCCGCCATCGACATGGATCGACTGGCCGGTAACGTATTCCGACTCTTCTGAGGCGAAGAAAGCAACTACCTTCCCGATGTCCCGCGGATTTCCTGCTCGGCCGACTGAGATTTGGGCCACCACACTGGACATGATGGCCGGATCTTTTTGGATCCATGCCGTCATGTCTGTTGCGATAAAGCCCGGATGCACGCAATTGACGCGTATACCCAACGGTGTCATTTCGGCAGATGTATTGCGGGTGAGAGCCTCGATGGCGAGTTTCGCTGGGGCATAGTGCGTCCGTCCAGGAAGAATCTTTGCCGCTTGTATGGAACCAACATTCACTATGTTCGCCTTGCGCCCTTCCGCGACCACGCGGCGACAGAAGACCTGCGAACATAGCCAGGGGCCGCGCAAGTCTACATCGGTCACGCGGGTCCACTGCTCGTCAGTGATCTCGAGGAAGGGAATGATCGTCTCGATTCCGGCATTATTCACCAGGATATCGATGTGGCCAAGTTCATCCCAAACCTTCTTGAACATCGCTTCCACCGAGGCGCGGTCCGAGGTGTCTGCCTGCACCGCGATCGACCGCCGGCCTTTTGCGCGAATCCAGCGCACCAGGTCATCCGCGGCTCCCCCCGTGATATCGATATCGTTGACCGCTACATCGGCACCCTGCTCCGCGAATACCTCGGCGATCCCCCGGCCTATACCGCGGGCCGCTCCAGTTACCAAAGCTATCTTGCCTTCTAGTTTCATCTAGCTAACTCCGCGAACAATAAAAATGCTCTGCCATAGAACGATCAATGCGCACCCGGCTGTGGCAAAGCAAAGACGTAGTAGCCCTGGGCTCCCGGCTTGCCGGGTTTGAAGGCAATCGTTTCCTTTTCGCTATCCACCGCTCCGTAGAACGCAATATATTGCCGGCCGGCTACCTCATAAATCGCCGGAATTCCGTCAGGGTTCGCGTCCATCTCTGTCTCCCACAGCGTCTGCCCGGTGTCCTTGTCGAGAGCGTGAATCATCCGGTCCGGACCCGATCCAATGAACAGTAAACCACCCGCTGTGACGACGGGGCCGTTGCGCATGAACGCCGAGCTGCCGGTGTCTTTGATACCCTGCGCTGCCAGGCCCGGTGTGGTGCCAATCGGTCTACGCCATTTGATGGTGCCGTTATTCAGATCGTAGGCAACCAGCGACGACCATGGCGGACTGAAGGCACTCAGACCATTGTTAGCGCGAAAGGTAAACCCAAACTGGCCATAGAAGCGCGTCTGGCCCGTGGGCGGCGGAGGAGCCGATGGGTTGACGTGTGGGTTCTCGGGATTTCCTTCACCCGCAGCCGGGTCTTTGAGGTATGCCGCCAGCGAGAGTATATCCTCCGGCTTCAGTGTGGATGCGGTGAATGCCGGCATCACCCCGTTGCCAGCCCTGAGAACAGCAGTGAATTTTTCGAAGTCGATCGTCTTCGGGTAGGTAATACGCTCGCGATTCGCTCCGTGGCACGCGACGCAGTTCTTCGAATAGAGAGCGTAGCCTCGTTCTTCAAATGTTCCCGAGGTTGTACTCAAGTGGCGAACCGGGGGAGCTTCGGTCATCATGTGGATCGTTGGCGCATCGTAGGTCTTGACGTACATCACGCCGGTCGACGGATCTGCGGCTGTGCTGCCCTGGTTGGCGCCGCCATTTTCGCCCGGCACTTCGATGGTCTGCCGGTGGTAAGCCGGGGGGGTATAGATGCCATCGTTGCTGGCCTTGAGAATGATGTCGCGTATACGGGCTTTCTCCGCCGGATCGAGATAGGGATTGATGTCGTCGACCGTGAACTTTTGCCGCGCGAAGGGTGGCGGAGCCGTGGGGACGGGTTGGGTTGGCCAGGATACTTCATTCGGCATATCGCTCTTGGGAACCGGCCGCTCTTCAATCGGCCACAATGGCTTGCCGGTTTCGCGGTCAAATACATAGAGGAAGCCGAACTTCGTAGCCTGGGCAACGACATCGACCTTTTTCCCGTCGTGCATCACAGTCAGTAGTTTCGGCGCTGCCGTCGGATCGTAGTCCCAAAGGTCATGGTGCACAAGCTGGAAGTACCAGACACGCTTGCCGGTGCGCGCATCGAGCGCCAGGAGGGTATTTCCATAGAGATCCGTTCCTGTACGGTCAGCGCCGTATAAGTCATAGGTAGGAGAACCAAGAGGGAAGTAGGCTATACCGCGCTTCTCGTCGAGCGAAATCTCACCCCAAGCGTTATTTCCTCCCACGCGCTTCCAGGCGTCTGGAGGAAATGTATCGTATCCAAACTCGCCCGGACGGGGAACTGTGTGAAAGGTCCAAATTATCTTGCCGCTATGTACGTCATAGGCGCGGATATCTCCCGGAGGGGAGCCGTAGGCTTCTCCCGGCGCCGAACCGAGAATCAGCAGATCTTCGAAAATGCGCCCAGGAGTGCCGCTTTGCACTTCGGTAACGGATGCCGGATCCCGGTCCAACCCTTCGCGAAGATCGACCTTGCCTTGCTTGCCGAAGGATGTGATCAACTCTCCGGTCTTCATATCGAGTTCTTGCAGATATCCATCCACGGCGAAGATCAACCGCTGATCGTTGCCGTCTTTCGATATCCAATGGTTGAAGCCGCGATTCGTGGGCTGGCCTCCTTCGACCGCATGAGCCCAGATCTGCTTTCCGGTTGCAGCATCCAGTGCAAAGATTCCATCGTCTTTGCCGACTACATACATCACGCCGTCAATGACCAGTGGGTTGAACGAGAACCTGCCGGCCGGTCCAGGCGCTGGGACAAACCAAGCCAGCTTAAGTTGATTCACGTTTGTCTTGTTGATCTGCTTTGCCGCCGAATACCCCATGGAGTCGGGAGAGCCGCCGTAGTCACTCCACGAATGCATCTTTTCCTGCGATCCGGCCGAGATCGGATTTGGAGAGTAGCCGACAGCCAACGCCGGCAACGCAACGATGGCGCCCATTCGCAGTAGTAAGCCCAGGTGTCGTTTTTCCATAGGAACCCTATTGCCCCTTGTCTCGAGTACGTGCTTACTAGCTGCGGAACTTATAACCCAGCTTTTCTAAGTAGGCCTTGGTCGTTTGCACGGTCTGGAGAGGCGTCATCGGCCCATCCGGGGAGGGATCCAACTCGACCATTACGTCGTTAATCAGGCCAACGCTATCCATCATGTCCAGAATGGTTGGAAGATCCACCGTACCCATGCCCAGCGGGCAGTATCCGGAGTACCACTCCCAGCCTTTGTAGTCCTTCAAGTGCATGTGCTTGACCAGTGGCAGAAAGTCTTTGACCACCTTGGCGGCATCCGCTCCGCCCTTCTGAAGTTGGCCTACATCGGGAGCGAACTTCAGGTTCTTGGTGTTCACGGATTCCATGACCGCATAGACTTCGTCGCGCGATTCGATGCACGTGCCGGTGTGCTGATGGAGTCCTGTTCCCAGGCCCAGGTCGGTGACTGCCGCGGCATAGTCATTGAGTGCGGAGATAATATCCGCCCGGTGTTCCTGAAAATTATAGGAATCGCGTTTGACGCTATTGGGAGCCAGCACAACAAATGTTCCGTTGAACTTCTTGATAACTTTGGATAAGTCAGTAATACGAGCGATTTCGTCTTTTCTTTTTGACGGGTCGATCAGATTGCCGGTGATGTACCCAGACCTCAGCGGCACTCCGTATTTTGAGATCATGGGGGTCAGCAGGCCTCGTTTGTCCCAGTTATCCAGGACTTCGGGGAAGGTCTCAAAGGACCAGAAGCCCTCGGCCGAGATGTCTTTCAATGCCGGCTCCAGGGTGGCATCGTCGCCCGGGCGTGGAAACGTGCCCCAGGTGATACAGGTATGGCCAATCTTCAGCTTTCGAGCGGGCGGCTTTTTCGCGAATGCCGGTAACGGGGGCAAAGCCAAAGTGCCCAAACCAAGAGCGGCGGTCTTGAGAAGTTTACGGCGCTGTCGCATTAGATCCATGGTTGACCCCCTGAGCGTTCTCGAATCATATTGGTAACGGTTGATCTTTTGTTTCCACGCCGAACGGTACCAGCAAAAGTCCGAAGACAAATGCCAGCGAACTCAACGCGACTGGTACGCCAATGCTTTTGTAGTGGGCGATCCCTGCGCCCACGATAAGTGTCGCACCGGCTGCTACAAATCGGCCGACACACGTAGCAAAGGCCAGGGCACTCCCCCGGCATTCGCTGCGGTACTGCTCCGGCAGCCATAAGAGCTGCACGGAGAAACTGCCTCCGCCCACACCGACAAAAAACAGGCAGGGAACGAACGCGCTTAATCCACCGTGTCCCGGGTAGAACGTGTAGCCGAAGGCCAGCGAAATCGACACTGCCATGATGGCGAAGAAAAATGCCAATGCGCCCCGGCGTCCTAGCCGGTTAGCAATGGGCGCCATGATCAGGCAGCCAAGAATCGTCCCCGTGGCTAACAGCATCGTGGCCCACGACGCAATGCGAGCGGCATCACCGGTACTGTACCCCTCGCGAACCGCGACCTGGGTGACCGCGCCAGGAACATAAACCGATCCGGCCCAAAGACCAATCATGGAGACCAACACCAAAAGGCAGTTCACGGTGGTTCGTTTGCGATACTCCGGAGAGAAGAGGGCAAAGAGCGAATCACGTGCCGTCCAAGCGCCTATGCTTTCGATTCTCTTCTTCCAGCGCTCCGGCTCCTGGACGCCGTAGCGGATGAAAGCGACGAACAAGGCCGGCGCAACACCCGCCGCGAACATGGCTCGCCATCCCAGGCGCGCGCCCAGAACGTAGTTGAGTCCTGCGGCGAGAAAAATCCCGACGTAGTAACCCGAGTTAAGATAACCGGCCCCGGATACCCGACGTCCACTGGGCAATTCCTCGGCTACGAATACTGCGGCTCCGACAAACTCTCCCCCGACACCGAAGCCGGCAAAAAAGCGAAAGACGCCGAGCTGCCAGACGTTTTGCGCGATACAGCCCAAAAACGTAAACAGGGAATAGCAAAGGATGGCAAAGATGAGCGCGCGGACACGCCCAAATCGATCGGCAATCGGCCCCCACAAAAAGGCACAGCCCCAGCCAATCAGGAAGACGCAGAACAAAATGCTGCCGTAGAATCCCAAATTGCCAACCGTGGCTGGTATCCCCGAAGCAGGCAGCAGCTCGTGCATTGCGGGCACCAGCACAAGCGCATAGATAAAAGAGTCCATTCCGTCCAGAGCCAAACCACCCCACGCTGCCCAAAAACCCCGGACTTGATTGGAGGTCAGTGGGACGGCAATCGCGGATTCGTTAAGCGTCTTCAACACGGGGTTTATCAATCACGCCTTGATCGTCGGAGGTTTTGACGGGCCAAACCCTCCATAAGGTTTTAGTGGAATCAGTGTCACCTCCGTCATGCCGGCTCCGGCAAACGGAAAAGTCTTCCACACTTCGCGAACCTGTTCTTCGCTCTCTGCTTCCCATATCAGGCACGCGCCGGGAGTATCTACGCGATGCCAGATCTGGCGAATCAATCCTTCGGCATACAACTCGCGGGCACGCTCCTTCTCCTGCTCAGCTAAGCCCGCGTACGCTTCTTCCGCGAATCCTTTCCTGCGTTGCGATATGGATAGAAACTGCATCGTGGGTTAGTCCTTGAGAATTGCCACGGCTCGAACCGGAGCGCCGGTCGTGTTGACCCACTTGATAGGGAAGAGACTGAGCTTGAACCCATATCCTGGCAGTTGATCGAGGTTGGTCAGATTTTCCAGGTGGTAGTACTCGCGCGTCAGCATCACCCGGTGGGCTTCCCAGAACTTTTTACGCTCGAACATTGCCCAGATAGGCGGATCATAGGTAACCGCGTCAATGCCGGTCATCTTGACCCCTTGATCCAGCAACCAGTTGGTTGACTCGCCAGTCATTCCGACGCTATCTGTCAGATATTTATCACTATCCTGGAGCTTGCCGGCGCCGGTGTGGATGAGCACGATATCCAGAGGCTTCAGAGTGTATTTGATCTTGCTGAGCGCGTCTTTCATGTCCTGGACACTGATGCCGGCGCCTTTCGGTAGATGGCGGAAGTCAAGACAGACGCCATCTCCATAGCAATACTCAAGGGGAATCCCCTCAGGCCCCGGTGCATCGTTGCGCATATGACGCAGCGAATCCATGTGAGTCCCAATGTGATCGCCGAGCACGACGATGTAGGACGCAGTCAACGAATCAACCCCGTACTTCGCTGCGCCAATTCGCTCCGCAAATTCCTGCCAAGTCTCGAACATGGCCATGGAGGGACGGACGACCCGTGGAAACGTGACCATTTCATTGTGTACAGGCATGCTTAGATCGACTAATTTTTCAGCCACAGTGCTGATTCCTCCCCAGTCATCGATACGTGATAGTTACTGCGTAACGGTTATGCCGCCGTCCAGATAAAGTGTTTGCCCGGTGATGAAATTGGAAGCCGGCGCCACCAGGAACAGTACGGCGGCCATAACATCCTCCGGCTCGCCGATCCGTCCTAGGGGAATACGAGCCACGAGGTTCGCATAAAACGTTTTGTCCGCCAGCATCTTGCTGACCTGCTCAGTCCTGATGAATGTGGGTGCTACTACGTTCACATTGATTGCGTGAGGCGCCCACTCGGCGGAGAGTTGTCTGCAGAGAGTGATTAAGCCGCCCTTCGCCGCGCAGTAGGCAGCGTAGCCGCGCCCGCGCAGCCCCAGCAGGGAACGCACGGAACCCAGGTGAACCTGCTTTCCTCCCGTCCCTTGTTTGATCATGTGGCGAGCAGCTGCTTGCGCCTGGAACATGGCGCTCTTCAGATTCACGTCGCAAACGTAGTCGAACATCTCCTCCGTCACTTCTTCCGCCTTCTCTTCGCGGTTCAGTCCGACGCAGTTCACCAGGATATCCAAACGTCCGAAGTGGGCAACGACCTCATCCACCAACTGCTGTGTACCAGAGACCGACGTTGCTTCGAATGAGCCTGCCCAGGCATCGGCGCCATCTGTTTGCAAGGCTTTCGCGCATTCGCCGGCCCGCACTCCATTATGTCCGGCAATGGCGACTTTGGCTCCCATCGACGCCAAACCGCGGCAGACAGCCTCGCCAATGCCGCCATAACCTCCGGTGACCAGGGCGACCTTGCCATCCACTCTGTGTAGCTCTTCGATCGATATCATTCCCGGGTTAGATCCTCACTTTCCATTCGTTCGCAGAGCCATTCGGTGACGTTATCCTTGAGGAGAGTGCAATGCCGGATCGTTGGGATGCGATGCCAGGGGATGAACGGTGATGGTCAGATAAGCGAAGAGCGGTAGTGAGACGAATGCATTGTGCAATTGGTCGCAGTCGTCAGCTCTCCAGATACCCCAGTTCTCCCGCCTTCCCGGCACTCGCCATATCCGGGAAAGGATTCCTTGTTTCGCCAACTCCTTACTCCGGGCCGCCTCTTGCTCTCGCAGCTGTTTTTCTCTTTCCTCGCCGCCGTCGATTGGGGCAACTTTCATGTGCACAAGAAATTCCATATTCTCTTTTCCCGCCGACCAGAACTATTTTTTCACTTGCTCGCAAGCAAGCGGCGAGTTTCGTCTATCACCTTCGCGGCTGTGGGAAGAAGTGCACGCTGAAGAATTGGGGAGGCCGGCATTCTCATATCGGGAGTGGCGACTCGAACGATGTTGAGATCCAGGTCGTGCTGGAAAAATTCGTGGAGCCGCGCGACCACTTCCGCGCCGAATCCAGCCGTGCGATTTGCCTCGTGCAGGACGATGACCTTGCCCGATGCGCTTTTGACCGCAGCCCGCAAGCCTTCATCGTCCAAAGGACACAGCCAACGGAGATCAAGTACTCCGACATCCACCCCCTCTTCGGCGAGCTGTTTCGCTGCCTCCAGGGCAGCCGGAACCATGGTCCCCCAGGTAACAATCACCGCGTCCCGTCCGGGCTTATGCAGGCGGGATTTTCCGATGGGCTCGATTACGTCCGTAAACTGGACTTCGCCGGTTGTCTGGTAGAGCCCCCTGGCTTCGTAGACGATACACGGATCGGGGCAGGCAATAGCAGAACGCAAAAGGTTGTAAGCATCTTGAGGAGTCGCGGGAATCGCGATCCTCAATCCTGGGATATGGGCAAGGAGCGCTTCCAGGCATTGAGAATGTTGGGCGCACGAGCCAGGGGTTGCGCCCTGCTGCGTGCGAACCACGATCGGAGCGCCAGACTGGCCACCTGTAATGTAGCGGACGTTCGCAGCCTGATTGATGATCTGGTCCAGGGCAACCAAAATGAAATCGCCCCACATGATCTCCACGATCGGCTTCATGCCCATTAACGCAGCGCCGACCGCGGAGCCAAGAATAGCGCTTTCGGAGATGGGCGTGTCGAAGACCCGATCCGCACCAAAGGTCTTTTGCAGACCTCGCGATGCGCCGAAGATGCCTCCGGACTGGCCGACGTCTTCTCCATAAACGAGGACCTCGGGACGCGCCGCCAGTTCGCGTGACAATGCTTCGTTGACAGCCTGGATATAACTTACGGTCTTGGTCTGCCCATTCTCGGACGAGTTAGCCGTAGGCGCCGGCGTCGAGGTTTCAGCCCAAACATGCTGGGCAGCAGTTGTTGCATCGGGAGGCGGAGAGCTGAGGACAGCCTTTTGCACCTCGTCCATCTCTGACTTAACACTCGCCTCTAGCTCTTGGAAGTCATCACGGGTGAGCACGCCGGCCGTAATCAGTTTGTTGGTAAAAGTGGTGATCGGATCTCGGGCCCGCGCCTGGTCACGATCCTCTTTGGGCCGGTAGTGCTCGATATCCCGGTTGTAATGACCCCACAATCGTGGCACACGGCATTCAATCAATGCTGGTCCGCCGCCTTCTCTCGCCCGCTTGGCTGCCTGGGCGATGGTATCGCGCACGATGATCGGATCGGACCCGTCGATCGTCACCCCAGGCATTCCGTAACCGCTGGCTCTTTGTGCGATCCGTTCCACCTTAAACGTGAGTGAGGTCGGAGTCAGCTCTGACCACCCATTGTTTTCGCAGATAATGAGTACGGGTAGGCTACGAGCCGCAGCGAAAGCAAGCCCTTCGTGGGTGGAACCCTGGTTGAACGCGCCATCTCCAATGGAGACGGTAACCACACCGCCATTGCGCGAAGCCAGGTTGGACATGGCAACGCCGCAAGCGATTGGGACACCGGCTCCGACGATGGAATTCTCGCCGATAAAGCGCCGATCGGGCGCCATCATGTAGGCGGAACCACCACGGCCGCCGTTTACGCCGATACTGCGCTGGCAAATCTCTCCAAAGACTTCGGTCAACGAGAGCCCCGAAGCCAGCGCCCATCCATGGCCTCGATAGGTTGCGATTACCTGGTCAGCCTCTTTCAAGCCGGCGATCGCTCCTACAGGGACAGCCTCCTGGCCTGCGCAAAGATGCGCGGAGCCGATAACCTGGGGAGGGGTTGCCGAGCTGAGATCGAGCGTTCTCTGCTCGAGTTCTCTGATGCGAAGCATCTCTTTGAGAAGCGGGATAGAAGTAGCCCTATCGTACTTATCCACGCCCGCAACAACACCCGGGACGGAAGTAGTCATTGATAATCCCCCACACATTCCTCCAATTACCGCATTCAGGCCCAATCGTTTCGAAAGCTAAGCAGATAATCGGGGAAGGCGGCTGTAGCTTGCGTCCTGTACTATCCGAGGCTCCTCTGCTCTCACGCAGTGAATGCTACCAGGACGAAATGTGGCACTTCACGTCTTTCATTCCTTACACGTCTAGACGAATATGCATGGACCCGAGACCCATATTTTACGACAGCAAAGATCTTGCGATACCTAAACCGCGTATAACCGTGGAGGAAGGTCACCTCATCCGTCGGAGCATTGCTTTTAGACGATAAGTCGCATCAGGGCAATGACCCTGATGCGACTTATCGATCCCAATCACACACCTACTTAAGCGCTACTAAAAGCTGAATCGCAGGCTGAACTGAATCTGCCTTGGAGTAGCTCCAGGAGCGAGTGCCGTGATTACGCCAAATCCAGATGATCCATATTGCGTACCTGGTGTGCCGTAGTTTTGAATGTTGAAGACATTGAAGAACTCCGCCCTGAACTGCACGGCGAGGTTTTCCGCGATATGCTGTTGCTTCATAAGCGAGAAATCAATGTTATCGAATAGCATGCCACTCAAAGCGCCGCGCCCGGAGGTGCCGAACTCGTTCACAGGATCTGAAAAGACCGAGGTATCGAAAGCCGCGTTTTTCGTTGGATGCCCGATTTTTGGCGATCTCGACACATTGGCCCTGGCGTAGTTATAGAAGCTGGTATTTCCAATATTGGCTGGATCCTGCCCTGCGTCGGGGAAGCCCAACGGAACACCGGAATGCGCCGATATGTTTGTGTTAGCCTGCCAGCCGCCCAATACTGCGGCAGCGACGCCATGATTTAGATAGGGTTTGCCATTGCCGAACGGCAACTCGTAGAGACCCCAGCCATAGTAAATAAATTTGAGGCTATTCCCAGAGATTCCATAATTCGCACTTATGTCGTAATAGTTCTGAAAAGTCGAATAGCTCTGTGGCCCGTTCTCAACTCCGTAAAAGCCGCTCCCCCCGTTGTCCATCGCCTTCGACCAGGTAAAGCCGGTTCCGAAAGAAAGGCCCATGTTGAACCTCTGATCTAACCTGGCCTGGAAGGCGTTGTAATTGGCGGCGCCGCGGGACGTAGCTGTGATCTGAGTTCCTGACCACGGGAATGGACGATTGAGACCAGCACCCCCCGGATTAGGGGAATCGTTAGCGATGCCGGTAACAGGCAGATTCCTGTCAAAGCTCCCGACGTATCCAACCGTGGCGACGAGACTTTGATTGATCTGCTTTTGTATCTCCAGGTTGTATTGGGTGGAATAGTGATTTTTCAGGTGAGTATCGTAATACCAGCCAAATTGGTTGAAGGGTGTCGCGACGGCCGGCAACGCATTCGTGCTGTCGAGCGTCGGAACAATGTCCGTCATGGTGTCTAGCGGCTGACCGAGGATGTTGAAGGTGAGTGGGAGCGAGGAGTTCGACGGCCATGCCAGGAGGCGATCTCTGACGCTTTGGATGGAGCCGGTTACGTTGTCGTAGATCAACCCGATTCCGCCTCGGATGACAGTCGATTCATCAGCCTTGAAAGCAAATCCGAAACGAGGTCCCCAGTCTTTGTAAACGGGATCAGGACCCAGGTTTGGGTTCGGAGCCACCAGGACGTGAGCCGCAATCACGGCGTTGTTTTCAGGAGTTGTAGAGGGGATGCACGGTGCATAAACTCCCGAGGCTGCGTTACAAGGCGGCGGCAGCTTGCCACCCGAAACAATCCAGTTGCCCGTGGCCGGATCGACCTCTCCCGCTGTTGTTCCATTGAGCAGATGGGGCGAGGACTCGCCATCCCAACGTATGCCACCATTGAGGGTAAGCCGCGGAGTCACCTTCCAGGAATCCTGGAAGTAGGCAGAAGGCGATATCGTGCGCACTGCATTTACTTCGGATTGAAAGCGGCCATTGTCGGGGATTCCCAAAAGAGCCGAAGCGAGTGAATTGCCCGTGTTCGATGCACTTTGCGGATTCGACGTCTCTGGGGTGGCGAAGGTAAACGATGCGCCGCCGAAGTGTCCACCCGAAAGCCCCTGGGTCATCTCCGGGATTTGCTGTTCATAGCCAAACCGGAATTGATGGTTTCCACGGATCCAGGTCATATTGACGGCAAAATTAAATTCGTGACTTTCTGATCCAGCGGGACCATTGCCGCCGATGCCGTTATAACCGGTATAACCGAAGTTCACGAAGCCATAGACCGCCTGGACTGAGGAATAAAGCGATAGATCCCCGACTGGTTTTGTCTCTGAAACCGTATTGAACCGGCCGGAATAGCCCGCGATAGCATCCAAAATAAGCGTGGGCGAGAAGGAGTGCGTGTAACCGCCACCCCAGTTTCTTTGATCCGCGCTGGTAATACCCGTCGCATGCTCTGAGTTCGGAGTTGTGTTGGTTCCGTTGAGAAAGCTATACCGGAACCAGAGAGTATTATTTGCCCCGAAGTTCTGGTCAACCCGGCCGCTGAACCCATTGGCATTGTTCGTGCCCACGGCATTCAGAATGGTATTGGGTCCGCCTGGTGTTGCTGGCGTGAAGTTGGGAGTATCGCTGAACGACTTCGCGAAGGCTTGGGCGGTCTGATCGATCAAGGCTGCAGGAACGTGCAGACCGTCGCCCCCCAGGAGCTGGCGCGTGTAATTGCCCGCAGTGCCCGCAGTGGTATAGGGATTGTAGAGAAGCGGTGGAGCTCCCGTACTGGTCACGATCGACGCATGGGTGAAGTCGCCGTTCAACTCATCAGCAGTCGGTGAGACGTAGCTCGCTCCAGCAGCCTTGGCGTATCTCCAGCCCTCGTAGGCGATAAAGAAGAAGGTCTTATTGCGCCCGTGGTAGACATGGGGGATGACGACTGGACCGCCCAGGTCTCCTCCAAATTCGTTCTGCCGAAAGGACGCGGGCGATGAGGGAAGATTATTCGTGAAATCCGTAAACGGATTACGGGAGTCGAAGACATTGTTGCGCAGATACTCCCAGGCCGCTCCATGGAGGTTGTTCGTGCCTGTCTTGGTAACAACGTTTACCACGCCGCCTAACACGCCGCCGTATTCGGCCTGGTCGTTATGAGACTGGATCTTGAACTCTTGGATCGTGTCGATAATGGGAGGAACATCGTAGGAGCTGGCAAAAGCAGCGGTGTTAATAATGCCATCGAGGTAGTAAAGATTCTCGCGATTCCACTGGCCTTGCGTGGATGGGAAGGTATAGGTCGACCCTGGGATGCCGGCGGAGCCAAAACCAGTGCCATAACCAACGCCGCTGTTTTGCGAATAGTTGACCGGGCTGACACCAGGGGCGAGCGTAAGCAGAGCCGAAAAGCTTCTTCCGTTGAGGGGTAGGTCAGCCACCGGCCGTGTTTCGACCACAGCGCCCAGGTTGGCGGTCGAGGCTTGCAGTAATTCGGCAGCAGACGAAACCGTGACCGTCTGGGATGTTGCACCGACCTCCAGCTTGAAGTCCTGGCTTGAAATCTGGTTGACGTCGAGCTTCAGTTCGGCGCTTGTAGCAGTCTCGAAGCCGGTCTGTGTCACCGAAATCTTGTATACCCCGGGCTGGACGAGCGGAAACTGGTATAGCCCTTCGCCGTTCGTCTGGGTATTGCGGTTCAGACTGGTTCCCACGTCTTGGAGCGTGACTGTGGCGCCGGGTACGACTGCGCCATTCTGGTCGGTGACGTGGCCGTTGAACTGCCCGGTTGCGGATTGTGCTCGCGCGGCGGAAAACGATGCAAGCAGCATCGCAATGCACAGGAATACCATCGCGAGGCGTGAACGCATACCACCTTCCCGCGAGTAGCAAGTATCTCCGAATGGAATGGCACCTGGTCGAGAATTGTGCATGTTTGCCTCCCGGGCTCTTTCGCCCAAAACTTTCAATATTTCCAAATTCTTTTAACTCTTTACCAACTGCAGGCTGGCATCCAGGTGAGCTTTTAGGCTCTTTCCACGGCTGTCACCCAGCAGACCGACACGGCAATCTACAACTGGCACGGGACCCTTCCTGCGGGTTTGCCAACAGGAAACATTTCTGAATTGAGACGCCGTCCTGTATAGGTGTCCCGTCATACGATTGTCAAGAAAAATATCTTATTTTGAGTACAGGACAACTATATGATGATTTTCGCCTCGACCCCCTTCGCCAGGTTCGCTGGTTGAGACGGAGGACAGGTGAACCAGCGAAATGATGAGATAAAGGTTTTGGATACAAAAATGGCTTCCACCCGCTTTTGTCGTGTGCTCCGTAGTTTGCCTGGCTGCGCCCGGGTTCTATTGGCGATTTTTTGGGTGGCTAGCCAGTTTTTCTCCCCTCGCGGCTGCCCGGCTCAGCAGCACTCCCAGGGAGCCCCCGCGACCAACGGATCATCGAGTACCTCTGCGCTGCTGGATCAGGCTAAGAAGCTTGTGCGGGATGGCGATCCTCAAAGCGCCTTGGCGGTGCTGCAGCAGGCCGATGCCCACGGTTCCAACGGCAGCGATGTGCACGCAATGAAGGGAATTTGCCTGGCGCTGCTGGAAAAACCGATCGAATCGGCGGCTGAGTTCGACCAGGCGATCGCACTGCGCCCCAACTATGCTCCCAACTACTTCTCCGCGGGTTTGGCCTTTGCAAGTTTTGACAATTTGGATCGAGCGCTCGACCGGCTTTCCACCGCGCTAAAACTTGATCCCTCCTTGCCCGGACTTCGTTACAACTACGCTCTGGTGCTCGCGCGAGCCGGAAAGTTTGAGGCGTCAGAGAAGGAGGCGGATTTCGAGCTCGAGAGCAAAGGTCCCAGGACAGAGTCTGCTCGTGACCTTTGGCACCTGAAAGCCCATGACGCCTACTATCAGAAGAAGTGGCAAGACACCATCGACTCCTACCAGAAAACGTTGGGATTTGATCCCAATTCTGCCGAGGCTTACGAAGCCATTGGCGAGGCACTTTTCTCGCTGAACCGCTCGGCGGAAAGCATGACCACCCTGGAGAAAGCCGTAGCGTTAAATCCCGAAGATGGAGGCGCCCATGCGCTGCTCGGCAAGCTGTATCAGGAAGCCGGAAATCTGGACAAAGCAATTCCGGAATTTGAGGCGGCGATTCGCTTAAGGCCCAACGATCGGGAAGTCACTTATCGCTTGTACAGGATTTACAGCCTCAAAGGAGATACGGCCAACGCCGCTCGCCTTCAGAAAACGCTTGAGGACTTGCTGGCCAGCAACCGGGCCGAGAATGACACCGAGGCACAGGCACTCGTCTTGAACAATGAGGGTATCCTGCTGGAAAAAAAGGGGGATCTTGCCGGAGCTTTGGAGCATTTCGATCAGGCAGCAAAAATAAATGTCACCAACGTTATTTTCCCGCGGAATGCAGCTCTTCTCCTGTGCAAGCTGGGCAGAGCAGACGAGGCCATCCCACGGCTGCGAGACATCCTGTCGATTGATCCTGATGATCCCGAGACGCTGCAAATCCTTGCTGTAGCAAACGAGCTTGCCGCCGGCCATTTAGGTAGGAAGCAAACTCTTCCCGCACCGCAAGCCTCTCATTGAAAGCAATGTACGTCGTGAAGGCTCATTTAGTTGTCTGCTGTTACCACGACTCGCCGCCGCGAGTGGCGCTCTACTGCTTCCCAGTCCACTGAGATGCCGATGCCCGGTTCCTGGCTCGGCTTCATTTGTCCTTCCTTCACTGCCGGAAGGTCGCGCAGCATCAGGTTCAGGGGATCCGCGCCACATTCCGGCGTGATCCACTCCACTGCTTCTACATTGGGAAAAGCGCAAGCGAGGTGAACATGGAGTGGCGCGAAGACGTGCGGGAACACCGTCTTCCCAGCCCCGGCCGCGAGGTTGATGGCCTCGATCGCGCCCGTGATGCCCCCAACCGTGGTTGCATCTACCCGTAGGATATCGATTCCACTCACCAGCTCGGAGACAACGCGCGGTCCAAAAGTATCTTCACCAGCGGCGATTGGAGTGATCAGGTCGCGTCGCAGTTCGTGGGTCAACCGCACATCAGAGGCGGCGAACGGATCTTCCAGAAAACCTAGTCCCAATCCGTCGAGTTGGCGACAGACTTTCCTTGCCTCCGTCAATGTGTTCCAGGTCCAGTGGGCATCTGCCGCAACCTGGCCGGGCATCTTTTCAACGACAGCGGAACAGTATTTGTAATCGAAGACAGCATCGTCGCCTTTGAGCATGATCTTTACGCGCTTGCAACCTGCGTCCTTGAGCAGGCTAACCTCGTCGACGACCGCTCCGATCCCACGTTGATCTACGTAGTAGCCGGCAACTACGGTAACGTCGGCCGCAGCCCTCATTCCCCCGAGAAATTGAAAGAGAGGCTGGGCTGCGCGCTTGCTTGCGATATCCCACAGAGCGATATCAATCAAGCTGAGTCCTCGCGTTAAGGCTGCCCGTGCGGGAACATTGGATTGCTCAAGATTGAACAACACTTGGCGCCGCATGTTGGAGTCGGTGCCGAGAATGCGCCGCCCCATGCTGCTCAGCGTTTCGAACAAGGGGGTTCCTCGCGGATAGCCTATGGCCTCGCCAAACACACCGTCTTCGCATATGACTTGGAGTAAGACGTAATCCCGGTTGCGGATCTCGACCGGGCCCAATCGTAAAACGTAGGGAAGTGGTATGGAACACTCGGCGATTTGTATCCGTGAAATCTGCACGATAGTTTGCCCTCGATCATTCAGCGTTCATTGTGTCGTCTTATTGTTCAACGCAAGACCACTATGATATAACGGCCATTCTGGACGGACGATTGAGACGCTAGTCATTCACTCAAGCTGAGCACAGTTCTTGAAACCGGAGGGTTACTTTGTCATCGCCATCCACCGTTCTTCCCTCGAAGGGCATACCTGGTCTGCGAGGAACAGAACATGTAGGCTTCACGGTACCTGACCTGGAGCAGGCCACTTCGTTTTTCGTGGACGTCATCGGCTGTGAATACATGTTTGAGCTCGGTCCCTTTGTGGCGGAAGACGACTGGATGACAAAGCACCTGAATGTGCATCCCAGAACGGTGATGCGCAGGCTGCGTTTCTTTCGCTGCAAACACGGGCCGAACTTTGAAATTTTCGAGTACGAGGCGCCGGATCAGACTCCTAGCCAGCCGAAGAACAGCGACGTCGGAGGCCATCATCTTGCGTTCTATGTGGACGACTTCGATGCCGCGGTAGCCTACCTGTCGGCTAAAGGAGTGCGGCTTCTGGGCGAACCCACGGTGAGATCTGCAGGACCAAATGCGGGGCAGACCTGGATTTATTTTCTCTCCCCGTGGGGAATGCAATTTGAGTTGGTGAGCTATCCCAACGGCAAAGGGTACGAAAAAAACACCACATCCCGTTTATGGCATCCGGCCAAGCCGGCGGAGTAGGCCCATCGAAGTGTGAGGAACTTAGAAGAGAGCTCCAGCCACCTGCTCCGATATGTTTCGGGATTTTTCTTCCAGCGCATCCCGCGGCATGGATGGATCTTTCTTGGCGTTGGTGATCACCGTTACGGTGAAAATCTGGTCTCGAACCACGCCAATGACCTGCTGTCCATAGCTCTTGCCTTTGCTGCCCACAGCACAGGTCACCGCTTCATTCCCGATGGCACGCAAAGGCCTCGCGGTAGAGCTGCATCGAGCCTGGTATGCAGTCATTGCCTGCCGCACGTCCTGTACTTCTTCGACCGTGATCTTTAGCTCACGAGACGCAGTTGCGTCGTGGTAGGTAAAGTCGCAGGCTGACTTGCCGCCCTCGGCTAGAGTGGCCATGGGCCCGCTCTCCGCGGTTCGAAGGACCCCCGTGGCCGTCGCCACGTTGAGCCACGGACAACCTGTATTCATCTGGCACATCGCCGGCCAGTGAGCGAGCAGCATCAATAGCGCTAGATATCTCATGTAGGGTCTGAAGAGCTATTGTGCCCCTGCAACTGGCTTTGCCTCGTAAGGAAGATCGGTGTGCACATGCTGCGGAATGCTCTCAATCGATATCTCAGGATGCTGGCGAAGGAAATCGAAAGAGTAAGTGGGCGCACCAGGATCGAACTTCTTGGTGATGAACTGGGCTTGTTGCTCTGCAGCCTTCTGATCCATTTCCATGCGGCGATAGATGATCGACAGATTGTAGTGCGCGGCTAGATCATCCGGATCGATCTGCTGCAACGCTTCAAACTGCTCTCTCGCCGCGGGATAGTTTTGCTGGCGATAAAGGGAGATGCCGAGATCGCGTCGGGCATCGCGCGACTGAGGGAAGAGCTCGACCACTTTTTTAAGATCCGCAGTTTCCGCGTCATAGTTGCTCGCCCTTCTCTCCAGCAGTGCCATGTAGTACAAAGCGCGCGCGCTGTCCCGGTTTAGAGACAATGCCTTGAGTATGCTCCCCCGGGCAGAGTCATATTTTTCCCACTGGATTTCGGTCAATCCGATGTTCGTGTAAGCATCGGCGTAATCCGGCCTCAACTTCGTCACCTCAGCAAAAGCACGCACCGCATCGGAATATTGCTGCTGGTCGAGATAAGCGATGCCCAGGTTGTTCCACCGCATCCAGTCCGGATTATCCCCGGGCTCGGGCTGGCTGACTGCGTTCTCGCCTACGTTCAATGTTCGGCTACGCGATGCTATTTCTACCACCGGATACGCCGGATGATCTTTGCCAAACACGTTGTTCAAGTAGCTTCCACGAAAGTGCCGGTAATTCACCTTCGCCGTGATCGTGATTGGGCCTTTCAATTCTGGTGGAATGCGGAACTGGTACCGAACCAATACCGATCGGCCCGCCTGGATCGAGTTGTCATAGGCGACAGAGTGGATCGTCCAGACTTTGTGATTGTCGACGAATCCACCATCGACATTCACCGGTCGATTGGTGAAGCTGTGCGCTCGCTCGTCCAACATCCCATCCGGCTTGATGAAACCGCTGTGATAGATTTCCTTGCCCGCCGCGTCCTGGGCAGTGAACTCAACCCACGCCTCGTAAAGATCGCGCACCTCGGGGATTAACGAGTGCCCGATATTCTTATTCTGAATCACCACCAGGGCCTGCACTACGTCACTCGGTTTGAGGGTGAAAGGCACTGAACCAAGAGGAGCGATGATCTTGTCATTGGCTGTCTGGAGGGCAAAAATGTCCACATTCAGATAGTTTCCCGCTTTGAGGAAGTCTGTTGTCTTGCGCAGTTGCTCGTCGAAGCCGTAGTAGAAGGGAACAGCCGTATTTCCCGCGGGCCAGCTATGCGTAGCGAAGGTGCCGTTCTTTGCTCCGTACTCGAGCAACCCAACCGTACTGGGCGCGCGTTTCATGTGGCATCCCTGGCAGGTCGTGGCGTCCGCGGTGTAGAACGTCAGGGGATTTCGCTGCGAAAATTTGGATTGCTGCCACTCGTCGTACGTAGTAAACGCACGAATGAATTTGTAGTCGTTCAACGTATCCGGCAGATTCGCCTTGTGGCAAGCCGCGCAGAACTCCGGCGTCCGATAGAAACTCTTCATGATCGCCTGGGAGTGGCGCATGGGATTCTTCATGATTTCGTCATACGGAACCTCACCCGGAATCCGGTTCCCCTTCTCATCCACCATCACCGCCGGGATTCCCATGACAAAACCGCCGTTGCCACTGGTCGATTTGAGGCTTTGGATCGAGTGGCACGTGGTGCAGGTGAGACCGTCCTGATCCATGCTCCGGTCAACCTGCGAGTTTTGCGTCAAGCCACCTGCCAATACTGCAATTGGGTTGTGGCAGCTATCACAGTGCCGTGAGAATTCGATGCCTTTCGTCCTGATAAGAATGTTGACGCTGGTTCGATAAAACGGCGTCCGAAAGGAATTGGAATGCAATGACTGGCGCCATTGGTGGTACGCTTCCTGATGGCAATGAGCGCAATACTTCGCGTTGGGGAAGGCTCCGGGCTGAACGAAATCATCGCCTTCGATAGACGCATTCCCGGGCACAGCTAGCTGGTCCTTGCCGAAACGGTAATTGTAGGTAGCACGAACCTTGTCGGCGTACTCTTTGCGCGCGGTGTCCTGGCTGGAGCCGGCCTCGATCGTGCCCATAAAAAAACACAGACC
The DNA here is from genome assembly GCA_963824325.1 of uncultured Acidobacteriaceae bacterium. Lineage (GTDB taxonomy): Bacteria > Acidobacteriota > Terriglobia > Terriglobales > Acidobacteriaceae > PALSA-350. The sequence goes on along the minus strand of CAWGPA010000003.1, from coordinate 130,003 downwards.
TGCTGCGAACACCATTACGACAAGAAACGCACGCAGGAAAAGAGTCTTCATAAGCGATTCTGCAAAATCATTTAGCTGCGGCTGAGTTCTTCGCGATGCCATCGTAGACACTGGGCACCAGGCCTTTGCCCTCTTCAATGACAAAGAACCGATCGACGCTGGGTACATTGACCTTCTCGACAAAACCGCTCGGCCAATGTACCTCAACTGCTTCCACTGCGGCTGCTTGACCCAAGCCGAAATGAAGGCGCTGGTCATTCGAGGACTCATAGCTCCCGCCGCTCATTACGTCGTTGCGCTGACGGATGCCTCCTGCAGTTACATAAACACTGGCTCCTACTGCGTCGCGAGGGCTCTTGGGTCCGCCGATCAGCGCGATGCCAAGCCAGTGGTTCTTGTCGGGATTCACATTGCGCAGCAGGACCGGGGTATGGTCGATGCAATTAACCACCACGTCGATCTTGCCGTCATTAAACAGATCGCCAAAAGCCGCCCCTCGTCCGGGAATGACATCAGCCAACCCGGTGCCCTCTACCGCCGGGACAAGTTCAAAACGCTTTCCCTTGTCCATGTTGTGAAACAGCAAAGGACGCTCTGCGAAAGTCATACCCCAGTCATAGGGATGCTTGTCGACTAGCGGATAAACGTGGCCGCTGATGGACATGATGTCTTTCCAGCCATCATTGTCGTAGTCGATGAACTCAGTACCCCAACTCAGGAACGGATAGGTTATCTGTGCGATTCCCATCTGCTCTGTAATCTCAGAGAAGTTGCCGCCGCCCTCATTGCGAAAAAGTGTTTTGTAGTCGTCTGAGAATGTCGTGGTGTACAGGTCAACCAGACCGTTATTCAGATAGTCTCCGACGGCCAATCCCATGGAGGCTGTTTCACGAGCTTCCTGGTTCAACGCGAAACCAGAGTAGAAGCTCGCATCCTGGAACGTTCCATCCCCCTTGTTGATGTAGAGATAGTTGGGTGTCGAATCATTGGCAACGATGAGATCGACCTTGCCATCGTTGTTCACATCCACGAAGGTCGATGAAAAACCGAAGTAGTGGCGTTTATCACTCACGCCGGCCTTCTCGCTCACGTCGGTGAACGTCCCGTCGCCGTTGTTATGGAATAAATGATCGGGTTCCCCGGGAAGGCCGCGAGGGCCGCACATTACAGTCGCGCCGCGATACTGGCAGAAGGAATGAGCTGCGTCTCCGCCCCCGGACGGGGGAGGATTCTTAAAATCGTAATGCACATAGCCAGGGACAAAGAGATCGAGCTTGCCGTCTCCGTCGTAGTCTCCAAAGCTAGACCCGTTTGACCAATTGCCCAGGGTCACTCCGGCTTTTTCGGCAACGTCGGTGAACGTCCCGTCATGATTGTTGTGATAGAGGCGGTTCTTTCCGAAGTTGCTGACATAAAGATCGGGCCAGCCATCGTTGTCGTAGTCGCCTACGGCCACTCCATAGCCCCAGCGGGCATTGGTCACGCCGGCTTTGGCGGCAACATCGGTGAACGTTCCGTCATGATTATTGTGGAAGAGAGCCGCGTGCGGTGCTTCCGCTTTGCCATCTTCAGCCTCATACGTTGAGCCGTTCACCAGGTAGATGTCGATCCAACCGTCGTGGTCGTAGTCCAGCAAGGCCACTCCAGAGCCAGTTGACTCGATAATAAAGTTCTTCTGCGGATTTCCCATCCGGTGCTGCCAAACGGTCAAGCCGGCCTCTTTGGACACATCCTGGTAGACGATGGGGCCCGTCTTAACAAAGCCACCTGCGGTGATGGGTCTTTTCTCCGAGTCCAGTACCGGCGCGAATGTGCCACCCGTCGCTGAGCCGGATTGCTGCTGAGACCCGGCGTTGCCCCCGTAGATGGGAGCCGTCGACTGCTGTGTCTGCTGCGCTTGAGAGTTCGCCCGGGAGACCACAACGAAAGAAAGCGCGGCTAAGAGAACAGCAGAGGCTGCTCTCGTTCGCGAGACATCAAATCGAGAAAAAGCCATGAAAAGCCGACCGCCAGACGAACTGAGTTAGAAATGAGTCGATTATCCGTGTTGCAAATTGGCAGTGTCAAGGAAGTAATCAGGAGAGACGTTTGCAAAGCACTGTTAACGTTAGGCTTACGCCTTTCGATGGAGCTGGGTATCGGAGCAGGGGTTGAGCCACCCTACGGATTATGTTTCCAGGATTGCAGTTGTCCCTGTAGCCACTGCGGAGTCTTCTCACTGTGACAGAGCAAGCAGGCGTTTGGGCTCTCTTCCTGGCCAAAGCGAAGCGTCATTTCGGCGTTAGGAATATCGTCAATCTGGTGCAATCGCACCCGGGATAGCATGCCATTCATGATGCGAGGCATGTGACAAGAGACGCAGCGGCTTGCCTCGCTGTCGAGTGGATGATGGGTGTGCGCCGCGGCCTGCGCTTTATCTTTAAATTGGCTATGGCAGCCCGTGCACATAAGATCTGGCTGGTCTCTGAACTTCAGCGAAGTCAGGTTGGACGATTCGTCATGCCCATGAGGATCGTGGCAGGTGCCACAAGAGGCCTGGCCCTTGCGAAAGCATTGCGAACGCTCCAGCGCCTCAACCATAAAAGTCGTTTGGCTTAGCCGCCCATCTTTAAAGAATGCGGCGCGGGTAAACTCACCCAAAGGCACCGCGGCGTTCTTCAGGAAAAATGTGTCCGTGCTCGAGTAGTTCAGTTCTCCCTGCGGGTTGCCTTTGTGCACGTTCGATTGCATGTGGCATTGGGCGCAAATGGAAACAAACGCGCGGTTGTTTATCTTGTTGAAGTCCACCGGAGGGTCGAGAGGACCCTTGCTGTAAGTCTTGCCGGTAGCCATCATGTCAACGTGTGCGGCCGACGGCCCGTGGCACATTTCGCAACCGATACCCGGCTCGCGAAAAACAACATTGTCTGGACCAAGGCTCCCACCAAGGGTATTGCGCAACTGGCTGGTATGGCAGACTGCACAGTTGAGTTGGTAGCTGGTGGAAGCGTCCAGTCTCTCCCAGCTATGAGGATTGGCGCGCTCGCTCCCCGCGGCGTCGATTACTTTCCAGTAGTTCAGCCATTTTTTTTCAATCGCGCTGTATTGAATGGGGAAGACGTGAATCTGCCCGTTGGCCAATTTGGTAGCGTACGCCTGCTGCCATTTGGACCCGATGGTGTAGTCCACTGGGTAGGAGTGCCAGCGGCCGTCGGATTCCATAATGTTGAAGTAGTGACGGCCACCCTGGATGACCATGCGTGCAAATAGAGTGCGTTCGTCACGACGAGTGATTTGAAGTTTCCCGTTCTGATAGGCGATATCGTCGCCGGCATAGAACTCGTTGTTCTTTTCGAAATCTCCGATAACATTTTGCGGTTGGTAGGGACGCAACATCTTCGCCATCCCGCTTTGCGACCACTGGCGATAGACGTCCACATGACAGCGTCCACAAGTCTCCGACCCGGCGTAGCCAGGCAGCTTCTTTGTGGATGGCCCGGTCTCCGCAACGGTGGGTGGTAACGTGATGTCCGTCCGGCTCTGCAGGCTGGCAACGAAAGCGTCAAAGCTTGTCTGCGAGGCAGGTGTGGTCGCTTTGTAAATAGCGGATAATTGCTCCCGCGCACGCGGTGCGAGCTCCGGGCTCCGCTGGTACACAGTGGCGAATTCAATAGCTGCCCGTGTGGCATCGTTCGCATACAGGTAAGCAATACCTAAGAGATAGACGGTCTCCATATCGCCAGGCTTGAGAGCTCGGGCTTGCTTAAGCGCGGACGCGGCTCGCTCCAGGAGCGATAATCGATGAGCGCCCGCAGGTGCTTGCATTGCCTCATTCTCGAGCGCCCGCCCGATAACGAACCAGGCCGTTCCTTGCTGCGTCCTCTTGGTATCGGGCCAGTCGCGTTCGGGGACTCTGGCTGGGCGGTCAAATCGATCCAAATAGTCGAGAGCATCGCGAGCGCTTGCCATGGCCGCCTCGTTCTGCTGCAGAACAGCCTGGACATCGGCGACTGCAACCAGCAGCAGCGGGTTTTCCGGCAACAGCGAGAGTGACAAATGCGCATAGTCGAGCCCTGACTTGAGATCGCCTAGATCAATACTTGAACGCGCCGCCGCCTCTGCAGCCACTGCGAGAAACGCGGACCGGGGATACCTCAGGAGAAACGAGCGTGCCATGGCCAGGATCTTCTCGGGATCGGTCGCTTTCAGAAGGTTGACGAAAGCGGACTTCTCCGCTGGATCCTTGATGTCTTCAGCGATGCTTGTAGGTGTGCGAGTTGCCGATCCTACGATGGAATCGATGTCTTGTGCTGCTAGCCGCAGGCTGGGCCAGAGGAGCATCCCGGCCGCAGCATAGATAACCAGCTTGCGGACCACGGATCTCTCCCTGCGCGGCCTCATCATGGTCTAGCTGCGAAAGCTATACCCGAGCTTAACCAGATAGGCTTTGCTGAACACCGCGGTTTCCAATGCGCTCATCGGCGTATCTGGAGCACGGTCTAGTTCGACCATGACGTCCGGGTTGTGGCCGGTCTCCTCCAGAGTATTCAAGATCGACTCGATGTCCACTACTCCCAAACCCAACGGGCAATAGCCGCCGAAGTACTTCCCGGCGCTGTAATCTTTCAGGTGCATGTGTGCGGTGATCGGAGCAAAATCCTTCACCACTTTCGCGGCGTCGGCTCCGCCCTTCTGCAGCTGTCCCACGTCGGGCGCAAACTTCATTACTTTCGTATTGACCGCATCCATGACGGTGTACACCTCGTCACGCGTCTCGACCACCGTACCCGTATGCTGATGAAGTCCCGCGGGCATTCCAATATCGGCCAGGGCCAAGCCATAGTCGTTCAGGCCGGAGACAATATCTGCGCGATGCTCCTGAAAATTGAAGCCCCCAGGCCCTTGAGCATCTTTCCTGCTGTTGACCTGGATGACAGCGAACGTCCCGCCATACTTCTGGATGATCTTGCCCACGCGAACTACGGTTGCGATGTTTTCCTTGCGCACTGAGGGATCCGTTACATTCACCGCGATGTAACCGGCCTTCAAGGGAAGATGATAGGTGCTGATCAAGCGGGTCAGTGTTCCATCGGGATCATAAGTCTCGAGAATGGGACTCACCGTTTCAAATCCGTAAAAGCCCAGATCGGAGATGTCTTTTACTGCGGCCTCAAGATTCGCCGGGTCGTGCGTACTAACATTCCAGGCGAGCGTCGAGTATCCAATCTTGAGCGTTCGGGGAGGCGTGGCGCCGGACGCGGAAAGCGCGGCGGCGCCCAAGGTAAATCCCACGGACTTATTGAAGCTGCGGCGGCTGATCGTCCTCTTCATCTTCACCTACTTCTTGGCGGCGAGTTGTGCGCTTGGCGTGGTATCGGTTTTTACATCGCCAAGAACAAATTGGGTCGCTGCCAAAAGCAATTGCTCCATCCTGGCATCCTCGTAGAACTCAGGCCTGTGCCCAAGAGCGCAATTGAAGACCCGCCCTTTGCCATAGCTGCTGACCCAGACCATTCCATAGTCGTTGTCTGGACGGGTGGTGTAGCGGTTGGCGGAAAGCTCAGTTTTTGCGGGATCGAGGCTCATCAGGATGTGCAGCTTCTCTCTCGAGTAGGGTCCCGTGGGAAGGAAATGATAGAACTCGTCGAAGAAATCGAAATCCTTTCCTGCGAATTGTTTCATCAGGGGACTGTCCGGATCTTCGATCCGCAGCGTCCCTGGCTCGCCGTTGTATTTATGAGCGCCCGACTGCGCGCCGATCAGGTTGCCGAACTCCGGCACATCTACGCTGGCAAAGGTGGTCGCATGGAGTCCAGCCAGTCCACCGCCTTCTTGAACAAAGCGCATCAACCCGTGGAGCACCTCCGGATCGATAAAGAGTTCTCCTTCCACGCTGTTCAGGAAGACGGCATCGTATTCCTTGATCTTCGGATACTTTAGATTATCCAGATCGTTGCTGAACGTCGGTACATAAGCGCCGGTGTATTTCCCGATGAGCTCCAACGCAAGATTTCCATCTGGGATGGTGGCGTGATAGTAGCCACCGTCGACGCATAGATCCAGCACCAGGAGCTTACGCGGCCTGTCGGGCTTTACCAGGGCCTGACGTGGAATAGCTGCATCGATCTTCTGCCTCTGCTCTGCTGGGAGGTGGTCGGGCGAAGAGATAGTCTGCATGCGCGAAAGTGTATCGATGCGCCAAGCGATCGCGGGCAGAACGGCTTTATCGTAAGCATCTGCAGCTTGGGCAAGTTCTCCGCCCGCTGGATCCAGGGTGAAGAAGAGAGGCTTGCCTTCGGATTTCTTGGCGCCGCCATCGCGAGCCGGCGGCCAATCTGGTTGAAGAGCGGGTGGCTGGAGCCGGCTCAGTTGAAGAAGGAATGGGGAGGCATCCGCCGCGTTGCGCAGGTCCGCGGCCAACAGCCTGTTCTTTACCAGAGCCAACCCGTCCAGCGGTTGAATCCCAGCCTTTGCCCAGGCGCCGAGATCCACGCTCAACCCGATCTGGTTGCTGAGAGGGTCGAGCGCAGCCAGAGCACTCTGTGTATTAGCATTCACAACCGCCACATTTATTCCGGTCTCGTTGGCCAGCTTGTCCAGCGCTGCGAACGACGCGGGGTCGGCCGGAACAATGACCATGTCAGCCCCAAGCTCCTTGGCAAACTCAAACGATTTACGCCGAGCGCTTTCCTCGGCAGGCAGAACGTCGATATAGTAGGCCGGCATGCGGAGACGCAACTCATCGAGCCGATTCTTTACCTTCGCCACTTCGCCGGGAGTCAGATGGTAGTCGAGCTTCTTGGGAATCTCTGTACTGACCTGTTGCGTGCTCACACCTTCGACTCGTGACAGGCCGGCTGCATCGGCCTTCATTGCTGCGTCCGAGAAGGTGATGGAGCCGAAGCGCACGCCGACTCTCCAGCCGAGTATCTCCGTCGCGCTGGTGCGCAGCCGGCCACGATCCGCGGGTCGAACGGAAGCGGATGGCAGGCTAAAGCTGCCGGGCCCCGGCTTCTCGCCGCCTCCCGGATTTTTGTTTGGATCCGGCGGAGACTGCGTGTTCGCCAACATCCCAGGGCAGACAATCAAAGTCAGCAGCAAGACGGTGAAACCAGCCACAGCAGTTCGAGCACTCCAGGAACCTGGATTCATGACACGCATCAAAATCCTTTCGCGAACGGGCGACTACCGCCGGTATAGAAATTCACTGCTTGGGCAAGGCGAACGCGTAATAGCCTTGCGCTTCTGCTTTGCCTGCTTTCCATGCGAAGCCCTCTGCGGGTGCGGCTTCTGGCGGATGCCCCGAAGCGCAGAAGACGATGTATTGCCGTCCCCCCACTTCATACACTGACGGGAGGCCTTCGGGATTTGCCTCAACTTCTTGCTCCCAAAGTAGCTTTCCCGTGTCTTTGTCGTAAGCGTGAATGGTGCGGTCGGGCCAGGTCGCTATAAACACCAGTCCGCCCGCGGTCACGATCGGTGCGGTTCGATTTGCGGCCAAGGATACCTTTGCGGTACCCGTGTCCTTAATGCCTTTCGCTGCCAAACCAGGCACCACGCCAATCGGTATCCTCCATTTGAGTTCGCCGTCATTCAGATCGATGGCGACCAGCGACGTCCATGGCGGGCTAATGGCCGGCAGGCCGTCACTGGAGAGGATTCGATTTTCGTAAGTGCCAAAGTAGCGACTGATTCCGGGTGGAGGCGGCAGCCGTTCCATTCCGCCACCCGGCGCCGCAGCCAGCGGCGGACCGCCGGCTTCCGGCTTTGCAATGTACGCGGCCAAAGCATCCAGATACTCGGGCGGCAGATCGGAGAATCCCGGCATCTCGCCTTCACCGCCACTGACGATCTTTTTGAACTTGTCGATGCCGATATCCTTGGGCGACATGACGCCGGTGCGATTCGGGCCATGGCATCCTTGACAAAGCTGAGAGAAGATCGCATGACCTTGTATCTCGGCCGTCCCCGCATGGGGCACGCGCAGCGGGACCCTCTGCGACAATTTAAGCTTCAGCTCGGGCGAATCCGAGGTTCGCAAATACACCATGCCTGTCTTCGGATCGGCAGCACCGTTGCCCCAGTTGGCGCCGCCATCATCTGCTGGAATTTGGATGGAGTTACGCTTGTCCGTTCCCGGCGTAAAGATGCCCATGTTATTCGAGGCCCGAAGTATCTCCAGGATGTGCGCTTTATCGGCCTCGTTAAGATAAGGGTCGATGTCTTTCTCGGTGAAACTCTGGCGTGCGAAGGGCAGGGGCTTTGTGGGCACCGGCTGTGTTGGCCACGACTCCTCTCCGGGTGCTTCGCTCTTGGGCACGGGACGCTCCTCGATGGGCCAAAGCGGTTTTCCCGAGACGCGATCAAACACAAACAAGAAACCAGTTTTTGTCGGTTGGGCAACCACGTCGACCGTCTTGCCGTCATGCTGCACGGTTAGCAACTTCGGCGCGGTGGTTGGATCGTAATCCCATAAATCGTGATGAACGGTCTGGAAATACCAAAGCCGCTTGCCCGTTCGCAGGTCCAACGCCAACAGGCAATCTCCGTACAAGCCGGCGCCGATTCGGTCACCGCCCCAAAAATCGTAAGTAGGCGACCCGAGTGGGAAATACCCGATTGCCCGTTTCGTGTCGATTGCAAATTCGCCCCAGGTGTTAACTCCACCAATGTACTTCCATGCGTCTTTCGGCCAGGTGTCATAGCCGAACTCACCCGGGTGGGGTACCGTATGAAAGCTCCAAACCGTTTTGCCCGTTAGCACGTCATAGGCGCGAATGTCGCCGGGCGGTGAGCCATACGATTCGCTGGTGGCGGAACCCAGGATGATCATGTTCTCGAAGACGTGTCCGGGCGTGCCGGTTTGAATCTCGGGAATGGTCTTGGGGTCACGGCCCAGCCCCTCGCGTAAATTGATCTTTCCATCGACGCCAAAGCTGTGGATCGACGCGCCGGTCTGGGCATCGATCTCCTGAAGAAAGCTGTCGGCAGCGAAGATCAGCCTGCGATCTTTCCCATCTTTGCTCTCCCAATAGTTGATGCCGCGGTCGGTGGGAGTTCCCTCGGTCGGATGGGACCAGATCTCCTTGCCCGTTGCCGCATCAAGACAAACAATCGTTTTGCCGCTGCCGAGAACGTACATCTTGCCGTCCACGATCACTGGGCTGTAGCTGAATCTCGCGCTGACCCCGGGAACGGAATAAAACCAGGCTTGGGTGAGCTGACTCACATTGGTCTTATTGATCTGCTGCAGCGGGGAATATTGCAGAGCGTCCACGCCGCCGCCGTAATCCGTCCAGTTCGTTTGATTGGGAGAGCTTTGCGCCTGCCCCGGCTGGCCCGCTGTCATGCAAATCAGAGCCAACCAGCAGATATTTCGCTTCTTGAACTTCATACGGGATTGAGCCCTCAGCCACCCAGGCCGGCACAAAATACTCGGATTGGAAACGCATCCTTATATATGTGTACGAATGGGGCTTGTCAAGGAAAACATCTTAATCTGACAATACGTACACTATATGATGACTTTAGCTTTGAGCCTGATCACATCGCATGCAGAGCAGATGCTCAAAACGATTAAGCTATCAGATGTATCGCGATCAGTCCCAAAGAGCCTGCCCTGAGCTTGTCGAAGGGGACGGCTGAGAATGCCCCAGGATGTCAGCCTCGGTGAACCTTGACTGACAGGCGATCATGGTTTCGCCGCGCAATATGATGAAGGGATGATCCGATGGAAACATCAACCGAAGCCGCGCGATTTCGAACCATCATCGAGAGTCTTTACACGCCGGTACTTGGCGATGTGTTGGATGTATTGGGCTACACACATCAATTCCTGCCCCAGGCCATTCAACCCATGAAGGAAAGCATGCGCCTGCTCGGACGTGCTATGCCGGTCCAGATCGCCGATGCATGGGGAAAACAAGAAGATCCGTTCGGACTTATGACGGAAGCGTTGGACCAGATACTTCCAGGAGAGATCTACGTGGCCACCGGAGGTTGTCACAACTGTGCCGCGTGGGGAGAAATTCTTACCGCCACGGCGCGGACGCGCGGTGGTCTTGGCGCGGTCATCGATGGATTTCATCGCGACACTCCGCAGATCCTGGCACAGGAGTGGCCCGTTTTCAGCCGTGGCCGGTACGCGCAAGACGCAGGCATCCGCTCCAAGATTGTCGACTACCGATGCCCGGTCGAAATCGGGTCGGTCCATATCGAGCCCGGCGACTTGATTTTTGGAGACATGGACGGGGTTTTGGTTGTGCCCCGCGCGATTGAAGAAGAGGCCATTGCTCGCGCACTCGAAAAGGCCCGCGGAGAGAAAGTAGTGCGTAAGGAAATCGAGGCAGGTTTATCCAGTACCGAAGCGTTCCGCAAGCATGGAATTCTCTGAAACAGGCTCGCACTCGGTAAACGGGAGGTTAAGCATGACTGATAACCGTCTATTGTTTCTTAGTCCCACAGACAATGTCTGCACGGCGATATCTCCCATAGCAAGCGGAGTAAGTTTGCGGATAGGTGGGCATGAAGTAACTGTAGAAAGAACCGTCCCCCTTGGCTTCAAGATAGCTGCCTGCGACATCGCCATCAACGAAACCATCGTGAAATATGGCGTTCCCATTGGTTCCGCAACGCGGGATATCGCCCTCGGCGAGCTGGTGCATGTCCATAACATGAAGAGCGATTACCTACCGACTTATACCCTCGACAAGGATGATGGTCATGTCTGGAACCACTGAGTTACAAGGATATCTACGCCAGGATGGACGCAAAGGCATACGGAATTACGTTGCCGTGTGCTACCTGGTGGAATGCGCCCACCATGTGGCCCGTGCCATCGCCAATCCTTTTCAGGAGCGTGGAGTGCACCTGATCGGTTTTGGCGGATGTTATCCCAATGCCTATGCCTCGCGCATGATGAAGAGTCTCTGTACGCACCCGAATGTTGGAGGTGTCCTGCTGGTGTCGTTGGGTTGCGAGAGCTTCGATCGCCATAGCCTCGAAGAAGCCGTTCGGCAAAGCGGACGGCATGTGGACACCTTGATCATTCAGCAGACCGGCGGTACGCGCAAGACGGTAGAGAAGGGCCGCTCGTGGGTCGAATCCACGCTTACCGCAATGCAGTCAGATGTCTTGACTCCGATGAGTGTGAGAGAGCTGGTTGTCGGTACTGTCTGCGGAGGTTCTGACACCACCAGTGGTATCACCGCGAACCCCGCCATTGGCCTGGCCTTTGACCAACTCACCGCCCAACATGCCACCGCTATCTTTGAAGAGACGGGCGAGCTGATTGGTTGCGAACACATCATGGCGCGGCGCGCGCTTACGCCGGAGCTGGCGGATGAACTGGTTGCCGTAGTAGGCAAGGCGGCCAAGTATTATTCCACCCTTGGCCATGGCAGCTTCGCGCCGGGAAATGCGGATGGCGGCCTCACCACTTTGGAAGAGAAATCCATGGGCGCTTATAGCAAGAGTGGCAGCTCGAAGATTTGCGGCATCATCAAGCCCGGAGACATTCCTCCCCGTGGCGGCCTTTACTTACTCGACGTGGTTCCGGATGGCCCAGTGCGCTTTGGGTTTCCCAATATCAACGACAACGCAGAAATTGCAGAGCTCATCGCATGTGGTTCGCACTTGATCTTATTTTCAACCGGGCGCGGCTCTGTTGTCGGTTCGGCTCTCTCACCGGTCGTCAAAGTCTGCGCCAACCCGCAAACATTCCGCCGCATGAGCGACGACATGGATATCAACGCAGGGCGCATTCTGGAAGGTTCGGCGACCCTAGACCAGCTGGGCGACGAAGTGTATGACGTAACGATGGCCACAGCGCGAGGCCGGCAAACCGCCTCGGAATCTCTTGGGCACCAGGAGTTTGTCTTAACCTACAAATTCTTCGAGCCGTCAGGCCCAAGTTGCCTGCCGCTTGCCTAAACCGGAATGTTTGAGGGATGGTCTTAACTGTTGATCTTGGCTATGTTTTGCAAAGCTGCTAAATAGCGCTCAAAATTTGCGTCGAAACGTTGCTTGGGTACGGAGATTCCCAACACGAACCGCCCTCCCAGGCCTTCCACCGGTACGGCCAGACATTGAAGCCCCTCATGGAACTCCTCATTGTCCAGGGCGTAGCCTTTGGATCGGATACGTTCGAACTCCCTCATCAGGTCGTCAGGGTCGGTGATCGTGTTTGCCGTCCTGGCTTCCAGGGGATGCTTCGCCAAATAGGTTTCGCGAACGGCCGGGTCGACCATCGCTAGAAGCAGCTTTCCCGCTGCTCTTGCATGGGCATAACCGCTGTAACCCTGGGGAACCTGGGCAGCTCCGACCGGAGATTCGCCGCGCGCCGTCGCGATGGCAACGATTTCACCGTCGACCCAGCCGCTGGCATAAGCGGTTTCTCCAGTCGCGGCAACAATTGATCGGACTCGGCGACCAAGATGCTCAGGAGGCGCCATTTGGCGGTGAAAGCCTTCTGCTATCGAAACCGCCGCTAAGCCAAGCACGTATTTATTGCTGTCGTTCTTGCGAATGATCCCGGTCCCGTGCATGGTATGGATCAGGTGGTAGGTTACCTGGCGCGAGAGACCCAATTTATCCATGATCTCTTTAGCTCTCAAGCCGTTAGGGCTGTCGGCGACGGCAAGCAGAATCGCGACCGTGCGGACAGCGGACTGAATCCGCGGCTTTAGTTGGCTATCCTCAGCCGTTAGCGAAGACGTTCCGATCGAATCGAGCGTATTCGTTGCAGGTCCATCCACGGGCTAGTCTCCTTGGAAATCGTTATCCCGGCGATCGCAGCATGGAGTTTCCATAAAAGCGTCACCTGGCGCCAACGGATTCAGCAGCATCACACATGGTAAATGAGCGCACCATCCCAAGGCTAAATGACCGGCGTAGCCACGCGGTGGTGCATGGGTTCACCCAATGGTTCAAGCACGAAAGCCTAAGTTATTCTAGTGCAATCGGTTGAACGCAGGAGGAACCAATTCAGATGACGCCCATGTGCGGTCGAAAGTTGCACCTGCAGCAGATGAAATCATAGTTCGTTGTTTTCGCGCGAAGGGCATACCTGAACAAGCGGGCTGATCGTGTCCCAATGTACTATGAATCGGTCGCGCTCACAGTGTGCGCGGGGGACGCGGAATGGACTTGGAACTTGCCGGGAGAGTTGCGGTTGTCACGGGTGGGGCCAGCGGCATCGGCTGGGCGTGTGCGCGTGCCTTGTCCCGTGAAGGCTGTCACGTCGCATTGTGGGATTTGTCTGCCCAAGTCAAAGATGCAGCGGGTGCGCTTCTTCGAGACTTCGGCGGCTCGTCGCTTGGTATATCGGTGGACGTCTGCAATTTTGCTGCCGTACAGGAGGCTGTGCGGCAAACCGAAATTGGGTTGGGACCGATCGCCCATGTGGTTCACGCTGCAGCGGTGGGTTCGGGAAAATTTGGCTATCCGTTTACCAATCTCGAGCCGGGAGACTGGCCGAAAGTATTGGAAGTGAACATATTAGGGATGACACATGTCGCCCACGCGATAGCCCCGGGAATGGTCTCACGCAAAGAGGGAACGTTCATTTTTCTGGCCTCGGTCGCAGGGCAAATTGGTTCCCAGACGGACCCCCCTTACAGCGCGAGCAAAGCGGCTAACATCAACTTCGCGCAGTGTATGGCAAAGGATTTGGGACCGCATGGAATTCGCGTCAATGTTGTGAGTCCGGGGATGGTGCGCACGCCTCTTAACGAGCGCGTCTGGAAGGCGTGGCACGATCAGCAACCGGAGTCCAAGCGTCGTACGTACGATGAGTGGGCGGGCGATAAGGTGCGGGCCATCACACCGCTTGGCCGTTGGCAGGAGCCCGAAGACATAGCCGACACGGTGACGTTTCTGTCCTCTGCGAGGGCCGCTCAGATAACCGGTCAGACCGTCAATGTCGATGGCGGCCACGTGATGCACTCCTGAGCGGCTCACTTCACTGGCTGGCAATAAAGCATTCGGCGTTACCGCCAGAGCCGGTGCAGGAGAACCCGACCACATTGGATCCCTGGATAGGGTTATAAACGCCGACTGGCACCTGCTTAACATATACATTGCCGGCTGCTTTGGCTGTTTTTGGGTGAGACAGAGCAGCGCCCAGAAGGAATCCCAGCAGAACCGCGAGAAAAGTCTTCAGAAAGTTCATGTTTCCAAACCCCCGGAATTGATTTGAGTTAGCCGTGAGTAGAACAGCGCCTACCGCGAAAATTGTAGCCCCCTCGGAAAACAGTAGGTCTTGCTCGCGGATGATCTCCGAGTAAGTTAGAGAGTTCGGCTCCCAGGTTGTCGAAGATTAGAGGTAACTTGCAGTCGGGAAAGCCCTCAAGCGTGCCGCAACAAACCCCTGGGTTTTATTTATAGACCGAACGGTGCACCGCACATATGATCCTGCTGATTGGAGTCTGCGTGTGGGCGACCGGAGGACAGACAATTTGCCGCGTTTCAAGAATCAAGTCGCACTCGTCGTAGGTGCGGCGCATGGAATCGGGAAAGCCATCGCAGTGCGGCTTGGGCGCGAAGGGGCTGACGTTGTGATCGCCGACGTGGACTCGCAGGCCATGGAGACTACTGTTAAGGAAATGCATGCTGAAGGCAGTGAATGTAAAGGCGTGACGTGCGACGTTCGCGATCAAGCCCAAGTGGAGGCTGCGGTCAAGCAGGTTGTCGATTGGCACGGCCGCCTTGACATATTGATGTACGTTGCTGGAATCGCCGAGGCCGTTCCGTTTCTCGAGCTCGATGTGGACACCTGGGACAATACGCTCGACATAAACTTACGTGGCGCATTTTTGACGGCAAAGGCCGTCTTGCCGCACATGGTAGCGCGAAGAAGAGGAAAGCTGGTCTTCATGGCTTCTACCAATAGTTGGGATGGAGAAGCACAGCTCGCGCACTACAACGTGACTAAGTCCGGCGTGTTTCTCTTGGCTAAGACGCTAGCGCGGGAGTTTGGCAAATTCGGCATCAACTCCAATGCGGTCGGTCCGGGGCCCATCCGTACCCGCCTCTCCGGGCCAATCCTCAACGACCCTATATACCAGCATAAGTACCATCCTGAGACCGGCGTGATTCCTCTCGGCCGCATGGGAACACCGGAAGAAGTGGCTGGCCCGGCTCTGTTCCTGGCCTCCGAGGATGCGGCCTATGTCTCTGGTGTTCTGCTCTTTGTCGATGGCGGCCAACTTGCCTAGTTGGCTGCGGACCGTTGGACTTAGTTCAGTGTGATCCGAAACGAATAGGTGCCGGAGGGCAATTCGTAGGTGGAGCCTCCATCTGCGCTACTCACCAGACCAAGCTTCTTATTTCCGGATAACGTTTGTCCGTCCAGCATGAACTTACCCTGTCGCGTTGCGGCCAGCGGTAGGCGCCCAGTGGTGTTGGGCGGGATCGTTACCAGCCAGGTTACCTGCGTCCCGGTCATCGACCATGAAGACCGTATCTCGCCGTAAGAGGATTGGTAGCGGAAGTCGAGACTCCCCAGACGGGCATCGAAGTTGGGGTGGAGATAGATGGTGTGGAAACCCGCATCTGAGGGCAGGGCGTCGATGCCGGCTGCGTAGCGGTATATCCAATCGGCCACAGCGCCATAGGCATAGTGATTGTAAGAATTCATGCTGGGGTCGCCCCGCATCTGGTCTCCGTTCCACCTCTCCCACATGGTGGTGGCGCCGTGCCCTACCAGATAGCCCCAGGAGGGATACTCCGTGTTGAGCAGCAGGCGATAGGCAACGTCGCTGTGACCCGTATCCACCAACACCGCCAGCAGGTAAGGAGTACCCAGAAAGCCGGTTGCCAGCTTGCCACCATTAGCCTCGATCTTGGCGACAAGTTTCTTGCTGGCCGCATCGCGCAGCCCATCGGGCAACAAGTGCATGTTTAGCGCTAACACATAGCCGGTCTGTGTATCGCCCCCTTTGGCCTTGGCTTCGGGATTGTTGATCTGCCCGAAGGGCGAAGGACCGTTATCCGCCCCGGCGATAGATCCATCGGCATGAACAAACTCGTTGTTGAAGGCGGTCTTGATCTTGCCGAACAGGGCATCGTACTTTGCCTCATCTTCTGCCTTGCCCAGGGCATGTGCCATTTGCTTCATGAGCGTGACATCGTAAGCCCAATAAGCGCTGGCCACCAGGGGCTCGAGCGTAGGCCCTTCCGGGGAGAGCCAATCGCCGAAGGGTATTCCGTAGTCCTTCTTCCATAGGTAATCCGGATTGGCTGCCTGGATCGCGGACAGATACTTCTCCATGGCGTCCCAGTTTTGCTCCAGTACGCGCGTGTCTCCTGACTGCAGCCACGCCGTCCAGGGAATGATGACGCCTGCATCACTCCAGCCGGCGCCAAAGCCGGGATTCGGTGTATCCGTGCCCGGTGCGAAGATACCGAACATCGGTGTTCCCACTTGCGTTCCTCTTACGTCCTCTGCAAATTTCTTGGAAAACTGCGTCAGGTTCATGTTGTAGGACGCCGTTCGCCAGAAGACCTGCGCGTCCGCGGTCCAGCCCAAACGCTCATCGCGTTGCGGGCAATCCGTGGGTACCCCAACAAAGTTAGAGCGCTGTCCCCAGAGGATGTTGCTCCAGAGCTGATTGATCATGGGGCTGCCGGAGTGTAGTTGAGCCGTAATCGGCGCATCGGTATACATCGCCACTGCTTTCACAGCACTAAGGTCGGGCTTGGCAGGCAGGCCGCTTACTTCCACATAGCGGAAGCCATGAAAGGTGAAGTCGGGCTGGAATTCCTCCAGGCCTTTGCCGGAAAGAATGTAGTGGTCCGTCGCTTTCGCCGTGCGCAGATTGTCGACATATAGGGTGCCGTCTGGATTGAGCACTTCACCGAAACGCAACTGAATGTCGGTCCCCGCTGGGCCACGTACCTGCAGCCGCGCGACTCCCGCCAGATTCTGATGGAAGTCGTAGATATAGATTCCGGGCTTGGGGCTGGTCATGGTATCCGCGGTGAGCGTCTGCTGCGGACGGATGGGCTGGAAGGACTGCGGAACGATTTCCGGCTCTAATGGCTTAACCAGATCGACAGGCTTCCAACGGGCATCAGAAAAAGTGGCCGTATCCCAACCGGGTTGTTCTTTGGTTGCGTCGTAGTTTTCGCCGTCGTAAATCTCCGCTTGAGAAATCGGAGAGATATCAGCTCGCCATGATTCGTCAGTGTTGATCCACTCGATCGAGCCGTCCGCATGCTCGATGCGAAGCTGCGCCTTCAGCGCCGGAGGAGTATCTCCATAGTTGTATCCCTGGCGGAACCACATTAGCGGAGTGGTGTACCAGCCCGGCGCAAGCCATGCAGCCATCGCATTTTGCCCGGTCTTCAGTTGCTGGGTGACGTCATACGCCTGGTAGGGAACGTGGCTGCGAAAATCGTCCCATCCTGGCGACAGAACCTGATCCCCGACACGTGCGCCATTGATTTGGAAACGATAGGCGCCCAGCGCGGTCACGTAAAGTCGCGCAGAGGTCACCGGCTTGCCGATCGCGAAGCTGTGCCTCAGCAGCTTCACTGGCCCGGTCTGCCAGGGATTCCCCATGGATGCTGTGCTCATGGGCGAAGCCGGAGGCACATAGGCAATCGCATGTTGCCAGGCAGAATCGTCATACTGTGGCGCGTACCAACTCTGCTTGGCGTCGAGGGCGGCCTTCCACTCCTTGCCGCTCGCCCAGATGTGCGTGGAGCCATCCATCATCTCCACATAGAGACACGCGCTCATCGGCGTCTGGTCGTTCCGCGACGGCCCCGTGCCATTTGCCGAGGGCGTTCCGTATAACGTGACGCCAACAGCTAGCAGGTTCGCGCCGGCGCGCAGGTCCGAGGTGACATCTTTGCGCAGGTAGGTCTTCCAGGGCGCCTGTTTCCACGGCGGCAGTGGCACTGTCTCGAGCACCTGCTTGCCATTTACCCAAGCCGCGGCGGAATCCTCCCCGGTCACGAAGAGGTCCGCGTGTTTTACCTGCCCTGTGAGCTGGAAGGGGAAGCGAAAATCGTGCTGCGTATCATTGCTTGTCTGGTGCCCTGCCGGGGAGCTGTCAGCGTTAGTGATCCATGTGGCGCCGGATTTGCGAACCGCGCGGTGCTCCTCGTCCTCATATCCGATCCACTGAGCTTTCCACGTTTGCTTGAGCAATCCAGTTTCCCACCAGCTTGCGTCGCTCGCGGGATAGGGCTTGCCATCCTTGTTCCAAAGCTCGACCCGCCAGTAGTAGCGCGTCGAGGCGGCCAACTCCGGGCCCCCATACGCCACGCCAAAGGATTTGTCTGAAGTGATGCGGCCGCTGTCCCACACATCCGGCTTGCCATTCAGCAATGCGGGCTTGGTTGCCACCTCGATTCTGTAGGCCGTCTGCCGTGCGCCAAAGCCGTCATCCTGGAGCTGCCAGGAGAGCAGCGGCTGGGCAGAATCGATGCCGAGAGGATGCTCAAGGGAGTCGCAGGTAAGATGCTGCGGCTTACCCGCGGAGGCGGACGCGACGCAAGCGGTCAGTGCAAGTGCGGCGATGGTGATAATGATCCGCGGCCCACGCCAGCCTTTGGTTGCTGCATCGGTTCGATGGAGGAGGCCAGAGTTTTGCAGGTTAGCGGAGCATTGCAGCTTGGAATTCATGCGGCTTAAACTATCCGGTCGTCAACCCGGTAGTGTCAATAGGAAAGAGCTATCCCTGTCGAATCGGGATCATCCCCACCGAAGGGTCCTGGCTTCGGTTGCCTAACGAAGGACGGGTGCCCCATATCTCGCTCGTTTTTCGCGAGATATGGGATTCCACCGCCCTTTCCCCCGGACTTTCGATACCTCCGATACACCTCGCGGTCAGTCTCGGTGGAATCCCACATCTCGCGAAAAACGAGCGAGATGTGGGGCACCCGTCCTTGGTGGGGGAACCAAGCCAGAAAAGCCGCACACCCGCCCTTTCCAGAAGGCAAAATGTCTAATTGGAAACTGTTGCCCTATTGCGATGTTTAGGTATGATGGGTGCGGCTCGGCAGGCCGAAATAGGGAACTCTCGTGAGTCAGATCGGAGAAATACTTTGATTACTCCATACCCTCGCTTGCGTGCGGCATACTTCAACAGTGGTAGACGTATCCTGCTCGCGCTACTTTGCGTCAGTTCACTTGCCGTGGCGCAATCCAAGAGCCCACCGAATGCGGTCACGCTCGATTGGAACAAGACCATTCTCGTGTCCAAATCCACCCCGACACTGCAGGTGGTCGTCAACCCCATGTTGCGCTCCGGAGCCTCCATGCACGATGGCGCCTTCCAGGCGCTCAAGCAGCTGGGTGCGGACTACGTCCGCTATGTACCGTGGCTACCCTATCCCAGGCTCGCTGTCGCTGAACTGGAGCCACCGACCAAGGAAAAGACCTCGTGGGACTTCTCGCTGATCGATCCCATGACGAAGGACTTTCTCGCCGCGACCGAAGGCCACAGTACGGTGATGAACTTCAGTACCATCCCAACCTGGTTATTCAAGACAGACAAGCCCGTCACCTATCCGTCCGACCCTAACCAGGTGTACTGGGACTACACCCAGGGTACGGAACTGAAAGACCCCTCGGGTGGGGAACTGGGCGACTACTACGGGCGGCTATTGAGTTGGTACACCAAGGGCGGCTTCACGGATGAGAACGGAAAGCAGCACACCTCGGGCTTTCACTACAGCTTTCCTATTTGGGAGGTGCTCAATGAGGTGGACTTTGAGCATAAGATGACTCCGGAGCAATACACCGCGCGATACGATGCCATCGTCAGCGCTATCCACAAGGTAAGTCCGGACACCAAGTTCATGGGCCTGGCTTTGGCTGACCCGGGGGCCGATCCTCGCTATTTCGAATACTTTCTCAACCCCGCCAATCACAAACCGGGTATCCCTCTCGACTACATCTCCTATCATTTTTATGCCAGCCCGTCGCCCGATCAGGACATCAATAACTGGCAGTTCACCTTCTTTGACCAGGCGGACCGGTTCCTCACAACGGTCAGGTACATCGATGCCATCCGCCAGCGGCTTTCTCCTCAAACCAAAACCGATACAGACGAACTTGGGGTGATACTTGCTTCCGACGGAGTGGAAATAAGTGATGGCAAAGCGCATCCGGACACAATCCCAAACCTCTATTGGAATGCTGCCGGCGCCCTTTATGCCTACCTCTTCTGCGGTTTGGCGAAACAAGGAATTGACGTCATTGGAGAATCGCAACTGGTGGGCTACCCTTCGCAGTTCCCAAGCGTCAGTATGATCGATTGGAAGAATAGCAAGCCCAACGCCCGTTACTGGGTACTGAGCCTGTTGAAGGATAACTTCCATGCCGGAGATCAACTGGTCGAGACCACGCTCTCTTCCAATAGCGACATCGAGGCGCAGGGCTTCATCACCGCGGCAGGCAAGAAGCTGCTGCTCGTCAACAAGAGAAAACGGGTCATCGACGTCACCTTGCCGGATGGTGCGCAAAACGCGAATCTCTCCACCGTCGATGAGGCGAGCGGAGAGGGCACGGCTCGGGCATCAGAACAGCATGGAACTCATCTGGATCTTGCCCCATTTGCTGTGACGGTCCTCAGCTTTCGATAGAGAATACGTCCTCGGGCTGCGGAGACTTTCATGCGGAGACTTTATGGAAAGAATTGCTTTTCTATTGCGGTTGCGCGAGGGAACTGAAGCGGCGTACGACGCAGCGCACGCCAAGGTCTGGCCCGAGATGCTCGCCCTCCTCAAGCGATCGGGTATCTCGGAGTACTCCATCTTTCGCCGGGATCAACTGCTCTTTCTCACCATGCATGTGGAGAATTTTGAGGAGACATGGAGCCGGATCGAAGCCGACCCGGTCAATACGCGCTGGCAGCAGGCCATGGCTCCGTACTTTGCCCCACTCGATCCGCTGCGGCCGGGCGAGCGCTTCCCCATGATGCGGGAAGTATTTTTTATGCCTTAAGCCTTATTTTTATGCAAGGTCGCGTCCACGGTCCTCTGGGACTCGTCTGGTTATTGTTCTCCCCGCCTTCAATCTGCGTTGTACCGCTTGATGGCCACCAGGCTGTATATTTACATTTCAATAGGGGATCGACATCTTGACCAAAGCAAAGATTAGCCGGCTCTATCTGATTCCGATTCTTTCCAAGGCCATGGACATCCTCGAGTTACTGGAGACGGAAAAGAAGCCACTTACGCTGGAGGATATTTTCCAACGGGTTCATATATCCAAGACCAGCGTTTATCGCATTCTCAAGACCTTTGTCCATCGCGGCTATCTCGCTCAATCGCAGGATGGACGCTATCGCGCCGCGGCTCGTCCAAAGAAAGTCCGTTTCGGTTTCGCCAGCCAGAGCGTGACCATGCCTTTTTCCGAGGCCGTAACCGCGAGTCTGCGCGCCGCCGCGACCAATTCCGGCATCGACCTGGTGGTGATCGACAATAAGTACGATCCGGAAGTGGCTTTGCGTAATGCGGAGGAATTTGTCGGCAAAGGCGTAGATCTCGTCATCGAGTTTCAGATCGACGAACATATCGCGCCCTTGATCGGACATACGCTTTCGAGCGCGGGAATTCCTGTCATCGCTATCGACATTCCTCACCCGCACGCAACTTATTTTGGAGTGGATAACTTTCAAGTTGGCTTCGAGGCGGGTGAGTTCCTGGCGCAACATGCAATTGATCAATGGAAAGGTAAACCGGACTGGGTGATTGGCTTGGACATCGCCGAGGCCGGATCCTTCGTGCAGAGCAGGATCACGGGAGCCTTCCAAGGCATTCGTTCACGCCTGCCGCAGTTTTCGTCGGATCGCTTCATGCGGCTGGAAGGCGGTGGCTTGAGGCAGCGCAGTTATCAAGTGACCGGAGCGTTTCTGCGCGATCATAAAAAGCAGCGAATCCTGATTGCCGCGGCAACCGACACCAGCGTGCTTGGTGCCCTCCAGGCAGTACGCGAACTCGGTGCCGAAAAGAATGTCGCCGCCGTCGGTCAGGACTGCATTCCCGAGGTGCTGGAAGAAATGCGTTCGGGCGCCGACTGTCTCATCGGTTCTGTTTCCCATGAAGCCCACACCTATGGCCCGCGACTGATCCAGTTGGGGCTGGCGATTCTAAGAGGAAGCGCCGTTCCGCCGTACAACTTCGTCCATCACAAGCTGGTGACCCCTGCAAGCTTGAAGTAGAGCAAAGCGGTATGCCGTGTGGCTCCGATTGCATGGCACAGAGACAGCTTGCCCCTGTAAAATTGCTGCCATCGAGGGCAGGATGCACATGCGGATGCTGGGGCTCATAGCTGCTCTTGTGCTCTGTTGGGCAACGACCTCTGGTGAGAAACTCGCCAAGCCGGGGGCCGATCCTGTTCAGGCGGAGCTGATGGCGGACCTGCACGCTCGTCTCCTAAAGGTGGGTGAAACCGTCTACGCGCGGGTCAAGGTCGAATGGCGAAGTCCTAGTTGCGACCTCAAGAACGGAGCGGTTTTGGAGGCGCATGTGGTCTCCGTGATTCCCAGTATCAAGCCAGTCAAAGCTTCCGAGGTGGGGCTGGCCTTTACCAGGGCGCAGTGCGGAGATATGAAGATGGGTCCCTTCAATCTGCTGCTTTCCGCGATCGCGGCACCGCCCGAGAACAGCGATCTAGGCGTATTAAGCTACAGCTTGCCGGTTAAGGCCATGTCGGGGATAAATGGACAAATCATTCTCAATAGTGTGCGTATCAGTAGCGATAGTACTTTGAATACGGCGACGCCTGAGATCTATCTGGAACCGCTGATTCCCCGTTTGCAGATGGGTGATGTCTACCACGTCAGAGGCTTGAAGTTGAGCGTGGGCACCGGTCCGGAAAATAGCTCCATTCTGACATCGAAGGACCACGACGTGTCGCTGGAGAAGCACTCCATGCTGCTGCTGGTTCCGGCGCGGTGGACAGTCTCCCAGCCGCCAGGCGAAACGGACACTGCCCAGCCGGAATCAAGCGGTGCTCGTATTCCCGCTGTAGCCAGGGCTGCGGCGCTGCCGGCCCCTCCACCCGTCAACGACATCGATCTTTGCGTGCCGCCACAGTGCAACGTGGCGTTGCCCTCGGGCAATGCAAATGATGCAGGCCACGCAGCAGCTAGTATTTCCATCCGCGAGTTGGGCTATTCTCCTCGCCCGCAAAGAGACGCGTTCAACTTTGTCCACGATGAGGTGCTGGCCTATCTCGGCCCGAGGGAACTTTTGGTCGCCTTCAACCCCCACGAGCTGGTGTCGAGGGATGAGCAGAGGACCGGGTCGACGGTTCGCATCATCAGAGCCGCTGTAGTGGATACGGAGACACACCGGGTCACGCACACCATTGATTGGGAGATGTTCGACAGGCAGCAATACCTCTGGCCGCTCGCGGATGGTCGCGTGCTGGTGCACGTAGGCTCGGAGCTGCGAGTCTACGGCCAGGGTTTGGAGATGGAGAGTCGACTTCCCCTGGACGGCCCGCTGGCCTTCGTACGTGTGACGCCCGACGGCGGCTTCATGGCTATAGGCGTCCTCCATGAGCGGCATACGCCGGAGTTGCATGCCCAGCTTCGCGAGAGCCTCAATGCCGACCCGGAAGAGGATGTCAATATCCTGGTTTTGAATCGCAACTTTGAAACCGTCGCCAAGTCAACTGTGCAGTCGAACCTGATGGCGCCCACCCTGTTGAATGAGGGTCAGGTGACGCTATCGGCGCAGTCGAACATGCGTTACCGCATCTCCATGTTGGCCTGGGACAATCATGCCTCGGTCGTGGCACGGTTCACCTCCGGCTGCACACCTGAGCTTTCCAGCATCGCACCGGACCTCATTTTCCTGGTGAGCTGCGATAAGCAAAACGGAGGCCGCGAGTACCGGGTGCTGCACGCAAACGGCAAGTTGGTATTGAAGGGTGACTCGACCCCGAATGATTGTGGACATGCCGCCGAAGGCAGTGCCAATCAGCAGGCTTTCGTGGTGAAGATCGTGCAGTCGACTCTGCCCGTTCCCCCGGGGGCGCCCATGAGCGCATCGCAATTCTCCACCGAGGAGCTGCGAGTTTACCGAGCTGCGGATAGTAAGCGGCTACTCAGTGTGCGTGCCGGTCCTCCGTCCTTGAGCCGCGACGGTTACGCGTTGGCGCCGGATGCTTCACAACTTGCGGTCTTAACCCGCGACCAGCTCGAGGTCTATTCCGTGCCGGCAAAGTGATCTCGACACCTGGTGGCCGATTGTCTGGAAGAAAAGATGGGCATCGCGAGACTACGAAGTCCACTCGGGATAACATGGCCGCGCGAGCCCGATAACCACTAACTTCTTTAGGAAGTTTTTTCGTCAAACTCCCACAAAACCGTCATCCTGAGCAGAGCGCCTCACAAATTTATCGCGTAACACAGTGCTCGGTGGCGCGGAGTCGAAGAGCCTGTCCTGAGCGTAGCCGAAGGAACCTCGGCGGTGCTTATCTTACGTATGCTGCTCGCGGCTTTCAACCACCGAACCTCCGAGAACAGGGTCTGCCGCGGCTTGCCCGACGCCGCCGGACATAGCAAGATGCTAACAAATTCTTAGTTCGGAAAAACCGTGACCGGTCTGCGCGGCGCGGGCTCGGCGATTGAAAAGCCGCGAGCGGAATGGGTAAGATAGGCATCGCCGAGGTTCCTTCGGCTACGCTCAGGACAGGCTCTTCGACTCCGCGCTACCAAGCGTGGTGCGATGCGATAAATCTGTGAGGCGCTTCGCTCAGGATGACGATTTTTGGGGAGGTCGAGGGTTTCACGCGAAAGATCTATAAAGTCACAGGCTCTCAGGATGAAGATCTCGAGGCGAGTTGGAGAAAAAAGCGTCGTCTCTTGTTTTTATTTGTAGGCCAAATAAGTCAGCGCTTATGGGGCGAAGCCCGACGATCAGATTGGCTGAATCTCGCGCCATAGCCGGCTTGGGCGGCGAACCGATGACCAGCGTAAAAACCACCGACGCGGTTTGACCCAACGTGCCAACCGTGATCGTAGGCATGTAGGTGCCGGGCACGGTTGTAGCGTTCGCCACCAGGGTGAGTAATCCTGAAGGGTTGGATTCCGATTCCTTGTAACTCTCCGAAACCCCCGCAGGCAAGCCGCTGATGGTGAATGTTGCTGTTTCGGTGGGAGCGACGATGGTTACCGGGACGTTCACCGGCATTCCGTTCGGCGGCACGACGATGATGGTGTTGTTGACAGAGACGGAAAGATTGATGGGCGGAGGCGAAAAGGCCGCCTTGCTCCCGCAGCCAATCAAGGCTAGGAAAAGTCCCGAGCAAGCCACGCCAATCCTTGAGCGATGCGGATGGTGCATCAGGAGCTCCCGCGACACGTGGCCGAGAACCGGCTTACTGAACTTCGCCGGGTTGCAATGTCTGCTTGGTTACTTCTTCTGGTGTGCTCGTCCCTTCCTGAAGACTAGTCTGCTTGCGCAAACGCTGGACTTGAGCAAGAGCCGTGTTCTGATCCTCTTTCCTGCCGAGTTGTCGATCCGCTTGTGCCAGGCGATACCACGCCACCTCATCATCGGGATTGAGTTCTACAGCCCTCTGCAAATGTGGCATCGCGAGATCGGGCTTCTGCTGCGACATCAGGACCGCTGCCAGGCCCACCTGCGCTTGCTGAAAGTCAGGGTAGGCCTTGAGCGCGGCTTCGAAGAGCTGTTGTGCCTGGTCGACCTCATTTAATTGACGGTGAATCTCTGCCAGTTCGTACATGGCGTTAGCATCGGAGGGATCCAACTGCAACTCCTGTTCGAACTCTCGCGCTGCTTCCGTGCGATCTTCGGGTGCGTGGTTAAGCTGCCAGCGTGCCAGTAAAGTCCGGCCGATCCGGTAATGGATCTTGGGACGAGTGGGATCGAGTTTAAGTACCTCGCGATATTCGCCGATCGCGGAGTTGGTTGATCCCTCGCTCTCAAAGGCTTCGGCCGCGGCCTGGTGACGCCATACAGACGTGGGCGCTACTACTTCCAACTTATGCAGGGTGAGGAAGGCAAAGTTCCCATAGACACGGCCGGTGTGGTAGAGAATCTCCGGGTCGTTAGGATACAAGCGGTTCAACTCCAGGGCCATATTCACCGCGTCGCTGTCCCGCTGTAAGCCGGTATACGCCCGCATCAATTGCAGGCCGCACATCCGTTTCGTGTACGGATCGGGTGGTTTCTTGAACCCCTCCTCCAGTCCAGGGAGTGCTTCCTTGAACTGTCCCAGTTCCGCCAGCGACATGCCCAGCAGGCTATCCAGTTTGGGCAGGCCAGGCTTCAGCTTTTTTGCCGTTCGAACCTCACTGACTGCCTGGTCGTAGTCACGAAGCTTGAAGTCGATGACGGCGAGGGTGGCATGCACTTCGGCAATGCCAGGCTGCAGCTTTGCCAGCTTCTCGAAGTTCGTACGCGCCACCGCATATTGCCCTGCGGCAAGTGCTTGCTGGCCCGCATCCGCGAGTTGCTCTTCTGCGTCCTGATTTGCCCCCTGTGCCCAAACCGCCAAGGGAAGAACGCACGAGAAGATCAACACCGAACCCAGTTGTAATCGCCAGCGTTTCAATTGTGAGCCAATCATCATCGGAGAACCGTCCTCATCTGTCCAGAGAGAACAGGTCGTGAGAACGGTTCCAGTGTATATGCTGCTACAGAAAACTCCGCCACGCCGTTGAGGCGTGGCGGAGGTAAGGTCACTCGTTGATATCTGCGGCTCAGAAAGTAAGCTTGCCGCTGAACTGGATGACACGGGCCGTCGAGGATTGAGTAATAAGGCCAAACTTCGAATCACCCACCGCATTGTCAATGGCCGTGTTACCTCCCGATCCAGCGACTAGTAAGCCACCGACGTCGCCGCTGTATTGGTGATGGTTAAAGATGTTGAAGGCATCCGCTTTTAGCGAGAACCTGAGGCGCTCCCAAATGTCGAAGGTCTTGCCAAAACCCATATCAAAGTTGTTAATGCCCGGCTGGCGCAGGAAGTTCCGCGTCGTGTTTCCATAGGTCCCAAGTGCCGGCTGGGTGAAGCAGGCCGTATTAATGCGCTGGAACTGGGCCGTCAGATTGCCATGGACCTTGCAACCCGGCACAATATTCGCGTGCTCGAACTGGGTGTCGTTCAAGCTTTGAATATCGTTCGCCGTAATACTGAACGGGAAGCCGGTCTGGAAGGTGGTGATGCCGGTAACCTGCCAGCCGCCAATCGCCAGGTCTGTTGCGCGGTTGACTCCGCCCCCGAACTTCTTCCCCCGGCCAAACGGTAGTTGATAGATATAGCTGGCCACGAACCTATGATCCACATCGAAGTCGGAAGGTCCATAATCCAGGTTCGGTTCATGGTTGTTCTCGAAACCCTGGTAACCCGATCCGGTCGAACCCACGCCGGCTGCCGCCGACTTGTCGTCCATGCTCTTGGCCCACGTGTAGATGGCGGTTATGGCCGTATTGCCGGCGCGATGCTCGAACTTGATGTTGCCCGCGTTGTAGTTAGAGTAACCGTGGAAGTCGCTGTCGATATAAAACCCGTTGAAATTCGGATAAGGCAACCTGCTCACCACGGTGCAGGGCGCCTTGGTGATGTTGACGTAGCTGCCGGTGACGGGGTCTTGCGCCTCGCAGAACGCCAGGCTCGAATTTGCGATCGGGTAAGGCTGCGCGATATTGTGTCGGTCGAGCAGATGGACCGCGTGGGTGCCGATGTAGTTCACTTCGAGAGTCGTGTTTCTTGCCAGCTCACGCTCCACCGAGAGGGTACAGGACTGGACATAGGGATCGATCGGATTCTCCGACTCGATCACTGCGATGAATGACAGCGTGGATTCAGGGAAGGCACCAAGTTTGGAGAAACTTGGGAAAAGCTGATTGGTCAACTTGGGAGTGCCGGCAACGGTCGTGGGGGTGAGGTTGTTGCGGATGCTATAGGGATAGATATCCGCCGAGTCGTCGATCTCGCGTCCTTCAAAGGAGTCAAAGAAGATGCCATAACCGCCGCGGATAACCGTCTTGTCATTCAGCCGGTAATTCACGCCGAAGCGAGGGGCAAAGGGCGTCTTCTGTCCAGGGTGGGGAACCTTCCCGCAGTAGCGGAGGATTGGGCCGCCATCAATGCCAACCCCGGGAGCTACTCCGTCGGTGCTCAAATTCGGATCGGCGTAGCAGAGGCCTCCCGCTGGGTTGGTGACGTCAAGCCAGAAGAAATGGTTTTGGGCTTCATAGGCCGCGGCGCGGAAGTCCCAGCGCAGGCCGTAATTGATAGAAAGCTTCTGGGTTACCTTCCAGTCGTCTTGGGCATAAGGCCCAAGATAGCTGAAGACGTGGTCCTGTGGGTTGCCGGCCTGCGTGGTGGGGCTCAGGGGACCCGGCACAAATCCGCCGACTGAGTTGTAGTAGCCGGTCAGCATGTCGGCGACGGCGTTGCCGGTGCCGCACAGCGGCTGCCCACCGTTGATGGGCGATATAGGGTTGGTGCAAGTGATGGTGTTAATGGGGGCGGATTTACCGCTGAACGACCAGTCGCCGTAAAAGTCATCGTCGAGGTTACGAACCAGGTGCCATTTGCGATAGTCGATGCCCAACCCGATGGTGTGTTTTCCATGGACGGTGCTGAACGAATCGGCAAACTCCCAGTTGGGATTATTCGATCCGCTATAGGAGTTGACGGGGCCGCCGCCGCTTGCGAAGCCGCCAGTCCCAAAGCCAACATTGGGCCACGTCTCCTGCAGGGGCCCGAAGGTGGTAAAGACGCCCGTTTCGCCCAGCGCGCTGACCACGGAGGCGGGTGGAGCAGCGGAACCCTCCGGGGCGTCAGCAGTCAGCTTGCCGAAACGGAAGTTATTTACGTTGTTGGAGCCGAGGCTGATGGTGTGACCTATCTCCCAGGCGTCTTCAGTTTGGAAGTATTGCTCGATACCGTAGTCGATCGATCCGGAATTGTATTGCGTGCTATTGACGTATTTGGCGTGGGTGTATCGGCCGAAGACATTGCCCCATTTGCCCAGCAGTTGATCTCCCCGGTAGGTCTGCTGATTCATGGTGAGTGGGCCGGGAATATTGGTGATGAAGTTGGTTACGCCCTCGGCTTGGTTGCCGGGAATGTTCGGTTTGGACCAGAAATTGTTGGCAACCGCCACTAGCCCAATTCGAGCTGTTTGCGCACTTGTCGGAACCTGAGTGCCCCAGTCATTTAACCCGGTCGTTGGATCCGCCGGCAGGCAGTCGTAGCCTGCGTTCAACACCGCGGTGCAGGTAGGGGTTCCATACGCAGGCAACGGGCCTCCAGGCAGGCCATTCACCGCGGGATAGGTGGCTTGCGAAAAATCGCCCGACAATTCCGCCGGGGTGGGGACGACGTTTTCTACCCGGGCCCCGTTGTTCATGCGCCAGCCTTCGTAATTGGCCATCCAGAAGGTTTTGTTGCGCCCGTTGTAAATCTTCGGAATATACACGGGACCCGAGGCAACAAAGCCGAACTGGTTCAGATGCAGAATTGGATTTTCGGTTTTTACCCCAGCGATGACGTCGGTGGCAGTGGGGAACGGCGAGGTGTCAAAAGCATTATTACGGTTTGACTCGTAGATCGACCCGTGAATCGAGTTGGTCCCGCCCTTGCTGACGATGTTGATCTGGCTGGCGCCGAACCCATTCTCGGCGGGGTAGATGCCGCTCTGCACCTTGAATTCCCCGATCGCGTCCTGAGAAAGAATGACCGCCGGAGTCATCAGCGCCTGGTCGGTATTTACCAGCCCGTCGAGGGTGTAGTTGTTTCCCTCGGGGCGGCCGCCATTGATGCTTACGGCATTGCCTTCACCCTGGCGCATCGTGCCTTGCTCGCCACCCACGGTAACCGCACCGGCGCCGACCAACAGCAGTTGCATAAAGTTGCGCCCATTCAACGGAAGGTCAGCCACCTGCTCGCCGGACATTTCCTGGGATAAAGCGGCACTATCCGTGTCCAGGGTTACCGCCTGTGCCGTCACCTCCAGCGTTTCCGTCACCGTTCCGGGCTTCAGGGACAAATTGATGCGAGCCTTCTGGTCAACTGTCAGTGTGAAGGGGGCGGTCACTTGCTTTCCAAACCCGGCGATCTCTGCTGAAACCGTATACGTTCCCGGGGGTAAGGATGGAGCGGTGAAGTCTCCCGCGTTATTCGACACTGTGTTGAAGGTCGCGTTGGTTGCCGTATTGGTAACAGCCACCTTGACGTTGGGGAGGATGGCGCCGCTGGTGTCAGTGATGGTTCCGAGGACGGTGCCGCTCGCTCCCGTTTGCCCGAAAGCCACATTTACGGTTACAACGGCGAAAACACAGAAGAGACAAACCCTTCTCAATAGCATTTACGTCCTCCTCCAAAAGTGGCTATCGTGGCCTGCGTGGGCTGGCCGTGTAGGCCCCCACTTTTCCCATTTGTCTTGCGGTGCTTAGGAGCCGGGAAAGGTGCGCGACCCCGGGAAACTCTCCCTTAGCAACACAGCAAAGTGTCATAACTAATTACGCGCCGGAAGATATAGGGCGGAAAATGGCAATGTCAAGAGAAAAGATATTTCTCATTGGAATTTGAGGATTTCGAGCCGAACGGCAATCGGCCAATCTGCCACCTCCAAAGCGAGGACGGGTTGTGATGAGGAGGGTTGCCGCCGGCAGAACTTTGCGTATGATGGCCAGGTCCCTTGCCAGGGTCGTTTCCAGGTCCGCGTGCTGTGTAGGGAGAACTCTGTCCAACGGCCCTATCAATGGGAAAACAGTTTCAGTTTGGGGATGGCATGATCTGGCCGAAATCTTTGCATGAAAATGTTTCTGTTCGGGGTGGCCGCGGTGAGCGCGGCGCACGCTCAGGATGCGGTCAAAATCGCACCGGATAACCCCAAATACTTATGGTTCCGGGGCAAGCCCCTGGTGCTGATCTCAGCTTCGGAGCACTACGGTTCGGTCATCAATCGACCGTTCGACTACGAGAAGTATCTGGCCGACGCCGCTGAGCACAAGATGACCATGACCCGGACGTTTCTGCTCTATCGCGAGCTGCAAAGCGCGCGCAATCCCTCGTCTCCCTGCAAGCCGGAATCCCCCGACTACATCTCGCCTTTTGTGCGCAGTGGTCCAGCCAAAGCCATGGATGGGGAGCCCACTTACGACTTGGACAAGTGGAATCCGGAGTATTTTGAACGGCTCCATCGCTTTCTGGATGTCGCGTCTCAGAAGGGGATTGTGGTCGAGCTAACCGTGTTCAGCAACACCTATTCCAACGAGACCTGGGCGCTCAACCCGTTCCGCGCGGAAAACAATCAACAGCATGTGGGAGCCATTGCCTGGCAGGACTATATATCGCTGAAGGATCCGGAGTTGGTGCGCAGGCAGAGCGAATATGCGCGCAAGATCATCCAGGAGACCGCCGGCTATGACAATGTGTACTACGAAATCTGCAATGAGCCGGGTGGCGGCTTTGCTGGCCATGCATCTCCGGCGGATGTGGACGCATGGCAGGAGCAGATGGCCCATGTTCTGCGCGATGAGATGCGAACGGCTCAACCATCCGCACCTGCTTTCCGGGCAACAAGCCTTCACCTATGGCGCGAAAAACGCATTCCCCATGGACGCCACCTTCGCCGGCAAAACCTTTGACATTGTGAATGACCATCCGTTGCCGAATACTCTCTTCGACGGAAAGGTTTACGAGATGGGCAACTTCATGTCGAAGGAGTTAATGCTGGACCAGGTCGCGAGTTTTTGCCGGGACGCGGATGCGCGTCCGAAGCCGGCAGTGCTCGACGAAGACAATACGGCGAGCATGTATCGGGATACGACCGGATGGACGATCCACCGCAAGCGTGCATGGACGGCCCTGCTGAGCCGCTGCCACTATGACTACATCGATTTTTCCATCACGGTAGGCAGCGAGGGCGGGACCGCGGCATCCCAGCGCGGGATCCGCACCTGGATGCAGTACCTGTCGGAATTCATGTCTTCGTTTGATTACCTCCACGCCAAGCTTGCGCCGGACTGGATTGCGACCTATCCCCAGCATCTGACCCTTTCGAGCTTGTCTGCCGGTGAGCGCGATTACGTGGCTTACCTGGCTGACTCGCGCGAGGTTGGCGATCCCGCTGCAGGCCAAACGATTCGCGGAAGTGTCTCACTCTCGTTGCCGCCGGGCAGTTACGATGTGCGGCTCTATTCTCCGGTTACCGGTCAGTATTCCCCGGCGATCGAGGTTAAGGGCGGCGGCAAGAGCGCGCTGGTGTTGCCCGCATTCAAAGAAGACATCGTAATACGAGCGACCCGCCGCGATTAGCCGTACAAATCGCTGAGAACAGCAGGTCCCTCCACTACGCTACGCTCCGGTCGGGATGACAATTCTGTTTTGGTTTTGGAAGGTTGTTGTCCAAACAGAATTGTCATCCCGGCCGGAGCGTAGCGTAGTGGAGGGACCTGCTGTTCAATGTTCGTTTTAAACGGATTGTCGGCGGTTATCGGAACCAGTCCCGAAGGGACGGCTGATCCCAGCAGACGGCAGAGAATGCCCCAGGATGTCAGTCCTGGGTGGCCCTGAACCGCAGTGAATGCTTCTTCCTAATCCCCAGGTCCTTCAGCCGCAGCCAAATACCCACCGTCGACAATCAGCTCTGTTCCTGTAATCCCCGATGCGCGATCGCTCGCCAGGTAGAGAATGGCATCCGCGATCTCGTAGGGCGAAAGCATTCTCGCTATTGGAACCCGACGCGTTCTCTCCAGCAGCGTACGCGCCGGGTCGCTGGTAGATTGCACGTGGGAATGAAAGAGCGGAGTATCGGTGATTCCGGGGCAGACACAATTCACGCGGATACCAAACTCCGCAAAGTCCAGAGCGAGCGCCTTGGAGAGCATCAAAACCGCGCCCTTAGAGGCCACATACGCCGGAGTACCCCTCTGAGCGACAATTCCCGAAACCGAGCTGACATTCACGATGCTGGCGCTATGCGACTTGCGCAGCCAGGGAAGTGAATGCTTGACCATCAGGAAAACCGACTTCACATTTACGCCGAAGACGTTGTCCCATTCGGCGGTGGAACAATCCTCTACCCCTTTCATCAAGTTGATTCCGGCGTTGTTAACGACGTGGTCGATGCGGTGAAAGCGGGCCGTAATCAGTTCAATGGTCCTGGCCACTTCCGCTTCGCTCTTCACATCCGCGGGGAAGAACTCGCATGTTTGCCCCATGGCCTGGATTTGTGAGCAGACAGTTCGGCCCTGGCCCTCATCGCGATCCATCATGGCCACGCTGGCGCCTGCCCGGGCAAAGCATTCGGCCACGCTACGGCCAATGCCGGAGGCAGCGCCCGTAACCACAGCTACTTGCCCGTGAAACGAGAAAGCGCTCATCCTTCAACCCTTTTTTGCAGTCACATGATCACGAAACTTGCGTATGCCATCGAGATATACGCCAATGTCACTGCCCAGACTGATGGCACGGAAGCCTTTGCCGATCCAATGCACGGCTAATTCCGGGGTAGCGGGAAGGAAGCCCGGAGCAACGCCGTGCCGGCGACATGCAGCGACCAACGCATCCATCGCGCCGAGAAATCGCGGATGCTCAAATTGCGCCGGAATCCCCAGCGAGACGGTCAGATCGTAATGCCCCACCCAGGCGACGTCGATGCCGGGAACGCTTACGATCTCGTCCAGGTTTTCAAAAGCTCTTTCCGTCTCCAACAGCAGGATCACGGCAATCTCTTCATTGGCCTGGGCAAAGAACTCCGCCGTGCCCGCCCGGTACAGATCGTGCGCGATGCCCAGTGCAACGCCGCGCCTGCCCATCGGCGCATATTTGAGCTGGCTCACGATATCTTCCGCTTGCTGTTTCGTCTCCACGCGTGGAACCATGGCGCCGCGCGCGCCTACATCCAGAACGCGCGAAAGAGGCGCATACCCTACATCCGGAACGCGCGCGATAGGAAAGATTTCACTGCCCCGGCAGGACGCAACCATCTCCGCCAGCAGAGTGATATCGCAACGCCCATGCTCCATATCGAAAATGACGAAGTCCATCCCGCACGCGGCGAGCATAGGACCGATGCCGGGAGTAAATAACTCCAGCACCATCTGGCCCATGAGGACGTCCCCTTGTTGCAGCCGCTGGCGAAAGCGGATCATCGATTGCCCTCTCTTGCTGCGAAAGCAGCTTTGTATTTCCCAAGTTTCTGTAGAAAGGCTGGACGCGTCAGCACTTGAGGATTGACCACATGCTGCGGCGCCTCACCACGATAGACAGCCAGCGCACCCTCGCAGTCGATCCGCCCCATATCGCGGAATAGCTCCTCCGTCCAGGCAATGGAGTGCGAAGTCAGGATGACATTGTCCATGCCAAGGAGCGGCGAGTCGGCGCTGAGCGGCTCTTTCTCGAAGACATCGAGGGCCGCTCCTCGGATTCGACCACTCTGGAGAGCGTCTATCAGGGCGGCCTCGTTGATGATCGGCCCGCGCGCAGTATTGATGATCACCGCATCCGGCTTCATCAGGGCGAATTGTGGATTGCCCAGCAACCCACGGGTCTCGGGGGTGAGCGGGCAATTGACCAGAACATAGTCTGAAGCACGGAGAAGTTCCTCGAGCGAAACCGATTCCACTCCGAGCTGCGCAGCCCGCTCGCCCGATGCGTAAGGATCAAACGCAAGAAACCTGGCCACGTCAAACATCTTCAGCAATCGGACAGCTTCCGCGGCGATGTTGCCCAGGCCGATGGTTCCGACCACACGCTGACGTGGCTCGCGGCCCAGGCGAACCGTACTTTGCGCCCATTGACCCTGGCGTACCATCCGGTCTTTCACGACGAGATTGTGGGAGAGCGCCAGCATGAGAAGCACGATGGATTCGCCCACAGGACGGATCACACCGCCGGGCGTGATGTAGACGGCGATTCCGTTTTCTGTGCAGGCATCCAGGTCGACGTTATCGTAGCCAACACCGCAGCGGCCGATGGCGCATAAGCGCGAGGCTTTCGCGAGCGACTGAGCCGTGACCTTGGGTTTAAGAGAAATTACAACGTCGTAGTTCTCCAGTTGCTCGGGTGCGTATTCGGCCCGGTATTCGCGCAGAAACTCATGCGAGATCGCGGGAACGGCGTCCAGCAACGACAAGCCAAGATCCGGGAAGACGGGCTGCCCATGCTGGTCACAAAAATCGGCTGAGAGCGCGACTCGAAAGGAGTGGGCGGAGTTTTCTTCGCTCATGCTTTGCGCTCAACCACGATCACCCAATCCTGAAAAATGGGGATCTCCGGTACTTTCCATGTGCCGTCGGCCTCCGGCGTAATGTCGCCGATTGGCTGCTCGTTCCCGTTAGCCGGATTAAAGAAGAACGCCTTATGAGTGCCACTTTCGAGTTGATGGAAAACCGCAGGTTTGGTGAATGCGGGACAGAACGCGATCGCCACTTCGCCGGGAATTTGAGCGGCGAAAGGTTGCCAGTAGTCTCCTTTGGTCCAGTGCGGTTCGACGATCTCCGGCTTCGCTTCAAGTTTCCACCAGGAATAGCGCATGAGTAGTTTCTTGGCCATCCCGAGTTGACCCGAGCCGGGCAGCTGCGCCGCTACATTCCACGCGGGGCCGCCCCAGGAATGTCCGTGCGGAGAAAGCCCATAGGGTTGCTGCGGAGTATTCACTTGCCAGAGGCCGTTAGCCCCGTATGTGTGTCCACCATTGCCGCTCAGGATAGCCGTCCAGAACATGAAGCGCTGCACCTCCTGGCGGCTTGCCTCCTGAATGCCTTCGTAACAGACTTCCCCGATCAGCACCGGCATCTGCGGACTGGCCGCGAGCGAGGCCTGCACCTTTTCGATCGTGTTGGGCACGCTCTGCCGGTCGTTATGACCCGTCTGTAGCATGTCGAAATCCAGCAGCGAAGGATCAGTCACGCACAGGCGCGCGCTGCTGGAGGGATGGATGGTGATGGGGTGATGATGGGCATCGATGGTGCGCACATAGCGCGCGAGTTCGGTTAG
The DNA here is from genome assembly GCA_963824325.1 of uncultured Acidobacteriaceae bacterium. Lineage (GTDB taxonomy): Bacteria > Acidobacteriota > Terriglobia > Terriglobales > Acidobacteriaceae > PALSA-350. Next base: position 94,071 of record CAWGPA010000003.1, on the reverse strand, counting down.
GCCCTGCTTCTGTGTCTCTGCATCCTGCTCCTTGGTCTTGGAGAGGTAGTAGGGCATTGTACCTTCGCCGGCAAGACACCAGAAGACCGGGTAGGCGCCCCAACGAGCCACCAGGTAACGCCAATGTTGCTTGACTTTGGCCATGCCCATGCGAGGGATAAAGTAGCCCCAAAATCCCACGATGCATGCAGCCAGCCCATGGTCCGCCAGGTACTGAATGCGGACGTCCGCCATATCGAAGTATGCCGGGTTGATGCGCGCGAAATCGGGTTCCCAGGGATATCCCGCCTCGTTGGCTCCGCGTGGATCGTAGGGCTCCATGTCCGGGTAAAGTCCGGCCACGATCTGTACCACGGTAAAACCTTTTTGCAGGCGGTCAGCGGTCAACGTTTCAAAGTCATCCGGCCAGCGTAGGCGTTTACACAGGCCCATCCACCACGTGTCCCCCAGCCAGAAAAAAGGAGTGCCGTTGGCATATTCGAAGTGGCGCCGGTCTTGCGCAACCTTGAGCACCCCATTTTTATAGTGCGGGTTCTCTCCGGTATATGCTTCTGCGTTGATTACCGAAGTGACGTTGTGTAGATCCTTGTTGGCCGTGTCGCTGCATACGGAACGAAGCCGGTACGTTCCGGGCACAGGGGGAGCGTAGCGCACTCGCCAGACGGACCCGCCCGCCCAAAAAGCAGGCACGCGTTCTTCATGGCCCTCGGGAGTGGTTACAATCACGTCCACGTCGACTTGATTAAACGGGTCAGAATATTGCTTCCCGCTCGAGTAGGACCACTCGGTCGCCCTGCCGGCAGTAGCCACCTTATCCTGCCCCAGCGCAGAACTGGTTACAGCGCTGATCGCCAGCGCTTTGCAGAAGGATCGTCTTGACATCCCGTTCAGCACGCATCTCTCCCGGTGCTCGTTTGTTAAGCCATCCGATAATCTGTCAGACGAAAACGCCTGTCAAGCATCGGCCGTGACGGGTTGGGTGCTGTAAGCTGGTGCCAACAAAGGGAAGACCAGATGAAGAGAACGGCCAGGCGGCTTCGCGTGGGTGTCGCGGGCATAGGCCTCGATGCCTATTGGCCCCAATTCGCAGGACTCGAAGAACGGCTCATCGGCTATCTGCGGACGCTTGAGAATAAGATCGCCGGCGACAAGCGGACCATTGTCAATTTGGGACTGGTGGACACTCCGGAGAAATCCTTGGAAGCCGGCCATCTATGCCGGACACAGGATCTGGACCTGCTGCTGGTGTATGTCACCACGTATGCTCTTTCCTCTACGGTTCTTCCCCTCATTAAGCGTGCAAAACTGCCGGTGATTCTGCTGAACCTGCAGCCCGCGGCGGCCATCGACTACGAGCAATTCAACGCCATGGAAGATCGCACCGCGATGACCGGCGAATGGCTCGCCTACTGCAGCGCCTGCCCGGTGCCGGAGATTGCAAATGTGCTCCGCCGGTTGGAGATCCCCTTCCACCAGGTGACCGGCATGCTTCATGATGATCCACAGTGCTGGGATGAAGTAGAGGCATGGCTGCGCGCCGCCGAGGCGGTTAACACCCTCGCGCACAGTCGGCTTGGGCTGATGGGGCATTACTACGGCGGCATGCTCGATATCGCGACCGATCTCACCCAGGTGAGCGGCCGCTTCGATCTACACATCGAGATGCTCGAATTGGATGAACTGACGGCACTACGCCGCGGTCTATCGGATGAAATGGTAAATGCCAGGATCAAAGTGTTCCGCGAGTTCTTTGAGGTTGGGGAAGACTGCTCTCAAATGGAGTTGGCGCGCGCGGCACGAACCTCGATCGCGCTCGATCGGTTGCTGGAGACCCGGGATATCAACCTGCTCGCCTACTACCAGAAGGGCACTGGGGTAGCGGAAAACGAAGACACGATGAGCTCCATTATCCTGGGCGCCTCCATGCTCACAGGGCACGGCGTGCCGGTCGCGGGTGAATATGAAGTGAAGAATGTGATCGCCATGAAGATCATGGACCTGCTCGGCTTCGGCGGTTCGTTCACCGAGTATTATGCGATGGACTTCGCGGAAGACCTCGTGCTGATGGGGCACGACGGACCAGGCCACATTGGTATCGCTCAGGACAAGATCAAGGTTCGCCCATTGCGCGTGTATCACGGGAAGGTGGGCGCTGGCCTTTCCGTCGAGATGTCAGTGAAGCACGGTCCCGTGACTCTGCTCAGCGTGGTCGAGGAGAAGAACGCGGGATTCATGCTCCTGGTGGCCGAAGGTGAAAGCGTGCCTGGAGCGAACCTTGCTATCGGGAACACCAACAGCCGGTACCGTTTCCCCCTGGGGGCGCGGAAATTCGTCGAAACCTGGAACTCACACGGCCCGGCACATCATTGCGCCATTGGCATCGGACACGTCTCCAACCAACTGGAAAAAGTAGCACAACTGTTGCAGTTTCCTTTCGTAAGGGTGTGTTAAGCGCTCCAGGAACCCCACTTTTGTCTGCCTGTTCCCTAACAAGGACGGGGCCATCCGCTCGTTTTTCGCGAGATGTGGGATACCACCGATCTTGACGGCTAGTGCGTCGGATGAATCGAGAGTCAGAAGGAAGAGCAGTGGAATCCCACCGTCCTTCGTTAGGGGTCCAAAGATTTCCGCGCACTGCTGCTCTAGAACACCGCGGAAGAGAGCTGCTGCGCCCAGTGCGCCACTGCTACAGCATCCACGCCGGCGTTTTCCTGGGCGGCCAGCTGCACGGCGAAGTTTCCCACGGTCGAGCTTTCCACTGCGCCACAGCGTACTTCGAGGCCGGTCGCGCTGGCCGTAAGCCGGTTGAGCAGGGTGTTACGGCTGCCGCCGCCAACGATATAAATCCGCTTGAACTTCTTTCCCGTAATCCGTGCAAGGTCGTTCACAACTTCTCCGTACTTAGCGGCCAGGCTATACAGAATCAGGTTTACCATCGCTGGCGCAGCTTCGGCTCCCTCTTCAAACCGTTGCAATCCGCGCCGCGTGAGTTGCAGATTGATACGCGAAGGCATTTCTCCGGGCAACAACAAATCCGGATCGTCCACATCCAGCAGATAGGCGGGCGGCGGGAGATGCTCAGCCGCTTGAATAAGTTCAGGTACGGCCCAATCAATCTCCGGCGCCCACTCGGTCATGCATTGCCGAAGAAGCCACATCGCATTGACGCCCTTATGAAAACAAATGCGTCCACCGACGGCGCCCATATTGTTGAAGTCCGAGGCAGTGGATTGTTCTCCGATGATCGGCTGGTTGAGCAGTGTGCCCACGAGAGACCAGGTTCCAGAACTGATGTAAACCCAGTCGTCCCCACTGTCAGGAATGCTGGCGACGGCTGATGCAGTGTCGTGACAGGCTGGCGCGATCAGTTCTACACCTTCCAGGGCGCCCATGTTGAGATGAACTCCCGCCAGCCGGCCGACGATGGTGCCGGGCGGAACGAGCGGAGGCGCCGCCGCCTGCACCAGACCCGTCGCCGCGAAAATCTCTGGCGCCCAGGCGCGCTTCTCCGCATCGACCAGTTGGGTGTGGGTGGCATTGGTATATTCCGATACCGCGCGCCCCCCAAGGCGATGCAGGAGGTACTCCGGCAGATTCACCCATGGCTTGTCACGCAACGCCGGCGTTTCCGCGAACAGTTGGTAGAGCGTATTGAGGCGCCCCATCCCGATGCCGGTGATGGACCACAGCCGCTGCTGCGAGATCAGCCTGAAGACCTCAGCCTGTGCCGGAATGGTGCGCTCATCGCGATAGCAAAAGGGATCGGCGATGGCTTCGCCTTGGTTGTTCAAGCGAACGTAGTCCACTGCCCAGCCATCAACCGCGATCGAGCGTACGCCCTCGCTCGCAATCTCCGCACTCTTTCGCAAACCGATGTCAACCTGCTGCGTTATCTGCTTCAGATCCCAGTGCAGTTCGCCATGCAGGCTCACTGGCCCGTTGGCATGGCGATGAACCAGCTCGATGTGCGGTACACCATCGCGCCAGCGCAGCAGGGAAACGCGGCAGCTTTCTGCGCCAAGATCGATGGCAATCATCGCGCGCCGGTCTTCTGGACTCATCTGAGAAAGGCCTCCGTCAGTCCTCCGTCGATGGGGATCAGGTGGCCGGTAGTGCAGCGCGCTTGTGGGCCGCCCAGGAAGAGAATCGCCGCCGCGCAGTCTCTTGGGTCGATGGGCTGATGGGTCAACGTCCTCTTGGCATAAAACTGCGCCAGCAAGGTACGTAACTCCTCATCGGAAGAGGATTCTGCAAACGGGATGTTGTACTTAGCCAGCGACGCCTTCACGCGATCACGCGGAAACATAGTGGAGCCTTTGACGACGGTCGCCGGGCTGATCCCATTGACACGCACTTTGGGCGAAAGCGTAACAGCCAGCTCGCGAATCAGGTGGCTGACGGCCGCTTTGCTTACGTCATAGGCTTCGCTGCCGCGCTTGGCCACCACCGCATTTGCCGAGCTGGTTAACACAATGCTGGTTTCGATTCCCTGGGTCTCGAAGATCTTCGCCGCTTCGTCTGCGAGCAGATAATTAGCGGTGACATTGATCTCCAGTGTCGATGTCCACTGAGCGTCGCTGATGGAGCCGTCCGGCGAGGAGGGAAACAGCGCAGCTGTATTCACCAGGATGTCAATGCCACCAAAAGCCGCGATGGTCGCATTGAGTGCTGATTGAATAGCGCCGCGATCGCGAATATCGATCTTGGCGGCGATCGCGTTTTCGCGGCCCACGATTGCCTGGGTTTCGGCAGCAACCTTCTCGGCGGGGCCGAGTTCGCGGTCTGCGATGACCACATGCGCGCCCCGTTCCGCGGCCATGAGCGCCACTTCGCGGCCAATCCCGCTAGCTCCGCCAACTACCAGGACCACGCGGCCACTCAATTCCTTCGCGGCCGGCTGCCGGCGTATCTTGGCTTCTTCGAGCGCCCAATACTCGATGCGAAAGGCTTCGGAAGGTGGCAAGGCAACGTAGTTGTCGTGGACCTGGAATGCGCTGGTATCGGCCGCGGGCCCGGATTGCGGCAGGATCGGAGGGCACTTGCCTTCATCGAGATGTCCGGCGCCCTCCATCACGTGGATGGCGTTGACATAAAACTCACCTGTGATGCGCGCCTCTGCCTTGTTCTTGCCGAAGCTGAACATGCCGATACCCGGCACCAGCACGACGGTTGGATTCGCATGCCGCATCGCCGGCGAGTCCTTCAAGGCATGCTTATTGTAGTAGTCGGCATATTCACTGCGATATTTCTCCAGGGCTGTTTTCGCAGCGGCCTGAATATGGGATGGAGTATCTGATGGATCGGGGGAGTGATCCCACTCCACCAGCAGCGGGCGAATCTTGGTGCGGATGAAATGATCCGGACAGCTGGTGCCGAGATAAGCGAGCCTCGCAGCCGAATGCGAGTTGACGAAATCCAGCACTTCGGGGATATCCGTGAAGCTGCCGATCATGCGCTGCTGGGTGGAGACACTACCGCGCAGAAACGGCATCAACTTGTTGGCAATCTTCTGCCGTTCCGGGTGCGAAGGGTGCCTGGCGCCGCCAAAGGATTGGCTATTTCTCCGCGCGCGATGGCTCTCGATGAACTGGCCGATCTGATCGATGATGGTGATGGTATTGAGATACGAGTCACGCTGCGTTTCTCCCCAGGTAAACAGGCCATGGCCGCCGAGTACCACGCCATCGCAGCCCGGCACAGCCTTCACCGCGCGCTCCAGCATCATGGCGAGTTCAAAGCCCGGACGCTGCCACGGGATCCACACCATCTTGTGGCCGAACTGGTGATTGAACTCGTCCATCTTTTCCTTACCGTTTGCCGAGGCAGCCAGCGCGATTCCCCAGTCGGGATGAAGATGGTCCACGTGCGGGAAGGGAAGAAAAGCATGCAGCGCTGTGTCGATCGAAGCAGCGACGGGATTGTTGCCGAAGGTGCAGAGCGGATACATGCCGACCATCTCGTCTTCCAGTTCGACGCCACGATAAATCCTGGCCAGCGCCAGCACTTTATCCTGATAGAGGGTGGCAAAGCCTTCGACCTTGATGCTGCCCAGGTCGCCGCCGCTGCCCTTTACCCACAGCACCGGCTTTCTCTGCCCGTCCAATGGATCAGTCTCGTCAAGCTTCGAGCTGGTGTTGCCTCCCCCGAAGTTGGTGATGCGTAAGTCCGATCCCAATAGGTTGGAACGGTAGCGCAAGAGTGCGGGGGGATCGAGAGTCCTGGCGTGGCTCTCATCCCAAAGATCGGCGAGATATTGCAAAGACATACTGCGTCTCCTGACGGTGCTATCTGGCCCGTGGCGAACCAATAGGGCAAGTATTTCACAGCCTATACTCCTTTCGAGTAGGATGGGGTGCGTTTGCGCGAATGACTGAACGAGGTGGATGTGGGTCCCAATCCCTTTATAGGCGTCGTGTATCACTGGATCGGCGGCCTCGCCTCGGCCAGCAATTTCATTCCTTTTCGCGGGATTAAGCGCTGGTCTTGGGAAATTTATTGGATCATCCAGGGCTTTGCCGCGTGGATTGTCGCGCCGATGGTATTGGCTCTTCTGTTGGTGCCTGATCTATTCGTTATCCTTCGAGCTGCGCCGTCCAGCACTGCCAGCTACGCATGCTTCTGGGGCGTGATGTGGGGCGTCGGCGGCCTCACGTTCGGCCTTGCGATTCGCTATCTTGGCATTGCCTTGGGGTATGCCATCGCTCTCGGCTTCTGTACCGCATTCGGCACTTTGATGCCACCGATCTTCAGCGGCCAGATGTCTTCCATCCTGCACGAGAGCTCAGGGCAGGTGATACTCGCTGGGGTCGGCGTGTGCATGCTGGCCATCGCTGTCAGCGGCCTCGCCGGTTATTCGAAAGAGCATGAAATTACCACCGAAGACCGCGCCGAAGCAGGGGAGCGCGACTACTCGTTCGCCAAGGGTCTGGCCGTGGCCATCTTTGCTGGGGTGATGAGTTCTTGTTTCGCCTATGGATTGGCTGCGGGCAAGCCCATCGCAGAAATCGCACGCGTGCATTTGATTGCCCACCATCGTCTTGATCTTTGGCAGAACCTTCCCGTACTGGTCGTGGTTCTCTGGGGTGGTTTTGTCACCAACTTTGTCTGGTCGATTTTTCTGATCGTCAAGAATCATTCGTGGGCGCAGTTTGCCGGCGCTCCGGGCATTAACCCCATGGGGGCCACGAAAGTTACCGGCGACACACTGATGGATGCTGATCCGAGCTCGCGTCTCAACCCCGGGACGCTGGTAAAGAATTACGTCCTCGCCGCGCTCGCCGGAGTGATCTGGTATTTCCAGTTCTTCTTCTACTCCATGGGGCAGACCAAGATGGGCAAATACGACTTTTCCAGTTGGACGCTGCACATGGCGAGCATCATCCTCTTCGCCACACTGTGGGGAGTGGCCTTGCACGAATGGAGAGGGACGAGCAGGCGCACAAAGAGTCTTGTCGCTCTTGGATTGTTTTTGCTCGTAGGCTCAACGGTAGTCGTGGGCTACGGAAACTATCTCAAGGTACGCTGACCGGCTCAGGCGTAGGTCGCAACCGCATCCCGGTTGGCAGCCGCGCGTTCTTTGCTGATCTGTTCCACATAACCACTCTCGCGCAGCGCTTGAAGTGGATCTTCCGGTAGTCCTTTTGATCGCCGCCATTCTTTGAGGATCGGCCGCACATCCTTCCAGAAGGCCCCGCGGAAAAGCTCCTCCGCCTCCACCAGCTTGCACTCGTTCTGCAGGACCGAAAGCCGCGCATGATCCACCAGCGCTGACTTGGCAAAGATCTCCTGTGCCGTGCACACGGTCTGAACCATGGCTTCCATCTTGCCCTTCAGATTGTGGCTCTGGTCGATCATGAAGGCCACGTCTACCTGGGTGCCTGTTTCCCATTCGTAGTTACGAATCTCGTGGAAGATGCGGAAGACCTGGTATGGGTCGATCGATCCCAGGGTCAGATCGTCATCCGCGTAGCGCCGGTCATTGAAGTGGAATCCTCCCAGCATCTTTGCCCGCAGCAGCCAGGCGACAATCTGTTCGATGTTCTGTGATTGGTAATGATGTCCGGTATCGACCAGCACGAACGCTTGCGGACCAGCCGTCTTCGCCAGGAGCAGTGCCATTCCCCAGTCGGCGATATCGGTGTGGTAGAAGAAGGGCTCGAAGGGCTTGTACTCAACCAGTAGTCGTTGGGTTGGGCTAAGCGCAGCATGCATCGCCTGGAGTGTCTGCTCAAACCAGTCAATGCGGTGACGCATGTTTTGTGTCCCGGGGTAGCTTGATCCATCAGGAAACCACGGAGCCACATCGCGGGAATTCAGTTTGTCCGCGATCGCCACGCAGTCCAGCAGGTGATCGAGCGCCATCTTGCGTATCGCCGGGTCAGGATTCCCCGCGGCGCCAAACTTGTACTCCTGCCCCTGGAAGACGTTGGGGTTGATCGATCCTGCGACTACTCCGCATTTTCTGGCTAGCTCTTCTACGTGGGGAACGTCCTTCAGTCCGTTTGGCAGATCCCAAATGGCGTGCAGGGCGACAGTTGGACATGCTCCGGTCAGCTGGTTGACCATGCCTGCGTCGCTGAATTTCTCTGCGAGGTTGGTTGCTGCTGCGGCCTGCATGAATTTCCCGAACCTGGACCCGGTATTCGCGAAGCCCCAGGAAGGCAATTCAATCCTGAATTGATCCAGCGCCTGGCAAACGGCGCCTTCCACATCCTCTGCCATAAGTCACCCTGTCTGCGAAATCAACTTCGCCCAGCGGACATCCCACCGATTGTGCCAATTGGAGGGGGCAATTGGTAAAGCATTGCAATAGAGCAAGAGTTTCCATCCTGAAGCCAGCCTATGTCAACCATGTTTTTCAAATTCCGATGGGAAAACGGCCCTGTACCCATTGGCTAAGCCCTCAGTCCGCAGCTTTGTTCGGCACAGCTTTACAGGCTGTAGAAAAACTCGCTCGTTGCAATGCGCGGGTGCTTTTGTTACCGCGTGAGAACGCCCCTCACAAACATAGTCCCGTTAGGGACGGCTGAAAGTAGCCCAGGACGAATAGTCCTGGGTAGATATAGGAGAGCCAGGAACAGTCCCGCTAGGGACGGCTGAGAATATCCCAGGATGCAGCCCTGAGCATCCTTCCCGCTTCCGTCAAACGGATTTTCCCAAAACACAAATTCCTTTCGGGAACTTATTTCAACATGCTATGCTCCTCGGCGCTGGAAGGTTGAAACGTTGCAGGAGATCGCACGATGAGCGAGACCAGGAAAGACAAGCAGTTCGGGCCGTGGCAAAAGCTGTCATGGGGTGTCGCAACATTGCTGCTGATGGGTTGGGGAGCGGCCATTGCCCAGCACCCAGCTGATCCCCTGCGCAGCGGATTCGAGGATCCGCCAAACGGGGCAAGACCCCGAGTGTGGTGGCATTGGATGAACGGCAACATCACCCAGGAGGGCATCAAGCTCGACCTGGAGTGGATGCACCGGGTTGGGCTGGGCGGCTTCCAGAACTTCGATGCCGCTTTGGGTACGCCGCCGGTGGTGCCGAAGCGGCTGGCTTACATGACGCCGGACTGGAAAGAAGCATTTCTTTACGCGACAAAATTGGCCGACCAACTGGGCCTGGAGGAAGCCATCGCCGGTTCTCCCGGCTGGAGCGAAACCGGCGGCCCGTGGGTCCCACCGTCGCAGGGAATGAAAAAGTATGTGTGGAGCGAGACTCGCATCGAGGGTGGAACTCCGTTTACCGGAAAGCTGGCGTCCCCGCCAACGAACACCGGCGCGTTTCAGAGCCTGGGCATCGAAGATGCAGGGGCCATGATGGGCGGGGGGCCAAAGATTCCGCAGTTCTATGCGGATACCGCCGTCATCGCGTACCGCATGCCTGCCAGCGACGTACCCTTCGCACAACTTCATGCCAAGGAAACGGCGAGCAGCGGCAGCCCGGACTTCGCCATCCTCGATGACGGAGACCTGTCGAAGTTTGCCTTGCTGCCCATCGCGCCAGAGGGCGATACGTCGTGGATCCAGTGGGAGTTCCCCCAACCGCAAACCATCCGCGCTTTCACCATCGCCCTAGGGGGTAAAAATCCTTTCGACGCGTTCTTGCCTCCGGGAGGAGACAGCGGCAAGGCCTTGGAAGCGAGCGACGACGGAGTGACTTTCCGCATCATCGCCGCCGTTCCCAAGGGGGGAGCGACGGAGCATACAGTTTCTTTCGCGCCGGTCACGGCAAAGTTCTTTCGCCTTACCTTTAAGACCCTTCCCGCCGGCCCAAATCCCTTTGCCAACATGGATACAGGCGAAGGGGGCGTTCATTTTCCGCCGCCTCCCAAGGATTATCAAATTGCCGAACTGGTCCTCCATTCTGGAGCTCGGGTGAATCGTTTCGAAGAGAAGGCTGCTTTTAACCCCATGCCTGATCTCTATCAGTTCGCGACGGTAAATGTAACCGAAACGGATGCAATCCAGAAGAAAGACGTTGTCGATCTAACTTCCAAGATGCATCCCGATGGCACTTTGGACTGGACCCCTCCGCCCGGAAATTGGGTAGTGCTTCGCTTTGGCTACTCTTTGCTTGGGATCACCAACCATCCCGCAACCGAAGAGGCTACGGGCCTCGAAGTGGATAAGCTGAACAGCACTTATGTAAGAAATTACATGGACCACTACCTCGACACCTACAAGAGCACCGTGAGCGACGGACTGATGGGGAAGCGCGGCATAAAGTACGTGATCACGGATAGCTGGGAGGCGGGCGCGCAAAACTGGACCGACGACATGATCGCCCAGTTCACCAAGCGGCGAGGCTACGATCCCCGGCCGTGGATGCCGGTGCTGACCGGGCACGTCGTGGAAAGTGCCCAGGCAAGTGATGCGTTTCTGTGGGACCTGCGCAAGACGATCGCAGACCTGACTGCCGACGAGCATTACGGGCAGGTAGAAGCTTCCATCAAAGCCCAAGGAATGGGTCACTACGGCGAATCTCACGAAGAGGGGCGCGCGTTCATCGCCGATGGCATGGAAGTGAAGAAGCTGAACGAAGTCCCGATGAGCGCGATGTGGACGCAGAGTCCCGGGGTAAACAAAGAGCAGTATGGTTACAACGCGGACGACCGTGAATCAGCATCGGTGGCGCATATCTACGGGCAGAATATTGCGGCCGCCGAGTCCATGACAGCGATTAATGCGCCCTGGGCCTGGTCGCCGGAGACGCTCAAGCCAACCGCGGATAAGGAACTTGCAGAGGGCATCAATCGTTTCGTCATCCATACCTCGGTGCACCAGCCGTTGGTGGGCAAGGTTCCGGGCTTAGGCCTCGGACCCTTCGGTCAATGGTTCACGCGCAACGAAACGTGGGCCGAGGAGGCTGCTCCTTGGGTAACCTACCTGGCCCGAAGTTCCTACTTGTTGCAACAGGGCCATTTCGGCGCGGATATTCTCTACTTCTATGGCGAGGACTCCAACGTTACCGCGATCTTCGCCGACAAATCTCCCGATGTGCCGGCAGGCTACGGCTTCGATTATGTCAACGCAGATGCCCTGATTCACAAGCTCGCTGTGAAGGACGGCAACATCACGACCGACAGCGGCATGAGCTATCGCGTGCTCGCGCTTGATCCTTACAGCATCCACATGTCCTTGCCCGTCTTACGAAGCATTCGAGCACTGGTAAATCAAGGCGCAGTGGTCGTGGGTTCAAAACCTGTAAATACCCCGAGCCTTGCCGATGATGCGAAAGAATTTCAGCACATCGTGGACGAGCTTTGGGGAACCGGCAGCGGCGTGCACGCAGTAGGAAAGGGCAAGGTTTATGCCGGCCAAACACTCGCAGATGCCTTACCTGCGCTCAAGATTGAGCCGGACTTCCACTACACCAAGCCGGAGAGCGACACGAACATCCTGTTCGTACATCGCAGGCTATCCGACGGCGATCTCTATTACGTCGACAACCGCAACGATCGCGATGAGCAAGTCGAAGCGGATTTTCGGGTTACGGGCAAAGCTCCTGAACTATGGCATGCCGATACCGGGATGATCGAGGATGCCGCGTTCAGTACATCTGGAGGGCACACCACAGTGCCCCTTCATCTGGAGCCTTGGGGTACGGTCTTCGTCGTCTTTCGCAATCCGGCCAAGCCGCGGACGATTCCCAAGCTGATGGAAACCAAACTGGAAACGATCGAAGGCTCCTGGAAGGTGAGCTTTCAACCCGATCGTGGCGCACCGCCGTCGACAACCTTGGACAAACTCGCATCGTGGAGCGACAACGCAGACACGGGTGTTAAGTATTTTTCGGGTGTCGGCACCTACACCAAGACGATCCAGGCGCCCGCCGATTGGTTCAAGCCGGGTACGCATCTCTGGATCGACTTAGGCGATGTGAGAAATTTGGCCGATGTCACCGTGAATGGCAAGCCGCTGGGGATCGTTTGGCATACCCCGTATCGGGTGGATGCCACGTCGGCATTGAAACCGGGGGCGAACGAATTGACCATCAAGGTGACGAATGCCTGGGTGAATCGGCTCATTGGCGATCAGCAGCCGGGCGCAGAAAAATACACCTTCACGGTCATTCATCCCTACAAGGCCAACTCTCCCTTGCTGCCGTCAGGACTCATCGGGCCGGTGCAGATTTCCTCTGTCGCTAAGCGATAGCTTGCTGGCCCAACCCTAGAATTCCCGAGGTGTCAGGTTGCCCGTCCAGCCACTGAGGCGTTGCCGGCCAAATTGCCGAAACGTGAGGGACAGCTTATTCTGTCCGTAAGATTTACGGAGGCGTGTGGGAAACCCCATTTTCATCAGCTATCGCCGCGATGACACCGAGGGCGAGGCAGGCAGGCTCTTCGATGATCTAACCCGTGAGTTTGGGGCTAACAGCGTCTTTATGGACGTGGCCGGCATCCGTCCCGGAGTCGATTTTGTGCAGGCCATCGAGCAAAACGTCGCCGACTGCGGAGTGCTGCTTGCCATCATTGGACCCACATGGGCCACCATCACCAGCGCTTCCGGCCAGCGCCGCCTGGATGACCCCAACGACTTCGTTGTGCTCGAGATAGCGTCCGCGCTAAAGCGTGAGGTCCCGGTGATCCCGGTGCTGGTGCACGGCGCCAGGATGCCCAGCCAGGAGCAGCTTCCCGAGAGCCTGAAGAGCTTCTCCCATCGCAACAGCGTCGAGTTATCGCATCCGCGCTGGCCCTCCGACGTTAAGCTCTTGATCGAGGCTTTGAACAGTTACGTCGCTCCCAGCAAAACAAACGCGCCGGAGCCGGTCCACGCCACCGTTCCCGTACAACTCCCCCCACCGCATCAGCCTGCGACAGCTGCCCAGGCGTCCGTCAAGAAGTCGAATCTTCCATGGATAGCTGGTATCGGGGCCCTGGTGGTGGTGGTGGCAGCGGCAGTCATCGACCTTTCCATGCATCACGCTGCGCCATCACCCTCGATCGTCGGCACATGGAAAAACGCCGGTGGTGGTGGTCGCGCGGAAGATACCATTCGCTCCCTGGTGATCTCCGGTTCCGGGAGCAGCCTTTCCATGCACGCCTTTGGGTCGTGTCAGCCCGCTCCCTGCGATTGGGGTACCCAGCCAGCCGTGGTCGACGGACAAGCAGCCACAGCCACCTTCCATCTCATAGATCAAGCAGGTTCAGCCGATACCAATAGAGTCGCGTCGGTGCGAGTTACCCCCGTCGGCGGCAATCTCGATGTGCTGGTCCAGAACACCTTTACCGAGCAGGGCAGCGCTCGAACCAACCAGGCCCATCGCACCTTTGTTCCTGGCCCCTAAGTGGCTCTTGGTCACTTATAACAGTGACTGTATCGTAATCTGCGGAGCCACGCGAATCCCGTAGCTCGGCGCTACGCTGACCAGATGTTCCGTGCCTCCTGGGCCGTCTCCACCCTTGCCGTCCCACAGCGCAAGCAGGGTTCGTTGCGGGGCAAGCGCAACCGCATCCTCAACCATCCAGAGATTTGCTCGCGACCAAACGTCGTCTGCCGGCGCGTATTTCCGCCCGTCGGTCTCACCCATTACGCGTACGTTTTCCGGTCCAAGCTGTTTCACCAGCATCTGAAATCGCTGCACCCAACTCTGCCCGGCCGGTGCTACAGAGGTGGCAATGAACTCCTCCATCGGCAGCGCGAGCCGCAACCGCGTCGCCACTCCCAGTTCCACGCAGACCTCGTGAAAAAGCAGATCCCCCCCACTCGCACCCCCGGCGACACCCACCATGGGCGTCCCGCCCCAATCGCGGAGTTGTAGCACCGCCTCCCGGATCGCCATCCGCGCTGCGCCCTCGGCCTGGGGAGGGAAGCGAACTTCCTTGCGATCCGGCGCATCGATCATGTGCCCCGTAAAGAGGACCGACTGAGCAAACTCCCAACCTGCGGAATCTTCCGCTCTCGTCTCAACGCGTACTGGCTCGCGCTCGGTCATCCTGCTCGATACTCTACGCCCCGGGTGCGAACCACCCTGTTTCGTATCGGGGCACGACTCTAGCCGGGCCATAAATGATTGGGCTGATGAGGGCTTAGTGCGGCGTAAGAACTCACTGACCCAACTCAGTCCCGCAGGGACGGCTGAAAGTAGCCCAGGACGCCAGTCCAGGACGCCAGTCCTGGGTAACCTCAACCGCTCGTGAACGCCGAGCGTGGATTACGGGCTTTCACGCAAATTCTTCAGCCCCTCCGTTTTCCGGACCCGGTCTATACCTAGCGAGAATACCTAGGTTGCCCCATGCACTCACTGCCAATCAAGCGCCCGCGCTACCACCATCTCGTACCGCCGATGAAAGCCTGAGAAATTCATACAGTCGCTCCACGCGCGCGTCGGGCTTCTCCTGTTTTTTCGCCGCCGCCTCGTGTATCGATTCCAACTCCGAGCGCGCCTCTGCCAAATCGCCGGCAATCCAGTGCGCCCTTGCCCGCTGGAATGCCAGCCCCTGCCGTTGTACTTCGCGCTGGTCCTCCGGCAGGTTGGAATACTGCAGCTTCTCTTTGGCCAAGTTGGCCACGCTCAGCATGCGTGCTGTCTCCCGCGTCTCGGCAAGGCTGTCGAAGAGAATATGGAGCGCCCCGCTCCAGCCGCGCCAGTTGTCGCATTGCACGAAACGATTGGAGGCATCAACCGCGTGGTCGATCGCCAAGGTGTACCGTTCGGCGGCCAGTGCAATGCGGGCAGCAGTTGCGGTGGAATAGGCCAACTCGAGGCGCAGACCATGAAACGCCTGGATGGCAGTCGCGCGACGTAGCAGTCGCGACGCTTCCTGCAAACGATCGGGATCGGCTGACAGCAGATCGGCCCAGTCGCGCAGCACGGATGCGAGCGCGAAGTACCACCGCGAATCCCGCTCCGTACTTGCCTCCAGATCCGCCAGAGCCAGTGTGTAGAGCATCTCCGCCGTCTCCTTTTGCCCTCGGTAGTGCATAAGGTAGGCGATCTCATGTTTGGCCCGGCCAGTCTCACGCAGCGACGAACCCTCCGGCGGTTGTGCGTGCCTGGCGAGACGGTAGAAGTCTTGTGGGCGCCGCGGCACTTCGCCAGGAGCTATCGGACCGATGGATGCCAGAAGATTGTCGCCGAGTGGAATCGCCGGATACCGTTCGACGAAGTTTCCCATCAGCAGCAGGCGTTCCTGCAGGCTCTTGACGCGCGAGATGTACTGCTTGGCCAGTTCCGGCTGCTCGCCCCGGACGCTTGCGTAATAGGCGGCATGGAGGCTCTCGTCACCACACTCGTCCGAAACCCCGGGGCACGCGGCCAGAGCCCGCTGCAGTTGATTCTCCTCTACCAGCTCGATCAGGCTCGGTTGGTCGGAGTTCGGGCCGTGGAGGAACAGAAACGTCAGGCTGGCGCTGGGCTGTATCGTCTGCACAAACTCCGCATGCCGCGCGGCGGCATTCGACCAGACAATCAACGGAGCCCCGAAGCGAGCGATCTGGGTGAAGAACCACACCAGCCGGTCAGCTGCGTCGGTAGTCGGAGCATTGTCAGTCGACAAGCCCAGCTCGCGTAATGTGGCATCATCCGCGAGCAGGCCCACGCTCTCGTCGATGCGAATCACATTGCCACGCCACGCCTTGAACGCCGGCAACGGCAGCTTAGCGTAGACCGCGGCCGAGGCTTCTACCTCATCCTGTGCGCCCGATTGCAAGCGGCTCACCTGATTTGCGACGTTATTCCAGAAAGTGTCCGTCGCATCATAGGAGGAAGCCAACCACCCTGCCGCAGGCACTCTCGGCCCATTCAGCGGCAGCGCTGTCAGATCCAGCGGACTGCGCAGATAGACGGTCATCGACGCCCAGTTGGCAAACGCGAATTCCGTTGCTACTTTCGCACAGCGTATCCGCAACAGGGCCGACTCCGGGTCCCGGCTCGCCGCTGCGCCGAATACATCCGCATAGAACCCTTCGGCGATCGATCCCGCATCGTCGTAGTGCAACTCGGCCAAAAACGACAGCACCATGCCTACTCCGTTTCGGTGCAGGCACAGCGCCGGGGACACGCCCCACGAGTCGGCCGCGCCCGAATAGCAACTCCACAGCATCGCGATCTTCGCCTGGCGAAAGATCTCCCCCATCGTTGTCGCCGGCACATCCCCGGTTTCGCTCAGAACAACGTTTCCGTGCTCCTCAATGTGCAGGATGTCGATCTCACCCACCGGTCTGCCGTTGCCAAACTCCACCGCCGCATCGCGCTGGATAATCTCCGGTGTCCGCTGGAGAGCCTGCAGCGCGGCAGCTGTTCTTCGGTTGGTGTCACTGCCCAGCACCTTTAATAACTGCAGGCGGTTACCGGTCGAGAGCGGCAGCTGGTTAAAGTCCTTCCATGCCTGCACCACCGACAAGTCGCCGGCCGCAAGCAGATTTCCCGACTCGTCATAGAGAGCCGCCCACGGCAGCAGATGCAACTCCGGTCGTGTGGTTTGGATCACCAGGCGCCGTGGTACTCCGGCGCTGTCCAGGAATTCGCGCAGCGCGGGGCTCAATTGCGCCAGGGATTGATACAACGTGCGCGCCAGCGCGCGTATCGCCGTGGCACCGCGGTATCCGGTCTTCTCATCGTGGTTTACATTGCAGGCGCGCAGTTGGCGAACAAACTCCCGCCACTGCTCGTCGTTGATGGGCGAGCGGAAACTCTGCGCCGGATACGTCTTGCCGGCGATCGACAGAATCACGCCGAACTCCCGCTCGCAGGTCAGCGGCAGGCTGCTCTCCATGGCGCCGCTCGGCAACTCGAGCTGCACGATCGCGGTTTTCCGGTAGGCCGGCATGGAGACACGCTACCATACGGTTCATTGCGGTTGCCGGAATGGTGTAACCTTGCCCTGCCCCTAACAGCAGCCTGCAAAGGATGGATTTCTCAAATGAATCCTGTTAAGAAGAAAGACCCCAGCGTCACCTATCTGAACAAACTGGGCTACAACGTGGTTAAGCTGCCCCGCACCGGCATCGAGCCCATGGACGTGATTGGCCGCGACCAGACCGTGCAGTGGCTGGGCCCCATTGATGCCATCTGGAACAGCGCCGCGCCTAAGCCGCAGCCCGGACCGCCTAAACCCGCCTCCGCCGTTAACGGCCAGAGAAGCGACGCGCTCGATCTTTCCCTCGGGCTCAGCATTCTGGGTAATACCCTGGCTGCCTTCGGTGTGACCGTGCCCTCGCTTGACGTGGCCTACAAAAGCGCCCACTCAGTGCAGTTCAGCTACAGCAACGTCACCGTCACCGAGGTAGCGCCCTTTGCCGCCGGTAGCTATCTCGCCAAAGGTCAGCTGCAGAGCGACAACCCCACAGTGAAGAATTATTTTCTGAGTGGTAAGGCGACGGCTTATCTGATCATCCAGGTACTCAAGTCCAATTCGCTTACAGTCACCGCCACTGACTCGCACGGTACAGCGGTTGGAGTGGACCTTACCGCCTTTCAGGGTGTCGATGCCAAAATCGGGATCAAGCCATCGAACGCCAGCAACTCCACCATCAGCTTCAGCGGCCCGGACGCCATCACCTTCGGCTTCGCCGTGCAACAGATCGCCCGTGAAGGAGACCAGTGGACGTTGCGTGGTGTCGCCCCTTCGGGTGACATAGCGTTCGCCGTCCCCAGCATCGGTGCAGGGCAGGGAAACGACGCACCAACCGCCACTGTCTTCGACACTGGCGCCCTGGACTGCCGTCTCGACATCTGACGCTGATGAGTACTACCGCACTTCCCGTACCGCTGCTCGTCCACGCCCTGACCGGCAAGCCGGCCGCGGCGCTACCTCCTGAGAGTCTGCCGCACCTCAGCGGCGATTTGCCGGGAGCCGAGCAGCGCAGCATCGACTCGACTCACCTGGGCACGGACTCGAGCGTCGGTGATCCTGACGATCTTTCCCAGACGGGCTGGTGCATCCTCTTCGCGTCGGATGCCGACCCCGCGATCAAGGCTCAACTGCAACCGCTCATCGATCTGCGCCGCAAGCAGGTGAACGACGATCATCTCTTTCAAATTTTCGAGGGCAATGACAGCGGAGTGCGTCCAAACCAGACTGCCGATGATTGGGCAGAGTATCGCGGCGTCTCCCTTACCGCCAAAGTTGATCCCACTGCGGGTGTCCCTTACTATGTGCTCATCGTTGGGCACCCCGACCGCATTCCCTTCGCCTTCCAGAACATGCTCAAGATGCAATGGGCCGTGGGCAGGCTCGCCTTCGATGACATTGAGGACTACGGGCGCTATGCCCGTGCAGTGGTTCAGTACGAAGATCTTGCCTGGCTTCCCATCCAGCGAAAGAACGCCGCTGTCTGGGTTACGCGCAACGATAACGACGTGGCTACCGCCATGCTCTCCAACGCTATCTGTCCCAACTTCCTCGACGACAAGAAACCTCTCGGCTCCGGTTCGGCGAAGTTCACGCTGGATGCGTTCACCTATTCGACCGCCAAGCAAGCCACCAAGCAACAGCTGATTGATATCCTCCGCGGCGACTTGCCAGGCGGGCCGCCGGCCGTCCTCTTTACCGGTTCCCACGGAGTTGAGTATCCGATGGGTGATCCTGCGCAGCGCCACATGCAGGGCTCGTTGCTTACCCAGGAGTGGGTGCGAGACACAGCCGCCGGCCCTAACAATCTCTTTTCCGCCGAAGACATTCCCGCCGATGCCAAACTCCAGGGAACCATGGCCTTCCTCTTCGCCTGTTACAGCGGCGGCTGTCCCGCGGACAACAACTACTATTTCAATCCTGACGGCTCAAAGATCCCGGTCGCCCCAACTCCGCTCATCGCCGCCCTACCCCAAGCGCTGTTAAGCCATGGTGCACTGGCGGTCATCGCTCATGTCGACATGGCCTTTCCTTATGCTTTTCAGGACGTCACCGGCACGCCGCAGCTTCAGGCTCTGCGTGACCCGCTCACGTATCTCATGTTCGGACGCCGCGCCGGTTACGCCGCAGACTCGCTCAGCGATCGATGGAGCCGCCTCTGCTCTCAGCTCATCGAGTCCGAGTCTCGCACCGCTTCTGCCGACCCAAACGCATCTCTGTCGCTGAGTCCGGCTGCCCGCACCGCCCTTACCATTGCCCGCGATGACGCGCGCAATTACATCGTCTTAGGCGACCCGGCTGCGCGGCTCCGCGTCAAAGACCTGAAGTGATACTTGAAGATTACGTGATAACTTCGCTAGTCGTAGGCGTCTCCCCGTCCTTAGTGAGGAAATGAGGGAACTCGTCCACCGCCTGTTTATGAGCGCGTGGGCGAATCCGGTCCGGCGAAGCCCGAATGGCTGGTATCGATTTCTAGCAACAACACATTCGACGGCCTCACCGGAAAGTGCGCGGGGGGCGTGGAAGCGTCCTTCTCAAAGAAGACGCTATAGGCGCCTAAATCCGAGGAGCTGAAACTAAACTCCGCCTTCTTCCCAGCAGCGAGGACCGTGGGTACAGACGGAGCTGGGGAAAGCACCGCGACCGCTCCAGGCGAGAAGAACAGCGCTACCTGGCGACCGTCGCTGGTGGAGATGGCAATCGTATCGCCCTTGACGGCGGGAACCTGGGGTTGGCTCGGCACAAATACGCCGTCCACTTCTTTGAGAATGATGTCGCTATGCGCCATGCGCCCGACGCTAATTTAATTTCTTGGCGGTGTCCAGAGCATTTTCGTTTTTCGCCTTGGCGAGTGCTGACTGAAACGCCGGGTCACTGCGCAGTGCAGCCAGCTCCGGACTGCGCTCGACGTCCGTAGCGTGGTAGCCTTGCGCCAGCGATCGGGCGATGAGCGGAATCGCTTTCGCGCGCTGCCCCAGAATTTCGTAGGTCTCACCCGCACGGTAAATGACGTTCGGGTCGTCAGGAGAAAGCGCGAGCGCTTTACGAAGGTAGACCAGGCTTTTCTCGCCCTGACCACTGGATGCATAAAAGTCGGCAATCTGAATGAGTAGGTCCGAGTCGTTCGGACTCTTGGTCAGGTTTGCCAGCGCCAATTCGATTGCTTTGTGGTATGCCTGTAGCGACTGCTCACGCCTGCCGCCCCAGAGGTACGCGCTGGCCACAGCGGACCACGCCCGGGAGTTGCCGGGGTCGAGTTCGATCGCCTTCTTATCTTGGGTGGCCGCCTCGTCGAACTTGCCCTCGAGCTCCAAAACATTCCCCAGCGCACTATAAGTATCGACGTATGCTTCGAGCTTCGCCGATTCATGGAAATTAGCGTCAGCTTCCTCTAGATTGCCCAGTTGCATGTTGACCACGCCAAGATTGTAGAAGGCCATAGGATTGTCTTTGGCCAACTCCACGCCCCGTCGAAACTGAGTCGCCGCTTCTTTCAGATTGCCTGCCCTGAACAGATAATCTCCCAACCGCACCGGCCATCGCGAGTCCTCAGGAGCAAGATCGATTGCCCGCTGTGCCGCGGCCAGGGCATCTTTGGTCCGTCCGTCCGTCTGATACACCTCGGCCAGCGCGCCATAGGCTTCTGCGCTATGGGGATCGAGGGCGATCGCCTTCTGGACTTGCTGCATTGCCAACTGAGCGTGCCCCTGCATGGCCGCCATGCGGGCCATTGTGATGTATGGCGAAGCGAGATTCGCATCGAGCTGCAGCGCCTTCGCCGTTGCCTGCTTCGCCATGTCGAGCAGCTTGGTATCGCCGTTGTTGCGGTACTGCAGGAAGTAGGCTTGACCCAGCCCCGCCTGGGCCAATGCAAAATTCGGATCTGCGTTAAGCACCTCTTGAAAGCCGCTGGCTGCTGCGGCGATGTTGGCTTCCTTGTACGAATGCTGCAGCAGGTCCTGCGCCTTTAAAAACTGATCGTATTGGGTGGCCGGCATTCCCGCCATGGCTCCGCCATTTGCGGTGTGTAGCCAATGTGGCATTCCCGCGTACCACGTGGCAAAAACAACCGCAGCCAACACCACCAGCGTCGCCATGCCCACCCACAGCTTGGTCTTACTCTGAGTCTTCGAAGGAGCAGCGGCCGTGCTTGCCGGCAGGGGCGCGCCCAAAGATTCGGCCAGCGCATCCGCCAGCTGTCCCGCGCTGCCATATCGCTTTGCGGGATCCATTTCCATGGCCACGCTGACCGTGCGCATAAAAGACTCCGAAAGGTCTGGCCGCAAATCGATCAGCGCCTTTCTCTTGGAGATTGCTGCTGCGGCCTCTCTCGCCGTCAAGCCGCCCAACCTGACCGGATGCTGGCCCGTGACCAGGTAGAAGAGGAGGACGCCAACGGCATAGATATCGGTAGCCACCGTTGCCTCGCTGCCGCTGAACAACTCCGGCGCCATATAGGTCGGCGTGCCGGCGACACCGGTTTGGCGTTGCTGCAGCGTGGTCAGCCCAAAGTCCATCAGCAGAATGCGGCCGCCCTCTTCGCGCATCACGTTCTCGGCCTTGATATCGCGGTGTAGAAGCCCTGCCCGGTGCACCGCACTCAAGGCCTTGGCCACGTCGAGCCCAATCAGCGCGGCTTCGCGATAGCCAAATGGGCCTTGAGCTAGCACCAGGAATGTCAGGGTCTTACCGTGCACGAAGTCGGTCCAGTAGCCCACGCGTCCGTCGTGGCGGTCTATGCCGTACACGTGCACAATGTTGGGGTGTCGTACCGCGGCTAATGCCCGTGCCTCGCGCAGCATTGCCTGATACTCTTCGTCGCCGCCCACGGACCCAGGCAGCAAAAGCTTCAAGGCCACTTCGCGTTCCAGACTCGGATCCCAGGCCCGGTAAACCTCGCCGAAGGAGCCATGCCCCACGCGCGCCTGCAGACGAAAATCCCCCCATGTCTCAGACGCCGGCGGCATTTCAGCCGAACCCGGGTCCTCGTGGTTTAGCGGGGTCGTCGGATCGTCTTGCATAAGAGGCCAACGGAACAAGAAAGCGAAGCGAGCGAAGAGCCGGTCCCAAAGACGATCTTGGAGGGATCCTCTCGAGATTGGATTATATGACTGCCTTCATCGGCTTCATCGAGTGCTTCCTTCAGCGCTCCATCTATCTCTTCTGTTGCTAGGCCCTAGCTCTTGGGCGTTGCACCCGCGCCCGAAGGCAGTCGTTCGCGGAGGACGTCATCGAGGTCGCAGAGTTTGTCGGTAACCAGGTTCAGCTTGCGGGAGAGGTTTTGGATCTCCGCTTCGGCGCGGCGGTTCACGTCGAAGTCCAGCTCGCTGCGCAGGCGGTCTTTTTTATCCTGGCGGTTCTGGCTCATCATGATGACCGGTGCCTGAATAGCGGCCAGCATCGAGAGGAACAGATTGAGCAGAATGAAAGGGTACGGATCCCACGCCCGGCCTCGCAGGGCAACGTTGATAGAGCTATAGGCGATCAACACAATTGCGAAGAGGATGATGAAACTCCACGAGCCACCGAAACTGGCGACCTTATCGGCAATGTGTTCGCCGAAGGTGTATTCCTCCTCGATCACATCATTGGCATTTCGGTTGGCGCGGATCCGCACCAGTTGCTGCGACGCGTGGAATTGGTGGCCAAGCACCGTCAGCATATCCATGCCGGCCAGGGGCTTGCGTTGCAGCAGCGTAGCAATGTCGTCGCGGCTGATCTCGACACACGTGGTTTCTTCAATCGCCAGGGCGCTCGTCTGGTGGGGCGTTTGCTCCAGCATGGAAGCGAAGCCGAAGAACTGGCCGTGGCCGGGTTGGTCGACGATGACCTCCTGATGATCTTCGTCGACTGTCGTGACCTGCACGTTGCCGGAAATCAGAATGTAAGCGTGTTTGCCGGGATCACCTATTTTGTAGATGCGCTGGCGCGCAGCAAATGTTCTAAGGTCGACCTGGGCGGCCAGGACCGCAATTTCGTCATCGTCGAGCAGGGCAAAGAGTGGGACGTGTTTTAACTCCGCCGGGTCGCATGGCATAGATCACCTCGTTGGCGCTGTATTGTTTTTTGAATGAACTGCGGGGAACGATAACAGACGATGACTACGGGCGGATGGTAATTTTGTGTTTTCAAAAGTTGTTCGCGCGCCGCTGGCGCGTGACCTTCTCTGGCTCTCAAAAATGCGCCGCGCAACGCCTGGGAAGCGGTCTCGACGGCCACGAATTAAGTAGCTGGACAACCCATTTAAATGCAAGTATTTGTGTTCAATACTTAATCTGTGACGCGAGCCAACGTGGGCGTCCGCTGGTGGAGGGCGCCGATAGCTCCCCGGCGGTATGATGAAGGTCGGCCCTGGCCTCACCGGAGGGCACTTAGATGACCACGCTCATCCGGGCATCGCTGCTCGCGTTGGCGATGGCCTCCAGCCTTACCGGTCCCTTAGCGATGGATGTCGACGGACATCCTGTCACGGATCTTGCACCCCCGGGAACGCGGGCCGTCGTCCTTTTCTTCGCCGCTTCGGATTGCCCTATTCCCAACCGGTACATTCCCGAGATTCAGCGCATGGCAAAGCAGTTCGAACCGTCCGGCGTCCGCGTATGGTTCGTGTATCCCAACCCGGGAGACGACGCAAAGTCATCCGTGCCCACGACGTTGAGTCTGCAATTACGGCTAACACCGCGTTAGACACAAGGCAGACTCTCACCCGGATGGCCCAGGTAACCACCACCCCGGAAGCTGCAGTCTTTATTCCCCAGGAAACGAGCCTGCACGAGGTATACCGCGGGCGGATTGATGACCGGTACTTAGCCCTGGGAGCCGAGCGTCCGCAAGCGAGGCATCATGACCTGGAAGAAGCGATCCGCGCCGTTCTCGCTTACCAGCCCGTTCCGCAGCCGGCGGGTCCCCCGTTGGCTGTTCGATTGTGACGCGGCAGCCTTGAAGAGTGCTGGCGCGTGCGTCTGCAGCAGCGACTGATGCAGCATCGGCGTGTCATCATAATCGGCATGAGCCTTGCTCGCAGCCTGCACTTGGTGGTGTTGGCGACTATCGCCATAGCCACATCCGCACAGACGGTCCAATCAAGACCACCTCAGCCGATGTCGTCAGAGAGCACGGCTGAACTAATAAGGGTCTCCTCCGAACTAGCTCAGTTGCGAAAGCTATCAGCCAATCCTGATCCGGCGGATCGGTGGCAGATCCTTTGGCTGCATCAGCGCATCTCCGAACAAGTAATGGCGGCATCGCTCCAGGTCGATGCCACGATAGCCCAGATCGACAATGAGATCGCGCGTTCCAACGAAGTGCGCGGATTTCTCGCTGATCGCCGCGACCGCACTGTGAGCCGGGCGAACCTGCTCAGCGTGCTCGTGGGCGGAGCTGTCGGCGCGACCAGTTCCGGTCTTCAACTTTCTTCGAACCTCACCAAACCAGCGGCCGGCGTCGGCATCGCTGCCGGTACTCTCTCTGCGGGACTTGCCTTGGTTGGAATTCGCGAGGAGAAGGGCCACAGCAGTCGCTTCGATTTCGAATCGAATATGCTGGCTGAGTTTTTCGACCGGCCCACTCTGCCCAATAGTCGGTATCCAGAAACCATTTGGATCTTCTTGAATGAGCCCAGTCCTACCGGGCAGGCAGGTGTCACGCGCAAGCAGGAATTGCTGCAGACCTGGGTTCAGGTCAAGCGAATTGACTCACTGTCGAGTACGGAGAAGATCGATCATCTCACCAGCCAGCCATCCGAAAGCCTGAAACTTAGCATCGACGACTTCGAAGATCGCGGGGCCATGCTGCAGGACATCCGTGCCCGGATCTCCTATCTCAAGCGCGACTTGGGGGCGCTGCTCACCTCGCTACCGGCGGTGAGTGACAAACCTTGACCAAACGAGCGTGGTGCAAGGGGAGGCAAAAGCACCTGGGACCCAAGAAAGGGCTTCATGCAGTGGATTCAGTAGCTAGAATAAAGGGATACACCATGAGCCACTCTGTAATCCTAACGACTCCATTCCTTTTGCCCGAAGAGGTGGCGTCCCGTTTGCGTGTCTCCCGGCAGCGGCAACGGGAGATCGCGGAGATCGTTGGCTCAGAGACCACGAGCACAAAGCGCAAGCATGCTCTCGACGCCACCAGAAAAGCGGGCGCACGGGCACCGAGGAAGAAGCCGGCGATATCCCCTCGGAGCCGAGCGGTGGACCGTGCCAAGGCCAAGGGTTGATCGCAACTCAGTTTCCTGAATATTCCTTACGATAGCGCCTTCGAAATGCGTTTGTGAGACGCGGGGCCAGCCAGCCGACTGTGCCACAGATGATGTGGACCTATCGCAGACTGCGTAGGCATGTTCCCGAACTCCAGCGAAGCGCTGGAACGCAAACACTGTTTGAGGCAAGAATCTTCGGTGACATCTGCGTAGCAGCCACAAAGCCCGCCAGCGAGATCCGCCCGCAGTAGATCGATGACTACGCCGAGAACGCTCTCACCACCACCAGGGTCATATCGTCATGCTGCGGTGCGGTCCCAGCAAATCTGGTGGCTGCGTCGAAGATACACTCCAAAAGCTGCTGCGCGGATGACCGCCGGCACTCGCGAATCGCGTCGATCAGCCGGTCCTCCCCCCACTCTTCGTCGTCCAGATTCATGGCTTCGCTGATGCCGTCCGTGAATGCTATGAGGACATCACCCGGTACAAGCCGCACCGAACCTTGCTGGTAATGGGCGCTTTCCAGAAGGCCAACCACCGTTCCGCCTGGTTCCAGGCGGGTAACCGTACCGTTCTCGCCGGCCTCATGAAAAAGCATGGGAGGATTGTGACCTGCGTTAACGTAGTCGAATCTGCCCTCGGCGGGGTCATACTGGCCATAAAAAAAAGTAGCGTACCGGTTTGAAGCGGAAGCCTCGTACACCAGGCGATTGATGTTGCTCACAGCACTCGCCAGGTTCTCAGGGGCACGCGTAGCTTCGCTCCGCAGCGACGCCTGCAGGCTGGCCATCATCAAGGCGGCGGCAATTCCTTTGCCGGAAACATCGCCGATCGCGATCCCAAGGTGTCCCTTGGGCAAAGCAAGAAAGTCATAGTAGTCGCCACCAACTCCCAGCGCAGGCCGGCAGTGACCGGCGTAGTCGAGACCCGCAACGATCGGCAGTTTCTGTGGAAAGAGCCGCTCCTGCACTTCGCGTGCGATCTCCACTTCGCGGTTCATTCGCTCCCGCTGCGCAACCTCATCCGCGACTGTTCGTACCAGGTTCGCATTTTCCAGCGCCAATCCCGTCTGTGCAGCAACAGACTTAAGCAGACGCACGTCGGAACCGGTGTACGGTTCTTCTGACCGCTTGGGGCCGAGCGAGATAAAGCCCAGAAGCTTATCCCGCACCGCTAACGGCAGCAGCAATTCCGACTGAAGCGTGGCCAGCTTGCCTCGCTCTTCCTCGCTGATACTCTCTTCGCGGTAAAGCCAGGAGTCGCGATCGTTCAAGAACACCCGGGCTGGCTCCTTCTGACTCTTCAGGACCATGGCAGTCCCGGTCTTGCTGGGGAAAGCAACCGTTGGAGTGCTGGCGTAGCCCATGGCAAAAGCCGGCCGATAGAAGCCCGCGGACCCCAGCAGAACCGCCACTTGCGACACGTGCAGGGTCTCGGAAATGCGTGCCGTTACGGTTTCCAGAAGAGACCCAGGCTCGATTATCGATCGCACCTGTTCGCTCAACTCGGTCAGTACATGCTCTGCGTTATAACTTTCGCGGAAGAAGCGGCGATCGACCCAGGTGCGCAGGTTGTCTCCCAGCCGGCGAATGGTGAAGTAGGCGGTAATTCCGGCCAGGATGACAATGGTTTTGAGCGGTCGGTTGTGACCCGCATTTCCTGCCAGGGTTGTCCCCGCGACGATGACTATTCCCATCGCAATAAACTGGAGCACGCGTATGCCGCCCCTGGCCAGCGTGTACTGGAGCCCCTGGCGAAGGGCAACACCGACTCCCATCGCCTTCTGCACCACAATGACGTAAGTCAGCGTGAGGGGAAAAAGGACAAACGGAAGAACAATCAACGCATTAAACCATGCCGGAAAAACTTCGCTGGTATTTTTTCCCTGAAAGTTCGCGTACAACTCAGGCAAAAGGGGCGGAGTGAAGGCCAGGATTGCGCCCCAGTAGAGAAAGCGTAATCGCCGCTTGGCGTCCGGAGATTTGATCAGGCCGAGCTTGATGCCCATGGCAGCGAAGAAGCTGCCGACCAGGATGAAAGCGCAGACTTCCAGCGTTGCTTGCAAAGGCTTGAGGACGGTGTAAAGACCAGAGACCGATCGATAATTGGTCAGCGATACGACCGAGACGGCCACTCCACAGAGAGCGAAAAAGGTGAAGGGAAGAGCGCAGAACCACTGCAATGCTTTCCAAATCCGGTCGTATCGACTGCCCGGTGGAAAGGGTTCAGGAAAGAAACGGCCGAAGAGGAAAATGATAATCGGAAATATCGCTTCCAGGGTCGACTCGTAGAGCAGCCCTGGTACGCGCCACCCGGGTGGCCAGCCCTCCACAATGAAGCTGTGCAGAATACTCGGAAAGCTCATCATGAGTGCCAGCAACAGCCAGGCCATCGGATCGCGCGGACGGCGAAAGGCAACCCAGAAGCCGAGTAGCAGAGAAACGCCCGGGAGCACCACCTTGACCACCAGGTCACTGAAAGTATTCCAGGAGTCAAATGGGCTCGATGTAACCGGCAAACGGACGCTTCGCTGCTCGTCCATAGGGGCGTCTTTCGAAACAATCGTCAACTCGAGGGGGAAACCTACCCGAGCTGTCCTGAAAGCCTGACCCAGGATGCCGCTTCCCGTAAAAGGCGTTCCGTTAACGGCCACCAGGTGGTCGCCGTTATGGATTCCAAAGCTCACGGCCTCGGGGGTAGCGTAGGTGATCCTATCGCTCCCGGATTCAACAAAAAAGAAAGGGAACTGCACTGTTTCTCGATGGACAAGGTCGGGAAGATAGCGCGCCTGGTAGACCAGGGTGATGGCAAAAAGCGTCGCTAGCAGGCTGTAGAGGAAAATGGGGCGCTTGGCAGGCACGGTTATGAGCTTCTCCTATGCGCTTCTCCTCGACGCGTGCGTCGAGCTGGGAATGACAAATTTTATCTGGTTTCGACCAGCATGCGTGATGCTGAGGGCATCCGCAATAGGTCAAGCCTGCCAGGGGTTAATGATAGCTACGCCAGTAGGTTCAAAGTCGGATACGTTCCTGGTCACGACTGTCATGCCATGAACGATCGCGGTCGCAGCAATCATCGCGTCTCGTTCGGAACAAGGGGTCGGGACATGCAACGCGGCGCATCTCTGGGCGACCGTCGTATCGACAGCAAGGATGCGTCCATCGAATGTGGGCAACAGATAATCCTGCATCCAGGTTCGAAGGAGTGAGCCTTGCGAGCGGTCACGCCGCTCAATCAGGAGGATACCAATCTCCAATTCCAGAATAGATATCGCAGACAGAAACAAGGTGGACGCTGAAACGCTTTTTGCCCAGGTGCTGACATTACGATGTGCCTTACGGGTCGTTCCTATGCGCAGTTCCGACACTACGTTGGTGTCAAGGAGGTACATCAATCGAGATCTGCGGGGTGGTGAAGATTGCCGCTCAGGCGAGGAGGCTCAAATTCGACTTTGTCAGCGCCCGGCATTGCCAGCAGGTCCAGGATGTTTTCCTGTTTGTTGGTAATCTTCCGGTACTCCTCTATCGTCAGCAGCACATGGGCTGGACGGCCGCGATCGGTGATAAAAACAGGGCCTCGTTTAGCTGCCTTCTTGGCTCGACTCGCATCCTGATTGAACTCGCGGCTGGAAAGTGTCGTGATCGCCATATCCCACTCTTCCGCTTAATATAGCAACGTTTCTACATTATACCGAATCATTCGCGGAGCGGTCACCTGTACGTTGTGGGAAGCCTCGAAAACGGCCGTCGATCACTTTTTATTGAGCGCTTGATCCGGCTGAAGCATAAATGCGTGAATGGTGCGGTGAAAGTATCCTCGACCTACGATTTCGCCGTTGTTGTTGATGCGCGAGGCCACCAGCAGCGTCCAGCCGGAATCGGGTGCGATGAGCTTGTTTAGATTGATCATCTTGCCATTCTCCCAGAGGAAGGCCCTCAGCTTGTCATCCTCCGAGGTATTGCCGACAATCTGCCCCAGGTCATTGATGTCCAGTGCAGTGGTCGGCGCATCCTCATCACCCAGAGTGCCCAGGTCCTCGATAGAACCATTTCTCCAGATCACCCCGTGTTGCGTGCCGCTGTTGTGCAGGTCGCAGGATCCAATGACCGCACCATGGTTGTTGATGGCCTGAGCGCTGCAGAGCGTGCCGCCTGGCAGGTCTGGCAACTGCTGCATCTTGCCCGCATGCCAAAAAAAAGCCTGCGGCTTGCCATTCGGAATAAGATTCGCCTCTCCGACGATGTCGTTCTTATCGTTTATGTCACGGGCGCTGCTGTAATCCCCCTGGGCAAGGAGCCCGAGATCGCGGGGCTGTTTCGTCCGCCACAAGACTGCATGCTTCTGGCCGCTCTTGGTCTCCGCACTCCCCACCACGTCTCCCGCTGCATTGATAGCGAAAGCAGAAGAATAGGGGCCTCCAAGTGAATCCAGGATTTCCAGCTTATTGTCTGACCACTTGAACGCGTGCGTGAACCGCAAATCCTGGGCCGCCTGCAGCGTTCCGACAATTGTCAACCGGTCATTGACGTCGGCGGGGTACACGAGGGGGTAGTCCTTTTCTCCCTCGATAGAGAACGTGTCCTTGCCATGAAACACAACACCTGGCATCAAGCTCGCGGTCTCCGCGTGCCAGATAGCCATGTCGCCATGATTGTTCAGTGCTGGAGTATCGGTAAGCGTGCGTACCAGGGATGGGCCGCGATCCACGACTGTGTAGTGTGGATGGACCTCCTGCGCAAGGGCCAACGGACCTAAGAGCAGGGTGACAAGGACTGCAGAAGTCACCTGGCCCAAACCAAGTTTCTCCCAGAATCTCCGGTAGGACGGCGCTGCCGCGTGCGGTTTCGCTACCCGTTGAAGAACCAGACAGACCCTAAGGAAAACCGTGGCCGCTTTCACAAAAAGACTCCGCTCTTGACGCTACAGCGATTTCGCAATTGGTGTAGACCGAAGGGACCGAGCTTGGTGGTCGCGGCGCGCCGGGACCACCAATCTCGACCTCGAGCCCACAGTAATTGCGAAACCGCTTGAGAGGTGCACGCCGGCTGCTGATTCACAGCCGGTGCGCCCTCCTACTGCGTCACACTCGTCATGTTTATGGTAAGCGCTACGGTCTGGGTTGTGACCACTGATCCAGAAGTTCCAGTCGCCACGACAGTTACTTGCGAGGTGCCGGGTGTCACGTTTGCGACAAAACCGTGCATGCCGCAACCTGACAGACCGAGGGCAAAGACCCATGCGCCTGCGAGCAGCAGGCAAAGATGCCAAAGGCGCTTCGTCTTGACCAACTTCCGTCTGCGAGCCAGGACCGCCAATCCGGTCAGGCCGCCTGGGCACCAGAATACCAAGGCAAACAAGGCTGGGCTGAATGGGCTTTGCGGCGCATTAGACGGTACATTCTTAGCTGTTTGCATCGTCGTGTTAATCGTGAGCCCGGTATTCACGCTCTGATTGTTACCGCTCAATGTGACCTGATTCGCCGCAAACGCACAAGTCGCATTGGCCGGCAGATTCAAACAACTCAATGAGACCGTCCCACTATAGCCGCCAGTTGGCGTGAAGATGAGAGTGGTCTTTCCCGCTCCCCCTGCCGCAATGGTGAGCGTTGTCGGGTTTGCGGCTACCGTATAGGCACCGAGCGGTTTCACTGGCGCAGCGCTGATGGTGAGCGTCGCTCCGGGCGAACTGCTGCCGGCAAAGTTTCCCGCAGCCGCATACGTAGCGGTGGCGGTATCTGTTCCGGCGGGGAGCGCAGTGGAGCTGAGCGTGGCCACACCGCTGCCGTTCAGCGTCCCTACACCCAGGGAAGTGGAACCGTTGTAAAAGGTCACGCTTCCGGCAGGCATACCCGCGGTGGATGTCACCGTTGCAGTCAACGTTACGCTGTCGCCGACTGCCGCGCTGGCCGGCGCGTTCAAGCTGGTCGTCGTCGGCGCGGGCGTTACCTGGAAGCTCTGCGTCGCGGTGGCCGGATCGTAGTTGCCACCGCCGGCTTGCGTGGCTTGCAGCACCACGGTGCCCACAGCAGTGACGCTTACCGTGCCGCCGCTGATCGTTGCCGGGCCAGACACCACGCTAATCGTGACCGGATAACTGCTGCCCAGGCTCGAAGTAGCCGTCACTGCAAAGGGTGCGCTGCCGTACGCCCGCGACGCGATAGCCGGGAACGTGATGGTCTGCGTTGCGCCTTTGACGGTGATGATGGTTGCCGGCGAAGCACTGGCGGCGAAATTGCCCGACGCTCCATAGCTAGCCGTCACCGCATCGGACCCGGCGGGTAGCGTCGTAGTGGTCAATGTAGCCGTGCCGCCA
The DNA here is from genome assembly GCA_963824325.1 of uncultured Acidobacteriaceae bacterium. Taxonomy (GTDB): domain Bacteria; phylum Acidobacteriota; class Terriglobia; order Terriglobales; family Acidobacteriaceae; genus PALSA-350. Next base: position 62,275 of record CAWGPA010000003.1, on the reverse strand, counting down.
TTGAGCGGGACCGTGCCAATCGGAGTGGAACCGCTCAAGAACGTAACCGTTCCACCTGGCGTACCGTTGGTTGAAGCCACGGTCGCGGTCAGCGTTACGCTGGCGCCGTAGTTCGTGCTGCCTGGCGCAGTGAGTGCGGTCGTGGTTGCCAAGCCCGTCACCGTGAGCGTGCCGTTCACTATGTTGACTGTGTAGTTGGCCAGTTGTGCGCCAGTCACAGCGGGCACGATCGGATAGCTGCCAACGTTACTGGTGGCCGTTGCCGTCGTAGTAAAGCTTTCGCTGAAGCTGTCGCTGCCCACCGCGCCGGCAATCGTTCCGCTAAAGGCCGGATTGGCTGTGCCGAATGTGCGCGTTGCGTTACTGGCCGTGACGGTCAGCGGCGCAGGCGTTACCTGGAAACTCTGCGTTGCCGTGGCCGCGCCGTAATCCGTATTGCCGGCTTGTGCGGCTTGCAGCACGACCGTGCCTGCGCCAGTTACCGTCACGACCCCGCCATTAATCACAGCAGGACCGGACTGGACCGTGATGGTGACCGGATAGCTGCTGCCCAGGCTGGACGTCGCCGTTACGGGGAAGGGCGCGCTACCATAGGCCCGCGATGGTATGGGTGCAAAGGTGATAGTTTGCGATGCCGCGGTGATCGTGATGTTGCTTGCCGCCGACGTGCTGGCGGCATAGTTGCCTGTTGCCGCATAGCTAGCGGTAAGCGCATCTGTTCCCACCGCGAGCGTGGTGGTGGTCAGCGTAGCTACACCGCTTGCGTTCAGTGTGCCCGGACCCAGTGCCGTCGCTCCACTATAGAAGGTGACGATTCCGCCAGGCGTGCCTGCGGTAGAGGCTACCGTCGCCGTTAGTGTAACGCTGGCGCCATACGCAGCGCTGCCCGGCGCACTCAATGTAGTCGTGGTCGTGGTACCAGTCACCGTAAGCGCACCATTAATGATGTTGACGGTATAGCTGGCTAGATTGGCCCCAGTCACCGCGGGCACTATTGGATAGCTGCCCACAGGGCTGGTAGTCGTGGCGGTAGTGGTAAAGGTTTCGCTGATGCTATCACCGTTCACCGCGCCGGTAACGGTTCCGCTAAATGTCGGATTGGCCGCGCCATAGGCACGAGTCGCGTTGTTGGCGGTCACCGTGAGCGGTGCAGGTGTTACCTGGAAGCTCTGCGCGACAGGCGTAGCTGCGGAATAGTTTGCATCGCCGGCCTGCGTAGCTTGCAACACGACGGTTCCTGCACCCGTGAGCGTGACGGTCCCACCGCTGATCGTTGCCGGGCCGGATTGCACCGCGATCGTCACCGGATATTTGCTGCCGGCACTGGAAGTCGCTGTCACGGCGAAAGGTGCACTGCCGTAGGCGCGCGATGCGATAGGGGCGAAGGTAATGGTCTGCGTTGCCTGGCTGACGGTGATGCTGCTTGCCGCCGAGGTGCTGGTGCCATAATTGCCCGCCGCAGGATAAGTTGCCGTCAAGCTATCCGTGCCGCCGGGGATCGCGGTGGTGCTTAGTGTGGCCACGCCGCTTCCGTTCAACGTGCCCGTGCCCAGTTCGGTTGTACCACTGAAGAAGGTCACGCTTCCGTTAGGCGTGCCCTCCGTGGAGGTCACCGTCGCCGTTAGGGTCACGCTCGTCCCATAAGCAGAGGTCGCCGGCGCATTCAACGTGGTCGTGGTTGGTGCGGCAGTCACCGTTAACGTGCCGTCGACAATGTTGACGGTGTAATTCTTCAAGTTTGTACCAGTGACGGAAGGCACAATCGGATAGTTGCCTACACCGCTGGTGGTGGTCGCAGTCGTGCTAAAACTCTCCGTAAAGGTATCGCCGTTCTGTGCGCCGGTCACGGTTCCGCTAAACGTTGGGTTGGCCGCGCCATAGACACGGGTCGCATTGTTGGCCGTCACGGTCAACGTTCCATTTGTTGGCGGCGGATTAAACAACCCGTAGACAACGAGATTTCCCGTACCATCCGTCGTGCCGGCGGGCCCAAAGTTGGGCACGTACATTTTTCCGTTGGCCACCATAGGCGGGACATACTTCGCGAAGAGGCCGATTTCGTCTCGCCCATCGTTGTTCTTGTCCGACCACAACACCTTCAGGGTATTCGCGTCGAAAGCATAAAGAACTCCCTGAACCAGCCCATCGCCTGCGAATGATGGATTGGAGTTGCCCGCAGCATTGCCGTTATACGGCGTGGATGCCCATACGATAGCGTTGCTGTTACCGTTCGCCGAGATCGTGGTAAACCCGCCGGGCATGGCGCCATCGTTGTTGGTCACCGGCGCCGTCATCGAACTGGTGGCCCTGGGCGTAGTATTGATGGTTCCCGTGGTGGAGTTATAAGAGAAGGCGCGCAGGACGTCGTTTTCACCCCATATATAGAGGGTCGGGCCATTCGTACCGCTATTGAAGTACGATGCCGTGCCATGGATATGGCTGGTACCCTTGCCAAAGATGGCCTGAAACTCCTGTTGCACACGGTCACCTGAGGCGTTGAAGTGGCCCATGTTATTCGTGTTCAAAAGGTAGAGCACACCTTGTTTGCCCCCACCCAGCACGTAATTGGTATTCGGAACCATCATGACTCCAGCCGAAGCCAGGTCCATATCGCCCGCACTCAACGAAGCGGCGTTGGAGGGCGTGAAGTAATCAAGAAGCTGCAGACTGGGCGATAACTTGATAATGCTTTCTCCGGTTTGGTACAAACCGTTCGGGGTCGTGCCGGAGCTTCCATTGCCTGTCGAAACGTAGAGATTGCCTGCGCCATCGACGACAGGAGCCTGTCCCGCCATCCAGATTCCACCCTCCGACCCGATGGTCGTGACTGCGTACACTGCGGTCTGGGCCAGCGTCGACTTGTTGTAAGCCAGCATCCACCCTGTATAGGGCATGATGTCCTGGTGCGAGCCGAAGCACATGTAGACGTTCCCGTTGGCAATCGTCAGGCCGCAGCGTTGATTTTGCGTCTTGGCCTGGAAGACTTCCGGAGTGGTGAGATCGGGAGTCGAGTAGCTCGCGCTAATTTGCTTCGGGCTTCCGTTTACCGGATCTCCGGTTTTAATGTCGAGTGCGTTGAGATAGTAGGTGAAGGACTGTTGGCCGTTTTGAGGCTGGTGGGCGTTGACAACATACAGGATATCGGTGTCCGGATCGATCACCGGTGTACCGATAATGCCGATCCCCGTATACCAGGAAATATTGTTATCGTTCTGCACATCTTGGGCAATGATGGGGTAGCCAAAGTTCTGCTTCCAATAAACCGTGCCATTGTCGGCATCAATCGCATAGACAGTGTTGAATGTTGTCCCCACATAGACGACGTTGTGCGTGCCGCCGGCAATCGCCAGGTTCGAGACGTAGAGCGGCTGTGTATAGATTTCCCCATCCGTGTGTACGGTGAAGAGCTTGCCGAAGTTGGTCGGATTTACGTTTTGTGGAGTAAGAATCGTCTCTTGAAGGTTCGCCGAGGTTCGTGAATTGTCATAGCTCCTCTGGTACACGTTCACCTGCGCCATTGCCGCGACGCCGCAGCACACCAGCAACAGGAGAACAAGGCAAATTACACGTCCGGCATACAGGAGACGATTAACCAACGCAGAAGCCCTCACATTGACCCGGGCAAAATGTAAATCATCTAAATGTCTTGTCACAGGGCCCACCCTCAATGAAACAGAACATGGCGAAACAGCACGCCTACGAATGTCTTTGGGGGGAGCGAATTTGAAAATCTTCTCGGGTATGTCAGAACGCGCTCTGGGGGGGAAGAGTCGAGTGCCCTGAAGTAACCCGTCGAGGCAAATTGTAGCATTCAGCTGACCCAAAAGGTGCAGTCTATTTTCATTACGGACGTGACCTCAATGTGGATTCCTATGGTTACTGAGCTGTCGGGCAGATTGCAGAAAAATCGGCCTTTTTTCTGCTACTGCGTCATGGTTAAGGTAAGGCCTACGGTCTGGGTCGAAACCGTAGTTCCGGACGTTCCTGTTGCCACGACAGTTATTTGGGAAGTGGTCGGCGTCGGTGTCGACGGAGGAGTGCTGGTCCCAGTGCTGCCGCTCATTCCCCCGCTCGAGCCGCAGCCTGATAGACCCAATAGCCCAATAGCGAAGGCACAAACGCAAACCAGTAGCAAGCAGAAGCCGCCAGGAGTTTTGCCGCTTCTGCGAAATCCGCTTGCGCAGCAAGATCGCCAATCCGGTCAGCCCTCCCGGCCACCAGAAAGCCAGGGCAAACAATGCCGGGTTGAGCGGGTTTTGCGGCTCATGCTTCTCTGCCTGTTGCGTAGTAGTGATCTTGAGCGCCACGTTCACACTCTGGTCATCGCCGCTCAATGGCACCTGATTTTGTGCAAACGCGCAACTGGAGTTCGTGGGCAAGTTCGTACAACTCCAAGCGATGGTCCCGCTATACCCACCCGTGGGTGTGATGGTCAGAGTGGTGCTTGCCGTCTGTCCCTGCTGGACAGTAAGGGAGGTTGGGTTCGCGGCTACCGTATAGGTAGCAGGCGGTTTCACTGGCGCAGCGGCGACAGTGAGTGTCACAGGCGCCGAGGTGCTGGCGGCAAAGTTGCCCGCTGCCGCATACGTAGCAGTAACGGTATCAGTGCCCACCGGAAGTGTGGTGGTGCCCAGCGTGGCCACTCCACTGGTGTTCAACTTGCCCAGACCCAGGGAGGCCGAACCGTTGGAGAAGGTCACGCTTCCGGCAGGCATGCCCGCGGTGGAAGCCACTGTGGCCGTTAGCGTTACGCTGGCGCCGACGGACGCACTGGCGGGCGCATTGAGTGTGGTCGTGGTCGCCGCCGGGGTCACCTGGAAGCTCTGCGTCGCGGTGGCCGGGTCGTAGTTCCCACCGCCAGCTTGCGTGGCTTGCAGCACTACCGTGCCCACAGCAGTGACGGTCACCATTCCGGCGCTGATCGTTGCCGGGCCGGACACTACGCTAATAGTCACCGGATAACCGCTGCCCAGGCTCGAAGTAGCGGTCACGGCAAAGGGTGCGCTGCCGTAGGGCCGCGACGCAATGGCCGGGAACGTGATTGTCTGCGATGTGCCGTTGACGGTGATGATGGTTGCGGTCGAAGCACTGGCGGCGAAGTTCCCTGAGGCTGCATAGCTAGCCGTGATCGCATCGGATCCAGCGGGTAAAGCCGTCGTGCTCAAGGTAGCCACACCGCCATTGAGGGTGCCCATGCCAATCGGAGCGGAACCGCTCAAAAACGTAACCGTTCCGCCCGGCGTACCGGCGGTTGAAGCCACCGTCGCCGTCAGCGCTACGCTAGTGCCGTAGTTAGAATTGCCCGGCGCAGTCAATGTGGTTGTGGTCGCCGCCCCAGTCACTGTGAGCGTGCCATTCACTGGGTTGACAGTGTAGTTGGCCAGTTGTGGGCCAGTAACAGCTGGCACGATCGGATAGCCGCCAACATTACTGGTGGCCGTAGCGGTGGTGGTAAAGCTTTCGCTGAAGCTGTCGCTGCCCACCGCGCCGGTCACCGTTCCGCTAAAGGTGGGGTTGGCTGCGCCGAACGCTCGCGTTGCGTTACTGGCCGTGACGGTCAGCGGCGCGCGCGTCACCTGGAAGCTCTGCGTTGCGGTAGCCGCGCTGTAATCCGTATTGCCGGCTTGTGCGGCTTGCAGCACCACCGTACCCGCGCCTGTAACGGTCACCGTGCCTCCATTAATCACTGCGGGACCGGACTGCACCGTAATGGTGACCGGATAGCTGCTGCCCAAACTGGAAGTCGCCGTTACCGCAAAGGGCGCACTACCGTAGGCCCGCGATGCTATGGGTGCAAAGGTGATCGTCTGCGATGCAGCATTGATCGTGATGCTGCTTGCCGTCGAAGTGCTGCCGGCGAAGTTGCCTGTTGCGGCATAGCTGGCAGTGAGCGAATCTGTTCCCGCCGGCAGTGTGGTGGTGCTTAGGGTGGCCACGCCACTGGCGTTCAACGTGCCTGTGCCTAGTTCCGTTGTACCGCTATAGAAAGTTGCGATTCCGCCAGGCGTGCCCCCGGTAGAGGCCACCGTCGCCGTCAGGGTCACGCTTGTCCCGTAAGCAGCCATCGCCGGGGCATTCAAAGTGGTCGTGGTCGGCGAGGCGGTCACCGTTAGGGTGCCGTTAACGATGCTGACGATGTAGTTGGCAAGGTTTGTGCCGGTTACGGAAGGCACAATCGGATAGGCGCCCACTGCGCTGGTGGTGGTCGCAGTCGTGGCAAAGCTTTCCGTAAACGTATCGCCATTCTGTGCGCCGGTCACCGTCCCGCTAAATGTTGGATTGGCCGCTCCATAGACGCGGGTTGCGTTGTTGGCCTTCACGCTTAGCGGAGGGGTCAGCAAACCGTAGACCGTCAGGGACCCGGAACCATTGTTCGTGCCCAGCGGACCAAAGTTGGGCACATAGACCTTGCCGTTAGCCACCGTGGGCGGGACATCCTTGGCAAAAAGGCCAATTTCATCCCGCGCGTCATTGGTCTTATCGCTCCATAGCGGAGCCAGCGTATCCGCATTGAACGCGTAAAGAACACCCTGTACATTCGCGTACGCGGCGTTGCCGTTGTAGGGCGTCGAGGCCCATAGAATGCCGTTACTGTTGCCATTTGCCGAGATGGAAAGGAACCCGCCCGGCATGGCCCCATCGTTGTTGGTCGCCGGGGCGGTCATCGTACTGGTGGCAAAGGGGTTGGGATTGAGAAGGCCGGTGGTGGCATTAAACAGGAAGCCGCGCAGTACGTCGTTCTCTCCCCAGACATACGTGGTGGGGCCATTTACGTCGCTGTTGAAATACACCGGGGCCCCGTGGATGTGACTGGTGCCCTGGCCATAGATGGCTTGAAATTCCTGGAGCACATTGTCGTTGGAGGCGCTGAAGTGGCCCATGTTATTCGTGTTTACCAGGTAGAGGACGCCTTGCTTGCCCCCGCCCAGCACGTCACTGGTGTTAGGGACCAGGAGTAGGCCAGCTGAGCCCAAATCCATATCGCCCGCACTCATCGTGGCGGCGTTGCCGGGCGTGAAGTAGTCAAGCAACTGCAGCGTAGGCGACAACTTGATAAAGCTTTGCCCGGTCTGCACCAGGTTGTTCGTCGTCACTCCGGAGCTTCCATTGCCGGTTGAAAAGTAGAGGTTGCCTGCGCTATCGATCGGAGGGGCCTGGCCTGCCATCCAGATCCCGCCCTCCGAACCAACCGTCGTGGTTGCGTAGACCGCGACCTGGGCCAGCGTCGACTCGCTGTAAGCCATCACCCACCCGGTGTAGGGCAGGATGTCGTCGTGCGAGCCGAAGCAAATGTAGATGTTCCCGTTGGCAAGAGCCAGGCCGGCACGTTGATTCTGCGTCTTAGGGCTGAATACCAGCGGCGTGGTGAGATCTGGAGTCGAGTAGGTCGCCGTAATATTCACCGGGCTTCCGCTTACCGGAAGTCCGGTCGCAATCTCCACTGCGTTCAGGTAATACGCGTAAACTGCTGGGCGCCGTTGGAAGGCTGGGACCCGGAGACGAAATACATGATATTGCTATTCGGATCGATCACTGGGGTGCCTAAAATGCCGACCCCGGTCACCCAGGAAATATTCTGATCGTTCTGCACATCCTCGGCGATGATCTCCGAGCCAAAGTTCTGGGTCCAATACACGGTTCCGTTGTCTGCGTCGATCGCGTAGAGAGTGTTAAACATGCTCCCCACGAAGACAACGTTGTGCTTGCCCCCGGCAATCGCCAGGTTCGATACGTACAGGGGTTGCGTGTAGATTTGCCCGTCTGTGGGTACGGTGAAGAGTTTTCCGAAGCTGCCCGGGTTTACGTTGGCCGGAGTGAGAATGGTCTCCTGAAGATTCGCGCCGGTCCGGGAAATGTCGTAGCTCTTGGTGTAGAAATTCACCTGGGCCATTGCGGCTGCGCTCGAGTACACCAGCAGGAAGAGGCAAAGGCAGGCGTGAGCGGTAAACCACGTCACCCGCCGACGGCTGTGCAAACCGCGGGCCTGTTCCGGCGCAGCCGAACGGTTCTCAACTGGATGAAAAGTATGTGAACTCTTTGGCAAGGGCACCCCGCAGAAATACATCCTCTGCCGAGACGATTAAGTAAGCACACGCTTTAAGCCGACCAAATCCGGCTGGAACACCCATTCGCCATCTTTCGAAGCTGGAGAATGGTCGAAAACCCGTGAGGGAAGGGCCCAAACCTTAACGAGACGTCCGAAAGAGCCAACGTCTTTGCGGGTATCGATCCAAACGCATACTGACTAAAGGCCTAGTGGGGGGCACGTCAACGCGATCTTTATGAATTTCGACAAATGTCAATGGACAAGTGTCGAGTCATTGTTACGAATGCCTCTGAAGTGTAACAACAAAAATAGAAGAATTCACCACACAAATGAGCGAGGGAGGACCCACTATTTGAACAAACCATTAAGAATCATGGGGGTAGCACGGGAAGCCTTCAAAAGCGGGACGCTTTTCTTGACTCATCGGCTCAAAGATCCGGTTGCACCTTTTAAAGCGCAGGTCCAGAGCCATCATCCCATGCAAGCCCCGATTTTGGGCTTGAGTGGGATAACTGCTCTCGATGAGCGACTCCCCTTTGAGACGTGCCTACCTAACTATTCCTACTGCGCCGTTGAGAGGGTAAGAGCTACCGTCTGGGTCGAAACCGCAGCTCCGGAGCTTCCGGTAGCCACAACCATCACCTGGGCAGCGGTCGCGCCACCACCTCCACTCGTGCTACCGCTGGTTCCGCAGCTCGATAGACCAGCGGCCAGGGCGCATGTGGATACGAGTAACAGACCAAGCCGCCAGGAGGGTCGCGCCCTCACCAGTGTCCGCCTGCGAAGGAAGACTGCCAAACCCGTTAGTCCTCCGGGCCACCAGAAGGCCAGGGCGAACAATGCCGCATTAACCGAGCTTTGCGGAGCATGCTTGCCTGCCGTTTGCGCTGATGTGTTGATCGTGAGGCCCACATTTACACTCTGATTATTGCCGGTAAGCGCTACCTGCTTCGCGGCAAACACGCAACTGGCATATGCGGGCAAATTTGAACAACTCAACGTGATCGTGTCCTTATACCCGCCAGTGGGGGTAAAGGTGAGGGTAGTGGTTGCTGTCTGGCCCAACGCGACTGTGAGCGAGGTTGGGTTCGCCGACACCGTATAACTGCCTACCGGGGTCACTGGGGCCACTGCGATGGTTGCGGGCGCCGAGGTGCTGGCGGCAAAGTTGCCCGCAGCCGCATACGTGGCGGTGACGCTATCAGTGCCCACCGGGAGCGTGGTCGTGGCAAGTGTGGCCACGCCGCTGCTGTTCAGGGTGCCCGCCCCCAGGCTCGTTGCTCCGCTGGAGAAGGTGACCGTTCCACCCGGTGTGCCCGCGGTGGAGACTACCGTAGCTGTCAGAGTTTCGCTGGCGCCAGAAGTAGCGCTGGCCGGCGCAGTTAAAGTAGTTGTGGTCGCCGCAGGGGTCACCGTTAAGGCGCCGTTCACGACGGTCACCGTGTAGTCAGCCAGGTCTGAACCCGTCACCGAAGGCACAATGGGGTAGCTGCCGACGGCGCTCGTGGTAGTTGCCGTGGTGGCAAAGCTTTCCGTAAAGGTGTCGCCGTTCTGCGCGCCGGTCACTGTACCGGCAAAGGTGGGGTTGGCCGCACCATACGCTCGGGTAGCGCTATTGGCAGTCACGGTCAGCGTCGCCGCCGGCGTGATGGTAAGTGTGCCTGCGTTTATCACCAACCCGTAGTTGGCCGCGGATGAACCAGTCACAGTCGCGGTGATGGGATAGGTACCGGCCGGAGAACTGCTGGTCGCCGTGGTGCTGTACGTCACCACGATAGTCGTCCCCAGAGCATCGCCATTCGCCAGCCCGGTAACCGTTCCCGTCAAGGTAGGCAGCGCACTGCCTGCTTTCATGGTGGCGTTCGCGACGGCCACCGTTAGCTGTTGCAGCAAGCCATACACAACCAGGTTGCCAGTGCCGTCGGTGTTGCCCACGGGTCCGAAGTTGGGCACGAAGACTTTGCCGTTAGCCACCATCGGCGGCACATACTTGGCGAACATGCCGATCTCATCCCGTGCGTCATTCGTCTTATCTGTCCACAGCAGGCTTAGCGTATCCGCATTGAACGCATACAAAACTCCCTGCGTTGACTGATGCGTGGCGTCGCCATTGAAGGGCGTCGAGGCCCACACAATGCCGTTACTCGTACCGTTTGCCGAGATGGAAAGAAATCCGCCCGGCATAGCCCCATCATTATTGGTCGCAGGCGCGGTCATCGTACTCTTCGCGAATGGCGTGGTATTGATTAGGCCTGTGGTGGCATTAAAGGGGAAGCCGCGCAGCACATCGTTCTCGCCCCAGACATACACGGTGGGGCCGTTCGCGTCGCTGTTCAGGTACACCGGGGTGCCATGGATGTGACTGGTGCCGACGCCATAGACAGCCTGAAACTCCTGGCGTACGTTGTCGCTCGAGGCGTTGAATCCCCCCATCGCGGTTGTGTCCGCCAGGTAAAGCAACCCTCCCTTGCTGCCACCCAGCACATAACTGGTGTTCGGTATCAGCAGCAGGCCGGACGAACCCAAATCCATGTCGCCCGAATTCATGACGGCGCTGTTGTACGGGGTGAAGTAGTCGAGCAATTGCAAAGCGGGCGATAGCTTGATAAAGCTGTTGCCGGTCTGTACCAGGTTATTCGTGGTCGGGCCGAAACTTCCGTTGCCGGTCGAGATGTAGATATTGCCGGCCGCATCGATCGTGGGCGCTTGCCCGGAATTCCAAATCCCGCCCAGGGTGCCTGACGTCGTGTCCGAGTAAACAGCCGTCTGCGCCAGGGTTGACGTACTGTACGCCATCACCCAGCCGTTATAAGGTGCCTGGTCCTCGTGGGAAGCAAATGCAATGTAAACATTCCCGTTGGCCAGCGCCAGTCCCGGTCGCGGATTCTGCTTCTGTGCGTTAAACACCAACGGCGTGGTGAGATCGGCCGTTGAGTAGGTGGCGGCAATCACCACCGGGCTTCCGCTTACCGGGAGTCCCGTTGCGATCTCAATCGCGTTGAGATTGAAGGAGTAGGTGCCGCTGGTCGATTGGGAGCCGGAGACGAAATACATGATGTTGGTAGCCGGATCAATCACCGGCGTGCCCAAAATTCCGAGCCCAGTCGCCCAGGAAATATTCTGATCGTTCTCCACACTTTGTGGATTGATGGGCGTGCCAAAGTTCTGCGACCACAGCTGGGCGCCCGTGTCGGCGTCGAGCGCGTAGACGGTGTTCAACATGCTCGCTACAAAAACAACGTTGTGCGTACCCCCGGCAATCGCCAGTTTCGACACATAGAGGGGCTGGGCGTAGATTTCCCCATCTGTATGGAAGGTATAGAGTTTTCCAAAGTTGGTAGCGTTTACGTTGGCCGGAGAGAGAACTGTCTCCTGAAGGTTCGCACCGGTCCGTGAAGTGTCGTAACTTCTGGTATAGACATTCACCTGGGCCACTGCGGCCACGCTGAAACACAACAGCAGCCCGAGGCAGAGACAAGCCCGAACGAAAAACAGCGTCCCACGACCGCAGCCGATGAGAGAACGGGCAGAGTCAGCCGGAGGGAAGCTGTCCTCTATTGATGGAAAATTACCTGAATACTTTGCCAACGGGGCCCCTAAGTTAGTCGACCTGCCAAGACACCCAGGCGACCTACAGAGATGTGCGAAAGCTCCTGCGGACTGGAACTGAAACACCCCTCATCGGGTCAAACGCCTGTTAAACGAACGCTTTCTGGGGCAAGTCAAATGGATGATTGAATTCCAAACCAAATGTCACTGCTTTGTCACTAACGTCACTGTATTGTCAAAAATGTAATTAAATTGTACCAATGAAGTACCATTAATTCCCGCTTAAATAACTGCAAACATTCGATTTATTTGATCGGCGTGGAAAGTAACCGATTTTTAGGCAGGTGCGTCACCTATCGAGTAATTTCCACTCAGTGCGATGCAAAAGATCCACAGATGTATGTCTCGCAACGACTCATAACCGTAAAAACCCCAGCTCGGGATAGCTGGTCAGGCGAGCAGATAGTCCGTCCACCGCGTACCTGATACAAAGAAGCCATGAGTCCAGTCCAAAAGAAGCAGGTGGCTCGGTGGGAGTAACGCGACGGGAATTGATAGTGGGCGCCGGAGGTCTGGCTTCTGCATTCGTCTTTGCCGCCCCTTTACCAAGGGCAGTTGGCGAGGGCCTGGTAGCCGCCCGGGAGCCTCTCGGCCGGAAGCTGAAAGTCATTGTCGCCGGCGGCCATCCCGGCGACCCCGAATACGGATGTGGTGGCACTGTCGCCCGCTTGACCAATCTCGGCCACGAGGTAGTTCTCCTTTACTTGAACGATGGAGCCTGGCCTCCTACGGGCGCGTCCGTCCGCATTGCGGAAGCGAAAAAGGCTTGCGAGTTACTGAAGGCCCGGCCCGCCTATGCCGGCCAGTTCAATGGTCACGCCGTGGTGGACAACGCGCATTACGAAGAGTACGCGAAGCTCATCGAGGGCGAGAAGCCGGACGTAATCATTACCCAATGGCCGATTGACAACCACCGCGATCATCGCGCGATTACCATGCTCACCTACGATGCATGGCGGCAATCGAAAAAGAGTTTCTCTCTCTACTACTATGAGGTCTCCGACGGGGAGGATACCTTGCAATTCTCTCCCACCCATTATGTCGATATCACGGAAACGGAAGCGGTGAAACGTGCCGCCTGCTACGCGCACGCAAGCCAGACACCGGACAGATATTACGCATTGCAGGATCAGGTTGCCGCTTTTCGGGGTGTGGAGGGTGGCTACAAGAGAGCAGAGGCATTTGTGCTCCAGCTACAGAGCCCGGGTGATCCGCTGCAGGCACTCGGGCGGCCGTAGCAACGAATGCGATAAGCTGAAGGGCCAAGGGAGATAGGACGTCCATGGATCTGTCTACAGCGCACGCGCCAATCGGCCACTTTCTCGATCAGCCGAAAGACCCGCAGGAGTGGCAGAAATTCCGGCTTTCTGAGGAGCAGATCGCCGGGTTCAACGAGAAGGGATATATCGCTGGAGTTCAGGTCCTCGACGATCGGCAAATCGATCTGCTTTGCTCAGAGCTGGCCGGCTTGATGAAACAATCGCATCCCGCCAACCACCTCTTCCATGAATATCACTCCAACGAATCGCAGGATCCGAATGCGGTTCTCTTCCACGCCCTGGGAGCGTGGCGAACCGGACCCGCCTTCCACGATGTGCTCTGGAGCCCGGCGTTCCTGGTACCGGCATCGCAGTTGTTAGGCGGCCCAGTGCGTTTCTGGCATGACCAGCTTTTTTGTAAGCCGGCACATCATGGGGGCGTAGTGGCATGGCATCAGGACTACTCCTACTGGACGCGCACCGAGCCGATGTCTCATCTGACCTGCTGGATCGCACTGGACGACAGCGACCGCGACAATGGGTGCCTCTACTATGTTCCCGGAAGCCATCGCTGGAAGCTGCTGCCAAGGACCGGCCTGACGGGAAACATGGATGAGATCATGACCGTTCTCACACCCGAGCAAAAACAGGCGTTCCTCCCCGTTCCCATTGAACTGAAGCGCGGGCAATGTACCTTTCATCATCCGCTCATGGTGCATGGCTCTTATGAGAATCGCTCCGAGCGGCCGCGCCGCGCGACGCTCATCAATGCCTTCAGAGATGGCGTTCGATCCGCTTCAGACGATCCGCTCTTGCAGGGTGTTCCTTCTATTCCCAACGGAGCCAGGATGGAAGGTCAGTTTTTTCCCTTGCTCTTCGATCCTAAGTTAGCCAGGAACTGAGCTCATAAAGTTGCGGCTGACATCATTGGTGTAGAGAAGACATCCACCTCGCCCAGATATTGCTGCACGCGCTCGTGCTCTTTGCTCGAATAGGCCCTGAGCGGCGGGGTAAGGTCGGTGCTGCATATCCCAATCAGCGATAGGGCACACTTCAGCCCACGGACCGGGTTCGCAGCATGGTCCGCGGACCGGTACACGGCGTTATCGAATTGCACCGCCAGTTGGTGCAGCGCGGATGCACGCCTCACATCTCCAGCCACCGCAGCTTCATACAATGCGACGAAAAGCCGCGGCCAAACGTTGGAGCCGCCGGCCATGCCTCCATGGGCACCCATCAGCACGGCTTCTGCCAGTAGATCGTCCGGGCCCACCAGCAGGCTAAAGTCAGCCAACTCGCGAACTCCCTCTCTCACCGCGTGGAAATAACCCATGTTCAAGCCGCTATCCTTCAGCCCCACGATATTCGGCTCAGCGGCGGCTTGAATCACCGTCGCAACGTCAAGCCAAAGGTGGGTGTTGAGTGGAGCGTTGTAGAGAAACAACGGTAACGGTGAATCCGATGCCAGCCTCTTGAAGTACTGCAACAGGTCCGCCTGGGAGACCTGGTAGTAGTAAGGCGGCGCAGCAACCACGGCCAGTGCCCCGCACTCATAAGATTTTGCCGCCATGCGGAGAGCATCCTGGTAAGAAGTGTCTGTGATTCCGACGATCACCGGCACTCGAGAGCCGACTCGTTTGCAGGTTTGTTCAATCAGCGCCGAGCGCACGTTGTAGGGTAAGTTCGGCGCCTCTCCTGTCGTGCCCAGAATGAAAATGCCTTGAACTCCGCCACCGATAAGATGTTCGATTAACCGCTCGAGGCCCTTTTCATCCAGGGTAAGGTCGTCGCGCAGTGGAGTAACCATGGCCGTAATGACACCGCGCAGCGGGCGAGGCAATTTCGGGTTCAAGACAATCTCCTGAGCATGAGCAAATGGCTCGAAAATGATAGCATCAGCCCTCGTATCGACCCGGCCGGGCACCGGGCCAGCGAACAGCAGGTCCCTCCACTGCGCTTCGCTCCGGTCGGGATGACAATTCTGTTGTAGCCAGTCAAGTATCTCTCAGTGAGAACTACTTGACCGGCTGCAACAGAATTGTCATCCCGACCGGAGCGAAGCGCAGTGGAGGGACCTGCTGTTCGCTGGCCCCAATGACACACCTCGGCCGTATCTCAAACAAGCAAGACGGGTCCGGCTTTAGCTGCTGAGAATTTTTTTTAACCGAGAGAATATAGTTCTAGTTGGCCCTAATCAATCCGAAGACAGGACCCGGATTTCCTGCCATGCTACGCCGGACGTGGCCGCGTGTGCTGCTTTCATCAAGGAAAGCAGCATGAAGTTTGCCAACGCCACCAAGTTCCACAGGAAATCCCGGGGGAGCGCGAAAGGGAGTGCATGAGTATCGAGCATACGGTGTTGGTGTTGGCGCAGGATGACGATCCGCAGCTAAGCATGCTGAAAGGCCTGCGGCACATTGTAGGTCGCGAAACCGCGGCGTTTGCGAGCGCAGTAAAGGATCCGGTGGTGATCCTTGCCTGGTCGATACCCAAGAAGGTTTTGCGGGAAGTATTCCTCATGTGCCAGGACGTTCGCTGGGTCCATTCCCGCTCGGCGGGATTGGACAGCGTACTCTTCCCAGAGTTAATTGCGAGCGACGTTCCGCTTACCAACGGGCGAGGAGTTTTCAGCCAGTCGTTGGGGGAATTCGCCCTGGCGGCGATTCTCTATTTCGCCAAGGATTTTCGCCGCATGCTGCGCAACCAGATGGCGGGTGTGTGGGAGCAATTTGATGTGGAGGAGATTGACACCCAGACCGTGGGCATTGTGGGCTATGGAGACATTGGCCGCGCTGTTGCCAAGCGGGTCCATCCCATGGGTATGCAGGTTCTGGCCACCAAGAGACACGCTCCACCAGGCTCCGATCCGAATGTCGATCAATTCTACAAACCTGAAGATCTGATGGAGATGCTCGGCCGCTGCGACTATGTGGTGGTCTCGCTCCCGCTTACCCCCGAGACCCACCACATGATCAGCGATGCGCAGTTCGCGGCCATGAAGCCCACCGCGGTGGTGATCAACGTAGGGCGGGGACCGGTGATTGACCAGGCCGCGATCGTCCGTGCCCTCACCGAGAAGCGTATCAAGGGCGCCGGGCTCGATGTCTTCGAGGTTGAACCGCTACCGCCGGGCGATCCCATGTACAAGCTGGAAAACGTACTGCTGTCGCCTCACTGTGCCGACCATACCAAGGACTGGCTAAACCAGGCGATGCGCTTCTTTCTGGAGCAGGATCGCCGATTTACCAACGGAGAGCCGCTGGAAAACATAGTCACCAAGACCCTGGGCTACTAAGAATGAACGAGAAAGACAAAGTAAGGAACGGCCTGCGCAGTGACCTATGGTTCGGCGAGCACGTAGAACCCGGCGAAGCCGCCGTCTATCTCGAGCGCTACGGCAACTACGGCATCACCCGTGAAGAGCTGCAATCCGGCCGGCCTGTCATCGGACTCGCCCAAAGCGGCAGCGACCTGGTCCCTTGCAATCGTATCCACGTAACCCTCGCCGAGCGGGTCAAGGCCGGCATCCGCGACGCTGGGGGATTGCCTTTCGAATTTCCCACCCACCCCATCCAGGAGACGGGCCGCCGCCCCACTGCCTCCCTCGACCGTAACCTCGCTTACCTTGGTCTGGTTGAGATCCTGGCCGGCTATCCCTTCGATGGCGTAGTGCTTACGACAGGATGCGACAAGACCACTCCCGCGGCCCTGATGGCAGCGGCTACTGTGAATCTGCCGGCCATTGTATTGTCGAGCGGACCGATGCTTGACGCCTACGTAAACGGCAAGCTCAGCGGCACGGGTATGGTGCTTTGGGAAGCGCGCCGTCAATTGGCGGAGGGCCTGATCACCGGCCAACAACTGGTGGAGATGGTGATGGCTGGTATCCCCAGCGCCGGTCACTGCAACTCCATGGGCACTGCGCTCTCGATGAATTCGTTGGCCGAAGCCCTGGGAATGTGTCTGCCCGGAAGCGGTACCATTCCAGCGCCGTATGCGGAACGGGCCAAGATGGCCTACCGCACCGGACGCAGAATCGTGGAGATGGTAAAGGAAGATCTCACCCCCAGCAAGGTTCTTACTCGCGAAGCCTTCGAGAATGCGATCGTGGTCAATTCTGCAATTGGTGGCTCGACCAACTGTCCACCGCACATCATCGCAATCGCGCGCCACGTAGGCGTCGACCTGAATATTCGCGACTGGGAGCGAGTCGGCCATCAGATTCATTTGCTGGCCAACATACAGCCTGCGGGAGAGTTTCTAGGCGAGGCCTATCATCGTGCGGGTGGAGTCGGCGCAATCTTTGGCGAGCTGATGCAAGCAGGCAAGATCCGCACTGGTGCTTTGACCGTGAGCGGAGCAACAGTGGGCGAGAACTACAAAGACGCGCGTAGTCTCGACACCAAGGTCATCCGAACTTATGACAATCCGCTGAAACAGAATGCCGGGCTGCTGGTGGTTTCGGGCAACCTCTTCACTTCCGCGCTGGTCAAGACTTCGGTCATCAGCGACGAGTTCAGGCAGCGCTATCTTGCGGACCCCGGCAACGAAGACTGTTTTGTCGCCCGGGCCATTGTCTTCGACGGACCGGAAGACTATCGCAAGCGCATCGAAGATCCCTCGCTCGCCGTCGACGAGCATTCCATCCTGGTCGTGCGCGGATCGGGACCGGTTGGCTATCCGGGCTCTGCAGAGGTAGTGAACATGACTCCGCCGGGCAGTCTCATTCGGCAGGGAATCCGCATGCTGCCCTGTATGGGAGACGGCCGGCAGAGCGGCACCTCAGACAGTCCATCGATTCTGAACATCTCTCCGGAATCGGCGGTTGGGGGAAACCTCGCGATCCTCAGAACCGGCGATCAGATCAAAGTCGACCTGGCGCATCGGAAGGTGGACGTGCTGTTGTCAGAGGAGGAGATCGCCAGCGCGGCACAAAGAGCTCAAACCTGCCGAAATAACGAACCACTCGCCCTGGGAAGAATTTTACCGGGCGAACGTTGGCCAACTGGAGACCGGCGCCTGCCTGGAGTTTGCAGTGAAGTATCACGATGTACGCAAGGTTATTCCCCGCCACTCACACTGAAGAGCAGCAAGTCTCTGTCCTATTGGCCGACTTGTCCACGGCACCTTATTACGACTCTATCACATCACGCGTCTACTCGATGCCATGCTGGCGCAAAGGGCGTCTTGCTGCATCCCGCATTCCCAGCGGCCATGGACCGGAGCGCCCCGGATCAGTCCCGGAGCGCGGCTGAGAGTAGCCCAGGGACGTAGTCCTGGGTTGGATTTGGAAAAGACGAACCAGTCCCGTCAGGGACGACTGAGAATGTCCCAGGACGTAAGTCCTGGGTGAACTTGGACCGCACGCAAATGCCGATAAGTGATCAACGAACCCAACAACTCCTATCCCGTTGCACCCAGGGGCCGTTCGGGATGAACAAAGTACCAACACGCCGCGCCGCCGATGTATAGGGCGGCTGTCAGGTAGAGTGGTCCCGCCCAGGAAACACTTGTTCGGGTCAACAGTGCAAACGCAATCGGGCTCAAGACCCCGCCGATCTGTCCCGAAGTGTTCATCGCCGCGCTAATGGTGGCCGCGTGATTCCCGGCCATATCCGCGCAAGCGCCCCAACTTGCTCCGAGTAGAAAATTCGACGAAGCAGCAGCCAGCGCAATTAGGACCGCAGAGATCTTTCCTCCCGCTATTGAGCCGCAAAAAAGAAATACTCCGGCCGCCGCCAACGAGCCGAATCCAACCAGGCAGCGACCTCGTCGCAAACCCAGTCTCAGGCTAAGCCGATCCGTCAGGATGCCGCCGAGCAAGTCCGCGGGAACACTCAGCAGCAAGGGCAAGCCGGCAAGAATGCTCAGCGCCGTTCCGTGCAATTGCTTTTCGTGTTGCAGGTATGTAGGCATCCAGGTCACATACAGATTGAAGCCATACGTCTGCGTGAAATACATCGCGCACAGGAACCAGACTCCCGGAGTCTTCAACGCCGCCTGGACTATGCTTTTGTTGCTAAGCTCCTCCGGCACGGCCCGCCGTCCACCTTCGATCCAGCCAAGTTCTTCCGCCGAGACAGAGGCATGGTCGCGCGGTTCATCCCGATACCACCGGAACCAGGATGCTGCCCAAATAAATCCAAAGATCGAGAGTACGGGGAATGTAGCGCGCCATCCGATCCGGTCCGCGATGGCGGCCACCAGGAGTGGCGTAAGTCCGCCGCCCAGGTGCGCGCCCATGAAGAAGATGCCTTGCGCGGTGCCGCGCTCCTGCTCAGGAAACCAGCGCGACAACGCCCGCGCTACCGTTGGCCACGCGCCGGCTTCTCCGGCCCCAAACAAGGCTCGTAGTGTTATCAATGAGCGAAAATCCCACGCCGCCCCCGTCAACCCGGTGAAGACGGACCACCAGATAACAATCCGCGTAAGCACGCGCCGGCTGCCGATGCGGTCAGCCCACCAACCGGTGGGTATCTCGAACAGAGCATAAGCCGCGGTAAAGGCGCTGAAAACGAATCCCATTTGGATGGTCGTAAGGCGCAGGTCGCGAAGAATGGCCGGCGCGGTCACTGAAATACAAACCCGGTCCATGTAGGTGAGAAAGGCCAGGGCAACGGTCATGGCCAATACGCGGGATCGAACACCGGGGCTCACCTTTTTCATTAAGGTCAAGCATAAGCTCTGATCACCAAGCGATGTGTTACAAGGAATATCTATGGAGAAATCAGTGAGGGTGGGGTTCGTTGGTGCGCGGTTTGCAGCCAAGTTTCATTGGGAGGCCATCCGACGTGTCTACGGAGTGCCAGTCGAGATCGTAGGCGTGACCTCAAGAACACCAGAAGCGCGAGACGCCTTTGCAAAAGAGGCAGGGATCCGCGCCTTCGAGACGTTTGCCGAGCTTTGCGCTGCGGTGGATGTAGTGGATCTCTGTACTCCGCCCTCCTCCCACGAAGAGCTCGCGGTGCAGGCGCTCGGCCTGGGCAAACACGTCATCATCGAAAAGCCGCTTACCGGATACTACGGTGCGGCGACCTTTCCCAAGGAGCAAATGCTTGCCGAAGCCACGGCAAGTTGCGCTCGCATTCTCGCTGCGGCGAAGGCCAGCGGCAAGCGGGTTTGCTACGCCGAGAACTTTGTCTATGCTCCGGCTATTCAAAAGGAGCGCGAGATCATCGAGAAGAGTGGCGGCCAGATCCTTCGCATCATGGGGGAGGAGTCCCACAACGGGTCACACTCTCCCTACTACGGCCGCTGGAAATTCTCCGGCGGCGGATCGCTGGTGGGGAAGGGATGCCATCCAGTCAGCGCAGCGCTTTATTTGAAGCGCGTCGAAGGTGCATCGCGAAATGGCAACCCGATTCGGCCGGCCACGGTTAGCTGCCGCACGCATGAGATTACGCGGCTGCCCAACTATCGAGACGAAGGCTTTCTTCGCACTGGCTACGATGATATTGAGGACTACGCCCAGATTCACATCAAGTTCGCCGACGGAACCCTCGCGGACATTTTCGCCTCGGAACTGGTCATGGGCGGCGTCGCCAATTGGATAGAGGTCTTTTGCAACAATCACCGTACCCGATGCAATCTGAATCCGATCAATGCGCTGGAGACCTTTAATCCCAGGGAAGACATACTGAAAGACGTGTACGTCGTAGAGAAAACCAGCACCAAACAGGGTTGGAGCAAGCCGGCGCCCGACGAAGGTTGGCAGCATGGCTATCCGCAAGAGTTCCAGGACTTTATGGAGAGCATCTACCACGATCGCGAGCCCCTCTCAGGAATAGACTTGGCCCGAGACACCATCGCGACGCTTTACGCCGGCTATTTGTCCGCAGAGCGAGGTGGCGCTGAGGTTGCCGTACCTTCCTAGGTTAAAAAAGGAGTTGCGGTTCTCTCAACCCTCAGCCAACGACGGGTGGGCACCCGTCCTTGGCTGACGGAGCGAAGCCTTAATCCGCTGAAACCTGTTCCAAAGCAAGCGGCGCCGGAGCCCGCCACTGAAACGCAAATAGCGTGAGCACGTAAATCGACCCGGCCGCAAAGAAAATCAGCAGCGCATAGTTCGTCCACAACAACCCCACCAGGAACGTAAAGAACACGCTACCCGCTGCGCCAACCGCTCCGCCGATCCCCACTACCGTGCCCACGGAACTCGAAGGAAACATATCCGACGGCGTGGAAAGCAGATTGGAAGACCACCCTTGGTGCGCCGCCGTCGCCAGGCATAACAGAGCGATCGCCTGCCAAAGTGGATGCACAAACGGAACCAGCGCCACCGGCATGACGCAAAGCGCACACACCAGCATGGCAAATCTTCTACCCATCCGAACCGAATGCCCGCGGCGTATATAAAATCCCGCCAACCAACCTCCCAAAATACTGCCGCAAGTAGCGCCGACGTACACAATGATCAGTGGCAATCCCAAATGCTGCATGTCCACATGGAAGCGCTCATTGAAGTATTTAGGCAGCCAGAAGAGATAAAACCACCAGACCGCATCCGTCGTTCCCTTGGATAGCGCAAATCTCCAGGTATTCGGGCTAACCAGAAGAGATTTGTATGCGGCTGGTGGAGCAGCCGTGGCAGCCTTAGTAGTACTGCCGTACTTTGGTTGCAACCGGTTGTAGGGAAACAACAGCCAGCCGATAAGCCATAGCAGGCCGAGACTGCTGGTCGTGTAGAAAGCGGCCTGCCAGCCATAGCGCACCGCGACCCAGGGAATCATCATGGGAGCGATCACCGCCCCCGCGCTGGTTCCTGAATTGAAGATGCCGGTAGCCAGCGCCCGCTCCTCGGCAGGAAACCAATCAGCCGTCGCCTTGAGTGCCGACGGAAAATTGCCGGACTCCCCAATCCCCAGCGCAAAACGAGCCATCCCAAACCCAACCGGCGTCCGTGCAAACACGTGGCTCAGCGAAGAGAGTGCCCACACCGCGATGGACAACGCATACCCCTTCTTCACACCGACGCGATCGACCACTCGCCCTGCAACCAGAAACCCCAGACCATAGGCAAAGATGAAGCAGTTAACGATGTCGCTGTAGCGCCGGTTGTAGAGCGCTATATTCTGATCGCCCCCCAGTACGTGTTTAAGCATGGGCTCAACCAGGCCCAGGGCTGTGCGATCCATATAGTTGATGGCAGTGGCCAGAAACAGCAAGCCGCAAACCGCCCAGCGCAGATTCGATTTGTTCGCAGGTGAACTCATGCCAGGGTTTACACGTCCATCATGTACGGAGCACGTTGGGGACGGGATAGCATGCAGTTCGCGTCATCGTCATTTTTGAAATGCTCTTTGACCGGATCCCAATAGAGCCTGCGTTTGGTCTTCATGGCGATATGGTGGATCAAACAGGTCGAGCAGGCCCGGTGACCGATTTCCGCCGGTGCAATCGGTGCCTTTCGACTCTTGATACATTCGAGCCAATTGCCATGCTGATCATCGCTCTGGTAGAGATGAACCTCGTCGGGGCCGATGACGCTGTCGAGGATTTTAGGATCGCTGGCAACCAATGGTTTCGGAGCCACCGCCGCCTTACCGCCAGGATCGGTAGGCGTAACCATCTCGTCCCGAGTGACGAAGATCCATCCCTCACTGCCATAGAACTTGATGCCGTTAGGAAAGTCACCGCTGATGTCCATGGTTACGCCATTGGCATAGATCGCATGGGTCAGGAATTTTCCGTGCACATCCCAGAGCCCGTGGGTAGGGAACTCAGCCGTGCCCCAAACCTCAACCGGCCCGGTGTACTCGGTATTCATTCCCCAATGCGCAGTGTCCACGTGGTGCGCTCCCCATCCGGTGATCATGCCGGCGCCGAACTGCTCGCAGCGCAGCCAGCCAGGGCGGCTAAACCCATCCTGCGGATGCACCCGGATCTCGGTGTAGTAAACCTCAGGGGTTGAGCCCAGCCAAGCGTCGTAGTTGAGGTTCGACGGAATTGGCATGGCCGCGGCATCGGGTCCACTGGGGTCGCCGGGCAGTCCGATTTCAACATGCTTGATCTCGCCAATGCGCCCGTTGCGCACCAGTTCGCACGCCCGATAGAACTGCTTCCACGATCTCTGCTGCGATCCAACCTGCAGAATCTGTCCCGACGCCATGACCGCATTACTCATGGCGCGCCCCTCTGCAATCGTGAGCGAAGCCGGCTTCTGCAGGTACACGTCTTTCCTGGCATGCACTGCGTCCACCGCGAGGATCGCGTGCTGATGATCCGGAGTGCTGATCACGACTGCATCAATGTCCTTGTTGGCCAGCAATTCGTGATAGTTATGGTATCCGGTAACGCCGTCATACCCTTTGCCCGTCTTCTTAGCGTAGTAGCCGTTGATGAGCGTCTTGGCCTGGTCCACCCGCTTTGCATCCAGGTCGCAGACCGCCATAATCCGCGCCTGATCGAACTGCCAGATCCCCGGTAGATCGTGCCCGCGGGAGATGCGGCCCACTCCAATGGCGCCCACGTTAATGCGGTTGCTCGGAGCCGTCTGTCCGAAGACACTCGCCGGTACGATGGTTGGGAAACCAATCGCGGCAACCGCCCCCATCTTCAGAAAGTCTCTGCGCGAGCTCAATGTCCCTCCTCGCCACTGGTTACGTGGTGAAGGTCAAAATCTTGGCGTTCTTCTGAGCCTTCAGCACCAGCTCCGCCGCCAGCAGAGCCTGTTCCTGGTTCTGTCCGGCATGCGTCCGGTTGACGATGTCGGAGACAAACTGGGGACCAAACGGCAGCTCCACTTTGCTGCAGTCCATATACGTCACTTGCTTCTGGTCCACCATGTACAGATGATTGCCGCCGGGCTTACCGGAAATATCGATGTACTTGCGCAGCTCAATGTAGCCATCGGTGCCCAGGATGAAGAGACGCCCGTCGCCCCAAACGCTAAGCCCCTTGGGCGTGAACCAATCCACGCGCACATAACCTGCTCCGCCGTTGCCATGCATCATCATGTCTCCAAAGTCCTGAAACTTCGGGTGCGTGGGGTGATTCACATTCGCGATCTGCGACGCTGTGACCTCGGCCGTAGTCGAGCCGGTGTAATAGACGAACTGATCCGCCTGGTGGGAACCGATATCGCAGAGGATCCCGCCGTACTCTGCCGGATCCCAAAACCAATCGGGGCGAGTAATGTCATTCACTTTGTGGGGAGCGATGTTGACCGTCTGCACTACTTTGCCGATGGCGCCGGCCTTGATCAGGTAACCAGCCTGGACGGCCGCCCGCACTTCCAGCCGCTCGGAGTACATAATGGCAAACATCTTGCCCGTCTCCGCCGATACCTTGCGCACCTCCGCCAGTTGCTCCAGTGTGGTGACTGCAGGTTTGTCGCTAAGAAAATCCTTGCCTTGCTTCATGGCGCGGATGCCCAATGGGGCGCGCAGTCGGGGAATCGGCGCACCGGCAATCAGCTTGAGCGAAGGGTCGTCCAGGATCTCGTCTTCGCTCTTTGCCAGCTTGGCATTGGGATACAGCTTCTGGAAATCGGCGATGGCCTTAGGCAGGTTGGAGTAAAAAGAGACCAGCTCCCCGCCCCCGCGGATCACCGCCGCGGTCATCCCCATGATGTGGTAGTGATCGAGGCCGATCACACCGAACTTGATTGAGTACTTTGGTTTCATGGCCGTGTCGGGATCCGTTCCGGCTGCCTGCTCAACTACATGTCCGCTAGCGGGATGCAAGCCGAACGCCGCCTCAGGCAGCAGGCTGGATGACATGCCCACGGCACCCATCACCTTTAGAAAAGAACGCCGATCCACATGCTCATCCTGCACTTGTCCCGCTCCTCGGTACGGCCCGTCGTGATAAGCTGCGGGATCATCCTACTTTGTTCGCATCTTGGAGTAAACATTGGGTCCTGGCCGGTTCGATCTCAGCGGTAAATGCGCGGTTGTGATTGGCGGTACGTCGGGTTTGGGAAAGGCGATCGCCCTGGGAATTGCAGAGGCTGGAGCAGATGTGGTGGCTACCTCCCGCCGTCAGGAAGAGGCGGAACAGGTTGCGCGCGAGATTGAGGCTTTAGGGCGCCGCTCGCTGCGCGTGACGGTAGACATTCGCGACCGCTCCTCCATCGAATCGCTCCATCAGAAGGTGGTGGAGAGCTTCAGGAAGGTCGACATCCTGGTCAACGCCGCCGGAATCACCCTCAAAACGCCCACGCTCGAATGTTCTGAAGAAGGCTGGAACAAGGTCATCGATATAAACCTGAACGGAACCTGGAGGTCCTGCCAGATCTTCGGCAAGACGATGGTCACCCAGGGTTTCGGCAAGATCCTGAACATCTCATCGCTCACCAACTTCGTTGCCTTCAACCAGGTGGCCGCTTACGGAGTAAGCAAAGCGGGAGTAGGCGCGCTGACCAAGTCGCTGGCCATCGAGCTAGCTCCCCACAACATCTGCGTAAATGCAATTGCTCCCGGAGTCTTTCCCACTGCCCTGAACCGCGAGCTGATTCAGCACACGGCCCGCGGGCGTGAATTGAAGATGCGCACCCCCATGAAGCGCTTTGGAGAGGCGGATGAGCTGGTCGGAGGCGCCATCTACCTGGTCTCCGATGCCGCCTCATTTGTGACTGGCGAAATCCTGGTCATCGATGGCGGATTTCTAGCCAGCGGAGTAAACCAATAGATGAAAATTCTGAGCGCGAAAGTGATTGTCTGCAGTCCGGGCCGCAATTTCGTGACCTTGAAGATCGAAACCGACCAGGGCATCTACGGTCTGGGCGATGCCACTCTGAATGGACGCGAGCTGGCGGTCGTCAGCTATTTGCAAGATCACCTCATTCCGTGCCTGATCGGGCGCGATCCTTTTCAAACCGAAGACATCTGGCATTATTTCTATCGCGGTGCCTACTGGCGGCGAGGGCCGGTGACCATGACGGCCATCGCGGCCATTGACATGGCTTTATGGGACATCAAGGGCAAGGCGCTCGGCGTCCCTGTCTACAACCTGCTCGGAGGCAAGAGCCGCAACCAGGTCCTGGTCTATGCCCACGCCACCGGACGCGATATTCCGGAAACGATTGACGAGGTCGAGCGCTACCGGCAGATGGGGTACGCCGCCATTCGCGCCCAGAGCGGAGTACCGGGGCTCAAATCAACCTACGGCGTGTCGAAAGATGACAAGTACTATGAGCCGGCCGAACGCGGCCTGCCTTCCGAGAGCTTATGGTCCACGGAAAAGTATCTGCGCCATGTTCCCAAGCTCTTTGAGGCTCTGCGCACAACGCTCGGTGACGATTTGGATCTGCTGCACGATGTTCACCACCGGCTCACTCCCATAGAGGCCGCCCGTCTGGGCAAAGAGCTCGAGCCCTATCATCTTTTCTGGCTGGAAGATCCAGTCGCGGCCGAGCTCCAGGATGGCTTCCAGCTGATCCGCCGCCACACCACCACGCCGCTGGCCGTAGGCGAGGTCTTCAACACCATTTGGGACGCGGAACAATTGATACGCGAGCAATTGATCGATTACTTACGCATGAGCGTGGTGCACGGCGGGGGCCTCACCGCGATGAAGAAGGTGGCCGACTTTGCCGCCATCTATCACGTGCGCACCGGCTGCCATGGGGCGAGCGACATGTCCCCGGTGTGCATGGCCGCCGCGCTGCACCTGGATATCGCGATCAATAACTTCGGTATTCAGGAACACATGCTGCATAACTCCCAGACGGAAGAGACCTTTCCGCACGCGTATTTCTTTCGCGACGGCTCGATGTATCCCGGCGATGGGCCTGGTCTCGGGGTAGACATCAGGGAAGATGTCGCCGCGGGATTTCCATATCAACGGGCCTATTTGCCGGTCAACCGCAAGGAAGATGGGACGCTCTTCCACTGGTAAATATATGGTTCGGTAAACTTGAACTGAGGGAATGCTGCTATGTCTGAAGATGTTTCGAGGCGCAGGTTTTTAGGTGCCGCATTGGCAACGGCGGCGATGGCGCCACTGGCGAATGCGCAGCAGGTGCGGTCGGACGATCATTCGCAACCAAACGAGAAGCAGCCGGGGGAAAACAATATTCCCCTTGATCAAGAGAATCCAAGCTCCGTGTGGTCGCCGGAGACGGATAACGGGACAGTCGAGCCCTTCAAGTATTCCTTTTCCCTGGCGCACAAACGCATTGAGGATGGCGGCTGGACGCGCCAGGTAACCGAGCGGGAGCTGCCCATCTCGAAGACCCTGGCCGGGGTGGAGATGCGGCTGGTTTCGGGTGGCGTGCGCGAGCTGCATTGGCACACCAGCGCCGAATGGGCATTCATGATCTATGGCAACGCGCGCATCACGGCGGTCGACGCGCAGGGGCGCAGCTTTGTCAATGACGTGGGCAAGGGTGATCTCTGGCTGTTTCCCGGCGGTATTCCGCACTCCATCCAGGGACTGGGACCCGATGGAGCCATGTTCCTGCTGGTCTTCAACGATGGCGGCTTCAACGAGTTTGAGACCTTTCTGCTTACCGACTGGTTCAAGCACACACCCAAGGAGGTTCTGGCCAAGAACTTTTCTGTGCCCGCCTCAACCTTCGACAAAGTTCCCAAGAAGGAGCTCTTTATCTTCGCCACCGAATTGCCGCGTCCCTTGGAAGAAGAGCAAAAGGCGGCATCTGCGGGTACAGGCTCGATTGATGGCGACTACGTCTTCAGGGCCAGCACCATGGCGCCGACCAAGGTCACGGCAGGCGGCGAGGTGCGCATTGTGTCGAAGAAGGAATTCCCGGCCACCGATATTGCCGCGGCGATCGTCCGCGTGAAGCCCGGCGGCATGCGCGAATTGCACTGGCACCCGCTCTCGGATGAGTGGCAGTACTACGTAAGAGGGAAGGGCCGCATGACGGTCTTTCAGGCAGGCGGCAAGGCGCGCACCTTCGACTTCCAGGCCGGTGATGTGGGCTACATCAAGATGTCGCGTCCCCACTACATCGAGAACACGGGGACGGAGGATCTGCTATTTCTCGAAGTCTTCCCCATCGGGACCTATCAGGACATCTCAGCCGCCGAGTGGCTGGCCCACACCCCAGCGCGCCTGGTGAACCAGCATCTCTTCACCGGCGAGGAATTCCTCGACAAGATCGCCAAAAAAGAAACGGTGATAACTCCCATTTAAACTCGTTACGCAAGTGGCTGAAAGGATCGCACGCGCTGCCCAAGCCGCAAGAATCTATCGCTCAAGCTCAGTGGGCTCCAGCGGCAATCCCGGATAGCTTACCTGCGTTCCATTCACCTGCGCCCACGGGTGCAAGCTCAACGGCTTGCTTTGTGATGCGCTTGCAATTTCCGCGACCTCAATATCACGCGCCAGCAGGGCGTCTGCGATGAGAGAGCGATGGCATCGCCAAGGGACAGCCTCCGCACACATCACCGCGACCTGCTCCACCCGCCCCATGCTAATCAGCTCCTCGAGCTGGCCGGCAAACGCTGGAGTCTGCATGTAATCGGCGTATCCTCGAAAGCTCATATTGCGCCAGCCCAGGTTCGTCATCGCGCCTTTGCGCGGATGACGAAGCCCGCCAAGCCCGGGCATGTGTGTGTAACCCAGATGCTCGCGCTCCAGCGCCTCGGAAAGTGCATCGCGCTCGTACTGCGGATTGTGGCGTGAATGCGGTACAGTGCGCACATCAACAAGCCGCTCGACAGCGTGCGCTTTAAGCATCGCGATGAATTCCGCGACCGGTCGCGTCGAGTGGCCGATGGTATATATACGCACGGCAAAATGGTAACAGCTCTAGTCGCCGGCTACCGCTTCCAACCTCTCAGTCGACTGGTTCCTAATGGTCTGCTCGAAAGCAGCAAGCTGCGCTTCGATGTCAACTTCTAGGCCGCGACGCTTGACGATATCCTCGCGATACCGCCGCAAGAAATAGTCGATCGTCTCGACGCGAATGCGAATCGATCCCGACGGCTTATTCTCATCCAGATCCTTGAATGAGAAATACGGCGTTCCCGACTGCTCAATAATGCCTTCGATCACACCGTAAATCGGCGCATCGTGACCGCACTTGAAGCTGGAAACTTCGAGCGCCACAAGGTTGGGATGGCGCGCAGTGAACTTTGCCGCCCACACCTTGTGATTGGTGCTGGTCGAATAGCGGTTCTTCCAGACGTCCTGAATGTCCAGAGGATGGGTGATAAGCCCGGCCCGTACTTCCTCGCCAAAGAGGCGGTCTAGTATGTCGTCATCGATCGGAAGCGTGCTCTGTGAGAACACAGGATAGCCAAGCTTCTGGAACTCCTCCATGATCTCGTGGTTCAAACCCGGGTCATGGTGATAGACGCGTCCCAGCATGACGATGCCGATGCGGTCTTCCCGCTCCAGCTGATCGAGCGTCTCTCGCGCCTGCCGGCGGATCTCAGCTTCGCAATCGAGCAGGGCCTTGAATCCGGCTTCGATGGCCCGTTCGTTCTCCTCACGAGAGAGCCCAAGCACTGGTCCCCACGCTTTGAACATCTGGTCCGCGCAAATTTTCTTATCCTGCAAATCCAGAATCGGATCGATGTAACTGATACCGTTCTCGGCGAAGATCTCACTTTCCTTGGTGAAAGCGGCTTTCACCACCTCTGGCGTAGCGGTGACCGTCGGGCATGCATTCGAGCCTGTCAGGTTGACCAGGGACGTATGCAGCCGATCGTACATGGGGAACCAGATGGCGTTTAACGGTTTCTTGTTGTGCTTGGTTGCGATCAGGTTATACACATGCGCGATGCCGATCTTGGAGGGATAGCAGGGATCGATGGCGCCCCGGCTCGCCCCGGCGCGGTAAAGCTCCGGTGTCGTGTAATCGGAGTAAATGAGATTTTCAGCCTTCAGCCCCAAGCTCGCGAAGTAGGCATTGAACATCGGCGCGTAGGTGTACGTATTGAGCAACCGCGGCATGCCGATGCGAAACTCGCTGCGCTTCTGCATCAGCGCCGCACGTTCTTTCACTGCCTTGCCAATGAAAAATCCCTTGGTACTGGGAACAGCATCGGCAACCAGTTCCACCTGACGGTGACGGAAGACGTCGCGCGCCGCGATATCGACAAAATTCGGATTCGCATCCTTTATCTTGTCGATGTCCGCCTTAATGTCCTTCATGTCCGCAAGATCTTCTACCGTGCCCTTTTCGCAGGTGGCAATAATCAGCCGTTGTTCACCAACGCGCAGAGGCACCTTGGTCTTGCGAGGTTGGAAGTCGACCGGCTTGGGAAGTTCAATCACCTTGCTCGATCCTGGAGAAATTTGGATCTGGATGAGCGGTTCGACCTTGGCCTTGAATGACCCCTTGCTGCTGCCAGTGCTGCAGGAAGATCCGCCTTCAGCATTCGCCTGGATCTGTTCGAGACTCGGCAGTTGATTGACGACCTTAGCCGAGTGATCTTCTGCCACTGCCAGTGCCGGCGCCGATGAATGGTCATGGTCATGATTGTGACCATGCTGGGCAGCGGTCACATCGACGTCGATAAAGGTACGCAGGCAATTGTTCTTGCAGAAGTAGCACCGTGTGTCTTCATTACGCGTGGTGCGATAGCGAATGTTGGCCACCGCTTCCAGGCCGATGAACGTGGTTTCCTTACCATTCGTCCACAAGCGCAACGCTTCTTGCGCGGCGCCGATCGCGCCCGACTCGCCGCAGTGCTCGTGCACGATAATCTCTGGCACTTTGCCCTTGGCACGGAAGCTCGACTTGATGAAATCCACTTCGGCTTTCACCACCGCGAGGTTGTTCTGCGTACCGCCCTGCAGAACAAAGCGCGATCCCAGCGAAGCCAGGTTGGGAATACTGGCGACGTAAAGAAATACATTCTTCGGCAGCACATCGGCCAAGCCGGCGAGAATCTCCTCGGCCCGCCAGCCCTGGCGCTGGAAATTGACAATATCGGATTGCATGAAGACGGCGCAGCCGTATCCAAAGGAGGGCATCGATGTGGCGGAAAAGGCGATATCGGCGAATTCTTCCACCTTCTTGCCGAATCCCTCGGCCGTCGATTGCAGGAAGTACCCGTTTCCTGCCGAGCACTGCGTATTCAGCTTGAAATCTTTAACCCGGCCGTCCTTGAGGACGATGAGTTTGATGTCCTGGCCACCAACATCGATGATGACGTGGGGATCCTCATAGAACTTGAGCGCCGATTCTGTGTGTGCGACGGTTTCGACCAGCGCTACGTCTGCGTTCAACACATCCTTGAGGATGTCCTTCGCATATCCGGTGGTTCCTACCCCCAGAACCTCCAGCTTGGCGCCTTTGGTCTCGATCTGCTCCCGCAGCTTCTCAAACATCTCAATGCCATCCTGGATCGGATTGCCATTGGAAAGCTGGTAGGTTTTGCAAAGGATTTCGCCGCCTTTGCCGAGCAGGACAGCCTTGGTGGACGTAGATCCGCCGTCGATGCCGATAAAACCAGAGATCGTCTGGCCGGGCAGAAATTCCGCGGGGATGAACTTCTTCCTGCGATATTCCTCGCGAAAGAGTTCGAGCTCTGACTTATCTGCAACCAGGCCTTTGCCACCGGACTGCGCCTTTTCTTCGGCGCGGCCATAATCGATGTAGTAGAGAAGCTTCTCTATCCCCTAGGTATTGGCCCACTTCCACTTCTTCGTCTTTGCCGAACTCCACTGCGCCGAGAGCGGCAAAGTACTGTGCGTTTTCCGGAACCTTGATCAGCTCTTCCGGCTTCATCCCTTCCGGGATTTCAACCTTCCGCTCCTTCCACATGCGGGGAATGTTGACCTGCCATGCTTCACGCATGCCCTGGATGAATCCGTTTGGCCCGCCGAGCAGCAGAACATGCGGACGCAACGTATGTCCGCGGGTCAATACGCTCAAGTTCTGAAGGACGATGGCTTCAAAGAGGGAGGCCATCAGCTCGTGCGAAGGCGTGCCCGTCTTCTGCAGGCCGTTGATGTCTGTTTCGGCAAACACTCCGCACTTGCCGGCCACTTTGTGCAGCTTCACGCCGTGGTAGGCCTGGTTCGCCAGCTCAGCCGCGGGGATCTTCAGCTTGGCGTTGATCTTGTCGATGACCGCGCCCGTACCGCCGGCGCACTTGTCGTTCATCGAGGGGATCTTTTTCTTGCGCCCCGTCTCTTCGTCATCTTTAAAGATGATGATCTTCGCATCCTGCCCGCCTAACTCGATAACCGAGTAGACCTCGGGATGCAGCTTCTCCACGGCGAGCGAGACGGCGTGCACTTCCTGGACGAATTTGGCGCCGACCATCTCAGCGATGGTGCCCCCACCCGATCCAGTAATAAAGATTCGGGTGTTGCCGGCAGCTATCCCAGCCTCCGCTTCCATGCGGCGCAGAAACTCGAGACACTTTTCCGGCTGTCGTGTTTCGTGGCGCTGGTAATCCTGCCAGATGGTCTTATCCGTGGCGGCATCCACCACGATCGCTTTGACCGTGGTGGAGCCGACATCCAAACCAACGAAAAATTGCTGCATCACGTCTCCCTGGAGAGCTGTCGGTTGACAACAGTGGGATCACAGGCGGCAGACTTACGCCGGCTTCAGGCTACTTGTGCTGTGGCCACGGAGACCTTGGGACGCCGGGCGTATGCTCGATCCTTTTTCATCAGGTCGTTCACATGCCAGGCGAACTGGGCAGCCGTTCCCGCAAGACCGTGACGATGAGGGAACTTATAGAGCGCATGCTTGAGCTCTGGATGCTCATCGACATAGGCCCGCAGCTCCTCCAGTGTCCTCCCTGTCTCGCTAAGGACGCCTTCAAACTCCGCGCGAGCCTTTGCTTTGGCTTCTGCAAGGGCCATCTGCACGCGGCTGTGAGCGTTGACTTCGCCTTCGCCGGAAGTCTCGACCGGCAGGAAGATCATGTCTTTAAATTTATTGACCACCCGCGATTGCACACCATCCGATTGCGTCGAGGGCATGCAGCCAAAAGGCTTGAGCGCCAGCACCATGTGGCAGAGGTGATTCACCGTGTAGTAGACGTTCTTGCCCACTTCCATGTGGCCTTCGCCGCCGCGCGCCAGCTGGTGGTAGAAGGGATGAGCCAGCCGGGCGAGCTCTTTTTGCGGAATCAGGTGATGCGCGGTGTCGCCCATGTGGCGGATGGTCCGATGATAGAAATGGTTCCACATCACGCTGCCGGCGCTGAGCCCACCCGTCTTCTTGAATACCTTCAGCCGGTTGGCGAATTGCTTCTTCACTTCATACCACTTGGGATCTTGATAGGGAGCCTCTGCATCCGCACGAGCCCTGGCGCCTTCCTTGGCCACGTGCATCATGTAGGCGATCCAGGTGGCGATTGGTTCCACCAGCACTTGCGCGCCCTCCTTTTCCAGGAAAGCGAACATATTGAAGTTGCCGTCGCCCTCGGTGGTCTGCGCCCAGAACTCGCCCGTGATCTTGACCACCGGCTTCACCCGCAGGCGATCGACTTCGATGGCGTTGATGCTATCGCGGCAGGTGTGCAGGGCACCGACGTATTCCTTGCCATAAAGGTTGTGGGCGATCTTGCCCAGGGTGCAACCCAGCCCTTCGATCTTCTTGTTCTTTTCGATGTAAGGCTTGGCCCACGCAGGAGCCGCCTCGAGGATGTGCCAGCGTTTGCGATCGCGCAGCGTATCGGTCAGCGTTTTCACTGACTCGCGAATCACCCGGTCGGTCTCCCCCTTGTTCACCTCAAAGGGGCGAACCTGGTATACGAGTTCGTTGATCACATCACCCAGGTTGAGGGCATTGAGCATGCCCATGCCAAAGTCGACTGAGAACTTCAATCCCGGTTCGCCGCTGGCTGCCTTGATGCCGTCGGTTTGCTGGAAGAGCAATACGCGGAAGCCTTCAAAGCCGGCATTTTGCAGCGCAAAGCGATACTCCGCCTCGTACATGCCAAAGCGGCAAGGGCCGCAGGAGCCGGCGGTGAAGAAGACGTAGTTGTCGATGATCTGCTGGCGCGTCTCTCCCTGTTGCTCCAGCTTCTGCAGGTAGCGGACCAGGTTGCCGACCGTGAAGTAGGTCGGGTTGCACTGGCCATTGTTCCCGAACTCTTTTCCCGCCTGGAAGTCAGCAACCTCGGGGGTAGGAATGTTCTCGCACTTGTAGCCGCTGCCGTGGAAGACGGCCTTGATCATCTCTTCGTGTTTCCACGTGAGACCCCCGAAGAGGATGGTCACGTAGTCGCGTTCCGGACCGGTGAACGTGCGCTCTTTTGGTTTTTTGAACTCGCGCATGCGGGCCAACCCGGCTTGCGCTCGGAGACGCGCCCGTTCGGCATCGATACGGGCTTGAATCTCTACTTCGAAGTCGGTCTGGACAATCTCGTTCACGACTACCGCCATGGGGGATCTCCTGTTCTTCGCGTGCCTCGTTAATTTCGTGACTGGTTCCGGTCGGGGTGCGACCGTAGGGATGAAGGGCTACATCTGGCCCGACATCCCCTGGAATCCATGTGCGAGCTGCTTGAAGAAATACTTGATGACCCGTTGATCGTTGTAGCACCAGCCCAGAATGTGGTTAAGGGTGGAGAAGCAGTGCGTTTGGCACGTCTCTTTCTGGTGGTCCAGCTGCTTGGTTTCGAATTTATGACTGCCCACGACGCCCCAGTCGTAGCTGGCCGTGTACATCGGGAAGCACGGGGCGAGTGTTCCATCGACGCGAATAATCATCGAATTCTGGCCCGCACGGCAGTTCCAGGGGAAATGATTCCCCTTCATAAAGTCGACCATCTGCCATAGCCGGGTATTCGAGTTGACCATTTTGTAACCGCTATCTTGTTTCTCTGTCAACCACTGAATCGTCTCTTCGACCGCCGGCCAGTCATCTTTCGTGATGTAGGTGACATTGTTGTCGGCGTGCTTGAAATGCTCGTCCTGTTCCAACAGAGGCGACTCATTAATGTGGTAGTCGGTCGCGATGCCACAGTCATGGGCTATCTCCGTCAGCTGCCGCACATCGTCAAGATTGTTGCGGCAGATGTTGATGTTCAGGAAAACTGAATAGCCGTACCCGTACTGTTTACGAACCAGGTAATCGAACTGCTTCCGAATAGGGACCAGTGCCTTTGGAAGGCCCTGTTTGATATCTACCGCATCTACCGCAATATTGAAAGTGGAAATTCCAGCATCCGCTAATTTATCTATTACATCGATGCGCAGCAGCCGGGCGTTGGTCGGGAGATAGATCCAAAAATCCTTCTTGGCCGCGTAATAGGTGATGCGCCGGATCAGGTCCGGCCGCAACAGTGGTTCGCCACCCATGTAGGCAAGCACCCGGCAACCCGTTCCGTGCAGCCAATCGATCGATCGTTTGGCCGTATCTTCCGTCATGCCTTTTACTTTGTTGTCGAAGGCCCAACAGTAGTGGCAGTCGAGATTGCATTTGAATTCCGTGAACAGATATGCGATGAGCGGATGGAAGTCCCCTGCGGTGACCCGGGACCGGATGTACGGGAAGAGCCAGCCGCGCATCGCATGGTAGATCTGGCCTGGTTTCCAATGGCGTTTGTCCGGCGGATTCCAGTTCGGACTCCTCATCGATAGCTCCCAGCAGATCGGGATGCTGTGGAAAAACTGGATCTGGAAATCGCTGCGGCTCCCCGATCGGCTGCAATCCGGGAAGAGGAGGCTGGGACTTGGTCAGAAGACTGTGCAGCGGAACATCGAGCCGGAAGCTCGTAGATTGTTCGCTGGGTTCGGTGAGATTCATCGCACCCCCACGAGGATTGAAAATGGAAACTGTCGGGCCCGAAACACAAGCGATAGTTGGAGGATCGCCAACGTTCCCGTTGCAAGTAGCGTGCCACTTGGCGTCCTGCCTGGGTAAGTGATTGATAGAGCAGTAAACGTGGAGTCAAAGTTTCGCCGAGGGTAGCGCGGGCCGTGGCCCGTGAGTGCCAAGAAAGCGACACCGGTGTCAGCCAATTGGCACCATCCACGGGGCACGTTGGCTCAGAAAGATCCTTTGGGCGTCAAATGGCGCAATCCCATTGCTGCTACTTCTTGTCTCATTAGTCATCTATGAAACATCTGCAGAAAGGAGCCCGTCCTGCTGGATATGCGGAGGTCGCCCAACCCAAACCTTCATGAGTCGAACGGAATGCCCCCCAGCGCAGAGCAGGTTGAGGAAGTTTTGCGCTTTGCGCGAAAACTGGAGATGCACAGCGATCATGAGCAGCTGTTGCGTGCGCTGCCGGCAGAGCTTTGTGTCCTGCTGGATTGCTCCACGACAGCCCTCATTCATTGGCACGAGGGGCAGGTCACTGCGCACGTGGTCGATAGTGCCAACGTGGTCGATACCGATGGGTGCGCGTTGGTCACAGATCATTTAGCCACCGACTGGAGACCTACCAATGGGGCGGCTCGCAACTGGCCGGAGCAGGTTCGGCAAGCGATCTCCGATCAGGAAAAGGCGCTTGTCTTTCCGGCGCTCGACCGGCCCTCACCCGAATTTTCCGAGGCCATCCAGTTTTTCCGGGAATGCGGCAATCAATCTCTCTGCCTGCTTCCGCTGAGCACCGCGCTTCATCGACTGGGCGCTCTGTGTATCGGGCGCAACCATCGGGACGCCTTTTCAGAGCAGGAGGTCAGTCTTCTTTCTCTCATAAGCCACTACGTGGCCCTGGCCATCGATGATCGGCTTAACTTTGCCCGGTCCGAGCAGGTGCGTGCCCAGCTCGAGAAAGAAAGGACCAAGCTCAGGCTCATCCTTGACTTGAACAACAGCGTAGTTGCCAACCTTGAACTGCGCGACGTGATCCAGTCCATCTCACCCGGGATCAGGAAGGCACTGCGTGTGGACGGGGTGGCTCTGATCCTACCCGACAGGGAGGGTCAAGAGCTCCAGCTGTACGCTTTGGATTTTCCAGCCGGCGATTCCGCGCTTCGCCAGGATTTGCCGGCTTCGCTGGGCGATTCAGTAGCCGGGCAGGCGTTTCGTTCGGGAAAACCATGGGTCGGGGATATCGGGCAGCTGCCAACGGCAGGACTGGACCACAAAATCGCGTCCGCGGCAGGAGTGGAGACTCTGTGCATGTTGCCTCTGCTCCGGGTCAACCGTGTGCTCGGCGTGCTCTGCCTGGTGCGGACCCAGAAAAACGCCTTTAACCAGCGTGAGCTTGAGTTCTTATCGCAGATCGCCGGGCAGGTCGCGATCGCCATCGACAACGCCTTTGCCTATCTTCAGATCACGGAACTCAAGGACAAACTCACCCAGGAGAAGCTCTATCTGGAAGATGAACTCCGCAGCGAAATGAATTTTCAAGAGATCATCGGCAACAGCCCGGTACTGCGGCGTGTTCTTCGCCAGGTCGAAGCGGTAGCCCCCACAGGTTCCACGGTACTGATCCACGGCGAGACCGGTACGGGCAAGGAACTGATAGCCCGGGCAGTCCACAATCTAAGCCAGCGTCAGGCCAACTCGTTCGTCAAGCTGAACTGTGCGGCCATCCCAACCGGCTTGCTCGAGAGCGAGCTCTTCGGGCACGAACGAGGAGCATTCACCGGTGCGATCACCCAACGGATCGGACGTTTCGAATTGGCCAATCACGGAACCATCTTCCTCGACGAGGTGGGTGAGATCCCCCTCGACTTACAACCGAAGCTGTTGCGTGTTCTCCAGGAGAAGGAGTTCGAGCGCTTAGGCGGGTCCCGAACCCTTCGCAGCAACGCTCGCCTGATTGCCGCGACCAATCGTGATTTGCAATCGATGGTCGACGAGCAGAAGTTCCGCTCCGATCTGTTCTATCGATTGAACGTCTTTCCCATCCATGTTCCCCCGCTGCGTGAACGTCCCGAAGATATACCGTTCCTGGTCCGGCACTTCGCGCAACATTTTGCCTTCACTATGTCCAAGCAGATCGACACCATCTCTTCTGAAACCATGAACGCGCTGGTTCGTTACCCCTGGCCGGGAAATATCCGGGAATTGCAGAATGTCATCGAGCGAGCCGTCATCCTTTCCAAGGGCCCATCGCTCAAAGTTCCACTGACCGACCTCAAGCCCCGCTCGCTGGATGGAAATGGAAATGGAAATGGAAGTGGGAGTGGGTTGGCGACCCTTGAGGAAGTGGAGAGAAGGCATATCCTCTCGGTTCTGGAGCAAACGAACTGGGTTTTCGCCGGCCCCAATGGCGCCGCTGCGCGGCTCGGCATCAAGCGGCCGACCCTGCAATTTCGCATGCAGAAGCTAGGAATTTCCCGCCCAGCCAGACCTTAACGGTCTGAATGGAATTTCAACATTTCAGATCATCCAGCAGGCGACAGATCGACCTTCCATCTAAAATTCAACCGGTACACTTCTCAAGCCCAGCCGTCCACTCCCTCCGCACATCCTGCCAACAAGCTGGCAGAATGCCAACCATCTGGCGGAGCGCCAATTCATGGCATTTGCCTCTTTACTGAATGACCTGGGTCTGGCGAACGCGAAGTCTCAGCGTATCTTGATTATTCCGCGTTAGGCACGCGGATTGCATATAACCGAATGTCCAGGGATACGTCGCAGGCAGCCAAGGGATCGGAGGAATCGCCGTCGGGCACAGGCGGCTGCTCTAAAAGAAGGAACCGAGAAGATGTTGAGAATCATCGTTG
Organism: uncultured Acidobacteriaceae bacterium; assembly: GCA_963824325.1. Lineage (GTDB taxonomy): Bacteria > Acidobacteriota > Terriglobia > Terriglobales > Acidobacteriaceae > PALSA-350. The sequence goes on along the minus strand of CAWGPA010000003.1, from coordinate 23,845 downwards.
TGGAGAATGCCGCGGAGGATCAGTGGACCCTTCAAGGCACGCTGACCAAGGGCTCAGTACCTGAGTTGCTCTCCAGTTGGAGAGCATCCACGGCCTGTCCCTCAAGTAGGCGCCGCATCGTGAACCTCGATAAGGTGACGTCGATCGACAAGAGCGGCGAAGAAGCGCTCGCCATGCTCATGCACGAGGGAGCGACCGTGGTGGCCTCGGGCGTCTACACTAGGCACCTATTAGATGAATTGCGAGCACGGAGAGCAGCACCCGAGGATCCCAACTCTTAGCCCGGAACTTACCTCAGCACCGGCGGGTGCCAGTGCTGAGGAAGCCCTCAAACGGCTCTCAGAAGAGAATCTTGAGAGCCAGTTGGACGTTGAAGGGTTCGCCAGGACCAATACCCGGCGAGTAGTTTCCTGCCCCAATCGTAGAGGTGATCTGCCCAAAGCTGTCCGTATCCGTGTAGGAATTGGCTAGCTGTGTGTATCCAGGACTGGCAAGGTTCAGATGGTTGAACAGGTTGAACATCTCGACCCGGAACTGGGCATTGACCCGCTCAGTTATATGAGTGTTCTTGAAGACGGAGAGATCAACGTCCTCTAACCCCGGTCCGAAGACGCTGTTGCGCGTGTAGTTTCCGTAGGTCCCAGCCGCCGGGTCGACAAAGGCCGCGGGATTGAACCATTGCACGACACCATTCTGGACCTTGTGGGAGACTCCGGCAAAGGGATTGCCGACGATATTCGGACGCTGCGCATATTGGTTTTCGCCGGTAGTGTCAGTACCCGTGAAGAGATTCATAGGCTGACCACCCCTCAGGGTAACGACTCCATTTAACTCCCATCCGTTAGTAAGAAGCTTCGGTCCGCGGAATCCGGGTATCGCGTAGTTAGCGTAGCCAACGAAGCCGTTGCGGGTATCGAAGTCGCTGTTCCCGTAGTCACCCTTGAAGTTGGTGCTGTCCTGCGGCAGCTGTCCACGATATTGCGTGACCTCATCGAGATTGTGGCCCCAGGTGTAACTGAACTGAGTAGTCAGCCCATGATAGTTGCGTACCTTCAACGTGGTTTGGAGCGCACTATAGTTAGAGGTTCCAATGCTCTCAATCTGGTTGATGTCGCCATATTGAGGGTAGGTTCCCACGTAGGGGCGCACCAGTACACCAGTGTAGGTCGCTCCCTGATAAGCCACATCGGTTGTCGGACCACCAAGAGCAGGTTGATTGATGTTCAGGAGGCTAAGCAGCCGCCGGCCTTCGCTGCCCACATACCCGATCTGAAACATCGCGTATTGACCGAGGGCCTGCTCGAGTTGCAGGCTGAAGTTGAAGTCGTATGAGTTTCTGAAACCGCGGTCAACCGAGAAAACACCGCAAGGGCTTCCCGGGTTGCACAGGCTGGTGGTGGTTGGCGTGACGACCGGAAAGATGGACTGACCGGGAACGACGGCCGTACCGTAAGTAGCGACCGTGTAGACCGGTTCCGGTCCACCGGGATTGCCCTCCAGGCCATTGGGTGCGTTGTTGCTTGGACGGTTATCCAAAAACGGGTTGGCGTTCGGTGTGTCAAAGAACATGCCGAACCCGCCGCGCAGCACGGTTCCCTTAACTGACGCTGGAGAATACGCGAAGCCTACGCGTGGGCTGAAATTGGTCCAATCAGAGGGATAAACCGAACCGATCTGCGTACCCTGGAACGCGAGCCCCTGACTGGCGGTTAGCTCGGGCCGAAAGACTGATAGGTTTTGAAAATCGCTATGCATCGGCTGCATGTAGTCGTAACGAATGCCATAGTCGAAGCTGAGTGTGGGCGTTAGCTTCCAGCTGTCCTGGGCGAATAGATCGAAAGTTTGAATAAAGACCTGCCGCTCTGCATTGCCGCGTGCGATACTCGCCGACGACATATAGCCGCCAAGAAAATCGGCCATCGCCAGAGTGCTGCCGAATGTTTTGTTTTGGCAGTCTGCGGTGGAGTTCGTGGCGAAGTACCCCGTGCAATTGGTGTAGTCGGTTGCCCAGGGGCCCGTCGAACCATTGAACACAAACGTTCCCACTGAGTGGCGTTGGTAGAACTCATCTACCTGCGCGTTGCGATACTCCCCGCCGAAACGGAAGTCATGTTTGCCTTTAACCCATGACAAGGCGTCGTCAATATGCCCAGTGATGTCGTTACGTCCCTCCGGAGGGGTCTGACCGATCGCTTCAAAACCGGTGATCTTGATGTTGGGTGCGTTGGTGTAAGGCGAGTTGGTAACGAAACCAAGAGAGTCAACGTCGAAGCCTGTCTGCTGATCGCTGAAAATCTGGTTGAAGTAGTTGACTCCGATCGTAACCTGGTTGGTGATTTGCGGCGTCAACGTCCAATTGTCTACGACTGAGTAGTTGTAAACATGAATCGGAGCGCTTTCGAAGTAGTAAGGGATGACGCAATTGCAGACCGGCGCGATCTGATTGCCCTGACCCAGGAAGGCGCGTCCAGAGATGGATTGACGGTCGCTGAAGGTGTGATCCAGCTTGATTACTCCGTTGTAGCTATAACCTGTTTCAGGGGCAGGCGCCGAGTAGTTTGGGCTGGCAGCGGGGCCGTCTAGCGAACCCTTCGGCCAGAGAACACCAAGCAGATTGTTGGTAGCAGCGTTTTGCGGAACACCGTAATAACTAAGTAGCGGTGCGGCGCTGGCCTGATATGCCGTTGAGGGCTCGGTCCCCTGATAGCCGGTGGCAATCGTGAACTGCTGCTTCTCGAAGTTTTCAAACCAGAAAGTGTGATCCTTCCAAATGGGGCCGCCGGCTGACTCTCCCCACTGTTGGTTGCGAAGCGGCGGATTCCCGTGTTGGAACGGCGAAACCTCCGCCAGCGCTTCATTGCGGTTGTAGTAATAAGCGCTGCCATGGATTTGATTGGTGCCTGATTTCGTAACCAGGTTCACCGATCCGCCGGGATTGCGTCCGGTCTCCGGCGAGGACTGGGTCTGCAGAGAAAACTCTTCCACCGAATCGATGGGCAGGGTGATACCGGCTATGTTTTCTACGCCGCCCTGGTTGACTGCGGGAATGTTATGCCACAAGTCGTTGTTATCTGAACCGTCAATCTGCCAGTTCACCTGGTTGCCGCGTGTTCCATTGACTGATCCGAAACCGCCAAGAGCATAGCCGGCAAAGCCCGGAGACATTCCGATCATCTGTGTAAAGTCGCGGCCATTCAGGGGCATATCCTGAATGGTCTTGCTGCCGAGGATCGTCGTCTGGGTTGGATTGGTTGTATCGAGAGCCAGTCCGGCGGCATTTACCTCGACCGTGGTGGCTTGCGACGCGACCGCAAGCTTGAGCGGGAGGGTATAGATTGTCCCGGCAGAGACCTGGACCTTTTCTACCTTGAGTGTCTCAAAGCCGGAGGAGGTTGCTGAGACGGTATACGTGCCGAGCGGAAGGTCCTGCACGCTAAACTCGCCCGCACTCGACGAGACCGTCGAGTGAACGATGCCTGTTCCGTCGTCTGTAATCTGCACTTGCGCCCCGGCGAGCACGCCGCCGGCCTGGTCCGTGACCGTGCCGTTGATGCCACCACGAAAGTTCTGCGCGCCGGCGAACGTTACACCGAGCAGCAACATAATCAGTAAAGCGGGTAGGCGGAATGATCGAATGCGGGTGTCGCCAGATGACATGAAACATCCTCCAAAGATTTGTGCGAAAAAGGTTCTTCCGGACCCTCTGAGACCGCGGGGCGGATGAATAACATTCGACTTATCTTCGACTTGGAAGGGTGCTACAGGCCTGTTCCGACGAGAAAGGCACATGGGAGGTGAACGATACCGGCTTCGACAAGGAAGGCGTTCACCTGCTCTACAGATTCGTAGTGTTTAGCTAAACTAACCCTAAGTGCCGTTGAATGCAACCAGAAAATTAAAACCTTCTTCGAAACGCGACACAGTTACGAATCGCTCGTGCTTACCAGGCGACGCCGAGTTAGGTGATAGTACACCACCGGGGTAACCACCAGGCTGAGCACAATCGAAATCAAGAGCCCTCCGATTACCGCAATGGCCAGGGGTTGCAGCATCTGCGAACCTGCCCCCAGGGCGAGCGCCAGAGGAAACATCCCACATATCGTGGCGAGGGCAGTCATGAGGATCGGCCGCCTGCGCCGCTCGGCCGCCTGCAGCATAGCCTGGCGAGGGTCCATTCCGCCGGCGCGTAGTTGCTCGTCCGCATCCAGAAGCAGAATTCCGTTCTTGGCCACAATCCCAATTACCATGATGAGCCCCATGAAGCTGGCCACATTGAAGTTGGTGCCCGTGATCAGCAGAGCGAAGACAACCCCGGCGAGCGAGAGTACGGAACTGGTCAAGATGGAAATAGGCGCGGCAAAATTGCGGAACTCAGCCAGCAGGACACCAAAGACCAGGGCGAGTGCCAGCACCAGAACACGGGCCAGATCGCTAAAGGAACGTTGCTGCTCTTGATAAGTTCCGCCATATTCCACGCGCACCGAGGACGGAAGCTGCAGGCGGTCCACGGCAGCCTTTACTTCCTTCATGGTCCCGCCAAGATCGGAGCCTTCCAGGCGCCCGCTCACCAGTATCACCTGCTGCAGGTTCTCGCGCCGAATCTCATTTTGCGGCGGCAGCTGCGTCACCGTAGCCATCGCGCTCAAGGTAGCGGTGTGTCCGCTGCTGCTGTTGAAGACCGTGTTCTCGATGGCTTCGAGTGAAGCGCGATTGGCCTCTGGCAAGCGCACCCGGATGGTGTAAGGCCTGCCCCCGGTAATCAGCGGATCGTTGGTGGGCAGTCCATCGAGAATGGAGGTAGCATCCTCGGCAATTTCCGTCGGCGTAAAGCCCAGCCGGCCGGCAACCACGGGGTCAATCTGGAAGTTAGTGGCCGGCCCGCTGATGGTATTGTCAACGCCGTTCTGGGTATCGACGACGCCGGGAATTTTGCCAATGGCTTGCTGAACGCGTGGACCAAGTGCTAACAGAAGGTGCTGGTCATTGGAAAATAACTTGATCTGGATGGGTTCAGGCGAGTTGGAGAGATCGCCTATCATATCCTGCAGAATCTGCGTGAACTCCATATCGAGCGATGGTTCAGCCGCATGGATCTGTTGCCGGGCATCGGCGATCACTTCATCGATGTCGCGTGAACGGTCCGTCTTCAGGCGAACCGTGAAATCCCCGGTATTTGCTTCCGTGACCGCCGCCAGGCCCATCTGCAGACCCGTCCGGCGCGAGGTGATGGATACCTCGGGGATGCGGTGCAGAATTTGATCCACATGATCGAGCATGCGGTTGGTTTCGGTCAGCGAGGTTCCCGCGGGCGTGAAGTAATCCAATATAAAGGCGCCCTCATCCATTTCCGGCAATAGGTCGGAGCCGAGGGCGCGATAACTGAAATAGCCCGCGAGGATGAGCACTGCACATATCACCACCAGTCGCAAGCGGCCGTTGAAACGACCACGCCAGCGCCCGCTCATGATAGTCGAGAAGGCGGTGGAAGGCGTTCCCACCTTTTTGCCTGATACCAGCAAGGAAGCCGCTTCGTCTTCTCTTCCTGTACCTCGATCTCAGCATGAATCTTCTGTCTCCAATATCAGAGAGAGTGCCGGAGTGAAAGTAAGGGCGAGCAGAAGGGAAGTGAGCAACGCAACCGTCATGGTTACAGCGAGGGCGCGGAAGAAGCTGCCCGTGACCTGGGTTACCGAGACCAGGGGAAGAAATACGATGACCGGTGTGATGGTCGAAAATACCAGCGGCCGGCTGATTTCGCGGATGGCTTTACGCACCGAGGCCGTCCGCGATTCGCCCGCTTCGCGATGCACTGCGATGTTCTCGACCACTACGATCGCGTCGTCAATCACCAGGCCGATTGCCGCAGCCAGGCCACCCAGGGTCATCAGGTTAAAAGTCTGGCCGGTGATGCGGAGGAAGAGGATCGTCACCGCGACGGTGACAGGGATGACCAGGCCGGCGACGAGAGAAGAAGTCCAGTCACGGAGAAAGAGGAACAGGATGATACAGGCCAGCACCAAACCGATGAGAATAGCGTCGCGGACGCTGAGAATGCTCTCCCGCACCAGCTCCGACTGGTCATAGAAAGGTTCGATATGAACACCGGCGGGTAACTTGGATTGCAGCTGGACCATTTCCGCCGCCACGCCATTGGCAACCGCCACTGTGTTGCCCGAGGGCTGCCGGGTGATGTTGAGCAACACCGCAGGTTTGCCGTTCGATCGCACCGCGGTATAGACCGGCATCGTCGAGGGTTCTACCGTTCCAATGTCGCCCACGCGGATGGCCACCCCATTCGGCGTGGTCTTTACGATCAGATTGCTTAGCTCGGCGGCGCTGTGCGCCTGGGCCCCGATCAGCCCCAGGATCAGTTGATGGTTGGCCTCGTAAAGGCCGGGAGAATCGATGATGTTCGATCCCTGGACGGCATTGACCAATTCGAGCAGCGTTACACCGGCGGCCTGCAACCGGGAGAGATTGGGCACGATGTGGAACTCGGGGATTTGGCCGCCCTGCACCAGTATCGTGCTCACCCCGTTGACCCGGTTGAGTGGCGGCTTGAGGTCGTAGGTCGCTATTTCCCATAGGCGCGTCTGAGGAACCGTGTCTTTGCCGCGATCATCTGCCGTGAGCGCGTAACCGAGAATGGGGAAAGTGGCGAAGGTAAGACGGTTAGTGGTGATGCGGGCCGTGGCGGGCAAAGACTGCGAGATTCTGGCCAGCGCTGCATCTGTTAATTGCAGCGTGCGAAACATATCCACATTCCAATCGAAAAAGAGGCTCACTTCGGCCGAGCCGCGGCTGGTGTTGCTGCGCACAGTAAGCAAGCCGGGAACGCTGTTGACCGCATCCTCAATCGGCTTGGTGATGGTCACCTGCATCTGTTCGACCGGCATCACGCCGTTGTCCACGCCGATCACCACGCGGGGAAAGTTGGTCTCCGGGAAGACCGAGATCGGCACCTGGAACGCCATGTAGATGCCGGCCAGGGTGAGCAGCGCCAGGAAGAAGAAAATGGGTTTGGCCGCGGCCGCAAGCCAGAAGGATCCATCGTCGTCGTTGCCCGGCGTCACTCCTTCTCTCCTCCGGCTTCCGCGGGCGCGGTGCCTACCTTAACCTTGGTGCCGGGGTCCAACCCGTATCCGCCGCTGGTGATGACGGTATCGCTGGTGCCGAGGCCGCTGAGAATTTGCGCCGATTCCTGGTTGCGGAGCCCGAGAGTCACGGGGCGTTTCTCCGCGCTTCCGCCGGCCTTGATGACCAGCACAAATTTGCTTACACCATCCGGGTCGGTCTGTACCGCTTCCATCGGAACCAGCAGCGCGCTGGCGGCGGTACGGCCTGTAATGGTGGTATGTACGGGCGTGCCCGCTTTGAATGTTCCTTTCGCATTCTCCAGTCGCAGCCACACCTCGACCGTCGTGCTTCCGGGATCGAGAGCGGGGCTGATGAGGGAAACCTTGGCCGGCACCGGATCGGTCAGCCCGGGAACAGTGATGGTCGCTGTCGCCCCCAGCGAAAGCTGCTGTGCCTGCAACTGGGAGAGGTGCAGCTTGGCCAGCAGCGCGGAGGTATCCATGACGGTAATCACCGGGCTGCCGGCAGCGGCTGTTTCTCCGGCGAAGAGAGGCCGGTCGGTGACCACTCCGGAAATGGGGCTGCGTATTTCCGTGTAGCTCAACTGCGCCTCCGCACCCAGATACTTGCCCTTAGCGGAGGTGAGCTGACCCTGCGCGCTCTCGAGGGCAGCCTTGTGGCTGATCTTCTGCACTGCTTCGAGATGTTGCTTGGCGATCTCATGGGCAGCCTGGGCCTGCACCAGCGCTGCTTTGGCGGTATCCAGGTCGCGTCCGGGGATGGCTCCTTCCGAGAAGAGTTGCGTGCGGCTGTCCACAACACTTTGCGCCAGGTTCAGGTTGGCGGTTGCCTGGGTCAGGTCCAACTGCGCCTTTACCGTGTCTTCCGGTACGGTGGCTCCGGTGGCAATGTCGTAAGTACCCTGGGCCGCGCTGTAGGCGCCCTTGTTGTCAAGCGCCGCGGCCTCGAGGTCGCTGTTCTCGAGCGTAGCCAAAAGCTGACCGGCTTTGACGTGAGAACCGCGTTGCACGTAGAACTTCTTAACCGGCGCCGTGACTTTGGGAGAAATGGCAGCTTGCGCCAGCGGCGCGAGCGTGGCGTCAGCAGTAATCTGCTCGGAGATTTCTCCCCGCTCCGGATGCTCGCCTTGCACGTAGACCGCAGTGGGAGCGGTTTCCTCAGTTTTACTGCAGGCAGTGACCAGCAAGCAGCTTCCACAGAGGAGCATGGCGGCAAAGAACCCAATCCAACGGGACGGGAGAATGGAAGAAAGAGACCTAATCGAACTGGATTGGTCTATGGCCGCAAGAGACCCAATCGAGCTGGACGGGTGCCCCAGGTTCGCCTCAGCGTACCTGGGCTGAAAATGACGGGGCGAAGCCCCTCGATCGCTTTTCTTGTGTGTGCTACCAGGCTCAGATCGGCGATTTGCAGAAAGCATTCGAAAAAAACCTTTTTCGGCCCAGGTACGCTGAGGCGAACCTGGGGCACCCGTCCAGGGAGCTGGGTTGGTCTGTGTTCTGGGGCGGTTGGAGGCGAGTAAGCGCATGGCTTAGATCGCTCCTGTCAGCAAATGCAAATTGGTGAGAGCCAATTGGTATCGGATGGTTCCGTCCTCGCGTGCGATCTCCGCCGTGGTCAAAGAATTCTCCGCGTCCACCACTTCCAGCACTGTCGCTTCCCCTGCGGTATAGCGCAGCCGAGTAAGCCGCAAACTTTCGGTGGCTGTTTGCACACTCTGATCGAGCGACTGCAACTGATCCCGCGAGGTGGCCGCCTCGGCATAGGACTCGTCCAGCTGTGCGATCAGCCGGCGCTGCGTAGCGGTAAGCGCAGTGTGTGCGGCGTCCCGCAGAATCTCGCTCTGGCGAACGCGGTGCTGCGTCGAGAGCCAATCCCAAACAGGAATATCAAGCGTCGCTCCGGCGGAGTAACCAAGATTCTTTACCCCCTCACGCCCATTGACGGCGAACTGGACCGCATCGATTCCGTAAGTGAAGTTGAGAGAAAGATCGGGAAGATACGCGGCCTTAGCGGCCGTCACGTCGAGCGAGCTGACCCGCAACGAAGCCAGCGCCTGATGCAATTCCGGATTCAGTTTCATCGCGGCCGCATCCACATCAGCCCGATCGGGCAGCGGCACAACCGCGCCCGGCACGAGCGTGTAAGCAGCCCGTGGATCGGGAAAGAGCAGAACGCCCAGATCCAGGCGAGCCTTCTGGGCCTCAAGCAACGCATCAGCCAAATCGCGATCTCGCTGCTGTTGTAGCAGTTGGGCCTTCACTACGTCGGCATGCGCCCCTTCCCGTGCGCTCTCCCGCTGTTGCGTGAGTTGCGTGAACGCTGGCCGCTTCGGCGGCTGCACGGCGACCCACCTCCACCTTACGATCAGCCGCCAAGCTCTGGTAGAAGAGTCCAGTTACGGTGGCAACCAGACCACGCCGGGCAATCTCCAACTCCGCTGCAGCAACCGCATCCGCAGCGCTGGCCCGCGACACGGCAGTTAACTGTTGCAGTCCGAAGGTTTCCGTGACCACGCCCTGGCTGGCGTACTCACGCACCGCGTTATTCGCGATAAAGCGTGGAGCAGCCTGGCTTCCCACCGGGCCGCCTCCGTTGATTGCCCCGTTGGGCTGCGTGTACAGAACCTGGTTGTGATAGCTAACACCGGGCAGCAGTGCGGCCTGGGCGATGGAGTGATCGAGTGCGGCAACTCGCTTATTGGCCGCCGCAGCAGCGAAATTAGGCTCGTTTGCACGCGCCAGCGCGATGGCTTGCTCCAAAGTGATCGACGTGGGCGCCGGGGCCGGCTTGCTGCGCCAACGCCGCGTTCAGTAACAATGCAAACGCAATGAAGGAAAGCCAGCTCGTCATACTGGGAAGACGCATAGACCCCCGAGTTATTTCTGCCCGACGACCAGGATAGTGAAACTACCAGGAACAATCGCCGGCCGCGGATGCGGGTTGTCCGCCGTGGGGGCAGGGCGCTCGCCGAATGTAGCGGTGGCCAGGTAAATGCGTCCGGTTGCCGTATCCAGGGTCATGGTTCTCGCGCCTCGCTGCGTGGCCAGGTTCTGCAGTACCGGATAGCTGTCTTTGCCGGCGTCAATGACGGTCAGCGTGCCGCCGCCGTTGGAGGAGAAAGCCAGCTTGCGCGTGGGATCGTAGCGTGCCGCATCCGGACCATCGCCGATGGAGGGATTGGCCAGAGTCTTTCCCGAGTTCGCATTCGACGACCGCCATCTTGCCTCCGTCACACACGGCGAAGAGCCGGCGGCCTGCGGGATCGATGGCCAGTCCGGAGGGTGATTCGCAGTTGGCCAGCGGCCACGTCGCGGTAATCTTCTTGTCTGCCGCATCCAAGCGGACGATCTCGTTCTTGCTCTCGATATTCACGAAAACCGTGCCCTTGCCGTCCGCGACTGGGAATTCAGGCTTACCGTCGAGTGGGATGGTAGCCACCACTTTGCGTTGTGCGGTATCGATCACAGTTGCATTATTGCTGCGGCCGTTAAAAGCCCACACCGTTTTGGTTACCGGTTCAAACATAATGCCATCCGGGTTTGTCCCTGCGGGAATCGAAGCTACAGTCGCCAACGTCGCGCGGTCAAAAACCACCACCACATTGGCTCCGCCGTCGCTGACATAACCGTACTTGCCGCTATCGTCCAGCGCCACGCCGTGGGTGCCTTTCAGCCCTGTGATGCTGCCCACCACCTTCCCGGAATCGGTGTCCAGCACTTCCACGCGCGGTCCGTGCGTGACATAGAGGCGGTGCGCCTTAGGGTCGGAGGTGAGGTAGTCCCAGCCGCCTTCGCCGCCGATGGTCCACTTGGTCAGGACAGCTGTATGGCGTCTGCGCCAGTGCAGCGCAAGGCGCCAGTAAAATCGACGCGGAAAGGGCGAGTGTCTGCAGAGTATTGCGAAGGCAGTGTCGAGTCTCATGTCGATCAATCTCGCACAGCTACCTTAACCGAAGCTGAAGGCACCTCAGAAAGCGGCAAGTGCACTACCACCCTGGTGCCAATCCCTAACTCGCTCGTGATCTCAATCGTTCCCTGCCACCGGGATACGATGGCCTTACAGATGGAAAGCCCCAAACCGGTTCCTCCGGTGTTGCGGCTCCTCGAGGGGTCGCCGCGATAAAAACGATCGAAGACGTGGGGCAGATCCTCGGGTGCGATCCCTTCGCCATCATCCTCGATGGCAAGCTCTCCATCCTGCTTCGCCACCGCGCGTATCGCAGAACCGGCGGGACTATGCTGCAAAGCATTCAAAAGCAGGTTGGAGCACAGCAACTGCAACTGCTCTGCCTCCACGTCAACCATCACCGCCTCTTCGGCCAACACCAGGATGCGCAGCCGCTTCAGTTCCGCCATGGAATCAAATTGCTCTGCCACCTGGCGCAGGATCTTGGCCAGGTCCGTGACAACGCGAGCCGATGGCAATTCGGTCCTGGTCTCTACCCGCGCCAACGTGAGCATCTTGGCCACTGCTTCTTCCATGCGATCGCAGTCCAATTGGCAGCGTTCGATACCTTTCTCATACTCGAGCGCTGTCCGCTGCTTCAGCGTGAGCAGTTGCAGAGAAGACTTTAGAACCGCGACCGCGGTCTTGAGTTCATGCGCGGCATCCCCCACAAAGCGGCGTTGCTGCATGAATGAGCGCTCCAAGCCGCTAATGACTGTTTCCAGGGCGACGGTGAGGGGTGCGAGCTCCCTGATCATGCGCGCACGCTCAGGAGGCGCGAAGTCCCAGGCATCCACCGAAACGCCGCCTGCTGCCGCCGCCAACTGTCGCAGCGGAGCCAAGCCACGATTCAGAAGCCAGAAAATCAACAGTCCTGAGACCGCTAGCAAAGTTAAACTTGTGGCCGCATAAAACCCGACTGCCTTCCAGATATCTCTCCAGACGCCATCGATCGGCGAGCCATAAAAGATACTTACGCGCCGCGGGATGCCTCCGCCCTTATCGCCAGGGTCGACGATCCTCAGGCCCTCAATTCTCATCGCCCGATAGTGAATACCGTTGACATGGACTCTGAGAAACTTCCCGGTCTTCGCCGCCAGCAAGCCTTGATCCGGCCCATTCCAATTCGGTGAGTGGCCCAGGACGCGGCCGCTGGCATCCTGCACCTGGTAGATATCCTCGGCCGGAAAATTCACTTCGGTTCCGTCCAGCATCACGTTGTCCTGGGTATCTTCCGCATCCTGGACCGCGCCCAACAGTGAATCGGCCCGGCCACGCAGCATGATGTCAAAGGCGCGAAAGCGCTGGTGGCGCTCATAAAGCATGGCTACCGTGGATATCGAGAGCGCGGCCACCAACTCTACCAACAGAATCGTGGTGATCAATCGACGCGTGAGGGAGTAGGCCTTCATCGGCCCCCCTCGAAACCCATCAGCAGGCGGTATCCTCGGCCGCGCATCGTTTCGATGCTTGGCTGCTGGGTAGCTGCCTCGAGCTTGCGGCGCAGATTCGAGATGTGCGCTTCGATTACGTTGGAGTGGTGTTCCCAGTTGTAGTCGTAGAGATGCTCCAGCAGCTCACGCTTGGACACGATCACGCGCGGCCGATGGATCAGGTACTCGAGAATCCTGTATTCGGTGGGCGACAGATCGACGAGCTTACCGGACCGCCGAACGCTCTGCTCGACGGTATTGACCTCCAGGTCGGAGAGGCGGAGCAGGGGACTAGCCACTCCTTTTCCGCGGCGGATGAGCGCCTTAGCGCGGGCAATTAATTCTCCCAGGTCGAAGGGCTTGCTCAGATAGTCATCGGCCCCGGCATTCAGCAGGGAGATGATGGAACTGGCCTCGCCTTTGGCGGTAAGGATGAGCACCGGTGTGGCATCCCCGCGAGCACGCACTTTCCTTAGCAGTCCGAGGCCGTCTAATCCTGGCAGCATCAAATCCAGAATCATCAGGTCATAGCAGCCGTTCTCTGCGAGGTCCAACCCGGTTAGCCCATCTTCTGCGCAATCCACAGCGAAGTTTGGGCCCTCGCGCAGGGCGGCAGCCACATTCTCCGCCAGCCGCACCTCGTCCTCGACCACCAGAACCCGCATGAGTGCAGTATCCCCCAAGCAAGGTTAAGCCAAGCTGAAGCCCGGCTCGCCCGGCCTGAGAAAGACCCGTCTGTCCGCCCCCTGGGGCGTGCCGGGGAAGCCGGCCCTGGTGGGTGTTGCGTTTCAGGAAAGCTCTGTTCCCGTCATTGTTTCCGTCGGGGCGTCGGCTAAGTCCTTTGTTTTGCCAAGGTGCTCAAATTTTTATTTTTCCCGCCCCCATAAGCTGTTTAGGGGACCCCTGCGCCCACCGAGATGATTCGTTTTTCGGTGAGGCCCAAAAAGTAGGAGACCCTTAGTCGGACGGTATTACGGATCGGATCGGGCGTCCAGAGCAGTTAGAAAAAAAAGATGAGGATGAAGGGTAGGGAAACTACTTGGATGGGGGTGGTGCTTGGGATGGCGTGTGCCGCTATCGGAGTCTGCGTGGGAACTCCGAGGAGACGCGGTCCCGCAGGGACGGCTGAGAGTCAGAGCTGTCCAAATTAGTGAGCAAGCCGGTTTGGTATGCAGGTAATCCGTTGATGGTATGGAAGCGCGTGGGTCTCAAAGAGAACCGGGTTGGGTTTGGATCGATGCCACAGCATTCGCGTGCAGTCCAGTTCACCCAGGATTGCATCCTGGGGCATTCTCAGCCGTCCCTACGGGACTGTTCCTTCGCACTCATCTGAACCCAGGACTACGTCCTGGGCTACTTTCAGCCGTCCCTCCGGGACTAAATTTGGTGAGGGTAGCTTTCACGCACACTCCAGAAGCTCCGAAACTGTCTCTCTTCCGTGTCCCTTAACTACCTCTCCCCTGGTGGCGGAGCATTGACGGGCGCTCCACTTTTAGGCGGCTGCCATCCATCATTGGATGGGCCGTTCTGGAAGAAAACAGAGTCCTGGCTATAGGGCCCAGTGGCATAGGTCGCGTTGGCCTGGCCAAAGAACTTCCCCGCCCGCAGCGTGTCAGCGCGCACCTTGTCCACCAACTGGTGATACCGTTCGTCCGTCTGCGCGAATCCTGAGAACCAACTCAAATCGTTGTTCCCGATAATCACGACATCCACGCCGGGAACCGAAGCAATGTCATACGCATTGGCCACGCCGGTAGGGGTCTCGATCATAATCACCACCAGCATGTTGTCATTGATGGTGTGGTGGTAGTCGATGCCATTGATCCCCCAGATGCTGGGCGCCTGGCCCTGGCCTGAACTCCGTCGCGCGACTGGGGGGTAGCGCGCCCACTTCGCTGCCTCCCGCGCCCGATCGACATCGTCGACGGTGGGGATAACCACCCCCAGCGCGCCAATGTCGGTTGCATGCTGAATGTGCCACTCCTGCGCGTCCGGCAGCCGGATCATCGGAGTCGCCTTGACATGCGGGCAGGCGGCAATCATTTTCTCAACATCCGCGAACTCCAGCGTGCTGTGCTGCATTTCGAACCACGTAAAGTCGTAATGCTTGGCCCGCTCGCAATAGTCGGCGATATCCATCTTCGACTGCGTGAAGCTGAAAACCTGCTTGCCATCGAGAAGCTTCTGCTTGGTGGTGTTGTAAAGCTTCGCTTTCGCGCCGCCGGCGTCCGGGCTTTGCGCCCCCAACTGCACACCGGGCACCGCCAGGGCCAGAAAAGAACAGACAAGCGTTGCCGACCAGGTCTTCATCCGCGCTCCTTAGAAAACAACAGCCATCCTTTATAGCCCCAAACTCTGTTCCATGGCGATGGGGTATAACTATCACCGGGCTTTCGTACCAGGAGACCACCGTGCATCGTTTGTGTTTGCTTTTATTCGCGGCCACCTTGCTTTCGACTGCCGGTGCCGTGGCGCAACAGGGTGCAACGTTGACCGTCGACCTGGCGCAGGTGAAAGCCAAAGCGAGTCCTCAGCTGTACGGCTTGATGACAGAGGAGATCAACTATTCCTACGACGGCGGTCTGTACGCCGAGCTGGTAAGGAACCGAACCTTTCAGGATAGGGGCAAGGTTCCCCCCAGCTGGTTTCTATACGAGTGGGGCAGTGCGGATGCATCGATGGACATCGATCGCACTACCGGTCCCAGCGCAGCCCTTCCGCTGAGCCTGCAACTGACGGTCAAGAGCGCCAGTGACCACGACCAGGCCGGCATCAGCAACCTGGGCTACTGGGGCTTTCCCGTACGGCCGCAAACCACCTACCACGGTTCCTTCTACGCCAAGACCAGCGACCCGTCGATCGGGCCGGTGACCGTGAGCCTGGTCGAGGATGAAACCGGGAGAGCGATCAGCACCACAGTCCCGGCGCTGACCACTGCTTGGCAGCAACACGAATTCACGCTTCATTCCACAGCTGCTGCCAAAACTTCGCAATATCACCTGGTCCTCTCGGTCGCTAAGCCAGGAAAGGTCTGGTTCAGCCTGGTATCGCTATTTCCCCCCACCTACCACGACCGGAACAACGGCAATCGCATCGACCTGATGGAGAAGCTGGCGGCGATGAAGCCGGCGTTTCTCCGCTTCCCCGGAGGAAATTATCTGGAGGGCGACCACATCAACGAGCGCTATGAATGGAAGAAGACCATCGGCCCCCTGGTGGATCGTCCCACCCACCCCAGTCCCTGGCACTATCGCTCCAGCGACGGCATGGGCCTGCTGGAATTCCTGGAGTGGTGCGAGGACCTCAAGATGCAACCGTTGCTGGCCGTGTATGCCGGCTACTCCATGCAGCAGGAGTTCGTAAAGCCCGGACCGGATCTGGAGCCCTACGTTCAGGATGCTGTGGAGGAGATCGAATACGTAACCGGCGACGCCAATACGAAGTGGGGTGCAGAGCGGGTGAAGGATGGTCACCCCGCGCCCTTCAAGCTGAGCTACGTGGAGATCGGCAACGAGGATTGGTTCGACAAATCTGGAACCTATGGTGACCGCTACGCCCAGTACTACAAGGCCATCAAAGCCAAATATCCTGACCTGCAGCTGATCGCCACCATGCCCATCACCACCATGAAGCCGGATGTGGTCGACGATCACTTTTATCGCCGCGCGCAGGAGTTCTACGACGACGTGCACCACTACGATCAAACCGATCGCAACGGGCCCAAGATCTTCGTGGGCGAGTGGGCCACGCGCGAGGGGCTGCCCACACCGAACTTCGGCTCAGCGCTGGGAGATGCGGCGTGGATGACCGGCATGGAGCGCAACAGCGACATCGTCATCATGGCCGCTTATGCTCCGCTGCTGGTCAACGTGAACCCCGGAGGCATGCAGTGGGAATCCGACTTGATCGGCTACGATGCCATGAACAGTTACGGTTCGCCCAGCTACTACGCCCAGGTCATGTTCAGCAACCATTTCGGCGATCAAATATTGAACGCAACGCTCGATGGATCAGCCCCCAAGTTGTTCTACTCTGTCACCCGTAAATCGAGCGATGGAACCGTATACCTGAAGCTGGTAAACGCAAGCTCCACACCACAGCCTTTGCGCCTCCAGTTCAAGGGCGCGTCCACCATTGATAAGACGAGAAAACTCATCTCCCTCTCGGCCAAAACCACCGCGGCTACCAATAGCATCACCCAACCCACTGCGATTATGCCCGTGGAGAGTGAGTTACACGATGCAGCGGCGCAGTTTGCCCATACGATTCCCGGTTTCACCATTCAAGTTCTGGAGTTGAAAGCAAAATGAGAACGCGTTGGTTTCTGGCCCTTTTCCTCTTGCTTAGCCCCTGGCTCAGGGCAAAGGCGGACATTCAGTATTTCCCCGAGCGCAAGGTTTGGGTTCTGCAAGCCGGTGAAACGACCTACGCCTTTGGCGTCAATGAGCGCGGCGAGCTGCAACCTATCTATTGGGGGCAGCGGGTCATGCGCGATGCGGATTTTCCTGCCGCGCACATCAGGCCAGAGGTGGCCTCGTTCGACCTCACGAACACCACCACCCCGCAGGAGTACCCGGGGTGGGGCGCCGAGTTCTACAACGAACCTGCGTTGAAGGCGACCTACACAAATGGCAATCGCGACGTGGTTCTGCATTACGTCGACCAGCACATCGATGGCAACACGCTCGAGATCACGTTGAAGGATATTAATACGGACCTCGATGTTCACCTCTACTACCGGGTCTATCCCGAGACGGGCATTCTCGAGCGGTGGTCACGCATAGAAAACAAAACCGATCAAGCCATCACGCTCGAGAGTGCGCAATCGGCCTCCTGGACCTTGCCGCAAGGTGAGGGTTACGGCTGGCACTATCTCACCGGCCGCTGGGGAGGGGAGTGGCAGCTACACTCCGAGCCTCTGCAAACCGGGGCGCGCGTGATCGAAAGCCGGCGCGGCAGCACCTCCCATCAATCCAACCCATGGTTTGCTATCGACCGCCCGAAGGAGACCACGGAGGAGAGTGGCCCGGTCTGGTTTGGCGCGTTGGGGTGGAGCGGCAGCTGGCGCATCACCGTAGAGCAGACCGCGATGCAGCAGGTGCGCGTGACCGGCGGCTTCAATCCCTTCGATTTTGGCTATCACCTAAAACCCGGCGAGCAGCTCGAAACTCCGCCCTTCTACGGAGGATTCACGAATGGTGGCCTGGGCGAGGCCTCGCGCATTTTGCATCGCTTTGAACGCCAATCCATTTTGCCCGCGGGAGAGAAAGCGCCCTTGCGTCCGGTCCTCTACAACTCCTGGGAAGCCACGGAATTCGATGTTAGCGAGGCGGGGCAGATTGCCCTGGCGGAAAAAGCCGCCAAGCTGGGCACGGAGCGCTTCGTGATTGATGATGGCTGGTTCGGCCAACGCAAAGATGACCACGCAGGCCTGGGCGACTGGTATGTGAATCAGCAGAAGTTCCCCCACGGACTGAAGCCGGTCATCGATCGCGTGCATGCATTGGGCATGGATTTCGGCATCTGGGTGGAACCGGAGATGGTGAACCCCAACAGCGATCTCTATCGCAAGCATCCCGAATGGGCGATGAACTTTCCCGGGCGTCCGCGCACCGAGGGACGCAACCAACTGCTGCTGAACCTGGCCCGCGACGACGTAAAGGAATACGTCTTTAACTGGCTCGATCAGCTGGTCACCAACAACGACATCTCCTTTCTCAAATGGGACTACAACCGCAACTGGGCGGAAGCCGGCTGGGACGCGGTTCCCGTCGAAGATCAGAAGAAGATCTATGTGGCCTACGTCCGCAACTTGTATGACATCCTCGATCGGCTGCGGGCAAAGCATCCCAAACTGGAAATCGAATCCTGCTCCGGCGGTGGCGGTAGGGTGGATCTCGGCATTCTGCGCCGGGTCGATCAAGTGTGGACCTCGGATAATACCGATGCCCTGGACCGGCTCACGCTGCAGGATGGATTCACGCAGGCATACACCCCCGGCATCATGATGGCCTGGGTCACTGATGTGCCTAGTGGCATCGACGGGCGAATGGAACCGCTCAAGTTTCGCTTTCTGGTAGCCATGACAGGCTCTTTGGGAGTGGGTGGAAACCTGAACAAGTGGACGCCCGAGGAGATGGAAGCGGGGGCCCAGTTCGTTACTTATTACAAGCGAGTGCGCGAGACGGTGCAGAGGGGTGGGCTCTATCGCCTGATCGCTCCCGAGGGCAGCGAAGTTTCTGCCACCGAGTACGTTTCGCAGGATGGGCACCAGGCTGTGCTCTATGCCTTTCTGCACTCACAGCAATTCGGGACGCCCTTCCCGACAGTCTTTCTGCGCGGCCTGGATGAGAACGCCATGTACAAAGTGGAGGGGATCGATCCCAAGCAGCTAACCTCAACGGAAACCGTAAGCGGCGCTTACCTGATGCACCACGGCATAGACCTCAAACTCCATGGGGATTACGACAGTACTTCGGTAATTTTCGAAAAGCAGCCCTAAACGGGAAAGAGCCTCGAATCAGTCGCCTGGACCACTCCTTGCGCATCTCACAACGAGACACGTCAGAACTTAACCGCTAACCAGGGGTTAGGGAAGACAGGGTAGGCTGCGGCCCGCTCGAGAGAGCCGAGGAACGAATGACGAACCCAGGGAAACTGGTTTTTCTACCCGTATTGATGTTGGCTGTTTTGACGGCCGGTTGCCACAAGAACGATACCGATCAAGTGAATGCGGCGGAGAATGGAAACCTCGCGCCGGTCAGCGATAACGGCGGAGCTGCCCCCGTAAACCAGAGTCAGGCTGCGCCGAGTGCCCCGGCATACGCCGCTCCCGCTCAGCAGCCAGCCGCTCGTCCTGCATATCCAGCGCAGAGTCCTCAGCCATCTCCTCAGCAAGAGCAGCCGCAGCAGCAAGAGCAGCAGGCTCAATACCAGCAGCCGCAATATCAGGATCAACCGAGCCAGTATCAACCGAACCAGGATCAACCGAATCAGGATCAGCAAAGTCAGGTTTATTCAGACCAGGGATACGATCAGGGCTACCAGGACCAGGTTGCGGATTACGCTCCTGAGCCTCCTCCGCCCTTGCCGGAATACCAACAGCCACCATGCCCTGACCCCAACTACATCTGGACGCCCGGCTACTGGTCTTATGCGCCGGCCGGCTACTATTGGGTGCCCGGAGTTTGGGCCGCCGCTCCCTATGTCGGCGCGCTATGGACTCCGGGATACTGGGGCGCCAATGGGGGCCGTTACGGCTGGCACCAAGGTTATTGGGGCCGTTACATCGGCTACTACGGCGGCGTGAACTACGGGAACGGCTACGTCGGCCGTGGCTATTACGGCGGATATTGGAATAACAACCAGTTCAACTACAACCGCCAGGTCACGAACGTCAACACCACCGTTATTCACAACACCTACATTCGCAACGTCACGAATATCACCACCTACAACCGCGTGAGCTACAGCGGCGGTCGTGGCGGTGTGAATCTTCCGCCCAGCCCTGCGGAAATGGCCGCTCTGCGCCAGCCACGTCTGGCCCCATTAGCCGTTCAGCAGCAACACCGGATTGAGGCGAGTACAAACCGCGCCCAGTTCGTGGCCGTGAACCGCGGCCAGCCGCAGACGGTCGTTGCAGCGAAGCCGCTTCCCGTAGAGCATCATCAGCCCGCCCTGGTCCCGGTGCAGCCGCGCCAGCAGCCCGGACCCCCCATCCAGCGGGCTCAGCAGGAACGGCCGGTGCAGCAAGCAGCTCCAGCTCAGCAAATGCGACCCGCGCCCCAGGTGCGGCCGGTGCAGCCGGTAAGGCCAGCCCCAGAGGAACGCCCCGCGCCTCAGGTTCACCCAACCCCGCAACCCCAACACCCGGTACAGCAAACCCGCCCAGCTCCGGAGGAACGTCCCGCTCCGCAGGTTCATCCAGCCCCGCAACTACAGCGCCCGGTACAGCAAACACGCCCAGCTCCGGAGGAACGTCCTGCTCCGCAGGTAAGGCCAACTCCGCAAGAACGCCCAGCTCCGCAGGTAAGGCCCGCTCCAGAACCACGGCCACAACAGGAACAAAGACCGCAACAGGAGGTAAGGCCACAGCCGGAGCAACGGCCACAACAGGAAGCGAGGCCGCAACAGGAGGCAAGGCCGCAGCAGCAAGCGAGGCCACAGCAGGAGATTAGGCCACAGCAGGAGCAGAGGCCGCAACAGGAGCAAAGGCCGCAACAGGAAGCGAAGCCAAGGGAAGAGAACCCTCATCCCCAGGAACCGCGATAGGGATCTGGAGCTGAGGTTGAGGCCCGTGGCATCCCACATCTCGCGAAAAACGAGCGAGATGTGGGGCACCCGTCGTCCGCGGTCCGGATAGAATTTGGGCCGTCACTTCAAGCGTTTCCTGGTCTCGATCAGCGACTGATAAAGATCAATCGTTTGCTCCCCAATGCGGGTCCAACTAAACCGCTCTTCCGCACGTTTCCGGCCCGCTTCACCGAATCCTTTGCACTTAGCCGCGTCAGCCGAGCAGATCGCTCAATTTCGCGCCCAGGGCCCGCGCAAAGCGATCGGGATCCACGGGAAATCCAGTGACCGGATCCTGATCGAAGCCCACCAGGTACCCGGTCTCACCGTCCACCACCACCTCTTTGATCCCGCCTACAGCACTGGCTACGACAGCCGCACGGCAAGCCATGGCCTCCAGATTGATGATGCCGAACGGCTCGTACACCGATGGGCAGCAAAACACACTCGCGTGGCTGTACAGCTGGATCGTCTCCGCCTTACTGACCATCTTCTCGATCCAGATCACTCGCGGGTTGAAGGCGCGTGCCTCCTCCACTTTGCGCTGCAGCTCCGCGGCAATCTCCGGAGTATCGGGAGCACCCGCGCACAGAACCACCTGCGTCCCCGCGGGCAGGTAGCGAATTGCGTCTACCAGGTGGGTCACGCCTTTCTGGCGGGTGATGCGTCCCACAAAAAGCACGTAAGGGATGGCCGGATCAACGCCGTAAGCCGTCAACGCTGAAGTCTCCGGAGTCCGCTGGTATTGCTCCAGGTCGATTCCGTTGTAGATCACGTGTATCCGCTCAGGATCTACCGGGTAGGCGCGAAGAATATCTTCCTTCGTGCCATTGGAGACGGCGATGACCGCATCCGCGTCGAGGATCGCGGTTCTCTCCATCCATGAACTCATGGCATAACCGCTCCCCAACTGCTCCGCCTTCCAGGCGCGCAAAGGTTCCAGGCTATGGGTCGTAAGGACAAACGGAATATCGTACAGTTTCTTGGCCAGAAAGCCGGCCATGGATACATACCAGGTGTGGGTATGTGCAACGTCGATGCCGGCCAGCGCTTTAATCTGGGTCAGGTTCAGGGATAGCGCTTCCAGGGCTCCCTTAAATTTCTCCTGGGTGCCCAGCGTGATTTCTTTCCACGGCTCCTGCCCGCGCACATGAAGGTTGCCCTGGTCGGAATACTGCTGGCCCCAACAGTGCACTTCGACGGAAACCTTGCGCGCCAACTCGCGGCTCAGATACTCCACGTGCACGCCCGCCCCGCCATAGACGTGCGGTGGGTATTCTCGAGTGAAGAGTCCAACTCGCAATGCTTTCTCCTCCGCCAAAGCCCCTGAGTTCAGGGTCGACTTACAGTAGTATGGCGGGGATGGAAAACACAAGCCGCCGCTCCTTTCTGGCGAAAATCTCGGCTCTGGGTCTCTCGACACGCATCCGGGGTTGGGCCGCCACACCGGCCGGTCTCATTTTTGCCGGCACCTACACAGACAAAGGCAGCACCAGCCGCGGCATCTATGCGTTTCGTTGGGACGCGGACACGGGCACAATGGCGCCACTCGGGCTGGCGGCGGCCACGGTCAGCCCCAGCTTCCTGGCGCTCTCGCCGGATCGCCGCCATCTCTACGCCGTCAACGAGACAGATGAATTCCACGGAGAAAAAAGCGGTTCGGTCTCCTCATTTGCGGTCGCCGGGGACAAATTGCGCCCCATCAATGTTGTTTCCTCCATGGGCGCCGGCCCATGCAATATCGCGGTCGATTACACCGGGAAAGCCGTCTTCGCCGCTAACTACGACGGGGGCAGCGCCGCATCCTTCCGGGTGCTGCCCGGCGGAGGACTCAGCAAGGCAGTCTCCAACTTTCAATACACGGGCCACGGTGCGGACCGGGAACGCCAGGCCAGCTCGCACGCACATTGCACCACCGTCTCCCATGACAACCGCTTCGTGCTGGTCAACGACCTGGGGCTGGATCGCGTCTCCGTCTATCACCTGGATCCGCACACGGCACAGCTCACCCCGAACACGCCTCCCTGGTACGAGGCCCTGCCCGCCTCCGGCCCGCGAAGTTTTGCCTTTCATCCCAGCGGGCGATGGGCGTACTCCCTCAACGAAATTGCCAGCACACTCGACGCCCTGGCATGGGATAGTGACCGAGGGACGCTGACCAGAATCCAGAACATCTCGACCCTCCCCGAAGGCTTTAAAGGATCGAATACCACGGCCACGGTCGCGGTCGATTCCGAGGGCCGCTTTGTCTATGCCTCCAACCGCGGGGATAACAGCGTAGCGGTTTTCTCTATCGACGATGGCAAGGGAACCCTGAAAGCGATTCAGCGTGTGGACTGTGGCGGCAAGACTCCCCGCCATTTCGCCCTCGATCCCGGCAATCAGTGGCTGCTGGTGGCCAACCAGGACTCCTCGAATATCGTCGTCTTTGCCCGCAATCCGCGATCTGGACTCCTGACGCCAACCGGGAATCAATACCCCCTGAGCTCCCCCGTGTGCCTTGTCTTTCGCTAAAACTTACAGCGCTGGCGATCAGTCTAACAAGCTGAGCGGACAGCAAGTGCCTTATGGCACGTCCGCCATTCTCAACGGGTATCTGGTCCCACCAGTCATTACAATTGTTCCGCCACTGCAACGCCACCTATAGCCACCGGTACGGTGACGTTTACCGACAACGGCAATCCATTGAACACGGTAGCCGTCAATTAAGGTTCGCCAACCTGTTCTCGGCTTTGGTGGTCGGAAAACTCCGAGCGGCATGGGTGAGATAAGCACCGCCGGGGTCCTTCGACTCCGCGCTACAAGCGCCGTGGAACGCGATAGATCTGTTTGGCGCTGCGCTCAGGATGACGATTTTGTTTAAGGTCGAGGGTTTCACACGAAAGATCTATAAAGTCACAGGCTCTCAGGATGACGATTTTGTTTAGAGTCGAGGATTTCACGCGAAAGATCGTATAGGGTCACAGGCTCTCAGGATGACGATTTTGTTTTAGGTCGAGGATTTCACGCGGAAGATCTATAAAGTCACAGGCTCTCAGATGACGATTTTGTTTTAGAGTCGAGGATTTCACGCG
>CAWGPA010000002.1:0-386008 GCA_963824325.1 uncultured Acidobacteriaceae bacterium | reverse complement strand
AATGACTTCACCTGGGGTTCGGTCGGCTGACCATGCATGATGGCGGTAAATACATCTTTGCCAAGTTTTGCTCCAGGATTCGGGGCTTCATCGGAGCCGGTCGTCGGTTGTTTGCTAGCCATCATTACCTGGAGATCCTGTTCCAATGTTTCACGATCTGGCTGCTTCACGGTGGCCATAATGGCCTTCATATTAGAAACAGCTTGCCACGGCGTGATGTAATCGACCGGTGCGCCGGGTGTTTGTGCCGCCTTGTAAGCCTTCAGGGCCTCGGCGTTGGTCTGTAATTCCTTGAGCTGCGGAATGGTTATGCTGCCGTTCAAGACTGCAGCCTTAATGTCCTGATGGAATTTGTCCGTAGCGGGATTAGAGGCGGTTGCCTGGGCAAAAGCAAAGGCTGTGGGCAGCTGCGCCGCAAGAACAAGTGAGAGCGAAAGAGCACATAGATTCCTTTTCATATTTCCTGCTTCCTCCTGAAGAATTCAGGGCGACCCTTTTCGATCGCCGGGACTTGTCATTTGGCTGAATAACGGCTTCACGCCACGTAATTTTCTATTTGGCTGAAGCCTCGACGACTTCGCCCTTGTCGTTGGTCTTGATCCAACCCTGTGCAGCCATGGATTTTATGACCTCCTTCGCTGCGGCATCCGCCGTTTTTGTGGCGTACGCGTTCGCGGTCTTCTTGCGGTCGCCTACGGTGGACTTGGCGGCCGCCGCCGCAGGGTTCAGGCCGGCGGCAACGGGCACCGCTGAGCCAACATTCTCGGCCGGTTTGGTATCGGTCTGAAACTGGGAGAACAGAACCGATTCGGAAGGCGTCTTAACGTGGACATCGACTTTGGTTTGCACATCGGCACTACCAGCTCCCATGCCGATGGTGTCGCGCTCCGCCTTATTGCCCTGTTTCAGGGAAGTGAACGAGCCTTGAATCACCATCGCGTTGTCAGAGGGCGGTGTGCCTGCCGCGACATGTTCCACGCGAATACCGGTCTTCTCCAGGGCCTTCACCAGTTCCTCAGAGTACTTCTTGCTGGCACTGGCGGCGACGGAGTCCGGCTTCTGGTCTCCAGTGATCAAATGGCGGGGACGAAGTGACTGCGTCTTGTCCACCTGGACATCGTCAGGATTGATGGCAAAGTCATAGACCAGAATCTTCTCTGGCTTGGGCAAGGGGTTACTGCCGGAGTAACTGGCTAGCGGGGTTACGTTGATCTTGGCCCCGAGAGGGCCCTGCGCCTGGGCTGCAGAAATCAGCACTGCGCCGGCGGTCAACCAAACCAACCCTGGGAGAGGGCTGTAAGTGCGGATTCGGAGTTCAGAGATAGTTCTTCGTTTTTCCATAAACGATTGCTCCTTCCGCCAAACAAGGGGGGCGGATCCTAAGACGAATGGGTGGCTCGAGAAACGTTCGTTGTCGGGCCGACGTTTGGGCGTAACCGCGAAGATTTCTTGGAAGTGCCCACTGAAGACCGCTACGAAAGAGGGGAGATTTCGCTGCGGTGATCGTGGCGAATCATCGTTTCACCGAAGGAGGCAGTCAATAGAGATCTTCTAAAACCTTTGTCCCTCAATCTAAAGATTGTGTAACCCCGCAAACCTCTGTGGATGTGGAAGATGCGTCGGATCGGTTGTTGCAGATTGAGTGCTGTGCGCGGTAGACTTAGCGACACCGATCAAGACCAGAGATTTGCCTTGCCTGATTGGAATGGGCCAGAGGGTAGATCGACTGCGAGCAAGTGAGTTTAGTCCGTGCCCGAACCACTCCGCTTTGGGGAATTTGATTTAGACGTCGAGCGTTACGAACTACGCCGGTCTGGCCGCACGGTCAAGCTCGAGAGAATACCCATGGAGCTGCTCATCCTGCTGCTCCAAAGCGAAGGAAAGCTTGTCCGCCGTGATGCGATCAACCGCCGGCTTTGGGGCGAGAATGCTCTCCAAGATACGGAGCACAGTGTTAACACAGCAGTAAACAAATTACGCTTCATTTTGCGTGATGACCCCCGGGAACCGCGCTTTATTCAAACCGTGGTCGGCCAGGGTTATCGCTTCATCGCTAAGGTCGCCGTCGTTCCGGCGCCGGTCGTTCCGGCTGCGGTCGTGCGGGAACGAAAAGAAGATCACTCGCTACCTGCTGGGCGCAACGGTTCCAATTCCGGCCTGGAGCGGAAGCTGCCGGAGGCAAGCATCCCTCCGGTACTACCTTCAGAGTCTTCGCCGCCTCTAATTGGGAACATAAGGCAGCAGCGGGAGCCGGCGCCGGCTGGGCGAAGGCGGCTATTGGCTCTTCTCATCGGCTTGGTTTTGGTTGCAGCGTTGCTTACGGCAGCCGAGGTCTGGTTGCATCATTTTCCGCCCGTGCAGCGGCCGGCAAATGTGGCGAGCGGATTCCATTCCATTGCGGTATTACCCTTCGTCAACCTGGCGCAGAACTCGGATCAGGATTACATCGTGGACGGGATGACCGACCAGCTGATTACCGACCTGGCCAGCAGCACACCTCTCCGCGTCATCTCCCGTAGCTCCATGATGCATTACAAAGGGAAGCAGGTACCGATGTGGGAGCTTGCCCACGCTCTGAACGTAGACGCGGTGCTGGAGGGGTCATTCCTGCACACTGGCAAGCAGGTGCGCATCACTGCAAATCTGATTGACGCCAGAAACGATCGCCACCTCTGGGCGCAGGTCTATGAAGAGAGTGGGAGCGACCTGCTGAGCATGCAAGAGCACGTGACCGGTGACATCGTGCGCGAAGTCGCTCTGGCTTTAGGTAGCGACGTAACCACTTCCAGGCTGCGTCCGGTCAATGTCACGGCGCGTGACGCTTATTTGCGTGGACGCTTCCTGTGGAACAAGCGCACGCTCGGCAGCATGGAAAAATCGATCGAGTACTACCAGAAGGCGATCAATGCCGACCCGGACTTTGCGGAAGCCTACGCCGCCTTGGGAGATGCGTACGTACTGCTCAGTAGCTATGGGGGTGGGGGTCCTTCGAGCGCGCTGGGAAGTGCAGAGGAAGCTGCACAGCATGCATTGCGGCTCGGGGGAGGCTTGGCCGAGGCGCACACGGTTTTAGGCGCGGTGAGAACAGACCGGGACTGGGATTGGCCTGCGGCCGAGGCAGAGTACCGGCAGGCCCTCAAATTGAATCCTTCTTACCCAACTGCGCGCCACTGGTATAGCCTGCACCTTTCGCGCTTGGGAAGGATGCAGGAGGCCGAGGCTGAAATCCAGCGAGCTCGCGCCCTGGATCCGTTATCACTGATTATCAGCACCGATGCCGCGGAAACTGCGTATTGGGCGCGCAAGCCTGACGAGGCTAGAAGGCGCATCGATGAAGTTCTGTCACGCAATCCTGATTTTGCCGAGGCCCACCTGGTCAGTGGGAAGATCTACGAACAGCAAGGACAATATGAGCGGGCGTTGCATGAGTTCAAGAGCGCGCTGACGCTGTTTGGCGGCGGTACGAACGTGGAGGCTTTGCAGGCCCACGCCCTCGCTCTTGCGGGCGCGTCAGGGCCGGCGGTGGAAATTGCCAAGCACTTGGAGACGGCGGGGCCGCATGACTACGTCTCCGGCGTAGATGTCGCGGCCATCTATTGCGCACTTCGCCAGCCAGACGCGGCAATGCGGTGGCTGAACAAGGCGTATGCGAACCGCGATAAGGGGGTGGATATTCTGGGTATCGATCCTCTCTTCGATGGATGCCGCAGCGATACGCGTTTTCAGGAACTGATGGCGACGTTGAAATTGCAGCCTGCTGCACAGGCAGGAGGGGCGGAGAAAACTGGCGGGCTGTGATTGAAAGTCGCTGTTGGGCCGGTCTAGAAGAGTTCGGGTGTGAACTGGGAAAGAAACAGCAGGTCCCTCCACTACGCTTCGCTCCGGTCGGGATGACAATTCTTTTGAGGGAAATGGCCTCAAAATTGGTCAGACGAATCGTTGTCAATGTCCCGAAGAATTGTCATCCCGACCGGAGCGAAGCGTAGTGGAGGGACCTGCTGTTTCTTTCCCGGCTCACACGCGGACACTAAAGTCGGGACCTAACCAATTCACTTTGGGATCAAGGCGGTCTGCCCCAGATGGAAAGAAATGTGAGTTGTCCGGCTTAGCAAGACGGAAAAGCGATTGCGCTGCGGATCTTTGGCGAAGTCTTCGTCCGAAACGGAAGCGTGCTTTTGCAGCCAGTCCGCCGCTGAAAGGCTTTCAAAGCCGGTGAGCAATGTGCCGTTGATTTCGTCCCAGGCCTTCTTTATCTCACCGGCCGCCGGTAGTGTGGGCGCCGACTTATCGGGATTCGTAAGGAAGAGGGCATCGTATTCCGGATGGAGGCGCGGGCCTAATACCAACAGCGGCAGCATACGATCATGAACGGCCGTCAGGTGTCCCCAAAGATAGACCAGCCGGTTCTTCCCTGGGGCTACTTCCTTGAGAAGCTGTTCTTCCGTTAGCGGGGAAAAGAGCCGGTCTGCTCTGTCGATGTTCAATTTCCACGAATTCACTGCGGCCGTGACCAACGCTTGCTCAGACGTCATGATGTTCCTTTCTCTTGCTCTAGTATTATCGGGCAGATCGATCATCAGCAGTGGAGAAAGGCTTAGCGATGACAGTACATGCCCAGGGGACGTTTGAGGTGAAGCTGACCCCGCAGCTACCAGAGGACAAAAGCGAAGGTTCAACCCTCGGCCGCATGCTGATCGAGAAGCAATTCCACGGCGACCTGGAAGCCACCAGCCATGGGCAGATGCTAACCGGTATGACGGCAGTGCAAGGCTCAGGGGCTTACGTCGCTATTGAGCGCGTGACCGGAACACTCAACGGGCGGCGCGGCAGTTTCATCCTGCACCACTTGGGAATCATGGTGCGAGGCGCCCCGCAACTGAACGTTACGGTGGTGCCGGATTCGGGCACGGGCGAGTTGGTGGGGCTCGCGGGTACGATGACTATCATCATCGCCGACGGCAAACACTCGTACGACTTTGCTTATTCACTCCCGTAACGGGGTCAACAGGTTGGAAATCTCTCGACTGCTGGCGGCCTGTTCGGCGAAGGTAAAGGTTCCGTCCTGTTGCATTTCCCTCGCGGCGCGCAGAAAGGCGCCAAGGGCAGCACGCGCCAGAGCGCTGCCAACGCTGACGCGCCTGACTCCAATTGCGGAGAGCGCCGCCAGGTTCATCGAAGCGCCGGGAAGACCCATGAGGACGTTCACCGGCCGATCCACGGAACGGACCAAGGTGGCGATGTCGTCTTTGCTGGTAAGGCCTGGAGCGTAGAGAACATCGGCGCCTGCTTCCTGATAGGCCTGGAGGCGCTGGATGGTGTCGCTTAAATCAGGGCGGCCGTTGATGTAATTCTCGGCACGCGCGGTTAGGGTGAAGGGAAAACCCAGGGCATGAGCACTCTCGGCCGCCGCGCGTACTCGCTCGGCGGCCAGCGCATGGTCATAGATCGGGTGTTCCTTGCGGCCGGTAGCATCTTCGATTGAACCTCCCACCACTCCCGCGGCTGCGGCGAGGCGGATGGTTTCCGCAACCTTCTCAGGCGCGTCTGCATAACCGTTCTCAAGATCGGCGCTGACCGGCAGATCCGTGGCAGAGGCGAGCGCCGAGACGTGCGCGATCATCGCCTCACGGCCTACTGCACCGTCGAGCACGCCCACGGAGTTGGCATAACCGCCGCTGGTGCTGGCCAAAGCTTCAAAGCCCAGATGGGCCAGCATCCGAGCAGTGCCGATGTCCCACGGGTTAGGGATGATAAATGCGTGGTCGCGCTGGTGGAGGGCGCGGAAGGCTTGTCCTTTTTCAGTCTGTGTGGTCATTGGATGGTTACGCTGATCCTGGGAGTTTTGAGGGAAGGCCAAAGGTGCCATCAACCACCTCCACGAAGTTTCTCTCTTCGCGGAGGATGAGCCGCTTACTCTGCGCCATGGAAAAATTATCGCGCGCTTCCGGGTCTGACCTCAACCGGGCCCGGTAGGTTTCATAGGAAGCCAGGCTGTCGAAGGCAATCAGGCCCCAAGCCACGTCATTCGTGCCTTCATAGGGAAGGAAGTAGCCGACGAGGTGGCCGCCACACCGGGGAATGATGCGGCCCCAATTCTCGGCGTACTGCTTAAATCCTTCTTGCTGGAAGGGATCGATCTGGTAGCGGATGACGCAGGTAATAGCCATGGATCTCCTCGTGGTCGCGTATGTCAGCAGCGCATCACAAGAAAGGGTCAATGCCGCACCCGTCCCCGCGAGCCCCACGATCGCTTGGCGGCGGTTCAATTGCCTGGGCTTTGCTGACTGCATAGCTGGTAGTATGCTGGCTACTTGACATCCACACTTCGTTCGTGGGCGAACTATGAATGCTAAGCATCACGAGGTAGCTTCAGGCATTGCGGCAGCGATCGGCGAGCCGGCGCGAGCGCGCATCCTCTACAGCCTGATGGATGGGCGGGCACGAACCAGTACTGAGCTCGCAGTGGTGGCCGAAGTGAGTCCTTCCACGGCCAGCGCGCACCTTAACCGCCTGAAGGCGGCGGACCTGGTCGAAGTCCTGGTGCAGGGAAAGCATCGCTACTACAGCCTGCAAGGCCCCGATGTCGCCCACTTGCTGGAGGGCTTGAGCGTCCTCGCCGGCGCGGCTCGGGACAAGTTTGTGCCCACGACCCCCAGCCGGCTCTGTGCTGCGCGGACCTGCTACGACCACATGGCGGGAAGCATAGCCGTGGCGCTGCACGATCGCTTCAAGGTGCTGGGCTGGCTGTCATCCTCTGCTGCGGCCAGCGACCATGCATACGAGCTTACGCCGGCGGGAACCAAGGCGATTCAGGGGCTGGGTATCGATCTCGAAGCTACGCGAAGGCTGCGACGGCGCTTTGCTTGCGCATGCCTGGATTGGAGCGAGAGGCGCCCGCATGTTGGCGGGGCACTGGGCGCGGCCCTGTTGAAACTGGCATTGAGGAAAAAGTGGGTGACCCAGGATCTCGATTGCAGAGCCCTTGCCGTCACGAGTCTTGGACGACGCGAAATGTTGGCTCGTTTCGGTGTCAACGCTTGAGGCTTCTTCTTTTTTTGATGGAAACAGGAGAGGCTTATTTCTGGTTCGCGCATCCCACAAGGGAGGATTTCTCATGTCCGCAATTTTGAATGCCGGAACCAAGGCTCCGGATTTCAGCCTTAGCGTTAAACCCGATCAGAAGCTTACGCTCAGCGAACTGCGCGGAAAGCCGGTGATCCTCGCTTTCTATCCTGCCGACTGGAGCCCAGTTTGCGGCGATCAAATGGCGCTCTACAACGAGGTGTTACCGGAGTTTCAGCAATTCGGGGCGGAACTGATTGGCATTTCCGTCGATGGGGCCTGGTGCCACGCCGCGTATGCCAAGGATCACCATCTCCATTTCCCGCTGGCCGCCGACTTCGAACCGAAGGGTGCGGTCGCCCGCGCCTACGGGGCCTATCGTGAGAAGGAGGGATTCTGCGAACGGGCACTCTTCGTCATCGACAAGAACGGGGTCATTACCTGGAGCTACTGCTCGCCGATCCAGGTCAATCCTGGTGCAGAAGGAATATTGCAGGCATTGGAAGCACTGGAAAAATAGGAGTTCGAAAATGACGAAGCTCGCAGTGGCAGTCAGCGCCAAGGACCATCGACAGGGAGATAAGGATGCGCCGTGCACCCTGGTAGAGTATGGAGACTACCAGTGCCCTTCATGCGGGCAAGCCTATCCGATCGTCAAACGTGTGCAGAAGCATTTTGGGAAGCGCCTGTCGTTTGTTTTTCGCAACTTTCCTTTGACCCAGTTGCATCCGTATGCGGAGCCGGCGGCCGAGACCGCGGAGTTTGCCGGCGCTCACGAAAAGTTCTGGGAGATGCATGACCTGCTTTATGAGAATCAGGATCGCCTGGAAGACGAGCTCCTGGTCGAGCTGGTTCAGGAGCTGCATCTTGCTCCCGCTCAGTTGCAGGAGGCCCTGGAGACGAAGGAGTTTCAGCCCCGTGTGCGAGCCGATTTCAGCGGAGGAGTGCGCAGCGGCGTCAACGGAACCCCGACCTTTTTCATCAATGGACAAAGGCACGATGGTGCGTATGACTATGCTTCTCTCGTCGAGGCGATTGACCGCGTATTGGAGTAGACGGCCTCACTTCTCCGCATCGGTGTGCCAACCGGGATTCGTCCAGTGGCCATTGTGGCGCACGAAGATTTCGGTCGCCCGGCCGGAACTGACGGAATGCTTGCCGTGCATCTCCGTTTCAAGCTTGTATTCGCTGTATAAAATTGCCACTTCGCCAAATTGCTGAATTTCTGTGCGGGGGAACTCAAGGCGGATCAGCTTGCCTCCCTGAGCGTGAAATTCAGCAGCGGATTGGAGCACGGCGGCCTGGTGTTTCCACTGCTTTTCACCGGCACTGATGACGATGGTTTCCGGGGGCACGAGTTCTCTGAGGGTCTTGGCATCGTTGGCGAACCAGGATCGCCAGACTGCCTCCCGCACTCTGAAAAGGGCGGAGCCTTCATCAGGGTTGGCGGCGATGCTTGTTGTGCATCCGGCCAGGATGACAACGGCGATGATTAAGGATCTGCGATGCATATTTCCTCCATTGGAGTTGACTGTCTAGCGCGGGCGACGGAGCACCTCTGGTTTCCAAACGACGGACGGGTGCCACATCTCGCTTGTTTTTCGCGAGATGTGGGATACCACCGATGTTGACCGCTAAGTGCATCGGATGTAGCGAGAGTCAACGGGAAAGAGCAGTGGTATCCCACATCTCGCGAAAAACGAGCGAGATGTGGGGCACCCGTCCTTCGTTTGAGGACCAGAATCCCAATCCTTTCTCGTTCTGCTAGGCCGAAGACTGCATTCTTGACGTGCCGCGTTCGTTCAGTGCGACCAAAATTGCTGCGGCGGAAGCAGAGAAGACGGAGTAGTCCAGCGGCGACTTGAGACCGAAGGAGATGGCCATGGCGGTTCCGAAAAGTATCAGCAGAAGGGCACTGGCTAGAGCCGTCCAGCGTAGCCACATCCCAGCTAACAACAAGACACCAAGAACTAACTCCGCAATTGTGGCACTCCAGGCGAGGAACGGAACGGAAGAGGCCGGCATGAACGAGTTCACCTTGGCTGTGTAACGAATGAATCCGTCGAAGTTTCCGTAACCCACATTCCTGCCACGCCACAGGCCGAATCGGTCGGCGATACCAGATAGGAATGCGATGCCAAGCGTGACTCGAGCGTACAGAAAAGCCCACTCGTTCAGACGGCGGCGCTGACGGAGGTCGTTCATGGGTGAACGCCTCCTGCCGATTGAGAGAGAGGGGCGGCATGATCGCAGATAAAGTAAGCCAGGAAGGTTGCCGGTTCCTTCGCGCTTGCGTTCTGCGAAACCAGATGAATGCCGTTGGGGGCTTCGTAGAAACTGTCACCTGCCTTGTAGATGGATAGCGCACCACCTTTGACCTGCATACGCACGGCGCCCTTGAGAACATAGCCGATCACGGGGCATGGATGGCTGTGAGGCGCCGATGAACCGCCCGGCGGATAGGTCACCTCGACCGTCGTCACTTTGAGCCGGCTTCCATCTAACTGTGGCAAAGCTTGCGAAAATACGGGACGGACGTGAGCACCGGGCGGCGACGAGAGGGTGGGACTCGTGGCCTGGAGGGCAACAAGAACAACCGGCGCCAGGAAGGCGAGCAGCAGTCCGGAAATCTGGAATCGTTTCTGCATGCCCCAAGCTAGCAAGAAGTGGTACCGTCGAGTAGGTCCACCTACCGTGGTTTGTGCTGTACCACTTTGGATTAGCTATGGCCAGACGCAGCGCTCCATTCAATCTCGTCTTGCCACCACGGGAAGCAAAGACGCCGGCATTCCGCTGGCTCTACTCAGCTTTGCGAGGCGACATTCTTGCTGGTCGCTTGCGGCCTGGCTCAAGGCTACCCGCCACTCGCGACTTAGCCACGCAATATGCGCTCTCGCGCGGAACCGTAGTGAGCGCATTTGAAGAGTTGAAGTCGGAGGGATATCTACACGGAAGCAGAGGGTCGGGCACCTACGTGAGCAGCGTTCTACCTGAAAACTTGCTGCAGGTGGCGCCAGGACCGAGGCAGAGCCCCTCATCGATCAGGCAACAGCCGCACCGCCTTTCCGGCTATGCGCTGCGCGTCCAGGCGTTCCCAAACCTCGAGAACCGGCCAACTCGAGCTTTCCGCGCCAACCTGCCCGCTCTCGATCTATTCCCAACCAGGATCTGGACGCGCATAGCGGAGCGGCGCCTGCGGCACTTATCCATACCTCAACTGCTGGGCTGCGACACGATGGGTTATTTACCGCTACGGATTGCCGTAGCGGACTATCTGAACACCTCGCGCGGGACTCGGTGTAGTCCCGAACAAGTAATGATTGTTTCCGGAACGCAGGAGGCACTCGATTTGTCGGGCCGATTGATTCTGAACCCTGGCGATCAGGTGTGTTTGGAAGAACCGGGATATCCCGGGGCGGCCATGGCTTTCGAGGCCCTTGGAGCGAAGATGTGTGCGGTGCCCGTGGACAATGAAGGAATGCAGTTACCTGGGCGGCGCGAGCGAAACGCCAAGCTGGTCTACGTAACTCCCGGGCATCAATTTCCTGTTGGCGTGACCATGAGCCTGGCGCGGCGCCTGCAACTATTGGAATGGGCACGCGGTGCCTGTGCTTTGATCTTCGAGGACGACTACGATAGCGAGTTTCGCTATGCCGGGCGGCCGGTGCCCGCGTTGCAGGGCCTGGATGAGCACGCTGTGGTCCTTTTTGCCGGCAGCTTCAGCAAGGTGCTCTTTCCCGCGCTGCGTCTTGGCTATTTGGTGATTCCGCCGGATCTGGTCGATTCCTTCGCGGCGGCGAAATCTGTCCTCAACCGGCACGCAGCGCCCTTTGAACAAACTGTGCTGTGCGACTTTATCACCGAGGGCCACTTCGGGCGGCACCTGCGGCGCATGCGCGAAGTGTACGCCGAGCGCCGCTCGATCCTGATGGAAAGTGCGCGAAGAAAACTCAGCGGCCTGCTGGAGCTCTCGAGCGTCGAAGCGGGATTGCAGACCGCCGGCTGGTTGTGCCAGGGAATCGATAGCGCGGCGGCCAGCCAGGCTGCTCGAGCTCGCAAGGTGGAAGTTACCCCGCTGAGTGTCTACAGTCGTGGCGCGATGCGGCGGGAAGGATTGCAGCTGGGATTTGCCGCCGTGAACGGACAGGAAATCAGGCGTGGCGTTCACCAGCTCGCCATGGCGCTTGAAGAACTTGTCCGTACGCGTCTATGATGTTCCCTCATGGCTGACCAGATACCTCATCTATTTCTTACCGCCTCGGTGAAGGGAATGCAGCTCTCCGAGGATGCGATCAATCGCTGTATCGATAAGCTATCGGATGAGCAGATGTGGCACCGCGGAGCCGAACACGAAAATTCCATCGCCAATCTTCTCCTTCATCTTGAAGGCAATCTGCGGCAGTGGTTCCTGCATGGGATTGACGGCCAAACCGACGTTCGCATCCGCGACGCAGAGTTCGCGCTCTCGCCGTCGCAGCGATGCGCAGAGATTCGCAGCCGCTTTGCCGCAACGCTCGCGGAATGCCGAAAAGTGATCGCGTCGCTGCCACCAGATCGCTTATTGGAAATCGTTAATCCTCAGCCGACAGGGAACTGGCCGCCGACGACCATTCTCGAAGCAATTTGTCGTGTGACGGGCCATCTGCAGTCGCACACGGGTCAGATCATCATGCTTACCAAGCAACTCACCGGGGCCGATTTGGACCTATCCATCCCGCGGAAACGGTAGTGCGTTGTTCTAGCGATAGTAGCCCGACCTGGTGAGAACGACGAAATCCGACTTGCGCAGTTCGTGGTGATCGTGGAGAAACTCAGGGTTGAGCTGAAGGCTAAGTTTGCAAAACTTGCCCTGGGGCTCAACACGGGTGGGCTTAAATCCAAGGGTATAGCGCGCCCGCATCCGATCGATCAAGAGGGCGAGACGGTCCGCAGCCTCCCTGGTACTGGTGTTCATGACGACGCCACCCGTAGCCTTGGCATATTGATCGATGTCACCCAATCGCGTTCCGGCCCCGCCCGACTCCACGATTGCTCGGCTGGTCTCCGCAGTCCTGTCGATCAGAGCCGACACCACCGCGCCAGACTGAAGCAGCTTGGTCATGGCTTCCTGCTGCGAATGTAAATGCTTGGGAGAGTGCTGACCGATGATTGCCTGGGTCATGGAATTTTGCTCGTTCGCGGTGCCGTCTGTAAGCCACACCAGAACACGCCGGTTCCCAGGCGCTCTTGACTTCATCGCCTGGTCCACGGCTTCAAACATATCCTCATCAAGGAAAGTCCCTTCCACGTCGGCCATCCACGACGCAGTCTTGATGGCATTCGCCGCCAGCGCGCGATTTTTCGTAAAGTCCTGCAGCAGCTCAGTGCGGGAAGAAAAGATCATCACGGCTACTTCATCTTCCGGCTTCAGGTGGCCCAGAGTTTCCATGGCGGCTCGCGCCAGGGGCTCAAGGGCGGCGTGCACGGTCTCGGTCATGTCGAAGAGCAGCACTACGGAAAGAGGCAGTTGATCGCGGCTGCAATAGGTGATCGTTTGCGGGACTCCATCTTCTGCAAGCTGAAAGTCCTTCGCCGAAAACGTATCCACCGGTTGCCCTGATTTCTTGTTCTCTACAACGGCATCGAGCAGGACCAATTGGGTGTCGACATGGATGGTTGCCGCGGCGGACTCCGTGGCCGATGCTGGTGATTGTGCCCAACCCATCTGCGCCAGTAGCAGTACAGAGAGGAGCGATGCAACCTGGGCAGGAGAACTCACGAAACCAATCTATCAGCATGGTTCAGCGAACGCGATTTAGACTGGTGAGAGACATGGAGACGAACCGATCATGACCAAAGAAGTGTTAACCGCTACAACTTTGCCAACGATCGAAGAAATTAAAGCAGCGCAGGAGTTGGTGTACGCGGTGATGCCGCCGACACCACAGTTTGTTTGGCCTCTGCTGTGCGAGCGTCTCGGAGCCGAAGTGTGGGTGAAGCATGAGAACCAAACGCCGATCGGGGCGTTTAAGGCTCGCACCGCGGTGGTTTACGCGGCAGAGCTGTTCCGTCAATCGAAAAACGTGACCGGGTTGGTGACCGCGACTCGCGGCAATCACGGCCAGTCGGTAGCGTTGGCGGCGAGCAGGTTCCATGTGCCGGCACACATCGTGGTGCCGCGGGGTAACAGCTCAGAGAAAAACGCCGCCATGCGGGCACAGGGTGGCGACCTCATAGAGTTTGGCAGCGACTTCCAGGAAGCGAAAGAACATGCGCAGAAGCTCTCGGAGGAGCATGGGTGGCACTTCGTACCGAACTATCATCGCGACATTGTCAAAGGAGTAGCTACCTATTGGCTGGAGTTCTTCTCCGCTGTAGCCGATCTGGATGTTGTTTACGTACCTATTGGGCAGGGATCGGGCATTTGCGCGTGCAGCGCTGTTCGCAACGGACTGAACTTAAAGACGCGGATCGTGGGAGTGGTAGCAGAGGGTGCGCCCGCCTATGCCCTCTCGTTTGAGGCGAAACGCAAGATTGCCGCGCCGGTAAGCACCTTGCTGGGCGATGGGATGGCTTGTCGCGTGCCCGATGATGCTGCGCTTGAAGTGGTGTTGGAGAACGTCGATCACGTGGTACGCGTGAGCGAGGAAGAGATCCGTATGGCGATGAAGTATTACTTCACGGACACGCACAACGTAGTGGAGGGAGCGGGAGCAGCCGGACTGGCCGCGGCAGTCAAAGAGAAGCACACGCTAGGGGGAGAACGTGTGGGCCTGGTGGCTACCGGCGGCAATGTGGATCACGATGTGTTCGCAAGGGTCTTGCTGGATTAGGGACCTTCGAGTTGTTGAAGATCGGATGCATGGAGATCATCTGTACGTGGATGATCTGGATTTTTGGAGCACCGGGAGGGAATTGAACCCTCGAATACTGGTTTTGCAGACCAGCGCGTTAGCCACTTCGCCACCGGTGCTCATCTTCATCGCTCTGCGGGCAGCCTCACCGGCGAGACTGCCCCACAGAGATTACTTACTTGCCTAGAGGGGCAAGATCTTTCCTGGACAGATACCAGGTTTCTACCTGGAGCCCCGCTCCGCCACCGTTGGTGCGTTTGCGCGCGTCTTCCACCGTGGCCGGCGCGGGCACGATCACCGGCTCTCCCAGCTTCCAGTTAGCCGGGACTGAGACGCCGTTGCCATCAATGGTCTGCAGCGCCTCGAAGATGCGGATCAACTCATCTACATTACGCCCCAATTGCATCGGGTAGTAGACAATTGCGCGGATATTCTGTTTGGGATCGATGGCGAAAACAGCCCGCACCGTGGCTGTGTCGGAGGCCGCTTCATGCACCAAGCCGTAGGCCTGCGATACTTTCTGGTCGAGGTCGGCAACCACCGGGAACTTTACTTCCACGCCCGCGTTGCGCTCAATGTCGCGCACCCAGGCGATGTGTGAGTAGATGCTGTCGATTGAGACGCCGATCAACTGCACATTCAGTCTTTCAAAATCAGCGGAGCGGCGTGCAAACTCTATGAACTCTGTCGTGCACACAGGGGTGAAATCGGAGGGGTGGGAGAAGAGCAATACGTACTTGCCCTTGGCGGTGTAATCGCTCAACTGGATGACGCCATGGGTGCTCTTCGCTTTGAAGTCGGGCGCCTGCTCAAGGATGCGTGGGATGCGTGATTCCGTGGTTGTGCTCATGTTCTTTTCCTCGTCGGAGACTTGGTTGGCAGATGGGCCTTCCGCGTCGTTTCCAGGCTTGATTTCAAGCACGAGGGAACCCGCGGCGGGAGCCGGCTGCGGGTGGATGACTCTTTCGTATGACAGGATTCGAAGCTTGCGATTCGATCTAGACACACACCCGCGGCATGCAGCAGCGACAGCAGCTGCAACACAGGGAACCGGGGTGGTGAGAGGTGAGTGCCATTAGCTTAATTTGGTAGTCGCGAACGCTTCGACTGAAACAAGCATAGAACCCACGGCAAGAGGTGTCAAACTGCTACGACGAACGAGTCCGGGAGCGGTCATGAGCCTTTGGTGGACATTTTGTGGCTGGAAATGGGACGAAGGGTGCGGGCTTCACCGCTTGCGCGTTTTTCAGTGGGCTGTGAAGTCTGCACACACTGGTGGCAAAACAATGGCCTGAAGTTCTGCGAGAGCCAAAGAAGAAAACAGCAGGTCCCTCCGCTTCGCTACGCTCCGGTCGGGATGACAATTCTCACGGACCATTTGCAGCCATTCGTCTGAGGCCATTTCCCTCAACAAAATTGTCATCCCGGCCGGAAGCGTAGCGGAGTGAAGGGACCTGCTGTTTTCTTTTCCTCTTACGTACACGCTTCAGCCCGAAGCCAATTATTTTCGACTGAGCCTACGCAGGAATTGACGCGCGCGAGCTGGCCGTAGCGCTCCGCACCATGCGAGAAAGCTCAAATCGCTTAGACGCCAGTGAGGATATGTTGTGATTTATTTTTCGAGGCAGCACTGATCCTGCTGCAAAAGAGCAGTTTTTCCTTGAACGATTCACATGCTTTCAACAGGGCGGATAAGGCCGATAGGCAACACTGGCAACAGGACGCCGTTACGCGGTGGAACTTTTGCAAAAAAGCAAGCCGCATTTCGCTTCATCTTCTCCGTTTACACATCGCTTTCATCTTCGTACTCTGTCCAAGCGTTTCCGTACAGGTAACGCAACTGTCGGCCATTAAATCTGACAACTGAATTCAGACCGGACGCGCTTGGATGCGCGCTGCTGCTGAGCAGAAACCCGCTGTCACCTTGTGGCTGTTGACCACAAGCGGGATTCTGTTTTGCTGCTGCCGCACCCATTCATTGACGCGGCTTTTTCCGTTCTCCCCCAACCCAGCGGTCACGCACATTCGATGTGCGCCCGCGTTTCACCCGCTCCTTTGAAAGGAGAATTTTAGGACCCCATGAGGCCGAAGAAAACTATTCTGTGTGTTGACGACAATGAACAAACTCTTTCCGTTCGCAAATTCATGCTGGAAACCCGAGGCTACCGCGTGCTGACGGCGACGGGTAGTGAAGCAGCCTTGGAGCTGTTTCGTGAAGGAGGGATCGATCTGGTTCTGAGCGACCTGATCATGCCCTATATGGACGGGAACGAGCTCATCCGCCGCATGAAGGAGCTGGCACCCGAAGTGCCTGCGATCCTCATCAGCGGGAGCGTGAAGGCTTTCGATCGCGCCAACCGGGCCGACGCCTTTCTGCCCAAGGGCGCCTGCTCGCCGGTTGAGATGCTGGAGCGCATTCGAGTGATGGTGGCCCGCAAGCGCGGTCCCAAAAAGGGACATGGTCTGCGTCCGCTGGTTGCGGAGGAGGTGGCTCAGCACCAGACGGAGCCCAACGAGGCCATTGTGGTCGGCGCTTGATTGCGGCTCTTGCTCGAAACCTGGGACTTTGAACCCTTCGAACAGGGCCTCTGGCAGTTCCCATCAAGCCAGCTACAATCAACCAGTGCAGCCCATCATCGCGGCAAAGAATGTAAGCAAGATTTACCGGGCGGGAAAGGTAGACGTTCCCGCCCTGACCAATGTCTCGTTTGTCGTTCCTCCGGGCGAGTTCGTCAGTATCGTTGGCCCTTCGGGTAGCGGCAAATCGACCCTCTTCTACATTCTTGGCGGCCTGACGCGCGCAACTTCAGGAAGCGTTTTGATCGATGGCATCGATTTTGCCCAGCTGACCGACTCCCGGCGCACCGTATTGCGCAAGACGAAAATAGGCTTTGTGTTTCAAAAGTTCAATCTGCTGCCCACGCTGACGGCGCGGGGCAATATCGAAATCGCGCGGGAGATCGCGGGCAGCCACAGCGCGCAGGACAAAGAGCTGCTGAATCACCTTACCGATATGCTGGGCATTGCCGGCCGCCTCGATCATCGTCCGTCGGAGCTTTCCGGTGGAGAGCAGCAGCGCGTCGCGATCGCCCGTGCGCTCATTACCCGTCCCGCCATTATTCTTGCCGATGAGCCAACCGGCAATCTCGACACCGCCAATTCCGATGCGGTGCTGCAGATGCTGCGCCGCTCCGCCCAGGAATTCAAGCAAACGGTATTGATGATCACGCACAACCCCGAGGCGGCGGCGATTGGAGACCGCATCCTGCACATGCGCGACGGCCGGATGCTGGACGAATAGGCGGCCGCTTGCCTGAAGAACCGACCACCTGGGTAATCTTTGCCGGCTTGCCTGGAACAGGTAAGAGCACGCTGGCCAGGGCCCTGGCGGAGCGCTTGGGCGCGGCCATTCTCGATAAGGACCGTGTACGTGGGGCGCTGTTTCCCGATGCGCTGACCGACTACAGCGCGGAACAAGATCAATTGTGCATGCGCGCGATGCTGGAGGCAGCCGCCTACCTGACGCAGCGCCGGCGGGCGAAATACATCTTCTTCGATGGACGGACCTTCTCGACGCAGGGGCAGATTGAGGAGGTTTTGCAGGCGGCCAGGCAAGCCGGCGCACGTTGGCGCATCCTGCATGTAACGTGTGCCGATGCGGTCGCGGAAGAGCGCCTGGCCCGCAGCGATCCCGGCCATCCAGCAAAAAATCGCGATCCGGCGCTCTACCGCAGGATCAAGCAGCACTTTGAGCCTATTCTGCAGCCCAAGTTGGAGGTCGATACGACATTGGGCATCGACCGGGAGCTGGCGGCGGTCGAAGGCTATCTCACGGGCGACGAATAGGGGGCCGCGTTGACCGGGCGGCGAGCCGCCCGATATACTGCCTCAGGACGTATGCGGGAGTAGCTCAGTGGTAGAGCATCGCCTTGCCAAGGCGAGGGTCGCGGGTTCAAGTCCCGTCTCCCGCTCCAAGTGGCTGCTTTTCGAGTCGCCTGCGGCTTTTCAGGAGCGGCAGGGGTGATATCGCCGATTTTCCTCAAGGATTCAAGCAGAAAACTCGTCGCGGCGCAAGCGGCGTGGTGGAAATCTCGGTCTTTGCCTGCGAAGCGAGCAGGAGTGATCTGAAAGTCGCATGATGCCAGACTGGGTTCTATTCAGCCGGGCGGTTACAATTGTCCAAGATGGCGCGGTACCCAAGCGGTAAGGGAGAGGTCTGCAAAACCTTTATGCGTCGGTTCGATTCCGACCCGCGCCTCCATCTCTTAGGCCCCAATAAACACTGGATTCGCGCGGCAGCTAGCCAAACGGCTTAATTTCACTTTAGCTCTGTAGGCCGATCGGATTGAATTGGCGGCCCTGGGCTTGTCTGCGATCTCCGCTCCTGCTGTTCCTATGTCACCATTTCTAAGAGCCCTTTCCTGTTTCGATAAGATCTCGGGAAATCTGTGGTCATCCAGATACGCAAAGCTTCCCAAATCTCCACGGAGCGGAATGGGGGAGGAGAAATGGGGATCCTGGGCCTGCAATCTAGAAAAACAATTCTGGAGAGACGTGAAAGCGATTGCTGAGCCTTGCGATGTGATCTTTGTTCAAATCGCGCTTACCGTTGAGTACCTCAGAGACGATGCTCGGAGTGCCGAATACGTCCACCAGGTCCTTTTGTTTCAGGCCGTGCTGATCCATGAGAAACATGATCGCGTCGGTCGGTGAGGCTTTCGGCAAGGCGTAGTTCTTCTCTTCAAAATCCTCAATCAGAAGTGTCAGTAGGTCTGCAAACTCGCTCTCCTCCTTCGTCATCTTGCGGCTAGTCAAATCAAAGAGGGCTTTGGCGTACTGCTCGTTCTGCTCCTCGGTGCGAACAATTTTGGGGAGAGTCTTAGCGACAAGTTTTTTATACGTTACTGCTGTTACCGTTGCGGCAGTCATTTATTCCACCTTCCTTTTTCGTACTCGGCGTGGGTTAGTACGTCTCGAATGAACAGCGTCTTCGGATAGCGGATTACAGTGACTAGCCGGTAGCTGTTTCCTTTGATGTTGAAGACCGTGTAAGCTCCCACACCGTCCGCCGACGGGAATATCTTCCGAACGTCTACGATAGATTCCCATGACGCTTTAAGTGCAATCCGATACCAAACGTCTAGCGCCGCGCCCAAATCGCCTGCGTGATTCTGTGCCGCATCCAGTAGGGCCTTCCGGCTGATAATATGCACTGCCCTTAGCTTACTTCGCACTTTGCGAACTTGGCAAGTAGAAACTTCGCATTTTGCGAATATGGCCCCCTGCGAGATGACGACAACTTTCAAGGGCGTCCTAAATAGGAGGTATTGGCGCTTCGCACCGAAAAGTACCGTTAGCAAACAGCGGTACCAGGGGGACTCAGCCCAATTTGGGGGAAGGGCTGTGCCATAACGCATTAAGTCCCGCATCGGCATCGCCGGATAAGAGTGGCTTCCATCCTAGAAAGCGCATGCGGGTAGTTGCGATCCTCTGAAAAAGTCAGCAAAAGGTATGCAAGCACACGGGATCGGCTTTAGTTTGCGTCGCATTCACTGGCGATGGCGTCATAGGCTTTGCGGGCATGATCGAATGCTTCCGAAGCAGCTGGGCGTTCACTCTCTCGCATAAACGGCGACTTCACGGTCCACAGCTTATCGACGGATGCCCGACACCAGAGTGCACTGCGCTTCGACGCACGGATGGACTTGTTGCCAACTCGTACGAAGACAGGATGCGTGTGAGAGGAAGGCAAGATTCGCAGGGCTAACCAGGAGCTGCGGGTAATAGGAGTCTTGAAATGAATCGGACGAACGGCGCCGTCGGCGACGACCTTCGTCTGGTCAACTACTACTCCATTCATAATCAACTCCACCGCGACTTCCCGGGTATTTCCGATGCGGGCGTTTTCAAGGTGCCAACCGTTCACGGGTGCGTGCTGAATAGTCTCGAGATCCGCAGGCGGTTTCTCGTCCAGCCTTGCAGCAACCGTGGCTTCGACGGTTACCTCACCCGACGCCGGTAGGTCCAAATCGTCTTCGCCGCTGCGCCGACCTTCCACCTTGAAGTCCAGCAAATGACTGCGTCCGTCTCCGCAATAAAGGCGACCGCGCTGAAGGCTCTGGATCCAGGCTTCATAACCTGCATTTCCGAGAGGAGGATGATCCAGGCGTACATAGCTGCGCCCAATGCCCGGGCGCTCGCCGGAGACGCACGGGTAGTCTGTCTCACCCAGCATTGCCAGCCGGAACCCACAGTTGAGCATGTGGTACCAGGCGTTCAGTTCGGCGCGTGGCATGGTGTCGCAGCCAGAGAGAAAGTCGACCACTCCGTGAGTAACATCCACCAGCGCTTCGTTGGTTCCGATGCTGTCGAAGGGAGGAATCTCATAGTTCGGCAAATCGGTAGACTCGACTACCATGCCGACACCGCAATGGGCATAGCCGGCTACTGCCCCTTGTTGCTTCGCCCATTTAAGAATGGGCAGATTCCATGAGGGCCAGTCCTCGATGAGCTTGGTGGCAGGATAATCCTGCTCCTTGAGGCGGAGTAGAACCAGGTGGCCCGACAGGCTGGAGGGAAAGCCCGAGACCTCAACATCGTAGCGGAGCAGGCTCTCATTGTCTTTGGGCGTGGGCTGAGGTTGCCAACGGGCATTGTTCGCTTGCTGCAGTTCCGGGTGTTCCAGCGAGGCTTTCGGACTCTCTGCGTGACCCGCAAAGAATTGTTTCTGGTAGTACCAGCTCGGTCCCCAGCTGAGCACATCACCAATGTAGAGTCCCTCCCCTCGCACATGACGGATCATGGTTTCAGGCGAGACCCCTTCGGTGGGGTCCTGGTAGTGCAGACATCCTCCCGCATGAATATGGGTATCGCCGGAATACCACCCGTACTGCGCAGGATCGATCCAGCGTTTGAGATTCACCCCAATGCGAGCGTTGCCGCTGTCGATACTGACGGTTTGCACACCCGGGAGATATTCCGGGCCGCGCTTGCTCTCAATCGTGTATTCGCCATCGGGCAGGCGAACGGTCTCACCGTCAGCGCGATAAATGTGCTCCTGGAAGAACATATCCGGCGCCAGCCGCATCGCCTCAGGAGGATACACAAGCCCTTGCCGATCTTTAATGGTGAGCGATGCCATACATCCCTGGCCATCTTCATCGTGTATCGCCA
This sequence comes from uncultured Acidobacteriaceae bacterium, assembly GCA_963824325.1. Lineage (GTDB taxonomy): Bacteria > Acidobacteriota > Terriglobia > Terriglobales > Acidobacteriaceae > PALSA-350. The sequence goes on along the minus strand of CAWGPA010000002.1, from coordinate 364,940 downwards.
ACGGGATATCGCGCGTGGGAAGGCATTCAAAATCGAAGATCTGCGAGGCGGCGCCAAGAAACAAATCGCGGCCCTTCGCGAAATAGGAAAGGGTTAGACCACCACTGCGTTGGCCGCGGTCCCGGCTGAACAGCTGAATCACTTGATATTCGATGGGAAATCCGGATAGCAAGATGATTGGAACATCTACCCCATGAAAAGATAAGCCTGTGGTTCCATGCAATTGGGAGAGTAGCCACATTTTCTCGATCAGAGGCGCCTTTTGCAGCGTATCCATCAAATGCGCGCGTTGCGCCAGGCTGAAGTAAGCGCCGGGCATCATGTGTCCTGGCGTCGGCGAGGACAAGCCCCTGGAAAAGTTGATGTCCACTAATCTTCCCGTGGGATTCTCCACGCGAACCAAGAATATTCGCCAACCCTGTTCGACGAGGATTCTTTTTGCACCACCCACTGCAACCCGTGCAGATCCGTCACCACTCAGCGACAAGCGTGCGAGGGTGTAGCGGTCGAGAATCTGCTCCGCTGCCTCGACAGAAGCGCCGTCACTTGCCTGGGAAAGGGCTGCTATCTGGCGTGCATCTGACGTGGAGATAGGAGCACCAAGCGATGCAATTGCCTCGAGTGCCCGGTTTACGCCGGCGAAATACGGTTGCGGGGCGATACCACTTAGCTCCGCTGCGAACGCAGGATGGAAACTGGCTGCGGCCGCGGCACTCATTAATTTGAGCGCTTGACGACGTGTAAGGGCTGACCTCGACGGTCCCATGGAATCTACCTCTTTACCCGACCTCGTATTTTATATCGGCAACGCCGCAACCCGATTACGACTCGGTGATTCAGTCAAGCGTGAAGACTACTCGCGGCTTACCGGGTGCGCTCCAGTATTCTTCCACTTCCGAAAGGGGAACGGCCTTGGTTGCTATCTTTAGTTCGGCTGGGATGGTCGCTTCGAAGACGCCCTTGATTGCTTCAAGAAGTGCCGACGAACGCACGCTCTTGAGCCCGCTCCCCATGAGCACAATGGCGGAAGAACGTAAGCCCGCACCTGGCAGATCTATACTCTCCTGTCCGCTCGCGCCGCCGACATGTACGAAACGAACGGGCGTGGCATCCTCGACACTCTTCGCGACGGCGGCGATGATCGTTCTTGCGCTTTCACCCCAAAGGTAGTCGAGAACTACGTCAACGCCGTTAGCGAACTCTCGCATCAGGGCCTCTTCATAGCGTTTCGCCCCTAAGGGGTGAAGGGTTCCCAGCGTGAAGGGAATCGTCACATCGGCGCCTAAGGACCTCACTTCCTCAAGTTCAGCCTGATTGCGCCCAGTGGCAATTACCTTTGCCGCTCCAAGGTATTTCGCCAGTTGCACTGCCAACCGGCCTGCCGTTCCGGTCGCACCATTCACCAGCACTGTCTCTCCGGCCTTGAGTTGCGCACGCTCCCTCATTGCCGCCCAGGCGGACATGCCGGGGTTAGCAATTGCGGCTGCCGTGACGTCATCCAAGTGGGCGGGCAGTGGGATGCAATGCCGTCCTTCGACCAGCGATCTCTCTGCCAGCGCACCAAATGGCGCCTCCGGAAGCACGAAGTACACGCGCTGCCCTTCGGTCGTGCGCCCTACGCCGTCAATACCGGCAATCGCCGGGAAGTTGCTGTCTGCACTGTAGTGAGAGCCCGACGCGCGCGACTTGGTGAAGTGGCTGAGGGCAGAGGCTGTTACGGTGACAATCGTCTGCCCACTATGGGCAACGGGTTCTTCGAAGTCTCCATAAACTGGAGTGCTTCCAGCTGCTTTAACGATGGCTGCTTTCATCTGAAGTGTCCTCCACTGCTGACCCGGCAATGAAATGGCGAGTTCGGGTCAGGGAAAATTGAACGAAATTCAATAAATTTAACAACGTTCAAGTAGCAGATGCAAGGCTTGGTATGCTGGATGCATGAAAGTGAATCGTGAAATCCTCGTCCGCGGAGCGTTGAAGCTTCTCAACGAGGTCGGGCTGGAGCAATTGACCCTCCGCCGGCTGGGCATCGAGCTGAAGGTTCAGGCGGCCGCGATGTACTGGCATTTCAAGAGCAAGGAAGAACTGATCGATGAAATGGCCACCATGGTTCTCGCCGAGGGCGCGCCGAACCTGGTCCCGGCTCGCAAAGCGTCTGAGTGGAAGGTGTGGGGTGTGGCTTTTGGAGAAGGCCTCCGCAAAACGTTACTTGGATACCGTGATGGAGCCCGCATGGTCGCCGGGACCAGGCTCACAAATGCGGAATACATGAAGACAGCTGAAGTGGTCGGGGCTCAACTCGTTAAGACCGGCTTCACGCTGCGCCAGACCGTAGTCCTGCTGAGTACTATCTATAACTACACTTTGAGTTTCGTCATGGAGGAGCAGGCTGTCTTCCCGACGCCAGGCAAGCGCTCCGAACAATACGACATTGGAAAGCGGGACGGGCAGCTCTCGGCGGAAGCTCTACCGCTCATGCGACAAGCGGGGCCGATCCTCTTTGATCGGTTCGAACGAAGGTATAAAGAAGGCTTAGATCTCATCTTGCAGGGCGCGGCCTACCGGCTCCGATCGCGGAAGGTACAGGCGAGGGGCAGGCCGCGGTCCTAGGTTTGCTGTGTGGACAGAGGATGGCTTCCAGGTCCGAGGTTCAATGTGGGGGATTTTGTTGGGAGTACAACCCGATTAAAATGACTCTCCAACCAGCTCTTCACTCTTCTTCCAGAGCGCCTCAGCATTCTTGGCGTCGAGCGCATATCCGCGAACCCCTTCGCTGATGGCGCTAATCACCGCATCGTCCGCCACAATCTTGCCGACGTGGCAGTTTTCGCAATACTGGCCGCCGACCTCATCAGCGGTAGCAACCACACCGGCCCATACTGAAGTCGCGGCTCCCTGGGGTATGGTTTTGAACTGAAAGGGTCCCTTACCTTCGGCCGCCAGTTGCTTATTGATCTGGTCGACCATGGCTTGCAGGTGGCCGGTTTCCATGTGGCGACCTAGCTCGGTCTGTATGCCTCCCGGATGCACTGCCGCAGCGCGCACGCCACGCTGCCGATGACGCCGGTCGAAGGCAACAGCGAAGAGAATGTTCGCCGTCTTCGACCTTCCATAAGCAACGAAGGCCTCATAAGGCGTCCGCTCAAAGTTGGGATCATCCAGATCGACATTGGAGAAACGGTGACCCGAAGAAGCCAGGTTGATCAGCCGGCCTCCCGCGCGGATAAGGGGCGCAATCTTGTTCACCAGGACAAAGTGGCCCAGGTGATTGGTGCCAAACTGAGTCTCGAAGCCGTCCGCTGTATGTCCGAACGGTGTAGCCATTACACCCGCATTGGCGATGACCACATCGAGAGGCTGGCCCTTGGCCAACAAAGCATCGGCACAGGCGCGGACGCTCCTCAAGCTGGCAAGGTCCAAGGCAATCAGCTCCAAGCCTCCGCCATTGGCCGCAGCATCCTTGCGCACCTCGGCAGTCGCCGGGTCTGCCTTGCCCAGATCTCGCGCCGCACCCACGACGTGCGCTCCATGCGCGGCAAGCGACCTCGCCGTCTCTACACCTATCCCTGCCGAAACACCGGTCACGAGAATCCGCTTACCCTGCAGATTCACGCCAGCCAAAACATCCTCTGTGGTTGAGGTCGCACCAAACACATTCGCCATTCTCTTCCTCCATAAATCAGCCGATCAAAATATTGACTCTCGTTGCGGCTGAGAATAAAACGGAGATTGTCTCCGCAAAGAATAGATAATCGGAGAGTGTCTCCGGTTGCAAATATTTCAAATATGGCCACGAAACGCCCCAAGCCCGCTGCCCGAAAACCACGCGCTGATGCGCAGCGCAACCGCGAGCGCATTCTGGAGATCGCCAAGGAGGCCTTCACGCGGTCAGGAGCAAATATCAGCCTCGACGACGTTGCCAAACAGGCGAGCGTCGGAGCAGGCACCTTGTATCGCCACTTCCCGACACGCGACGCGCTGCTCGAGGCGGTCTACCGCACTGAAGTAGAGAAACTGGCGGCGGCCGAGCGTAGGCTGGCCGCGACCATGCCGCCACTCGAGGCCTTGCGCGCCTGGATGCTGCTCTTTGTCGACTACATCGAGACCAAGCAAATCATCGCCCCGGCCCTGAATACGCTGGTCGGAGGTCCCTCAAAGATCTTCGATGCATCCGGCGATCTGATTAAGGGAGCAATCCAGGCGTTGGTAAAACGCGCCGTCAAAAGCGGCGACATCCGCTCAGACCTCGATCCACTTGACCTGCTCCGGGCTCTTGTCGGGGTCGCTAATGTTGCCTCCGCGCCGGATTGGCCGCAAAGTGCAAGGAGACTTGTCGATATCCTCCTTCTTGGTTCGCGCAAATTACCAACCCGCCAAGATGCGAAGCTGGGCCGAGACTGAAAGTTCAAATGGAAGACAGGCAAGTGGGAAGGGATAGCTATCCTTCCAATGTTTTCAGTAGCAAGTCTGTACGGTCTGCTACATTCACCTTCGGCAGAATGAAAACTTCGTAGCCGAGCGACGGGTAAACCTGGAGAAGCCGCAGATACTCGGCGACAGCATCTTTGAATCCGTGGCGCCGCTCAGAGTCTGTAACATAGATTTCCGGCCAAGGCGGTGTAAGAAACACCCGGTGGTGGTACCGGTTAATTCTACCCAGCGTCTCCAGAACCGGTTCACCTGTCAGATTCTGAAGGGCCGTAGCGGAGGCTACCAAACTTCTATCGAAGAAGACCCAGCCGCCGTTAGCAGCGGCCGAGGCACGGTCAGCCAAAGCCAGCGCTATGGTGCGACGCGCAAAGGCAGCCATATCTACCCAGGGGAGCGCCGAGCTTTTACGGCTCAACTCCTCAACAACGACGCGCCGGCCTGGTTCTTCTACGACCGCATATCCACGCCTGCTGAGTTCGCCAAGCAGTGTGGATTTGCCACCGCCCGAGCACCCAGAAATCACAACAAACCGATCCATACTTTCTTTTCCTCTATGAGGGGGGTAGCCCTTGGACGCGGATAGTGTGCTTCTTCGCGCCGACTACCAATCTCGACAACCATAAATTCCTCGACGAATTCGAATTCCTCGAAGTAGTGGCTGATACAACGCACTCTTGGAAAATGATGTGTAGGCTCATATGAGCCTAATTTTAAGGGTATGATGATACTAGAGACGGAAGCACTATGAGTTCGAGGAAGCAAGCCGAGGCGCGCCTGACCACAGAGACTGGGGGAAGTACCAGGTCAACCTCAACCCGCGGCTCAAGCGGACATCCCTCCAGGTCGCTTCAGAACCTGATTCGCGCAGCTGCCCAGGCCGACCGTGGGATTTCGAAAACACAGGCATCGCGCCTATTCGAGCGGGTGGCTTCGCGCGCTTCTCTTCCAGTAGGGAGGCTGAGAGCGGAGATCATTCCCGATTCCAGCTGGAAAAGATCGGGCAAGACGCTTCGTCCTTCCGCTAGCCAAACGACTGCCAGGCTCGCCCATATTCTTGCCGTAGCGGAGAGCGTTTGGGGCAACGAGGCAGATGCCGCCGAATGGCTTAATAACCCTCACCCGGAATTGCGGGGCGCAACGCCTTATTCTTTCCTCAAGACAGAAGCGGGCGGTCGTACGGTGGAGGCTCTTCTGGGCGCCCTGGAATATGGATTTCCCGTCTAGTGGTGATCTTCCGCATGCACAGCAGGTCGTATGTCGCGTTTGACACCAAGGGCGCCACTCTGCAAGAGGGTCGCTGGCACTCGATCGGCACACGTGTTGTCTATGCCGCCGAGCATGCGAGCCTTGCAGTGCTCGAAACGCTGATTCATGCTGGCGGGAGAAAAATTCCGCCGCGAGTGATCACGCGGATTACTGTTCCCGACGAGCTACCCATCGAGCGCGCAGCCTGGCTGGAGATGCCGCACTCCCAGGCATTCGGAGATGATTGGTTTCGGGAGCGGCGAACGGCCGTACTGAGCGTGCCCAGCATTGCTGTGAATAAATTGGAGCTCAACTATGTGCTAAATCCTTCCCACCCCGATTTCAGCCGGATCACCCAGGAACAACCACAGGAATTTATTTTCGATTCCCGTTTTGCTTTCCTCTCGTGAGTCAGTGGGCCAGGCTAAGTCGTACCAATCCAGGTATCTTACGCAGTGCGTCGCACAGGGGGTAAACTCTCAACCAAGCTTCCCGCAAGGGCCTCCCGAGGAGATCCGTCCTGCGCAGTATCTTTATCAGCTATCGCCGTGATGATTCTGAGGGTGAGGCCGGACGCCTTTCCGACGACCTGGCACAGACCTTCCAGGAAGGATCTGTGTTTATGGATGTGAATGCAATTCAGCCGGGTCGCGATTTCAGAAAGGCGATTGACGATTCCATCCACGAATGCAGTGTGTTGCTGGCGATCGTGGGGCGGGATTGGCTGGAGTCGAAGGACGCATTGAGCCGCAGGCGTCTTGATGATGAGGCTGACTTTGTTCGGCTCGAGATCGCCTCGGCTCTTCGGCGGGATATTCCTGTAGTTCCGGTCCTGGTTCGGGGCGCAAAGATGCCGAGAGCGGAGCAGCTTCCCGCGGACCTGCGGGAACTGGCTTACAGAAACGCGGTTGAGTTAACCCATGCGCGCTGGAAGTCTGATGTCCAGGTGCTGATCCAGGCGTTGCGGCCTTATATGAAACCCTCAGGGGAAGAGGATTCACCGCAGGACGCCGTGTTAGGCGACACCGGCCTGGCGGCGTCCCTGACGCAGAAGGCTGTTGTCGAAGCCAAGCCGCCCGCCGATTCAATCGGAATTCAGGAAGCAGTCCTACAGCGGGTCAGCCGCGAGCTTGCCGCCTATATCGGTCCCATCGCCGAAATTGTGGTAAAGCGCGCCGCGAGGCGCTGCACGTCTGTCACGGATCTTTGTGACTTGATTGCGCAGGAGATCGACTCGAGCGCGGATCGGGCTAAGTTCCTGGCTACCTGCCGGCGCTAAGTTCGAGTTAACTCTCGTCGAGCATGGCTAGGGCCTTGGTGAGACTTACGCGCATGCGATTGAAGGATGCGACTACACTGGCAATCTCATCCTTTCCTGATACCACCAGCGGCGGTACGTTCTTATCCCCTTTGCTGATGCGGTCCCCACTCTCCGAGACGACCCTGAGCGGACGAATAACCAACCAGTAGACACCCGCATCGAGCGCGAGAATAGCGAGCAGCAAGGTGAGAATCAGCATCAGCAGCAGACTGCGAAAAGCCTGGTTTGCAATTGCCACCGGCACCGACATGGGCACAGAAATGATCTGCGCGCCGATGATCTCGTTGGGTTTCCAGCCGAAGCCATTGGCAGAACCATAGACGGCAAGCATCGCGTGCGGCGCGGCCGAAGGAGTGCTGTGACATTCAAGGCAAGCAGGATCAACCTTAATCGGGTGGGCGAGATAAAGTGCCTGGCCAGAGGGAGTGTCACGTTCGCCCACCATCCGTTCCTGCTCAGGATGATCGCGTAGCTCACGAATGACATCAGCCTCCCAATCGGAGGCACGGTCTTCGGGATTCGTGGGGTTAAGTGTGGCTTCCTTGTAGGAATATTCCGGGTAGCTCTTGCGTACCTTGTTGAACGTAGTTGTGGCCGCAAAGGCGGGGATAGTTTCGGCCAGGAATCTCACTTTGTGGCGCGGATTCTGTTGCAGCAAGGGCGAGAGATCATCAGTAGTGTAATCGCGCACAGCTCTGGTGCCGGCCACCATTAGTTCGGCTTGAGCAAGAACCTCGCGACGGGCGTTGCTGATCAGAAACGTGTAGGCGAGATGGCAGATAAGAAGGCCGCTCGCCCCAAAAATAACCAGTAGTATGAGATTGAACTTGGCCAGCAACTTCATGAAGGGTGTCTCCCGCTGCAGTCTCTTCCGACCGAGAGTAACACCCCGGCTAAGGGATGTGGATTTTCAAGCCTTGGGAGTAGCTGCAGCTGGCGGAGAGATAAGCAGGAACATACAGCCGGTGGCGACGATGGGGAGCAGCCCGGCGACCAGGAACGCGGGTTTGTAGGAAAACCGATCCACCAGGAACCCCACCGCGAAGGTAAAAACCGCGCTTGCCATGCCCGCCGCGAATCCACTTAAACCAGTAACCGTGGCCACTACTTCCTGGGGAAAAAGATCAGAGGGTAGGGTTAGGCCCATCGTGGACCAACTCGCGTAACCCCAGAGCGCCACACAAATCAAAGCCAAAGCAGAATACGCGCTGTGGACGCGAGCCGCTGGAATACCGGCGAGGATGGGCAGGCAACTGATGGCGCACACCCACATGCGGGCGCGAATCACCGGAATCCCACGCCGGATGCAATAACCCGAGATGAACCCTCCGGTGAAGTTACCCAGATCGGCGGCCACGAATGGTATCCAGGCGAAGAGGGCGATTCTCTTCAGGCTGAATCCTCGCGCGTCGCTCAAGTACTGAGGCAGCCAGAAAACGTAGAACCACCAGATCGGATCAGTCAACCCGCGGCCAAGCACGATGCCCCAAACATTGGAACTCCTGGCTAACTCAAGCCATCGTGCCATGCCTCCCGTTTTTAGTTTGAGAGTCGGCTCCTGGCCGGCGCGAATAAGGGATACCTCCTCCGGGCTGACCCGAGGATGGCGATCGATGGGATGGTAGACGCGCAACCACATCACCAGCCAAACCAAGCCTAGAGCGCCGGAAAACACGAAAGACCAGCGCCAGCCAAAGGCGATGGCTGTCCATGGAATGACCAGGGCTGCCAGTGCGCCTCCCACGCTGGAGCCGCTGTCAAAGATAGCCACGGCGACGCTGCGTTCCTGGCTGGGAAACCACTCGGCCACCGTCTTGCTGGCGCCCGGCCAGTTGAGGCCTTCTCCCATTCCCAGCAGAAATCGGAATGCGGTGAAACCGGCAACGGAACTGGCGAAGCCGGTAAAGATGTTCACCAGCGACCAGAAGCTCACCGCCAGGGCCAAGCCGAGCCGGGTGCCCACAGCATCGAGGAAGACGCCTCCCACGAGCCACATGATCGCGTAGGAAATCTGAAAGGCCCCCAGGATCCTCCCCAGATCCGCATGGCTGAAGTGGTACTGACTGGCCAGCATGGGAGCCAACACGGAGAAGGTCTGCCGGCTGATGTAATTCGTAACCGTCGAAAAGAAGAGCGTCCAGACGATCCACCAGCGGGTTCGGCCGGAAGTGCGAAGTCTCCGCGGGGCAACCTCTGTCTGCCGCTGCATTCCGTTCATCGTATGCGTCTCACTGGCGCTCCGCCCCTCAATCCGATGGCAACAACCCGTTCAATTCGGACGCGGACTCCGGATCCAGATACAGAGTCACGTCCGGATGAGTGCGCAGGATGGTAGACGGGCAAGCTGTCGAAATCGGCTCTTGGAGTGTACGCCGGACGCTCTGAGCCTTGCGCCGCCCGGGCACAGAAACAATTAACTTAGGTACTTTGAATAAAGTCGGAATGGTCAATGTGAGGGCCCGCTCTGGAACATCTTCGAACTTCTTAAACCAGCCTTCCGAAAGCTGCTGCTGGCGGCATGCCGTATCGAGTGTGACTACCTTCATCGCGTCAGGGTCGTTGAAGTTCGCCTCGGGCGGATCGTTGAACGCCAGATGTCCGTTCTCCCCGATCCCCAGCAAGCAAAGTTGTGGGTTGGCCTGCATTCAGCTTTTGCACATACTCTCGGCGCACGCGGTCAGGATCGGAAGTACTTCCGTCAATCTCGAAGAATTCTGCCATCGGCACGCGTTCGGTCAGGTTCTCGCGCAGATACCGGCGGAAAGAAGCGGGATGGTTCTCTGCAATCCCCACATACTCGTCCAGATGGAAACCGTGAACTTTTTTCCAGGGCAGACCGGGCATGGAGGTCAATGCGTGCAGCATTTCAAGCTGTGAGGCGCCGGTCGCGAAGATAACGCCTATCTCATTTTGGGCATGGTCCATCTGCTCCAGCGCCTTCGCTGCAGCGCGCGCGGCCGCTTCGCCGGCTGCCTTCTTGTCCCGGTGAATCTCCAGCTTTACGCTTCCTACTTCAAAGTGCTTCACTTCCATAGGTTCGATCCTCATTGATTTTTCTTGTCTGGAACAAGGCAGCAGCGAGTCTAGCCAGTCGGGTAACACGCAGTCTTTCGGGATCAGCTTTCAGCCCGTGAACAATCTCCGCGCACACTCTTGATGTCTTGGCGATCACAATGCATGCAAGCCAAACTGGTCCAGATCATTTGACTGTGGCCCTCTGCATGGTCTCGCTTATGGTTTTACTGCGAGGAGCGCACGGCGGCCCGCAAGAGTCTCTCTTGATGAACTCGGTCGGAATCATCACGCATTGCGGGTCCTGATCGGGGTGGGCAATCCGCTCAAGAATCAATTCCACGAGTTGCTTTCCTAACTGCTCGGGAAATTCACGGGTGGTGCTCAAAGCTGGAGATAGCCAGGTGCCAATGGTATCGTCGCAGCCGACCACGCTAATGTCGTCGGGAACCTTCAAGCCCCTGTCTCGGAGTGCCTTGTAGACGCCGTGCGCGGTAGGATCATTGCCTGCCAGGATTGCTGTGACCGGTTCCCCGCGAGTCAGCAGCGATTTAGTGCCCAGATAGCCGCTCTCCGTTTCATCCTCGGAGTCGGTGCTGCTCTCGCGGGGGACGAGCCCATGCTCCCCCATGGCGCGCCGATATCCTTCAAAGCAGCGTCCAAACCATGGCAGGCGGGTATTGCCGACAAACCAGATGTGGCGGTGGCCCAAGATCGATCAGATAGCGAGTTGCATCCTGGCCACCCTGAATATCATCTGCGAAGACCACGTCGCTATTCTTTAGATCTTGTTGGTCTCCGACCACGTTATTACCCAAAACGACGAAAGCGATTCCTTTGTGGACGAGCAGCTTGATGAGATTTTCCGAGTTTGTCCCGGCCAGGATGACCGCTCGGATCACGTCGTGACGCTGCAGCACTCTTGGCAAGTGAAGCTCTGTCCAGGGAACGTGAGGCGAGTAATTGAACGAGAGAAACACCATGTCCCAGCCGTTGGCGGTGCAGTGTGCCTCCGCGCCGCTGAGAATCCGTGAGTGGAATGCGTGGAGCATTGCGCGGTTGCTGAGTAGAAACGCCAATGTTTTGGTTTTATTTCGCTGCGCAGGATCGATCCCGAGTTTCTTCGCCTGCTCCAGGACAATCTTTTTAATATCGCGATCGACACGTGTGTTTCCGCTCAAAACTCGGGAAGCCGTGGCCACGCTGACGTTCGCGGCGGATGCGATTTCTCGCAGTCCTACTTTGCGATTTTTAGAAGATGCTTTCTTCATGCGCTTGGAACCGAACCTCGGAGCCATCATTGATCAAGTCTCGCAGTCGTGGGTCCGATCGAAGTCCGAGGGAGGTGACGGCCTGCAGCAGAGTTGTGATCAGTGGTCTACGAGCAAAGATAAACCATAAAGAAAATTTTCACGCGTGACAAGAAAAAATAGTCGCTCCACCATGAGACCAGCCCGGATTACCTGTTGAGGTTGGTGGCGTTGGCGAGCTTCATGCGGCTTTCCTTACCGAAAGCCGCACACGTGGACGTTGGTGAGGACCGCGTAGCAGGAAATCCGGGTTCGCTCCGGTCGGGATGAAGAATTTTTGGGCGGTGGCGAACCTTGGCATGTTTGGATGTGCACGGACATAACAGCGATTACCAGTACTACGGGCATACGGAAACGTGTCAGCGAAAAAATGTAACTAGCGAGAGAAGTTTCTCTTGACGCGGAGATTTTTCTTGCCTATGTTCCTCGAAGGAGATCGTCCAGACGGCAACGAGCGGATAGGCTTTGCCGTGTACGAGCCCGAAAGTCAGGTACGACTATGAAGAGAGTTGTTGTTTCGCTCTTGTTCGCTTCACTTCCCGCGTTCGCCGATGACGTTTCTGGTGTGTGGCTGATCAACGGATCGATTGCCGACCACCCGATTACTCCAACCTGCACGCTGAAGCAGACGGACAAGCAGATCTCCGGAAGCTGTAAAGTGGACGCCGATCGCGTTCTTAGCGTTGAGGGAAGCGTAAAAGAAAAGCAAGTGACCTGGAAGTACGATCAGGAGTATGAGGGTTCGGTTTATACCCTTACGTATACCGGAACGCTGGACTCGGATACATCGATCAAAGGTACCGTGACCGCAGACCCGTCGGACACGTCGGGAGACTTCACGGCAAAGAAACAGTGATTGGTTCAAGCTGTGAGTGTGCCGGTGCTGGAGGAACAAGATGAAAGACCAGGAGAACCTGGGAATCGATAGGCGAACATTTGTGAAGCAGGCGGCGGGAGCGCTGCTGGCTACGGGAATGGACGCCCGCTCGTATGCGCGGGTGCTGGGAGCGAACGACCGGATCCGTCTAGGTCAACTGGGCTGTGGCGACCGAAGTCAAGGCCACGTACACATGGTCCACCTGGCGGCTAAGCAGATGCCGGTGGAGACAGTTGCCGTTTGTGATCTCTGGACTTTGGCGCGGGAGCATCGGGCCGCGCAAGTGAAACGCGCCTTCAACCTCGAGCCGCAGAGCTATAAGTATGCGGAAGAGATGCTGGCTCGTAAGGATATCGACGGTGTGATGATCGCTACCGGTGATTTTCAGCATGCCAAGCTTTGCACGGAAGTGGTAAAGGCGGGCAAGGACTGCTATGTGGAGAAGCCCTTTGCCAATGTGCTGTCGGAGGCGATCGAGGCGCGCGATGCCGTGAAGCAATCGAAGCAGATTGTGCAGGTGGGCACACAGCATCGCAGCCAACCCTATCCGCTGGCCATACGTGACGTGATCCGCTCTGGTCGAATCGGCAAAGTAGTTCACATCGAGCAGGAATGGAATGTGAATGAAGGGCGCTGGAGGTTCACGCCGGACGATACCGGCCAGACGCGCGAGATGCTGATGGATGTCAACCTGGAGTGGAAGCAATGGCTCTATGGCCGGAAATCAAAGCTTCGCGAAGAAGACACGGATTGGAACCGCTGGCTCCTGGGAAAACCGGATCGTCCCTTTGATCCTCACGTATACCTGGAGTTCCGGCTCTATAAGGATTTCTCTTCCGGAATTTTCGATCAGTGGCTAAGCCATGGATGCGACCTGGTACATCTTTGGACGGATGAAGCTTATCCAACCAGCGTGATGGCGACCGGCGGAATCTTCACCTGGCCGGATGGCCGCGAGAACCCCGATACGGCAGTTGCAGCGGTTACCTATCCAAAGGGATTCCTCTATACCTATAAGACGATCTTTGGAAACAGCTATCGCAGCTTTGCCCGCATTCAAGGCCGCGATGGCACGATCGACAACTTCGGCGGCGAGGGTGCGTCTTTGTTCACCGTCACCAAGGAAGGCGGCAGAAACGAATTTGATCCGTTTGACGTGGGGCCGGTTTACTCCAAACTACCTATCGTCGGACCACCTGCTGACGGCGAAGAGATTGTCCGCGTTCCCAACGCACCGGCCCCTAATTCGGTTGGTCCAGACGATGACGATGTTACCCACCTGGCGAACTGGCTGCAGTCGATGCAGTCGCGTAAAGAGCCGAATGCCACCGTGGACAATGGCTTCTCCCACGCCCTCGTATGCATCATGGCAGCGCAGTCTTACTGGAGCGGCAAGAGGCTGTACTGGGACCAGAAGAACCAAAACATTACCGATCAGCCTGTTTGAAAGTCAGTTAAGAAAGCTAAAACGGTAGTCTACGAGTTGAAGTCCGATCAGCCACTGACCGCTCGCCAGAAGCGTGAGATTCAGGCGCTGGCCGCAATGCCCGAAGGCAAGATCGATACTTCGGATATCCCGGAGCTTCCTCCTGGAGCCTGGAAGAACGCGGTGCGAGGTAAGTGGTACCGCCCGGTGAAGCTGGCCGTATCCATCCGTCTGGATGCAGACGTCCTCGCTTGGCTCAAAGCGAAAGGGAGCGGCTATCAGACGAAAGCGAACCGATTCCTCCCGGAACGAATGCTGGAGGAAATCAGAAAATAGCGATAGGGTACGCCCTCCCGTGCGCGAAAAGGATCGCAGTTGCTTAGCGAGGCGGCCCGTCCAGGGCGATCTGGAACGCATAAGCGTAGCCTTCCTTCGGTTGCGCCGGAACCTGGATATGCAGCCCGTCTGCCCGCAGTTCGTAGGTGAGCTTAGCATCGGAGCCTAGCAGTGCAACGCTCTGGATCTGCTTGCCCTTCAGCGCACCTGCGTTCAGCGAATGAATCACTGCTTCCTTGCCCGAGGGCCAGGCCAGCTCGATCGCGTACAGATTGTTGCCCTTGGTCGTGAAGCGGAAATCCTCCGCCGTATATTCCTGCGTTTTCGTGTCCTGGAAGGATCCTGCCGCAACCTTGGTGGGCCCTTCCCCGTAGGTCACCCAGGGCCGGGTTCCGTAGATCGCTTCGCCGTTGACCTTCAGCCAGCCGCCAACGGCCAGCAGCACCTGCTGTACTTCGTCTGGAATGGTGCCGTCGGAACGCGGCCCGATGTTCATGAGTAGATTGCCATTCTTGCTCACCACATCGGCGAGTTGGTGCACGATGAATTCCGGCGTCTTGAAGGTGTCGTGTTCGATATATCCCCACGACTTGTTGCTGACCGAGGTGTCGGTCTGCCAAACACGGTCGTGCAAGCTGTCCAGTTGGCCGCGTTCAATATCGAGTACCGCTGAATCCTTCTGCATATCCACCCATTTGTAGGTGATGATGCCGACCGGACCACGTTTGCCCGATTCGTTGTAATAGTAAGCAGCAAACTTGGCCAAATTGGGACGGACGTAAGCCTGCCCAATCCACCAGTCGAAAAAGATGATGTCGGGGTGGTATTTCTGGACGATTTCCGCATCCCGGGCAAGCCAATCGTTGGCATAGGCGTGGCTGACATAGGTCCAGTCGTCCTGCAGACTGTCCTGTTTGTCCTCCAGTTGTACCTGCGCCGGTCCGTAGAAGGCGGCATATTTCGGGTCATTCACATCGGAGGGAATACTGCGCCCGCCGTCCATAAACCAGTCATGCTCGATGCGATGCGATGAAGCGCCAAAGTAAAGACCCTCGGCTCGGGTTGCCTTCTCCAGATCGCCCATGAGGTCGCGATGCGGTCCCATCTTGACAGCGGTCCAATCTGACAGATTGCTGTCGTACATTTGAAAGCCGTCATGGTGTTCGAAAACCGGAACCACGTACCGTGCGCCGGATTCCTTGAAAAGATGCGCCCAGGCTTGCGGATCATAATGCTGCGCCTTGAACATCGGGATGAAGTCCTTATAGCCGAATTTTGTCACCGGACCATAGACGCTCACATGGTGCTTGTTCTCCTCTGACCCGGCGAGATACATCTGGCGGGGATACCACTCACTTCCGAAGGCAGGAACGGAATACACGCCCCAGTGAATGAAGATTCCGAACTTCGCATCCCGGTACCAGTCGGGGACTTTGTATTGCGACAGTGAATTCCAATCCGGACGGAACGGTCCCTGGTCAGCTCCGCGTTCTACGTCCGCCAGAATTGCGTTGCGCGGGGCATCATACTTTGCGCTCGCCTTCTGCCAAACCTCGGCCAGGGACTCGGCGGTGTTCGCTGCTGTGGGTTCGGTGGACGACTGCGCTATTGCCCAGAACGGCAGAAATCCGCTACCGCCCAGGGCGGCTAACAAGACAAGGGATCTTAGAACACGTTGAAGAGGCATATGGTTCACTATCGTACACAAAATCCCTTCTGACCCGGAGCCCATTTGGTCGAGCCTCGAATAGGTCATGGCAACGGCGCAGCACTCGTCCTTTCGGGCCCTGCGCTGCACCCAAAGCGGGGAACTCGTATCCGCCGGAGTATGATCCCTGCCAAGTGGGAAATCGACGACAATCGGTGATGGGAAAGGGAAATCAGCAAAATGCGTCCAGGCCTAAAGCGAATTGTCTACCTGTTGATTGTCTCAGCCGCAGTCGGATCCTATGGCTTTGCCCAGATGGCAACCGGCATTCCCCCTCACCGCAAGTTGGTCCGGCTCTTTAACGGAAAGGACCTTACCGGCTTCGACATACTGCTGCAGTCGAAGGGGTTGAATAACGACACCGATAAGATCTTTCAGGTCGAGAAGGGAATCATTCACGTATCCGGAGATGATTTCGGCGGCATTGTGACGCAAAAGGAATACGAAAACTACTACTTGCGTGCCCAGTTCAAGTGGGGTGAGAAAACCTGGCAGGATCGCGTGGGTAAGGCCAGGGACTGCGGAATTCTCTATAACATCACTGGCCCCCTGCCGGCTCCGCCAAAAGGCGTATGGCCGCGTTCCTTCGAGTTCCAAATTATCGAGGGCGGTACGGGTGACATCTGGTTAGTTAAAGGCGCCAGCCTTAAGGTCAAAGGTGAACTGATCACGAGCGAAGCAGAGGTGGGTCCGCATCAGTATGTGAAGTCACCACGCTTCGGCGAAGGACCATGGCAGAATGTAACCGGCTACAGAGACCCAGTGGGCGAGGTCGAGAAGCCACATGGTGAGTGGAACCAGCTCGAATTAATAGTTGACCATGATGACGTAAAGTACTTTGTGAATGGCATGCTGGTGAATGAAGCCACCGATCTGAACGCCACCAAGGGGAAGATACTCTTTCAGACCGAGGGCGCCGAAACCTACTATCGCAATCTGGAAATTGCTCCCCTGAAGTAAGACGAAGCTCGCCAAGCTGCCTTGCCTGCCCCCCTTCTTTCCTATCAGACTTTTAATTCGCCCTGCTTAACCGCGTCAGACAAGACGTCTACGATGAGTTTGGCGCATCGTCCTGTAGGGTCACGTTCCGGATCGTAGATGGTCACTTCCATGCCCACACACTTTTTCGACCTGATTCCCCTTTTAAGCAACTTTGTCAGTTCTGCCGGCGTCATTCCGCCTGGATCGGGTGAATCGACCGCGGGCATCCAATCTGGAGAGAGGACATCGAGGTCTACATGAATCCAAAACCCCAATCCACAGCCTTCAAGATGCGTGATCGCGGCCTTCGCGGCTTGATCTACGCCTTCAGCTCGTATTTTCTCCAATGAAAATGCAGTCATCGGCGCATGTGGAGTGTACGGTGTCTTTTCATCGGGCGCAGGCAAGCGATAGCCGAATACGACTACATCGGATGGCCGGATATAGGGAGCAGAGGATTCTATCTCCGTAAGTATTGCAGGCCCAATACCAGTCGCCAGTGCAAGGTCCATTCCCGCCGCGCCTCCAGTCTGAGACGTCTCTGGAGTAAGCAGATCGCTATGTCCGTCGACGAAAAAAAGCCCATATCGTCCCCGCCTGCGAAGTGCTAAGGCGCTTCCCAGAAGAATGCTGCAATCGCCACCGAGCACAACAGGAAGTCGTCCTTCATCGAGTAAGGATCCAAGGCGGTTAGCAAGTTGGATGCTGTACTCACGGATCGCTGGAGCATTTCGAATCTTTGTGGACGGGTCGATGGTTGATCCATACGGTGGTGGTATCACAGTTCCGGCGTCTTCCGCTTGTAATCGCGAGACAACGCCATGCTCACGAAGCACTTGAGCCATGGATCGCACACCCGGCTGTTTCCCCTGTGAGGGTGGTTTCAGCCCAAGGTTTGAGGGGGCTGCCAGCACGGTGAGGTGTCGTTGTGACGGCCTCTCGGCAGAGACGCTCGACGGGTCTGCTTTAAGACTTGGATCTTCGCGCCCTCGTCCGTCCTGGATGCCCACAGCGCTCTCGTGTAGGAAGCCGGCAGTAAGAGCAAGGGTGGAAGTTATAATCAACGACCTGCGCGTCAACAATTCCATTTTTATATCTTCCGCGCATCAGGCGATTCCTACCAGCGGAGTCGCTAGATAATTCTAAAAATTACTTTAGCTTTGAGTGACGCCTATAAGCCGATTCCTGACATTGTTCGGCCAGAATGTATCCGCCCGAGGTCTCAATAGGCAACTCCATCAGGCCTCAATTGGCGCGCGTAGTCTCGCAACGCCTGCTCCCTTCGTGTTTCCTGCAGCAGTGTTATCAGTCGGTTAGGTTGTTAGTTCATTAGGGAACCGCAACTGGTTCACATAGTGGTATGCGCTTGACAGCCTCGTCGCAGCGGGCGTAGGTTGTGCGCGTCGAATTTATCAGCACGATCATGTAACAAACACTGAACGCGGCCGTGTCTTTCCTGTTCCAGCGCACGATTTTGGAGGCACTTATGGAGTTGCTTCAGACGTTAACTAGTAGGAATAATCTCTTTCAGCGGCTAGCCGGCCTGGTTTGTCTTCTGTTGCTGGCCACCGTAACGCTCAGCGCACAACAAACGACTGGATCGGCTGTGGGAAGCGTGACCGACAACACCGGCGCTGTCGTGGCCGGAGCAACGGTGACGTTGACCAATGTCGACACCGGTGATCGCCGCACCGCCGCCACCAACGCAGCCGGCGACTATCAGTTTGTCAACCTGTTGCCCGGCAATTACAAGGTCGATATCGAATCCGCCGGCTTCAAGCACTTCATCCGCACTAACGTTGTTGTGCAGGTGCAGGGTTCCACGCGCGTGGACGCCTCACTCGAACTGGGAAACATAAGCGAGACGGTCCAGGTCACGGCACAGGCTCCCCTGGTTGAAACGCAACAGGCCACTATTGGCCAAATGGTTGCGGGGAGAGCTGTGACTGAGCTGCCTCTGAATGGCCGAAATGTTTTTAATCTACTCGCGCTTTCGCCAGGAGTTGTGCCCCAGGGCGGAACACAAGCCAGCAACGCGGTCTCGGGAATGAACGGCAATGGGTTTTCAACCGGAAACTATCAGATTGCCGGAGGGATCCCGAACACGGGGGCGGAATTTGTCGACGGCGGTCCCATCAACAACGGCTATATCAATGCGATTGCCTATATACCCTCGCAGGACTCCATTCAGGAATTTCGCGTCGAAGGAAATGCGATTGGACCGGAATTTGGCGGCACGACGAACGGCGTCGTCACCATGGTGACCAGGAGCGGAACCAACTCTTTCCACGGTACCGCCTTCGACTTTCTGCGCAACACCGTTCTGAATGCCAACAACTTCTTCAACGTTCAGGCACATTTGAAGCGGCCTGTCCTGATTCAAAATCAGTTTGGTGGAACCGTTGGGGGCCCGATCAAGAAGGATAAGCTGTTTTTCTTTGGCAGCTACGAGGGCATCCGCGCAGCCATCGGCGCCTCCACCACCTACTCTGTGCCTACCGCAGCCATGGAGTCGGGCGTCATCACCAGCTCGACGCCTATTAAGGACCCGGGTCAATTTGACGCCAACGGTAACTTTGTCCCCGCTCCGCCGGGTACGGTTTTCCCTAATAACACCATTCCTCAAAGCCGGATCAACCCCACATCGGCCGCGATGTTTAAATGGTGGGCGCCGCCGAATGGACCGGGTACTGTCAACAATTACAGCGTGAATGCCACGACCAAGCCGGCGTTGAATCAGTACATCGCGCGGCTCGACTGGGATGCGAGTGAGAAACAGCGCATTTTCGGACGCTACACTTACCATCACTCCCTGAATCCCAGCGCCTTACCCTATGGTTATCTGCCCAACCCCGCAACAGGCCATAACGCGGTGCAGCAGGTGGTGCTCGGAGACAGCATCACTGTCAGCCCCAAAAATGTTCTGGATTTTCGTCTTTCCTATTTTCGCGATACCAGCTTTACCGGCGCCACGGGCATTCCCTTCGATCTCTCCTTTACCGGCTGGCCCGCGGCCACCATCGCTGCCTTGGGAACGAATTGTTGCGGCCCAGTCATCCCGCGTGTCGCAGTGTCCGGATTATCCGTCAATGGCGGCGGTGGCCAACAGATCTTCGTAACCGAAGAAAACTATGCCATTTCGGGAAGCGATACGATGATCTTCGGACGGCATACCATCCGATTCGGGGGAGAGTTCCGCCGCGCACCCAACAACTACGGGCAGACCAATTCCACGCAGGTGGAAGCGTTTGGTTTTACCACCGCTTT
Organism: uncultured Acidobacteriaceae bacterium; assembly: GCA_963824325.1. Taxonomy (GTDB): domain Bacteria; phylum Acidobacteriota; class Terriglobia; order Terriglobales; family Acidobacteriaceae; genus PALSA-350. Next base: position 345,029 of record CAWGPA010000002.1, on the reverse strand, counting down.
TACCGGTAATCCATTCGCTTCGTTCCTCCTGGGCCTACCGCAAACTACGGTAAACGAACTGGCGATTATCCCGGCCTCCGTGACCTACTATGGCGGGGTCTATGTGGGTGATAGTTTCCAGGCCACTAACAAATTGGTGCTCAACTACGGTCTGCGCTGGGAATATCCGGGCTATTGGACAGAGCGGCATGATCGTCAGGCTGTCTTCTTGGCGGACGATGCCAATCCGCTGGCCGGACCCACGGGCTTGAACCTTCAGGGCAACGTAGATCTGGTAAATACTCCGGCCTATCCTCATCGGACCAACGTACTGCCGCACTACGACTTGTTCTCGCCGCGCCTGGGCCTCGCCTATCGACTGACCAGCACCTTCGTAGTGCGCAGCGGCTTCTCCATCCTTTTTGCTCCGACTGCCAATCTGCAGCAGGATGCGCAGCCCTATCAGGCCGCGGTCAACCTTGCATTTACCCAGATCAATCCCACGACCGTGCCCATCAATTCTTTCAGCAACCCCTTCCCAAGTGGGGTCCTGGAGCCAGTGGGCAGAAGCCCCAACTATCTGAGCGTCATCAATGGGCAGCCCGTCGTGACCAACGTGCCGAAAGAGCCAGCGACTTACGCCGAGCAATGGAATCTGGATGTGGAGAAGGACCTCGGACATCAGACTGTATTAGACGTGGCCTATGTCGGCAATCATGGAGTACATCAACAACTGCCGGCGGGCCTCAACGACAACGGCCAGGGTTTGGACCAACTACCTGATCAATATGATTCGATGGGTTCGGCGCTAACGGTCCAGGTTCCCAACCCTTTCTATGGGTTGATCACTACCGGCAACCTGGCTGGTAAGACTATTCCCGCCGGCCAGCTCCTGCGTCCCTATCCGCAGTACTTCAATCTCTGGAATGCCGCCAATACTGCGGCCGGCTCCAACTACAACGCCCTGCAAACGAAAGTGGAGAAGCGGTTTACCCAGGGCGGGATGGTGCTCGGTGCCTACACCTGGTCGAAGGACATGGGTACCGCCGACACACAGACCGGCTTCCAGGAAGCTGTTCAACCCGGAGAGGTCCAGGACTGGAATAATCTTCAAGCCGAATATGGGCCGCTCAGCTACAACGTTCCCTCGCGCTTTGTGGCGGCCTACGTCTATGACCTGCCCATCGGCAAAGGGAAGCGCTTTCTGGGTAACCAGGGTGGAGTCGTGGATAAGGTCGTAGGCGGGTGGGGACTCGACGGAATCACCACCTACGCATTCGGCTTTCCCTTGATATTCACCGCGCAGCCCACATTTCTCAGCCAACAATTCGGCGCCGGCCAACCGCGGCCCAACGTAGTGCCGGGTTGCCAGAAGAAGCTCTCAGGAAGCGCAGTCTCCCGGCAACATGGGTGGTTTAACACCAGTTGTTTCACCGCACCGTCCAACTACGGTTTCGGAGACGAGCGCCGTACCGATTCCCAATTGCGCACGCAAGGAATAGCCAACTGGGACGCGGCAGTTTTCAAGAGCACGGCGATTACCGAGCAGGTCAATTTGCAGTTTCGTGCCGAAGCTTTCAACATGTGGAACCGGGTTCAGTTCGGTCAGCCCAGCGCTCTTTGCTGCAACAACGCCACTGACAAGTCCAACGCTACCTTTGGGGTGATCAGTTCTCAGCTCAACCTGCCGCGGGTTATTCAGTTTGCCTTGCGGCTCAACTTCTAGCGCGTTTTCAGGGTCGTGTAGCATAGGCAGTCAGTGAAAGCGCAGGCGTTGCATCGTGCCCGAAGAGTGAACGCCTGCGCACACAACTCCGCTCCGTAGCAAAGTGGTAGCGATATCATGCATAGTGTGTGCAAGAGGGATCTAGTGTTCTAAAGGGCAGGTGACATGAGAAACAAGGAAACCGATCAGAAGACGTCTGATGTAGCGAATGCCGGGTTTGCACCGGACCGAAGAGAGTTTGTCAAAATGGCTGTGGGCGGGGCCCTTAGCGCTGCCGGGGTCCTTGCGTCGCCACGAACCGCCTCAGCCACCGTGCATCCCAGTGCGCCGGGCATAAAGCTATGTGCGCAATCTACGGCCAAGCCCAGCGACGATGATCTGCTTTTTCTCAAGCAGATGGGTGCTGAGTACGTCAGTGTAGGTTCCACCCCGGACCTGAGAACCGCGGACGGCTTCCTGCAGATCAAGAAGCGCTATGCGGATGCAGGCATCACGGTGTGGAACATCGGCAACTCCAGCGTGCACAACATGCCTGAGGTCACGCTCAATCTGCCCGGCCGCGATCAAAAGATCGAGGAGTATAAGCAATACATTCGCAACCTTGGCCAGGCCGGTATCTACTACACCACCTATGCCCACATGGGCAACGGCATCTGGAGTAGCGGCCGAGCGACCATCCGCGGCGCCTCCGCTAGAGAGTTTGATATGGCCAGCCCCAACAAGGTGGGCGTATGGGGAGATAAGAAGTTCTACGAGCCTCTTTCCCACGGCCGAGTGTTTTCGAAAGATGAGATTTGGGAGAACTACACCTACTTCATCAAACAGGTTGCGCCGGTAGCGGAAGAGAACAGCGTCCGGATTGGCATCCACCCGGATGATCCACCGGAGCCTATACTGGCCGGCGTTCCACGCTGCATCTTTGCCAACTTCGAAGGCTATAAGCGAGCGATGGAGATCGCCAACAGCCCCAACGTCGGCATCTGTTTGTGTTGCGGATGCTGGAACGAAGGCGGCCCTGCTCTTATGCATAAAGACCCGGCGGAGATGATTCGCTATTTCGGTCCGGAGAAAATCTGGAAGATCCATTTCCGCAATGTCAGCGCACCACTGCCACACTTCGTCGAGACCTTCATGGACAACGGCTATTACGACATGTCCAAGATCATGACCGCTCTTGTGGAAGTGAAGTTCGACGGCATTGTGATCCTCGACCACACGCCGGAAGTCGTAGGCGGCCATTTCCCTGAACAGGCCTACGGCTTCGCGTATATGAAGGCATTGAAGAATCGGGCGCAAGCGGAAGCCTGATCTGGATTTCCTGTACGTGGGTCCATCCATAACTGCGAGCGCGGCTTTCAGTGAGGAAAGCCGCATGGGCTCGCCAACGCCACCAAGCTCCGCAGGAAATCCGGGGGAGCATAGGGCCACAGCTACATGAGCAAAATGCGGGTACTCGCGGCAATCGCTTTGGGCGTAGGCCTATGCATCTCTGGGCCCTCCCTCTTATACGGTGCGGATGGGCAGGCGCAGCAAGCAGACTGGCCGGTCTATGGTGGCCAGGACGCTCAGGATCACTACTCCAACCTGACGCAGATTAATCGTAGCAATGTGAAGAATCTGGTCGTGGCGTGGAAGTATGACACTGGAGAACAGGGTGGCGACCTGGAATCATCGCCCATCATTGTGGGCAAAGTTCTCTATACCTGCACGCCGTCGCATGGGGTCATTGCGCTCGATGCGGCCACGGGCAAACTGCTTTGGAAGTGGGATGCAACCGTTCAAGGCTTCGCCCGATCGCGCGGCGTCTCCTATTGGACCGACGGCCACGAGAGCCGCATCTTTGTCCCTGTGCGCAACTTCCTCTTTGCGTTGGACGCGGCTACCGGCAAGCCGATTCCGGCCTTCGGAGAGAACGGATCCATCGATCTACGCAAAGGCCTGCGCGACCCGTATCAGGAGCAGTCCGTCTCGCTCACTACACCGGGGACGGTTTACAAAGACCTGATCATCGTGGGCGGACAAAATCCTGAGACCCATCCCGCGCCCCCGGGTGACATTCGCGCGTTCGATGTTCACACCGGCGTTGTGCGGTGGACCTTTCACACCATCCCTCATCCCGGCGAGTTCGGCTATGACACCTGGCCCAAAGACGCCTGGAAGAACGCCGGCGCTGCGAACAATTGGGCCGGCATGACGGTCGATACCAAGCGCGGTGTCGTCTATGTGCCCACCGGGTCCGCGGTCTTCGACTTCTATGGCGGCGATCGCGTAGGCGACGACCTGTTTGCCGATACGCTACTTGCTCTCGACGCGGAGACCGGCAAACGCATCTGGCATTTTCAAGGAGTGCACCACGATATTTGGGACCGTGACTTTCCTGCGCCACCCGCGCTGTTGACGGTCACGCGCGACGGCAAGCGGGTCGACGCCATCGCTCAGACGACCAAGTCGGGTTTCGTCTTCCTCCTCGATCGCACGACAGGGAAGCCGCTCTTCCCGCTTAAGGAGTCCGCCTATCCTGCCAGCAATGTTCCAGGCGAAGTTACTTCTCGCACGCAGCGGCTGCCCACCGCACCTGAGCCGTACACGCACCAGAGCGTCACCGAAGATACGCTGACTAACCGCACGCCGGAAGCGCATGCCTGGGCGCTCAAGCAATTCAAGACCTTCATCGCCGGCGGCCAGTTCGTTCCGCCCAGTGTGGACAAGCTAACCATCGACATGCCGGGATTTGCCGGCGGTGGCGAATGGGGCGGACCCGCCGTCGATCCCACGACAGGAGTGTTTTACGTCAACGCCAACGATACTGCGTGGTTGGTTGGCTTGACCGTTCCTCCTCCGCCTGGAAGCCCGGGTGAAAAGATCTATCAGAACCAGTGCAGCATGTGCCACGGCATCAACCGTGCCGGCTCCCCGCCTTCCGTTCCTGCCTTGCGTGGAATCGAGGGCATCCTCACCGACCAGGAGATTGCCGCCACCATCCGTTCCGGCAAAGGCCGCATGCCGCCCTTCAATAGCCTGAGTGACCAGCAGGTGGAGGACGTTGTGCACTACCTGACCAGGGCGCCTCAGCAGCAGCAGCGCCGTCCCTCTGCTGACCCCGTAGCCGCGGAGGCAGCTGACAGCGGTGCCAAAAACGACATGCCCTACAAGACCATCGGCTTTCGCCGGTTTCTTGATCCCGAAGATTATCCGGCGACAGCGCCGCCTTGGGGCACACTCAGCGCCATCGACATGAACACCGGCAAGTATCTGTGGAAGATTCCGTTTGGTGAGTACCCCGAGCTGGTCGCCAAAGGCATGGGCAACACTGGATCAGATAACTACGGTGGACCGGTCGTCACCGCCGGAGGTCTCCTGTTTATTGGGGCCACTGTTTTCGACGAGAAGTTTCATGCCTACGACAGCCACACAGGCAAAGTGCTATGGGAAACGCAACTACCCTTTGCCGGCCTGGCGACACCGGCGACCTACATGGTGAACGGCAAGCAGTATGTTGTGATTGCCGCCAGTGGAGGGCAAACCAACAAGAAGCCCTCCGGTGGCGTCTATGTCGCCTTTGCACTCCCCTAGGTTAGGATGGGAGACCACTAGATCTGCTGAGGGAGATTGCATTGCAAGCACGCCACCGAAAGTCTTTGCTCCTGGCCGCCGCGCTGTTCGTTTCCGTGGTTGCGCTCCCCGCGGTAGAAGCCCAGGTGATTAAAGATTCCCCTTGCGCCTCTTTCATCAACAGCGATTTTCCCAAAGCCGTCCTCTCCAACGGCGTGGTGCAGGCCGTTGTTTATCTGCCCGATACCGAGAAGGGCTACTATCGCTCGACGCGTTTCGATTGGTCGGGCGTTGTTCCTTGTCTTACCTATAAGGGCCACACCTATTTTGGAGTTTGGTTCAATCACTACGATCCGTTGATCAACGATGCGATCACCGGGCCGGTAGAGGAATTCCGTTCCAGCGACGGTCTCAGCTCGATCAATTACAACGAAGCAAAACCCGGCGAACTCTTCCTCAAGCCTGGAGTCGGTGTTCTGCGCAAGGTGGATGACTCGCCCTACAGGTTTGGTTTTCGTTATCCCATCGTGGACCTGGGAAAATGGAAAGTACGTGTCAAGAAAGACCAGGTGACCTTCACCCAAACTTTGCAATCGCCGCTGGGCTTCGCGTACGTCTACGAGAAGACACTCAAACTCGACAAACACCAACCGGTTCTCATCCTCGAGCACCACATCAAGAATACGGGTACCAAGGCGATCGACACAGAAGTCTACGACCATGACTTCTTCATGCTCGATGGTGCTCCGACGGGTCCTGGAATGACGGTTCATTTTCCCTTTGAGCCGCAGGCAAAACAGCCACTGGAACCGCGCGCAAAGATTGACGGAAAAGACATTGTTTACCTGCAGGAACTGGGCACTGGCCCAAGACAGTCCGTCTCCAGCTATCTGACCGGTTATTCCAATAGCCCGTCTGACTATGATTTTACGGTAGAGAACCGAAATACCGGGGTCGGAGTCGAGCAAACCTCAGACTCACCCATCGCGCAGCTGAATTTCTGGTCGATCCACACGACCATTTGCCCGGAAGCTTATATTCACGTGAATGTCCAGCCCGGCGAGACGGGAAAATGGAATATTCGCTACCGTTTCTTCGCTAAATAAAACTTTCGATAGCCTTTGCCTCGCCTGCAACAAGCATCTAAATGGTTGACGTTTATGAGACTTGGGTTGATAGGCCCAGGAAACTTACCACGCCCGCAGCGCGTCAATCTTCATAAGCTGTGACGCCGTTTGCCGGGAATCGTCCACGGTTCAGCTGCAACCTGATCATGATAAAACGTACAAAGTCTTTATTGATTGTGATCGCGGTCCTGCTGAGCGCCCTCGCCTCGCCGGGAACGGTTTTCGGTCAAGGCTCTACCGGGACAATCCAGGGCCGGGTATTGGATCCAACCGGCGCGGTCATCCCCAATGCACAGGTCACAGTCACTTCAGCTTCTGGAAAAGGCGCCAATGCAGTGTCAGATGGCGCAGGTTCTTACCAGGTACGGGGTCTGGCTGCCGGCGCCTATACCGTGAACGCGACGACAGCAGGGTTTGCCCCCTTCACCTCCACGGTCACCGTTAGCGGCGGGCAAACGAAGACGCTGAACATCGCGATGCAGATCCAGGTGGAACAGCAGCAGGTGCAGGTCGAGGCCGACGCGCCGACCATCGATACGAGCCCGGACTCAAACGCCAACGCCGTGGTGCTCAAGGGGAAAGACCTCGATGCACTTTCCGACGACCCCGATGAACTGGAAAGCCAACTGCAGGCTCTGGCTGGACCGGCAGCAGGTCCCAACGGGGGCGAGATCTACATTGATGGTTTCACCGGGGGACAGATCCCGCCCAAGGCTTCCATTCGCGAGATCCGTGTCAACCAGAACCCGTTTTCCGCCGAGTTCGATCGCCTCGGTTACGGGCGCATAGAAATCCTCACCAAGCCCGGCACAGATAAGCTCCACGGCCAGATCGAAGCGCGCGGCAACGACTCTTCCTTCAACTCGCGTAACCCGATCCTGCAAACGCCGGAACCGGGCTATTACTCCTATAACTTGCAGGGAAGTGTAGGCGGTCCTATTTCCAAGACTGCCTCGTATTACGTCAGCGCTTTCGGCCGCAACAATCAGAACGTGAGCGTGATCGACGCCGTCAACCCGGACGATCTCACCGGACCGAAACTGAATGAAGCCTACCCCAACCCGAGCTCGCGCATCGACATCAGTCCACGGCTGGATCTGCAGCTCGGCCAAAAGAATACCTTGACCCTTCGTTACGATTTCTACCGCGCGGTTACCACCAACGGAGGCGTCGGTCCGCTAGCCCTCCCGACGCAGGCCACCAACGCGCAGAGCATGGAGAACACGCTGCAGGCGAGTGACAGCCTGGTGCTGAGCAAGAACATCGTCGACGACATCCGTTTTCAGTACCGCCGGTTCCGTTATCAGAACATCGCCCAGAACACTTCACCCACTATTTCGGTGCAAGGCTCCTTTGTGGACGGCGGCAACAACGGTGGAACCGTACGCGACAACCAGGATATTTATGAATTGCAGAACTACTTCGCGGCAGCCGAGGGCAACCATTCGTTAAACTTTGGCGCCCGCCTGCGAGCCTATCGCGACGCGGATTTCACCAACGGGGGTACAAACGGTCAGTACACCTTCCAGTCTTTGCAGGAATATGCGAACAACACCCCGTATACCTACCAGGTGACGCAAGTCAATCAATACACCGCGCGCGCGATTCTCTTCGATGCAGCGCTCTTTTACCAGGACGATTGGAAAGTCAACCAGCGCTTTACTTTCAGCTACGGGCTGCGTTGGGAAACGCAGAACCGCATCAACGATAAGAGTGACTTTGCGCCGCGGTTATCCTTTGCCTACGCCCTGGGGCACGGCGATGCAAAGCATCCGCCGAAGACCGTGCTGCGTGGAGGGTATGGCTGGTTCTACCAGCGGTTCACCGTGCCCAATAGCTTTGGCTCCAACGCAGGAACCCCTTATATTATCCAGGCCATTCATCAGAATGGAATCAATCAGAAGGTTTCCACGGTCACCAATCCCACGTTTCCCGTCACCCCCACGGCGGTAGCCATTGCGGATACGGCCCAGACTCTTTATACCGTCGACCCGCATTTCCATGCCGCCCTCGACATGCAGGCGGCGGTGGGCCTTGATCGACAGTTGGCCAAGAGGATCACCGCGAATGTAACTTATCTTTACGGACGGGGCGTGCACCAATACCTAACCAACAATATTGGAGCTCCTTATTTTGCCACTGCGGCTCTCAATATCTATCCCGACTCCCCGCTACCGACTGCCCAGGAGAACGATCTGCAATACCAGTCGGGAGGTGTCTACCGGCAAAATCAGATCATTGTTTCGGGCAGGGCTAGTTACTCCCGGTTCAGTTTCTTCACCTTCTATACCTACAACGTCGCGAAGGCAGATACCAATGGTGTGACCTACACTCCTTCCGTTGCTCAGGATCCCGGGCTTGACTATGGACGAAGCAGCTTCGATGTTCATGACCGCTTCGTGATCCTGGGAAATTTTGCTGCTCCCTACGGTGTCTCGCTGAGTCCTTTTTTTGCATATAACTCCGGCGCGCCGTATAACGTGACCGTCGGCAGCGATCTGACCAGGAACAACCAGTTAAACGCACGGCCTACCTTCGCCGCGAGCTGTAATGAAGCAGACGTTGTGAGCACCCAATATGGCTGCCTGAATACGAACCCCTTCGGCACTAATGAGAAGATCATCCCCTACGGCCTCGGCACCGGCCCTTCCAATGTCAGCTTGAATATGCGCGTGAGTAAAGTGATTGGCATTGGCCCCAAGGTAGAAAGTGGTCGCGCTGCACGGAGCGGAGGCGGCGGGGGTGGTGGACGCGGCGGAGGTGGGGGGATTGGCCCGGGTGGTCTAAGCGGAAGCCGCGGCGGGCCTGGGCGCCTGGACCAGACTACTTCGCGGCGGTACAACCTGACCCTCACCGCCCAAGGAACCAACGTGTTCAACCATCAGAACCTGGGATCACCGAACGGAACGCTATCGTCGCCGTTCTTCGGTGAATCACAATCCTTGGCCGGCGGGGGATTCTTTGGCGCCTCCACTGCCGGGAACCGCAGTATCTTTCTCCAGGCTGTCTTCAATTTCTAAAGAGGCTGGGGAAAAGTCGCTGGGCCATTCATTCCCTAACGAGCGAGATGTGGGGCACCGTCGTATGCGAGGGAACCGGAGAAAAATGACTGGTTCCTAGGCCTGTTCACTTGAGATGGATCGTGATGCCGGAAGAAATCCGCAGCAAGTTCTGGTCGTTGCCGGCGAGGTTGGGCAGGCGAGTATATCCATAGTCGGCTTGGATTAGGCGGAAGGAGAGATGCTTCCTGTACTTCAAATCCACCCCAATGCCCGCCAGCAACGCCAAGGAATTAGCGGAGGGTTGAATGAATCCTGCCTTGTCGGGAAAAGCCGAATCAAAGCCATGGGCGAACCCCACCAACGCTTGCGCAAAGGGTTTGATGCGGTGGTATGTATCCCATCCGTCTTCCCGCTGGTGGCCAAGCCTGAAATTGAGGCGCATCCCCGCGGTCACCATGAGCAGCGAAAAAGGCTGGCCCGTGTTCTGAATTTGGCCGGTGTGTGCCGCGGTTACATCCACCACTGTGGTGTATCCGCGGTAGGTGCGAAAGTTTCCCTCTACGCTGGCGCCGTTCATGAAAAAGCAGCCGCATTGGCCGGGCCCGGCGTTCGCCTCCGTCGGACTGTAGGCCAGCGAGACTTCCGCCCGCGGCAAAGAAAAATCTCTTCCTCCCGGCGCGATCTGGCCATGGAGGCCGGGTGTGAATCCCAGCATCACTGCCATAAACACTAAAGGTAACGATCTACGCATACCTTCTCCCGCACCGCGCACCGTACGCCACCTACTGGATCGCAAGGGGCACCTCCACTGTGCGCTGAACCGTTCCTTCGGTGGCCGTAACGGTGATGGAGTAGGGAACTTTTCGCGCCGCGAAAAGGCCCGCACCCGAACACCCGCTCAATCCTGTGACTGCTGCCAGGCTGAGCACCGCAAATACCGCGACTGCAAGGAATGAGGGCAGATGTCGCAATCGCTTTCGCACTGCGCGCGTTCCGAAGAGAGGAAGCAGAAGTCCCAGTGCGAGCGGAAGCCGCTCGAAAGGGGACGGTGGTGGCGCGTTCATGGCGGTCGTTGCTGTCTTCACCGTCATGGTGATATTGGTCGTTTTGCCGCCGGCCGGCAGGGTCGCGGGAGAGAAGGTGGCGCTTGCGCCCGCAGGCAGACCGCTTGCCGTGAAGCTCACGTTGTATAGGAATGTGGTCGCCACCTGCGGCTCGACCTGAAGGGTATACACCACCGTGGTGCCAGGCAGGATGGTGGTGTTGTTGTTGCCTACGCGAAGAATGCGCAGCTCATCGATGGTGACCGTTACCGCGTTTGAGGCACTGGGGAGAAATCCAGCACTCCCGCCGTAGCTCGCGGTAATGCTATGCACTCCGGGGCCGATGCTGCTGATGGTCAAAACGGCCTGCCCGTTCGCACCCATGGGCGCCGTTCCCAGTTGGGCGCTGACGCTCTGATCATAGAAAGTGACGGTTCCGGTCGGAATCCCAAAGAGAGGCTGGCTCGAAGCGGGTCCAAGCTGTGCCGTAAACGTCACCGGCATGGTGATCATTTGCTCGGCCGGGTTGGCGGTCAGGGTCAAGGTGGTAGCGGCGGTCGAGCCCTGTAGCGGGATGGTGGAAGAGGTGCTCGGGGCGAAGGAAGTATTTCCTGGATAAACGGCGTCTACGTAGTGGGTGCCGATACCGGCTGATGGTGATATTCGACACACTCGCGGTTGCCGTTTGAGTGGGTTCGTTCAGCAGGATGGTGGTGTCAAATTCGCCTAAGTTGGGAATTGCCACGTCAGTGGCGCCATCTCCATTGAAGTCTGCCTCTATCAGGTCGCTGGGTGAGTTTCCCAGCTGGGTCGTCGGATAGGGTTGAGTAAAGCCGCCCTTTCCGTCTCCCTTCAGGATGGCCAGAGTTTGGGTCGAAGGATTCACGCCTGGGCCATAGTCCGTGTTTACGCCGAAGTTGTCGACGACAAGGTCGGTGTTGCCGTCATGGTCGAAGTCCATGGCAACCAGCACGATGGGCCGTAAGCCTACTGTTATCGGGGATCCAGGAGCAGGTGTGAACGTACCATCGTCGTTCCCCAGCAGGACGACTACATTGCCTAGTCCGTATTGACCGTTCCCGGTGTAATTGGTCACCGCAAGATCGACAGCACCGTCTTTGTTGAAATCTGCAGCGACGATCCCCACGGGGTTGTAGTTGAACCCGGAAATCGGTGAGCCAGGGGCTGGTGTGAAGGTACCGTCTCCGTTGCCCAGAAGAATGCTCGCCGTGTTGTCGGTGTTGTTGGTGACTGCGATGTCTGCGTTGCCATCTTTGTTGAAGTCGGCAATCGCCGTGAAGTAGGGAAACGCGCCCACGGGAACCGGTGAGCCGACTGCCGCTGTGAAGGTGCCGTCTCCATTGCCGAGCAGAATGCTTACCGTGTTGTCTTGACCATTCGTGACCACCAGATCCAGACGGCCGTCGTTATTGAAATCTCCAATTTTTACCGATTGGGGAAAGTTGATCCCTGCAATCGGTGAGCCGGCGGCGGGCTTGAAGGTACCGTCGCCGTTGCCCAGTAGGATGATTACGGTATTGTCGTAGCCACTGGTGATTGCCAGGTCAGCTGTCCCGTTATTGTCAAAATCCCCCGCTGCCACAGAGCAATTCGAATTTGCGAGTGGGTTGATACAAGGATTGATTCCTTCCGTGAAGGGTGAGTTGGGGGCCGGCTTGAAGGTGCCGTCTCCGTTGCCCAGCATAATGTACATCGAAGTGTCGTACGAGGTCCGGATGGCAAGGTCTGGTATTCCATCCCCGTTGAAGTCGGTCGCGGCGGCGGTTGTCGGCTGGTTGCCGCTGGAGATTGGGGAATTCGGCGCCGGGACGAAGCTCTGGGCGTAGGTTGGAGCGTCGAGGGCTGCTGTTCCCAGCAGGTAGTTGCCGTCGGTTGTGTCCTCGAAAGAGACGGTGCCTGCCAGTACCGGCGGATGAAAGCCGAAACCGACCACCGTCGCTGTCAGTCCGTAGCCGCTTGGATTCCCGGTTGCCGCAATCGCCGTGGTGGTGGGATAGAGGCCAGTCACCACCAGAGTTTGCGCCGGCGAAGTGCTGGCTGCGGCAGCCGTCGTGGCGTTGAATATCGCCGTATAGTTATGGGAGCCGATTGCCGGGATATAGGTAAACGTCGCGGTTGCTGTTTTCGCGTTCAGCTGCGCGCTGCCCACAACCGCCGCGTCTTCGCAGCGAGTGTAGAGGCCTGATACATCGCAGAAGGTGATTGTGCCGGCTGTTACCGGCGCACCGCTTGCGGTCGCGGTGACCGAAGCCGTCAAAGTCACCGGCGTATGCCAGGCAAGGGATGGCGCAGAAAGCTTGAGTGAGGTCGTGGTGGCTACGGGAGCCGCCTGCGCCGCCATGGTACAGGCGACCGTCAGCAACAGCCTGCAAGCCAGACGGCGAAAAGATGCGACTCGGCGATTGGCAGGAAAAGATACATTCCACATTAAACAGTCCTTCGCTCGCTCTTTAGGGAGCTTTCTAATACTCGGATTCCGATCCGAAGCGGCCCGCCGTGTAGTCGTAATTTATGACGTCTATAGTTCGTTCCTACAGAGCGAGAACTTTTCTACTAGGAACGAACATAGAATACGTAACCGATGCAGCGCCATGATAAAGATATCGGTTAGCGGTCGAGTAACATTACGCCGCAGGTTCCCAAGGTGGCACCTGGTATCACACGGATATCTCGCCGCCGGCTCTTACTTGCGCGCGATCGCTTTGGGCCAGAAGGAGTTGGTTGTGCCCAGGCCTATCTTGAGTAGCCAGGAATCCGGTTGGTCTAAGTTTGTCACTCACTCGATTGGGGGAGAGCTCCGTCACTTTCGTTGTGACTAATTGCTTTGATGCGGATACGCTCATACCGTTGAGCGTTATCCCTAGAGCTATCGGCTCGCCATCTGAGAACATGAATTATGTTGTTGGTCATACAAGTTCGGATATCCCCGGCGTGCTAACCAGCCCAAATGAAGACTGCAGATCCCTCCACGGCACGTCGGGACGGTTGGCTTCCTCCGGAATTCCCCTCAGGCTTCGTGGCGTCGGTAAACCTGATGCAGCTTTCCTTGGTGAAGCCGCACACGAGTTATGGATAGAGGCGCGTATGAGGAATCGAAGTTGCAGGGGCAGGCTCCACGGCATGCCGGGACACGCGGGATGACAAAGGGGAGGGCAGACCTCGCCTCAGAGCCGTTCATGAGGGATGGAGAGAGTCGCAGGTAGCCACGATTTTCCTTACCGTGTGTGGAACGGAAGCCCATGATTGCTCCGGCTCCACGGCAACCACGGGATGAAGACTCCTCAGGCTTAGAGCATGGCGACTTTCCCGCTGCCTATATCGTAGATGGCGGCACGGATCGCCAGCTTCTTCTGCTTTACGAGGTCGGCGAGAACAGGTGAGGTATCGCGTAACACCGATGCCTGTAGCGTGGCATTTTGCCGGCTGGCGGTTGTCAGGTCCCCGTTGGCTCCCGCTATCGCTGGATGAATGTACTGGTAAAGTGTGCTGATCTGTCCCGGTACTGCCTTGCCTGCCAGGGTAGCCTTGACGGCGCCGCAATTGGTATGTCCGAGTGACACAATCGCTTTCACTCCCAACACGGCCGCCCCATATTCCAGGCTTGCGATGGTGTCCGGTGTGGCAACGTTGCCGGCCACCCGAACCACGAAGACATGACCAATGCTCTGGTCGAAAACCAACTCGACGGGTACGCGTGAGTCGGCGCAGGAAAGTACTGCTGCGAATGGCTCCTGGTGCTCCTCGGTCTCAGCTTTCAAAATATCCAGATCCTCCTGGAAGGAGATAAGCTTTTGGGCGACGTAGCGCTGGTTACCCTCGACCAGCAGCTGAAGGGCGTGCTCCGGAGTCTCCGGCCGCTGGATCACACCCCGCGGCGCCTGGTACAGCCCGCGGGCTGAAGTTGTAGTAAGTCCTGCCAGGCCGAATGCCGCAAGCCTCAAGAAATCTCTGCGCTTGTTATCTCTTTCCCAGACCATGCCGTCCTCCGTGCAATGTCAAAAATCTGGGATAAGAGTATCGCCTCTCCGGTCTGGCAAATAAAAATAGTTTCTTGTGGGGAAGTGGTGAATCCGCCGCGCACGCGCGACCGCCGCACCGCCTACAGAGATCGCAGGAAATTCAGCAAATCCTGCTGTTGCTGAGCACTCAATGCCAGAAAAAGATCAATGACACCGTTGGCTTCGGAGCCAGAACCAGCATGGTCCTGTATGGCCGTCAGCAAACCGCCATTCGCGGCTGTAGCACGGCCATCGTGAAGAAAGAAGAGACGCTGCCCCAAGCCCCATAAAGGAGCGGTGCGAAACTCATCGGGCCCAGCTGTGCCCTGAGAGATGTTGTCAGCCAGGGCTGCGCCCATATGATGCACTGCCAGGTCGGAATACAGCTCCGCCGTCTGGTTGTTCAACCCGGCAGTGAAAGAGGAAGCTCCTGTTTGCATGCTTGGGGTGTGGCACAGGGTGCAGTGAACCCGATTAAAGAGCGTCTGGCCTCTGGCTATGGACTGCGCATTAGGTCTCCCCGGAATCCCCTGCGCAGACGGCACAGGCGGCGCGAGAAAGCGCATGAAGGCGGAGAACTCCACGATGTCGCTCGGTATCTGATCGCCCGCTAACGAAAAGTTTGTGCTGTCTTCGGGCAGCGGGTTGAAGAGGCAGGAGGGTGGGGGCAGTCCCCGCTCGTCAGGAAAGAGCTCATTGGTGACCCCCATCTCCACGTTGTAAGCCTCGCCGGCAAACACCTCGACCGACTTGTTCTGCGCCTTCCAGCCGAAGCGGGTGACGGTGCCATCATTGCCGCTGGTATTCGTGTGGCCGGAGATGCCCAGGCTTTGCTTGAGGGCGGCATTCGCTGCCAGGTTGGCGTAAATAGTCGCGTCGGGGATATTCTCAATCAAGCCCATCCCAAAGAGCGGGGTGGGAATCCGAAAAATGATGTTATTCAGCTCCTGCGCCTGAACGAAGTTTGGCTGGGCCATGTCGCATCCCGGAGCATCGGCTCGCCCGCTCACGGTAAAGAGGCCATGCACGCCGCCGTCGGCAGTCGTGCTGAGTGTCCCGTTGGCATTCACTAAGAACGGAAATCTAGCTTCGCGCACCGGGCTGCTGGCAGAGATGAAGTCGGGAATGGTATTGCTAGCGCCATCGTCGCTGGCCGCCGCGATCTGCGGGTTGAGCGCCGGGCTTGTGCCACCAACGGCCGGTTGCGCATGACAACTGCCGCAACTGTTGGAATTAAAGGCCGGTCCCAGCCCTCTATTGGTGCCCGTAACGGTATCAAATGCGAGAAAACGGGTCTGCCCAGCGGCAAAGTATTCCCGCTCGTCAGCACTCAATGAGAACAGCGGCCTGCCTGCGTTTGCGGGGCCGGTACGAACCCCAGGATCTGTCGCCGCGGGGCTGCTCGCCGCGCTCACATTTGCGGGGAGGCCGGCGGATACCAGTAAGACCAGGCCGGTCGAGGCTCCAACAAATAAGAGTGACGTCGCAAATTTCTGGCCCAGAATCATCTATAAACTTCATCGGAGAACTCGAGGCAGGCAAGAGCAGTGTGGAAAACGCGCGTACCAGAAGAAGCATCGCGTGGCCTTAAGGGTTTCAGGGGTGCTTTGGTGATAACTGCCGGTTCAGAATCGAGTCCAGTCGGAGCGTGTTCCTATTGGCGTCTGTTAGGAGACTGACTCTTGCGGGCCTGGTTCTAATCCCAAGGTTTACCCACAAGACAACAGTCTTGCGCGACCGGCCATGTACCACGATGCACCATTTCGGTTACCAAGGGTAACGCCGCCCGCCAAATGGTGTAGTCTTCCACATCATGGTCGATCTAAAGTTACCTCACTCATAAGCAACCGGCTGCCTGTAAAGCGGGCAGTCCCTTCAGACGGCGCGGAACCCAAGCGGTTAGGGGAAGGTCTGCAAAGCCTTTTATGGCTGGTTCGATTCCGGCCCGCGCCTCCACTCTCTCACGATATCCTTTCCCAGCGGCGGCCTTTGTGTGCCCGCCATGGACGGGGGAAAGAGCGTGGAGAAAAAGCTGTTGGTAGTGGGTAGCATCAATATCGATCTGGTGGCTTGCGCAAACCGCCTCCCAGCCCCGGGCGAGACGATTCTCGGTAGCAGCTTCGATGTATTCAATGGAGGCAAGGGCGCCAACCAGGCGGTGGCCATCGCCAAGCTGGGTGCGCAGGTGGACATGATCGCGTCTCTCGGAACGGACCTATTTACCGAGAGGCTGCTTTCTGGCTTGAAGACCGCCGGCGTCGATACCCACGCGGTTCAAATGGTGGCCGGACCTTGCGGCGTCGCCCATATCTCCAGGGCCGACAATGGGGAGAACTCCATTATCGTCGTCTCAGGCGCGAATCGCTTGCTTTCTGCCGCGTATATCGACACCCACCTGGAGATCGTGCAGCGAGCAAAAATGATCCTGGTACAGCTGGAGACTCCACTGGAAACTGTCATCCGCCTCGCTGAACAAGCCGCGGAGACGAAGACTCCCTTGATGCTGGACCCCGCTCCCGCCATACCCTTACCGCAATCGCTGCTCAGTCGCACCACCTGGCTCACGCCCAACGAAACCGAAGCCCAGATCCTGTTAGGTCGCGTCAGTATCGATCCCCCTGCCGTTGCCGAAAAATTGCTGGCGATGGGGGTGCGCAATGTAGCCCTTAAACTCGGTTCGCAGGGAGTCTTTCTGGCCGGACGCGATTGCGCTGCACAACAAATTCCCGCCTTCGCGGTGAAGGTTGTCGACACCACTGCGGCCGGGGACTGCTTCAACGCAGCCTTCGCGGTTGCCCTCACACGCGGGAAACCACCCGCCGACGCTGCCCGTTACGCCGCCGCCGCCGCGGCGATCTCGGTAACTCGAGCCGGCGCTCAACCGTCTCTGCCCTCGGCCGCTGAAGTCGAAGCCTTTCTCGCCAAAGAAGGAAACAGTTAGAGGTGGAAGCGCTTCGTCACGACGCGCCCCGGGCGTGGCGGGGAAGGCCGGCCTGAAAGACCACTAGATCCTCTGCCTGCGACTCAACGACAAACTGTATCCCGCAGGGCACGAAAACGATAGAGCCCCGCCCAAGGGATCTACATTGGCCGCCCGCCGTCACCGTGGCCGAGCCATGCAACACCAGCAGCGCTTTGGGGCCGTAAGGAGCGTCGCCGGCGTATCGGCTGTGCGGGACGAGCGCGATGCGGCTCAACTCGAACTCCTCTGCCGGGGTTCGATAGACGCGTTCCTGGCTGCTCACCATTTCTCCGCCAAATACATTCGGAGTACCGCCCTCGAAGGTGAGGATATTGAGAAGTTCCGGGACGTCGACGTGCTTGGTTGTCAACCCTCCTCGCAGCACGTTATCGGAGTTGGCCATCAACTCAACATTGACCCCTTCCAGATATGCGTGCAGCACTCCCGCCGGCTGGTAGGTGCCTTGCCCAGGCAGCAGATGGACCAGGTTCAGCAGGTAGACGCTGAAGATTCCGCGATCGCGGTGTCCCCCCGGCAAGGGAAAATTCTCCGCCGCACGCAACGCCCAGAAGTCCGCGCTGTTCTTGTCCGTGAGTGGCTTTGCCTGCAGCCGCGCAAGTAGCCCATTGAGCAACAGGTCCACTTGCTCCTGGGGCGCGGTCATGGCCTTGCTATAGAGTTCGCGCAGCAATCCGCGGCGGGCCTCATGATCGTGGCCTGCCGCTACCAACCGCTCGGGAAAGTCGGGCATCAGCGCACCCAACTCAGGGGTTTCACGAAAGGTCTGTGCGATCTGCTCCAGCGGCCGAAAACCATGCAGCATCCAGAACTCTGTCAGCGCCACGCCGATTTCCGGCTTGTGGTTATCGTCTTTATAGTTCCTGCAGCCGGCCTCGAGGCCAATGCCCTCGGCATTCTCGCGCGCAAAACCCCTGCGGGCCTCGGCCAGCGTAGGGTGCGCCTGAATAGAGAGCATCTTGTGGACATCGAGAATTTTGAACAGGTAGGGCAGCCGTCCGCCGAAGCGAGTCTTTGCTGCCTGCCCCAGGATGGCATCGGGCGCTTCGGCGATCAGCGTGTCCAGAGGCTCCTGCCCACCCACGACATCGACCAGGGATGGCGCCTTCGCATGGGCGCCGATCCATAATTCTGCGAACGGTCTGCGCGTTGCGTTTTCCACGCCCAGCAGATCGGGGATGAAGTGGTGGCCGCCCCAGTCATAGTGCTGGACCACGCCCTGCAAGGTCAGTACGCCTGCTTCAACCATCAACAGCTTTCTCCATCTTGCGCAGGATCCCTGCGGGTTCGGCCACGCCCATGGCGGCAATCTCGTCGGCGCGGCTCTGCGTATCGGCGACCGCATAGATGCGCAATTCGTCCGCGTTCCCTGAGGGTCGCACATGCGCCACCTCTCCGTTGGCGAAGAGAATGCGCACGCCGTCCGTGTAGTCCACATGGGTGATGCCGGCAAAACCCTGTGCCGGTGTAAAAAACTGCGCCAGATCTTTTCGGATCGCTTCCGCATTGCCGCTGGGCGGAGAGAATCGGCCCACGATCTTCAACGCCGTCACCCGAGGGAAGTGCTTCAGCAGGGCAGCGCGGCTGAAGCGTTTGGGCAGGCGGGCGAAGAGATCCACCAGCGAGAGCCCATCTTGCTCCGCGGCAAAGAGCACGCCCAGGATAGGCAAGCCCGCGTCCCGGGTCAGCAGCGGTTGCAGGATAGCGCCGTTGCGGGTGATGGGCGAGCCGGTCAGGAACCCTCCATTGGGCTCCCATCCGCAGACGCGCTTTTTTCCATTCGCGAGTGCGGCTTCCATACCGGCGATCACGAAGGGTGAGCCAATGCGCGTCTTCGGTTCTACGACGGACGCGAGCTTTCCCCGGTCGATGGCGTCGTTGCAGCTGATGGGAACCACGACCGCGTCCGCCTGCAAATACTCAGCCACCACCATGCCCACCAGGTCGCCGCCGAAGAAATGCACCTGGGCGGTGAGCGGGTCCACGCCCAGAACCAGCGGGCGATCGCTATCGCCGTCGATGGAGACCACGGCGTGGAGCGGCCCGCTGCTCGCGGAGGCCGCATCGGCAAGTTCCTGAATCACGGCCAACTGCGCCGCATCGATATTTTCCGTGTCGATGGGGACAAAGGTATCGCTGCGTCCGCCTTTAAGCACTTGGGCGCCGAGACGCTCCAGAATCTCCACCAGCAAATCCCGCCCCACTGCAGAATGTTGGTAGACGAGTATGCGCTTGCCGTTGAGGGTCGTGCCCTTAAAAAAATTGGTGAAGCGTTCTATATACGCGGCGCGCGCTTCGCTCTGCTCCGGCGGAAGCTCCTGATGGCCGCATTTGAGCATGCCGCGTTCATTGAACAACGATTGCTCCCAGGGCTGCTCGTAGAGTCTCTGCCGTATCTGCCGCACCTGCTCGTTGATCGGTTCTTCCTGTTGCTTGAGCAGTTCGCCGCAGCTGCTATAGGTTTTGTAGCCGTTGCGATCGAAGGGGATGTGGCTGCCGGTTACCATGATGCTGCCCTTGTTGCGCGACAATGCGTAGCTGGCCAGCGCGGGCGTGGGTATGCGGCCCAGGTTCACCGCCTGCATACCGGCGTCGCCGATCGCTCGGACGATGGCCTGGGCAATCTCCCCCCGGCCTTCCTCTTGCGCGACGAACTCGCTGGAGCTGGGGCGCAGATCATAGGCGAAATAAAGATCTTCGCCTGGCCGGATGCCGCCTTCGGTGAGCGGCAACGACTGCAGGTATTCCAACTCCGCCAGCGCGTTGAGATAGATCTCCAGCTGCGTGAGGTCCACGACCTTACCCCGCCGGCCGCTGGTTCCAAATCCCAACACTTGCGGCTCGTAGTTCAGCCGCGATCGCAACGAATCGACTTTTGCCACCACGCTCATACTTGGTCCCTATTCCGTATCATGTCCATCATATCCGCTGCGCTGTGTCGGGGATGGTATTCCCTAACCGTCGTAGAAAGCGCGGTTTTCTGCTTGTCCGCACTTAGGTCGCCCCATAGACTCCCAACCATGAACCTGAATTTCCTCCGCTGCGACACCACTCTCGGCATCATGCTTTTCTTCGCCGCTACATCCGCCCTGTCGCAGCAGCCCGCCGGCGCCCGCCAGGTATTTGACGGCGCCATGCTACCCGGAGTAGAGGTGGTCACTTTCGAGCACAGTGACACCCTCTTTCCTGTCAATCGAGTGCCGCGGGGCGGAGCCGTCCGCCCCCTCCCGCCCGCAGCAAAGCAGCTCAAGAACGTTCACTTCCAATCCCGCGGCGCCGAGTACGACCTGTTCGACTATCTCGCGGACAATCGCGTTGCCGGTTTGCTCGTTCTTAAGGATGGCAAGGTGGCCTTCGAGGATTATGAACTCGGCGCCGGACCGGCGACCCGCTGGATTTCCTTCTCGATGGCCAAGTCCGTGGCCTCGACGCTGGTGGGCGCAGCGCTCCAGCAGGGCCTCATCACCAGCCTGGATGAGCCTCTCACCCATTACCTTCCCCAGCTCAAGGGAGGCCCCTACGATGGCGTGAGCATCCGCAACATCATGCAGATGGCCTCTGGAGTGAAGTGGGACGAGACCTACACCGACCCTCATTCGGACCGCAGGAAGCTGCTGGAGAAACAATTGGAGGGCAAGCCCGGCAGCATCGTGGCTTATATGAATACTCTGTCCAAAGCCGGCGCTCCCGGCTCGATCTGGAACTACAGCACCGGGGAATCCTTCCTGGTGGGAGCCTTGCTGGAGGCAGCGACCCATAAGCCGCTCGCTACCTACCTTTCCCAGACCCTGTGGTCGCGCCTGGGCATGGAACAGGATGCTACCTGGTGGGTCGAAGCCCCGGGAGGCATGGGGTTGGCCGGCAGTGGTCTGGGCGCAACCTTGCGCGATTACGGACGCATCGGTCTGCTGGTGCAACAGGACGGCGTCGTCGATGGCCAGCGCCTGGTGCCCGTGGGGTGGTTTCAGCAGGCCGGCAGCGCCCACGTGATTGGGGGAGAATCCGTGGACTACGGGTATCTATGGTGGCCCGTTCCTGCAGGCGATCCCATCCATCATGGCGCTTTCGAAGCGATTGGAATCTTTGGCCAGCGCCTCTACATCAACCCTCAACAGAAGCTGGTCATTGTAGTGCTGAGCGCCCGTCCCAAACCAGACTCCGCGTTTAGCCCGATAGACGACCTGGCATTTTTCGCAGCGGTAGCAAAGTCACTGCAATAGTTACATTTAAATCCTCCCAGCCTCGCTATGATCGGAGACGGAGAACCGAATGGTCTATTTCGTGACTACCGCAAGTTTAATGATTACGGTGGCTCTTTGTGTTCTTGTTGGCCGCCGAGGCCTGTCGTCCTTCGGTTGGAGGCAGTGGATCCTACGCGTTCTAGTTGCGTTGCCGTTGCTGGCTTCCGGACCGCTTCACTTTATCCGCACCGCTTTGCTGGCGACCATTATTCCGCCCTTTTTCCCTTACCGGCCGCAGCTTGTTCTGCTTACCGGGGTGCTCGAGCTTGCCGGAGCGATTGGCCTCTTATGGCCAAGGTTTACCCGCCTGGCATCCGCGTGTCTTGCTGTCTTAATGATCGCGATCTTCCCAGCGAACGTGTATGGAGCCAATCAGACGGTCGGCGGCTTGCACCTGCCCAGCGTACCGGTTCGCTTAGCCATGCAAGTTATCTACATCGTGCTACTGCTCATGGCCGGCTGGGGAACACCACGACGATCCTAGGATCACTATCTAAACCTGCAGAAGAACCTAATAAAAACAAGGTGGGTGGCCCCACGTGCGCTTCTACTAGATCGACCACAGAATCCCCTTAGTTTCCTTGAGGCAAGAACTGCACAGTGTAAGCAATCGCCGGATCAAACGGCTTCGAGATCACCTTCAGATCCAAAAGCTGCTGATACATACTCGTCCACCGCGCCGGATCGAACCGCCCCAAATCAGTTCCGTTAGGATCCTCACCGGCGATGAAGTGTTGATCCCGCAGCGCCTCATAGCTGAACTTCATTTGTGGCACGCTCATCGCCGGGTTGAGCTTGGAGATCGCCGCATTGATGTCATCTGGATTCTTCAGATAATCACGCCACCCCCGCACCGAAGCACGCACGAACTTAGCCACCGTCTCCGGATGCTCTTGCAGGAACGCACGGGAAGTCGTCACCACACGGTAAGGGTTGTATCCCGTTTCGCTGATGAGCATGGTGCGCACCGGCACGCCCGCCTGGCGCACGAAGAAAGGCTCGGAGGTGACAAAGATTTGTTGGATATACCCGGGGTCCTGAAGAAAATTGGCCACGCTGTAGGTCGCCGGAATTTCCCGCACGTTCTTCAGTTGGTATCGCTTGACCAGATACTCAAACCAGGTCGATGCGCCAAGCCGGATCGCCACCGCGCGGCCATCCAGATCCTTGAAGCTATGCACAGGCGAATCCTGGTGCACCATCACCGCCTGCGGATCGCTCTGCATGGTCGCCATCACTGCTACCAACGGGGCATCGTTGCCTACGGATTCCAGAACATTATCCGAAGACCCCATCGCGAACTGCACCGCATTGACTGAGACCTCCTGCGTGGAGTTCACATAAGGCCCGTTGGGGAGAATGGTTACATCCAGACCTTCCTCTTTGTAGTAGCCGCGAATCTGGGCGTCATAAAAACCGCCATGTTCCGGCTGCGGATACCAGTCCGTTTGCAGCTTTACCGGCGTGAGCCCACTCGAGGACTGCTTCCGCTCGCAGCCTCCAAGCGCCAGGCACACGCCCAGCAAGCACACGGTAAGTCCTAAAGGAGTCCTCATGCATTGCAGCGTAGCACCCTCGTCTTCATTGCCGGAGGGCAATCTTATCGCCCACGCTGGCTGCGAAAGCCAGCAGCCGCGCATCACTGCCCCGCGCCGCGACCAACTGCACGCCGCCGCCCTTGGCCGCCAGCGTCACCGCCGGCGTACCAGCCAGGCTGACCGGCGTGGTGTAGCGCAAGATCTTCAACCGCGTAGCCGAGTGGTCCGCACCCACTGGCAGCATGGTCATGGGCGCACACGGCAGCATGAGAAAGTCATGCTGTTCCAGTAACCGATCCATGAGCGCGCGAAACACGACGTGACGCTTGCGCAAATCCTCGATGGTGGCGGCGGAGAGCGATTCGCCCCAGGCGAGCCGATCCCGGATCGTGGGTTCAAAGTGTTCGAAGTATCCGCGATGCACCGCCGCAGCCTCGTGCGCCTGAATGCCACCAAAGATCTCCCGCGAATCCGTCCAGAAGTCAGGGTCGAAGACGCGAATCTCCGCGCCGTTCCCGCGCAGCTCCGTCTGCCAGCCGCGGTACATCTCCAAAACCGCCGGCTCACAGTCGTGCAGGTAAGCCTCGCCCACCGCGGCGATGGTTACGCCTTGCGGAGCCGCTACCACCGGCACATCGAGCAGCGCAGCCGCCAGCGCCGGCCCGTCGCGCAGATCGCGGAAAAGCCATCCCAGGGTGTCGAATGAGACCGCCAGATGGAATCCGCCCTCCCAGGCCTGGGCGCCGCCGAGCCCCAGCGAAGAGCGATACCCAGCTAACCCGCACAACGCCGACGGCACGCGAATGGAGCCTCCCGTATCCGTACCGATGGAGGCAACCGCCGAGCCCTCCTGCACACTGGCCGAACTGCCGCTTGACGAGCCTCCGGTGAGCGCCTGCGGATTGTCCGGTTGCACGCAATCGCCATACTCGCTGTTCTCGCCGGTGATGCCATAGGCCAGCTGATGCAGATGGGTCTTGCCCATGATCACAGCGCCGGCCTGTTGCAGGCGTGCAGCCACGGCGGAGTCGGCCGCCGCGATGCCGTTCTTTTCCGCATAGAAATGGGAGCCGCAAGTCGTGGGGTAACCCGCGACGTCGAAGCAGTCTTTAACCCCGATGGGGACTCCGAACAGCGGCGGCCGCTGCGACGGATCAGGGAAACGGGAAGGCAGGGCCTCCGCCTCCGCGAGTACGCGTTCGCGGTCCAGAGCGAGATATACATTTCGCCCGGCGTTGCTATTGGCGTGTGCCAGCGCTTCCTGCGCCTGTACCGCCGGCTCGCGCGTAGACAAAGCTGTTTGCAGTGGAGTCAGTAGAGACATATCGGTTTGTGTATACCACGCCCTGCCTGTGCCCGATCGCCGGAAAATGATTTAAACTTCCCCATGAGCTTCGAAAAATCCTCTGCCGACCACGCCACCGCGGCGGATGAAGCCCACCTCGAAGCACTGGTCAAATTTACTGCTCTCAGTTTTAAGACTCCGCGGCCCGTGCCCTTTGGCGCCCTGATCGTTGATAGTCAGAGCGGAGAGACGCTCATGCGCGCTCGCAATGCCGTGGCCATAGAAAACGATCCCTCCGCGCACGCAGAGCTGCGCACCGTCCGCCTGGCCTGTAAAAAACGCAAGAGTTACGGGCTCCAGGGCTATACACTTTATTCCACCTGCGAGCCTTGTCCCATGTGCATGGCCAATGCTCTTTGGGCGGGCCTTGATCGTGTGGTCTATGGCGCAACCATCGAGGATGCCAACCGGCATTGCCGCCAGATTCAGATTCCAGCCGCCGAGCTTACCCGGCGTAGCGACATGCAATGCGTCGTAACCGGGCCCATTCTGCGAGAACTTTGCTATACCCTGTTTACCCACCCGCGGATGCTGGAGGCCTTCGCCACCTGGAGCACCCGTAAGGCATAAGAGAGAGAAAGGAGCAGCCACATGACAACGCCGCTGGAAGTGTCCCTGGCCACCATCCTGGGCGATCCTGCGCGGGTCTCGACCGTTCCCCAGGTGATCGGTCGCCTGTCGCGCGACTTTTACTGGTACTCTCCCGTGCTGCGCAAGCGGCTCGATGGCAAAGTAGCCGACGTGGTCGTTCACCCGCTGAACGTCAGCGAAATTCAGGCCGTCCTTCGCTACTGCTATGCCAACGACATTCCGGTCACGCCGCGCGGCGCGGGGACGGGCAACTATGGCCAGGCGGTGCCTCTCCACGGCGGAGTGCTGCTCGACCTCTCGCGCATGGATCAGATCGAATCCATCACTGCCGATGGGGTTGCGGTCTGCCAGCCCGGCGTGCGCCTGGGCGTGCTGGAAGCAGAAGCGCGCAAGGTGGGATGGGAGCTTCGTTGCTATCCCTCCACCATAGTGAAAGCCTCAGTGGGAGGCTTCCTGGCCGGCGGCTCGGGAGGCATCGGCTCGGTGGCGCATGGCGGCCTGCGAGACTTCGCTACCGTGCGCGCCCTGGACGTAGTCACCATGGAAGAGGAACCCCGCCTCGTCCATCATGAAGGAGAAGAAATTCATGAGATCCTGCACGCCTGGGGCACCAACGGCATCATTACCCGCGCATGGCTGGCGCTGGCCCCGAGTGTCGATTGGGGACAATGTGCCGTGGCCTTCGACACCTTCGACCAGGCATTTGATTTCAGCGAGCGAGTAGCCACCTCGGATGATTGGACCAAGCGCCTCATAACCACTTTCGAGTGGCCCATCCCCTCGTTCTTTAGCCCCGTAAGCACGCTGGCCCCCAAGGGCAAGGCGCTGATTTTTTTCCTGATCGCGGAAGCTCAACGCGCCAGCCTGGAAGGAGCGGTACGTGAGGCCGGAGGAGTAATGACTCACTCCGCGCCCTACAACGGGCTCCGTACCGTGCCGCTGCTCTCCGACTACACCTGGAACCACACCACGCTCTGGGCCATGAAAGCCGATCCTGCGTACACCTACCTGCAATGCGGATTTGACGCAGTGACCGCCCGTAGTCAATTTGCGCGGCTCAAGCAGCGCTTCGGGGACGAGTTTTTATTCCATCTCGAATTCATGAAGAACGCCCAGGGCGTGGTCTTTCCCGGCTCCATTCCCGTAGTCCGCTTTACCACCGAGGAGCGATTGAACGAAATGATCGACTACTGCCGCGAGATTGGAGTGAGCGTGGCCAACCCGCACGTAAACAATGTCGAGGGGGGAGGCCGCTATCGCAGCGACAACGTGCAACTTCTTGCCAAGCACAAGTACGACACCAAGGGATTGTTAAACCCGGGCAAGATGGTCACCTTCGAAAAGGCCCCTGCCGGAGCCTCGATCGCATGAAGAACTGGATTCCCGACAGCCGCAACTTCGCGTACCTCACCTGGAAACAGGTCGACGCCTTGCCCCGTGACAAGACGTTGCTGGTACTGCCCACGGCGGCCATCGAGCAGCATGGCCCACACCTTCCCTTGGCCACCGACACCCTAATCAACAGCATTCTTCTCGGCGCCGCGCTGGCGCGGCTGCCGCAGGAGACATCCGTCTACGCCCTACCCGCGGTCTGTTACGGCAAGAGCAACGAGCATATCGGTTTTCCCGGAACGCTCTCCGTTTCTTCCACCACCTTTATGGCGGTGTTGCGCGATTTAGGAGCCAGCATTGCCGCTTCCGGTTTCAAAAAACTAGTCCTCTTCAACACCCACGGAGGCAACTCGTCCTTGGTCGATGTGATGGCGCGCGACCTGCGGGCCGAGTTTGGGCTACGTCTCTTCTCGCTCTTCGGCTCCGGAGGTGCGGCCTTCACCGGGCTGGGCGCGCAGGAGCGGGCCTATGGCTTTCACGCAGGTGAAGTGGAAACCTCATTCCTGCTGAGCGCCATACCAGAGCTGGTCCACACCAACGAGTACACCGTGAACTACATCGCGGATATTGAAAAGCCCGAACTCCTGCGTCCGGAGAATTCGCCCGCCAACTTCGCCTGGCTCACTCGAGACATTGCGCCCAGCGGGGTGATGGGGGATCCCAATCCCGCGACAGCAGAGAAGGGCACGCTCTGGATCGACGAAGCCGCCACAAGAATCGCCGCAGCTCTGACCGCCATGGCCGCCTACGAGAACTGGCACAAACCCTGATCCTGCGTACGTAAGTACTACCGCAAGCCCTGAGTGCCACATGCAAGCCCGCAGTTGGCTTGAGTGGGATAACCAACAGCTAGTATCGAGAATTCTTGTACGACCGACACTCCATGATGAGAACCAATAGACCATGATCGACTGCGGCTCCGGAGTTCGCCTCGAACGCGGCGTGCATTGCACCATGCCGGACGGAGTAGTACTGGTCTCCGATCACTACTACCCACCCGCGCCTGGACCGCACCCAACCCTGCTCATGCGTCAACCCTACGGCCGCGACATCGCCTCGACCGTGGTCTACGCCCATCCCGTCTGGTTCGCCGCCCACGGCTACAACGTCGTCATCCAGGACGTGCGTGGGCGCGGCGACTCCGAAGGTGACTTCTATCCCTTCCGCACGGAAGGGCGTGACGGAGCGGAAACCATCCGCTGGCTGCGCACGCGCAGCGAATCGAATGGCAAGGTAGGCATGTACGGCTTCTCCTACCAGGGCCTCACCCAGTTATTAGCCGCGGCCGAGCAGCCCGAAGGACTCATCTGCATCGCACCCGCGCAGACCGCATGCGATCTCTATCACGGCTGGTTCTATCGTCAGGGAGCTCTACGGTTGGCCTCGAGCCTGGGCTGGGGTCTACAGATGTTGAAAGCCGATGCCCGCAGGCGCAAACTCCGCACCGCCAGCGACGGCCTGGAAAAGGCGTGGACTGATCTGCGCACCCAGCCCCTCATCACGCCCTACGGCTTGCATCCTCAACTACAACACCAGGGCCTTCCCACCTACGTGCACGACTGGATCACCCACGACAGCCCCGGCCCCTACTGGTCTGCCCTCGATGTAAGCGAATCGCTGGATCGGATCGCCATCCCCGCACTCCACCTCTCCGGCTGGTTCGATACTTACCTCGGAGGCAGCATAGATGGTTTTCGAGCCATGTCCGCCCGCCGGGATCAATATCTGGTAGCCGGTCCCTGGGTACACATCCCATGGGGAGAAATAATCGGCGAGCAAAACCTCGGGCCCGATGCTCTGCTCGATACTGATGCGCTTCTGTTGCGTTGGTTCAATCACTGGCTTAAAGATAGCGGGGAATTCGCCCACGAACCGCGCATTCGCCACTTCGCGCTGGGCGTCAATCGCTGGTGTGATGCCGAGAGCTTTCCCGCAACCGGCCTCTCTCTCTACCTGCATAGTGGAGGCCGCGCCGACTCGCGCAAGGGAGACGGCGCACTCTCCAACTACATCTCCCACCTCTGCCGAACCGCGCGACATTTTCATCTACGATCCTGAGGTCCCGGTCCTCGCCCCAGGAGGAGCGCCAGCTCTCCCCGGTCCCATCAATCAAGCCCAGATGGAACTAGGCAACAACCTCCTGGTCTACAGCGGTCCTCCCCTCTCCGAGCCACTCCACATATTCGGATCGCCCCAGCTCAAGCTCTACGCGATCACCTCCGCTGCCCATACCGATTTCACTGGGAAGCTGGTGCGCGTGCGGCCCAATGGGCAAGCTGATTTTGTTTGCATCGGCATAGCGCGCTCGACCTATCTTTTCCGCGAGCACGCCTACAGCGCGGACGCAATTCATTGCTGGCAAATCGATCTCGAGCCAACTTCATGTGTCTTTGCCGCCGGCGACGTGATCCGTCTGGAAATAGCCAGCAGCGCCTTTCCCTTGTACGACCGCAATCCATCCACCGACGTGAAGCCCTGGCTTGCAGATTCGTGGAACTGGCAGCGCTCCACCCAGATGGTGCTGCACGACGCGGAGCATCCATCCCGGCTTGAACTGCCATTGGCGGCAACCCCATGAGCGCGGAAGTGCGAGCACCGCAGGTTGCCCTTTCCGGCGTGAGCAAGACCTACGGCAGCAATCCGCCCGTGCTGCGAGAGATCGACCTCACCATTGCCAAGGGAGAATTTGTCAGCCTGATCGGACCCTCCGGCTGCGGCAAGTCTACGTTGCTCAAGCTGATCTCCGGCCTTACCAGCGCGACGTCCGGCAGCATTCTGGTCGACGGCATGACCCCCGTGAATGCCCGCGAGACCATCTCCTACATCTTTCAAGACGCCACCCTATTGCCCTGGAGAACAGTGACCAGCAATGTAGGTCTGGGGCTGGAGTTGGAGCGCGTCGCCCGCGAAGTCCGAAAAGCAAAAGTGCAATCCCTTCTGGAGCTGGTGGGTCTAACGCATGTGGCGCGCGCCTACCCGCGGCAACTCTCGGGCGGAATGAAGATGCGCGTTTCCGTCGCGCGCGCCCTCGCCACCACGCCCCGCCTGCTGCTGATGGATGAGCCCTTCGGCGCGCTCGACGAGATGACCCGCGATCGTCTCAATGAAGAGCTGTTGCGCCTGCGAGCCGAACAAAACTGGACCGCTGTCTTCGTCACCCATTCTGTTTCCGAAGCTGTGTTTCTTTCCACCCGCATCATTGTGCTGGCGCCATCGCCCGGCCGCATCGCGCAAGAAATAAAGATCAATCTTCCCTTTCCCCGCACCAACGTCACGCGAGAGAGTCCGGAGTTCGAATCCTACGTGACCCAAGTTTCGCGGGCGCTGCGCGGAGTGCACAGCGCATGAAGAAATATGCTGTCACGCTGCTCAACGCGCTAGCCGTCTTTGCCGGGCTCCTGCTGCTTTGGCAGGGTCTTGACATGCTCTTGCATCTGCCGCCCTACATGCTGCCTCCGCCACTGGCCGTGGGCAGGGCAGTGGTCGCCCGTTTCCCATCGCTGGTGGCGTCGCTGGCCATCACCTCCGAGGAGGCGGCGGGCGGCCTGGTAGCCAGCATCGTCGTGGGAGTGCTGATCGCGTTGCTCTTCGCGCAATCCCGCTGGATACGGCGCATGCTTTACCCCTACACCATCCTGTTGCAGACCGTGCCCATCGTCGCCGTGGCGCCGCTGATTTTGATGTGGGTAGGTCCGGGCACATTATCGGTCACGCTGGTAGCCTTTATCATCTGCCTGGCGCCGATCATCGCCAACACCACGCAAGGACTGATCAGCGTGGAGCCGAATCTCATCCATCTCTTCCTCATGCACAATGCTTCGCGCTTACAGATCCTCACCCGGCTGCGTCTGCCGCATGCCGTGCCTTCGCTCTTTGTCGGGATCCGCATAGCGGCCGGCATTTCGGTGATCGGTGCGATTACCGGGGAACTCTTTGCCGGTTCCAGCAGGGTAGGTGAGGGCGGCCTGGGTTACTCTATCCTCTACGCCAGTGCCCAGCTGCAAACGGATTACCTCTTCGCCCTGGTGCTGGCCGCCACAGTGTTGGGCTTTGCCTTCTTCTTCCTGGTCATGTTTCTAGAATGGTATTTTCTGCACAACTGGCATGAATCCGCGCGCACCATGACGGATGAATAGATCTGACGTGTCAGGTTGCAAAAAAGGCAAGCGTTTATAAACAGGTCCGGCTCTTAGCCGCTGAGGGGGAACGATGCTTCGTCTGGAATCAAAAACCGGCTGGTGGTTGGTAACCCACGTGGACCACGCGCACCTGGCAGGAGCCTTCGCCGAGCAATGGGGCAACGACCTTTTCCTCGCACCTGAGCCCCGCGAGCAAGTGTTACGCGGTGTAACCGCCCACGACGACGGCTGGGCGGCGCGCGATCAACAACCCCAAATTACCCGCCAGGGAAAGCCCAGCGCATTTTCCGTCGAGCTGGTAGGCAAATACTCTGCCTTCGAAGAGATTGACCTGGCCGACTATCTCGCCGTGCGAGAGCGCGCCGTCCGTATGGTCGCCGACCCAGGATCCCTATGCCGCCTTGCTGGTGTCCATGCACACCTACAATCTGCTAACAGCCCGAGCCGATCGCACCACCATTCAACCGGAACAGCTCCCGCTGCTCGACGCATTCCTCGAAAGGCAGGCGAAATTCCAAGACGAGCTGCGAGCCCGCCTGGCCACGGACAAGCACCTAACCCCGCAAGAGACTGCCGCGTCGCGGATCGACAATCACTTCCGCCTGCTGCAGGCCTGTGACAACCTCTCGCTGCTGAGCTGCGTCGACTACCCGAAACCAGGAGATCTGCTGCATGCGCTGCCTCAGCGCGAAGGCGGCGAGAGCAGGATCGCGGTCGAGAGGCTGGGCGAGCGTCACTTCCGCCTCGAACCTTATCCCTTCGCCGCAGTCGCCGCTGGTCTTCAACCTGCCCGCGCGCCACGTCGAAGGCAAACACTTTGACAGCGCTGCGGAACTCCAGGAAAAGTTTTACGCCGCCGCTCCGGTGCAGTTGCCGGTCACGATCACACGCTAGCTAGAGGGGGAAGCGAATGAAGCGAACGAAGCGAATGAAGCGAACGAACTACGTCTTGTTGGCAATTGTGCTGCTCACGTCCGCATTGGGGATGGCCCAGCAAAGTGCAGCCCGGCAGTTGGTAGAACGTCAGGCAAGAGCCTGGGAGAAACAGGACTTTACCCTGGCCGCCTCCGACTGGCTGCCAACGGCGGTATTGATGTCTCCCGAAGGAAACACGCCCGCCCCCCAGATGGCCGCCTCCATGAAGGACTACTTCAAAGACTTCAGCGATCTGCACGTCACCATAAAAAATGTCTTCGCCTCCCCTGACGGCAAGAAGCTGGCAATTGAATGGGACTGGGCCATCACGCGAAAAAAGGATGGCAAGCGCGGCGTCTCGCACGATGCCATCATTGTTGATCTGCTGGGCGGCAAGATCGCCTCCTGGCGTGAGTACTATGACCCTGCCGCCTCTGGCGAAGCCAATCCGTAGCGAATGCCGGGAAAAATAAATTTTTATCTGGGCACGACTTTAACCGCACCCGAGACCGCGGCTGGTTTCACCGTGGCACTTCTTGAGCTTGCATGACGACTTCCCTCGTCATCTCCCCGTCCACCATGCGCCAGATATGAAGAGGATTCTGGTTTCTCAACTCCGCGGGTAGCGCAGAGTCGGGAAAATTCTGGTAACAGATGAGCCGCGTGAAACGGAAGATCGCCTGGCTGCCCACGGAGGTGGAACGCCCATCGGAAGTCGATGGGTAGGGTCCGCCATGCACCATGGCATGGGAAACCTCTACTCCGGTTGGAAAACCATTGATCAAAAGCCTGCCGGCTTTGTTCTCCAGGATCGCAATTAAATCGCCAAAACTGCGCAGGTCCTCCTCAGTACCGTGGATGGTCGCGGTGAGGTGGCCTTCAAAATTACGTGCGGCCTCCAGCATTTGGTCGCGGTTGGCGTGGCGGACTAACAAGGTTGCCGGACCGAAAATCTCCTCCTCGAGTTCTGCGTCCTTCAGGAAAGTCTGGCCATCTGTTTCGAACAGAGCTGCGCCGACACCGAGTTCCCGGCCGTTACTGGTGATGGACTTCTCGGCAACCACGCTCACACCGTGCCGGTTCTTGCGATCGGCAACGCTGGATTGATAAGCCGAACGAATGCCCCCGGTGAGCAAGTAGAATGGCGCCGACTCGTCCACCGATTGCCGCAGTTGGTCGACGAACTTCGGAGCGTCGGCCCCTTCGGGCAGAAATACCATTCCAGGTTTGGTGCAAAACTGACCCGCTCCGAGGGTGAACGAAGCATGCAGTCCGCTAGCGATGGCGGCAGCGCGTTCCTGCAACGCACCCGGAAGGATGAACACCGGGTTGGTGCTGCTCATCTCGGCATAAAACGGGATTGGTTCCGGCCGGGCGGCCGCCGTATCCATTAATTGCCTGCCGGCGCCCCGTGATCCGGTAAACCCGCCGGCTTTCACCAGTGGATGTTTCATCAAGGCGACGCCGATTTGCGCACCACGACCGAACAGAAGCGAAAAGACACCTTCGGGTAAATTGCATTGCCGGACGGCCTGCTGTACGGCTTGACCTACCAATTCGCTGGTGCCGGGATGGGCCGAATGGGCTTTGACGATGACCGGACATCCCGCCGCTAAGGCGGACGCGGTATCCCCGCCAGCCACGGAAAACGCCAGGGGAAAGTTGCTCGCACCGAAGACCACGACCGGGCCCAGGGGACGCAGCATGGAGCGCAGGTCCGGCTTGGGAGCAGGTTTACGCTCTGCATCGGGGAGGTCGACGCGAGCCATGACCCAGGAGCCCTCTTCCGCGACCTGGGCAAACAGGCGAAGCTGGCCGCAGGTACGCGCGGTTTCACCCTGCAAGCGGGCTTTGGGGAGGGCCGTTTCCTGTTCCGCACGCTCGATCAATTCGGGAGCGATCGATTCGATATTGGCGGCGATGGCGCGTAAGAACGCTGCTTTCTCGCCGCCAGTCGCTCGACTGTAAACAGTAAAAGCTTCGTCCGCCAGAACTGCAGCCGCGTCTACTTCTTCTGCTGTCGCAGAGAAAAAGTCTGTCTCCAAGCGCTCCCCGGTGCGGGCGTTCGTAGCATGGAAGACTTCTTTGGTCGCTGAGCCTGCACGGAACCCAAGTATAGATAGTCCTGTCAATTTCATGATTGCACTCCGAAGACCAGTCGATGCCTGCGCCCTGAGCTGTTAGCCGCGTGGGGCCAACTGCGCAGAACCGGCACCATAGCGCAAGTATAGTCTTGCCGGCAGCCGGCGGGCTGGCTATTCGATTTTTGCCTTATCCCTCGAGCCTTCTCGGTGGTTGATCGCATCGCTGCGCGAAGCCGCAGAGGACGGGGGATCAGTATTGAGACTAGGTACACAAAATATTTAAGGCCGCGAGCGCTCCGGCTAGCCCCGCGTCTATATGAGCAGGACTGCATCGCAGTGACTCGCTGCGATGCGGCTCGCGTTGAGTAGGGGTTTTCTTCCATGTCCCAACGAGGCTCGAAACAGCTGTTCAGGGAATCTTGTCTTATCAATACCGCGGCCAGCCCCTAGCCGCGGATAATAGAAACGAAGTCCGCCGCACAGACTCTCGCAATCCACTCACAATACAACATGCCTTCGAATAGAGGGTGGCTTGCGTCAAGAGCTAGTCGCGTGTAGCCAATTTCTGCGACCGCTACAGTCGCCATGTAGGTGCGATAAAGCCGGCGGACAATCGGGAGCGCAATGAATCGCCAAAAAATGAAATGGGTTCTACCCGCTAGCCTTAGCGTTTTCTTGTGCGCGGCCTCTCCTACCGCCGAGGGACGTAACCAGGACTCCGCTAAGAAACTCTATGACGCAGGTCAGTTAGCCGAGGCAAAAGAGGACGTTATCACGGCGTATGAGGATTATGCACAGGCCTTCAAGAAGGATCCGAAGAATCTCAACTATAAGACCGCGTGGCAGCGCACGCGCTTTGCCGCTGGCGCCGCTCATGTTTCCCGCGGGGAAAAGCTTCGCCAGCAGGGTAATAACAGCGAGGCTCTGACCGAGTTTGTGCACGCCCTTGATATTGATGCGAGCAACGCGGTGGCTCAGCAGGACATTCAGGAAATTAAGAAGAAGCTGTCGATTCCGTTTCCCGAAAAGGAGACCTCGGTTTCTCCTGACGAGCAGTCGAGAGTCTCTGACATGGGTGGTCCTGTGCTGCTCAAACCGATTTCAAACGATCCCCTGACGCTGCGAATGACCGAAGACAGCAAGGTCGTCTACGAAACCGTGGGGAAGGCTTCGGGCATCAATGTACTTTTTGATCCGGAGTACACCTCCAAGCGGATTCAGGTCGGCCTGGCGAACGTGTCTTTGCGCGACGCGCTACGTATCCTGGCAACACTTTCCGGAACGTTTTGGCATGCCATCACTCCGAATACAATCTTCGTCGCCGCGGACACGCGGGCCAAGCGTCAGCAATTGGAAGAGCAGGCGGTACAGGCCTTTTATCTTTCGAACGTCTCGCAACAAAATGATCTCAATGATATCCAGACCGCTTTACGTAACCTTCTGCCCAATGCCAAGCTCTACGGTGTTCCCAGCCAGAACGCCATCGTGATGCACGGAACCCCGGACGAACTCCTACTCTCGCAAAGGCTCATCGAGGATCTCGACAAGCCCCGTCCCGAGGTCGTTGTCGACGTGTCGCTGATTGAAGTGGATCGTGATCGAACGCGAACCATTGGGTTGGAATTACCGGGCAGCTTCGGTGTAACCTTGCAGCCGCCAAATGCTACGAGCACCTCCGGTTCCGGTACGACGACAGCAGGCACCACGCAGAACCTGACGCTGAACAATCTGGCGAATCTCAACGGGACCGAGTTTGCTGTAACCGTTGGAACAGCCACGGCAAACCTTCTGCTCTCTGATTCGAACACCAGGATCCTGCAAAATCCCACCGTCCGAGCCACGGATGGGCAGAAAGCCGATCTAAAGGTCGGCCAGCGCATTCCTGTGGCCACCGGTTCTTACCAGACCGGCGCGGCGACCGCCGTGGTCAGCTCATTAGTGAATACCCAGTTCCAGTATCTTGATGTCGGCGTAGAGATCGAAATCACGCCCACTGTTCACTTCAACGGCGATGTGACGCTGAAGACCAGGATCGTTACTTCGGAGGAGCAAACCCCGGTTTCGATCGGCGGCATCACGGAACCAGTCATTAGCCAGCGTACCTCCGAGCAGACGGTTCGCCTCAAGGAGGGCGAAACCAATATCATGGGCGGTTTCCTCGAAAAAGAAGACTTGATTTCGGTAACAGGAACGCCCGGATTGGGAGAAGTCCCTCTGCTCAAATATATTTTTTCTTCAACAATGCATGAAGTGAAAGACGACGAGATTATGTTTCTGATCACACCTCACGTCGTTCGCGCACAACGATTGAATTCGCTGAACCTCGGTGCTGTCGATACGGGCACCGGCTCGAATATCGATCTCCGCTTTGTAGATTCGCAAGACTCCGCGCAGGCCACCGTGTCCCCCGTGCTTCAAGTGCTCCCGACCGTCAATTCGATGCGCGTAGGTTCTCCAGCGATCATTCCGAGCCGGGCGCAGCCCTCCCCGGTGGCACCCTCTCCAGCGGCGGGTACAGCCTCTGCATCCCTGGCGGTGAGCATGCAAATTGTGCCGCCCGCCGCTCCTCCGAAAGCCGGAAGCACCTTCCAGGTCATCGTGCGACTTGCCGGCGGCCAGGACGTATTCTCTATACCCATGACGATGCACTACGACGATAGTAAGCTTTCGCTCATCAACGTCGATACCGGCGACTTTCTCGGCCGGGACGGCCAGACGGTCGCCCTCACGCACCGCGACGATGGCAATGGAATGCTGGTCATCTCATCTTCACGACCGCCGGGTATGGCTGGAGTGAATGGGGAGGGAGTTGTGTGCATTCTCACCTTCAAGGCAAACGCCGCAGGCGATGCGTCGATCACACTCGTCCATGCGGCCGCCAGGAACAGCGCACAACAATCGACAGAAGTCGCCGGCTCCCAAGCCTGGGTGCATATTTCTTAAAACTCTTGCACCTCGGAGAGCATGGCACGATAAAATTCCTGCAGCCGCTGATGTCTTTCTTGTGCCAGCTCCTGGCCTTTGCGTGTCTTGAAGCTCCCCTCTAAAGTCAACAGCTTCTTAGGAAAGTGATCCAATGCATTGCGGGCGTCATCGAGCGGGCGTGTTTTCGCCTCTGGATCGGTCAAGTCATACAGACGCGAGCCCAGACGGCCTGCGGTATAGAAGCATCGTGCAATGCCGCAAACACCGATGGCGTCCAGACGATCGGCGTCTTGCAGGATGCAACCCTCGATACTCGTCGGGGCGACCCCGGCAGAGAAGCTGTGACTCTCGATAGCGCGGGCGACGGTGTCGATGCGCGATGACTCCCACGCAAGTGCTTGGAGACGAACACGCGCTTCGTTCGCCGCCAGAAGGGACGCCTTGCTGCGCAACGGAGAATCCTTTGCAACCGGAACGCAGTCATGCAATAGCACGGCGGCCGCTAGCGCTTCGAGATTGCCGCCCTCCTCCCGATGGATCAACCTCGCGTTGCGCCACACACGCACGATGTGGGAGAGATCATGCGACCCGTCTTCATCGTCCGGAGACGCGTCCAGGAGTTTCACTGCAAGCTGATCGAAGGGATGGAACATCTGTAGGGTCATGCTCTAGTATGGATCCTCGTCTTGTAAGAGCCGCGGTTAGGAAAGCGTCGCCGGATCCTGGGTGAGCCAGTTGCGGTTCATTTCACTCCTGGGTTGATTGCAGCCCGAAGCATCAATCCCACATAATACGGCGATGCGAATCCTGGTAATCGGCGCCGGCGCGGTCGGCGGCTACTTTGGCGGTCGTTTGGCTGCAGCCGGAAGGGATATAACCTTCCTTGTACGCGCCCGGCAGGCAGGCGTTGTACGCAACCATGGTTTGCGCATCGTAAGTCCCCATGGTGATTTGACCCTCCATCCCAAGCTCATCCTGGCTGACGAGATCGCAGGCTCCTACGACCTGATAATCCTCGGCGTCAAAGCCTACTCTTTGGAACCGGCTATCAACGACTTCGCCGCGGCGGTGGGACCAGGCACCATCATCCTTCCCTTACTAAACGGAATGCGTCACCTCGATCTTCTGGCGCGCCAATTTGGAGAAGAGACCGTTATCGGGGGAGTTTGCCTGATCGCCGCTGAACTCGATAAGGATGGCCGCATCGTCCAGCTGACCGACATTCATCGCCTTGTCTATGGAGAGCGCACAGGGGGCAACTCCGCGCGTATGAATTCGCTTAACCAAGTCATGCAGGGCGCAACGTTTGAGGCCAGAGCCTCCGACAATATCATTCAGGAGATGTGGGAGAAGTGGGTAATGCTGGCCAGCCTCGGTGCCGCGACCTGCCTCATGCGCGCCAACATCGGAGAAATCGAAGCGGTATCCGGCGGTGCAGAACTCGCGCGGGCGATCCTTGGCGAATGCAGCGCAATCTCCACCGCGTGCGGCTACCCGCCAGGCGATGCCTTCCTGGCGCGGACACAGAAGATGCTCACCACACGCGGATCGACCCTAACCTCCTCCATGTATCGCGATTTGATCAAGAACGCGCCCGTAGAGGTGGATCAGATCCTCGGTGACCTGCTTGACCGAGGGCGAAAGCACAGCCTTGTCACGCCCCTGCTTGACTCTGCCTGCATCAACCTGCGCATCTATGAAGCTCGGCTCTTGCGCCCAGAGACCCAACGTCCCTGACGCCCTAGAGGTGCCAACAGATACCTTACGGTAAACAAAAAGCCGGATGACTGACTCTGCCATCCGGCTTCAAAACGTTAACTCAATTAGCCTCAGAAGGTGAGTGCCAGGGACATCTGTATCTGCCGTGGAGCGCCGATGGTATGCGTTACATAGCCAAGGCCGGCCGGGCAGTTATAGAAGCTTTCGTTGGTCTGTTCACCTTGGGAGTTGCATCCCGTGGGTAACGCGGCCCCGCCGACGGCCGGGAATTGGTCGAAATATTGGTTCTGAAAAACCTCATTGCCAGGGACGTCGAAGCTAGTGGTGTTGGTTAGGTTGTACACGTCGAAGGTGTACTTCAGGTTGAAGCGTTCAGTAATGCTGGTCATTTTTACCAGCGAGATATCCGCCCGCTTTTGCGATGCCTGGCGGAAGATGTTGCGTTGGCCCGTGGTGAAACTGGTTTCGACGTTATCGCCTGCGGGCACCGCGGCGGCCAGAGGACTCGACCCGGTCACCAGCGGGACACTAAAGCATTGCGGATTGAGGGCCGGAAGATAATTCACGCCAAAGGCCCCGGAGTGCCCGGTCTCAGCTTTCTTCGGCGAGCAAGCAGCG
This sequence comes from uncultured Acidobacteriaceae bacterium, assembly GCA_963824325.1. Taxonomy (GTDB): domain Bacteria; phylum Acidobacteriota; class Terriglobia; order Terriglobales; family Acidobacteriaceae; genus PALSA-350. The sequence goes on along the minus strand of CAWGPA010000002.1, from coordinate 306,094 downwards.
TAGTTCAGAGGCACGATGGGATTGGTGATGCCGTCGTAGACGCTGTAGTACAGGCTGCCGACGGCGCCGCTAAAGTCAACCACGCTGAAAGGCTGTCCGCTCTGCAGAATGGTCGCGCCGACCAACGACCATCCATCGGCAGCGCGACCCTCCCAGGTGTTCTTGCCGTAGAAGTCGGGCAGCCGGTAAACGTAATTGAAGTTGAATACATGCGTGCGATCGAAGTCGGAGGAAGCATAACCATCGCGAAGATTGAGGGGATTATTGCCGTTGTAGAAGAGGCCCAATGCGCTCTGCTCATCCAGCGCATGGGAGTAGGTATAGGACGCGCCCACCTGCAGTCCGTGGCTCATTCGCTTGTCGACATGGACCTGCAGGGCGTTGTAACCGGAAACGCCCGCCGCTTTATAAGTGATGGACTCAGCAGCGTAGCCGATGTAGGGAACGCGAAGGTCGATGTTGCCGCCTTCAAAGTTCAGCAGCGCCGTGGTGCCATCTCCCAGTTGAAGGAAGCTGCCATCGGGATTCGTTGGCGTGTACCCGTAGGAGTAATTCTGCGAGTGAATTGCAGCCGACGGTGAAGCGATGTTGGGCTGGTTGAACGGGACTGGGACCACCTGGTGGCGGCCCAGGTTGCCAACGTAGCCGAAATCGAAGGCTAGATCGTTGCGCGGCTGCCATTGAATATCGAGCGTGTAGTTAATCGAGTAAGGCAGTTTGTTTTGCCGGTCGTAGACACCGAGAGAGACCGGTTGCGCCCCGTTCATGATCGCCGTCGCATTGGGCAGATACTTCGCAAAATCCGAGGCCTTGGGGTTGGTAGGTGCGGGACTCTGGACATTCGTGTAGGGGTATTCGAGTGAGCCCGCGGTGCCGCCGGCGCAAGTTGGGATGTACCCATCGTAGTAACTTGTGACCGGGCAGGTCTGGGTAGTGACGAAGGGAACCTGCTGGTTGACGCCGAACGGTCCTCCTGTGACCAGCCCGATGGCATAGCCTGGCGAGAAGTAACTGAAGAGTTCTCCGCGATCGTAGTAAATGCCCATACCGGTGCGGATAACGACTTTGTTATTAAACTTGGTCGGTTCCCATGCCGCGCCGATGCGAGGAGCGAAGCCCCACTGGCGACCAGTCATCGTAGTTTTGCTAATGCCTGCGGTTCCATTCTTGTTGTTGCCGGCAATGATGAAGCCGCTTTGATCCGGCCCCAGGGTTCCGGCGGTCTCACCAGTCGGCAGGGGCCCGGTGGGTGAGATGTAAGAGTAAAGGGAGGGATCGAAGTTGAATATGTTTCCGTATTTCTCCGTCAATCCTCCGTCCCAGTCGTAGCGCAGTCCGGCGGTGAGTGTGAGGTTGGGCTTTATCTGGAACTTGTCCTGCAGGTAGAGTCCAAGCTGATTAGCCCGGTAATAGCGGTTGGCATTGCCTTGCATGAAGGTGGTGACGTTATAGTCGTCGTTGGGTGTGACCAGTCCCTGCATGAACTGGCCAAGATCCGAGCTCGCAACGCCGCTGCCGATCCCAGTGCGGCGATCCCTGACGTTGAGCTGGGTAAAGCTGTAGCTGCCGCCGAAACCAAGGCTGTGTCTTCCTTTGACCCAGATGGCGTTTCCCGAGGGTTGCAGGCGGTTTTGGAAAACACCGGTGAACGTTCCCTGGTCGCCCGCGCCGGGACCGATATTTAGCGAGTCGCCGATGCCCGATACCTTACTGTCGCCAAGTACATGGATGATAGAGACTCCAGGGAAGTAATTTGATCCGAAGGTGTCAATCGAGGGAGAGGGATAGCTTCCGCTGGGGATGTTCGTAGGTCCGAAAGCCTGGTCGTTGGTGTTGTAGAGTTTCTCCCGTATGAAGCCCAGGGTCTGCTGGGTGCTCAGGTTGGATCCGACCAGATACGTGTTGTTGATGGAGAAGACCTGCGTTCCAGCGTCCAGCTTTTGCGTGAAGCCGGGAACATTGGAGTAGGCGAAAGGTGCGACCGTGGGGTCGTGCTGATAGTAGTACTTGGCTGCCACGGTGTCTTTGCTGGTGGCGTTGTAGTCGAGGTTGGCCACCGCCTGGTCGCCGATGAAGTAGGCCGTCCCGGGGATGAACGCATTGAAAACATGCGTGGGGTCCAGGGTGACGTTTTGCGCATTGGGTATGAGCCACTTGCCTTGTTCGCCCTTAGTCGCAGGCGCATTAAATAAAGCCAGCGCAACGGGATCGACAGCGCCAGGCGCCGATCCGTCGCCGAAGGAGCTATTGGTGATCGCGGCCAGCGTCTGCGGGCTGCGATCGTCGGTCAGGCCGACGGGCACGTCCAGGAAGCCGTCGCCGATCTCAGCATCGCTTACATGCAGATGCTGATAGGCCAGGTACCCGAAGAGCTTGTTTTTGATGATGGGGCCGCCCACGGCTCCGCCCAGGGTGTAGCGGTGCAGCTGCGGAACCTTGTCGTTCGCAGGCACAGCATTGTCCTGGTTGAAGAAGAAGGGCGCGGCATTCAACCAGTTGGTAGCGCGATGCAGGTAGAGCGTTCCGTGATAGTCGTTGGTGCCCGAGGTGGTGCTCAGGTCGATATGCGCGCCGCTGGTTGCACCCTGTTGCGCGTCGTACATTGATGCGTTGACGCGGACCTCCTGAATGGTTTCAGGGGCGGGAGAGGGTAGCGAATTGCCGATGGAGAGATACACCGAAGCGCTGGATTGAATGACGCCGCCGCCGCCCGTGTTTCCCACGCCGGTGCTTGGGCCGACGCGCTCGGAGGCTACCTGGCTGGTGCTCTTGCCGTTGAACAGGTTGCTGGCGTCGACGCCGTTCAGCAGAAAGCTGTTGCTGGTGTCGCGCTCACCGTTGGCCCAGATCGGAGCGTTGCCCAGGCCGGAGTTGACGCCGGTTCCGCCCGGCAGTTCGGCATTCACGCCGGGGGTGAAGATGGCCACTCCGGTAAAGCTGCCGGTGGGCAGCGGGATGGCTTCGATCTGCGCTCTATCCATGACGTAGCCGTTGGTGGTGTCGACGGCGTTGAGCAGCGGATTGACGTCGACCTCAACCGAGTCGGCTACCGTGCCCACTTTCAGCTGCGCCTGCAGCTGAACGGTGCGGTCAGCCTGCACCACGATGCCCGGGTAGCGTTCGCTCGAGAAGCCGTCCTTGGTAAACGTGATCGTGTATTTGCCGATCGGGAGATCGTTGAATACGTAGCTGCCTTGCGCATTGCTCTGCGCGGTGCGCTCCAGCTTTGTATCTTCCGATATGGCCTTCACTTCGGCGCCGGGAACGGCGCTTCCAGAAGGGTCGACCACGGTTCCAGTAATTCCGCCGAGGGTTTGCTGTGCCTGCATTGCCTGGGGCTGCAAGAGGACGACTGACAACAGCACCACTGCTGTCGAAAAGAACTTTCTGGACTTCAAATACATGTGGCTGTGCCTCGCATGAGAGAGAAGCTGGGAACTAGACTCTGAATTTTTTCTTTATGCGACTACGAGGTCGGTGTAACCAGAAAGGTCACGACAGGGTGACGGCCCAAAAACACAACCGGGGTGGATTTCGCGGGACTGTGTTGAGGATAGCTTAAAGTGGATTGTCGAGCCAAGCAAAATTGCATGGGCGACGATGACCTGAAACCGGACACTCACTGCACCAGGAAAAATGCAGGCAAAAAATAGCGGTTTCACAGGCATTCTGAGGCAAGTTCTTCAGGGAACTAGCGATACGTGAGCGAAGACAATACGCCACCCTTCCGGAAGGCGGGCCCAGGTCTGGCTCTGCCGCCCGCGTGTGATCCGGCCCTCGATCTCCCGCTCGAAGGCCAACGTGATGCTGGCAAAGTCCTTACCGAAAGTAACCACATCGAGCCGTTTGATGGTTCGCTGAAGGTTGGCTGGGGAGCGTCCTTTGCGAAATGCTTCAATCTCGCTGATGCCGTAGAGGCTCTCGCGTGGGACCGAAGCGCGCCACGTAGGGCGAGGCCCAGAACATGCTCATCAGGGTCTCTACGTCGTTCGAGACCAGGGCTTGCTCATAGCGCGGATACAGTTCGCGTAGCTCGGCAACGGTAGTGGGATCGTTGATTACCATTTCTCAAAACATCGACCTTCTGGGCAGCACGCATTTAGGCATTGCCGCGCTCACCGTAATCATGGGCTCGTTGACCACCTGGTTAAACCGCAATTTCATGGCTACGCTGCACAGCAGATAGGCATGGATGGGGGAAAACGACCAGCGGGTGGTCAGCAACTCCACCATGCGCAGGGTAGCAGAGCGTGCGGCCTGTAAGGCGTCTGCATCGGACTCCACGACGATCCATGCATCCGAAGGCGCGTCCGGAGAGCGCGACTCGGCCGACTCGACCAGCGGTCCGGCGAGTGGTTGCTGCTTATGTACGCGGAAGCGCAGAGTCACCTCTGCCGGGCATTCGATGCCGTTGATGCAGACTTCGCCATCACCCTGCGCAGCGTGCGCGTCGCCGGCAGAAAACAGTGCGCCTGGGTTCAGCACCGGCAGATAGAGAGTCGCTCCGGTACAAAGCTCGCGCACATCCATGTTGCCGCCGAAGGGGCCCGGGGGACGAGTTCGGAACTCGCCATCTTCGGCCGGAGCAACGCCCATCACTCCGCAGAATGGACGAAGCGGGACAATGGCCGGCCCCAGCGAAAGGCTTACCTGGGGGTCGAGCACCCAGTGAAAGAGATACGGCTCGCGAAACTGCTCCTTCAAGAAACCAAGGCCGGCAATCACGCTTGACCAACCCCATCCGCGGTGCTCCACCTGCAGCACGTCGATCTGCAGCACATCGCCAGGCTCGGCGCCGTCGACGCGGATAGGTCCGGTCAAGGCATGAATCCTGCCGCGGTCGATGGCCAGAAAATCCTGCACGCTCGAGTCCGGTGTCACCTGGCCGCCGCTGGCGTCGAGGCAGCTCATGTGTACGGTATCTCCAGGCGCGATCGTGAGCCGCGGCTCGAGCGCACGGTTCCAGCGCGAATGCGTGGGCTCAGCGGTTAACCGGTATTCGGCCATGCAACTCCTTATACCGCCACGGTCATTTGCAACTCAACTAATGCGTTGCGGGGAAGGGCGCTCACGCCGATGGCGGCGCGCACGTGGCGGCCTTGCTCGCCGAACACGGCCACCAATAGATCCGAGGCGCCGTTGATGACCGCGGGCGAATCCGGAAAACCTGCAATGGCATTCACGTATCCGTTCATGCTAACGATTTCGCGAACCTTGTCCAGCGAGCCCAGCGCTTGCTTTAAGACCGCAAGTTGGGTCAAGGCACACGCGCGGGCCGCGGCGTAGCCCTCGGGATGCTTCGATCGGAGCCGGCAGTTCCGGTGATCACACCCTCCGCACCCGTGGAAATCACTCCCGCAAGAAAAACCAGATTCCCGACCGGCTTAGCGGAAAGATAATTGCCTCCCGGCGCGGGTCCTTCCGGCAAGACAATCCCCAGCTCCAGCAATCGCTTCTCAGCACTCATGTGTTCGTAATCTATATCACTTCCGGGTTTCCTTTTTCCGGTTTTCCTTAGAGAATGAAACTCCCTGCTTGAGGAGCCTATGAAAGCGTTTATTACCGGCGACACTCCAGTGACACAAGAGGTTCTGAACACGATTGCTCATCTTCCGACCAGGAGCCTGGCGACGATTGTCGAAGATGGATTTTTCAAGAAACTGACCGACAGGGATTTCATGCGGATCGCAGTCCTGTTGGCGCGCAAAGGATATGGAGAAGGCGGCTGTCCTATCGGGGGCGTGATCATTGACGATGAGACACGCAGGATCGTTGGCAAAGGGCATAACACCCTGGTCCAGGAAAACCATCCCTATAACCACGGTGAGACTTCCGCGGCGCGGGATGCCGGGCGTCTGGACTTTAGCAAGACGACGACATTTACCACCCTTAGCCCTTGTGAAATTTGTGCAACCCTGATTCACATGCGCCAGTTCAGAAGGGTGGTCATCGGCGATGTCACCAATGCCTCCGGGACCGAGCAATTGATGCGTGATAAGGGGGTTCAGGTCGATATTCTTGAGGATCCCGAAGGCATTGCACTCTATGCCAAATACCGAAAAGAAAAGCCGGATCAGGATCTGGAGGATTGGAGAGGCGTCGCCGCCGTGCGCAAAGGTGAGACGCCCAATACCAAGCCGGCGGTTTCCAAATAGACCAAGTCGCACTCGCACTCGCTTTTCCATTTGCCTGGAGAAAATGCATTAGCATATGCCAATGAAAAGAGTGGTTGCCGCCCTGATCGTTGCCGGCACGCTGTTGCTTTCCGCGCAAACCGCTTCACACAGCTCACTCTTGCATGCATCACGGCAAGTCCCGACAGACCTTGAGGTGGGCGGAGAGATCTCGGGTGCGGGCGAATTTATCTCCTACCAGGACTTGCTTCAACTACCCCAGGTCAGTTTCATGGCCTCCAATGATTCGAACTTTCCCAACCCGGCGCGCCTGGGCGGCGTCGCTCTGGAGCAGTTGCGTCGTTTGTTGGACGCCCGCGGCGACATGGTGGTGGCGATATGCAGAGACGGGTACCGCAGCAACTACCCGGCCGCGTATCTCGCAGCTCATCATCCCGTGCTGGTGCTGACGGTGGATGGCAAATCACAGGAGAGCTGGCCCAAGGCGGAGAACGGCGGCGAACTGGGCCCGTATGTGGTCGCGAATCCCAGCTTTACTCCATCCTTCAAAGTGCTTTCCCACAACGACGAAGCGCAGATCCCTTTTCAGGTCGTGCGCCTCGACTTTCGCAGCGAGAGCGAAGTCTTCGGCCCCATTACGCCGCGCGGCAATTTCGCTCCGGGCTCGCCCGTCATGGACGGCTACCGCATCGCGAAACAGAATTGCTATCGCTGCCACAACATGGGCGCCGAGGGGGGCCGCATGGCATCTCTCGCCTGGCCGGTGCTGGCCGCGATGGCCAAGGGAAGTCCAGATTTTTTTGCTAAGTACGTACGCAATCCGCAGGCCTTGAACCCGCACAGTAGAATGGCCGCCAGCCCTGACTATGATGACCAGACCATCGCTGCACTAAGCGCCTACTTCACCACCTTTGCACCCGGAGAACAAAAATGACGATTCGTGCCTCCAAGGCGCTGCTTCTCTTTGCGCTCGGTTTCTACTACACGCTGGTGGTGTTCAACAACACCAACGATTACAACTCCAACCTGACCTTCGTACGTCATGTTCTGCTGATGGATACCACCTTTCCGGGAAACAACGGTATGTGGCGTTCCGTTCACTCGCCACTGGTTCCCTGGCTCTTTTTCGGATCCATCGTCTGCTGGGAGATTCTGACCGGCCTGCTTTTGTATGCGGGAGGAATTCTGCTCGTGCGCAATCTGCGATCGAGCGCGGCCACCTTCAATGCCGCCAAGAAGCTGGGAGTTGTGGCCCTCACGCTCAGCTTGCTGATGTGGCTGTCGGCCTTCTTGAGTGTAGGCAACGAGTGGTTTCTGATGTGGCAATCAAAGGAATGGAGCGGCGAATCCGGAGCCGATCACATGTTCGCGATTGCAGGCATTATCTTGCTCTATCTCGTCATGCCCGATGTTGAGGGCCAAGCATAGAAAGAAACAGCAGGTCCCTCCACTGCGCTTCGCTCCGGTCGGGATGACAATTCTGTTGTAGGGTAAGGTGTTTCTCGGGGAGGCTCTTGCGGGCCCAACAGAATTGTCATCCCGACCGGAGCGAAGCGCAGTGGAGGGACCTGCTGTGCGCCCTTCCCTCAAACAACTCCCTACAACCATCGCCATCCATCTTCACTTATAACAAGGTGGGCCACCGCCCTCAACTTTGTCATCCTGAGCGAAGCCGAATTTCCTGCCACGCTGCCGCGATACACAGCCACGTGTGCGGTTTTCCGTAGGAGAAAACCGCATGAAGCTCGCCAACGCCACCGAGGTCCACAGGAAATTCGGCAAGCCGAGAGCCCGCCCTGAGCGAAGTCGAACGGGGACCTGCAGTTCTCTTCACCAGCAGCCAATGCTGTCTTCTCTCACCCCTCTGTCAGCGACAACTTGGCCAACGTCCCGGCCAGCACTTTGGCGCCGTTTTCGATCTCCTGCGGCGCGGAATACTCATCGGGACGATGACTCACTCCCCCGCGGCAAGGGATGAACACCATCCCGACCGGAGCGATCCGCGCCATGAACAAAGAGTCGTGATAAGCGCGGCTGACCATCTTTTTGTAGGCAAGCCCATTCTCCGCCGCGGCCTGCACCACGGCGTCGATGATCTGCGTTGAACAAGTCGCTGGGGCATCGGCATTAATGGGCGTAACCTGCACCTGGACGTTGCGCTTGGCGGCCACCCGCGCGCAAGCATGCTCGATCTCGCGCAGCACCTGGTTTCTGCGCTGTTCATCGGTGTCGCGGATATCAGCTTCCATCTCTACCCGGCTGGGAATACTATTCACCGCTCCCGGATACACGTGGCACTTGCCAACCGTGGCGCAGGTGTCCACCGAGCCAGTAGCAAGCGCGCGTTCTTCGATGGCCAGCACGATCTCCGCGGCGGCACAAAAGGCGTCCTTGCGGTCATGCATGAGCACGCCTCCGGCATGGCCTCCCTCGCCCTCGACACTAATGCGCAGAGCCGCGGGCGCAGCAATGCTGGTGACCACACCCACCGCCAAACCTTCCTTCTCCAGTAGCGGCCCCTGCTCGATATGCAATTCGACAAACGCCGCATAGTACCCGTCATGCAGGCGCACCTGGTCGAGTGAGCCATGGAAGCCGGCAGCTGAGCGCAGCTGGGCCAACGTATTGCCTTCGGGATCTCTCAGGCGCGTGTCCGCGGCGCTGTCCAGGCTGCCCCCCAACATCCGGCTGCCCAGGCACCCCAGGCCGAAGCGTGTCGGCTCCTCAGCAGTAAAGAGCAACAGCTCGATGGAGCGCTGCGGTTGAAATCCGCTCTGCCGCAAAGCGCGAATGGCCTCCAGGCCGCCCAGCACGCCTACGGTGCCATCAAACTTTCCCGAGTGCGGAATCGCATCGATATGCGAGCCGGTGCCGATCGCCCCAAGCTCCGGCCGTGCGCCCGTCCAGCGGGCAAACATATTGCCGACCGGGTCCTCGCGTACAGACAAGCCGGCATCACGGCATTGCGCCTTGAGCCAGACGCGCGCCTCCTGGTCCGCCTCAGCAAAGACCAGGCGGGAGATGCCGGGCGGCGTGCCATCAGAAAAGGAGGCCAGCATCTCGATGTCGGCGAGCAATCGATCTCGATCTATTTGCACTTGCATAGGCGTTTACCGTCCAGGGAGTGGGTGGCGGTTCCAATCTTTGTAAATTAAATATTTTGCCGGAGTTTTACCCAGTGCGCCGAACCACTGCGGGCAGTAGGGCGCCATCCAAATGAAATCTCCCGTCTGCACGGGATACCAGGAATTCCCGAGCCGATAGATCCCGCCCCCCTCCAGCATCAGCAGCCCGTGCTCCATCACGTGGATCTCCACCTGGGCCAGTGCAGCGCCGGGCTGGTAGGTCATCGTGTTCACCGCGTAGTCGAGGCCCGGCTTGGTCGGCAGCAACTGCTTCACCTGGAGCGCGTCATCCCCACCCAGCGGTTGCGAGTCGACGGTGTGCTCGCTCCCGAAAAGAGCGGGCGCGGGGACCTCATTCAGCAGCGAGATAGCCGGCTTCTCAATCACCGCGGCGCGGCTTCGCGTAGACGCCTTCACCGTATGCGGCTGGTTGGCAGGTAGATGGGCAAACCCACCCGGAGCTAGCTGCTGCGTCTTGCCGCCTACAACCACCGATACCGCGCCCTCAAGCACATAGAGAAAGCGCTGCCCATGGGCCGGACCCAGCGAACCTCCCGGCTCGAACTCCGCCGTGTACTGGGTAAAGGCGGCTCCGACAGCGGGCGCTGTGTGCACAATAACGGTTACAGAATCGAAACCGGGCAAGGGCATGCCCACAAAAGTATCCGGCGTTTGCAGCAGGTGCGTGAGTTGGCGATCGCTGCGGGTAAGTCCCAGGTTATGCATGCGGAGTGCTTTGCTCCTTATTCACGGGTGGCGCGCAGCAGGTGTCGAAGCTGCGCAAGAATACCAGGCCCGCGGCCAGTGCATTTTCAACATCCTCAGGGCGAACGGTCTCGTCGGGATGATGGCTGATGCCGCCGGGGCTGCGTAGAAAGATCATGGTGCTGGGAACCCGCTCCGCCACAATCATGGCATCGTGGCCGGCCCCGCTCACCATGGAGGCCGGTTCGATCCCTATGTCGCGGATCGCGTCCTGCGCCAGCGTGCACAACCGGGTATCCATGTTCACCGCGGGTTGGTCCATGAGCATTTTACTCATCGTCGTTAGGCCGCGCCGTTTGGCGATGGAGATCGCTTCAGCAAGCAGGTGGTCCACCGCCTGATGGCGAACAGCGTCCTCGCCATGGCGTACATCGAGGCTGGCGCGCAACTGCCCGGCAACCACATTCCCCGCTCCCGGATGGGTACGCAGATCGCCGACAGTGGCCACCATGCCAGGTGTAGCCAGAGCCACCCGTTCCACCTCGCTGATCCATTCTGCCGCCCCAGCGACGGCGTCGTTGCGCAGCCGCATCGGCGTTGTGCCTGCATGGCGGGCCCGGCCGGTAAAGGTGATTTCCGCCCGGCTCTGGCCGGCAATCGCTTGCACCACCCCAAGCGACTTATCTTCGCTTTCCAGTAGTATGCCCTGCTCGATGTGGAACTCGAGGTAGCCGGCTATATCGTCGCTCACCACGCACTGCTCCAGTCTCGAGGGATCCAGACCGAACGACGTCAGCGCGCGGGCGAGCGAAATTCCGTCGCCGTCCGTGGTGGCCAGCAGTTCAGCATCCAATCGTCCAACCAGCGCCCGGCTGCCGATGAAGGGAAGGCTGTAACGCACACCCTCCTCTTCTGAGAATGCGACGAGTTCGATGGCAAAGGGCAGCTTCTTCCGGTCCAGAGCCTCGATCAATGCCAGCCCCATCATTACCCCCAGGACCCCGTCGAAGGCGCCGCTGTTAGGCACTGTGTCGAGATGCGAACCGATCATCAGAGTCGTGCTCGAGGAGCCGGGATAGCGTCCGCGGAGATTGCCGGCTGCATCGGTCACGACTTGCATGCCGGCAGCCTCCATCCAGCCCTGCACCGCCTGCATGCACTCGCGCATCGCGGGAGAAAGAAAGGTGCGCTTGATCTGGCCCGGCTCTTCGCTAAATTGGGCGAGGTAGCGGCAGCGGGCAATGACCTTCTCCGCCTGCTCTCGCAATTCAAATTGCATTCATACCCCTTGGAAACTCTGTCCCAACCGCAAATCTGGAAGTGTGGGAACCACTGTTAGATTAACCCGTCGAGGCCTGACCACGGTCTAGGAGAGAGACGGGTGCCCGAGTTCGCGTACCTGGGCGGGAAAATGTCCTTTTCGAAGGCGTTTAGCTGGTTCTCTCGGAAGAGCTTGATACGGAATAAAAGGTCGTGGAGCTTCGCGCCATAAGCGCTAACTTATTGGGATATTTTTGTCCGACCCCCCCAAAAAACGTCATCCTTGTAGCCTCACAGATTTATCGCGCGACACGGGGCTTATGGCGCGGAGTCGAAGGACCCCTGCGGTGCATATCTTGCCCAGGCTGCTCGGAGCTTTTCGACATCAAAGCAGGAGAACAGGCTATGGTGCTGTACGCATTGGATGTTCACCGTACAATCTTTCATCCCCAAGTCTGTGCAAGGCCGTGGAGATCGCCCCTTGCGGGCTTCGCAGGTGGAAAAGCTCTGGGCAGCAGGGGTTAAGTTGAGATCGCCGGGGTCCTTCGACTGCGCGCTACCAAGCCTGTGTCAGGCGATAAACCTGTGAGGCGCTCCGCTCAGGATGACGATTTTGTTTGAGGTCGAGGGTTTCACACGAAAGATCTATAAAGTCACAGGCTCTCAGGATGACGATTTTGTTTGATGTCGAGGACTTCAAGCGAAAGATCTATAAAGTCACAGGCGCTCAGGATGACGGTTTTTGGGGGTGGACAAAAACATCCCAAATAAGTTAGCGCTTACGGGGCTTCGTCCGTCGTTTTCGGCGCAGGTACGCTGAGACGCAACTGGCCCACGTTTCTTTCCCAAAACTCTTATGCCACAAGTCACTTCCTGCCAATGCGGGCCACAATGTTGCCATACGGCTCATCGGTGGGCACGAAGATCTGGTTGGGATTGGTCTGCCCAAACCGGGAGAGATCGACCAGCAGACAATGCTTGTTGGGCATCGCCAGTTCGATGTCCAAAATTTCCGGGACGGCCTGAAGCGCAGCCTGAGCCATGGCATAGAGGGTATGTTGCACCGACTTGCTGTCATGCTCAGCAAATGCCCGGATCAGCGTATCGCGCAGCGTGCCGCGCAACTGCTCAAACGGCAAAACAGCCGACTGATACTTCCATTGCACTCGCATGGATGTGCCGAAAAGCCGGTCCGCCGTCTCCGGCAAAGTGGTAAGCGAATCTTTCAGATATCCCTCGAAGCCGGAGTTAGCCGTCTTGAGCACCACCAGACCGTCCAGGCCCGAGGTGACAGAGGCCCCACCCCCTTGGACATACGTAACCGCGGTGGTTTGCGTCTCGCTACTGCCGCGAACAAAGGTAGAGGGATGGGGCTTGCCCTGGACCAACGCATGATCCCAGGCTGTGCTGGCAATGCTGATGGCGACACGTTCCACCTGCGGGTTGCGAGCGAGAAAAAACTCAGCCAACTCCCGCGCAAAGTCCTCGATACACTCGGCCGTGCTCTCGCGGGCGCGCGAATACACGGTGTTTTTCATCGTGTCCGTGGGCAGGATCTCGCTGTTATCGCCCACCGTGAAGCAGGTTTCGAAGTCGCCGGAGAGCAATACTTCGACCTTCCATTCCTTCACCGTATGCAACGGACCATCGCGCTGCACCTTCATCACGCGCACGCTGGATTTTCCGTAACTATTCTCTGCCAGAGCAATCACCGGCTAGCTCCCTCTGTAGGTGGTATAGCCATTCGGACTCAAGAGTAACGGAACGTGCAAATGGGTGTCCTCGGGGCGCACGGTCACGATGATCTCAACCGTGACATAAAGCCCCTTGACCCCTTGTGCCGCGTGATAGGTCCCAGTCTCGAAGCGCACCCGGTATTGCCCCGGCCGCAAAGCTCCATCCTGGGGTAGAAGGTTGGCGCATCGGCCATCGCCATCGGTTTCGCGCGCACTCAGTTTTTCCCATGCACCAGAGGGCCCGGCATATTCCAGCTGCACCATCATGCCGGCAGCCGGGCGGCCCAGCGCTGTATCCAGTACATGGGTAGAGATGCGGCTCACGCAGCCCCCGGTCCAGCCAGCCATTTGCGCAGCCTTAGCTGCATGATCTGCTGTTGTTGCGCGGCCGATTCAAGCAACTCCTCCGCGGGATCATTGCTCAGGCGATGCTCCAGGATCTGCAGCATTTCCGCCGGCTGTTTCCCGCTGGCGCATACGATAAAGATCCGCCCAAAGCGCTCTTCGTACTCACGATGACCCTGTTGCATCCGCAGTAGGATAGCAGCATCGGCTACTTTCATCTGGCCCTGCTCTGAGCTGGACCACGCGGCAGAGGCGGCCGTGGTCTTATTCTGCGCGTGCTTTTCTCCAATCCGCGGATGGCTGCGGAAGGCTTCCAGCCAATCCGCTTCGGGCAGACGTTGCCAGCAGCGGTCAGCGGCGGCGAAGAGACTCGGTTCGTCGGCAAATGGGCGCATCGCCGCTAACTGCGCAGCCCAGGCTCGAGAGCCGCAGCAGGAGAGGACTTCTTGCGCAGCCTCGTCGCGCGGCAGCGCATGCCAACGCACCAACACCGGGTTCACTGGAAGAGGCCCTCCAGAAACTCCTGCAGCAGATTCCCCGCGACATGGAGCCGGTAATCTGCGCTGGAACGAATGTCATCGATGGGAGCAACTTCCGTTTCCATCGCCTGCCGCGCTTCGCCAACCAGGGCCGGACTCCACACCTGGCCAAGCAGCACCTCTTCCGTCCGCCGCAGCCGCAACGGCGTGACCGCCATACTGCCGATGGCCACCCGCACGTCTTCGATTTTGTTGTCTGAGACTCGTGCCCAGTCCGGCCAGGCAGAGCTTGGCGATGGCTTGTGCGTTGCGCGTGCCGACTTTGCGGGAGTAAGCGTGGTAGGCGGCAAATCGTGGTTGCAGCGCAATGCCGGAGATGATCTCATCGGGCGCCAGCCTGGTCTTCTTGTAGCCGGTATGGAAATCGCCGTACGGAACACGCCGTGGGCCGCGCGCAGAAATCAGAAGCAGTTCGGCCTCATAGACCAGCAAGGCGGGAAGGGAATCGGCAGCGGGCGATGCGTTCACGATGTTGCCGCCGAGCGTGCCGCGGTTCTGGTTGGCAATGCTGCCGGTCCAGGAAGCCGCGCGCGCCAGCAAGGGAAACTCCTGCGCCACCACGGGATGATTTCTCAGATCGCTGTAAGTGCATCCTGCGCCGATGATCAGCTCCTGCTCGGTGCGTTCGATGCGGCGCAACTCCGGCAGTCCCCACAGGCTGACCAGCTTGCGCGCTCCGAGCCTACCCGCGCCGTACTGCACCATCACTTCGGTGCCGCCGGCGATCGGCAGCCACACCCCGGGCTCGCGCGCCAGCAGATCGAGCACTGCTGGATAGTTTGCCGGGCGCGACCAGCTCGTACTCCGATGGCTGGGCCCTCATGTCTCTGAACCTGTCTGCGCCGCTTCCAACACCGCTTGAAAGATGCGCGTATAGCCGGTGCAGCGGCACAGGTTTCCGCCCAGCCCTTCGCGAACCTGATCCAGGGTTGGCGAAGGGGTTGCGGCGCAGAAGATGAACCGTCGCCATAACCATGCCCGGCGTACAGATGCCGCACTGCGCGCCTCCGCATTTGAGAAACGCCTTCTGAACCGGGTGCAGTACGCCGTCGCGGGCAAGCCCCTCGATGGTGCACAGAGTCGCTCCCTGGGCTTGGAGCACGGGAACCAGGCAGCTATTCACCAGTGCACCGTTCATCAGCACAGAGCAGGAACCGCACTCCCCCTCGCCGCATCCCTCCTTGGCTCCGGTAAGCCCCAACTCTGTGCGCAAGACGTCGAGCAGCCGCTCCATGGGATAAACCGACACCGTATGCGCGTCGCCATTCACGGTGAAGGAAACTTCGCATTGGCCGGGCGCTCATTGGCTTCCCTCCGCCGCCAGCGCCGCAGCCAAAGATTCTGCCGGACGCTCAGGCTCCGCCGTCAGCCCGCGAAAGATATCCTCCGGCAGCAGCGGGATCGAGTTGAAGTTAACGCCGGTTGCGTGGACGATGGCATTCACGATCGCGGGTGCGGGCCCATCCATAGGCAACTCGCCGATGCCTTTGGCTCCATAAGGTCCGTACTGGTAAGGCACTTCTTCAAAGAACACGCGAATGGGTGGGATGTCTTCCGCAGTGGGCATGATGTAGTTGGTCATCTGGTTGTTGATCATGCGCCCGTCCTTCCACAGCACCTTCTCGTAGAGCGCATAGCCGATGCCCTGGGCGACCCCGCCTTCAATTTGTCCGGCGGCGAGCACCGGATGCAGCACCTTGCCAATCTCCTGCAGGGCAACGAAGTCATCGATGGTGACGCTATAAGTCAAAGTATCGACCGTGACCTCAGCTACGTAGACTGCCCAGCCATAGGCCCCATAGGCCTCGCCGCTATAGAGCTCATCATTCCAGAAAATATTCGGCGCCGCCTCATAGCGGCTGAAAGACTGCAGCTCACCAAATTGCTTGCGGTAAGCCTGGCAAGCGGCGAGGAACTGCTCGCGGCCGCCGTCAGGCTCAAGCAATCCGCTGTCGATCAGTGTTTGCCGCATCTTCAAAGCCGCGGTCTGCACAATCTTGCCGATGATCATCGCCGTGCGCGAAGCCACCGTCGGCCCGCTATTGGGGCTGATGCTGGTATCGACTGGCGCCATGCTGACGTCGTCGTACTCCAACCCCAACGTCTCCGCGGCAATCTGGCAAAGAATGGTATTGGTTCCCTGGCCAAACTCGGTACTCGACACCAGCACGCGCAGGCCGCCCGCTGCCGCCGCTTCCACGCCCACCAGCGCATTGAGATAGCGTTCCCCGGAGCCGGTAAAGCCGGCGCCGTGGAGAAACGCCGCGATGCCGATGCCTTTCTTCTTCGTGCTGCCCGGGTTGTGCGCGGCAAACTGCTCCACCTTGGCGTGATAATCGGTAAGTTTGAGTGCGCGTTCCAGCATCTGATCGAGAACGATCGGGTCATGGATCACTTGATTGGTCGCCGTCGTCATCCCCTGGTGCAACAAGTTGCGCCGCCGGAATTCGTCGGGAGCCATGCCGATGGTTTTCGCCACATGGTCCATGTGCCGCTCCATGGCAAACAGGCTTTGCGGAGCGCCGAAGCCGCGGAAGGCGCCGTGCGGCGGCGTGTTCGTGGCGTACGACTTGGAATGGACGCGGATGTTGGGCCAGATAGTAGGGGCCGCCCGCGTGGATGGTGCCGCGCGACAACACCGTCGAGGACAAGGTGGCGTAAGCGCCCCCATCGGTGACGAACTCGATCTCGGCGGCGAGCAGCTTACCGTCGGCGCTGACCGCGGTGCGGTGCCGGGTGCGCGAGGGATGCCGCTTGGTGGTGGCCGCCATGTCTTCCATGCGGTCATAGATAATCTTCACCGGGCGTTTTGATTTCATGGCCAGCAGTGCGGCGTGGCCGGCGATCATCGAGGGATATTCTTCTTTGCCGCCAAAAGCTCCGCCGGTCTCGGCCTGTATCACGCGCACGTTTTCCGCCGGTAAGCCGGTGAGCGCCACCAGGGCCTTGTGTACGTAAAACGGGCACTGCATCGAACCCCAGACGGTCAGTCCTCCCGTGTCGCCTGCCTGTGCGATCACTCCGTTGGGTTCGATGTACAGTTGCTCCTGCGCCCCGGTGCTGTATTCACCTTCGACAATCCAGGCCGCGTCCTTCCAGGCCTGGTCCACATCTCCCTTTTCCATGCGGAAGCTTTTGAAGATATTGTCTTTGCCCCAGATGATCTGCTCGCGGCGCTCGCTTTCTTCAATGGTGTGAATCGAGGGTGAAGGCTTATAGCAGATTTTTACTGCCGCCACAGCCGCTGCCAGGGCGTGCCGGTCGGGGTGCGCCAGCAGAAGGATCGGCTCCTCCGGATGATTGACCATTCCATCCGCCAGGCAGGGCTGATCGTCCACGATGAGCGATACCACATTGCGTCCGGGAATGTCTTTGGCGGTGACGATAGTGAACTCGTGCCAGGCGATGCCCTCGCCGAATTTGATCTCTTCGATCGCGCCGCGGGCGATCGTGCTCCGCACCGTGGCGCCAAAGATCATGCCCGGCAGCGAGAGATCGTCGATATAGCGAGCCTGTGCCGGTTAGCTTGGGGACGCCCTCTTTGCGGGGAACAGAGACGCCCACGACGCGGGTTTGCAAACAGGACCTCCTCTCCCTCTCTTCTGACCTGCGACAAACCGATGGGGCACCCGGCTCCGGCTGCGCATTCAGAGTCAAAGCATTGCCTTTGATTCTTAACCTGCGACTCACGCCTGCGCAAGTCTTTCCTGGGGTCGCTGCTCCCTGCCGATGGGGGGATCGGGGAATGAGCCGTCCTGAAATACGGCGACGCCCCGGACGAACGTCGCTTTCACCCTGCCGTATAACTGCTCCCCAAGGTAAGGGGACACAGGGTGCCGGTAATGCAGGTCTGCCGTGCTCAAGACGAACTCGGCATCAGGATCGAAGACCACCAGGTCCGCGTCGTACCCCGCGGCAATTGCTCCTTTGCGTCCCTCGAGTCCGGCAAGCTTCGCCGGCTGCGCGGACATCCAGCGCGCCAGGTCCTGGATGGGGAAGACCGCGCTTGCGCATCTCCGTCCAAATGACGGAGATGGCCACACTGAGGCTGGCAATTCCTCCCCACGCGCTGCGGAAGTCTCCTTCCTTCATGCGCGGCGGGCAAGGGGAGTGATCGGTCGCGATCAAATCGATGATGCCATCGCGCAGCCCCTGCCACAGTGCTTCGCGATTTGCGCGCGAGCGGATGGGCGGCGCGCACTTGAAGAGCGTGCCGCCGGCGGGAATCTCTTCGGCGACAAAGTGCAGGTAGTGAGGGCAGGTCTCCGCCGTAACCGGCAGACCCTCAGCGCGAGCCTGGCGCAAATCTTCGAGCGCCAGTGCGCTGGCCACATGAACGATGTGCAGGCGAAACCGATACTTGCGGCACAGCCCGATGAGCATACGGATCGCGGCCAACTCCGACTCATCAGGACGCGAGCGCAGCCAGGTCGCGTACTGCCGCCAGTCATCCTTATCTCCGCCTGGATAGAGATACTCGGCCAACTCCGCGTGGACCAGCAAGGGCAAGCCGCTACGGGCGAGCGCAGGCGACGCGGCCTCGAGTTCCCGCGGTTCGATCAACGCGAGACCTTCAATGCCGGGATCGACCAGGAAGCATTTGAAGCCGGCCACGCCTGCTGCCGCCAGGGGGGCAATGTGTTCCTGGTTTTCCCCCGTCAATCCACCCCAGGCCACCCAATCCACGCGGCATTGCCCAGTGGCCGCATCCCGCTTGGCTTCGAGCGCGGCAACCGTCGTGGTCTCGGGCAGGCAATTCAGCGGCATATCGACCAGCGTGGTGTAGCCCCCGGCCGCGGCAGCGCGGGTGGCGGTAGCGAAGCCTTCCCATTCCGTGCGGCCCGGTTCGTTCACGTGTACATGCGAATCCACCAGGCCGGGAAGCAGCACCAGGTCGCCGAATGAATGCAGCAGCGCGGTGCGCGGCACGTCGCCCGGTTCGCGCACTGCTTCAATGCGTCCCTGCTCTACGATCACTGCTGCCGGCCGCACTCCCTCGGGCGTCACCACGCGGCTGGAGACAAAAGCCTGTGTCATACTTCGAATATTCGGGCTGCCCTGTGGAGAGTGCAAGCGAAATCGCCGACGAAGGATGAACATGCAGAGCTGAGAATGACTTCATGCAATTGGCCATCCGGCTGGCCACGGAAAACGTGCGCAGCGGAGAGGGCGGCCCGTTTGGAGCGGTCATCGTCAAGGACGGAGAAGTCGTCGCCACCGGCGTAAACCGCGTGACCTCATCCAATGACCCAACCGCTCACGCCGAGGTGAACGCTATCCGCGCGGCGTGCAAAGCGCTGGAGACCTTTCAGTTACCGGGTTGTGTGCTCTACACCAGTTGTGAGCCCTGTCCTATGTGCCTGGGCGCGATCTACTGGGTCCGGCTGGACTCGGTGGTCTACGGCAATACCTGTCATGACGCGGCTGCAGTTGGATTCGACGACCACTTTATCTATGAGGAACTTAGCGTGCCACCCGGTAAACGCAAGTTACCCATGCTGCGCTTGTTGCCGGAGCTCGCGATCGAGAACTTTCGCGCGTGGCAGGAACACCAGTCGAAGATCGCATACTAGGCGGCGGTTTCTTTTCTGTTGGTCCCTGAGCCGACTTCCGTCTATGCTCCCGTATGAGCACTCGATTGCTGGCCCTTCTGGTTTGCATCTTGTCTGCTGCCAGCGCATTGGCCGCTGTTCCGGCGCCGATTCCCGTCAAGGTAGTGGTCATCTCCCTCTTTGAGCCGGGAGCCGATAAGGGCGACACCCCGGGCGAATACCAGTATTGGGTCGAACGCGAACACCTTGACCGTGTCTTTCCTTTTCCCCAGGGCTTTCACGATCTGCGCATGAACGATCAAGGTGTCCTGGGAGTGCTGGCGGGGGTCGGCACGGCGAGAGCGGCCGCCTCCATCATGGCCCTGGGCCTTGATCCTCGTTTCGATTTCAGCAAGGCCTATTGGCTGATCGCCGGCATTTCCGGAGCCGATCCTGAAGATGCTTCTCTGGGCTCCGCTGCCTGGGCGGAGTGGGTAGTGGATGGCGATCTCGCCTACGAGATCGACAGCCGGGAGATTCCTCCGCAATGGACCACGGGCTATGTGCCACTGAACAAAACCAAGCCATACGAGCAGCCGCGTAATGACGATCACTTCGCCATGTTTCATCTCAACCCGGCTCTGGGGGAGTGGGCTTACCAGCAAACGAAAGCGGTCAAGCTCGACGATTCGCCTCAGCTGGAAGCGGCGCGCGCGCACTTTGCGGGAGCGAGTGCCCGTCGCCCGCCATTCGTGCTGAAGGGCGATACGCTTTCCGCCTCCACGTTCTGGCATGGCAAGCTGCTCGATCAATGGGCGAATCAATGGGTCAGCTACCATACCGATGGCAAGGGCAATTTTGTAACTTCCGCGATGGAAGACACGGGCATTTTGCAATCGCTGAGCTTTCTTCATCACGCCGGGCGCGTTGATCTGGATCGGGTGATGGTGCTGCGCACCGTAAGCAACTTCGATCAGCCGCCGATAGGGTTGACGGCTGCCGAAAGCCTGGCTGCCAGCGCGGGGCACCGCTACAGCGCTTACCTTCCGGCGCTTGAGGCCGCCTATCGCGTGGGGAACGCCGTCGTCTCAGAGATTGTTACGAATTGGGATCGCTACCAGGATCGCATACCGGGCTCGCAGCGAAAGGAGAAACCATGAGCACGACGGTGCCGGGACACAGCGCGCGAACGCTGAGTTATTTCGAGCGAACCTTTCATATCCAGGAACGCGGATCCACCTGGCGCACGGAGATTCTCGCCGGGGCGACTACGTTTCTTACCATGGCGTACATCGTATTTGTGAACCCGGGCATACTGAGCGAGGCCGGTATGCCAGTGCCCGCGGTTGCCGCGGCCACCTGCCTGTCGGCGGCCATCGGCTGCATCCTGATGGGCCTTATTGCCAATTACCCCATCGCCTTGGCGCCGGGCATGGGCCTGAACGCGTACTTTGCCTTTACCGTCGTCAAGGGCATGGGTGTTCCCTGGCGCACGGCGCTGGGCTGCGTCTTCATATCCGGCTGCGTTTTTTTGCTGTTGACGGCGGCTGGGATTCGCCAGTTGATCGTGAATGCCATCCCCCGCGAGCTGTTTGCATCGGTGGCTGCGGGGGTGGGGCTGTTCGTTGCCTTCGTTGGCCTGCGCGATGCCGGCATCATTGTGCCTAACGCCGCGACTGTTGTGGGCATGGGCAATCTGCGCGCGCCGCAGACCGCCCTGGCGTGCGTCTGCCTGCTCACTATTGCCGTGCTGCAAGCGTGGCGGGTGCGCACCGCAATGCTGCTCGGCATTCTGGGAACTACGGCTGCGGGCTTCGCGCTTGGGTATCGTCAAGTGGCACCCCGTCCACTACCGCATGCAGGACCTGACCGCGACCGCATTCCAGCTCGACATCCGCGGGGCTCTGCACTTAGGAGGAAGCTTCGGTGCCGGGCTGCTGGAAGTTATTTTCGTATTTCTGTTCGTCGACCTCTTCGATAACGTGGGCACGCTGGTGGCGGTGACCAAGAAGGCGGGATTGGTGAACCCGGACGGCGAGATTCCGCGCTTAAATCGCATTCTCTTTGCCGACGCCACGGCGACGCTGGCAGGTTCGATGGCGGGTACCAGTACCGTGGTCAGCTACATCGAGAGCGCGGCCGGAGTTGCGGTTGGCGGCAGGACCGGCATCGCCTCGATCGTCACCGGCCTGTTCTTCCTGATGGCTTTATTTGTGGCCCCGCTGGTAGCCAGCATTCCCATTGCAGCCACCGCGCCGGCCTTGATCCTGGTGGGCTCGCTTGATGATCTCTGCCGTCACTGAGATCGAATGGGCAGACCCCATGGTAGCGGTGCCCGCCTTTCTCACCCTGATCACCATTCCGCTGACCTTTTCAATCGCCAATGGCTTGGCTTTCGGCATCACGTCCTTCGCGATACTGCGCCTGTTACGAGGACAAGCCACCCGGCAGGACTGGATGCTCTTTGTCCTGGCGGCGCTCTTTATCCTGCGCTTCATCTACATGGCAAAAAACTAAGCACTCCCGCTGAGAAATCTCGACGCTGTTGTTTTAGCCAGTCTGTCTCAACCCGCATCCATCAAGGAAACTGGACGGGTGCCCCAGGTTCGCCCCAGCGTACCTCGGCCGAAAATGGTTTTTCGAATGCTTTTAGCTGGTTGTCCGATCGGACTTGTTGGATTCTGTTGCCCCACCGTCAGAAAGCATTCGTCGGGCTGCGCCCCATCGTTTTCGGCCCACGACGCTGAGGCGAACGTGGGGCACCCGTCCAATTCAACTGGCTTCGGTGTATTAGTGGATGGTTTTCATCTTGCGCGACATGTAGTCCATCAGCAGGTATTCACCCAGCGTATCCGGGGTAGTGAAGTACGCCTTGCCGCGGCACATCTTGGTCATCTTCTGCACGAACTGCACCAAGCCAAGATCCGACGCCAGCATAAACGTATTGATCATGATGTTAGAGCGCTTGCACCGGGCGACTTCTTCCAGCGTCTCACTCACCACCAGGGGATCCAGCCCGAAGGCATTCTTGTAAATGCGCCCATCCGGAAGCGTAAGCGCGGAAGGCTTGCCATCGGTGATCATCACAATCTGCTTCATGTCTTTACGCTGCCGCTCGAGGATCCGCTGCGCCACGCGCAACCCCTCGCGGGTATTGGTATAGTGCGGTCCCACCTTAACCCGGGCGATCTGGGAGATCGGCACTTCCTCCGCCGAGTCATGAAACAGCACCAGCGAAAGCGAGTCGCCAGGATACTGCGTGCGAATCAAGTGCGAGAGCGCCATCGCCACCTTCTTGGCCGGCGTAAAGCGGTCCTCACCATAAAGAATCATGGAGTGGGAACAATCCAGCATCACCACCGTAGCGCAGGAGCTCTGATACTCGCACTGGTGCACGTGGAGATCGGAGTACTCCAGGTTGAGTGGCATGGAGATGCCTTCGCGGGCAATGGCCGAGCTCAGAGTCGTGGTCGTATCCAGATTGAGCACGTCGCCGAATTCATACATCTTGGAGGCGCCGCTAGCCTCAATTCCGGTAGCAAAATGCCTGGTATCGTGGCGTCCAAAGCTTGACTTGCCCAGCGAGCCCAGCAGATCGCGCAAGGTCTTGAAGCCCAAAAAGTCCAGGCTCTTGTCCGTCACTTCGAAGCGCACTGGACCCTCGGCCATGCCGGCCTGCCCGCCGGCCGATTGCGGATTTGGATCCTGCCGTCCCTGGGTGGAGATGTAGTTCTCCTGCTCCATGCGCTGCATGATTTTGTCGATGAGCTGGTCAAGCTGGCCGTTCTCCACCATCTCGTCGATGCGCTGCTGCATCTCGCCATCGAAAAGATCGCCCGCTTCGAGCGCCTGCCGCAAGGCCTCGCGCAGGTTGTCCATCGTGTGCTCGCCGTCGAGCTCGGCGAAGCGCGACCACGGATCCTGAAAGCCGGAATCCAGCAGATATTCCGACAGCGCCTTGAGCAGGTCTTCCATGCTCATCTCCGAGGCCGGGTCGCCGGTGTATTTGGTGTAGCGAATTCGTTTCATCCACAGATCCTCGGAGTGAAGGGGGAGAATGACGGGCGAGAATGGCGGGCGCTCTAGTTAAACCCGCGACGGGTTCGCCGTTGTTCCTGGAACTCGTCGTAATCGCGATCCTGCTCCACCCGCTCCTGCTTGCGCGTGGCCTTCTCCTGGGCGCTGAAGCCGCGTTCTTCACTGCGGCTCAGGCGTTTGTGAGCGTACATGCCCTCGAGCAGAAATTCCGCACCAGCCACCGCAATCTCGGGTGCGTCGGAGACCTTAACGGATAGCGGCGACAGTTGGGGAAACAGACCCTGGATCTGCTTCAGCTCTTCCAGGATGGCCTGCGACGGCTGATCGTCGTCGATGCGGACCGCGCCTCCCAGGTTGAACCACTGCTCGATCTGCTGCGTGTTGGTGCCGGAGAAATACTTGTCGAAGATCTTGCCGATCGCAGCGCGAATCAGATCCCGCACCACCACATCGGCGCCGCGCATCTCGCCCTCGTACTCCAGCTCGAGCTTTCCCGTGATGCCCGGCATGGCGGCATAGATATCGCTCATGCGCGGCACCACCAGCTTTTCCCCATGCATCAGCGCGCGCCGCTCGGCATTCGAAACTACCAGCTCCATGGTCGAGATGGGCAGACGTTGGCTGACGCCGCTGCGCTTATCCACCTTCTTGTCTTCGCGGGCAGAGAAGGCCACCTGCTCGATCACCTCGCGCATGTACTGCGGAATAGTGATCTTGGTGGAGCCCCGGTCGCTCCACGCTTCCTGGGCGGTAATGGCCATGCCTTCTTCGATGGTCTCGGGATAGTGGGTGCGAATCTCCGATCCGATCCGGTCCTTGAGCGGAGTAACGATCTTGCCCCGCGCGGTGTAATCCTCGGGGTTGGCGCTGAAGGTAAGAACGATGTCCAGTTCCAGGCGGACGGGATATCCCTTAATCTGCACATCGCCTTCCTGCATGATGTTGAACAGCGCCACCTGGATCTTTCCCGCAAGATCGGGAAGTTCGTTGATGGCAAAGATTCCCCGGTTGGCCCGGGGCAGCAGGCCGTAGTGCATGGTCAGCTCGTTGGACAAGTCCTGGCCGCCGCGCGCCGCTTTGATGGGATCAAGATCACCTACCAGGTCAGCCACCGTAACATCGGGCGTAGCCAGTTTCTCGACGTAGCGGTCCTTGCGCGGCAGCCACGCGATCGGCGTGGCCGCGCCCTGCGCAGCGACCAGATCGCGACAGCGCTTGCACAAGGGGTGATAGGGATTGTCACGGATCTCGCAGCCCGCGATATAGGGCATTTGCTCGTCCAGCAGTTCAGTCAGCCCGCGCAATATCCGGCTCTTGGCCTGCCCGCGCAGGCCAAGCAGAATGAAGTTCTGCTTCGACAAAACCGCGTTCACGATCTGCGGGACAACGGTATCTTCATAGCCGACGATGCCGGGGAAGATCGGCTGCCGGCTCTTCAACCGGGCAATCAGGTTCTCGCGCAACTCGTCTTTCACGCTGCGCTTCTGAACGCGCGCTTCGTAGAATTCCTTGCTGGACTGGAGCTCACCCAGAGTCTGGGGAAGACGGCTCGACGAGGACATAATTTTTGCTCCTTAGAGCGAATTTCCTGTTGCGATGTACCAACGAGAGTGCGAGAACACTTCTCCTGAACGGGACCCAGGCCCCTATTGTCACCTTACACCATGGGGAGACTCGGTATGAAAGCAGCTACATGACGTGCCCGTTACGGCCGGCCATTGCGCTTGCTTGCACGCCCCGGCGCAATTTTGGCAGCATCGCGGTGTAGAAAGCGATTAATCGTTCCGTGCGCTCGCCATCGGATCGCATCGCCAACAACTCAATGCGGAAGGCAAGGTCAGTGGGAGACGCCCACGCCAGGCGAAAGGCAACCGGTTCATCGAGATCGAAAGCCCGGTGCGCCTTTTCACCGCCCATCAACTCCAGTACTTCAAAATGCAGGGCCGTGCACTCTTCTCGCATGGCGCGGGAAGCGGGCACGCCATCGTCCCCAAAGAAATCGACTTCGGCCTGTAGAAAGGTGCGTGAGTTATCCAGGTTCTCAATCTCGAAACGCTTCGCTCCCTGGCACAGGATGTCCATCCGTCCGTCGGGATACTTTTCTAGAACGCGAACGATCTCGGCGGTGCAGCCGACCACGGCCAGGCCTTCGCGCTGGGCACAGACCACTCCGAAAGCGATCTTCTCTGCCAGGCAAACGCCGATCATCTCTTTATAGCGGTCTTCGAAAATGTGGAGCGGTAGCGCTGCTTCAGGAAACAGCACTACTTCGAGCGGAAACAAGGGTATCTTCATTCTGCTGCTATTATGCTCGTCTTTCTCTTGCTGCGGCCCGTTGTCAAGACCCTGGTTTTGATCTCCCTGCGATTGGCTTTGGCTACTGTAAAGCGGCCACCCACCCCCCGTTTACTCCACCCGGAATGATCGTTCAGGAGGTGAACATTCGCCACCCGATCTTTTACCCCAGTTCTTCCAGCAACGCCTGCATTTCACCCAGCGCATGGGCATTGCCGGTCCGCTGCGCACTGGCGATGCCCTGAGCTAGCCGTGCCTTGGCCTCGTCCGTGCGTCCGGCCTTCACCAGTGTTTGTGCCGCCATGAAATATCCGGCGGTGTAATCCGGATGGGTGGAGAGCAGCCGCTCGAACTCCGCCAGCGAGGCATCCGTCTTCCCCTGGTTGGCATACTCCATCGCTAACCCGTAGCGGGCAAAGGCATCCCCTGGGTTTTGCGTCAATATCTCGGTAAGCATTGCTATCTTGTCCATAGGTTTCTTTCTACTCTACAAGCCTTTCCTGCGCTGCCGCGCCGGGCAGGGGATTTGCATTCATGGACGCAATTGTCGAGACTTAGGTTTAGACCAGAGCACTAAGCTATTCGTTTTATGAGGCACAACCCTATGGCCGATCCTCCGCTTCCACCCCGCAAGATTGCGGACTCACGGTCCGAGATGACCGAACTGATCCTGCCCAACGACACCAATACGCTGGGCAACCTGCTGGGCGGCCGGCTCATGCACTACATCGACCTGGTGGCCGCGATGGCCGCCTACCGCCACGCCCGGGCGCATGTGGTCACCGCCTCGATGGACCATATCGACTTTATTGCTCCGGTGCATGTCGGGGATCTGGTGATTCTGAAATCCTCCCTCAATCGCGCTTTCCGCACCTCCATGGAAGTGGGCGTCAAGGTCTGGGTGGAGTACACCATCGACGGTACCTTGCGTCATGTCGCGTCGGCATACCTTACGTTTGTCGCGGTCAACCCGCAAGGAGGCCGGGTGCGGGTGCCGCCGTTGGAGCCCGAGACGGAAGAAGACAAACGCCGCTACCATGATGCAGGGCGTCGCCGCGAACAAGGCGAACTCGAGCGCGAGCGCAAGCAGAACGCGCGCGCAGAGACTCTAGCTGCTGCCGGTCACAAGCACAAAGGTTCTTAAAGGGGTTTTATATGGCACACATGCAAACGCCGCCAGGGCCGCAAACCCTCCCGGGAGTATCGAACATCATCGCCGTAGGGTCGGGCAAAGGCGGAGTGGGCAAGACCACGCTCGCAGTGAACCTGGCTACCGCACTGGTCAAGTTGGGCTTTCGCGTTGGCCTCATCGACGCTGATATCTACGGGCCCAATGTCCCTCTCATGATGGGCATCGGCCAGCAACCGCGCGTGCTCGAGAATAACCAGATCGAGCCCTTGGTGGCCCATGGCGTCAAACTAATCTCGGTGGGCTTTATCTCGCCGGGTGATAAACCGCTGGTGATGCGTGGCCCCATGTTGCACCAGATCATTCGCCAGTTCCTGCAGCAGGTGCAGTGGGGCGAACTTGATTTTCTTCTGGTCGATCTTCCGCCGGGCACCGGGGATGTTGTGATCTCGCTGGTGCAGACGGTTCCGCTGACCGGGGCGGTCATCATTTCCACCCCGTCCGATGTCTCGCTCCAGGATGCGCGCAAGGCGCTGGAGATGTTCCACCAGGTCAATGTCGAAGTGCTGGGCCTGGTAGAAAACATGAGCCAGTTCACCTGCCCGCACTGCAATCAGGTGATCGACATCTTTTCCCGCGGCGGCGCGGAGCGCCTGGCGAAGCAAGCCAACCTGGCCTTCCTGGGTTCGATCGAATTGGACTCGGAGATACGCCATGGAGGTGACCATGGTTTGCCCATCGTTCTGGCCGGAGAAGGAAACGCGCACGCCCGGCAATTCTTCGAGGTAGCGCGTAAGGTTGCTGAGCGCGCGCTCGCAGTGTCGGCGAAAGACGAGAACATCCTGGAAATAACCTAGTCCCCTGGGCTGAAGGTTAAGGCCTTTACAGGGCTGCGGAACCAACTCAAGTTTTTGAAGGACGGGCTTCAGCCCTGAGGTTTTGCTTTCTTGCTGGTGCAGAGTTATCAGTAGTCTCTGAGGCCTGAACCCTTCAGCCGCCCTTAACGAACGAGCACTCGGGGAGCCCACCTATCTTGACAGTACAACACTCAAGCTTCTAGAATCGGTGTTGGCAAGTCTGCGCTGTTGGTTGATTTAAACCAGTGTGGAATGAGCGCATTAGGGCAGGTGGACAATGTCTTCCGACCTTCGGATCAGCCCTCGCGACCGGCTGGTTCTGAACGCGATCATCGAACTTTATATTGCGACCGGGGAGCCTGTTGCCTCCCAGACCGTAGCGCGCCAATTAGACAATAAGGATGGAATGAGCGCGGCGACGATTCGCAACGTAATGGCGTCGTTGGGGGAGGCGGGGTTGTTGGAGCAGCCTCACACCTCGGCCGGCCGCTGCCCGACGGCTCGGGCATTTCGCTTATACGTCGAGCAGCTTCATGGGGGTACGAGAATTTTCCCCAGCGCGCTCACCCAGGAGCGAAGGGATCAAATTGAAGATAGCTTTGCCGGGGTGAGCAGCCCCCAGCAATTTTTGGAAAGAACATCGCACGTGCTTTCCTTGATTTCGAGCGGCGTCGGCGTGGCCATGGCCGCGCAAGCGGAGACTTACTGGTTGGACCATATTCATTTTTCGAGGATCTCGACCGGTCGTGTGCTCGCAGTGGTGGTAACCAAGTCCGGAATGGTGCTCGATCGCATTCTTACCCTGGATCGTGACCTTTCGCTCTCCGAGCTGGAGGGCGCGGCGGCATTTCTGAACCAGAACTTCCGCGGCTGGTCGATCGAACGCATCCGCACCGAGCTTGCCCGCCGCCTGGAGCAGGAGCGCAGCGAATATGACCAGCTCATGCGGTCGCTCGATGAGCTTTGCCGGAAAGGTGCACTGGAACAGGAAAGCGCAGTGCAATCCATCTTTATTGTGGGAGTCGCCAATCTGGTTGCGGGCGAGGCGGACGCTGAGCAGTTGCGCCAATTGCTGAACGCTTTGGAAACCAAGCAGCGGCTGATCGAGCTGCTCGACGCCTACGTGGATGCCCGGCAGCAGTCTGTGCGCGTGGTGGTTGGCTTGGAAGAAACTATCCCGGAGATGCGAAACCTGGTTCTTATCGGCGCCCCGGCGCGATTGGGCACGCAGAGCCTGGGAACGGTGGCGGTGATTGGCTCTACCCGCATCGCGTATCAGGAGACGATCAACGCAGTGTCTTTCATCGCGCAGCTCTCAGATCGGATATTGCCGACGCAATAGCGCACTTCTTTTTTTTAGGTGTAGAGCCCTGCGCGGAGCGCTCTGCATCGTTAATCACGATTCTGCATCAAGTAGGCGAAAGGTTTTTCACTCAATCCACTATGGCAACACGCAAAGGCACTGACCCCGGCAACGAAGCGCAACAGAATAACGATCCCATTGCAGACTCCGTGGAAACGGCTACCGCAGAAATCGAGACCAACAGCACAGACGCTGTTGCGTCGCATCTGCAGGGCGAGGTCGATCGCCTTAAGGGCGAACGCGACCAGGCAATCGACCGGTTGGCGCGCCTGCAGGCTGAATTTGAAAACGCGCGCAAGCGCGAAGCACGGGAACGTGCTGACTTTCGCGATTTCGCTGTCTCTGGTGCGGTCGAGCAATTCCTTCCCGTGCTGGATAATTTTCAGCTCGCCCTGGGTTCTGCCGGCTCACTGGAACAGTTGCGTGCCGGCATCGAACTCATTGTGAAGCAAATGGAAGATGTCCTGCGCACGCTCAACGTGCAGCCCGTGGAGTCTGTCGGCACCCGATTCGATCCCCGCGTGCATGAGGCACTGGAGAGTGTCGATCGCACAGACTTACCCGACCACCAGGTGCTGGAAGAGGTTCGCCGGGGATACCGCATCCGCGACCGGCTCCTCCGTCCAGCACTCGTTCGTATCGTCAATAATCCGCAACAGAAAGAAGCATGAGTAGCGCATCCAACGTGACCAAAGTCGAATACTACGAATTTCTGGGCGTCTCCCGCGACTGCAACGATCAGGAGCTCAAGACCGCTTATCGCCGTCTGGCCATGCAGTATCATCCCGACCGCAACCCGTCTCCCGAAGCGGAAGATAAGTTCAAGACGGCCAGCGAAGCGTACCAGGTACTATCCGATCCGCAAAAGCGCGCTGCCTATGATCGCTACGGGCACGCGGGCGTGGGCGGCGCAGGTTCATCGGGTTTCGAGGGTTTTACCAATGCTGATGTTGGCGATATCTTCGGAGACTTCTTCGGCGAGATGTTCAATATGGGCGGAGGGCGTCGCAATGGACGCGGGCAGCGCGGCCGCGACATTCGCTACGATCTCTCGCTCGAGTTCGAAGAGGCGGTCTTCGGCAAGCAGGTAGATATCCAATTTCGCCGTGCCGAGATCTGCGCTGATTGCCGGGGAACCGGCGCGCCCGCCGGGCGCGGTCCTGAAACCTGCAAACAATGCGCCGGCCGCGGGCAAGTACGTTACCAACAGGGCTTCTTCTCCATTGCCCGCACTTGCCCGATTTGTAATGGCAGCGGGCAAGTGATCACCGACCCCTGTCTCCAGTGCAACGGTGCTGGGCTGACGGACCGGCGCCACACCATCAGTGTCAGCGTCCCGGCCGGAGTGGAAGATGGAACACGCATTCGCTACCAGGGCGAAGGCGATGCGGGGCGTGCCGGCGGCGGTAAGGGCGACCTTTATGTTGTGCTGTCGGTAAAGGCGCACGAGTTCTTCGAGCGCGACGGCAATGACCTGCATTGCGTCATCTTCGTCTCCTTTCCGCAGGTTGCGCTGGGTGACGAGATTCAAGTGCCGACGCTTGAAGGAGACACCGCGCTGCGGATTCATGAGGGCACGCAGTCCGGCAAGGAATACCGTCTGCGCGGCAAGGGTGTGCCTCATCTCAACGAGCATGGCCGAGGAGACCTGGTGGTGCAGATTGTGGTGCAGACGCCGAAGAGGTTCACCAAGGCGCAGCGCGATCTGCTTCGCCAGCTGGGTGACTCCATGCATATCGAGAACAAGCCCACCTCGCGCAGTCTGCTGGGCAAGATGAAGGATCTCTTCAGCTAATCCCTGCTGAATCTCCAAGACACTATCAGTGATCTCGACCATCTCCGTGCGGCATTCCTCAGGGAAAGCCGCACCCGGAGTGTTTGACGCTGTCCATCCATCATAACGGTTGCTGAAGAGAGTGCTCCCTCCCTTTGTCATCCCGCCTGCCCCGGCGTGCCGTGGCAGCGAACTCCGGATTTCCTACTACGCAGCATTCAGCAACGACCACGTATGCGCCTTTCCCCAACGCATCTGTTCAAGCCAACGGTAACCGTACGTCGCTTGTACCCGAGAGTGAAACTGCAGGACCCTAGCTTCGCTCGCCAGCTCACCTCAGCCGAGCATTGCAGCAACCACAGCCATGGCCGTGATCCCCGCCGTCTCGGCGCGTAGGATTCGCGGACCAAGGCTTACCGGCTGCCACCCCTCTCGTGTGAAGAGCGCTTCCTCATCCGCCGTCCATCCGCCTTCCGGTCCCACTGCGAGGTGCACTGCAGGCTTTTCCAGGGTGGGTTGTTGCAGTGCCGATTGGACAGTCGCATACAACGTAGTCGAGCGTTCCTGTTCGGCGAGCAGCAGACTCAATCCCGGATGTGCGGGCCTGATCTGCACCGCCGACTTCAATGGCACCAGATCCTCCACCACCGGCACATCGGATCGTCGCGACTGCTTCGCCGCCTCGCGCGCAACCCGGCGCCAACGCTCCACGCGAGCCGCGGCAGCCTGGACTAGATGTTTCTCACTGCGCCGTGCGCTCATGGGAATGAACCTCTCGGCTCCCAGCTCCGTCGCTTTCTCGATGATCCACTCCATGCGGTCGAACTTGAAGACCGAGAGCAATAGAGTTACGGGAAGAGCCGCCTCTGCTTCTACCTCAGAGAGCAGCGCAAAGCGCACCGCATCTCCACTCACACCGGAAATGACGGCACGCCACACCCGGTCCCCCGCAACCATGTCACACTCCATGCCGGTCTGTGCGCGCAGCACACGAATCAAGTGAGCTGCCTGTTCGCCCTTCAGGGAAGCGCTGGTCTCGTCCCATTCATCGGCAATCCACCGTCTTCGCGTCATGGCGCGCCCGTCTCCTCAAAAGGTGTCATGGCCCAGTACCACTTTGGTAAGCATATGCGCCTCCAGGTCCGCCACCCGGATTTCCTGTCGAGCTTGTTGGCGTTGGCGAACTTCATGCGGCTTTCCTTACTGAAAGCCGCACACGCGAACTTCTTTGGAGCCTGGTGCAGGAACCCGGGCCGCGCTCCGCTTCATACCGGCTGGAAGCGGCAGCGCCAAACTCCAGATGTCCAGTTTTCCACCGCGCCGGTACCCGTGCCCGCGGTGCGAGGACCGCGTCCCTGCCGGGAACCTCGCTTGAACTCACATCCTGGAACTCTCGCTCGAGAGTGACTGCCGAAGCCGCATGAACACTGGCGATCGAGCGATGCCCAAAAACACATCGGGGGACGCTTTTGGCGTCCCCCGATTGTGTTGCCTTGTTACGTTGCCTGCTTACTTCTTCTTTGCTGTTTTCTTTGCTGCCTTCTTCGCTGGCTTCTTTGCTACTGCTTTCTTGGTTGCCATTTTCTCTATTCTCCCTTTGTCGAGTCGACATCGAACCTGCAAGAGATACTTTGCAGTTAACGAATGTATAGAATCCTAAAAAAAGAGTGTCAAGAAAAAAATAGCATTTCGTGAAGATGAATTCACCAATCGGAATCGCTGAAGCCAACCACCAACTTCCCCGCGCGCTCACTTTCCTGCGGCGTGGAGACCATAATGTCGCAACAATACCAGCGCAAGACCGCTGATGGAATCGTGCCAGGCATGCGCGATCATTCCTGCCCGCAGTCCTCTCCGCAACAGCGCGAGCACGCCGAACATCGCTCCATACGCGGTGATCAGCAACATTCCCGCAATTCCTTCATAGCCGTGCGCGCCGCCGAAGACCAACGCGGAGAGCGCAACCCCGACCCAGATTCTGCGCCCCATGCGAGCGAACTGCTGTTGCAGGTAGCCGCGGAAGACCAGTTCCTCGCAGAACCCGGCAGAGATGCTCAGTACCAGGAACAGCATCATCTCCACCCCCGTGACCGGTGTGAGCTTCTGGGTCACATCGCCGATCTT
This sequence comes from uncultured Acidobacteriaceae bacterium, assembly GCA_963824325.1. Taxonomy (GTDB): domain Bacteria; phylum Acidobacteriota; class Terriglobia; order Terriglobales; family Acidobacteriaceae; genus PALSA-350. The sequence continues at coordinate 273,139 of CAWGPA010000002.1, read as the reverse complement.
CTGCGGATCGATGTGCGATCCCGAGAACTTTACCAGCGCTTCGCCCAGCCCCGCGAGCACGATCACCGCACCCACCCAATAGCCGAGCGCCACACCGACATCGCTCCACCACCCCCGAGCACCGGGACGTTGTTCTCCGAGAAGTTGCCGCAGCGGGACCTTGCGCATATGGATGCCCCACACGGCCAGGGCCGCCAGAATCCACTCATACGCGATGGTCAGACTGTAGTTGGCGACCAGGCGTAAGGGCTGATCACCAAAACTGCGCAGTTGCCTCACTCCCTGCACGGAAAGCCCGATGATCAGCAAAACCATCAGTGCGGTGTGCCACCAGGGCGCCAGCAGGCCGCCGTCCTTATATGTTTGCCCACTTGCCGCTTGCGGAGGTTCGAATGTCGTCATGCCCCTCTGTGCCTTTCATCTCCGTTTCTTCCTCGGGCCGCCCACCATGCGATGCACATTGCCTGCGCCGGGTAGCTCTTGTTATCGTGTTGCGTTGCTTCGGCATCTAAAAAGGTGAGGCTGCCCGTTATGGAAGATGTAGTCATTGTCGCCGGAGTGCGCACACCGGTTGGAAAATTTCAGGGTGCACTATCCAGTTTTTCTGCTGTGCAACTGGGTTCGCTGGTGGTGCGTGAAGCCCTGAACCGCGCCCACCTTCATCCCGATCAAGTCGACGAATGCATCATGGGCAACGTCGTCTCGGCGGGGCTGGGACAGAATCCAGCACGCCAGGCAGCGATCCACGGCGGCCTTTCCCCTTCAGTCAGCGCTATGACCATTAACAAGGTCTGCGGCTCAGGGTTGAAGGCGGTGAGTCTGGCGGCGCAAGCGATCCAGACGGGCAACGCAGAGATCGTGATCGCCGGCGGCATGGAATCCATGACCAACACACCCTATCTCCTCCCCCAGGGCCGCAACGGCTTCCGCATGGGCAATGCTACGGTTGTCGACTCTATGATTCACGACGGCCTCTGGGAGATCTACAACGACTACCACATGGGCATCACCGGTGAACATGTTGCCGAGAAACATGGCATCACGCGCGAGGAGCAGGACCTCTACGCGCTCAACTCGCACCGCAAGGCCGCCGCGGCCCAGCGCGCATGCTACTTGCGATCGCAGATTCTGCCTATCGAGATCCCGGCCAGAAAGAAGGGCGATCCTGCGACGGTGTTCGATCGGGATGAATCCGTGCGCGAAGACGCTTCGCTGGAAGCGCTGCGTGCGCTCAAGCCCGCCTTCAAGAAAGACGGAACCGTGACTGCCGGCAACGCCCCCGGGGTAAACGATGGCGCTGCCGCATTGGTGGTGATGTCGGCGGCAAAAGCAGCCTCGTTGGGGCTCACGCCGATGGTTCACATTCGCGCCCAGGCCACGAGCGGTATCGATCCTAAATGGGTGATGCTCGCTCCCGTTTTGGGAATCCAACGCGTGCTGGCGAAGGCGGGCTGGTCAAAAGACGAGCCGGACCTCTACGAATTGAACGAGGCGTTCTCCGTGCAGGCTCTGGGCGTGATGAAGGAAGTTGGCCTGGATGCGGCAAAAGTAAATGTGAACGGTGGAGCGGTCGCGATCGGACATCCCATCGGCGCCAGCGGCGCGCGCGTCCTGGTGGCGCTGATTTACGAAATGATGCGCCGCGATGTGCATAAGGGAGTCGCTGCCCTCTGTCTCGGAGGGGGCAATTCCGTCGCCATGGCGGTGGAACGGTAGCGCGCAGAATCATGAGCAGAACGGGCCATCGCCCTGGGTGCGATAGAAGGATGCGATAGAAGGACTCGATGAAAGGAATCGGTGCAAGGAGTTGAGGAGCCACGGATTCGTTTAGCCTGCTCTCAGTTCGCAGACCACGTTCTTGAGATACGCCAGACTCGCCGCGACGCTTTCCACCGGTGGCCGCGTGGTCGCTCCAAACTTCACATCCTGTTCTACCACCATCCAGCCGGAATAATCGTTCCGCACCAAAACCCTGAAGAATTCTGGGAAATCAATCGAGCCTTCGCCAATGATGGTGAAGACCTTGGCCTCCACTGCCTGCTCAAAGGTCATTTCCTTGCGCCGCACTTCTGCAAGAACCACCGGGTCGACGTCTTTGATGTGAACAAACCTGAGGATGTCGCGAAACTTCTCCGCCTCTACGATGCAATCGTCTCCGGCGTAGTCACAGTGGCCAGTATCCAGGCACAAGCCAATTTTGGTAGCCGAGGTTACGTCAAAGAAACGCTCCGTCTCCTCTGCAGTCTCCACGTAAGTCGAGATATGGGGGTGAAAGACCAGATCCAAGCCGATCTCCTCCGTCACTTGTGCGGCTTCTGCCACCACCTTTGCTACCTGCTTCCATTGTTCGGCGTTCAGTCCCTTGCTCCCGTCGGCCGGCACGCGCCCGGCAATTCGATCTCGCTCTTCTGACTGAGCATCGGCCAGAACCAAAAAGGGTGCTGCCAACGCTGAGAGCAATCCACCCACCTTGCGAATTTGATCGACAACAACCTTGGTCGAGCCAGGATCGCTCAGCGGTACCGGGACAAACGAACCCAACAGCTTCAATTTCCGCTTGGCCAGTTCGGCCGACAACAATCCGGCGTCAGTCGGCAAAAAACCATAGGGTCCAAGCTCGGTGCCTGTATATCCCGCCTGAACCATCTCGTCCAGCATCTTCTGGTAGCTTTGTTCCCACGAAGGGCCTGGGTAATCCAAGACGCCCCAACTGTCAGGAGCCGAGGCAAAAGTGAATCGCGAACTCAGTTCAGTCATTGATCGGCCTTCTCTCTTGATCCCGGCTAGTATGGCATGTCAAATCTGCGATGCTTCGGCCGGTTATCAAGCATCTCAACGAAATCAACGCTTCGCCAATCATGAGCAGGACTTAATGTTCCGGATAGGCAAACAGACCGTTTAGCCTTGCTATACTCGCGGCACCGGATCTACTGGAGCCGCGATGCTCTTTAAGGCACTGAGTGCGGCGGTGTACGGCATCGACGCTCACATCATCGATGTAGAAGTCGACTATTCCGGCGTCAGAACGAAGGAAGACTGCTTTCATACCGTGGGTCTTCCGGACGCTGCGGTGCGTGAAAGCCGCGACAGGGTTCGCTCTGCCATCAAGAATTCCGGCTTCAATATTCCTCCTACCGACATTACGATCAACCTTGCCCCCGCCGATCTGAAGAAAGAAGGATCGGGTTTTGACTTGCCGATGGCTATCGGCATTCTCGGCGCCTATGGAGCGCTGGAGTTGAAAGACCTCGGACGATTTTTGCTGGTGGGTGAACTAGGGCTGGATGGGACTTTGCGTGGAGTTCCCGGGGTTCTGCCCATTGCGGTTGCCGCGCGTGCGCGCGGCATCGCCAATCTTCTTGTCCCGGAGCGCAACGCTGCCGAGGCCGCGGTGGTTGAGGGATTAAATGTCTATCCGGTCCGGACTTTGATCCAGGTGCGCGAACTGCTGAACGCGGCCGCCAACGGAGGTATCCATGAACAGCCGATTCGTGTGGACTCGCAGCGCCTGCTGGGCCAATTGCATAACTTCGCGCTCGACTTCAAAGATGTACGCGGGCAGCAGACGGCCAAACGCGCCCTCGAGGTATCGGCTGCAGGCGGCCACAACATTCTCATGATCGGTCCGCCCGGCTCCGGCAAAACCATGTTGGCCAAGCGGCTGCCGTCGATCCTTGCGCCGCTCCGGTTGGAAGAGGCGCTCGAGACCACCAAGATCCATTCGGTTGCCGGTGTGCTCGATGCCGAGGCAGGATTGGTCACGCAGCGTCCTTTTCGCTCACCGCATCACTCCATCTCTGACGCGGGGCTCATCGGTGGAGGAAGCATTCCACGTCCTGGCGAAGTATCGCTGGCGCATAACGGCGTGTTGTTTCTGGATGAGCTTCCTGAGTTTCCCCGGAACGTGTTGGAAGTGATGCGTCAACCGCTTGAGGATGGCACCGTCACCATCTCTCGTGCCTCGATGTCGCTCAGCTTTCCCGCCCGCTTCATGCTTGCGGCGGCGATGAATCCTTGTCCTTGCGGTTACTTCAACGATAAATCGCACGAGTGTCTGTGTACGCCGCCCATGATGCAGCGTTACATCTCAAAAATCTCCGGCCCCCTCCTGGATCGCATCGACATCCATATTGAGGTCCCGGCGGTGCAGTACCGTGAGCTTCGTTCCGGTGCCGCCGGGGAGGGTTCGGCGGAAATCCGCGCCCGCGTCCTGGCGGCGCGTGAGCGGCAGCATCAACGTTTCAAGGCCGATCGCATTTACACCAATGCGCAGATGCACACCCGCCAGATTCGCACTCATTGCGAACTCTCGCCGGAGGCGGAACGCCTGCTTGAGCGCGCCATGCAACAGCAGGGCCTGAGCGCCCGCGCCCACGACCGAATACTAAAAGTCGCCCGCACTATCGCAGACCTCGATGCCCAACCCGGGATCACCGTGGGCCATATCGCGGAAGCCATCCAGTACCGCACACTCGACCGCAGCTTCTGGAGTTAAGGAACTGAAGCGGAGGGCCAACTCTTTCAGCCACTAGCTAATTCCTAATGGAAGTGCCGCCTCCCCTTTGTCATCCGAAGGGTGGCGGTCAATTCTTCCGCTGCTTTTCCGGCTTCCCACCAAGCCTTGCCCCTGGACGGGTGCCCATGTTCGCGGACTTTCGCGTACATGGGTTGAACAAGCTGGGCGAAGCCCCTCCTTTTCTTTTCCTGTAAGTAGCTCTAGACCGGTGGTGAAAGCATTGGAAAAAGGTCGTCTTAAACCCATGTACGCGAAAGTCCGCGAACATGGGCACCCGTCCAGGGGGCAAGGCTGGTGAGGAAACGAGAGATTTGTCGCGCAACCAACGCATAACGCTTACCTCCGCTTTGGGCGTCAAGCCGATTGTTCATTAGGAGCGAAGCCGACTTGTCGCGGCGTGCGGTGAAGGGACCTGCTGTGCGCCTTTCCCAAACCCAACTGCTCAAGTGCAAACTACACCCGAGTCAGCTCTTCAATAAGTTTCTGATGTGCCGGGTAAGCAGCCACTAGTTCCGACCGCGCCGCCAACTCGAAATCAGCAAAATCAAATCCAGGCGCGACGGTGCACCCCACCAGCGCAAACCCCGCCCCATCTTTCACCCGCGAGGCAAACCAGCACCCTGCTTTCACCACCGCCTGAAATACCTCATCCGAACCACCACCTAAATGCAGCTCGGAATAATTCCCATCAGGGTCGATTACATAAACAACCAACGAGCTCCCGGCATAAAAATGCCACACCTCGTCCGACGCAATACGGTGGAACGCAGAAAAATTCCCCTCATCCAGCAAAAAGTAAATCGCCGTCGACGCAGACCTGTCTCCCTGATAGCTGCCAGGCAACGCACTGCGAACAATGGTGAGCTCGGATTTATAAGTGGCGCGGTAGTATCCACCCTCAGGGTGAGGGCTTAGGTCCAGGTGGTTGATCCAGTACTGTGCATCCTTGTCCAAGGAGGAGTCCTAGTGCCGCGCCGGCTCCGCAGCCGGCGTCTCCGCCCGTTGCCGCAAAGCATGGACCACGACGCGCAGCATCTCTTCTTCCGGAGCCCGTTTGCCCGTCCAGATTTCAAACTGGCGCGCGCCCTGCTGCACGAACATCTCGACGCCGGTCACCGCGGGTATTCCTTTTTGCCGAGCCATGCGTAGGAACGGAGTATCCACCGGGTTATAAACCAGGTCGAAGACCAAACGCGCGTTGATCTCTTTCGCTTCCAGGATGTGCTGTGGCTTCACCCCGTGCATGCCGACGGCAGTTGCGTTCACGATGACGTCGAAGTTGGTCTTGGCGACCAGTTCGCGGCGAATGGTTTTGGCTTTCGCTTCCCGCGCCAGCTTCTGCGCCGTCTGCGGAGTACGATTCAGGATCAAAACCTCCGCACCCTTATCAACCAGGCCGAAGACCGCCGCCCTCGCTGCCCCGCCGGCCCCGAGTACTAGAATCTTTGCCCCGGCCAACGAAATTCGCTTTTCGAGCGGACGCAGGATGCCGCCAACATCGGTGTTGAAACCGTAAAGCTTTCCATCGTGCGCGCGGACGATCGTGTTGCAGGCGCCAATCTGCGACGACACTGGGTCCATATTTTCCAGATGCTTCAGCACCTCCTGCTTGAGCGGCATGGTCACGCTCAATCCGGAGAGCGGCAGTTCGCGAACCAGCGTCAGCAGATCACTCAGCTTGCTGGTTTGCAAAGCGAGGTAAACCGCATTCACCGTTTCGCGATGAAAGGCGGTGTTCATCATGAGCGGAGAGAGCGAGTGCTTGATCGGGTTGCCCGCCACACCATAGACCCGTGTCGCCGCATCGATCTGGCTAATTCGATAGGTGTCAGTCAATGTGCGTGCGGCAATCTGCCCCGGAGCCGTCTCTTCACCCTGGGTGGCGGCGGCAAAGGTGAAGACGCTGCCCGCGCGAATGGCCAGCACCCGGCTAATGATTCCCTGGTCACCCATGCAGAGGCCGATCATGTTGGCCATGTCACCCGTGCGTTCGAGAAAGTGCATCATAACCACGTTGTCGGCGAGCGACTTGGCGGTCGAGACGATCTTTATGAACTCTGGCTCGTAGGGCCGGATGCGTTCGAAGATGCCATCCAAATCCTTGGTGGACTGATAGTCGTGGTACGACATTATGAGAGCCACTCCACGGGTGCGCAGCTTTTCCAGATCAGACGCCTTGATAGCTTCGGCTGTCTCCAATTCCAGATCGATGAGATGGAAGCCCGAAGCGCTGGCCTTCTGCAGCACCTCCAGTTCAGCGGCGATTGCGCCCTTGAACTTCCCCCCGTTGGCCGCGCGGCGGCAGGTGGCGATTGCCGTGACCACGGAGTTTTCTGCCAGGAAATCCTTCAGCTTGGGTAACGCAAGGAGGGGCTTCTCCAGGTAATCCAGCCGGAATTCCAAAAACGGGCTGTCGCGCAGGGCCTCGGTGGCGCGATCCACCATCTCGCCGGCACTGGAACCGATGATCGCCACGCACACTTTGCCCATACGAGCGCGCAAGTAGTGCTGCGAGAGAGATGGAGCGGCAGAGTTCATGGTGACAATTTGGACATCTTAATGCATTTTCACTTCTACGCTGCAGCGGTAAGTCTAACCATGTGCGTCTTTTCCTGACGAAAAGCCGCGTTCCAGCATTTTCGCTTCTGGGGTCTACTAGGCAACCGCTTGCTGCGTGGAAGGGAAAATGCCCTAACATGCGCTCCTCTTTATACAGCAGAAGTGAAAATGCTGTCCCGGACCTACCCCCCGGATGCAAGGCCCCTATTCCATGCCCTGGAATAGGTTACAGGCCTGGGGTACCCTTGGGATGGGTAAGGAGCAACCTTGAATCATCTATCAACTGAGGAAACGACCCGCCTACATCCCTGGGGCGAAGGTGGAGACATTGATGCGGCTGGACTGGAAAGCTGGGTCCAGGGCCGCCTGGCCTGGCAGCGCCAGCAGATCGACCAGCTCCTGGCCGTGGAGGGCCAGAAGACCCTGGAAAATACCCTTCGTCCATACGACGACGCGGTGGCCACGCTGGGTGCGGCAGGCTCCCTGGCCTCCTTGCTCGACAGCGTGCACCCGGACAAAGCCGTGCGCGACAAAGCCCGCGAGCTGACGCAAACTGTAGCCGAAGTGGCTACTGCCCTGTCTCTCAATCAGGAGGTCTACCGCGCCCTCGTGGCTGTGGATATGACCAGCGCTGACCCGGCGACCGCGCACTACGTGAGCCAAACGCTCTTGAACTACCGGCTGGCCGGCGTCGATAAGGATGATACGACCCGCGCCAAGCTGCGCCAGCTCTCCGACCAGGCGACAGAGATATCGCTCACCTTTGCCAAGAATGTGCAGGAGAACGTCAACCGGGTCGAGGTGCGGGACGCCTCCGAACTCGACGGCCTGCCGGAAGATTACATTCGTAACCATCCTGCCGATGCCCAGGGAGTCATCACCCTAACCACCGACTATCCCGACATGCAGCCGGTGATGACCTTCGCCGGCAACGCGGATTTGCGGTTGCGCATGTTCCGCGCCTATAACACCCGCGCCTACCCCGCTAACCGGCCCCTGTTGCTTGAGCTGCTGGCGGTGCGGCAGCAGATTGCCACCATCCTGGGCTTTGCCTCCTGGGCCGATTTGGCAACCGCTAACCAGATGATGGGGTCGGCCGCCAACCTGAAAAAGTTTATCGGCGAGCTGGAGCAGGCTTCGCGCGCTGGAGCCGAGCGGGAATACGAGATGGTGCTCACCTTTGCCCGCAGGCAACAGCCCCGCCTGGCAGCGCTCAAGAGCAGCGACCGGGGTTATTGGTATGAGCAGTATCGCCGCGAAGCCTTCGACTTTGACTCCCAATCCGTCCGTCCTTACTTTCCCTATGACGCGGTAGAGAAGGGCATACTCGAAACCGCGGCGCGGCTCTTCAACGTCAGTTTCCAGAGCAACCCGCATGCCGGCGTCTGGCACCCTCAAGTAAGCGCCTGGGACGTCTACGACCGGGGACGGCTGTGTGGCCGCTTCTACCTGGATATGCACCCCCGCGAGGGCAAGGACAAGTGGTTCAGCGCGGCGCCGCTGATTCCCGGGATTGAAGGCCGTCAGCTTCCCGAGGCTGCGCTGATCTGCAACTTCCCCGGCGGCACTGATCGCACGGATGATCCTGGGCTGCTGCAGTACAGCGACGTGGTCACCTTCTTCCACGAGTTCGGCCACTTGATGCATGCCATTCTCGGCGGCCATCAGAAATGGGCCGGCGTGAGCGGCATCGCGACCGAAGGCGACTTTGTCGAAGTGCCCTCGCAGATGCTGGAAGAGTTTTTCCACGACGCCAAGCTTCTCGCATCCTTTGCCCGCCACTATCAGACGGGCGAGCCGATCCCGGAACCTCTGGTCGAACGGATGAATCGGGCCAGCGCTTTTGGCAGAGCCGATGGCGTGCGCACCCAGCTCTTCTACACCAGCTACTCCCTCGACGTGCACAACCGCCCGGCTGAGGAGCTGGATCCGGATGCGATGCTCGAGGAGGGCTACAAGCGCATGTTGCCCTACGAGTGGGTTGACGGCAACCGCATGTATGCCAGCTTCACCCACCTGATTGGCTACACATCGAACTACTACACCTACATGTTCGACAAGGTGATTGCGCTCGATTTCTTCGGCCAGTTCGATCGCGCCAATCTGCTGGAAGGGCCAACGGCTATGCGCTATCGGAAAGCCATTCTCGAGCCCGGTGGATCTAAACCGGGCACGCAGCTGATCGAGGATTTTCTCGGTCGCGAACAAAAGATGGATGCCTTTGCCCAATGGGTGGGCGAGGAATTCGCCGGCTCCTCGAACGACCATTAGAAGGAGTCAAGCGATGGCATCTGCGATTCTGCGTAAGGCATGGCAGGGCAAGTGGGCGGTTGTGACCGGCGCCAGCGCCGGGATCGGCGAAGCGATCGCAGTTGAGCTGGCCGAGGCTGGGGTGAACCTGGTGCTGACCGCTCGCCGCCGCGAGCGGCTCGACCTGCTGGCAGAGCGCCTGCGTACCCAGCATGGGATTCAGACCCAAGTGATCGTAGCCGACCTTACCCTGCCCCAGGCGCCGCAGCAGATCTTCGATGCCACCGAGGGAGCTGGGCTGCAGGTGGACGTTCTGGTCAACAACGCCGGTTTCGGGGAGTATGGCGAATTTCTGCGCTCCAACCTGGAAATGCAAGTGAGTATGGTGCAAGTGAATTGCGCGGCTGTGGTCCATCTCACCCGCCTCTTCCTGCCCGCAATGGTGGAGCGCCGGCGCGGCTGGCTGATGATTGTGGCCTCCACCGCGTCCTACCAGCCGGTACCGTATCTGGCGACCTACGGAGCAACCAAGGCCTTCGATCGCATGTTGGCCGAAGCTCTGGCCGAAGAAATGAAGCGCCATGGAGTGCGCGTGAGCGCGCTCTGTCCCGGCCCGACAGAATCGGAGTTCAGCCAGGTGGCCGGCGCCCGCACGGGGGACATGCGGAGACTTCAATCAGCGGCGGAGGTGGCCAGGCGAGGCCTGGAGGGCTTGGCGGAGGGGAAACATTGGGTCCTTCCCTATCTCGCGGGAAGAATTCAGGTATTTGCCCAGCGATTCCTCCCCCGCCGAATGGTGACTGGCCAAATCGAGCGAATGTTCCGGCCGGCGAGTCTCAAATAACCCGATTGTCGGCGGCCGCAAGTTTTTTTTCTGAGCAACACAACTTTGATTTTGAAATTGCATCTGAAGTAGTAACAACAGAGGCTACTTCAAACTACTCCAACCTAGGCAGTTCTTTACCCCATTGAAGCTCCGCCACGGCGAGCTCTTCTCAAATAAATCCCTGATTGCCCCTCCCTAACATGCCTCTCGAACGGGCCCGCCGGAAGGCGGGCCCATGTACTTTCGGCCATTTTTTCTAAAGAGTTGTCATACCCGAGAGCCTGTGATTCTTATTACCGATGTTGAGGTGAGTGTGACCTCGTCGCCAGCCCGCGGAACAACATAAAATAACGAGGATGACGTCTTCCAAAGCTAACCGCAGCGCGCTTCGCAAGGGAGACGGTCTGCCCGCTCGGCGAGGCCCCGCGCTGGACGTCCTCCGCGCACCGGACTGGGCAGGAGAGAAGCTCGCGCTGGCTCATTCATGGATTCAGCACCCGTACCGGCGGGAGAACAACTGTCTACAAGCCCGGAGAAACCGGGAAATTCGATCTCAATCTAGGTTTTACCGATTCCGACGACCGGAAGATCGTGGCTGCTAATCGAGAGTCGTTCGTCAGCGCCGCAGCTAAAGGCAAGGACATCCTCGGGCTCGTTACCCTGCGCCAGATCCATTCCTCGCTCATCCGGAGAGTACAGGCGAAAGATGTGCAGGCGTACGAGATGTCCGCGCTGCTTAAGGGGGATGGCCTGATGACCGACGAGCCGGGTGTCCTACTGGGCATCCAAACTGCGGATTGCATCCCTATTCTCCTGGCCGACCGGAAGCAGCGGGCGGTTGCGGCCTTTCATGCGGGATGGCGCGGCACCCTGGCGCGCATCGTAGAAAACGGAGTGGGGCGCATGCGGTTGGAGTTTGGCTCCCGGCCAAAAGATCTGATCGCCTCGATCGGGCCGGGGATAGGTCAGTGTTGCTACGCCGTCGGGGAAGAAGTGCAGCAGGAATTCGAATCGCAATTTACCTACGCGTCCGAGCTCTTCCGCGAGGTGTACGACTCCGACCAGATTAGGAATAAATACCCCATGCTGTTTCTCACTGCCCGCGCTCCTGGCCATAGCGCAATCGGCCCCGCTATGCATCTGGACCTGGCGGAAGCGAACCGGCGGCAGTTGCTCGCCGCCGGGGTCAAGGAATCGGCCATCTTTATGACCGGGCAGTGTACCGGCTGCCATACCGATCGCTTCTTCTCCCATCGCCTAGAACGGGGTTTTACCGGGCGGATGATGAGCGTGATTGGCATCGCCCGTGTTGGGTCTAAGTAGTATTTCTACGCGGCCGAGTGTCCTTCTCCGCTGTCCGGCTTGGTCTCATCTGGCCCCGTTCCTTTGGGGTTTACCAGGTCGCGCAATTCCTTGCTGGGTTTGAAATAAGGTACTCGCTTGGCGGGGACGTCCACTTTGGCTCCGGTTTTGGGGTTGCGCCCGGTCCTGGGCTTGCGCTGGCGGATGCGGAAGCTACCGAATCCCCGGATTTCGATCTTGTCGCCGGTACGCAACGCGTGAATCACGGAATCGAAAATGGTATCCACGATCATCTCCCCATCCCGGCGCGTTAGATCGCCCAGCTGGGTCACTTCCTCAACGAGGTCTGCTTTGGTCATGGTCCTATCTTCCTCAAAATATAAAGGTAACCCGAGTCAGCTATAGTAGATGCAGCACCTTGATGGTACATCGGAAACAATTGCAACTACGCTTTGCCTGTGGATCGTAGCCGCCTGATATCCGATTCCTTTATTTTTCGTCAAAAAAAAAGTTGCCTCGACGGGATTTCATCTCGATTTCGGGATAATTCCTGGAATGAGTTACAGATGCACTGGTTTGCAGCAGAGTAGCGTAGAATTTACAGCGTATCAATGGAACTCCGTTGGAACGACCTTTAATCAGCATCGTTATCCCCGCTTACAACGAAAGCGCCCGCATCGGCAGAGCTTTGGACGAGGTTCTGCGTTGCGTCCATGAGCGTGCCTGGCATGCCGAAATTCTGGTCGTCAACGACGGCTCCACAGACAACACCGCGGCCATTGTGCAGGAGTTGGCTGAATTGCATCCCGAGGTACGGTTGCTCAGCAATCCGGAGAATCGGGGAAAAGGGTTCAGCGTGCGCCACGGCGTGCTGCACGCCGTCGGCGACATGGTGATGTTCACCGATGCTGACCTGTCGGCACCTATGGAAGAAGCCGAGCGGCTGTTCGAGGCGCTGCGCCAGGGCGCCGACATTGCCATCGGTTCTCGATGGCTGGAGCGCACGCGGCAGACCCTGAAACAGCCCCTCTACCGCCAGTTTTTCGGGCGATGCTTCAATGGCATTACGCGCCTGGTGATGGGATTGCCTTTTGCCGATACGCAATGCGGGTTCAAAGCCCTGCACCGACCGGTGGCCCAGACAATCTTCCAATTGCAACGGATCGAGCGTTGGGGGTTTGATCCCGAGTTGCTGTTTATCGCGTTAAAACGCGGCTACACGGTTCGCGAAGTACCCGTTACCTGGGGACACGACGAACGCTCACGCCTCAGCTACCTCAAGGACGGCCTGAAGATGCTGGAAGAAATTGCCTACATCCGCTGGGAAGCTTTCGCGGGTGCATACGACCGTCGGGTGGCGGAGTTCACGCCCGAGTGGCCGGTCGTTAAAAGCTGAGCTCTTTTCCCCAGAGACATCACAAGGCTAGAGAACTGGGAAGAATCTCCATCGTTTCGGCTTGCAACTTCCTTGACTTCACTGCCACACGAATCTGCATTTCGCCGGTATGCTCCAGCATCATCGTTTCCGAACAGCTCCCGCAAAGCCAAAAGTGCTGCAGACGCCGGGCCCGGGCCCCTCGAGCGGGCACGGGTGTGTTTGGGTCCGGTAAATCAAAAACGAAAATTCTACCCTCACGAAGATAATGAAGCGGTTTGCCACAACTCGGATTAGCACATTGATTAACCATGACACTCCCTAGGGAATAAGAGCGAAAAAACGGCCGAAGGGTTTCCTCCCATCTGCCAGGACCCCGTGTGCGAGAATAAGCAGTTCGGATGCCCATACTGCGCTCGATTCTGATCGCGCTCTCCCGCAATTCGTCGTTACGCAACTTCGCCGAGAATTCTACTCTCGGCGGGCGGATGTCTTCTCGCTTCGTTGCCGGGAGGAGTGTCGAAGAAGTACTGGCCGCGGCCGTGGCGGTGAACAGCCATGGAATGTCGACCACGCTCGATAGCCTGGGAGAAAACGCGCATTCTCCCCAGCAGGCGAAGGAGGCGGCTGATGTGTATCACCGCCTGCTCGACGCCATCGAGCACCGCCACCTGGATGCCAACGTAAGCGTGAAGCTGACCCAAATGGGTATGGATCTCGACCCGGAACTCGCCTCTGGGACGGTTGCCGGGTTGGTTAAACACGCAGTGGCGGCCAGCACCTTCGTACGCATCGACATGGAGGGATCGGAATACACCCAGGCCACCATCGACCTGGTATGCAAGTTGCATGCCATGGAAGGAAACCCCGGCCGCGTGGGGGTGGTGATTCAGGCTTACCTCTACCGCAGTGGAGCGGACATCGATCGTTTGCTGGCTCAGGGAATTCGCATACGGCTATGCAAGGGGGCCTACCAGGAGCCGCCGAACCTGGCCTTCCCTGACAAGGCCGACGTCGATCGGAACTTCGTAAGGTTGATGCAGGTTTTGCTGCCCAGCGGGGTGTACCACGGCATAGCCACCCACGACGAAAAAATGATCGAGGCCACCTGCCGCTTCGCGAAAGAGCGCGGCATCGAGCCCGACCAGTTTGAATTCCAGATGCTGTACGGCGTGCGCCGCGATTTGCAGAGATCTCTGGTGGCGCAAGGCTATCGGGTGCGTGTTTACATTCCTTTTGGGACCGAGTGGTATCCCTATTTCATGCGCCGTCTGGCGGAACGGCCGGCCAACCTGCTGTTCATGGCCCGCAATTTCTTCCGCAAATAATCATCCGTGCGGCCGGTTCTGTATTACAAACAGTCGTCTAAGGTTTAGGCCCGAAGGGTGACACAGGAGAGAGCAAGTTGAAGACCAAGAACGCACTAAAGCAGGCAGAACTCATTCTCAAGCTATACGAGATTCGCCGGGAGACGGCGCTACGGACGGCGCGCGACTATGTAGGTGGTGAGTTCCAGCCCAAGTCAGTGGATGAGTTTGTGAACCTGGTTAAGGACGGTGGTAAGCCAAGTGGGCACATACTCCAGGTCTACGGATATTGGGACATGGTCGCCGCTTTCGTGGTACACGGAGCGCTCGACGAGTCGCTGATTTTCGACACCTGCCAGGAGATGTACTTCCAGTTCGAAAAGATCCAGCCCTACCTGGCAGGCTTCCGTCAAAAAATGAACCTGCCGGAGTTTCTCAAGAGCATGGAAGCCGTGGTCGCGGGCGCTCAGGAGAGACAGACGCGGGCCGCCACCAAAGCTAAAAGTCCCAAGCAGGCAGCGAAGGCCAATAAGCAAGGAACTGAACCCGAGGATGCCGCCCTACCCGACCAGGAACCGTCCGCTGGGGGCAGATGACTGCGCCTTTCGGCATCCTTTTTCTAACGGCTGCCGAAGAAAGGCACGACTTCACAGGCTGCAGAAAAACTCATGCTTTGTATCAGGGCACGACTTTAGTCGGGCCGTAAAAGCGGGCCTGATGAGGGCTTTAGCCCCTGCTAGGACCCTTCCCGTGCGGAATGTTTGTCCGAGTAATTCTTAGGAGTGCATGTTTTTCCGCAAGCTGTTTAGTCGGGCCGTAACCATGAGCATATGACGGGCTTTAGCCCCTGAGGTTGCATTTCCGCAGCCTGTTCGGCAGGTACGTCAAGCAAGCAAAACGGACCAGGTTTTAGCCGCTCACGGAAAGGATTTTCAAACGGAGCGGTTACGTCGCAATCTGTCTCAGTGACTATTTTCCAACGCCAGCACAGCGAAGCCAGTGGCGGCATCGCTCATAAATCGTCCGATATCCGTTGCAGGATCGCGCTTCTTGTTCAGCGACCAGGCAGACCAGCTCCCTTGATCCTGGCTCTGATTCTGCGCCAGCCAAACCAGTCCGCGCTTCGCTGAAGCATTCCCTACGCCTGATTGTTCCAGCGCCAGGACAGTCAGGCCAGTAGCCAATCCGTCGCTCTTCGTTTCCTCGGGAGTATCATCTCCTCTTTTCCAGGTACCCATATTGCTCAGGCTCCAACCCCCGTCAGACTGCTGCTTGGAAACGAGTTCCGCTACCAGGCCGCCGCGCTCCTTCTCGTTCAACAGCCCAGGCAGCTTGGCGGACGCCCACAACAGATAGACCTTGTTCAGCAACGGCTGCGAAGCATACTCCCGGCGTAGGAAGCCGCGCAGCAGCCGCAAGTTCTCCTGGATTTTAGGGTCGTTGCGGTAATTGTCAGGAGCTCTCCCCACCGCGATCGCCGCCAGGGTGGCGCCACAATATTGAGACTCACTCGATTCCCAGGGAGCTAAGTGGAAGTTCTGCCAGCCCCATGCGCCGGCCTGCTCGCCAGACTTGATCTGCAAAGCCCACATATTGTCGAAGGCGCTGCGCGTGATGTCGGTCAGATGGTTCTTTCGTTGGTCGTACGAGGCCAGGATAAGGGTATTAATCACCGATTCGGTAGACCGCGAGTCCACTGCCAAAGTGGGGCCGGTTTTGCTATTGGCATAAAAGGGCTGAACCTGGTTCCACAAAGTCACCCGCCGGAGCACGTTGTTCAGCAGGATGTGTTCCTGTTCGGTGGGCGCATCTTCGCCCAACGCGGGCCGCAGGCTGGATCGGGAGAGCGCATAGGGCACTACCGTGTGGCACGAAACACAAACCGTCTTATGATCTCGCTCGGCCGCAGGCCAACTCTGCCACCATACCTCACGGCTATCGAGGTAGTGAGCGGCGGCCGCCTGGTTCCATGTCGCGGGCGAAGAGGTGGCTGTGTCGTTGGCAGCACTGGCAGGGGAGGCGCCGTAAGCGGTTGCGGCCAGGAAGGGAGCGGCAAAGACGATGGCAAGAAGGCGGGCAGATTTCACGCGTGCACATCTCCTTTTCAGGCGGCTGAAGACAAATAGAGTATCTCCCCCAAAAGATGAAGAGAAACTGCACCAGAAAAAGATTGAACGGGAGAGAGACTCTGCCGGTAGCGTACCACAAGGCTTTGGCGCGCCTTAAACCTCGCTCGGCCCCAGACGGGACTCGATCTCTTCCATCAATTCGGCAACCTCAGTCTTGCGCTCGTCGCCTAGCCCGCGCAGTCCTTCGATAACTCCGAGCCTGTCCTCAACGGAACGGTTCTGGTTGAACTTCTGCTTACCTTCCAGGCGAACGATGCGAAATTCAAAGCCGACAATCGCCTTCAGCTGGGAGTCGATATACACCGCAGGCGCATCCGTGACCTGCCACGGAGCGGGGAACGAGGCCTCGTGTCGCTTGGTCAACTCGGTGACCATGGTCCTTAGCCACTCCGGATCCTCGTAGAAGGTTAAGCGCCCATAAGCATGAATGGCGGCGTAGTTCCAGGTCGGCACCACCCTGCCTGTCTCCTGCTTGGCGGGATACCAGTTAGGAGAGACATACGAATCAAGACCAAGAAAGATGATGAGAGCTTCAGCTTCGGGGTCCGTTTCGCGCCACTGCAGGTTGGCGCGCGACACATGGCCGGTCAGGGTCCCGTACTCACCCTTGGTCTCATCCAGCAGCAGCGGCAGATGGGTGGCAACCAGCCCCTGGGTAGTCATGGTGACCAAGGTCGCCAGGTCGCTTTGTTTCATAGCCGCATGAAGCAGGGCGAGGTCTGTTACCTCAAAGGCTTTGGGAGTGTACATGCGCGCCTCCGCTTACCTGTCTTATACCATTTAGACTTCTCCAGGGGTGCGTCATGGCTTCGTCATCGAGCAACAAGCATGCGGGTACAGGGGCAGCAGGGGCCCAGCCGCCTATTCCTGAACCGTCGTTCGCGGAGCGCGCGCGCACGCTGCTGCATCTGGGCCGCGTCGGCAGCCTCTCCACACTCTCCCGTAAGCGGCCGGGCTTTCCCTTCGGCTCTTTGATGCCCTTTGCCCTGGACGCCGCGGGACGGCCAATCTTCCTGATCAGCACCATGGCCATGCACACGCAAAACCTGCAGCAGGATGGGCGCGCCAGCTTGCTGGTCACGCAGTCGGAAGCGAACGGCGATCCACTCGGGGCTGGCCGGGTCACCTTAGTGGGGAACGCCTCCCCGATCGCTGCGGCTGAGACGGGAGAAGCACGCCGGCTTTATCTGGAACGCCACGAGAACAGCAAGTACTGGGTGGATTTCGACGACTTCTCCTTCTTCGCTATGGAGGTGGTCGAGGTCTACTACGTCGGTGGTTTTGGGGTGATGGGATGGATCACCGCGCCGGAGTATAGCCAGGCGCAACCAGACCCGCTGGCGGATGCGGCTGCCGGGATCCTGCAACACATGAATGCCGATCATCAGGACGCGCTTATCCTGCTGGCCCGCGTCTACGCCGGGATAGAAGCCCAGGAGGCGGTGATGACTTCGGTGGATCGCCTCGGTTTTCACGTGCGCATGAAGACCGAAGATGGCATGAAGGGCGCCCGCCTGGCATTCCTCAGCGAAGTCAGCACGCCCGTAGAAACCAGGAAAATGCTGGTGGAAATGGTGCAGCAGGCGCGTCGCTCGTGAGCACGCTTTATCGTCCCGAACTCCTCTATTCCCAGCACGGGTTCTCTGGAGGTGCGGGGCTCTTGGTCAGTCCGGCTGGAAGTGTCTCAGCGGCTGATACGAGCGGCTCCGCTGCCATTGTCGATTTGCCGGGCAAAGCACTGCTTCCCGGCTTTGTGAATGCTCATTCTCATACCTTTCAGCGTCTGATCCGCGGCAAGTCGGAGTCCAGGGTGACGAGCGGCCGCGACTTCTGGTCCTGGCGCGGGACGATGTATCATGCCGCCGCGCAGCTTGACCCGCAGGACGTCTACGACGTAGCGCGCATGGCATTTCTGGAAATGGTGCTGAGTGGGACCACCACCGTGGGCGAGTTCCACTATCTGCACAATGCTCCCGGCGGCCGGCCTTATGACGATCCAAATCTGTTGAGCAAGCAGGTCATCGCAGCCGCACAGTCCGTAGGGATACGCATCGTCTTATTGCGCTCGGCGTACCTGCGCTCGGGCTATGAACTGCCACCGGACCCGGGCCAGATCCGGTTCTTCGAGTCTGCCTCGCAGTTTCTCGACAACATGGAGGCACTTAGGAAAGACTATCCCGCTGATTCCACCGACGTGCGCTTCGGCGTTGCGCCGCACAGCCTGCGTGCCGTGCCTTTGCGCGACCTCAAAGAGATTGCTGCGTGGACGCGGCAGCGGAAACTGCCGATCCATATGCACGTGGCGGAGCAGATTGGGGAGAATGAAGCCTGCTTGCGCGAGTATGGCCTGACTCCAGTCGCGCTGCTGGACAGGGAAGGTCTTCTTGCTCCCGGCTTCACCGCGGTGCACGCGATTCATATCACCGCGGAGGAGATCGAGCAGCTTGCCCGTGCCCACGCAACCGTATGCTCCTGTCCCACGACGGAGCGAAACCTTGGCGATGGCGTGATCGTCGCCGACCAGGTCATGCGCGAGGGCATCCGCGATCGCGTTCGGCTCGGATAGCCAGGCGCAGATTGACCCGCTGGAGGATGCCCGCGAACTTGAGTACCACTTGCGGCTGGAGCGGCAGCAACGCGCCATCCTGGACCAGATCGGAGAGCAGACATTGGCCTCGCGTCTCTTTGACTGCGCCACGATCCACGGAGCTCGGGCGCTCGGTGTCCCCGCCGGCGAATTAACAGCAGGGAATTCGGCCGACTTCTTCACCGTGGATCTGGATGATGTATCGATCGCCGGCAACTCCGGCAACGATCTACTGCCTTTGGCCGTCTTCTCACTCAGCCGCTCCGCCATTCGCGACGTGATGGTGAACGGCCGATGGGTGGTACGCGATCAGCGGCACCCATTGCAGGAGGAGATCGTCGCCCGCTTCAAAGAGCTACACCGCAAACTCTGGGGAAGCAGCTGAACTTGGCTTTTCTGATCCTTAACCGTCAACCCAATGACGGGTGCCCCATCCTTCGCGTCTTTTGCGAAGGGTGGGAGCACAGATTCTTCGGGTGGAAGACCCGACTGCGGTAGACTTCCGGCATGCCTGCCCAACTGAAGCGATACTACGGTGGTGCCGATCTGCATTTCATCACATTCAGTTGCTTTCACCGGCAGCCCAAGCTGCAGCCCTCCGCCAATAAAGACCTGTTCCTCGCCGTGTTGGAACAAGTGAGACAAAAGTATCGCTTCGCAGTTTTCGGCTATGTGGTAATGCCGGAACACGTTCATCTGCTCCTGAGTCAACCAGAGGTCGCGAATCCGTCCACTGTTATGCAAGTGCTGAAGCAGGTAGTGTCACGCACGATATCGTTGGACGACAAATGTGCCTCGTTGGGAGGTTTTTGGCAGCGCCGGTTCTACGACTTTAACGTACGGACCGAGCCTAAGCGCAGCGAAAAGCTCCGTTACATGCACCGAAACCCTGTGATCAGAGGATTGGCAAAACCTGAAGATTGGCAATGGAGCAGCTTTCGATATTACGCCTTCGACGATCCATCACCGGTGATGATCGACTCCTCGTGGCTGAACCATTGGCAACCGGACCTTGATCCCACCCTTCGCAAGGGTGCGAAGGATGGGGCACCCGTCATTAAGTGCAAGCACGAAGGTGGGGACGATTAAAAGGATGGGCCAGCCGGTTGAACAAATGTCCCCAAAGGTGGAGCGCTGGCTGCCTAGAATCCTTCTGTTGTTGGCGCTCGTCCTATGCCTGCTACGTTTCGCTTACTTGCGGGCTGACTTTCCCAACCACTCGCCCTGGATAATGGACCAGTCGAAGTTCACCGACGAAGGTTGGTGGGCGAACGCGGCTCTCCGCCACTTCCTCATCGGTCATTGGGAGATCGCGGGCGACTACAACCCAGCGGCTGCGGTTCCGGTATGGCCGGTCTTGCTGACCGTTATCTTTCACTTCACCGGTGTCAGCATCGTGGCTGCCCGGGCAGTGAATGTGTTTTTCTCCGTTGTCACCGTTGGCCTCGTTTACCTTCTCGTGCGCCGCTATGCCTCGGAGACAGCAGCGGCGGTAGCGGCGCTCCTGTTGGCGGCCAGTCCCTTCGCCTTCGCTTTTAGCCGCCTCGCCACGTTAGACACCATGGTGAACTTCGAGTTCTGCCTGCTGTTGTGGATCGCTTCCTACACCAACTCACGGCGAATTTGGCCATCGATCCTGCTTGGCATCCTGATCCCCATCCTGCTATTAACCAAGACCACGGCAGTCGTCTTAGTGCCGGCGGTTCTATGGTTGCTATGGATGGCAACGGAGAAAAGATCCCTGTCGCCGACCCTATGGGTGGGCGCCGTGGCAGCGGCAGGGATAGGTACTTATCTGTTCGCCGTCCAACACTCCAGATACGCCGGGGACTATCGCTACTTTTTTGACATCAATGCACTGGCGGACGTGGAATGGGGGCGCACCGCCTTCCTCTTCCGGCAGTTGTTGCGTCACTGCATGTGGATCGATCCCATTTTGTATCCCGCCGCGCTGGCCGTGCTTCTGCTGTCGGTGGTTTGGTTGCGGCAGCTATGGAGAAATCCCCTCTTCGCCGCCTCCTGGATCGCATTTGCGGGTGATGCCGTCTATATCCTTCGCCGCCAGGATGATTACGCTCCCAGATACTTCCTGCCCATGCTGGTGCCGTTAATCCTGGTCCTGGTTCTTGCTCTGCCGGAACTCAGGACGCGCAACCGCACTCTGGCGTCGCTGCTTGCGGCCACACTTGCGCTCGCCCTGGTGTTCGATACGGCGCGGGTCGTCGGGTTCATCCACCATCGTCAATACCAGTTCTACAGCGCCGCGGAATCTATCAAGGCAATCGTCAATGCGGACCCGCACGCAGACCGCCTGCTGCTTGGTACGAGTGCCGACCAATTGTCCCTGATGACCGGCATCCCCTCGATCAATGATGGATACAGCAGCCAAGACCTGGCTCAAAAACTTACTCGCTATCAGCCCGGTTGGTATGTAGGCTGGAACGAGCTCGATGAGGACATCTTAGGTTCCCTATCCGCTTTCCGCCTGGACAAGGTTGCGACCTTTCGCGTCTTTGACCATGATGAGAGGGACTGGTTGACGCTCTACCGCATGGTTCCCGCGAAGCCCTCTGGAGGCTCTTGAAATGATGAAGATTTTTCTCGCGATTTTGCTGACCTTGGCTATCGCTGCGCCCGCGTCGGCAGCGACCCCTCTCCACATAATCTTTGACACCGACATGGGCAACGACGTGGACGATGCCCTGGCGCTGGCGATGCTGCACGCCCTCGCTTCCCGAGGCGAAGTGAAGCTGCTGGCCGTTACCGTGAGCAAAGACAATCCCTGGGCTGCGGAATACGTTCGCCTGGTCGACGAGTACTACGGCCGAGGCTCGATCCCGGTCGGTATTGTCCACGATGGCAAGGAAAAGCAAGATGGCTTGTACGTCCGGCAAGTATGCGAACTGCACGGCCGCCGTCTCGATAAGGCCGCCATACAAGATGCGGTGGAGTTGCTGAGAAAAACACTGGCCGGCGAAAGCGATGGCGCCGTCACCTTGATCCAGGTGGGCTTCTCAACCAACCTCGCGCGGTTGCTCGAGTCCGCACCCGACCGCTACAGCAATCTGAGTGGGATGGAGCTGGTAAAGAAAAAAGTTCGCCTGCTCACCGTGATGGCGGGCAACTTTACCGAGCCAAAACGCGAGTACAACGTCATGATCGATATTCCCGCCGCAACCAAGCTCTTTGCCACCTGGCCAACCGATATCTACATAAGCGGTTTCGAAGTAGGAGCGGCGATTTTATATCCCGCAGCCAGCATCGAGGACGACTTCCCCAAGGGCAATCCCGTTGCGGAAGCGTACCGGCTTTACGCTAAGATGCCGTACGACCGTCCTAGCTGGGATCTGACGACGGTCCTCTACGACCTTCGACCCGATCGCGGATATTTTGATGTGTCCCCGCCTGGCGACGTGTTGGTTTCTGCAAACGGTGTCACCACCTTCCAACCCAGCGCGCAAGGTAAGCGTTACCTGCTTAAGGTAGATCCGATACAAGTCGCAAGGGTTCGCGAGGCTTGCGTATGGCTCTCATCGCAGCCTAAGTAGCTAACTCAAAAAAACCTGTCTAACTGGAAGAAAATCTTTCTATGGCCCGTGCCATTGCCGGCGGCGCCGGCAATCTCAAACGGGCCGACCGCGGTCTTGATTACGATGCCCACCACTCCATCCATGGGCACGCTGGGCTCATTAGGCACAAAGAAAGTCTTACCCGCTTCGTAGGTGGTGATGAGGGAGATGCTGTCTCCCAGGAACGGAGGCAGCTTGGCGAGCCGCCGAATATATCCGGTCTGGAAAAGATAATACTGATTGGTAATCAGCTCGTTCTCACCAAAAGCAGACAGCTGCTGCCCGCCCCCCAAAGAAAATGGAGGAATTCCCGTATTCTCGTAGCCCATGGTCGTTCCCCCGGATGCAGTCAGATAGGCTGAGGATTTTTCGGTGAGGGGAAAAAGAAAGCGTGTCCGAAGTTCGGCGAGAGGGAACGGCTTAGTAGTTCCGGTATTGGCGTCCCACCATTCTCCGCGGAAGGCTGCCTCCATGCCGCGCATCGGCAAAACGTTGTCATCGGTTCGATCGAGGGTATAGCGAAGCCGCGTAACTCCGATACGCCCCGACTGAATAGGATAGATGACCGTATCTCCAATCACCGGCGAATATCTCTGATACGCCGATTGATAGCCTAAGCGAACCTCCGCGGTGTTACCGAACGTGTACCCGACGTCGAGGGCTCCTCCTAGCTGTCGCTTCCGGTACTGCGAGTCGATGTGATTGTCATAGTAGAAATAAAATTTGTTGGTATTAAGTGCGACCTGTGGAGCGATGAACCAGCGCGTGGTTGGTGTGAACGGATGGTAATACTCCGAATTCAACTCATAGAGTGAACCCACAACCACATCGTTGCGCAGCTCTGAGCCAAAGCTTCCATAGTCCAGGAAGGTAATGCGCGCGCCCGCGCTGAAGAGCACCTCGTTGTAGTTGGTTCCATCGATGATGATCAAGGGGCGCACGATCGGCGGAGAATAGGGCTTTTCTTCCACCGAGACCAGCAGGCCCGCCTTGTTATCCTTTTCCGTCATGCTGTAGTTCAGCGTGGCAAAACGTCCGCTCCCGGCAATCCTGGTGAACTGCTGTTCCAGGTTGTCTTTTGAGACCGGCCTGCCGATGTCCGGTCTCAGCCGGCGCTCGATCTTGTTCTCCATCGCCGGCGAGGTGCCAGTCACCTCGAGGAATTGAGGAACAGGAACCACCCGTGTGCGACCCTCGCGCCCAGCAAGGTATTGCTTCCAGGACGCATCATCCACGGCAAGCTTGCTCAGGATAGTTTGTTTGCTTTCAGCCGCCTCGTAACCCGCCCGGACGATCTCTGGCGCCTTGTCATAATCGAGCGCCGTGTACTTCTCCAGGGGCACCGTGACCAGAACGTCCGCC
Organism: uncultured Acidobacteriaceae bacterium; assembly: GCA_963824325.1. Lineage (GTDB taxonomy): Bacteria > Acidobacteriota > Terriglobia > Terriglobales > Acidobacteriaceae > PALSA-350. The sequence goes on along the minus strand of CAWGPA010000002.1, from coordinate 249,357 downwards.
ATCTGCATGCTCTTCAGTTCGTTGGCGGCGATCATCACGCTCAATGACTGGCCTAAAACAGAAAAAGTGTTGAGCGGTTGTTTCGGGTCGAAGGTGGCCGCTTGTAGATAGACCGCGACGGTAAGCTGGGCGCCCATGCTCTGCGCAACGTCGACAGGCAAGTTATTGAGCAAGCCGCCATCTGCGTACAGATCGTTGCCGGAGCGCACCGGGGTAAAGATCCCGGGCAAAGACATGGTGGCTCGCAGCGCCACCGAAAGCGAGCCATCATGAAAGACATGTTGCTTACTGGTGGTCAGGTCGGTTGCCACGCAGGCAAAAGGCGTGGGCAGGTCGTTGAAGCTCTTGATCTGGGAGTAGGGCAGCGCCACGTGATCGAGGATGAAGCTCACCTGCTGCCCGGCATTGAAACCTGCCGGTAGCTGAATGCCTTTGCGCAGCCCGAACTCCAGTCGGGTCGGAAATTCGACGGCATCCTCTTTGCGCCGGTAGGACAAGTCTTTGAATGGCAGTTGGCCGCTGAGCGCCTGGTCCCAGTCCACGTTCTGGATCAGCTGCTGAATCTGGTCGGGAGTGCTCCCCGTCGCATAGATGCCGCCGACCAGACCTCCCATGCTTGTGCCGGCAACCAGGTCCACTGGCACGTGGTGTTCATAGAGCCACTGCAGCACGCCAATGTGCGCCAGGCCAAGGGCGCCACCCCCTTCAAGCACCAGGCCGATCTTGGCCCGCGGTTTCTGGCCGCTCTCCTGGGCCCCGCTCTCTTGTACTTGGACCGTGCAGGTCAAGAAAAGAGCGAGCAGGAACAGCACTTTTATCCGCATCACCGTATCGCTCGTCCCGTTCTGATGCAACGCCTTAGGATCCACCATTGCCTAACTATCTGGACGGGATAGTACCATCTGCCGAGCTCTCTCCGACCAACAGCTGCAGCGGAAGTGCTCTAGTCGAAAACAACCGTTTTGTTGCCATAACAGAGGATGCGTTGTTCCAAATGCCAGCGCACGGCGCGCGATAGAACAATGCGCTCCAGGTCGCGGCCTTTTCCGATTAGGTCTTCCACCCGATCGCGATGCGAGATGCGGGTGACATCCTGGTCGATAATGGGCCCCTCATCAAGCACCTGAGTCACATAGTGACTGGTCGCGCCGATGAGCTTTACTCCCCGTTCAAAGGCTGCGTGGTAGGGCTTGGCCCCGACAAAAGCGGGCAGGAATGAGTGATGAACATTGATGATCTTCTGCGGATAGCGAGCCACGAACTCGGGAGAGAGAATCTGCATATAGCGGGCAAGCACAATGAGCTCAATCTCGTTCTTCTCCAGTAGTGAGATCTGCTCTTCTTCCGCAGCGACCTTAAGCGCGGCGCTCGCCGGAATGTAATGAAAAGGCACGTTGTAGAAGGCGGCCAGATCGCGAGCCTCCTCGTGATTACTGATCACCAGGGCCAGTTGACAGGGCAACTCTCCCACCTGATGGCGATAGAGAAGATCCATCAGGCAATGTCGATAATGGGAAACGAAGATGGCCACGCGAGGGCGCCCCTGGCCCATCACGACCTGCCAGGTAAATCCAAATTTGTCCGCCAGCGGCGCAAAGGCTCCGGGAAACGTCTCCGGATCAAGATCGAAGCCGCTTAGCGACCACTGGATGCGCATAAAAAACATCCCCAGTGCCGCATCCTGGTGCTGATCGGCATGCAGAATATTGCCGCCATGTTCAAGGATGAACTGGGCGATGCTCAGGACTAAGCCTTTGCGGTCTTTACAGTACAACAACAGGGTGGCGGCGGGTTCCATGCTTCCTCCGGGGTCGACCTCTGGTATACTTGGTGGATACGAAAAGTATCTTAGCTGCAACGGCGCCTTATGTGTGGAATCCTGGGCTATTTCCGAAAAACCGCGGGCACCGACTATCAGCTCGGCGCCACCATGCTCAGTATGCTGGAAGCGCTGGGCCGGCGGGGTCCTGATTCAGCCGGTGTGGCCTTGGTCGGCCCAGCCCACCGGGCCGGCTATATCGTGCGCGTGCAGGCGGGCGACGAACTGGAGATGAGCAAGCTGGCCATCGAGGCCAACCGGGGTGCGATCCAGAACTTCGCCCGGACACTTAACGATGCGTACGATCTCTCCAGCAGCGGAGTCTATGTGCGTTTCTTACTCGCGGGAAAAGTCGACCTTCCCGGGCTGACCAGTGCCATCGAGTCTTTGGGTGAAGGCATCGAAGTGCTCAGCATTGGTCATGCGATGGAGCTCTCGAAAGAAGTCGGAACACCGCATCTGCTCGAGGGCAAGCACCATATCTCCGCATTTGCCGGCTCTCACGGCATTGGACATACTCGTCTCTGTACCGAGTCGATCGTGGATCTGAGTCACTCGCAACCCTTCTGGGGCCGTGGAGCCGCCGATGTGGCCATCGTCCACAATGGACACATCACCAACTACCATCAGCTACGGCGTAAGTATGAGCAGCGCGGCACCCGTTTTGTCACCGAGAACGATTCCGAAGTGCTGGCCGTCTATTTGGCGGAATCGCTGAATCGCGGCGCCACACTGCGCCAGGCGCTGGACGGCGTGTTGCGCGATATGGATGGCGCCTTCTCCTGTCTGGCTGTAACGGCGACCGAGATGGGCTTCGTCAAAGATCCCTACGCCTTCAAGCCGCTGGTAGTTGCCGAGACAGACGATTTCGTTGCCGTGGCCACCGAGGAAATCGCCATCCGCTCCGCCATTCCGGGAGATTACAAGGTTTCCGAAGCCCAGGTGGAGGAGGTGCGAGTGTGGTCGAGATAGGAGCAGTCTCTATCGACGCCGCGGCGCTTTCTGTCCGGGAAATCAATGCGCTGATCCGGACTGGCTTGCAGGGTGGGATGGCGGACATTTCCGTGACCCACCCCAATGCCCGTCACAACCTGGCGGTTGCTCTCCTGCAACCGGGCCGAGTGCGCTTTCACGGCAGCGTGGGCTACTACTGCGGCGGGTTGATCGATGGCGCCGAGATTCATGTAGAGGGAAGTGCCGGTTGGGGTTTGGCGGAATCGATGAACCATGGTCACGTAGTCGTTCATGGAGGAGCGGGCAACGGAGCAGCCGCGGCAATTCGCGGGGGCACCGTGGTGATTCACGGCGACGCGGCCGCGCGGCTCGGTGTTTCCATGAAGGGCGGCCTGGTATTGGTCGGCGGCGACTGCGGTTATATGGCGGGCTTCATGGGGCAGAAGGGAACACTCGTGGTATGCGGCAACACCGGCCACGCCTTTGCGGATTCGATGTATGCCACCACCTGTTATGTCGGCGGCGCCATCGGCGGCCTGGGCACGGATGCGGTGGTTGAGCCGCTGGCGCCGGAAGAGGCGGATCTGCTCGACCGTCTGCTTGCGGAACATCTTCCGCCCGCCGTGCGCGCGCAAAAACCGGCCGGACGTGACTTCACCAAAGTGGTCGCCGGGCGGAAATTGTGGAACTTTGACAAGCACAATTGGAAACACTGGCAGGATGCGCTCTAGACGAATAAAGGATGCGCTTTCAATGAATGATCCCGTTACCGACTCTACGCGTCCTCTACTGCAAACCAGCGGCACTTACTCGCCTGATGTGATGCAGGGCATTCACACCAAGGCGGAGACCGGCATCTATGAGATTCGCGGCTACGGCACGCTGCGCCAGCGGCGTTGGGCCACCTTCGACGACCTGACCTTCCTGCCCTGCGGGCTTACGCGCATTCCGCTCGAGGGCTATCGCGAGAAGTGCTCCACCAAAACAGTGCTCGGCGGACGCTTCGCCAAACGCGCCCTGGAACTGGAAATCCCCATCATGATTACCGGCATGAGCTGGGGCGCGCTCTCCTACAACGCCAAGGCAGCCTTGGCCAAGGCGGCGGCCAAGGTGGGCACTTCGAATACCACCGGCGATGGCGGCCTCTCTCCTGCGGAGCGGGAGTTTGCCAAGGATTACGTCTACGAGGTGCTTCCCTCGCGTTACGGAATCGACGTGCACGATATGCGTGGGGCGAGCGCAATCGAGTTGACCATTGGCCAGGGAGCAAAGCCCGGAACCGGCGGGCTGCTGCTGGGCTCAAAAATCTCCGAGACCATCGCCCATCAACGTGACCTGCCAGTAGGAGTCGACCAGCGCAGTCCGGCCAGGCACCCTGACATGCTCGGACCCGACGACATGGTGATCAAGATTGAAGAGCTGCGCGAGGCGACCGACGGGCAGGTCCCCATCTTCGTGAAGCTGGGCGCCAGCCGCACCTTCGACGACGTCAAGTTGGCAGCGAAGGCCGGCGCCGATGTGGTGGTGGTGGACGGCATGGAGGGGGGCACCGGCGCATCGCCCGCCATCCTGCAGGAACACACAGGTATACCCACGCTGGCTGCTGTCTGCGAGGCGCGCGCGGCCCTGGAAGACTGCGGGCTGTACGGCGAAGTGCAACTGATCATTGCCGGCGGCATCCGCGACGGTGTGGACGCCGCCAAAGCGATGGCCCTGGGCGCCGACGCGGTCTACATCGGCACCGCGGCCTTGATCAGCCTGAACTGTAACAAGCCGTTATATGTCGAGGACTATCACGCCTTGGGCACCGAGCCCTACCATTGTCATCACTGCCACACCGGACGCTGCCCGGTAGGCATCACAACGCAGGATCCCGAGCTGATGAAGCGGCTCGATATCGAGCAGGGAGCAGAGCGCGCGTTGAATCTGCTGCGAGCCATGACACTAGAGATCCAGATGTTGGCGCGGGCCTGTGGCAAGTCCGACGTGCACCACCTGGAGCCGGAAGACATGGCGGCGTTGACCATGGAAGCGTCGATCATCTGTGGCGTTCCCTTGGCCGGCACGCGCAAGGTCTTCGGAAGATAGAGCGGATGTCTTTTCTGTTGAAGTGTCCAAACTGCGGCGAGCGAAGCGTCTATGAATTTCGCTTTGGCGGAGAGATCCGGCAAAGGCCTTCTCCGCAAGCCGAACCCGAGGCCTTTGTCACCTACGCACTCTATAAGCGGAACATCGCTGGAGTGCAGTGGGAGTGGTGGTATCACCGCGGCTGGTTGTGGCGAGTGGTTTAAAGCCAGTCGTAATACGCTTGACCAACGAGGTTCACCAAACGCTCCTGCCGCAGGATGAGGAGCAGCGCGGATAATGGATCAGGCGGAGATCCTCTTTGAGTGGAACGGCAACTCCGTAACGGCAAAGCCCGGCGATACCGTCGCCTCTGCCTTGTATCGTTCCGGTGTGCGCACTTTCACCTATAGCTATCAATACGGCCGCCCGCGCGGTCTGCTCTGCCTCACCGGCTCTTGCCCCAATTGCATGGTGAACATCGACGGCGTGCCCAACGTCCGCAGTTGTATAACGCCGGTGCGTAACGGCCTGTCGGTGCTGGCGCAGAACCAGAATGTCTATCGCGGCTTCGACTCGCCGGCCGTCAAACGCTTCCCGTCGGCTCCACCGCCCTCCGAGTCAGAACATCATTACCAGCATGCCTACCTGCAGTTCGATGTCGTCGTGGTAGGCGGTGGTCCGCGCGGGATAGAAGCTGCTCTGGCATTCACCCAAGGCGGTATGCGGGTGGCCTTGCTGGAAAAACAGCCTAGGCTAGGTGGAGATTCTGTGTTGGTGGAAGAAGTCCTGGCCCACCCAATGATCACAACCTTTGTGAATTGCACTTGTTTTGGCCTGTACGAAGGCAATCTGCTGGGCGCAGTGCAAATCGATTATGACCGGCGCAATGCGGAGACACTGCTGCACTTGCGTGCCGGCGGCGTGGTTGTCGCAACGGGCGCTTTTGAGACGCAGTTTCTCTTTGCCAACAACGATCTGCCGGGTGTGATGCTCTCGACCGCGGTACTACGGTTACTTCACCGACATAAGATCGTCCCCGGCAAACGAGCGGTGCTGATCGGCGACACAGCCCGATGCTCGGAGCTGCAAGCCGACCTCGAGGCCGCAGGGATCGAAGTAGTGGCGAGTCTGCCCGTCGGCTCGGTCGTCAGCGCCGTGGGAGACGATCATGTTCGCGGAGTGGCAACCGAAACAGTTACCTATGACGCGGATCTGGTAGTCATCTGCGGTCCCCTGGTTCCAGACCTGGGCTTTCTCGCCGGGACCTCACTCCAGTCGGTGAGCCTGGTGGGAGCTGCTGCCGGAGAGGGCTTGACCAACCAAACCTATATCCCTCCGCCCTCTGCGCAATCCACGGATGCGATCGCCTGTCTTTGCATGGATGTTTCCGGCCATGATGTGGCGGAGACCATCGCAGGCGGCATGGGTCACATCGAATTAATCAAGCGCTTTACCAAACTGGGCAAGAGCGCCTGCCAGGGCCGCATGTGCCAGATGGCCGCGGTGAGTCTTTGTTCGCAGATCAGCGGGCAAACCATCGCGCAGGTGGGGACAACTGTGGCCCGGCCTCCGGCTCCTCCAGTGACGCTCGGCGTGCTCGCCGGCATGAGACATCATCCTGTACGCCGCACGCCGATGCACGATCAACATGACCGGCTAGGTGCTGTGTGGATGGACATGGGGGACTGGAAGCGGCCGCGCTACTACGACCCCGCCGGTACTGCAAATCAAGAACAGTGCGTTGAGCAGGAATATCGCGCAGTGCGGGAGCGGGCCGGCATCATCGACGTCAGTACCCTGGGCAAGATCGAAGTGAAAGGGGATGATGCCGGTCGTCTGCTTGACCTGGTCTTTACCCATACCTTCTCCACGCTGCCCATTGGCCGAGTGCGCTACTCAGTCTTGTGCGATGAACTGGGAACAATCGTCGACGACGGGACCATCTCGCGTATGGACGATCAGCGCTATTTTCTAACCACCACCACCGGCAACGCGGATTTTGTACAGCAATGGCTGGAATGGTGGGCAGCCGCAGGGGGCATGAAGGTCAACATCACCAACTTTACCGCCGGGCTTGCTTCCATGAACCTCGCTGGTCCACTGGCACGGGGTGTGCTGGCCCAACTTACCGATTGCGACCTCTCGACTCTAGCGTTCCCCTACATGGATTGGCGGCAGGCAACGGTCGCCGGTGTGCCGGCCACCATGATGCGCATCGGCTTTGTGGGCGAGATGGGCTGGGAGATTGTGGTCGCAGCCGAGTATGGAAGCCATCTGTGGGAGCAAGTGTTGCAGACAGGCGCCGTCGATAAACCTGCTGCCCTTTGGGGTGGAGACGCAGCGTGTGTTGCGCCTGGAAAAGAAGCACATCATTGTCGGCGTGGATACCGATGCCCTCAGCAACCCCTACGAAGCAGGCATGGCTTGGGTGGCCAAACTTGATAAACCAGATTTCATCGGCCGCGCCGCACTTGCGCGCATGAAACAAAGCCCGCTCGAGCGCGTGCTCGTCGGGTTTGAGATGGAGGGAGCCATCGTGCCTCCCGACGGTTCTCCTGTATTGGTTGACGGCAAACCAGTTGGTTTGGCCACCAGTGTTCGCTTCTCCTGGGAGAAAAAGAAAGTGATCGGCATGGCCTGGGTCACGCCCGCGGAAGCGAAGCAGGGCGCGCCGATCACTCTACGCTCTGACGCCGTCGACTACTCCGCGCATGTGGTCGACGATGTTTTCTACGACCCTGCGGGTCAGCGGTTAAAGATGTGATGGAACGGCAATCGGCATTGCATCGCTGTCATCTCGAGGCTCACGCTCAACTCAAGGACTTCTCGGGTTGGCAGCTGCCTGCCTGGTATACGGACCCGTCGAGCGAAATCGAGCACGTACGCTCCTCGGCAGGCATTTCCGATCTGAGTTATCTATCCAAGCTCGACGTCAGAGGTACAGCCGCTGAGTTTCCCGCGCCCGCCCGGTTATGGAAGCTTACCCCCGCACATGCGCTGGTTACGTCTCCGCAGCCTATATGCCTTCGTTGCCTCCTCATCCGTCACCGACGTTACATCCATTTACAGCGCAATTCTGCTGGCGGGTCCAAAGTCGCGAGAAGTGCTGCAGAAGCTGACCACGCTCAACGTGAACGACAAGGCTATGCCCGAAGGCGCCGCCCGCCAGACCCGGCTCGCTCACGTAAACGCCACGATCCTGCGCAACAAGGGCTTTCTCATACTTGAACACCCGCGACGTCGGCAGAGTATGTGTGGCAGACATTGCTGCACGTAGGCGCGCAGCCCTTCGGTATGGTCGCACAGCAGCAATGGATGGGCACTCATGAAAGCGCATAGCTGGGCACCGGTGATGTGGGGCAGGCAAGCCCTCAAGCCCACCTACGACGTGGCCATCATCGGCGCCGGCGTGCATGGGCTTGCCGCGGCTTACTACCTGGGAAAGATCCACGGCATCCGCAAAGTAGCGTTGCTCGAGAAGGGCTATATTGGCTGCGGAAACAGCACCCGCAACACGGCCATTTTGCGCTCGAACTACCGCACCTATCCCGGCATCGCTTTCTACGACGCCTCGCTTCGCCTCTACGAAGGCCTCGCCCAGGATCTCGACTGGGAACTGGATTTCAACCAGAGTGGCCATTTCACGCTGGCGCACACTGACTCCTCGATCACCGGCCTGCGCATACGCGCAGAGAACAACCGGCTGATGGGCGTTGACAGCCGAATGGTCGACCGGGACGAGCTGCGGCGCATGGTGCCCGCGATGGATATGTCCGAGCGGCCGCGATTTCCCATATTGGCGGCGCTCTACCACCCACCAGGCGGCACCATCGGGCATGATGAAGTAGTGCAGGGCTACGGCCACGCCTGCGATGCCATGGGCATTGAGGTCCACCAGTTCACCGCGGTCACTGGGCTTGAAGTTACGGGTCGCAACGTCATCCGCATAAAAACGACGAAGGGTGATTTATCCGCCGGGTGCGATCCTGAATGCCACAGCCGGTTGGGCCACAACCATCTCCGATATGGCGGGTGTCCCGCTGCCGATCGTGAGCCAGCCTCTCCAGGCCTGCGTCACTGAACTGATCGAGCCATTTCTGGACTACGTGATTGTCTCTTCGAACTTGCATGTGTACGTGAGCCAGACAGCCAAAGGCGAGCTGGTGATCGGCTCCGAGGTAGATCCCTACCAGACTTACTGCACCCGATCCACGCTGCCCACGCTAGAGCAAATGGCCACCTATACCCTGGAGTTGTTTCCCCAGCTCCACGGTCTAAAAATTCTTCGCCAGTGGGCCGGGGTCTGTGACATGACACCGGATTATGCTCCTATCATGGGAGCGGCCGGCGAACTGGACAACTTCTTTATGGATGTAGGCTGGGGCACATGGGGCTTCAAGGCTGGCCCGATAGCCGGCAAGTGCCTGGCGGAGACAATCGCTACCGGCAAGGCCGCGAAGCTGATGGAGCCATTTTCCCCCGACCGTTTCGCCAGCGGCAAGCTGCTGGGAGAAAAAGCCGCGGCCGCAGTCTCGCAGTAAATTCAACGACGGAGGCACAGAGTTGACAGAAGATCTCAAGGCACTCGTAAAGCAAAAAGGCATTGAATATTTTCTCTGCTCTTTCGTCGAAATGAGCGGCATCCCCAAGGCCAAGCTCGTCCCCGCCAGCGCCCTCGGACGACATGGTGAGCGAAGGCGCCGGCTTTGCCGGCTTTGCCGCGGGAGACGTAGGCCAGGGACCGCATGACCCTGACCTGGTCTCTATCCCGGATATGCAAGCCATGATCGTGCTGCCCTGGCGGAAGAACATCGCCTGGGTTCCGGGGATGCTCAAGTCGAGAATCAGCCTTCCAAATTCTGCCCGCGAAGAATCCTCGCTCGTCAACTGGATATTAGCCGCCAACGCGGTTACGAATTGATGGTGGGGGCGGAGCCGGAGTTCATGCTGCTGAAGCGCAACCAGGATGGCGCCTGTGTGCCCTGGGACGCAATGGATAACGCGGCCAAGCCCTGTTACGATATGCGCTCGCTGCACCGCAACCTGGACCTTCTAACCAAATTGCTAGGCTACATGCAGGAGCTGGGATGGCAGCCTTACGCAGCCGACCACGAGGATGCCAACTGCCAATTTGAAATCAACTGGAAGTATGCCGATGCGCTCACCAGCTGCGACCGGCAGATCTTTTTCAAATGGATGGTCAAGATCGTCGCCGAAGAGCATGGGCATCTGGCCACCTTTATGCCCAAGCCGTTTGCCAATCTGACAGGCAATGGCTCGCATTGCCATCTAAGCCTCGCGGATCCTGGAAGCAAGAAAAATCTCTTCGACAGCAAGGACGATCCTCTCGGTCTCTCGCCCGAGGGCCGCTGGTTCATGGGCGGCATCCTGAAGCATGCGCCGGCACTCAGCGCGATCCTGGCGCCGACGGTGAATAGCTACAAGCGCCTCATCCGCAGGGGACCGCGTTCCGGCGCCACCTGGGCCCCGGTCTACATCACTTATGGCAGTGCAAACCGGACGCAGATGATCCGCGTTCCCGGTCCAGGGCGCATTGAAAACCGCATGGTGGACGCCGCCGCAAACCCTTACCTCGCCTGTGCGGCAATGCTGGCGGCCGGGCTGGACGGCATCGATCACCATATCGATCCCGGAGCGCCAAGCCATGACAACCTGTACGAAGTTCCATGGGGCGAGTTGCAAGCGAGAGGCATCGGTCATCTTCCGCCTACGTTGCAGGCGGCGGTGGAAGCTCTGTCACAAGATGAGGTGGTGCGCAACTCGCTGGGCGCAGACTACGCGGATTACTACATCCAGGTAAAAACAGAGGAGTGGGAGAGCTATCACAACAGCGTCAGCCAATGGGAGCTGGACCGTTACCTCAACGTCCACTAAATGGTCGGAGGGACCTGCGACTCTTTCATGGGGCTATGCCCCATGAAAGCTAACTCGTTTGGCAGACAATAGAAATTCGAGAAGATGCGAGTTTTTCCGTCTCTAACTCGCCACAAAGATTGTCATCCTGAGAGCCTGTGACTTTATAGATCTTTCGCGCGAAGCCCTCGACCTTAAACAAAATCGTCATCCTGAGCGCAGCGCCTTGCAAATTTATCGCGCACACAGCGCTTGTGGCGCGGAGTCGAAGGACCCCGGCAATGCTTATCTAACCTATGGTGCTCCGAGCTTTTCGGCCACCGAACCGCAAGAACAGGATCTGTTGCCGTACGCGCTTGATGATTACGGCTACCTCTCTACATGCTCTGTAATCACTTTCCATCCCATGGTCTGTGTAGATCCGTCTCGGCCCAGAGGAAAGACCTCAGCGGGTCCGCCAGTTTTGGGGCTTCGGTGGTTGAAAGCTTCGAGCACCATAGGTTAGATAAGCATTGCCGGGTCCTTCGACTGCGCGCCAAAGCGCTCAGTCACGCGATAATGCGGTGAAGCGCTCCGCTCAGGATGACGATTTTGTTAGAGATTTTGCGAAAAACTTCCCCAACAAGATAGCGCTCGGGGCTGCCTACCCTTTCGCTAGCTGCACCTGTTCAACTCCGACCGGCTCCGTTTTCTCCACCGGCGCCGGCCAGAAATACCGCTCCTTCTTGATCGCCTCGATATACGCGGCCCGCGCCTCGCGCACAGCCTGGCTCTCGGACACCTCCGCGATCGGCACATCCCACCACGAGTTATACCCAGGCACGCGATCGTTGTAATCCGTCTCGATCACCACCACAGAAGTGCGATCCTGCTTCTTCGCGTCCGCCAAAGCCGCGCCCAACTGCTCATAGGTGCGCGCGCCTACGGCATAAGCTCCGAGGCTGGCGGCATTGGCCGCAAAATCGATAGGAATCACAGGACCCGTAAGTCCTTCTTCCCGATATCGATACTCCGTGCCAAATCCTCCACTGCCAACGGCACGGCTCAAACCACCAATGCTCGAGAATCCATGATTGTCGAAGAGAACGATGTTGAGTTTGATTTTTTCCTGCAGGCTGGTGACGATCTCCTGCGCCATCATGAGATACGAACCATCCCCGACCAACACATATACCTCGCGGCTGGGATCGGCCATCTTAACGCCCAGGCCCCCGGCAACCTCGTAGCCCATGCAGGAGTAGCCATAATCCATGTGATATCCCTTAGGATCGCGAGTCCGCCAAAGTTTGTGCAGATCACCCGGCAGACTCCCCGCCGCGTTCACAATAATGTCGCGCGGTCCCAGGGTAGCGTTGAGCAACCCCACCACTTCGCCCTGGCTAAGTGGCGGACCATGCCTGCGCGCATAGATACGGTCGACTTCCTCGTCCCAAGCCGCGCGAAGCCGAGCAATCTCACCTTGGTACGTTTGCGAAACCTGCCATGATGACAACGCACCGCCCAACTCTTCCAGGGTCTGCAATGCATCCGCTGTCAGCGGCAGCGCGGCATGCTTAAACGCATCAAACTCGGCGACGTTAATATTCACAAACCGCACTGCAGGGTTCTGGAAAGCAGTCTTCGAAGCAGTAGTAAAGTCACTGAACCGTGTGCCGATGGCAATAACCAAATCCGCGTCCGCAGCCAATTGATTTGCGGCCGACGTACCGGTAACCCCCATAGCGCCGACCGATTGCGGATGATCCGCGTGGAGAGAGCCTTTCCCCCCGTGCGTCTCAGCCACGGGAATGCCGGTTCGGCTGGCGAAGCGTGACAATTCATCCGTGGCTTCGGAATAGATAACGCCGCCGCCGGCGATAATCAGCGGCCGTTGCGAGGAACGTATCCACTCAGCAGCCTGTTTGAGCAATCCACGATCGGCGCGCGAACGCGCGATCGTCCAAACCCGATGCTCAAAAAACTCTTCCGGATAGTCATACGCTTCGGTCTGTACATCCTGCGGCAGAGCCAGGGTCACGGCGCCCGTCTCCGCCGGCGAGGTTAGTACGCGCATCGCCTCCGGCAGGGCAGTGAGAATCTGTTCCGGCCGATGGATACGATCCCAGTAGCGAGAGACAGGCCGAAAGCAGTCGTTCACGGAAACATCCTGGCTGGCAGTCGATTCCAGTTGCTGCAACACCGGCGCAACGTTGCGTCTCGCAAAGATGTCTCCCGGCAGTAGCAGGACAGGGATCCGGTTGATAGTAGCCAGGGCCGCGCCGGTGACCATGTTGGTTGCCCCGGGCCCGATCGATGAAGTGCAGACCAGGGTGCGCAGGCGATTGCTCATCTTGGCAAAACCCGTTGCCGCGTGAACCATAGCCTGCTCGTTGCGGAACAGGTAGTACGGAAAGTCAGGATTCTGCTGCAGGGCTTGTCCGATGCCGGCCACATTGCCGTGGCCAAAAATCCCCAGGCATCCGCCAAAAAACGTTTGCTCGCGACCGTCACGTGCGACGGATTGGGACTTGAGAAACTGAATAATGGCCTGTGCCATGGTCAGTCTGCGTGTCATAGTTTCCCCCTTATCGGATCCCCCTCCGGAGACCGGATTTTCCTGTACGCTGCACTGGACACGAACGCGGGTGCGGCTTTCTTCAAGGAAAGGCGCATGGCGTTCGACAACGCCACCAGACTTTACAGGACCATCCGGAGGCCGCCTACCATCCTACTGCACAATAACCGCTTAGCCAACGCCCCTGTGGAACGTGCCGCAAAGCTACGGGTGCCCCATCCTTTGCGTTCTTTGCCAAGGGTGGGACCCACGAATCTCGACCGAAATCTACCCCCGAAGTGCCTGGTCCAGGTCGGCGATAATATCCTCCGCTCCCTCAAGCCCGACCGAGAACCGGAGCAGCGACTCCGGCGACCGTGAAAAGACCCCTTCGATGGAAGCGCGATGTTCGATCAAGCTATGGGTGCCCCCCAGGCTGGTGGCGCGCACAATCAGCTTCAGCCGCGAAGCGAAGGCAAAGGCCTCCTCCCGTCCCCCATGCACCTCGAAAGAGAGCATCCCTCCAAAATCCCGCATCTGTCGGCTGGCAATCGCGTGCCCCGGATCGCTGGCCAAGCCAGGATAGTGGACGACCGAAACGCCTGGGTGAGTGGAGAGGAATTCCGCGACCCGGCGGGCATTCTCGCAATGCAGGCGAACACGGGGAACCAGCGTCTGCAGCCCACGCAGAATGATCCAGCAGTCAAACGGAGAAAGCACCGCGCCCCCGACTCGCTGGAACTCCTTGATGCGGGTAGCCAGATCGGATTTCTGCCCGAAGATCACCGCTCCGCCCAAAGCGTCGCTGTGTCCCGAAAGATATTTAGTCAGGGCATGGATAACCAAATCCGCGCCTAGCTCCAGCGGGCGCTGCAGCACCGGAGTGGCAAACGTATTTTCACAAGCGAGCGGCACCTTCAGGCTGCGCGCCAACTCAGCCACGGGGCGTATGTCGACCACTTCAACCAGGGGGTTGGTCGGTGTCTCCAGCCAGAACAGTTTGGTCTCCGGACGGCAAGCCTTGCGGATCTCCTCGATATTCCGCATATCCACGAACGAATGCTTTAGCCCCCACCGGGAGAAGACTCCCGTGACGAGCTCGCGGACGCCGAAGTATAAATCGCGGTGGAGAACCACATGGTCTCCCGGCGAGAGGGCCTGAAATACGGCCAGGCTCGCCGCCATGCCCGTGCTGAAGCAAACCGCCTCTGTGCCCCCCTCGAGGTCGGCCAGACACTCTTCGAGCGACTTCCGATTCGGGTTATCAATCCGGCTATAGAAAAAATGCCTGGAGAATCCTCCATCGGGATCGCGTTCAAAGGTGGTGGAGGTGTAGAGAGGGGCAGTGACCGCGCCGGTGGCAGGGTCCACACGCCGCCCGGAATGGATGCTCTGGGTTTGAAGCTGCTGGTTCAGATCCGGCTTCGATGTCATACCCAGAGTTTATTACGTGGGGAAACCCCCACGATTGCAGCAGCAAATCGGATGCTTATCCCTTAGACAACTATCCGAGCCTTTCCAGTATCTGAAGTGATACTGCCGTTTTCCCTCGCAAGTTTTTCCGCACACGGAGAGTAGTTCGATGCCCAAGCTGTCGGTGGTTGCAATACCTGTGCGCGACGAGGCCGAGCGGATTGGCGGCTGCCTGGGTGCTCTTGCGCGTCAATCCGTTCCAGCGGATCACATCATTCTGCTATTGAACAACTGTACCGATCGCACAGCAGAGGTGGTTAGACAATTGCCCAGGGCACATCACCGGCTCCATCTCATCGAATGTGGCCTGGATCAGTCCCTGGCCAGTGCCGGCGTTGCCCGGGCCATGGCCATTAAGCATGCCGCTTCGCTGGTCGATTCCTTGCGCGGAGATGAGGCAGTGATTCTAACCACCGATGCGGATGCCGAGGTTCCGGAGAACTGGGTCGAAGCAAATTTGAGAGTCATCGAGCAGGGAGCGGATGCGGTTTGCGGCATGGCGGTGATCGACCCAGTCGAAGCTCTGCTCATCCCGCGACATTTGCATGAAGATGACGCTCGAGAGGTGGCCTATGGACGGCTTCTTGACGAAATCGCGTCGATGATTCTGCCGGATCCTGCGGACCCATGGCCTCGGCACACCGAAGATTCCGGCGCCAGCATCGCTATTCGATCTTCCGTGCTGCGCCGCATTGGCGGTGTACCCTGCCTGCATTCGGCAGAAGACAGGGCGATGATCGGAAGGCTTCACTTGATCGACGCTCGGGTGCGGCACGATCCCAAAATCCGCGTCATTGTTTCTGGCCGCATCGAAGGGCGAGCTCCAGGAGGAATGGCCGATACGATGCGCAGGCGAATCGTAAAACAGGACGAATTCATAGATGACCGTATCGAGCCGGCGTGGGCTGCTTTCTACCGCATGCGAATGAAGCGGCGGTTCCATCTTTTATGGCACGAGCCAATCGACGTGCAGCTCTATCGATTAGCAAGGCTTCTGGCGATCGCACCGAACGTGGTTGAGGAGGCTGTGAGCACTCCCTACTTTGGCCTGGCATGGTCCCGCATCGAACAGGCTTCTTCACTTTTGTCACAACGGCGAGTTCGTTTTGTAGATCTGCCGCGCGAAATGGCCATTGCACGAGGCATCTATAGCCGGTTGTCGACTCAACATGCTGCGGAGCTTACTGCGGCTTAACCCTGAGGCCTATTGGATGAACGTTGTAGAAGCACAACTATCGGAGAGAACAGCGGAGCTCTTCACCGAGATTACGGCGCTGGTTCCCGAATTAGCAAAAGAGGCAGCAAGTTCCGACAGGGAAGCTCGTTTCCCGTTCGCAGCCGTCTCACGCCTGTGGGACGCCGGTTTGCTGATGGCGCCAGTGCCCGTCGAATACGGTGGATTTGGCCTGCATGGCTCGGGGGATGGGAAATCGCTCTTCCAGTTGCTTCACTTGTTAGGGTATGCCGATCTTTCACTCGGGCGAATTTTCGAAGCGCACGTCAACGCGCTGGAGCTCTTACGACGCTACGGAACACCCCGCCAGATGGAGGCTGCGGCGCTGGCAGCGCAAGAAGGGGACCTCTTCGCGCTTTGGGTGACCAACCCGTCTGAGCAGGGCGTGCACTTGTCCCCAGACTTTGCATTGACCGGAGAAAAATGGTTTTGCTCGGCTGCAGGCGCTGCAAAGCAAGCTCTCATTACAGCTCAGACCGAAGCCGGTAGCCGGATGGTGCTGGTGCCCCTTACACAGCACATCCGGGTAACCGACAGAGGGGTAAAGCTTGCCGGCATGCGAGCCGCCGCAACCGGGAGTGTCGACTTTACTGGCGTCGTGGTCGACCCAGAGGCGCTGATTGGAGAACCGGGTGACTATCTACGCGAGCCGGTATTCTCTACTGGAGCCTGGCGCAGCTCTGCCGTTGCACTGGGTGGTCTGGCTGCGCTGATCGATACGGCAAAGAACGAGTTGTGTTCGCGAGGCCGCGCAGATAATCCATTCCAACGAATGCGGTTTGGGCAGAGCGTTATCGCCCATGAAACCGGCCGGCTTTGGATGCTGGAGGCCGTCAAGCGAATCGATGCGGCAACGGGCGTCGGCGACGAAGCAGTGGCATACGTGAACCTGGCGCGTACTGCGGTAGAAGCCGCATGCCTCGATGCTCTGCGCCACATCCAGCGCAGCCTGGGCCTCTCCGCATTCATGCAAGGCAGCAGAGTCGAGCGAATCGCTCGCGATCTCGCGACCTATCTGCGTCAGCCGGCTCCCGATGAAGTACTGGTCGAGGCGGCCGGATATTTCATCCGTGAGGGTGTGCGAAACCTATGACCGCAGGCGAGGTGATCGTTGCCATGCAGGACTTGCCGGATGCTGGGCTTGACACCATACTTCGCAGAGAGCGGCCGCTGATTCTAGCGCCCCACGCCGATGATGAAAGTCTAGGCTGCGGCGGTCTTATCACCGCCTGCTGCGAACGCGGGCAACAACCCGTCGTAGCTATCCTTACCGATGGCGCAGCCTCCCATCCGGGGTCAAAGCAATACCCGCCGGAACGGCTGCGGCAACTTCGCGCGACAAGAAGCGCGGAAGGCAGTGGCCATGTTAGGGCTGTCATCAGAGAACCTGGTGTTTCTCAACTATCCCGATACCGCCTTACCAAGCAGCCGCGCAGTAAGTGAACAAGTGGCCACTCTGGCTCGAGATCGGGGCTGTACTGTCATGCTCGCGCCCTGGCTTTATGATCCACACTGCGATCACGAAGCGGCGGCCATCATGGCGCGAGAGGCGGCCCGGCGCGCTCGATGCAGATTGTTATCGTACCCGGTATGGGGCTGGCTCCTGCCTCCAGATCAGCCACTGCCGGTGAAGCGAATAGCGGGTTACAAGCTGCCCATTGCTGCGCATTTGCCAGCAAAGCGAAGCGCCGTGGCCGCGCATGCCTCGCAATACTCCACCCTAATCGACGATTCGCCTGAAGGATTCCGCTTGCCCCCAGAACTGCTTTCTGTCTTCGAACGCCCCTACGAAGTTTTCCTCGCCCATGAGTAAGAATTCACGCCAGGCGAAACATTTCGAACGTCTCTATCGCGCAGACCCTGATCCCTGGGGCTTTGCCAACAGCCTCTACGAACAGCAGAAGTATGAAGCGACTTTGGCGGTACTGGGCACGAAGCATTTTCAGTCCGCTTTAGAGGTGGGTTGCTCGATCGGCATTCTCACCAGCCGGTTAGCAGCGCGTTGCGACCGCCTCATCGGCCTGGACTTTGCCCCTTCCGCGGTGAAAGCGGCGCGTGCCCGTTGTGCCCCCTATCCGGGCGTGCGGATCGAACAGATGCAGGTGCCGCGGCAGTGGCCCGAAGGCGCCTTCGATTTGATCGTCCTTTCCGAGGTCCTATATTTCCTCGATGAAGCTGATTTGATAGACACCTGTGCCCATGCCCTGGGTTCTCTGCTGCCCGGCGGGCAGGTACTTCTGGTGAACTATACCGAAGAGACAGATGATCCGCTCAGCGGGGATACAGCCGCCTCTTTCTTTATCAAAGCAGCGGCTCCTACCCTGCAACCTATCCATCAAACACGAGAGCCCCATTATCGTCTCGACCTGCTTGGGCGCCGGAGCCAGCCGCTTCGTTGCAGTCCAGCATCCTAACCAGGAAGGAAGGGGGAGGAATTATGCCGGAAAAAGAAGTAGTCGATCGGGCAGAAGAAGATCTACGGGAAGGGAAGTCGCCCTCCACGGCGGCCGGAGAATTTGTCCACGAAGAGATCGAGCACGTACGGGAAGGGAAGCACGGAGCCCGTTCCCCGCAACAGGCAATCGCGATTGGCTTGAGTAAAGCTCGGCGTGCCGGTATTCCGCTGGCTCCTCCCGAGGCCGGAAAAACCAAAGAGGCCACGCGAAAGAGCGCGGAACGCGATTATCGCAAAGGCCAATCCGCAACAAAAGCGAAGATATCAGCCAAGCGATCGCGCGCGACCGAGAACGCCCTGAAGAAAGAGCCAAAATCGACGGCTTCCCACAAGGCGCTTTCCGCCCACGCCAAGAAAGCCGCGAAGTCGCGCTAACGATTTCGCAGCTACCACGGTTGCGTGAAAGATGTACCCATGTGCGTACCTGTGCGGGGAGCCGTACCGCCAGGGCAAGGTGCGATTGTGGGGCCTACGCTCCGCAGTCGCTAACCTATTTACGATATTCTTTTCGTCAAAACTCCCACAAAGTCGTGATCCTGAGAGCCTGTGACTTTATAGATCTTTCGTGTGAAACCCTCGACCTCAAACAAAATCGTCATGCTGAGCGGAGCGCCTCGTTGGATCTATTGCGTGACAGCACTTGTAGCGCGGAGTCGAAGAGCCTGTCCTGAGCGTAGCCGAAGGAACCCCGGCGGTGCTTATTGTACCCATGCTGCTCGGAGCTTTCGACCACCGAAGCCCGAGAATAGGGTCCTCCGCGCTGCAGCCCTTTTACGCACCCACTTCTTTAGGCAAATACTCCTTGCTGACGCTTACATATCCATCGCGGGCAACGCGCTTGCCGCGTTCCCGATACATGGCTTCATCCCGCGGCTGCCACGTGCCCAAGCCATCCACATACCGGTTGTACATGCAGAAAGCGGCCGCAATCAGTACCGTATCGTGGATCTCCATATCCGTGGCGCCCTGCGCCCGCGCCTTCGCTACATCCTCCGCGGCTACGTGCTTGCCACCCTTCTGCACCTGTCCTGCGATCACCAGCAGCGCCTTCAACTTGGGTGAGATATCCGCGTTCTGAAAATCATGCTTCACCTTCTTCACCAGCGCCTCGTCATCATTCAGGCTGGCCGCTGCGATCGCGCCATGGATGGTCTGGCAGTAATAACAATCATTCTCTGACGAAACATAGGTCGCAATCAGTTCGCGCTCCCCAGGAGTAAGCGAGTTAGGCCCGTGCAGCAGAATCTCGACCAATTCATTGAGGGGTTTCGCCGTCTCCGGCCGGAAAGCCATAGCGCCGCGAATTCCAGGAAGACCTTCAGGTAATTGAATGTAAGCCATACGGAGTAAGTCCTTTCAGGAAATGATGGGCACGGTCGATTTTTCGACCATGGATTTGGAAAAGAAGAAACGTCGAATAGGATCGCCGCAAAGCACGATGGCCAGGCCGAGAACCGCGGGAATGGGATCATGCATCAGGATCATCACATTGATCACCGCGCATCCCAGCAGAAAAACGACCGGCGCCACGGGAAACCACCAGGCTCGTACACGCTCCTGCAAGCGAAAGAGCGAAGCCGCCGAGAGCGCGAGAAAAAATACCGCAGAAAAAATAATGAAGGAGAGGATGCGATCGAACGCTCCGAAGCAAAGAACCAGCAGGGCCAGCCCGGTTTGCAGCAGAATGGCGTTTGCGGGTGTTCCAAAGCGAGGGTGCAGGCGGCCGCAGGCAGCGAAAAACGCGCCGTCGTTCGCCATGGCGTAGTAGACCCGCGGAGCCGCCATAGTAAGAGCCATCAGCCCGCCCAATACCGACAGCAGCACGCAGCCGGAGAGGATCCTTCCTCCTAAGCTGCCGAAGAGTGCCTCCCCAAATTGGGCGACGAAGGCAGTGTTGGAGGCGATGCGCTGTAACGGCACCACGGAGAGAAAAGCGAAGCTGAGCAATAAGTAGACCGCGGTCACCAGCAGCACACCCCCGGTGAAGGCAAGCGGAAGATTGCGCCGTGGATTGCGCACCTCACCGGCGATCTTGCCCGCCTCCCACCAGCCGCCAAAACTGAAAAACGCGCTGACGGTAGCGCCGGCAATGGCGCCGAAAATGGGTTCGGAGCCGGGCCGCCGTTCGGCAAGCGGCAGCAGATTGGCGATGGACGCGTGGCCCGAGAAACAGGCCCATCCAACCAGGCAAAGCAGCACACCAATCTTAAGCAAGTTGGCGCTTGCCATCATGCTCCGGCTAAGACGTGTCCCCACGCTATTGAGCACTGCCAGGGAGACGAGAATGATGACAGGAATCCAAAAGACAAAACGAGCTGAGCCGCCGGTAAGAGAATGCACATACGGGGCGGCGCCTACCGCCAGTGCGGCTGCCAGGCCCGGGTCGAGCACAGCGGCCGACATCCAGCCGTAAAGAAACGCGATCCGGCTGCCGTACCCCTCGCGGAGATAGACATATTCTCCACCCGCCAGCGGGTAGCGCACCGCCAGTTCCGAGTAGCAGAGAGCGCCGCACAGGGTGATAAGCCCCATACCGCACCATACTGCGGCGAGCAGCAAAGGCGCGCCCAACGACTTCGCCATGGCGGCAGGGGTTAAGAAGATGCCGAGCGCGATCGATTGCCCCATAACCAGGGCGATCGTTCCCGGCAGACCCATGCGCCT
Source organism: uncultured Acidobacteriaceae bacterium (assembly GCA_963824325.1). Lineage (GTDB taxonomy): Bacteria > Acidobacteriota > Terriglobia > Terriglobales > Acidobacteriaceae > PALSA-350. Next base: position 228,284 of record CAWGPA010000002.1, on the reverse strand, counting down.
CTGTTGATCCATGAGGACAACATACTACTTGCGCTGGTATGCCTTGAGCATCGACCAAAGGGTGGAGGTCCTACTTGACCGCCCCTGCCTTCTTGGCGCCTTCCACTTCGACCAACTCGCCCGTGGTCACGTTATACACATAGCCATAGATGGGAATGGATCGCGGAATCAGGGGATGGTTGCGCAGGCGGTTCACGTCGTCGATAACCGCCTGCATGGGATCAGCGATGGTGAGCCATTCGATGAACTCGCCTGCGCGAGATCCAGGCCCTTTGCCGACGTCGCGGAAACCAGAAGGGGTCAGGTCAGCTGTTTCGAGGCTGCTGTCGAGCAGTCCGCGGATCACTTCGTTGGTAAAGAACTCCATGCCGCAGTTGGTATGATGAATGACGAAAAATTCCCGCGTGCCCAGCAGTTTGTAGCTGATAACCAGGGACCGTACAGCATCGTCGCTGGCCCGGCCGCCCGCATTGCGGATCACATGCGCATCTCCTTCCGCCAGCCCGGCGAATTTGGCCGGGTCCATACGGGCATCCATGCAAGTGAGGATAGCGAAACGCCGCGCCGGAGGAAGCGCAAGCTTACCCTTCTCACCGAAAGAAGCACTGTACCGCCGATTCGCTTCCAGAACTTCATCGAGAACAGTGCTCATAGTCGTTGCTCCTCAGATTTGGATATGTTGTCAAGGCCCGCAGGGCCGCGTGGGGAGCGCCGTAACGCGCGGAACCCATGTTTACCGGATGGATGCAACCTGCGACTGCCGCGCCCGTGCAAGTTGAGCATGCAGTAAGTCAAAAACACTTTGCATGCCGAATCCCGTCTTTGCGGACACTTCAATGACCTGCATTCCAGGACGAACGCTCTCTATATTGTGGCGCGCCGCCGGAAGATCAAATTCCGCAGCCTCAGCCAGATCCATCTTGGTAATAATCGCAACATCGGAACTATTGAAGATGGTGGGATACTTGAGCGGTTTGTCTTCGCCTTCGGTAGCAGAGAGCAGAACAAATCGTAACTCTTCCCCCAGGTCGTAGCTGGAGGGGCAAACCAGGTTTCCTACATTCTCGATGAATAGGAAATCGATCCGGTCCAGCCGCCAGGATTCGAGCGCCTTCTCCACCATTTGCGCATCCAGGTGGCAGACCGTTCCGGTGTTGATCTGTCGTACGTTCGGCGTTGCACGCTTTAGCCGTGCGGCATCGTTTTCCGTAGCCAAATCCCCCACCAGGGCAGCCACACGAGAGTCCTGCGCCAGCCCCGCGAGCAGCTTCTCCAGGAAGGCTGTCTTTCCCGAGCCTGGGCTTGAGACCAGGCCTATGACGCAGGTACCCTCTCTCCGAAAGCGCTCGCGCAGATCGCGAGCCAGCAGATCGTTCTGCTTGAGAACCTTGGCTCTGACTTCCACCATGCGGGTATTCATGCAGCAATCTCCAACGAGGCAACCTCGATCTCGCGGCCAGAGACGATCTTCTGCCCTGGGCTCCCACACTCCGGGCAACTGAGCTCATACAGCGACGGAGGGACGCGGTCTTTCTGACACCTATCGCAGTAGATCACCAGAGGTATGGTCTCGATCACCAGCCGCGATCCCTCCAACAACGAGCCCTCACAAGCAAGCTCGTAGGCGAAGAGCAGAGCCTCTTTATCCACTCCGGAAAAGGCCCCCAGCTTCAGGTGCACTGCCTCGACATCCAGCCCACCGCGGTTCTCTGACTCTTCGGTGATCTGGTCGATCATGCTGATGGCGATCGAGAGTTCGTGCATGTTCCCCCCTGGCGGGCTGCAGAAAAACTAACTTTTCTGAAGGGTACGGCTTTCAAGCCGTACCTAGTGCTTTGAATCAATCTGGCTTTAGCCGCTGAGGGCACGATTTTCCTCAATCGGCACTTTTCCCAGCCTGTTCGTTACATCGAACGGATCTTAAGGTAGCGGCGCAGGTCCGGAGCCACCGTAACTGCCAGACCGATGAGTACCAAACCAAGTGCGCCTAAGACGAGTTTTGCGTTCATGTGTCACCTCTCTACTTTCTGTCATTACACTAAGCTCACTTGCTTGGCCGTAGCAATGCGGGCGGCCAAGTCCACCACCATATTTGCTGCCTCTTCCACCGCGGCCTGCACCGGAGACGATAAACCCATGCGCCCCTCCAATTCATCGCCGAAGTCCTGTGGTTCACAGCCTACGACCAGCACCTGTGCGGAAATCGTGCCCTGGGAAGCGGCAAGGTGCAATACCCGCACTGGATCCATGCCGTGCGGATTGAGCTCCGTCTCCGCCGATGCTTCACCAGACAACCGCGCCAGATCTGGTTCCACCACATAGAGCGTGCCCGCCGCTTCGCCCCGCGGTAGCGCATCCACGATGATGACCGCGTCCCAGGAATCGAGCAAGGCGTACGCCAAGTCGAAACCCCGGATACCGAAATCCTTCACCTTCACGCTTTCGGGTAACTGTCGCTTGCTGAGCGCGAGCGCCACCTCAACCCCGAAGCCGTCATCCCCCAGGAAGATATTGCCCACGCCTGCAACCAGAATCCTTGCCGTCATGTGGGCTCTCCTTTCAGCACAGGCTCGATCTCATCAGGAGAGAAGAAGAAGCGGTGTCCCGGCTGCCGCATCATGCCGAACTCCCGGCCCGGGTCGTCGTCGACCACCAAACCCAGCTGAACATGGTCTTCGAAGTCCTGCTCAATTGCTTCAATGACCGCAATCTTACCCGCCAGCGCCATGTCCATAATATCGGCCTTCTTCTTTGGACAGATGCGAACCCGGTCGCCCACCCGCAACTCGATGCCGAAGACGCGCACGCTCTCTGGTGCCGCTGTTGCTTCCTCGAAAGGATTCCAGTTCTCGTTCATTGCGTGCCACCTCGAATTTCACGCAGTCCGCGAATCACGCCGTGCGCCTTCAGCATCGAGTCGGAAGTGAGAGCTTCCGTGCGTTCTAGAATCTTGCGTGCGCGGGGATCACCACTCCTCATCTCCTGCTTCTCGGCGTCGGTGAGGGTCAGCACACGCAACGTGAGCATCTCGTCCATCTCCGTACCGTCAAAGAAGTCGCCCTCGCTCTCCGGTGCGATCTTTGGGTAGTCGTACAAGATGATGGGCGAGCAAAACATCATGCCTCGATCCGGCTCCTCGCCCACCAACACCGGGAAGACGCCGGTATTGCAACAAGCCGCGACCGCTTCGCGATACGCCGGGTCAGGATCAAGCAGGGAAACAAACTCTCCATCGGTGATACCCAGCAGCAGATGCGCGGAGACAAAAGATGAAGGAAGCGCCTCATCTCGTTTCGCTCCGTTGCCACTCGGCAACGGGCTTACGTTCTGCACCTCGAGACGGAGTTTGCATACGCCCTCCTGAACTCTCTCCGCACCAATGCTCAGCTCGATCCGCAGCTTTTTGTAAACAGCAGGTCCCTCCACTACGCTTCGCTCCGGTCGGGATGACAATTCTGTTGCAGGGCCAAGTATTCTGGCTGAAGCTCTTGCGGGCACAACAGAATTGTCATCCCGACCGGAGCGAAGCGTAGTGGAGGGACCTGCTGTTTCCATTTCGACCGTCAGCGAAAGCGGCGAAGTGACAAGATCGCTGACCCGCAAGCCGGCATGCTCTGAAGTACGTTCGACAGCTTCATCCCATGCCAGGGAAGGGTCCGTCAGCTTGTCTGCATGCTCGGTTGGAACGAGCTGTAAGAAGCTGATTCTCACGTCAAGGCTAGCCTTCTCCTCCGCCACGGCAAGACACTCGGCAATCAGGCGGAACGGTTCCTGGGGGCGCTGCGCCTCCGCATAAACACGTGGGTAAAGAGTTCCGAAATTCCATCGCTGACGGTTCTTGATCGCGGTTGGTCGATAGGGATAGAGGATGTATCCCTCGTAAAGAATCGCAGCCGCAATCTTTTCCGCGCCCTCGAAGTTCATGCCTTAACCTCGGCGGTAGCCTCGGCGGCCAGCGCCCGGCTGATGGCCTGCTCCCAGGTGGGGATGCCGTGGCGCACCTTGTACTCGTAGAGCTGTTCGAATACATCACGCCGCAGGCATAGCCACGCTGAATTCGGATAGTGCATCTCCATCATCTCTTTCCACGTGGAGATGGGCAGGCGGTAGTTGGCCTCACGGTCCCATGGCACCTGAGCCACCTGAAGAGACCCATCGTCGTCCTGGTAAAAGACCGTGCCGCTGAACATCACGCCGACTGGAATCTCGCCCGTCTCCAGTGCATGAAAGTACTTGGTCGCCGCGACATTGAAATCAAATGTGCACGGAAGCTGCAGGTCGACGAGCACATTGTCGGTAAAACCTGGAACAGCCACGGTTGTATTCATCCACAGCAGCGGTCGCACCGTGCGGCTCCATCGCTCGGGTGTGCCAAACAGGTCAAGCAGCTTCTCCTGTTCCTGGGGAACATAGCGCCTTTTTGCCGGCTCGATCTGCACCTGGCAGCGCAGTGTAAGCGTATGGATCGCCTCCGATGCCGGCAGGTTCGTGATGCGCAGCTTCAACGCAATCAGCGGAGCGGCAGCGTGCGGCACGGCCTCGGCGGCCTCAATCTTGAAATGCAGCTCAGGCATTGGCCGATTCCTTCACTTCGACGCTTCGCGTCTTCAAGTCGGTGAAAAAGTGGTGGATTTCCTTCCACACCTCCGTACCTCCGGAGAGCCCACGCCAGTGCATGCGGATCAAACCTACCAGCCGATAACACTCATCGACCGGGGCAATGTAGTACTGTGCCGGCGTCCCAACCCGGTTGACCAGAAAGGTTTCGACGTCCGGCTCCATCTTCTGCAACGCAGGGTGCTCCCCGGCGATTTCTGACCAGGATTCGAGGCTGAGCAGCGACTCGATCGCGCCAGCCGGGCTCGGATACATGGCCATCACCTTGCCCGCCGCGCTATCGCGATAGAAGAAGGCCAGGTTGATAGGAATCATCAGCGATTCCCACTGCAAGTCTGGCATCTGAAAGTCGGTGAGCGCGCGAATGCGCCGCGGGACGCGAAGGAAGTGCGCACCCGCCTGTCCGCAGAAGAGAACAGCGCAGCCGTCGCACGAGCACAAAATCTCGCGCTTCTTGGGATCGAGCAGATGCTGGTGAACAGATCCCAACGCGGCGCTGCAAAGCTCACAGCGTTCCGCCGTGGGCGCCTTGCGAGCTGCAATCTGCCTAAGAAATGGAAGCGTTCCTGGTGCCATTACCATCCTGTCCAACCCGGCTTTGCAGCTTGTGAAAACGCATGCTTCGTATCAGGGCACGACTTTACAAGCTTCAGAAAAACTCATGTTTTGTATCAGGGCACGACTTTAGTCGGGCCGTAATCGAATGAAATATGACGGGCTTTAGCCCCTGAGGTATTGCTTTCCTTTAGCATCCCGCCTTTTCCGTTCCTCCTGACCCACAAGGAATTCCGGGTGTCCCCTTCAAACCCCGTTTTTCGCCGCCCCGCCTTGCCCAGAGGGCTTGAGTTGGATATGCACCACCTGGCGTCCCAGCCCTTTTGTCATTAGCAACGAGGCGAAGGAGTCTTTCTCCCCTAAACGACTCTTAAGCAGGCGGCATATGGGGCATGCTGGGGTGTATCGGCTTGCGCGTCTCGACATTAATACCTGTCGCATCATCTTCAAGCCGATCGATCGGTTTGCGAAGTGGAGTCTCAGAAATGGAAGGTCTCACTCGAGTGATCTCTTGATGCGCCATCGCGTCGCTCCTTATTTCAGTACGACAAGGTTGGAAGTGTGGGAAGCCTCAGCCGGAGCATTCTCCGCAACAATTTCAATTATGTCGGGAGCCGCTTCGTAGAGCGCTTCTTCCACCGCGTTCTTCAAGGTGAGGGAAGAGGACGGACAACTGCCGCAGGTACCGTGCAGCTTGAGCCGAACGATGCCGTCGCGCACGCTGACCAGCTCGCAGTCTCCGCCATGAGACTTCAGGTAAGGCCGGACCGCCTCGAGACCGCGTACAACTCTGGTTTCGATGTCATCAGGGTGGAGGGAGTGGAGCAGGAACATACCGGCAACGAGGTTGTCTTCCAGTGCCGCGCTGAGCAACCGCTCACCCTCCGCCGTTTCCACGCACCTATCTATCAACCGCTGCAAAGCAGCGCCATGCAGCTCAACCACGGACTGTACCAACTCCAGTGCCGCGGCCCGAACCTCGGGGTCGCCGGCCTGATCGAGTTTCGCCGCCAGTTTCTCTACGTGTTCACTCTGGGCGCGGAACTCTCCGCGCCGCGGTGCGGCTATCGGTTGCTCAGCACTGGCCGCCATTATTCGGGCCCTGCCGCCCCGAACATGGGTGAGTGTTTCACTTCGATCACCTTGCCATCCCCAACGTACATGTGTACCCCGCAAGGCAGGCATGGGTCGAAGCTTCGAACCGTGCGCATGATATCGATTCCCTTGAAATTCTCCGGGCCGTTGTCCTCAAAGATGGGAGTATTTTGCACCGCATCTTCGTAGGGGCCAGGAGTTCCGTAAACATCCCGCGGGTTCGCGTTCCAGGGGGTCGGTGGATAAGGGTGGTAGTTGGCGATCTTGCCTTCGCGGATAACGACATGATGAGATAGCACTCCGCGCACCGCTTCGTGGAATCCGCACCCGATAGCCTCCTCAGGCACCTTGAAGTCAGACCACGTTGAAGTGCGGCCCGCGTTCAACTCACCCAGCGCCTTTTCGACAAAGTAGAGTGCCGTCGCTGCCGCGTAAGCCTGGAAGTATGTACGAGCCCGATCCCGTTCCAGCGTATTGCTCCACTGCGGAATCTTCCACTCGAACTGCGTTTCGGGAAGCATCGCCGTCTTGGGCAGATTGATCTGCACGCTGTGCCCGGTGGCCTTCACGTAACCAATATCGACCAGTCCGGAAAGCGCCGTGGACCACAGCCGCGCAATCGGTCCCCCGCCGGTATCGAGTGCCAGATGATCTCCAGTGCGCTGGTCATACCACCGCGGTGACATAACCCACGTATAGTTCCCGCCGAAATCCCGCTTCTGCGGACGAGGAAGTGTCGTCTGGTTCCAGGGGTGATGCTTGTCCACCGGATTACCCAACGGATCCCTCGCGACGAACGTCTCCGATCCCTGCCAGTCGTCATAGTAGGAACTGCCCAGCAGGATCCGGATGTTCAGGTTGATGTCGACCAGGCTATTGGTGACCAGCTTTCCGTCTACCACCACGCCGGGCGTGACGTACATCTTCCGGCCCCACTCCGCCATGTTCTTGTAGGTGTAGTCGCAATGTTCGGGATCGTTATAGGATCCCCAACACGCCAGCAGTGTGCGGCGTAGGCCGACCTTCTCGTACCCCGGCATGGCGTCATAGAAAAAGTTGAAAAGGTCGTCATGCAGAGGCACGACCCTCTTCATGAATTCGACATACTTCATCAGCCGAACCAGGTAATCGGTAAATAGCTGAATAGTGGCGACGGTACCCACTCCACCCGGATAAAGTGTCGACGGATGCACATGGCGTCCTTCCATCAGGCAAAACATCTCGCGTGTCATGCGGCTCATGGCCAGCGTCTCGCGATAGAACGAGCCAGTGAAAGGATTGAGCGCAGTCATGATGTCGGCAATGGTGCGAAAGCCGTGCTTGTCTCCGTTCGGGCAAGCGGTGGATTGGGCTTTAGCCCAGACTCCCGGATTTGTCTCTTTCACCATCTGCTCGCAGAAATCAACGCCCACCAGGTTGTCCTGGAAGATGTTGTGATCGAACATGTACTCGGCGGCCTCGCCCAGGTTGATGATCCACTCAGCCAGGGGAGGTGGCTTCACGCCGAATGCCATATTCTGCGCATAAACCGCGCAGGTGGCGTGGTTGTCTCCACAGATGCCGCAGATGCGGCTGGTGATGAAGTGGGCATCACGAGGGTCTTTGCCCTTCATGAAAATGCTGTACCCGCGAAAGATCGAGGATGTGCTGTGGCACTCGGCGACTTCCCGGTTGGCGAAGTCGATCTTGGTGAAGATGCCGAGGCTGCCCACGATCCGCGTAATCGGATCCCAGTTCATCTCGACCAGGTTGCGCTTCTTCTTATCGACCTCAGAGATTGTGTCGGGATAAGTCGCCATGGTTTTTCCTTTTTGGTTGAATTGACCGTTTTGAACGAAGCGCTTTAGTAAGTTGTGGGCCGGTACCCGGTGGTCAATTGCGGCCTGGGATGCCGCCATTTTGGTTCCTTGTTCACCGTGGTGTTGGTAATACTGCGCATAGTGCGGATGAAGCGGCCGTAGGTGCCAATGAGCGTCGATGAAAGCTTGGCTCCCGGTGGTTCGTCCATGAAGGGCATGAACTTATCCGGAAATCCCGGCATGGTGCATCCGATGCAGATGCCGCCCACATTCGGGCACCCCCCAATGCCGCGCATCCAGCCGCGCTTGGTTACATTGCAGTCCACCACCGGTCCCCAGCAGCCAAGCTTAACCAGGCACTTCGATGATCCGTAGTGGGTGGCAAAGTCACCCTGCTCGTAATACGACCCGCGATCGCAACCCTCGTGAACCGTTTTTCCGAAGAGCCACGTGGGCCGCAGTTGTTGGTCCAACGGAATCATGGGCGCCAGGCCTGCGACCTGGTACAGCAGGTAGAGAACGGTTTCCATGAAATTATCCGGCTGTACCGGGCAACCAGGGACATTCACGATGGGCAGGCCGGCCTTCGAGCGCCAGTCCCATCCCAGGTAGTCGGCGAGCCCCATCGCGCCCGTAGGGTTTCCAGCCATGGCGTGGATGCCGCCATACGTCGCGCACGTTCCCGCGCCGATAATGGCCAGTGCCTTGGGAGCCAGGCGATCGATCCATTCGCAGGTAGTGATCGGCTGACCCGTATCCGGGTTGGTGCCCATCGCCGCCCAGTAACCCTCTTTCTTAATCTTCTCGTTAGGAATAGAACCTTCGACGACCAGGACGAAGGGATCCAAAAGACCCTTTTCTGCTTCATAAAAAAATTTCATGAATTCATCGCCGTTCTCATAAGCGAGAACAGGATTGTGCAGATGAACCTTGGGTAAACCTGGTATCGCACCCAACAGAACGTCTTCGATGCTGGGCTGTTCCGCCGCGGTTACGGAGACGCTATCACCATCGCAACTAAGACCAGCTGTGATCCAGAGAATGTGAACATCAGAAACGGCGGGAGCTTTGGTGATGCTGCTTACCTGTTCAGCCATGAAGTTCTCCTTCAACCGTGGGACTTATGAAGACGATGTGCTACGCCCTGGAAAGACGGACGCGCGATACACGCATAATCCTTGTGATGTTGGATGCGGTAAATCGGGTTGGTAGAAGCAGGGCAAGCCTGTCACCTGAGTGCGACATTTCGCACCAGAGTTCTGGTGAAATCATCGACCGCTGAAAACTACGCCCAGTCAGCATCAGTGTCAAACCCGCCCCGTTCACATACTGAAGCAAATCATTCATCTCATGATCGCTATCGGGCTTTCCCTGATTTCCATTAGCAGGAATCCCGGACCGAGAGCAATTTCGCAATGGGTATCGACCAAAGTCTTGTCCAAATTAGCGTTTCTCGATCGCCCAATTCGGACAGCCCTCGTTGAAAACAAATCCGCCACCAGACGTATCGCGATCCAGTCCCGTAGGGACGGCTGAGAGTAGCCCAGGATGCAATCCTGGGTTTGCATTCCGACCGAGATCAGTCCCGCAGGGACGACTGAGAATGACCCAGGATGTCAGTCCTGGGTGAACCCAGACGTCACGCGAATGCTGCTCATGGGATCAACAGATGCGGGGTAACTGCTCACCGAACATCACATCCAGCACGCGCGTCCCGCCGATCTGCGTCTTCATTAGCACCATGCCTGGGTGTTCGGCGACCACCTCTCCGATAATGGCGGCATCGCGGCCTAACTCGTGCTTTTGCATTTGTCCAAGCACAGCTTGCGCCATCTCCGGTGCAACGATCGCCAGCAGCTTTCCTTCGTTGGCGACATAAAGCGGATCCAGCCCCAGAACTTCGCACGCGCCCTTGACCGAATCGCGCACAGGAATCGATTGTTCACGCAACAACATTCCCACGCCGGCCCGCTTGGCGATCTCGTTCAAGGTGGTGGCTGCGCCGCCGCGCGTGGGATCGCGCAAACAGTGGATGAACTCCATCCCCCCGGCATTCGATGTGCTGAGCATGGCTGCCACCAGCCCGTTGAGCGAGGCACAATCGCTGGTGATAGCGCCTTCAAATTCAAGATTTTCGCGCTGCGACATAATGGCCATTCCGTGGTCGCCGATATAACCACTCAGAATGATCTGGTCGCCCGGCCGAGCGCGGTCTGCCGATATATTCACGCCGCTCTCGATCATGCCAATGCCGGTGGTGGTAATAAATATCTGGTCGCCCTTGCCGCGATTCACAACCTTGGTATCGCCAGTCACAAACGCTACCCCAGCCTCCGCGGCCGCCGCCCGCATCGATTCCACCACACGCCGCAGATCGTCCACAGCCAGGCCTTCCTCGAGAATGAAGGCAGCAGAAAGATACAGCGGCCGCGCGCCGCTCATCGCCAAATCATTCACTGTCCCGTGAACCGCCAGCCGCCCAATGTCTCCGCCAGGAAAAAATATCGGAGTGACTACAAAAGAGTCCGTAGTGAAAGCCAGGCGAGCGCCGCCAATCGTCACCACTGCCTGGTCATCGAGCTTGTCCAAAATGGGATTTCGAAAGGCAGGCAAAAAGATCTGGTCGATCAGATCGGCCGTAAGCTTGCCCCCACTGCCATGCCCCAACACAATCTGCGAATGCTGAAAGATAGGCAAGGGACAAGACCCAAATCCGGCCGCAGACACCGGTCGGTCACCGATTGGCTTCTCCTCGTCCTTGGCAGGCACCTGCGAACTAGCCATTGGCGTGCGTCATGACCTCAATTTGCACCACATCCGCTCCCTGCGGCTTTAGATGCCGTCCGTAGGCGTAGTAGGCAGCGCAAGCTCCTTCGGCCGATACCATCGTCGCCCCCAGCGGACGCTGTGGAGTGCACAGTGTGCCAAATGCCGGGCAATCGTGGGGCTTCTTGATGCCCCGCAGGATCTGGCCACTGATGCATATCTCCGGCTCGAGTGTCGCGATCTCCGCCACGTCGAATAACTTCTCCGCGTCGTACAGTGCGAACTCATCGCGCAGGTGGAATCCGCTCATGGGGATATTGCCAATACCCCGCCACTTGCGATCAGCCACCTCGAAGACGCGCTCGATCAGCTTTTGCGCCGGTGCATTGCCGTCGCGACCCAGAACCCGTGAGTACTGGTTTTCCACCACCGCCCGCCCTTGTTCCAGCTGCTGCAAGGTCAGCAGTGTGCCATGCAATATATCGAGGGGTTCAAAACCCGTGACCACAATCGGCACCTGGTAGCGAGCACTGATGGGTTCGTACTCGCTATACCCCATGACCGCGCATACGTGACCCGGGCCGAGAAAGCCCTGCACCCGGTTATCGGGTGACTGCAGAATCGCTTCCAGCGCCGGCGGAACCAGCACATGCGAAACCAGCAGTGACACATTGTTCACCTGCTCTTCGCGCGCACGCCACGCCAGCATGGCGTTGGCCGGAGCCGTGGTTTCAAAGCCGATGGCAAAAAAGACCACTTGCTTAGTTGGATTCGCCCGCGCCAGCTTCAGGCAATCGAGCGGCGAATAGACCACGCGCACATCACCACCCAATGACTTGATCGTGAACAGGTCGCCATCCGAACCCGGCACGCGCAACATATCGCCAAACGAACAGAAGATGACATTCTTCTGCCGCGCAATGGCATGGGCTTTGTCGATCATCTCCAACGGGGTTACGCAAACCGGGCACCCCGGCCCGTGAACCAGCTCCACCCCCTCTGGGAGCAGATGATCGATTCCGTTCTTTACGATGGAGTGCGTTTGCCCGCCGCATACCTCCATCAACACCCAGGGACGCGTCTGAATACGCCGCATCTCGCCGACAATCTTCTTGGCAACGTCACCGTCGCGGTACTCATCCAGGTATTTCATTGTCGATAACCTCCGGGTTCTACTTCCTCAACCACGGGCGATTCCAATTCCGTGAGTTGATCCAGTTCCCTCAGCGCCTGGTAGGTGCGCTCGGCCTCTGCTTCATCAATCCGGCTGATGGCGAAGCCGACGTGCACCAGAACATACTCCCCAACCTGCGTCTCAGGCACGTATTCCAGGCAGGCCTCGCGCACAATGCCGCCGAACTGAACCTTGGCCATGCGCATGCCGCGCTGGTCGAATGTCTCTACCACCTTGCCGGGTATAGCCAGGCACATGTCATTCTCCTCGGCGCAGATGCTCGTTTGCCACCACAGCCTGTCCGAGCGAAAGTCCGCCATCGTTGGCCGGAACTTGGGCGTGCAGAAACACGTCAAAGCTGCGACGCCGCAACTCTACCACCGTCCGGCCCAGAAGGTACAGGTTCTGAAAGCTTCCACCGGTCAGGCAAACGCGGCGTAAAGCATCGCTTGATGCGATGCGGCCGCATACTTCGCCGATGGCCGCGCTCAGTGTGTTGTGAAAACGCGCGGAAATCTCGCCCACCCGCCGGCCCGAAGAAATATCTTTCACGATGGCGACAATAACCGGCCGGAAGTCCACGATGGCCGGCTCGCCCTCCTCTATCTCGAACCCGTAGCGATCTTCGATCCCCGGTTCTGCAACTGCCTCCAGGGCAATGGCTGCCTGGCCTTCAAACGTTACTTCCGCAGCCAGACCCAACATCGCCGCGACAGCGTCGAACAGCCGCCCACAAGAGGAAGTCTCCACCGTCTGAATGCGTCGGGCAAGCATCGTGTCTACCAGGGCAACCTGCTTCTCATCTATACCTTGGAAGCATCGCAGCTGGTCGGGTATCTGCCCCGCCAAAGGCATCTCGCAGATAGCTCAACGCCATGCGCCACGGCTGCCGCACCGCCGCGTCGCCGCCCGGCAGCAAGACATTGCGCAGATGGGCTCGCCGGGTGAAGCCGGCAAAATCCGCAACCAGAAATTCACCGCCCCATATCCTGCCGTCTGTACCAAATCCGGTGCCATCCAGCGCCACGCCAAGAACGCGGCCGCGCAGATGGTTCTCCGCCATGCAACTAACAATGTGCGCATGGTGATGTTGCACGCCGATCCGGCGATCGATCCCTGAAGTCAAGGCCATGCGCGTGCTCATATAACCCGGATGCAGATCGTGGGCCACGGCACGCGGAACGACCTTGAAAACGTGTTTCATGCGGTCAAGTGTTTCTTCGAAGAACCGCATCGTCTCGTAATTCTCGAGATCGCCGATATGTTGGCTCAGGATCGCATACCGGCCTTTGGTCAGGCAGAAAGTATTCTTCAGCTCCCCACCAAACGCAAGCACCTCATCCATCTCGATTCCCAAATCAATACTTTGGGGGACAAAGCCGCGCGAGCGGCGCAGTACTCGCTCACGCCCCTCGAACATGCGCGTAACGGAATCATCCACGCGCGTGAAAATGTCGCGGTTATGCAGCAGGAACCAATCGGCGACGCCGCCCAACTGCAACATCGCCTCCTGGTTGCTGACCACGATAGGCTCCTCGCTCAAATTGCCGCTGGTCATCACCAGCGCAGCCCACTCGGACGGGGCCTCCGGCGAATCGCTGAATAACAGATAGTGCAACGGTGTATAGGGCAGCATCACTCCCAGCGTGTTGTCCCCCGGAGCGAGCCCACTAGAAAGCGGCCCACCGGGTAGGCGCGGAAGAACCACGATGGGCCGTCGCGGGTGCAGTAGAGCAGCCTCGTCCTCCGCCGTCAACCGGCACAACTTCTTCACGGCGGCTAAATCACGCACCATCAGTGCGAACGGTTTGTGCGGACGCCGCTTGCGTCGACGCAACTCCGCGACCGCCGCATCGTGGGTCGCATCGCACGCCAGCAGGAAGCCGCCCAGTCCCTTGACGGCAACAATTTTGCCCGACCGCAGCAACGTCCGTGTCTGGCGAATGATCGTCAGCGAATCCCGATCCGCAAAAGACACATCACTGTCCACCAGGGCCAGCGAAGGTCCGCAAACTGCGCACGCATTGGGCTGGGCATGAAAGCGCCGGTCGCCAGGATCTTCATATTCCGCCTGGCAATCAGAGCACATGGTGAAGGCAGACATGGTAGTGGCAGCGCGGTCATATGGTATGTCGCGGATGATGGTGTACCGCGGCCCGCAATGGGTGCAATTGGTGAATGGATATCCGAATCGCCGGTTCGCCGGGTCTCCAAAATCGCGCCAGCACTCGTCACACGTGCCGGCGTCCGGAGGAACCAGTGCAAATGCACCAGCCTCCTCCCGGCTCCCCAGGATCGAGAATCCTGCGCCCCCCTGGATCTCGATGTCGGAGACGCTGATCTCTTTAATCTCCGCCAACTTGGGAGGCTCGTCCTTCAGCGCCCGCAAAAATTCATCGAGTGCGGACCCTCTTCCCTCGATCTCAATAGTGACGCCAGAAGACGAATTGAAGACAAACCCAGTCAGCCCAAGAGAGGTCGCGATCTTATAAACAAACGGCCGAAACCCCACACCCTGCACGACACCACGCACCACGATGTGCTTGCGTCTGACCGGTTCGGTAAGCTCGTCGGCCTGGATGCTGAACATCCTCCGCATCATACTTGGCCACGGCCATCCATATCAGAGCGCCCCCGCTTGGCGCACTTGAACAGCAACCAATAATCGGGTGGGCCATTATCTCGCTCGTTTTTCGCGAGATATGGGATACCACGGCTCTCAACTTGCCGCTCTCAAGGTAATGAAAATCGTGGAGGACCGGCGGCTCTGTCCATCCCATTCATCGGACCTAAATGCTCGCAGCCAACGTCAACTTTGTCATCCCGACCGGAGCGTACCCGGATTTCCTGCTACGCGGCACTCAGCGGCGGCCACGCGTGCGGCTTTCAGTAAGGAAAGCCGCATGAAGCTCGCCAACGCCACTAACCTCGACAGGAAATCCGGGGGAGCGGAGTGGAGGGACCTGCTGTGCGCCTTTCCCCCTAACGACTCCCAAATGCACTCTACCCTCCATGGCTGTCATCTCGCCTGCAATTTTAATCACAAGGCCACCCTATAATGAGTATATACTCACTATAGGTTGACAATTATGGCCCGCCCCAAGAGCGAAGACAAACGCAACGCAATCCTAACGGCAGCAACGGAAGTCTTCGCCGAACGAGGCTTAAGCGCCGCGACCTCAGCCATCTCCAGCGCGGCTGGCGTAGCTGAGGGCACCTTATTCACCTACTTCAAAACCAAGGACGATTTAATCAACGTCCTCTACCGT
This sequence comes from uncultured Acidobacteriaceae bacterium, assembly GCA_963824325.1. GTDB lineage: Bacteria > Acidobacteriota > Terriglobia > Terriglobales > Acidobacteriaceae > PALSA-350. The sequence continues at coordinate 213,009 of CAWGPA010000002.1, read as the reverse complement.
GAGATCAAGCTGGAGCTGGCCGACGCCATGATGTCCGATTTCCCCCGCCGAGCCGCCATCCGCGTCCGTCTTCAGCACGTGTGGGATCACTACCTGGCCTGGGGAATCAAAAATCCCGGCCAGCAAAAGGTTCTGCAGCAGATGACCGTGTGGGGCGGCCTGACCAAAGAGTCGAAGCATGCCGGCGTCGCACCCTTTCTCGAGATCGAGAAAATGGCCGAAACTGCAGTTGCGCAGCACGTCTTTCTCGACCGTCCCCTGGAATTCATTGCGGCTTCCATAAGCGCGCTAGCCGACACAACAATGGACTTCATGCGGCGCGACCCCAAACAAGCCGAGATGTACCGCAAGCAAGGTTTTGAGATGCTGTGGGCTGGAATCACCCGCAAAAAGTAGTTTTTTGTGAATCCGAATGAGCGAGCAATCACTCATATAAACCAGAAGAGGAGTCCAAGCAATGAATCCATGGTCAGTCGCAGATATACCCTCCCAAAACGGCAAGCTCGCGGTCGTAACCGGGGCCACCGGAGGACTTGGCTATGAAACTGCGCTCGCCTTGGCGCGTGCCGGAGCAGAAGTCCTGGTGACCGGCAGAAACACAGAAAAGGGTCGAGTCGCAATTGAGCAGATCAAACGCGCAGTGCCATCAGCGAAGGTACGCTTCGCCATGCTCGATCTGGCCAGCCTCACCTCCATCCGCGCATTTGCCGCGAGCCTAATCGCGAACGGCCGGCCGGTGGATCTATTAATCAACAACGCCGGCGTCATGGATCTGCCCACCAGGCGTCTGACCCAGGACGGCTTCGAACTGCAATTCGGCACCAACCATCTAAGCCACTTTGCTCTTACCGCCTTACTTCTGCCGCTGCTGCGCAAAGCCCAGGCGCCGCGAGTTGTGAATGTGAGCAGCCTGGCGCACCGTGGCGGCAAAATCGATTTCGCCAATCTGCAGGCCGAGCGTAAGTACAACTCCTGGGCTGCCTACCAGCAATCGAAGTTAGCCAACCTGCTGTTTACCTTCGAGCTCCAGCGCCAGAGCGATGCCTTTGGATGGGGACTGATGAGCAGTGCGGCGCATCCGGGATACGCGCGCACCGAGCTGATTCCCAACGGACCCGGCACCGGCGGCCTGAAAGGAATGGGGATGAAGGTACTTGGCTCCTTCCTGAGCCACTCCGCCGCCGCCGGAGCTTTACCCACACTCTTCGCGGCGACTGCTTCCGAGGCCGCGCCCAACGGCTACTACGGGCCAAACGGTTTCTATGAGCTGAAGGGCTCGGTCGCGCCTGCCGAGGTCTTACCTCAGGCGAAAGATGAGGCAGTGGCGCGGAAACTCTGGGAAGTCTCAGAGCAACTCACCGGAGTAAAATGGCCGGCCAGGGAACAAACCTCCGAGGCGGTTACTTTTCCCAAGAAGCGAGAAGCATAGCGATGAAGGTCTTGGTCTTTGGTGCGACAGGAATGGTGGGGCAAGGCATCTTGCGGGAGTGTCTTCTGGACCCGGCTGTGGAGCTTGTGCAGACAGTCGGGCGAACCCCCACCGGAATCCAAAACCCCAAATTGCGTGAACTCGTGCATCGCGACTTATCGCGCTACGCGGAGATCGAGTCCGAGCTCTCCGGCTTCGATGCCTGCTTCTTTACGCTAGGCGTCTCCTCCGCGGGAATGAAAGAGGAAGACTACGAGCGCGTAACCTATGGCATCACCATGGCTGCCGCGGAAACGCTATGCCGGCTTAATCCGCAGATGAAATTCTTCTACGTCTCGGGTGCGGGTACTGACAGTACCGAGCGAGGCAGGAGTATGTGGGCACGGGTGAAGGGAAGAACAGAAAACGCACTGCTGCGCTTACCGTTTGCCGCCGCGTACATGTTTCGTCCGGGCCTGATTGTGCCCATGCACGGAGAGAGGCCGAAGGCTGCCGTCTATCAATCTTTCTACTTCATCGCCAAACCACTCCTTTTCTTGCTCCGGCGCATCTTTCCCAATCACGTCCTCACCACGGAAGAAATTGGACAGGCAATGCTGACCGTGACCCGGCATGGCTACCCAAAACCTATCCTCGAGATCGTGGATATTCGCGCCGCTCTCCAGACCTCTTGAGCTAGCCCTCTCTGGGAGGTCAGACCTCTGCAGGTCTAGCCGTCTCGCTATGCGGGACGATCTCCATCTTTTCATGCCTATCTTCAACGCAAACGTTGACAACTCTACCTCTGAACGAAAATCATTCTTGTCGGAATAGTTCCCAACCGAACACGCGTGCTGTACCGTAACGCGGGACTTTGGTGCGGATAGCGGAACGCTGGAACTAGGGGGATTCAGCTCGATGTTAGGGGTCATGCAATGGAAACTTCGTTAACCGCTCTCCCAGTTCCGGAAACTCTTGCCAAGGCTGGCAATCTCTACCAGTTGCACAGTCTGGATCGCGCGGTCGCCGTTCTGGAGATGCTGGGTGAAAGCGATACCGCGCTGAGTCTAGCGGAAGTGTGCCAACGTCTGCGCTTGCACAAAAGCACCGCTCATCGCTCGCTCATGGTGTTGGAGCGCAGCGCCTTGATCGAGCGCACCCCGGAAAATCGTTACCGCCTCGGTTTGAAGCTATATGAGCTTGGCAACCGGGCGGTTGAACAGGTCGATTTGCGTGCCCGCGTTCATCCCTACTTCCGCCGGCTTGCTACGCAGGTGGGAGAAACCGTCCACCTGAGTGTGCTACAGAAGACCTCGATTGTTTACCTGGACAAGGTCGAACCGAACCGAAGAGTCTGTGTCAGCTCAAAAACGGGAACCTCCAACCCCGTCTATTGCACCTCGATGGGCAAGGCGATGCTGGCCTTTCAACCCCCCGAGGTGATTGATCAGATCGTTTCCAAAATCCGCTTTGTGAGCTACACCCCCAAGACGCTCACTTCCCGCGATGCCCTGATGAAGGCCCTGGAACGGGTCCGGCGCCGTGGATACGCCATCGACGACCAGGAAATCGAGATAGGTGTCCGTTGTATTGGAGCCCCCATCTTCGATGAAAAGCGCAATGCGATTGCAGCCGTGAGTGTCTCCGGCCCCGCATCGCGGATCACGGCGCCCACCATGCCCGAAATCGCCGAGCACCTGCTCCGCTGCTGCCGCGACATCTCCGTCTCCCTCGGTGCGCACGCAAAAAAAAGGCCGCGTGTCCTTTCGGCCTTCGAGCGCGACTACAACAGCTAGTTTAGTCCTTCATTCCACGGGCGCAAAATTCGCTGCGTCGTTGGGATCGCCCGTGCCCTTGTACTTGGCGTGTAACGGATAGGGATAGACCGGCCTTGTGAAGGTAACCGGATTGGCCGGGTCGAGCGGTGCTCGGGATGTACCAGGGCGATGCGCACCGATCATGACGTCGGGCGCCTGCCCACGTTCTACCCACGCCTCCAGATAGCTCAGATAGTCGAAGACGGAGACGCCGTCGCCGCCCCCGCAATGATTCATGCCGGGAATTGCGAATAGCCGGTAGAAATCCTGCGTTGCCTTAGGGCCGCCCATCGTCTTTTCCACGGTCTCGTAGTAGTCAAAGGCCGCGCCGGGCATCTCCGTCATATCGGTGTCGCCCTGGTAGCTGAGCAATTTTCCGCCGGCGTCTCGAAACCTGCGCAAATCAGGGTTGGTATCCGCATAGAGCACACCGATCCCGCTGCGCTTGTAGTCGCTGTCGAAATCGAAGTCGGTGTAGTTCCACTCCTTTCCCGCAGTGGAGAGGAGGGCCGTGTCTTTGAAGAATTCGTCGCCCCACGTATTGGAGAACGCACCCTTCCATTGCAGCTCGGCGCCGGGAAAGATACCTCGGGGCGAGATAGTGTGGCCTTTCGAATCATGGGGTCGGCTGTAGATATCCTTGACGGACTGGACCTGACGCGCGCTCAAGCAATCGGCCCGTTTGCCGGCCTTGCACTCCATTTCCGATGGATCGAACTTGCACTGGTACGGCGCGCTGACGATGCCGTCCTTGACGCCGTCATCCATATCGCATTCGGCGAGCACGGCATTGTGCAGAAGTTGGATGTCGGCATCACTCAGAACGGGTTTTCCATCGTCACCCAGAAAACTTCGTTTGGCCCAGATGCCACGCACCGCCAGATCACTCTCATCCATATCGGGTGCGCCGGCAATGATGCCGTCAAAGTCCCAGGGAAAGCGCTGCGCCTCGATCATCGCCTGGTAGCCGCCCGTGGAACATCCCATGAAATAAGACTTGTTGGGCGCGGTTGTGTAAAAACGTTGCAGGATCGCCTTCGCGGCAAGAGTTACAACGTGCGTGGCGCGATACTCAAAATCGGTTTGCCCCTGAAGATTGTTCCGCGACCATAGACCGCCCTCGCCGGTGTGGCCCATATCTGTGCCGACACATGCATAACCGGCGTGCATTGCGCACGAGCCAGGCACATATGCTGTATTACCACACCAGCCTCCGCAGCCAACATGCAACAGCTTCCCGTTCCAATGCGATACCGGCAACAGAAGGACAAAGCCCGCATTGGGCGCGACGTAGCCGACAACGCGGCACGTGGGCTGGACCTGGCCAATCGCCTTTACCAGGTCTGCGTTCACTTGCGCTTTGCCCGTGAGTCCCTGGACATCCGTCGCCAGAGTAGCTTCTGAGATGCGGGTAGGGGCGCCGGGGACCGTGGAGAAGTCCGTCGTCGCCAGGGCCCGGCACCTGGCATCCTCGACAGACACGGATTGCGCCCGGCCAACTGCGCTGCAGAGCACCATCATGATGACCAGCACGGGCAGCGTGCATGTACACCGTCCTGTCCGCGTGGTGATTTGCACTGCCGGCAATTCAGTCTTCGCTTTCAAGCCTAGGACCTCGGTTCGGTACAACTCGCCTGCGGGTTCATCAAGATCGAGCAAAGCGGCGGAGCAATCGAGCCATCCGTCTTTGCGGGTTTGATCTTTAGAAATCTCGGGCCATCAAAGAGTATAAATTGACGTCGTCGGACGGCTGTATTGGCACACCAGCCTGGGCCCCACTTGATTGACCGCTTCAATCTTTCGTGCAATTCGCCCCTGCACAAGTGAATTTCCCGTTGACCCAGTCATAGTAAAGAATGATGTACGACTTCGCTTCCTCTGGGCGGAGGTTCAGGTCGAGTTTTTCCCCAGGGTTGATCGACGCAATTGCGCTCTTATCCACCGACCCATATTCGGTGACACGTCCTTCCGGCAAGCTGTAGGTGGCAAAATGGCCGCGGGAGAGGCCACCTCCGAATGCTTGAGCAATCGTCGACAGCGGTACCCCATTAAATTCGTAGGTGGCGCATCCAGGCAAAACCGAAACAATGTGCACCGCGTTCCCATCTTGCTGCACCATCGGCCGAGCAGCTCGACTATCGTTAAGGCAGCCCTGGGCTTCGCTCAGAATAATTAATTTTTCCGCGGGCACGCCGGCCAAACTCGCGATGCTCGATGGATTCGCGTCAGAAGGCGTGGAATTCAGCACATAAACCACGTCGGCCCGATGCCGCTGAAGAGCGTCCACGAGACTCCTCATGGTGAACATCGGGAAAGAATCCTGGTGGGGCACTATTCCATCGTCGCTGGGCTCCAGGGTCCATGCGTTCCATAGAAATACTGCTGCAAGTAAACCAAGCGCCATGACAGAGAGCGCAGGGATGAGTCTCTGTCGACTGTTGTGAATCACCACCGCAATGGCCAGAACCTCAAGCGGATAAATCGAACCACCGAAGCGGGAGTGGTAGCCGACCAGTATGCCAAAACTGAGCGCTCCTGCAAGCCAGATACCAACTGCCAGCACCAACTTGTCTCGTTCTACGTGTGGACTCGCACCCAGGGCTGCTTTTGCAAATTTCACGCCTGCCGCCAGGAGAAGGGCCCATAAAAACAGATTAATCAGCAGGAGACACAAATCCGGTAGATGGGCCGAGATGGAATGCTCCAGGAGGATCTTCCGGACGGCATGGTAATCGACAATGCCCGTCGGCCACCTTATGAATCCCTGGATTGCTCCTTTGATCAGCAATGTTCCCGGGCTACCATGCAGCGCATAGTTTCCGTGGGTTGTTCCAACAAAGATGAACTTCCATACCCACGCCCACACCAGGAGAGGAAGAAGCATGATGACAGCAAATAGCCTGCGGCGATCAACGAGGTAAACGGTGATCGCCGCAGCAACGGGAGCGTAGAGAGCTGGCTCTTTCGTGAAGACCGCAAGCGTGAGCGAGAGAACCGCGAGTCCATACCATTGACGAAGAATCAGGTAAAGAGCAGCAACCGCAAACAACCCGCTCCATATGTCGTAATGGAACGATAGGTTATAGAGCCCCTCTCCGATAAAGGCAGGGTTGATCGCCACCAGCAGTCCAACGAAAAACAGCCATTGTTCCCTCACGCCCATACGGCGGGCGAGGCCAAGGATCAGCGCGCAAATCACCAGTTGAGCGAGATAGAAGCTCGCGAAGTACAGAAAATAATGGTTTCCGAAGAAGGTCTCGTTCAGGCGGACGATGAGATTGACGCCAGGTCGCAGAAAATCCGTTCGAGACACATTCCATTCCGGGTAAACCACGAAGTACTTTGAATATCCCTCGGTTACCCATTTCGTCGCGTTCCCCCCACTTGCATGGAGGAGTGCGGGGTCGTCTCCATACGGAAAGTAAGTCCGATAAAACGAGAAGTGGAAGCAGTAGATTGCAAACAGAATGAAGGTTGGAACAAGCAGCACTCGAAGGACCGCAGGGAAAGACTTGGCGATGGATTCAGATTTGGGAATTCCCTCGGATGGGGACGGCGTGCCGCTGGTAAACATTCGAGCCAGGTACTCCCTGGCGCGATTTTACCTTGTCCATGGATGCCGAGAACCCACGCTAGCGCAGTCTGGCTATCGGCGCGGCATCCATGTCCGCGTAGTCTTGATTTTCTCCACCCATCCCCCAGCAAAAGCTGTAGGCGCGCGTGCCCACTCCGGCGTGAATAGACCACCCAGGCGAAACGACGGCCTGACAGTTCTTCATTAACAGATGACGTGTCTCTTCCGGCGGCCCCATCAGGTGAAACACAACCGCGTCCTGAGCGAGATTGAAGTAAAGATAAACCTCAGACCGCCGCATGTGAGTATGTGGCGGCATCGTATTCCAAACGCTTCCCGCATGCAGGTGGGTCACCCCCATCACCAGTTGGCAGCTCTTGACGCCGCCAAGGTAGATGTACTTGGAGACCGTTCTCAGGTTGCATGTCTCGGCGCTGCCAATGGTCGTCGGACTGGCTTCCTCTTTTTTTACTAAGGCTACCGGATGCGCTGTATGTGCGGGGTAACTAAGCAGATAAAATACAGCCGGTGACGCGGGGTCCTTCGACGCAAAGCTGATCTCGGCATTGCCTCTGCCGATGTACAGGCAATCAAGATTCTCCAGACAGTAGGATTTGCCGTTCACCGTGATGGAGCCGCTTCCACCGATGTTTAGCGCTCCCAACTCCCGCCGCTCGGTGAAATACTCTGCCCGCAGATCGGCATCTGCCGGCAGAGGAAGTGGCTCCCATACCGGCGCCGCGATACCCGCGATAGTTCGGTCGAGATCGACATAAACCAGGCGGATCGCTCCCGGCTCATACAATGAGTCCATCAGAAACGTCTCTCGAAGCTGAGCCGTGGTCATATGCGGATAGCGCGTGGGGTCCGCCAAGAGATACGTCTGCATGATTTCTCCTATAGAAGGGGTCAAACCGTCAGCGGGCTACCCCTGTACCACGCGGGATCTGCTCTACCAGCCAATGAACCAACTCCTCTGCTCCCGCAAGGTTGTCGTATTCAGGAGGAAGGTTTTGGCCGTTTGTATATTCGTTATAGACCCAGGGATCGGCAACCGCAAAAACCGTGCCTTTGCCATATTTCGCCGTGGCCATCAAGATATCTCCCCGGTCCTGCAACACAGAAACCGCGGGCGCTTTGACCGAGATCGTGCAGGTGTCCTTCATGAAAAAAACGTGCGGGTGCTGAAACACCGGACCATTACCGGCCACCGGGATCCGGCCGGGTTCATGGTCGTTACCGATCACGTGGTGGCTTAGCACCGGGTTAAAGTGAATGCCGAAGATATCGGCCAGCAGATCGAAATGCTCGATCTCCCCGTTCGCCGGATCGTTCGCCATCAGCAGGAGCACTCCTCCCTGCTTTACCCATTCGGCCACCTGCCGCGCGTCCTCCGGCTGCATGTAGTTGGGATGCGGATTCTTGACCGGGATGTCTGGAGACACAATGATATAGATCTGTGCCCCCTTCAACTTGGCCTCAGTGGGTGCGCTGTAAAGCGTGTCCGTGGCCACGCCGGCCTTGTGGAAGATGTCGCCTAAGAGAGAAAAGCCACTATTGCTGACATCATTCCATTTGTAGTGGAAGTACTCCAGTTGCCCGGCCGCGTTGGTCCGTTGCTGGCTGTTAAACCAGGCGTCCACCACCGCGCGGGCGGAGGATTGGCTGAATGCGGGCGAACACATCAGCCAACCCAACACCATCGCCCGTAGTGCGACCGAAATAGCAGCTTGCATGCGGTGCTCCTAGAAGTCCAACTTGAGGCTGAGCTGCAGGATTCGGGGAGGATTCGCAGCAGTGATGGTTCCGAAGGTGCTGGCGCTAAGAGCCGTGCCAGGGTTGGTGACACCGGTACCGTTGCTGTTGATGGCGCCGCCCGGGTTGGCATAGTTGGTGTGGTTGAAGCAGTTGAAGCACTCGGCACGGGCTTCGAGTTGCAAAGACTCATGCACCGGGATGAACTTGCTGAGAGCCGTGTCCACGTCGGTGTAATGCGGCCCGTAGAATTCATAGGGCCGGGTTCGGCCATACGTTCCCGCCGTGTTTGCGGCAAAGGATGCACGGCTCAGCCATGTCGTGATGCGAGTGTTTTGTGCCCGGGGATTCCCGATCAGGTTAGGCCGGTCGTTGCCCACGCCGGTCAGGGAGGCATCGGTGCCGGTAGTTGCGGTAAAGGGAACGCCGGTCGTCGCGGTGACGATGGGCGCAAGCTGCCAGCCGCTCAGCAGCAGCTGGCGTGTGTAGGTTCCACCTGCGGTGCTGCGGATGATGGCCGAAGTCACGAAGTTTTGACGCAGGTCAGAGCCGCAGTTGCTGTAATCGCGGTTGGGGTGAGCGGGATCCTGAAATTGATCTCCCGCATTGTCTCCGTTTTCTGGAGGACCGGAGAGGCAGTGCGAATAGGTGTAGTTGCTGAGCAGCGTGAAGTACTGCGAAAAGCGATGCTGCACCGTGATCAGAAGGCCGTTGAAGTTCGATCCCATCCCGGTATAAGCCTGGGTGACCTGGGTGAAATAGGCCCCCTGGGCGGCGTTGATGCCCGTCAGCACGCGGCGGGCATTGGTGTTTCCGGTCGTGGAGCAGTTGGTTCCAGCCGCAGGCACCGTTGCCAGCGTTCCGCAGGAGCCGGCGACACCGGTCGATTTTCCGGGATAGTAGACCGCCGGGTTCTGCTCGTTACCGTAGGAGTTATGCAGTACCCGCGTGCCCAGATAGGTAACGGTGAGCGCCCAGTCGCTAAGAAACTGTTTTTGCAGGCTCAGGTTCCAGTTCTGCGAGTAAGCCTGCTGCAGGTTCGGGGGCAGCACGAAGTAGGTTCCGGAGGTTGGGAAAAATGCGTTGGTCGCTGTCGGCGGAAAGGGCTTGGGGTAAGGATTGCCGCCGGGATAGCCCGCGTAAGGTGTCGTGAGGTTGCCCGGCGGAGGCGTCAGGGTAACGGAGTCGCCCCACGGCGGCATCGATGCGTAGCGGGAGTTGTAGTAGAGCGGCGGCTCCTGGAAGCCGAGACTGTAGGAAGCGCGAATACTTTCCTTTCCCTGGCCGCGGGGATCGAACACGACGCCGAACCGCGGTTCAATCCGGTTCCATTTGCCGTGATAGTAGCCGTGAGGAACCCCGGGGTCGCCATAGAAGAACACTCCATCTGGAGCGGTGGGATACACGATGGATTTGATCCCAGCGGTATAGCCCGCCAGTGAGAACTGGGCGCCGCGTCCCGTGGTTTCAATCGCCGGCAGCCCGGTGGCCCAACGCAGACCTGCGTTCATCGTAAACCGCGGGCTGAACTGAATGCTGTCCTGGAAATACAAGCCGGCATAGTTCTTGCGGAAGTCGACGCCGCTGTTATTACCCTGGTAAAGCGACTGAATCCGGCCTTCCATAAAGTCGACCAGGCCGTCCTTGGTGTACTGCCCAGTGAAGTTGAACTGGCCGTTAGCGTTGTTGACGCCGTCAGAAACGAGCTGATTGCGCAGGTAATTCACGCCGAACGAAAAGTGATGCATACCCTTGGTCCAGAACATGTCTTCGAGCACGTTGTAACCATTGGTGCTGTTCAGCAGGTGTTCGCACGTGCCGCAAGCCACGGTGAACGCATTCGAGATGTTCATGTACAGGTAGTTCTTGATGGGTGCATAGGTTTGGATGCCAAGTGTGTTGGGGTTGATGACGTCAGGAGCGATGTTGCGGCTGACGATGTTTCTCGTCCACCCCAGGTGAAAAGAGCTGACCAGGCTCGAAGTAATGGTGTAGGTGTGGCCCAGCGTGAAGGATTGCACCCGGTCATCGAGCGCCGGATTCTGCGTATTCAACAAATTGCCGCCGAAGCTGGGTGGCTGCGTGAAGTGCGTGAGGTAGTAGCGGCCGAAAACAGTCTGCTTGGTGGTCGCAGTCCAGTCGATGCGGCCAATGTATTGATCTTCATTTTGCGGCAGCGGAAGCCCGTATACCAGTTTGCCGCAAGGGTTGGTCGTCTCTGCCGGGATGTACTTGAAAAGCGCGAGCGCTGAAGCATTGAATTGTGACACCGGGATTTGGTTATTGGGGTAGGCCGTGCCGGTGGCGGGGTTAATCAACTGCTTGGCCACGCCGCCACTTTGGCAAGCGGCGCTTGCATAAGCGCTGAAGTCGCCATTGAACATGGCCGGAGTGGGGACGAAACTGGTGTATGCGTTGGTTTCCTGCCGGGTGCGCGTGCCCTGATAGCCGCCGAAGAAGAACAACTTGTCTTTGCGGATCGGTCCACCGATAACCCCGCCGAACTGGTTGCGCTTGAGCGTGTCCTGCTTGGTGGAGAAGTGGTTGCGCGCATTCATGTCGCCGTTGCGGAAGAACTCGAAGAGTGTTCCGTGGAAGGAGTTGCCGCCGGCGCGGGTAACGATGTTCACGACGGCCCCGGGGTGAACGCCGTATTGCGCCGACAAACCTGAAGTCTGCACGCTGAATTCCTGAATAGCGTCAGGAAATGGAAACGGCAGATTCACGTTGGTGAACGCGTCGTTGTTGTCCGAGGCGTCCATCAGGTAGTTGATGTTGGTGGCTTGGGCCCCGGCTACCGAAAGTGTTACGGCGCTGGGGTAGTTTTTGCTGGAGGCCAAATCGGTTGCAGGCGCGTTAGCCGTTCCGGGCGTCAGCAGGATCAACTGCGTGGCCTGGCGGCCATTCAACGGCAGATCGACCGTGCGTTGCCGGTCCACGACCTGCGATATCGATTGATCTTCGGTCTGCACCATCGACGCGGCTGCGGTGACCTGCACTGTCTGAGAGACTCCGCCGACTTGCAACTTCACGTCAATGCGCAGCTCGTTGCCGACCTGGATCACGATTCCAGATTGGTCGTAAGTGTTGAAGCCAGTGGCTGTCACCTTCAGGGTGTAGGGTCCTACCGGAAGGCTAGGCAAGTTGTAACCACCTTCAGCGTCGCTGGTCACGATGCGGTGGAGCCCCGATTCCGTTTGCAGGGCTTCTACCGTTGCCCCGGCCACGGCCGAACCATTCGCATCCGTGACGGTGCCCTGTATCTGACCGCCGCCGATAGCCTGTGCTTGTACGTGCTGATATGTTGCAGGAAAAGTCAGAAGAAACAGGAATAGATACGATAGCTTCCAGGTCTTCCTGGTAAGCTTCGCGCTTGCAAATATGCCGCTGAAAAACGACTGCATAACGCCTCCAAAAGCTCTCCTTAAGAGCCGGCCCAAGGTTTATCAAAGTATGTACTTGTTAATCAACAGAAATGTATAGACAAGTTTGGCAAAAACCTACCGCTGTTCCGCTCTGCGGTACGGGTTATCGGCAACCGAATGGTCCCGCCGTGCGGTGGAACGGAAGTCCAGCGGAGGGACCTGCTGTGCGCCTTTCCCTCAAACAACTGTCAGCGACTCTGTCGATCCCTCTCTGCTGCAGCGAGCTGCGCCACCACCTCAAACTTGTCATCCCGACCGGAGCGCAGCGGAGCGGAGGGACCTGCTGTGCGCCTTTCCCTTAAACAACTGCCAGCGACTCTGTCCATCCCTCTCGCCTCAAGCTGAGGTGCGCCACCACATCAAACTTTGTCATCCCGACCGGAGCGCAGCGAAGTGGAGGGACCTGCTGTGCTGCCTTTCCCTCAAACAACTGCCAGGGACTCTGTCCATCCCTCTCTGCTACAGCCGAGGTGCGCCACCACCTCAAACTTGTCATCCCGACCGGAGCGCAGCGGAGCGGAGGGACCTGCTGTGTGCCTTTCCCTCAAACAACTGCCAGCGACTCTGTCCATCCCTCTCTGCTCAAGCTGAGGTGCGCCACCACCTCAAACTTGTCATCCCGACCGGAACGCAGCGAAGTGGAGGGACCCGCTGTGTGTCTTTCCCTCAAACAACTGCCAGCGACTCTGTCCATCCCTCTCTGCTACCGCTGAGTTGCGCCACCGCCTCAAACGTTGTCATCCCGTCGAGCGGATTTCCAGCAACGCGGCGCGCCACGCGTGAGCCCTCACGGCCCGCCTCTGCTGATCAACTCAACCTTACCAATAAGTCCGGACGCAGCCGGCTGCAGATGATCCATATCCTGTGGTTCGAAGCGCCGCCCGTAACGCGCCCAGAGCAATTCGTAATCCGGTAGCGCCTCGCCGGAGAGCAGATTGATCGCGGTGTTCGCCACCCGCACCTCCAATGCATTGTCACCGGGCCGCAGCAGGGAAGTGATGTCCAATTCGTACGGAGGATGCCATAACGAGCCTGCTCGTTTCCCGTTGACGTAGATGACCGCGGCATCACGAATGGGTGCGTCGAGCAGTGCGCGCATGCCTGGGTGATTCACGCTTTCGGCGGCTTCAGGGAGCGGCTTCCCCACACCGAAGCTGAGGATCAACCGCGTGTTGCGCGGGTATGCAGGCGGCAGCTGTATGTTCTTGCGATAGATCGCGACGCCCGAGTAGTAAAGAGTCTCGGGGTTCTCCGTCCACGAGGTCAATTCTTCCATCTGCGTCTCGATGCCTTTGCCGCCGAAGAGGACTCGCCATCCGCTGCTTAAGTCGGCCAGCACTTTGGAATTACCAGAGGCTTCTTCTTCTGCACTCGCGCGGCCGCTGTCGTGCAGCAGAACAATACGCGATTGGTAAGGAGCCAGGTCGAGTGACACCGCGCCGTCAGTCATTTTCATCGCGTGAGCCGCACCAGTATCCGCGTCCAGCCACTCACCAAAACGCCGCGCGGAGCCGAAGTGCGCGCTCGTCTGCACAGCCACGTTGCCAGTGTTGGCAACGAAATAGATGTCACCCACTGCCAGCCTGCGATGGATGAAGCCCACTGCCGGAGCAGGCGTGGAAAGCTGCATGTCGGGTGTCAGCGCCCGTTGAAGCGCGGACCCGAGCTCGGCAACATTAGCAATAAACTGCCCGCCATTACCGGACGCATTAAAGAGCGCAGCCGAGGCCGCGGCAACCTGCGTGGATGCTTGCAGCCCATCCCGCAAGCCCGGAGCATGTGCCGGAACACGTCCCACCGCGATGACCTTGCCGCCATGTCGCTGGTACTCCACGATACGTTCGAGCGCAGGCAAAGAAATGCGATCCACATCCGGCAGAAGCAAAACCGGGTAATGAATTCCGCGGCTTTCAATTGCAGCGCTGTCGATGTAATCGAAGTTGTATCCCGCATCTTCAATGGCCTGTGTCAACGCCGGCGTAATCCATCGCGGCATCAGTTCGGTAATAGAAACCTTGCCCGGTGTAAACGCTGCCCAGGCATCGTCTTCCGGCAGAAATACCGCGACCTGGTTGGCTGGTTCCCCCTGGCGCAGAATCCAGCTCACTCGCTGCAGATAACCCGTAACATCCGGCATCACGATCCACCAGGGATTATGTGTGTTGAACGCACCGGCAGCATAGAAGCGCCAGCCCGGCTCGCCTGCGGAAGGCGGAGAATAGGGCCAGCCATGGCCAATCAGCTGATTAATGCCCTGCAGAAAGAAACGATCCGCCTCGGCCTTCATATCCAGCGGAGTAGCTGCAAATGCAGGTGAGTGAAGCCACGTCCATGTTTCCGCAGACGTGATCGGACGCCCGAAGACATGGCTGGCCGAGGTTGCCCAGCGCGTATAGGAGAACTGGCGCCACTGCGGGCCTTCGCCCTCGGGCAGATCCACAAGTGCGTTGCTCGCCAGCGAGACTGCAGGGTCGCCATAGGTCTGCGAGCGGAAGAGGGTATGGTGCGTTGAGGCCCACGAGTTGATCGGCTTCAGGTAATTTTCATCGACCAACTCCGTCAATGTTTCGCCCCAGTCGTGCCGTACTGCCAACGCCTCGTCATCCGGGTTGGAAGAAAACAGCTCAGGCAGATGGGGCGACAGATCATACCCGCGGCGTCGCCGGAACTGCTCCAGCAAATCCGGTGTCCAATCCGAGCCGTACACTTCGAGCGAATCGCTGAAGACGGAGTAGGGAGGCTGATTGCCAAACGCCGTGATCAGCTTGTCTGCCACATCGTGAAGGTGATCCTCAACCGCTTGGCGAGAGAAGTGATCCATTACAAAACCGTCAGCGTCCACCGCCGCCCGTTTTACCTGCTGCCCCGTGCGGCCGGAGACGAACCACAACACGGTTCGATCACCACCTGCGGGTAGAGGGATGCGCAGATCACCGCCCGCAGGCAGCGGTAGACTTGTAGGCTTTAGCTCTCCGTCTCCTTTGCCCCAGCGTGCGTCGGCAACAAACACGCCGATGAGACTTTCTCCATTGCTCAAGTGAGGGACAGCGACGGATCTGGTTCCCTCAGGCGCAGGCGTACGAATCAGATGCAATTGCCCGGCTGCTTCCGTAACCGGCGTATGGGGGCCGCCGTAGGGCCAGCCGCTGGATAGGGTGAGACTGGCGCGTAAGCCCAACCCGTGCGCCTGGTCATTCACGAAGCGCACGTCATCAAGAAATTCGTTTGACAGATAGGGAAGATTCCGAAATCCTTTTGCCGGGTCATCCAGCTCGAGTGGATACACCGGCTGAATCTCAAAACCGCCAAATCCTCCTGCCTTCATCTGCTGCATCTCTCGCGCCAACTCAGGCTTTGTCACTGCGGGCCCGAACCACCACCAGCGCATCATCACCCGGGCATCGTCGGGAGGAGACTGGAAGGCATTTTCCAGCCTGCGCAAGTCGGTCTGCGCCTGCGCCCCGACGGCAACTCCCAGAACCACTGCCATCCACGCGGAGAAAAATAAGTGTCGGCTCGAGTGCTTGTTCATGATGATTGCGGCCCGCTTCCCTGGCTTTGCTACTGCGGGTGCTAAAGTATCCTAAGTATCCATCCAAAAACAATGTTGATCGCCGAAGATCTCGCACGCATCGCACTTCAGGAACAGGAACTCCAGTTCGCCAACTTTGATGAGGAGACGGCTTGGAGGCTAGGCTCGCAGATCCGCACGCTGGCGGTCGCGCGCAAGCTTGGTTTGGTGGTGGATGTGCGGCGTTTCGGTCAACCGCTTTTCTATGCCGCGATGCCCGGGACCACTCCCGACAATCCGGAATGGATTCGCCGCAAGAGCAATGTGACCTCTCGTTTTCATCGCAGCTCCTACGCAATCCGGCTGGAGATGGATGAGAAAAAATCCAGCCTCTTCGAGCGTTACGGGCTACCGGTCGCCGATTACGCCGCCCATGGTGGCAGCTTTCCGCTGCGCGTATTGGGTGCTGGTGTCATCGGTTCCGTCACCGTCTCCGGTCTACCCGACCGCGCCGACCACCAGTTGGCGGTAGAAGCGCTTTGTTTGGAGCTAGGGCGTCCCTTCGATAACCTGCGCCTCGAATAACCTAAGCACCTGGCGCCACAGATCCGGATCGCAACGCCCAGTAACATCCAACCCAGCGGCCCTCGCTCGCGTCAAAACCCAATGTAGAAGGTGGGAGGAAACCTAAATGGCAAAACTAAACGAGGCCGCACGCGATCGCATCCCTGCAACCAAGTTCGCATTTCCCAAACAACGCAAGGAACCGCTGGAGAATGCCTCTCATGTACGCAACGCCGCCGCGCGCTTCGATCAGGTGGAAGGCGTCACCGAAGCCGAACGTAAGGAAGCATGGAAGCGGATACAGTCGGCCGCCAAGCGATACAAAGTGGAGCTCAAAGCTTCCCCGAAGTAAGAGCCTGCATGGATGGCGGACGCAGAGCCGTGGCAATGACGGCGGCGAGAAGAAAGCCAGCGGACGTGATGCAGAGCGCCCAGCTGAGCCCTGCGTGTTCAGAGACCCGGCCAATCAGGTAGGGGGCAGCTGCGCTCAACACCCGGCCAATGTTGTAAGCGAAACCCAGTGCGGAAGCACGCAGAGCAGTAGGAAACAGCTCGCTGGCAATCACTCCGAAGCCGCTGAAATAGCCGGTGCCAAAAAAACCAACCAAGGGTCCGATGAGAAGCAGCGCATTAGGATTGCGCACGAACGCAAAGAGCGGCACCAGTAGCGCGGCCACGACAAGAAAGCCAATGTAGGTGTACTTGCGGCTGAAGCGATCTGCCACATATCCAAAGGAGAGATAGCCCAGGAACGTGCCGGTTTGCATGACGATCGTCCACCCGGAGGTTTGAGTAATGCTGAGGCCACGGCCACCCTCCGCGACAGACATGGAAAGAAAACGAGGTAGCCAGGTAAAGAGTCCCCACCACGCGAAGAGCGCGGCCGCATTCATGCTGCCGCACACCAACAGGTTGTAGCCCAATGTGCCCCGGAAGAGGCGGCCAATTTCCACCCGCGGCCTCGGCTCCTGGCGCCAGACCTCTGGTTCTCGAAGCCCGTGCCGCACCCACAGGGAAATCAACGCGGGAAGAATTCCAGCAAAGAAAACGGCCCGCCACCCGAAGCGTGGCATCACCAGCGCGACCACCGCCGCACCCAGCGCGTAGCCAACCGCCCACGCGCTTTGCATCAACGCGAGTGCTTTGCCGCGGTGCCGCGCGGGCCAGGTTTCGGCAACCAAGGCGGCGCCCGAAGCCCATTCCCCACCTGCTCCGAGGCCAAGCAGCACGCGGCAGAGCATCAGCTGCGTGGCTGTCTGTGTGAAGCCGCACAGCCCAGTGCCGATGGAATAAATCAGCACACTCCAAATAAGCGCCCGCACCCGGCCAAAACGGTCGGCAAACCA
Organism: uncultured Acidobacteriaceae bacterium; assembly: GCA_963824325.1. Lineage (GTDB taxonomy): Bacteria > Acidobacteriota > Terriglobia > Terriglobales > Acidobacteriaceae > PALSA-350. Next base: position 195,609 of record CAWGPA010000002.1, on the reverse strand, counting down.
GCCAAACCCCACACCGCCCACTGCTGCGGCAATCAGCGTGGCCGACACCATGGCTCCGCTCACAGCGGCGGAGAGATGCATCTCGCGCTGAACCTGGCCCAGCACCAGCGCGTAGAGCATCACATCCATGCTGTCGAGCATGTAGCCTAAAAACGCAGCAAGCAGCGTACGCTTTTGTTCGCCCGAGGCTTCAGCCAGCCAGCCGTAAATGCTGTTCAATCGATGAGCCTTTGGTGGTGTAGAGCTTTACTATAAGTCGTCTCCTCCGCACCTTGCGGAAAAACTCAAGTTCTCGAAGGGTACGGGCTCAGACGTGAGAATCGCAGTCCAGGAGTTAGTCCCGAAGGGACGGCTGAAAGTAGCCCAGGACGTCAGTCCTGGGTATATATGCCGACCGAGACCAGTCCCGCAAGGGACGACTGAGAATGCCCCAGGACGTCAGTCCTGGGTGAACTCAACCGCACGTGAATGCTGAGTTGGGATTACCAGTTCTCACGCACGCTTCTAAGCCTCTGAGATTCATTTTTCCTGTAGAGTACGGCCTACTTCGCCGCAGCAAGCATCGCCCGTACGTAAATGCTCACAACGGATTCGGCAATAGCCCTGAGGGATTCATTTCACCCCTCCCGACTTTTTCGGCTGGCTAACTGCCCGTGCTTCCTAGCCGCTGTTTTTGTTGCTGACGTAGTATAAAAGTGGTCCCAAAAAATAACCTCTTGCCCCTGGATCGCTATAACCACTAGCATGGGTCATGGCTAAAGTATCCGAAGCGATCGCGCCGGTTATCGCCGTTGACCGGAAAGCTTCAAAACCTCTTCACAAGCAGATCTACGACGGTTTTCTCTTAGCCATTGTCGGTGGCAATATACGACCGGGCCAGCGAGTACCGTCCTCACGCACGCTGAGTGTAGAACTCGGGATCTCCCGCATCCCGGTTCTCAATGCATACGCGCAGTTGCTGGCCGAGGGATATTTCGAGAGTCGAAAAGGCGCAGGAACATTCGTATCGGAATCTCTGCCGGAAAGCCTTACCGTCTGCGAAGGGAAAACGCCTCCACCCGCACAGGAAGGAGCAGGCCCGCGTCCGGTTGCGCGGCGTGCATTGCTTCTAACCAGATTTGAACGGCCGCCGTGGGTTGGGGGATGGGGAGCCTTTGGTGTGCACCAGCCGGCATTTGACCGCTTTCCTTTTCCAATCTGGTCGAACCTCATCACACGTCACTCCAAAAAACCGCTCGTGAGCACCATACACAACACCGATCCGCGGGGTTCTGAAAGTTGTCGTGAGGCCATTTGCAATTACTTGCGAACGGCGCGAGCGGTCCACTGCGATCCCAGCCAGGTTATGGTGGTCGCCGGTTCTCAGCAGGCCCTTGAGATCTCGACGCGCGTACTCCTTGGGAATGGCACCCCCGTTTGGATGGAGGAACCCGGTTACCGTCTTGCGCGCAGTGTCTTTCAAGGTGCGGGTTGCCGTCTGGTTCCCGTTCCGGTGGACGAGGACGGCATGATTGTATCCGCCGGAATCAAGCAATGCTCAAAGGCGAGGGCTGCTTATGTTACGCCTTCCCATCAATATCCTCTTGGGTCGACGATGAGCGCATCGCGGCGCATGCAACTACTGAATTGGGCACAGAGTTCCGGGTCGTGGATCATCGAAGATGACTATGACAGTGAGTATCGCTTTGAAAGCATGCCGATCGCGTCTTTGCAGGGGCTGGACCGTAATGCTCGCGTTATTTATGTCGGAACCTTCAGCAAGGTTCTCTTCCCCTCTTTACGGCTCGGGTACATCGTAATCCCGCCGGATCTGGTGGAGCACTTCATTGCCGTTCGGACCTCGATGGATATTTTCCCGCCCTACTTGCATCAGGAAGTAATCACAGACTTCATGCGTGAGGGACATTTCGCCCGCCACATCCGCCGCATGCGCTTGCTTTATAGCGAACGAAGAACTGCGCTGGTCGAGAACATCCGCGACCAATTTGGCTCGTGCTTAGAAGTTCACGGCACGCAAGCCGGCATGCATCTGACGGTGACGCTACCCAAGGGCGTGAGTGATCACGAAATTGCCACCAGGGCGGCGCGCAAAGGGCTCTGGCTGTGGCCTCTCTCTCCGTCTTATCTGGGCCAGGTTCCCCGCCAGGGTTTCATCCTCGGATTTGGCAACACGGCTGTGGAAGATATGTCCCGCGCCGTGAACCAACTGCGCGCCGAAGTGCCCAGGCTGAACGCCGCGACGGGATAGCATGACCCCCGGTGTCAGTCCGCGCGGAAGAAGGAGACATGATGACGAAGGTGGCAGTGCTGGATGACTGGCAAGGTGTGGCGCGCGGCAGCACAGACTGGTCGCCACTGCTGGCGCGCGCCGAAGTCGTGTTTTTTGCTCATCCGTTCGACGATGAAGACGATGCCGCACGAAAGCTGGCGGATTTCGACATCATTCTGTCGATGCGCGAGCGCACGCCGCTACCGGCGTCTCTCATCAACCGCCTGCCCAGCCTGCGCATGCTAGGCATCACCGGCGCGCACAATGCTTCCCTCGACACAGCTTGCTGCACAGCGCGAGGCGTGCTTGTGTGCAACACGGTCGGCGGAGCAGCCAGCCAAGCCGCAACTGCGGAGTTGGCACTTGGCTTGCTGCTGGCAGCGGCACGAGCGATCCCCGCTGCCGATTCGAACATGCGTGCCGGACGATTCCAGGAAGGCCTGCCGGTCGGCACCAGCTTGGCGGGAAAGACCATCGGGATTATCGGTCTTGGCCGTCTGGGGTCGCTCATGGCGAGCTATTGCCGGGCTCTGAACATGACTGTTCTTGCATGGAGCCAGAATCTGACCGCGGAGAAGGCGCAGGCAGCAGGCGCTGTCTTGGTTTCGAAGGAGGCACTCTTGGCGCGATCCGATGCGGCCAGCATTCATCTGGTGTTGTCACCACGCTCCCGCGGTCTGATTAGTGCATCCGACATCGCCCGCATGAAACCGGGAGCGATACTAATCAATACCTCTCGTGGTCCTATCGTTGATGAGGCCGCGCTGCTCGAGGCTGTGCAATCGCGTCGCATCATTGCCGCACTCGACGTATATGACCGCGAGCCGCTTCCCTCGGGTCATCCGCTGCGCAACGCGCCCAACACTATATTGACTCCGCATCTAGGCTATGGCGTTCGGGAAACCTGGGCCGAGTTTTACCGCCAAAGCGTGGAGAACGCGCTTGCCTTTCTGAACGGGCAAGCGGTGCGGGTAACGAACCCCGAAGCACGCCGCGTCCTCTGAAGGTGGTCAAGCCTTCCTTAAGCATCAGAGCTTCGAAGTCCCAGATGACATCGAACAATTCTCGTCGAGGTTCGAATGACGATGCCGATCTTTGTACCAGCGGTGACTGCGGCAGGCCTCAATAGCGGCCCATGTAACCTTCAGAAGAAGCGCTCTGCGAAAGGGGAGAGATCACTTGCGAGTAGCGATTGACACCGGGGGCACCTTTACCGATTGCGTCTATCTCGCAGCCGGAGAACTCCAGGTCCTCAAAGTCTTTTCCACGCCCACCGATCCTTCGCAGGCTGTGCTCGATGGCTTGGCGCGCATCAGCGCAGGCAAGGCGCTCGACGTGCGCCACGGTACGACCGTGGGAACCAACACCATGTTGGAAAGGAAGGGCGCGCGGGTAGCGTTTGTAACTACGGCGGGCTTCGAGGATACCATTGCCATCGGACGCCAGACCCGCAGCAAGCTCTACGACTGGTTTGTGCCCTTACCGGTATGCCTGGTGCCCAGGCCCCTGCGCTTCGGCGTACCGGAGCGCGTCAGCGCCGAAGGGGAAATCCTGCGCTCGCCGACCGAAGAAGAGTTAGCATCCCTGGTCAATGAAGTACGCGGCAGCGGCGCAGAGGCGGTGGCCATCTCGCTGCTATTTTCATTTGCCAATCCGGAGACGGAACGGCGTGTGGAAGCAGCCCTGGGCTGTCTCGGTCTACCCATCTCCGCCTCGCACCGTATTCTGCCCGAGTTCCGGGAATATGAGCGGGCATCGACCACGGTCGTTAATGCCTATCTCGCGCCCAAAATGCAAACCTATCTGTTGCATTTGGAACAGAGCGTCTCCACTCACCACGAAGGTGGTTGTGTGGATGTGATGCAGTCCTCAGGCGGCATCATCTCCGCGCGGAGCGCTGCGCCGGAGCCGGTGCGCACGGTGTTGTCGGGCCCGGCTGGCGGTGTCATCGGCGCTTGCCATGTGGCTCGCTGGGCCGGTTTCGAGCGTATCATCGGCTTCGATATGGGCGGAACATCGACCGACGTCTTCCTCGCCGATGCGGCCACCGGGGGCGCGCAGCTGACGCGCGAGTCGATGGTTGCCGGTGTGCCGGTAAGCATGCCCATGCTTGACATTCACACCGCCGGGGCTGGAGGCGGATCGATCGCCCGCTTCGACGCCGGCGGCATGTTGCGCGTAGGACCCGAGTCCGCGGGCGCGCATCCGGGGCCGATCTGTTTTGGCCGCGGTACCATGCCTACGGTTACAGACGCGAACTTTCTACTTGGCCGGCTGGACCAGGATAGCTTTCTGGGCGGAGGAGTGCGGCTCGATCAATCCCACACTGCGCGGATCATGGGTGAAGAGAAGGGACCACTGGCCAGCGGCGAAGAGTTCGCAGCCGGAATCCTCCGTGTCGTGGAAACGCAAATGGAGAAAGCCATCCGCGTGATCTCTGTCGAGCGTGGGCACGACCCGCGGCAATTCACCCTGGTCGCGTTTGGTGGTGGTGGGCCACTGCATGCCTGTTCGCTGGCCCGCGCTCTGCGCATGCCCACAGTGCTGGTTCCAGCCATGCCTGGCGCACTGTCGGCAATCGGTATTCTGCTTGCGGATGCAGTGCGCGATTATTCCCGCACCGTAATGCTGCAAGGCGATGCGATCGACACTCTTGAAGACAGCTTTGAGGAATTGAATCAGCGCGGTGTCAGCGACTTCGCTGCAGAAGGCCTCCAGGGTGTAGCCCATTACACCGTGGACGTGCGCTACCGGCGGCAGGGATATGAATTGAATGTCCCTTTCGATAACCAGTCTCCAGCGCAATCCATCGCAGCCTTTCATCGCCTGCATCAGCAGCGTTACGGATTCTGCGATGTGTCGAAACCGGTAGAGATTGTGAATCTGCGGCTGCGCATGGCCGCCGCCGGTGAGCCCTACGCGCCTGCATATCGCGAGCCTGTGCAGGGCGATGGAAAAGCCGCTTGCTATGCGGAGCGCCCCGTACACTTCGCGGGCGGATTCCTGCCCACGCGGCACTATCGTCGCGAAGGACTGGTGCCCGGGGACTCCATCCACGGGCCCGCGATGATCACCGAATATACTTCGGCGACCGCATTGCCGCCCGGGTGCTGTGCGCAGGTGGATGGCTTCGGGAACCTCGTCATCTCGATTGCAGAGGAGGAGCGAGCATGAGCTTTTCCGCTGCCGATCCCGTAGAACTGGCGATCTTTCAAAGCGCCGTGCACTCCATTGCTGAGGAGATGGGCGCAGCCCTCCGGCGCACAGCTCTCTCCCCCAACATAAAGGAGCGGCGCGACTATTCCTGCGCCATCTTCGATGCCCAGGCGCGGGTGATCGCCATGGGCGATCACATGCCGGTGCATCTCGGCTCCATGCCCATGTCGGTGCAGGCAGCCGTTGCGGCAATTGCGTTTGCCCCCGGTGACATCGCTATCCTCAATGATCCCTTCGCCGGAGGAACCCATCTTCCGGATATCACCATGGTGCTTCCGGTCTTTCTCCCCGGGCAGGATCAGGCTGCGTTCTATGTTTCCAATCGTGCCCACCATGCGGACGTTGGAGGAACGTTCGCTGGATCGATGGGACCCGCCAACGAAATTTTTCAGGAGGGCATTCGCATCCCGCCTGTACGGATTGTGCGTGGCGGCCGCGTCGATCGCGAAATGCTGAACCTGATTCTGCTCAACGTGCGCACCGCCAAGGAACGCGAAGGCGACCTGGAGTCGCAGATCGGTGCTTGCCGCGTCGGCGAACAGCGCGTGTTGCAGTTGGTAGAGAAGTACGGCGAAGGGAAGCTGCAGGCATTGATCGAAGAGCTACTCGACTATTCCGAACGGTTGGTGCGATCGGAGCTGCGCGCCATGCCGGCTGGTGATTTCATCGCCGAAGATTGGCTGGACGACGATGGCGTGACCGACGGCTTGCGTAAGATCGCGGTGCGGCTGCGCTTCGATCCCCAGGCCGCGGCTTTGCATGTAGATTTTGCCGGCTCGTCCACGCAAGTTGCGGGCAGTGTGAATGCAGTTCGCGCCATCACCCTCTCGGCGTGCTTCTACATGCTGCGCTGCCTGTTAGGAGAAGATGCGCCTGCGACCGCGGGCATCCTGCGGCCGCTCACGTTGCATACTCCGCTGGGCAGCATCGTGGATGCCTTGCCCCCCGCACCGGTCGCCGGCGGCAACGTCGAAACTTCGCAGCGGATTGTGGACGTGCTGCTGCGGGCTCTGGCGCAAGCGGTTCCAGCGCGTGTGCCGGCGGCAAGCGCTGGCACTATGAGCAATTTAACCATTGGAGGATTGGATCCGCGTACCGGCGAGCCGTTTACTTACTACGAGACAGCAGCGGGTGGCATGGGCGCGCGCCCCGGCCTCGATGGTATCTCTGGCGTACAGACCCACATGACCAATTCACTGAATACGCCCATCGAGGCGCTGGAGTACGCCTACCCATTCCGTGTTCGTCGTTACGCGTATCGCTACGGATCAGGCGGGGAGGGTCAATTTCGTGGCGGCGATGGGCTGATTCGCGAGATCGAACTACTTGCCGACGCGCAGGTGACGCTGCTGGCGGAGCGCAGAAAGTTGCGGCCTTACGGACTTGAGGGCGGAGATCCAGGTGCGGCGGGATGCGCGTGGCTCGCCAAGGGCGGCGGCCAGGAACTGCAGGAGCTGCCCGGAAAATGCAGTCATCGTCTAGCGAAAGGAGACGTACTGCGCCTCGAGACGCCGGGCGGCGGCGGCTGGGGCAAACGTTAAGGCTAACCGTCCGAAGGGTCGGTGACGATCTCGAAAGGAGGGTGGTGGGCCTATCCTTCTGGGGCTCGCTACGCGCCGGGGTCAACTATTGTGGAGGCTCCACTGCGGAGAGGAGGATCGGGGACAAAAAAATCAGAGTGCTAGCCGTGGACGATCACCCCCTTCTGCGCGAGGGAATCGCGGCAGTCATTGACGGCGAGGACGATATCGAACTGGTCGCAGAAGCGACCACCGGACAAGAGGCGATCGAACTCTTCCGTATCCATCATCCGGATGTAACTCTGATGGACTTGCAGATGCCTGGCATGAACGGCATCGATGCAATTACAGCAATTCGCAGCGACTTTCCCAGCGCGCGCTTCATCGTGTTGACCACCTACCAGGGCGATATTCAGGCGTTACGCGCCCTCAAGGCGGGAGCCGCTGGATACCTTCTAAAAAATATGCTGCGCACGGAATTGCTCGATACGATCCGAGCTGTTGACGCTGGCCGGCGGCGCGTTCCGCCCGAAATTGCTGCCGGACTTGCCGACCACATGACCGACGATACGCTCACCGAGCGGGAGGTCGCGGTGCTGCGCAAAGTCGCGATGGGAAGCTTCAACAAGATCATCGCGTCAGAGCTAAACCTTTCCGAGGCTACCGTCAAAGGTCATATGAAAAGCATTCTTTCCAAACTCGGCGCAAATGACCGCACGCACGCAGTCACCATCGCCTTGAAGCGTGGCTTCATAGAAGACTAGTCCTCAGTCTTGTTCCAAATTAGCAGCGTCAAATGTCCACTAGTCAGGGGGGTGGACGCTTTGGATCAGGGCACGGCCTTAGTTGGACCGTTGAGGTTCAGCAACAATCTGCGCTTTACAGGCTGCGGAAAACTCTTTAAACGAAGGGCACGGCTTTACAGGTTGCGATAGAACTCATGTTCTGTATCAGGGCACGACTAGTCGGGCCATTAAGGTTCAGCAAGATCTGGGGCTTTTGAGCTACGGAAAAACTCTCTTAACGAAGGGCGCGGCTTCACAGGTTGCGATAGAACTCATGTTTTGTGTCAGGGCACGACTTTAGTCGGGCCGTAAACGGTGGGTGGATGAGGGCTTTAGCCCCTGGACATTTTCTTTGGTCCTGACCAAAAAAACACTGTGCACTGCTCAGAATTATCCGCAATCATTCTCCTAACTGTCCGGCAATCTCTCCGCGCGAACATCGAGGATTCGCATCATTTCTTGATAATGTTGTTCGTCGCTGCTCTTGATCTCATCGAAGCGCTTTGATTGTTCCTCCCGGCGTGGGTCGCCGGTTCGCGCGTAGAGCTGCAACAATCCGAAGTTAGCTCCGTAATTATTCGGATCTTTTTTCACCGCACGGTCGAGACAGGTTTGTGCTTCGCGATACTGGTGAGTCGCGATAAAGACCTGGCCGAGTTCCCCCAGAACATCGGGCTGATCCGGGTTCAGTGTGTTCGCTTGCTCCAGTTCATGTTTCGCATCGTCAAGATGGTTCTGCACGCGCGCGATCCGGCCCAAATAATAGTGTGCATCGGCCGCGGTAGCGTCGTGGGCGACTGCCTGTTTCAGCCATACCTGCGCGGATTCGTAATTCTTCGCTCGAAAGTAGGTGGTACCGATAGCCAGCAACGCGAGCGGGTCGGTGGGACGCAAAGCATGATACTTCTGCAGATAGGGCAGCCCCTGGGTTGCGTCCTGGGCGAAGGAGGAAACGATGCCCATGCCGTAGTTGTATTCAGGATTGTCTGGCGATAACTTGACCGCATCACCCATGGCCTTGCGCGATTCGCCGAGAAGACCCATCCTGAGGCAGATCACCCCGAACTCATAGGCAAAGCTGGCATCGTTAGGTTGCAGATCTCGAGCGTGGGCCAGATATCCCAGGGCTCCCTGATAGTCCTTGCTGGCCCTGGCGACCCGTGTCAGATCCACAAGGATCGCAACCGAAGAATTACTCTGGGCAAACGCAAGTTCCAATGTTTTGCGTGCGATCTCCAGCTTGCCTACACCTTCCTGGGCCAGACCAAGTATGCGCAGGCCATCAGCGGAGAGAGGGCTCTTGCCGTTCGCCGCCGCAAAGATTGACTCGATCAAGTCGGCGCGGCGGGCTGCCTGAAGCGCAGGCAATACTTCCATTGCGTCCTGTTCAGTAAGGTCGGGAGCGGCGACGATCGCGGCCGCGGCTTTATCAGCCGCCGCTGCATGATGGAGCGCGGCCTCATCGGCGCAAAGCACGATCTGCACGCCGATACGGCTGCGATCCTCCGGGCTCAACCTCTTGAGATGCTCTAAAGAACGCTCGTAACTTTGGTCCCACATGAGCAGCGTGGCAACCTGGTAGTTTGCCTCAGCATTGTTTGGCTCCATGCTCAGAAGCTTGTCATACACACGCACGGCAGAAGCTCTGGCCGTCTTATCGTTCCCGGCTGTTTGCATGTAGATACGGCCCAGATTCAGGTATGCACTTGCCAGACTTGGATCGTGCAAAATCGCTGCTGAGAACTCCTGAATCGCACGATCTGCATGCCCCTCCTGGATCTCTATAACGCCGAGAAGATTCTCCAGCCCGCCATTCTTTGGAAATCTTGCCTGGGCGCCGGCAATCAACGACCGTGCGCCTTCCAGGTCGTTTTGTTCCATGTGCTGTTGAATCTCCAATACCAGCGCGCGATAGGGTTCTTGCGATCGTTGTGCGGCTATTGTCTGCGTGAGCAGGAGCAGGCCAAGCGTCAGAAAGATGTGAAAATGCTTTAAACTGCTGCTCATGAGTGATTCCCGGGGAAGAGCTATTGCCGCGGCTGCGCTGGCTCTACTCCTTTGTGACAGAGGGGTTCCCTCGACGAGGGCCCAGAGCACAAATGATGCAGGGGCAACCGCGCCGTCTTCATCGCTCGATCTGACTCCTGAAAAAGTATCTCACTTGAAGACAGCAGTCGCTGAGCACGACTATATTGCAGCTGAAAAGTTGCTGCTCGACGATATCGAGAAAGATCCTCATTCGGCCCGGGCAGCTCCCTTGCTGGCCTATTTGGGTAGCGTCTACTTCTTGAATCATGATTATTTGAACGCCGCGATCGCCTGGAAGAAATCTGAGGCAATCAAGCCACTTGCCTCGGACCTTCAATTCTCGTTGGCGATGGCGTACATCCGGATCTCGCATCCGGATTGGGCCCGGCCGGTGATCGAATCACTCGCGTCACACGACACCAAAAACGCGCTGTATCCCTATTGGCTGGGACGGCTCGATTACGACGCCCAACACTACTCAGAGGCCATCCACCATTTCCAACACGCCATCACCCTGGACCCAACCATGGCGCGTGCTTACGACAACCTGGGCCTCTGCTACTTCTCCCAAAATGAGAATGAACTTGCGCTCAAGAACTTCGATAAAGCCATCGAGTTGGACCGGAAAGCGCAGCATCTCTCGCCGTGGCCCCATGTAAATCGAGCGGCAACACTGCAGTTCCTGGGGCGAACGAAGGAGGCCGAAGCCGATCTGCGGGAAGCTCTCCGGCTCGATCCTCAGCTTGCGGTGGCACACTACCGCCTGGGCAACGTGCTTCAGTCGCTAGGGGAGCTGGACGCTGCTTTGCAAGAACAGTTGGCGGCGGTACGCCTGGATGAAAAATACGCCGAGCCACACCTCGCGCTGGCCCGCATGTACAGCCAGCTGGGGCGAAAAGCCGCCGCCCAGGAAGAGGTCGCGATCTATCAGCGTTTGCACGGCGCAAACGATAGCGGCCGCCAGCCGACGGAGCCGGCTCAGTAAGCCGTGAATCGCACTGGAAGGTCGTACCTCTGCGTGAGAACCAGAGGGATCTACTGCGATCCCTCTCTGCTCAAGCTGAGGTGCGCCACCACCTCAAACTTGTCATCCCGACCGGAGCGCAGCGGAGTGGAGGGACCTGCTGTGCGCCTTTCCCCCTAACAACTGCCAGCGTGCTGTCCATCCGTCTCCACGAATGCCAAGGTGGACGGACGGAACCACTGCCACAGCAACCAACTCGATTTCGCTTGTCCCTGTGCTCTTCCACGCATTCAGCAAGTTACGCCGTCCGGAACGCCATTTGCGCGCAAATGTGGACAGCTCTGGCTGAGAATGACCCAGGATGTCAGTCCTGCGTTTAGGTGACAACACGGGTCAGTCCCGAAGGGACGGCTGAGAGTCATGGCTGTCCAAATTAGCGGAATGGTTGGCTCTGCGGCGTTGATTTAATTGGACAAACTAGCACTGCGACTGATTATGGCGAAAGGGGTTGGGGTTAGGAGAGGGAGTGTCGCATCTACGGCGCTCGGGATCAACCCCATCGCTACCCAGCCCTGCCGGGCTGGGCTGACGTTTGGTACCGGCCCGCCGGGCCTAGGGGAGGGGTTCTCTTCTGCGCTTCTCTCACGCAGGGAACTCATGAGGCTTTGGCATTGCCAGCGCTAAAGCGCGTGATAAGAGTCGAGGCTCTTTCCAGGAGCGCTAAAGCGCTCCTTCCCCCGCATAAATGCGGGGGGCTCCCACCGCTCATTTGGACAAGTCTGGCTGAGAGTAGCCCAGGACGCAGTCCAGGATGTCAGTCCTTGGTCAACCTGGACCGCACGCGAATGCCAACAAGTGATAAACGCCACAAAAAAGTAAACTCCATCCAGGGATCTTTACATACCCCGGATGGAGTTTAAGTCACTAAGAAAGTTACGATTCTAAAACTCGAGCCGCCCCACGAACTGAATGGTGCGTGGAGTCGTGACCGTCCCGTTCCACGTACCGAACGAGTTGCCAGAAGCCGCGACGTCCGTAACGAACGCATATCCCGGACCGCCGTTCGAACTGCCCTGGCTAAGGAAATAGTGGCTATTGAAGGTATTGAAGAAGTTGGCTTGGAACCGGAAGTTCAGCCTCTCCGTGATGTGGGTATCCTTGATGAACGATAGATCCAGATTCCGATAGCTAGGTCCGTAGATGGGCTGTACTGCCTTTCCGAAACCGGTATAGCCAAAGGCGGAAAAGTCGTGTTCAAACGCGTTCGAGTTGAGAAGCTGATTGTTGTCCGTAACCGGATTGAAGCTATTGCGGCCGTGCAATAACGGCTGCTGTCCGGCAAGAGACCCGGGAATGCAGTTCTCGCGGAACTCGGGAACCTGCGTGCTCGTCGCGCACGCAGAGGAGTAGAACGAGAAAGGTATGCCGTACTCATAGCGGTAGATGGGACCCACCCGCCAGCCGCCAACCAGGGTATTGACCAACCCGGGAGAGTCAAGGTATCGCTTGCCGTTCCCGATCGGCAGCTCATAAACGGCCGCAATGGAAACGGTATAGGGAACGTTGTCCGGAGCGATCGCATACGCGCGCGATTGATCGTAGGGGCTGAATGAACCACTGTTGCCGCCGGCACCTAAGCCGTTATTGGCTCCGGATTGAACGTTGTTCGAGGCGTTGGTGTACAGCTTCTGCAGCGTCAAAGCGCCAAGGAGATAAAAGCCACCCTGAAAACGCCGGTTTACGCTGGCCTGGAACGAGCGGTAGATGGAGTTTCCATGCTGCTCGTTGAGGCCCAGCAGAGTACCGCAATACTGCGGGAACGGCAAAAGAGCCTGGGCGATGGTCGGTGCGCATCCCGTCATTTGCGTGTCCCAACCAACGTACGGCTGGGCAACACCATGCAGGGCAAAGGCCGCAGGACCACCTGCGTCGTTGTAGTTGATTGCCAGATCAGAACCGATGGCCGTGATGCCTGGATCCAGCGGGTTCAACACGTTGATGGGGCTCAGCGCAGAAGGCAGGTGCGTCCCCTTGGTGCCGACATAGGAGAGACTCAGCGTTGTGTTGCTGGGTAGTTGCCGCTCGAGGGTCAGGTTCCACTGCCCGGAATAGGGCCGCCGGTTGCCATCCTGCGGACGGTAAAGGGAGGGTGTCTGGCCGTTGTCGAAGCCGCCACTGATATTTTGCGTAGGTCCAACCTGGCTAGGCGAGATGCCGGACACAAGATAGATAGCCGGCTTTTTGAAATTGCCGACAGAGTTTTCGTTCAGGGTCAGATTCTTGTTAAATCCATCCTGCGCCAGGCCGCCGCCCCAGCCGGGATAGAACGCCTGTCCGAAATAGATCCCGTATCCTGCACGAATTACCGTTTTGTCGTTGACACTGTAGGCAAACCCGACGCGAGGACCCCAGCCCTTCTTGAAGGGAATCTCGGGATAACGCGCGCCGTAACTGGCCGCGCCAAACTTGTTTCCTGCGAACGCAAGCCGTCCGGGAAGCTCGGTTCCTGAAGCGGTGATCGCGTCCGGATTCCCACCGATCGGATCGATGAACGATAGGTTGTTCTTCTTATCGACGAACGGGGTGATGTAATCCCAACGCATGCTGTAAGACAAGTTCAGCTTTGGCGAGAGACGCCAGGAATCGCCCACGTGGAACGCCCACCCAGTCTGCCGCGGATACTTGGCGATGACGTTGATGTATTCCACATTGGCACTCGAGCTAGCGCCCAGGTAAAAGCTGGCCATGGGATCTCCGGGGCAAGCCGAGTTCGCGCAACCCTGGTTCCCCGTTGTATCCGCGGCGAAGTTGAAGGTGCCGCCTTGATTTCCGCCGCTATGAATACTCATGCCTGCGAGCTTGTATTCGATACCGGCGCTGATGGTGTGCTTCCCCTGAATCCTGGTGAAGACGTCGTTGACCGCCCAGGTTCCGCGCGTCGTCAAATTGTCAATTGCATTGGGCGGGGTGTTGTTTCCCAGTTGCGAGTAGCCCCCACCAAATGTCATTTCGGGCAGGTAGGTCTCGTCGGCCACTCCCGGTACTGTCGGCAACTTTGCCTTGCCGTTCAACGCGTAGTAGCCCTCGTTGCGGCTCAGGTAGCCGACGGTGGCGTGATTGGTCATGAGAGGGGAGAGGGTGTGCTCCCAGTTGAGGCGCTGAATCGGCGCATTCTCCGGGTTTGCCGGGCTTGCGGTCGAGAGGGCAATCGGGAGATCGCTCTGCGCATTGACTCCGCTGAACTGCCACCAAAACGTGTAGTAAAAGTGATCTCTTTTGGCCGACGTTGGTGTCGATGCGGAAGAAATACACGTTCTCGCTGTTGGTTAACGATCCCTGGCCCGACCTGGGGATGAAGTAGTTGTTGATTTCCTGGCCGTTGGTGGGGGTCGGCAATTCCGCCATAAAGGCCTTGGCAATCGGATCTTCGAAGTTGGGATCGATCTGGTTGTTGGGGATTGGTGCACCCGCCAAAGCCCCATACTTGGCCGGATCAGCCGGATAGTAAAGCTGGCTCCCGGCGCCGGCGAAGTTTCCCGCACGGGCAGCCAACGAGGCGATCGAGAGGGTGGAGGAAGCGGCGCCTCCGTGGTCCTGGAAGCCCTCCCAGTTGAAGTAGAAGTAGCCTTTTACGTATGCGTCGGGACGATGATACCCGGGAATCCAAATCGGGCCGCCAACGTTGGCGCCAAAGTCGTTTTCCTTGTCTGGTGTCTTGGTCGATGCGCCGTATTGCTTGGCGTTGAGGGCGTCGTTGCGGAGATATTCGTAAGCCGCACCGTGAAACCTCTCGCCGCCGCTCCTGGTTTGCACGATGAGCTGGCCGGATGTCGAGTTTCCGTATTGCGCGTCGTAGTTGGAGGACAGGATCTTCACTTCGCTCGTGATGTCCGGCGACATGCCAAAGTCCGTCTGCAAGCTCACCATCCCGGACTGATTCATGAAGCCTTCCGACGCCGTGGCGCCATCGACCAACGCTTCGTCGCCGGTAACGATGCCCCCATTGGTACGGGAGTTGTAAGCATTGCCGCCGCCGCCGGTGGTTACGCCGGGCTGAAGAATGGCAACCGTCACCGAGGAACGAGGAGCGCCGGAGATAACCAGCGGGAAATCCTGGAGCGTTTCCGGACTGACGCCTCCTCCGAGGGTGGGGTTTTCATAGTTGATGAGCGAAGCATCGGCGCTGACGGTGACCGTTTGGTCTGCGGTGCCCACGGTCAGTTTCACATCCACACGAGCAGCCTGGTTGACCGCCAGCTCGATGTTCTTTTGCACAAACGACTCGAAGGCGGGCGCAGTCACAGAGAGGTCGTAGATTCCGGGGGGAAGATTGCGAAAGTTGTATTCGCCGCCGGCATCCGTCTGAAAGTCTTGCCGGGATCCGGACTTTTCGTTGATGAGTGTGATCTTGGCGCCCGGAATGACCGCCCCGGCTGGGTCTGTTACCGATCCTGCGAGTGAGGCGTTGACATCCTGTCCAAAGGCCTGCTGATTCAAGGTCAGTAGAAGTATCCCGAAAAGAACTGCCAAAAGATAAGTAGTGGCTTTTGAAAGGCTGGCTCGCATAAAGTCTCCGTTTGACCCTGCACCGTAGTTTGGCTAATCGCGTCGACATCTTACTGCCTCAACGGATGTGAGCAAATTCACACTCGTTCCAGGCAAAATCAACATGCACCGGGGGCCCTGGGAAACCGTGTAACGGGTTTCAGTAACGCTTAAAATATCCGCGAGAGCGACAGCCGAACTCTAGTGTTCGTGCACAAGGATGTCAACCTTTTTAATGGCATTTATTTAAACCCTGGGCATGAGGAATGACGGAGAACTGCTCGCCCGGATCCGTGGTGGCTGACAGCCGTGTACCGGAGCCGTGTCGCCCAGAGCCCTGTGTAAGATGAATCGATGCGTCAACCAAGCAGAAGAGAGTTCCTTTCCGCATTGGCTGCCAGTTTGCCGCTGAGCGTTTTGCGCAAGGCCTTCCCTTCGGCATCCGTCCCACTTGGTGGGACAGCACCCGCCCTATTCCAACCGGTTCCATCCACCCAAACCGGCATTACCTGGACGCATTCCAATGGGCGGTCCGCCGACTACTACCTGCCCGAGACCACGGGCGCTGGCTGTGCCTTCCTCGATTTTGACAACGATGGCTGGATGGACATCTTCCTCGTCAACAGCGGTCCCTGCGACTTCTTCACTCCTCCCCAGCCGCTGTGCAATGCGCTCTACCGGAACAATCGCGATGGAACCTTCACCGACGTGACCACCAAGGCAGGGGTGGCCAACACCGGTTACGGCATGGGCGTAGCCGTCGGGGACTACGACAAAGACGGCTATCCCGACCTCTTTGTAACCAGCTATAACCGATCCACGCTCTATCACAACAACGGTGACGGAACATTTACCGACGTCACCCTTAAATCGGGTATTGCCACGCCAGGATGGGCCTCCAGCGCCGTCTGGTTCGACTACGACAATGACGGGCGCCTCGATCTCTTCGTCTGCCGATTCGTCGAGTTCGACAAGCAGGCCAACAAATTCTGCGGCAATGGCGGCACAGGGGAACGCCATTACTGCATCCCCCGCATCTATCCCCCCACCCACAGCTGGTTGTTTCATAACAACGGGGACGGCACGTTTACCGACGTTTCCGCGGCAACCGGGATCAGCTCAGCGCTGGGCAAGGCCTGGGGTGTGGTAGCGACTGACGTCAATAACGATGGTTGGATGGACCTTTATGTAGCCAACGATACGGTGGCCAACTTTCTGTGGGTGAATCGTCAAGGCAAGTTCAAGGATGAAGGCGTCGAGGGCGGAGTCGCCTACAGTTCTGACGGCCGCGCACGCTCAGGGATGGGTGTCGACGCGGCAGACCTTGACCAGGACGGCTGGCAAGACCTGACCGTCACCAATGTGGATCAGGAGATGTACTCCGTCTACCACAATAATAAGGATGGAACTTTCGACGACCTTTCTCCTGCAAACGGGATAGGAGAAGCGACTCGATCGATGAGCGGGTGGGGCTTGCGGTTCTTCGACTACGACAATGATGGCAATGTCGATCTCTTCATTGCCAACGGTCATCCCGACGACCAGATTGAAGTCCACTCCGGCAGCGTCACCTATCGCGAACCGCTCCTTCTCTTTCACAACGACGGCCGGATCCTCAAGAACGTCAGCGCATCGGCTGGACCAATCTTTCTTGTCCCCCTCGCCGCGCGCGGGTTGGCCTTGGGCGATTTCGACAACGACGGAGCCGTGGACGTGCTGATCTCCACCAACAACGGGGCGCCCGTGCTGTTGCGCAATCAAGCAGCAAAAGGGAACCACTGGTTGGGTCTCAAACTCGTGGGGAAGAAAGCCAACATCGACGCAATCGGGGCTCGCGTAACCTGGAAGGCCGGAACCCTGAAACGGGCAAGACTCAAGGCCGGCGGCGGAAGCTATCTCTCCAGTCACGACCCTCGCATGGTGCTTGGCCTTGGCCCGCACACCAAAATCGACCAGCTTGAGATTCGCTGGCCCGTTCCGAGTACCCTCGTCGAGACCTTCACCGACCTGCCGGTCGATCGCTACATTTCCATCGTGGAAGGCGTCGGAATCGTCTCATGATGGTAAGAGCCTGTTCCGAAACACCTTCGTGAGTCTGCTCACCTCAGCGAAGAAATCTCTTCATTGAAGGAAAATATCCTTGTACCTTCACCCCAAGGAGGCGTGGAAGGTGAGTTCGCTCATCTCAGTGAATGTCGGGCTGCCGCGCGATGTCGAGTGGCAAGGCAAGGTGGTGCGCACCGCCGTCTTTAAGCAACCCGTCCCCGGGAGGGTAATGGCCCGCCGTCTCAATCTTGACGGCGATGGCCAGGGTGACCTCGCAGGCCACGGCGGCGAGCATCGCGCCCTGATGGTGTATCAGCTCGACTCGTATCGCTACTGGGAGAATCATCTGCAGCGTCAAGACCTCGAGTATGGCCAATTCGGTGAAAACCTCACCGTCGAGGGTCTTGCCGATAATGAGGTCTGCATCGGAGATCGCTACCGCATCGGCAGCGCACTTTTCGAAGTGACCCAGCCCCGGGTTACCTGCTATCGCGTCGGCATACGGATGAATAACCCGCAGATGCCCGCACTCCTCGTTGCCCATAAACGGCCGGGCTTTTACTTCCGCGTGATTGAAGAAGGAGAGATCGGCGCAGGAGACGAAATTACAAAAATCGCTGACGGGCCGGAGAGTGTCACCGTTGCGGAGATCGACGGATTACTTTATCTACCGGGCCATACGCGGGATAAATTAGAACGCGCTCTGCGCATTCCATCGCTCAGCGCTGGTTGGAAGGGATCGCTCCAGGCTTTGCTCGCCGACGAGGGCAAGGCCAAGCAGGGCGGAAATGCAGGTCTTGCCCCTTCCGCCCCACCGCCGGCGTGGAGTGGCTTCCGCTCCCTGCGAGTGGCAGCGATCGAACCAGAGTGCGTCGATGTGCTCTCCTTTGTTTTCGAGTCCGAAGACCGGCGCCCCTTACCGGCGCCTCTTCCCGGTCAATTTCTGGTCTTCAAACTCGAACCGGACACGAACGCGCCCATCCTGCGCAGTTATTCGATCTCCGGACCCGTGGCTGCGGGAACTTATCGCATTAGCGTAAAGCGCGCTGACGGCGCGGGGAGCCGCTACCTCCACGACCGCGTGCGCGCCGGCGACTTCATTCAGGTGAGCGCAGCCAGGGGGAGCTTCACAATTGCCCCGGGCAACCAACCGGTGGTCCTGCTGAGCGCGGGTATTGGCGCGACGCCTGTACTCTCCATGCTTCACTCGATTGCGGCCAACAGCGGAAATTCCACGCAAGAGATTTGGTGGTGCTACGGTGCTCGCAACGGCAAAGAGCATCCGTTCGCCGCCGAAGTCCGGAACCTGCTCCAGGTTCTTCCCCACGGTCATTCGGTGATCGCCTATAGTAAGCCGGACCAGGCAGATCAGTCCGGTAAGGACTACGACATCGCAGGCCAACTGAACCTCTCGCGATTGCAACAGTGTGGTGTGCCGCAGACAGCAGACTTCTATCTCTGTGGACCACCCGCTTTCCTCGCCGCCCTCACTGCGCAGTTGACGTCCTGGGGAGTCCCAGGTTCCTGCATTCACTCCGAGGTATTCGGCGCTGGATCATCCATAACACCCGGAATCGCAACCAGCGCATCCCGGGCACCGCATCCCCCCGCCGGAGAAGTTGGCACTGGGCCCAGCGTTTCCTTCACCCGCAGTGGCCTCACCGTGCCCTGGGACGCGCGCTTTGCCAGTTTGCTCGAATTCGCTGAGGCCTGCGACATTCCGGTCAGGTGGTCTTGCCGGTCGGGCGTCTGCCACATGTGCGAGTCCGGGCTGATCGACGGCAAGGTCAACTATGCACCGGAACCACTCGATCGACCCGCGCAGGGCAATGTTTTGATCTGCTGTTCGCAGCCGCTATCGAGGATTGAATTAGATCTCTGACCGTGAAGTCTTCTCGACTACAAGCCCAGCGCGCTCAATCCAGGATGCTCGTCCGGCCTTCTGCCCAGCGCCCAATGGTATTTGCGCTCGGTTTCGCTGATCGGCAATTCGTTGATGCTGGCATGGCGCGCATACATCAACCCCTGGTCATCGAACTCCCAGTTCTCATTTCCGTAAGCGCGGAACCAGTTCCCTGAGTCGTCGTGGTATTCATACGCGAAGCGCACCGCGATACGGTTGCCGGCGAAAGCCCACAACTCCTTGATGAGCCGGTAGTCAAGCTCCCTGGTCCATTTCCTGGAGAGGAACGCCACGATCTGCTCTCTTCCGTTTAGGAACTCAACCCGGTTTCGCCAATGAGAATCGACCGTGTAGGCAAGAGAGACCTTCTGCGGGTTGCGCGTGTTCCAGCCGTCTTCGGCGAGACGAACCTTTTGCACTGCAGTCTCTTGAGTGAACGGGGGTAGTGGTGGACGCGAGGTCATGGTCGCAGCTCCCTTCAGGCCAGCACAATTATCCTTCGCCTCGTGATCACTTGGCGTGAAATTCCGCAAGCTCTTTGCGCAGCGCTTTATTTTCCTGCTCCAACGCTTCCACACGTCTTTCGATGGATTGCATGCCTTCGCGAATCTCTTCCGCCGTGTAACGTGGCGTGATGTGTTGCGGGCAGTTCCAGTCGTACGCTTCGACATGGATCACGAATACTCTTTCGATCACCGTCTTCTCTCCCGGCATGCGAACCCGGTCCAGCCAACTCTTAGCCGCTTCGCCCTCGAGAATCTCCACTTTCCCGAGGATCTTAAGCCGGGCCTGCCGCGGATAGTCGACCATAATGATCGCGACACGGTTGTCTGTAAGCAAATTCCCCGTGCTGATGTATTGCTTGTTTCCGCGAAAATCTCCAAACGCCAGGGTGTGATCGTCAATCACTTTGAGGAAACCCTTGGGGCCACCGCGATGCTGGACGTAGGGCCATCCGGTCGCGCCTGTCGTCGCCCAGTAAAAGCTGTCTCGCTGGGCCAGGAACTCTGACTCGAAAGCAGTGAAGCGATCTTGCGAGCCGCCGGAATTCTCCATGCGCTCGTACTGCCGCCGGCTGCCATAGCGCTCCTGCAGCTTCTTAACCAACGGCGTGAAGACCAGCGAACCAAAGCTCATGACATCCTTTTTACATCGAACCTGGCCGGCGGACTACGCTGGCCGAACAACTTCTCAATGCGGGAAGCAATCTCTTTACCGTGAGTCTCCAGCGCAAAGTGACCCGTGTCAAGAACGTGGGTTTCCACGCCAAAGAGTCTTGAGCATGGGTGTCCGGCCCAAACATGCTGTGGAAAAACTCGCCCACGAAGGGCACGGGTTTAGCCGTGCCGTAAAAGCCAAAAACGCAAGGACACGGCTTTAGCCGCCGAGGTACGCCTTTCAAGGCGCGCCCATGCTTTTCTCCATCGGCCGGTTTGGAGAGCACTAGCTGAAAAATAAGCAGCCATTAGTGTGTATTGCGATCAGTCCCAAAGAGCCAGCCCTGCCTGCCCCGGCGTGCCGTGGGAGCTTACCTAAAGGGGACGGCTGAGAATCAGACTTATCCAAATTAACTCCTTTCGATCGGCCGATTTCTATTGCACTCGCTGAAAACGAATCGGCTGTCAGCGGTTATCGGAACCAGTCCCGAAGGGACGGCTGAGAGTAGCCCAGGACGCAGTCCTGGGAAGTCAAGAAACATGATCAGTCCCGCAGGGACGGCTGAGAATGTCCCAGGACGTGAGTCCTGGGGTGACCTTGACCGCACGTAAATGCTGATTGGATTCTGCACACCAAACCCGATTTGTTAAGGGCTGTTTCCGCACCCTCTTAAGAAATCCGCACACTACAGTGGAGCAATCGGCTTATCCCAATCCACGTCACCCTCCACGCTGCTTCGACTCCCCACCATCATAGTGGCTCCCCTCCGCAGCGCCCCAGGCTTGCGCGACTCCAGCCGCTGCATATAAACAAATCCGCCCACCAGTGCGGCCAGGAAAAAGTAAGGTGTGATGTTATACGGCCACGCTGGCACGGGATAGATGGTGACGAAGAGCACCGGCAGCAGCGCCAGTGTGCCGATCCATGGGGACACGACGTGCAGCCAAACGCTGAAATCTTCCCCATGCTCCCGGCGCATATACGACGTAAGCGCCAGGTTCGCAACGCAATAGATGACGATCACCGCCAGCGTGGCAATGGTTTCCAGCAAGCCAAAGATATATTCCGGCTTTAGCAGCAGCCCGATCAGCAGGACCGCCACGATGCCAACAATCTGCACAATCGCGATAGCGAAGGTGGGCGTCTGGTGAATGGGATCGATGCGGCCGAATCGCGCAGGAAGCGTGCCCGCTTGGCCCATGGTGTACAACACACGCGACGCGGAGTTAGTGCTCGCAAGGCCGACTCCAATCGAGCTGTTGATCAGAGCGAGCACCACAAACCACCACCCGGCACCCCACAGCGCGTGGCCAAGCGCGTAGTACGGATTCGGGTGGGCGGCGAAAGCCGCCATATCGCCCGTGCCCCATCCAATCGCGCTCGCATACGAAGTGAAGATATAGAAAACCCCGGTCGCTACCAGCGAGAGCATGACCGCCTGGCCAACGAATGTCCCCGCGCGGCGCGTTTCCTGGGCCAGCGGCGCGGGACCTTCGAACCCGCTGAGCGCAAGAATAGAAAAGACCATTCCAGCTAAAATGCCTCCGAAATGGTGTGGTGATAACGAGGGATCGAACGGCGCCATGTACCTTGATCCGGGTCCAGGGTGGATCAGGAAGGTGATGGCGAGCGCCAGCATAATCATCAACTCGAGCCCGCCCAGGATCGCAGTGACGTGCGCCGAAATCCGAATTCCCCTGTGGGTAAGTATCCAGACAACCGCGAAGGTCACCAGCGCGATGAGCCACCATGGGACATTCACGCCAAACCCGGCCCTCACCATGTCCGAGATCAGATAGCCAAGGAAACCCGCAGACCCGGCCGACCCCAGCAACTCATAGACCAGGTAGCTCCAGGTCGCCATGAAACCGATGCGGTTCCCCAATCCACGCGTAGCGAAGGAGTAGTAGCCTCCGCTCGACGGCATGTACTGGGAAAACTGTGACACCGTATTTCCGATGGAAAAGCAGACGAGGGTAGCCAGCAGGAAGGAGAGCGGCATATCAGGTCCCGCTTTGAGGGCGATGATCGGAAACGTGAACACCACGTTGCTCGCCGGCGCGATATGCGTAACTCCCTGGAACACCAGTTCCGGAAGACCCAGCGAATTGCGCCGAAGCTTGGGATCGGTTGTCTCAGCCGTCAACCAGGGAGTCTCCTTCTGTATTCAAAGCGGGTAGCAGACTAGGGATGGAACACGAGAATGTCGAGAAAGCTCTCGAACGAATCGAAGTTGTGGTCCCGGTGATGCAGAGAGCGGCCCTGAGCTAGCTAGACCCTCGATGTGTGAGCATCGCACGCTTATGTATATGGTTCAAGGTCCGAGACGGGATGCGCAATGGGCTCACATCATCCATCTGAAATTGCTACTTGACGCCACACACTATGTATCGTACAGTATGTTTCATACAGTATGGCCGCGAGCTCAGAAAACGGAATGTTCGAGTCTCTCCGGCTCGAACTGAGACGAGGATGCCTGATCGTCGCAGTCCTGGCCCAATTGCGCGAGGAGCACTACGGCTACACCTTACGCAAAGCGCTGGCCGACGAGGGATTAGCCATTGAAGAGAGCACCCTCTACCCCTTGCTGCGGAGACTGGAGACGCAGGGGCTATTGAAGAGCGAATGGCGCGAAGAAGACAAGAGAAACAAACGATTTTACCGGCTCTCGCGCGAGGGGGAGGCGATCCTGGCGCAACTGCTCGCGGAGTGGAACGGGATTAATGAGTCGCTACACAAAATTCTGAAAGACAAGACGAAGAGGTAGAAGTTATGGACTTACTGGAGCGTTACTTGCAGGCCGTGGGCCAGCATCTTTCCCTAGCAACAAGGGAAGATGTGCTGGCGGAGTTGCGTGTGAACCTGTTGGCGGAGATGGACGCTCGTGCTGAAGAGACAGGAAGGCCGCTGACCGAGAGCGAGACCGCGGAGATCTTAAAGGCGCACGGCCGGCCAATGTTGGTCGCGGCGCGCTATCTGCCGCAGCACTATCTGATCGGGCCCGCTGTCTTTCCTTTCTATCTGCTTACCCTGCGCAAGGCGGCGCCCTTCGTGGTGTTGCTTTACTTGCTGGCGCGCGTGGGCACGCTTCTCTTTTCCCCAAGTCCAGGCGCGTTCGCTGCGAATATTGCAAGGAGCATCGTGCAGCTTGTGCCCGTGCTACTGATCTTTTGGGGTGCGATAACGTTGACCTTCGCGGCTCTGGAATTTTTCCATAGGCAGCATGGCGAAGGCGCGAGTTGGAACGCATGGGATCCTACGAAGTTGCCGCCGCTCACGCATCCTAAAAAGCAGAAGTCGTTGGCCAGCCGAATTGCAGACCTCGTGGTGCACTGTCTTTGGATATTGTATGTGCTTGCGATTCCGCACCACCTCTATCTGATTCTGGGTCCTGGAGCAGGGTTTCTGACCATGCTGTCGGCGGGCTTCGCCCCGGTGTGGCGCCTGTTCTATATCGCGATCCTGGTTCTATTGCTGGTACAGGTCGCAATCAAAATCTTGGCTCTTGCCCGCGGTAGCGACCGCTGGGAGGCGCCAGTCCAGCTACTAATCAAGATTCTTGGAGCGGCGCCCACGGCGCTGCTGGCCTTCACCAAGGTGTATCTCGTCCCCGTCAGTCCGGCCGCGAACCTTCACGCTTTGGCACAGATCAACTACTGGATGAACGTGAGCTTCCGAATCGTGTTGGTGATTGTAGTTATGGATCTGGTGGTGGAGTCGTGGAAGTATCTCCGGCGTACGGTCCCAGCCCAGCGGCTCGCATTTTAAGAGTGGAGGTTAAACTCCTCGATCGGCCGGCCTGAGGACGGAATCGCGGCTTCCTGCGGCTAAGGCGTGCTCCAAAGTACAGTGAAGATATGGAGATCAGCCAGGCTGTCGAACTGATTGGTACACCACTGATTGACTGGACACGACCACAATCATGGTGTGATCTCGGTAGTGGAAGCGGCACTTTCACTATGGCGCTCGCACAACTGATGACTCCAGGTAGCACGATCTATGCCGTCGATCAGGACAGAAAAGCGTTGGCGGAGATTCCCAACCATTTCAACGGGATCGAAATTTGTAAGACCGTCGGGGATCTCCAGAACGCCAGTCTTGCCCTTCCTCCGGTTGACGGAGTTCTGATCGCCAACACCCTGCATTTCATCCGCGAACAGCAGGTCTTGGTGAATAGGTTGCTGTCTGTGACGGATCGCTTTCTGATCGTGGAGTATGAACGGTCCCTCCCAACTCCGTGGGGTCCCTATCCGGTAGGCTTCAACAAACTCCGCAAACTGTTTGCCCAGGCCGGAGTGGAGCGAGTCGAACAGATTGCCACGCGGCCTTCCCGGTTTGGTGGCACGATGTACTCCGCTCTTGTCACAGGAAATCGGAGTTCGCTCAGTGCAGCTTCGTGTATTCGGCCTTAGCTTCTCTGTAGATCGGGATATCAGGGTCGGCATCTTTCCACAGGCTGAAGAAGCGTTCGTAGGACTTGCGCGCGGCAATTCTTTCACCCGCCATAACCTGCGCTCGGCCAAGCTGCAGTTGCGCGAGCGCTCCGGTCACGTATCTGCTCACCACCCCGGGGTGATTGAGGAGCTTCTGAAACTCCGCCATCGCCCGGACTCCGTCGCCCAATTGCAGGTAGGCGAGACCGCGTAGGTATGCCGGGTACACGCTATTGAAAGGCTCAGCCGCCGCCAGTTCATATTTGACTGTGGGTTGCAAGCTCTCGATTGCTCCTGCAGGGTCCTTTTGCTGTAGTTGGATTGCAGCGCGAATGGAAGGCAGAGTGTAATTCTGCAGCAAAGTATCCAGGGGAAATTCCTGACGGAGTGAGTCTGCCAGTTCCGCCGCCTTTTCTACGTTCCCGGTTCGCGCGAAGAACCAGGCGAGCTCAGCCCGTGCATCCCGATCAGCCCCAGCGGGTGCGGTTGCAGACAATCCCTTCGCGATTGCGATTTGGCCGACTTCGACCTCCTGTATCGCGAGATTACGAATGTTGGAGACGGTCTTTCCGTAGAAGCTGGCCTTGGCCTCGCTCTCTCCCCGATCAAACCACTTTCTGGCACTCTGGAAATGTCCGTGATAGGCCTGAGCATTCGATTCTCCGAAATAAATCGGAGCCGCTGCTTCACCAGACTCACCCTTGGCCCAGGCCAATTGTTCTTCCATAGCAGGCCTGTCCCCCTGCAGGAATCCCACTAAGTATCGCCAGTCCCGGAGAGGAGCCAAGTCGGTCCCTTGGGAGGCGGCCTCGTTGTAAGCGGCTTTTGCCCCTTCGATCTGGCCGGCGTAGATGGCGGCGTGCATCAAGTTGCCATAGGTTGCAGAAGAAGGCAAAAGGCGCACCGCCTCGCGGGCTTCGTCCGCAGCCTTCTGGTACCGTCCCAAATTGATTAGGCAGAAGCTGAAGTTGATATGGGATCTAATGTCGAGAGGAAAGGTATGCGTCCACTGCTCATACACGGGAACCGATTTTTCCAGGTCTCCGGTAACGACGTCGTAGTAAAGTGTCTCCGCCAGAAATCGGGTGGGTCCGGTCAGCCGGTCGCGTAACTCGTAAGCCTTGGTTTCAGCGGCCGACGCCTCGTTCCCCTTTCCAAAGTTCGAATAGAGTGCGCCGAGCGCAGTGTATGCGAGGGCCAGTTGCGGGTCGAGGCCGATCGCGCGCTGGTAAAACGAGGCAGCCTGTGGGTCCCGCACCATGTGGGCTCGAAATCCTCCAGTCAGAAGCTGAAGTGCCTCCGGCGAGGTGGAAGTGGCCACTTCCAAAGGCTTGCTGAATTCCGCCACGGAAGCTCTCGGCTCTCCCATCTTGCGCCGGAGCTCTTCCCCCAGCAGTCCTGAGACATGCACGATTTCATTCCGGCTGGCCAAATCCCGCCCGACGGTTGCGATGTCCTTTCCCGTTTGGCAGTCGGTGGCCTGTAAGTCAAGGCGAAAGCGATTGCCGGCGTCGGCTATCGTGCTCGCGATCACGGCGCGACTGTGAGTCCGCTGGCAAACATCGCGCGCCGCTTCGGGTGTCACCCTGGCATCGTCCGCGAAGTTGAGTCCTTTCATGGCCCCGCGAACCTTATCCGGGGAGAGGATATTCAGGAAGGGAGTTTGCTCGAATTCCACCCGAAAGGCGGTGTTCAGGGCGTCATCAAATACTGGATCGCCAGTCTGATTGGTGATGTCTGCCAACACCACCGTATCGTTGGCGGAGAGCCGCGGGGTAGTGCGCCAGCGCCATAGGACGGCGGAGCCGACGCCGAGGGCCAACAATAATAATGCCGCCGAGCCGAGCCACCTCCACAGGATGATAGGCGGCTGTCGCTTTTCGGGAACCGTCTGCTCAGGGACCGGCCCAGGTTCCGCGGTGCTAGTCGGCGGCGTCTCCGCCTGGGATCCGCGGTGGCCATTGTCCGTTGCCGGTGGGACTTCCACCGGCAACGGCATCCATTCCGCCGCCGGGATCAAGCGGTAGCCGCGTCTAGCGACCGTCTCGATGTATCGAGGCTCACCGGCGGAATCACCCAGCACTCGCCGTAAGGCCGCGATGGCTACATTAATAGAGTGGTTGAAGTCTACTGTCCTCTGATCGGGCCAGAGAGCATGCCTGATCTCGTCGCGAGTGGCGACCCCGCCTTTGAGATCGATGAGCATTTGCAGAATTCGGAAGGGCTGCTCCTGCAGAACGACCTTCTCGACCTCACCACCGGGGCCCGCTCCCGAAAGCTCCCCGCTGCGGAGGTCGAGCTCGAAGGCCCCAAAGCGCACACGATCCGACCGCAATGAATTTGCCGGGGCCATCGGTACGAGTCTAAACGATCAATTCACCGGCTATTCGTGGCCCTCCTTACCTGGTTGAGTGACGGCAAGCTACTGAGAATGCGTCACTTGCACATTTGATCGCCATTTGACTGTTATTTGAGCGCGCTTGCATTTACTTCAGACACGAATCTTGTCCACACTCGGGAAGCTTCAGTACCGCTGTGGGAAAGAGAAGGTGCCGAATGTCCGAAGAGAACAAGAAGGCCACCATCGCCTACTTCGAGAAACTGATCAATGACTTCGATCCCGCGACCGCGATCGTCATGTATGGCGGACCAGATTATAAGCAGCACAACCCGCTGATCGAGGATGGCTGGGAGGGCCTGACGAAGTTCGTCGGATGGCTTCAGGCTAATTTTCCCAAGGCACATCTGGACATCAAACGTGCCTTTGCGGATGGGGACTTTGTCGTCCTGCACAGCGAGTGGGTTCGTTCGCCCGGCCAACGGGGCGAGGCGGTGGTAGACATCGTGAGATTTGAAAACGGCAAGATCGTCGAGCACTGGGACGTCGTTCAGCCGATACCCGAGACAACGAAGAACAACAACAGCATGTTCTAACGAGACAGAACCGGCGGGCACTTTGCATCCATTGGCCCGCGAGCGCAGCGCATTCCCTGGGAGAAACATGTCGTACGCCCCAATCCTTACCGAGACACAGATCGAGCGCATTCGGCGTGTCGCCTCGCCCCGGCACGTGGTTGCAGGAGAAGTGCTCTACGAGCCAAACGACGAGACGCCCCCAGCCTTTGTTGTGATCTCGGGCGCAATCCGGATTGTCGCCATCGGGGGTGGAGAAGAGCGAATCGTTACCACTTACAAGGCCGGCCAATTCTCAGGAGAGTTGCTGATGATTTCCGGCCGGCGCTCTATCTATCGCTGCCAGGCGGTCGAGCCCTCCCAGCTTCTCGAATTGAGCGCGAGAGATCTGCGCGCGCTCATCGCCAAAGATGCGGAACTGAGCGACATATTTATGAAAGCATTCCTGGCGCGCCGGCTTTCTTTGCGAGATTCCGGGCAGGGCAATGTGGTGGTGCTCGGATCGAAGTATTCTGCCGATACCCTCGCACTGCGCGAGTTCCTCACCCGCGACGGTCATCCATTTACCTACTTCGATCTGGATGCCGATCCGATGACCCAGGAGCTGCTGGACCGTTTTCTGGTCACCCCCGGCGATATTCCTGTTGTGATCTGTAACAACGCCCTGGTCTTGAGAAATCCCTCGCACCAACAACTGGCCGACCAATTGGGATTCAACAGCAGCATCGACGACGCGCAGGTCCGCGATCTGGTAGTTGTCGGCGCCGGGCCGGCGGGCCTTGCGGCTGCGGTTTATGCCGCGTCAGAGGGCTTGGATGTGCTGGTGATTGAGAAGGCCGCTCCTGGAGGACAAGCCGGCTCCAGTTCAAAGATTGAGAACTACCTGGGCTTTCCAACCGGCGTATCGGGTCATGAACTGGCGGATCGAGCCATTAGACAATCTGAAAAGTTCGGCGCGCAGATCATGGTGGCGCACGCTGCCGCGCGCCTGAACTGCAGCCAACGGCCATACCGGGTCATTCTTGACGACGGGCAGGAGATCCAAACCCGCTCGATCGTCCTGGCCACGGGTGCGCAATACAGCAAGCCTTCTCTTCCAAGGCTGGAAAACTTCATCGGCAGGGGCGTCTACTACAACGCCACATTCATGGAGGCGCAACTCTGCGCAAACGAGGAGGTCGTCGTGATCGGCGGCGGCAATTCCGCTGGACAGGCGGCAGTGTTCCTCTCCCAGAACACAGCCGGGGTCACAATGCTTGTTCGGTCTAAGAATCTGGCTGACACCATGTCCCGTTATCTGATTCGGCGGATCGAAGAGAATCCGTCGATCCAGGTGCGCTACTCGAATGAGCTTACAAGTGTGGAGGGAGAGGAGCACCTGGAGCAGCTGTCATGGATCGACAAAAACTCCAATGCAGTATCAACCCGTCCTATTCGCCATGTTTTCGTAATGACGGGCGCATCACCCAAGACAGACTGGCTCACGGGATGTCTATCCCTCGACAGCAACGGCTTCGTGCTCGCGGGGCGCGATCTTGAAACGGTGAGACCACCGATTGCGTGGCCACTATCAAGGCCTCCGCACATGCTCGAAACAAGTCTTCCCGGCGTCTTCGCCGTTGGCGATGTTCGATCGGGAAATGTGAAACGCGTCGCCTCCGCCGTCGGCGAAGGCTCCATCGTCGTCCACATGGTTCACCAGGCTCTCGCAGAAAGTTAGATGGTTGCCGCGAGTTATGAAAGCGCATGAGTAACCCGGCGACAAACCACTAAGTGCACTCGAAAGAGGACGCAATGACTGTTACCAGTAAAACCGGCCTGCATGCTACGCAATGCAAGTCCATCGATGGGCTAAAGATCCGCTTTGCCGTCAACGATAAGAAGGACGGCGATCCGATCCTACTACTTAGCCCGTTGCCCGAAAGCATCTTAGCCTTCCTTCCAACCTGGGATATGTTTTCCGCTCTGGGGCCACTCGTCGCCGTAGACTTGCCGCCCTTCGGCCGTTCTGAATCGCGAGCCGATGCAAGAACCCCCGAAGCGGCGGGAGAGTTTGTCCTTCGCATCATGGAAAGCTTCCGGCTCGATCGACCACATGTGGTAGCGCCAGACATCGGAACCCCGGCATGCCTCTTCGCAGCCGCGAACCACCCCGGAGTATTCAAGAGCCTGGTCATCGGAAGCGGTGCGACAGATCACACCGACATCCTCGGCATTCTCGACCAGATTGTGAACGCGCCATCACTGGAGCCGTTCAAGGATCTTACCGGAGAGCAATTCGTCCGCGGAGCGGTCGCCGACATGAAGAAATACGCGCTTCCTGAATTCGCCTTGCAAGACTACATCGCTTCCTATGCGGGACCGAAGTTCTGGGAAGCGATGGAATTCATCCGCGATTACCCGCGCTCACTCCCTCGCCTTGCAACCCGCCTTCCCGAGATCGCGATCCCATGCCAGCTCATCGTCGGACGGCACGATCCCTTCGTTCCCGTTTCGAACGCGGAGGGCCTGCATAAAGGCCTACCAAAGAGCAAGCTCGACATCATCGACTGCGGACACTTTGTCTGGGAAGACGCTGCGGAAGAATACGGCCGGCTTGCCTGCGAATTCATTCAAGGAGGATACGCCGCGCTGTAACGCCGCCTGCCGCCAACTCAAGCACGTGAATGATGATTTCAACCAATGGTTCACCAAAAAGCACCAGCCAGGAGAGTAATCAAGCCATGACCACCGCAGGAACACTTCTTCAAGCCTATATCGACGGTACAGCGAAGCAAGCCGCTGCTTTATTCGCGGATAAAGGCGCGCTCGAACTGCCCTATCTCCAGGACTTAGGCGTCGATCCGCGCTACGAAGGTCCAAAGAACATCGAGGCGTTTCTTACCTTCTTGCACGAAAAAATGTATCCGGGATTCAAATTTGTCGACGTGAAGATTTACATCGACAATCCCGATCAGGCTTTCGGTGAGTACACCATTCACCAGAAGTCCGGCATCTCCGGCAAGGACGTGCACCAACGCTTCTTCGGTCATTGTGTTGTAGTCGACGGCAAGATCGTCCTTCTTCGTGAAGCGCTCAATCTGCTCGCAGCCGCCGATGGAATGTTCCCTAACGGGATCGCCGACGTCATCGATCGCAAATAACGCTCGAATGAACCCGAAACTTACCCGCATACAACAGGGGAACAGATGTTAGATGATCGCACTCTTTCACTCTCTACCGTGACCGCCACGATCCATGCGCCTATCGATAGGGTGGATATCGGTGACTGGCTCTTCCACCTCGCCGACGCCGAATATCAGCGGTGCTCGCAGGCGCATATCGCCGCCGGAACCACTACGTCGGATGATGGCCGGCCCATGTCGATCAATGTCGAGACCATTGGCGACGCAATCGTAGTGCAGCACTATGTGGCCGAAGTCCGCGGGCCACTTTTTTGCCGCATGGTCTCAATCTCCGATTCCATATCTCCCGTAGGTCGCACCCAACTCCAGGTTATCTGGGAGCTGAGCGCCAAAACGATCGACGACGCAAACTGCGAATTCACTAACCACATTCATTCGAGCGCTATCGAGCAGACTCTGGCCTTCCTGCAAGCGCACGGGATTTCGTTAGAACAGGCCCACGCCGCACGCCAGAAGGCGTCTCATGCACACAACCAGGAAGAGACGCCCAAATTTGCCAAGAGTATCGAGCGATGGGCGCTCGGCATTTCGCAACCGCATTCCAGAGGAGAAAAGCAATGAAAGTGCTATTTGTGATCAGTAGTTCCGAAACCGCGTTCTGGCTGTCAGAGGTGACGCATCCATACTGGCATCTCACCGAACGTGATGTAGAGGTCGACTTCGCCAGCCCGCGCGGAGGCAAGGTCGTCTACGACCACTACAGCGATCCTCATTTTGAGAAGTCTATGGAACCCAACGACCTGGTGAGCAAAGGCTTTCTCGCCGACAAGAAGGCCATCGCCAAACTGGAGACGACTTTGAAGTTGAGTGATGTGGATCTAAGCGTTTACGACGCCATCCATGTTGCGGGCGGCCGCGGCGCAACCTTCGACCTCTTTCCCAATGAAGATGTGGCCAAGGCGCTTGAATACTTCTGGGCGAAAGGCAAAATCGTCGGCGCCATCTGCCACGGGGCGGTTGCACTTGGAAATATTCCCGATCGCATCCGCGGCCGGCACGTGACCGGCTTTACCTACGAGGCCGACAAGCAGTTGCAGACCATGTTCGGCAGCACTTTCCTCATTCCACATTATCCCCAAAAAGTGCTCGAAGACACTGGCGCAATCTATAGCAGCATCCAGCCGTACACACCCAAAGTCGTCATAGACGGCAAGTTGATTACCGGCCAGGACCAGTCCGCAGCGTCGGAGTATGCGCTGGCAATGCTACACCTGATGAGCGGCCACAGCCCTGTCTCAACCGTATGATGTGAAACCACCGATTCACCGAAAGGAACAGGCATGTTATTCCACGTGTCCATGGATGTTCGCCTTCCACTCGACAGCGACCCGGAGAAAATTAGGCGGTTGCAGGCTGAAGAGCACGAGAGAGGAAAGGAGCTGCAACTGCAGAAGAAATGGCGACATCTTTGGCGCATCGCAGGGAAATACTCGAACATCAGTATCTTCGAGGTGAAAGATCCCGCTGAACTCCACGAGATTCTCAACTCGCTACCACTGTTTCCCTTCATGGAAATTGAAGTGACCGCGCTCTGCCCACATCCAGGATCATTGCAATCGAAACAATAGCTGTTGGCGCGTGAGTCTTGTCCGGCATCCTGCCGCTTGTCTCGCTCAGCGACGACTATTGTTCTAAGCACCAGACACCTTAGACCCAACCCCAGTTCGCAGCTTGTTTGGCTTGTGCATCCTTCACGTTATTCAGCCCTCGCGCGAAGTTTCATCTGACCCGAATCATTCTAGGACTGGGGTTACCTTTAGTTAACTACCCCGCCATCCACATCTATTTGTTCGTGTGCTCTTGCGCAACGAAATCAGCCATGGGATCGTTGGCTAGCAGGCGAACCCTTGGGGAGAATGATGCGGTTGCATTTCATCGGAACCAAGCGTCGGCGTAATCCACTTCGACGCCCAAGTTCTCCACTGACCACCAGCCACGCCGAAGCCCATGGGCTGCGCTTCAGCGCCATCTATGCTGCTCTCGACACCAGCTCCGTCGTCGGCCTGCCCCCTTTCCAGGCCACCCTCGAACAACGAATGCTGATCAACGCAGGCTGCTGCCACGGCGAGCTAACCGGAGGACGCTCCTTTACTCTCTGGGTGGCCATCGAAGAGCAAGACCCGAAGTGAAACCAATGTACCGGAAGACGATTTCGTGGCCAAGAGGGGGGCTTATAGCGCTTATGGCGCTTTTAGCGCTCAATTTTTTGGAAAAAGTGCCGAGGGGCCCTAGGGTGCGAAGTAGCTCGAGATATCAAGAATCAATTGCGTGGCGTTCGAGGAGAAGCTTTGAATGTTCCCATTGGATGTAGGCACGATCGCCATGTTGGAGGTGATCGCTCCATCGGCTGCGTTCAATGTTGAAACCGTCGGCTGATTCTCCCCGGCCGGCCACAAGGTTAAAAAGCCCAGGCTGCCGGATGGCACGACCGTCGCGTTCAAAACGTATGCCTCGGCGGTGGACGAAGGGGCACAGGCGCTTGGCTCCACGGCCACTGCAAGGTTCCCGTCGAAGAGGCCGGAACTCTCCCGTGTATCTACGATCCGGCAAGGAGTGGTGGTGTAGAGCGACAAACCGTTCGTCGCTGGGGTTGCGAAGTATCCGTCCACATCTAACACAACGTCGGATGCGTTAGATACGTAGATAGAAATGTCTCCGTTGGCGGCTGCAGGCACGAGGGCCGCGTTGGCGGTAGTTGCACCGGTGGTGGCGTTCAGGGTTGAGACCAGGGGCTGCGGCTCTCCGCTCGCCCATATGGTCAAGTAATCGAGCGTGCTTTTTGGCACCGCCGTCACATTCAAGGAATAGACCTGTGCATTTGTAGGAAGGCCGCAGTTACTCGACTTCACCGGAAAGCTCCGGCTCGTTCCCGCAGCCAGGAAAGGTCCTGCAAGCGGACCGCTTCCATTTCGAGTATCCACCAGCCGGCATGGAGTTAGGGGGTAAAAGGCGAGCGCCGACGCGGTCCCCTTGGGCACAAAGTAGCCGTCAATATCCAAGACCACGTGGCTTTCGTCGCTGACGTAAATGCTGACTCCGCCGTTAGTCCCAGCAGGGGTAATCGCGGCATTGGCCTTGATTCGCCCATCGGAGTTCAGTGTGGATACAAACGGCTGCGGCTGCCCGCTGGGCCACAACGTCAAGTAGCCCAGTGCGGCCGGAGGCACCGCGGTCACATTGAGCGAATACGCCACCGCACTGCTAGGGATGTGACAGGCGCTTTGCGGAATAACGAACTCGCGGCTGGAGCCGGCGCCTAAAGCCGGGCCACCAAAGGGTCCGGGTGCATTCCGTGTGTCCGCGACCCGGCATGGCGTCACGCCCACGAACTGCAGCGACGCGGGCGATGTGGCCACAAAGCTCTTCACAAAGGCAGCCACGTCCAGCGAACCAAGGCCGGTTACCTCGTCATATCCGGTGTTCACGGCAAAGCCTGGGTGGCCGCCCGTCAGGCTACTAGCTCCCGCAATGCTGTTGTTGCACATGCTCGGCGTGTTTATGTTGCAGTTAGTCACGCCACTCGTCGAAACGGTTACGTCGTGGAATACCGTTGGAACGCTCCCAGCCATTTGGTAGAGTCGCGGATTCAAATTGCCCACACCCTCACCCTGATCCTGATTGAGCAGGGCTGCCACGCCTGCCATGGACGGCGCCGCCGCCGAGGTCCCATAGGAGTATTCAAATTGATAGCTGCCGTTTGCGCCTGCAACACAAGAGGCTCCGGCGGCCGCGAAACAGAGGAAGTAGCCGTCATGTCCAGAGGCAGAGAAGGCAACGTCGGGCGTGTAGCGTCCCGACCTCGCAGCGGGCAGGCCCGTGCCTTCCTGCCAACCTGGGGTCGCGATGATGGTGCTGACGCCCCCGCCGGAGGAGGCCACTTGCAGCATGGATGCGGAGTTCAGAGGTTCGTTCCAGGCGCCTTCGGGAATGTAAGTCAAGGCTGACGAAAGGCCACTGCCATTGTGCGAGTTCCAGTACTTGGACGGGCTGCCGGTGTCATTGAATTCGGTTCCGCCGACACAGGTGGAATAGCTGGAGGAACATATGGCGTTGGGACTGTTCGCTACGGGGTTCGCCGACGGCGTAGTAAAGGCAGCGTCGCAACCAGAGGCGCCGGCATCTCCGGACGAAACGAACACAGAGATTCCCTCCGCTGCTGCCTGCTGAAACAAGCCATCCCAAAAAGCCACTCCGGATGGGCCAACCGCAGATTCACAAATGCCGAAACTAATAGTCATTACCTGGGCAGGGACGGGTTGGCTGTCTACGAGATACTCAGCATCCGCTGCAACGCCGCCGCTCGCCTGCGAGGCAACGACCAGCAGAAGATCAGCGCGTGGGGCGACGCTGCCCGCGCGCGTCACATCTAGAGTTGCCTCCCCTTGGTCTGCCGCTGACACGCCGGCTGGTGGCGGGGAGGTCAGTGCAGGTCCTGGGTCGAGGCCCCCATATGCTGTCGGAATGATCTCGGTGGGATTCTGATAGGTGGAGCCGGTAAGCGAGCGGAAGTTGGTGAAGTCGGCAAAGTTGGTTCTGGACCGGCCTACGATGCCGATCTTCACGCCGGCGCCGGTTAGGCTGCTGGGGAGATCGTAGATGGTTGCGAAATCCGCGGGCGCCAGGTAGTGGATTGAGTTGAAAGTGACTCTCGGTGAAACCGACCGCGCCGAACTGGCGCCGTGGAGCGGCTGCTCCTGGATGGTATAGAGGCCGCGCACGGCTTTAACCACTGGGACCAGGGCTTCCGGAATCATGGGCGGGGAGGAAATCGAGAAGCGCTGCGCGCCATTCACGCTGTAGTAGCTCACTTGTGTCTGGAATGCTTTGCCCACGTCCCCCGCCGAGCCATTGAATCCGATGGAGGTCCGGCTGGATGAAACCCAGCTCACATGGAGTCCTTGTGATTCCAGCCAGGTAGTGACGCGGCTGATGTCCTGTTGCGACAATCCGAAGAGTTCGCCCATTTCCGTGGGCGTCAGCCAGTGATGGTAGTTTTTCGAACCCGGATCCAGCTGGGCCGACATAAACGCTGCCAGCTCCTGCTCCTGTTCGGGAGAACGGGACAGAACTAAAGTCATTTGATCGAGCATCTGATTTTCCGGCAAGGGGCCCAGGGTGTTATTCGTGTTTGCCCATGCCGGAACGTGATTCGGTAATACCCGGACCTTTGCTGGATCCACGGCTTGCGTTACTCGATCGGTGGTTTGCGCGTAAAGCAGCGCAGGTAGGCAGAATATTGTGACCATCGACCCCAGAAGAGCCACCCGTGCCACGCGCATGGAAGCTTTCCATGGTTTCGCCAATTTATCCACCCTCTCTGCCGTCGAGACTTCTTCTAAACCGGGTTTCGTCTCGGACTCAATCGGGGGCAACGCGCGATCCTGATGATGAACCCAAACAACCTAACTAGGCGCAGTCCTCGTCCAGAATGCCCTCCGAGTCAACCAGGCGCACTGCCCGCGCGACTCGATGTATCCATAGAAGTGGCCTGAAGGGGAGAAGACCCATGCTAATCATCGACTACGTCGAGCGCAACTTGAAAATTAGAGTGCTAGCAGGAGGAGTACGTCGGTAGAACTCGGTTGGGTACCAGGTAACCAGTCGCCGTGCTGTTCACCAGCGCTTAATGCCAAAAATAACGTCACCGCGAGTCCGTTGGCACAGGAGTGGGTGATGCTGTCGAAGACGAGGGTTTCGATGATGCCTTTGGCGGGCTGGAGTTTTTGGCCGAGTTCCCTGAGGACGGTGAAGAGCGAAGGGTCGCCGTCTCCGTTATACTTCTTCACAACCCCATCATGAGGCGCCACGTCCTCATCTTCGGTCTCGTCGGCGGCCTCCTCATCGCCACCCTCCAATACACCGAATACCGCTTCGTCATCATCGAGCACTCCGTCGAGCTCTACAGCGCGCTCGTCGCCATCCTCTTCGCGACCTTCGGCATCTGGCTCGGCCTCCGCATCACGCGCAGTCGCGAAACCATCCGCGAAACGGTCGTGGTGAAGGAAGTGCTTGTTCCCGCGGAAGCCCGCGCCCTCGAACCCTTCGCTCCCAATACGGCCCGCCAGCAGACCCTCGGCATCACGGCACGCGAGCTCGAAATCCTCAACCTGGTCGCCCGCGGCCTCAGCAATCGCGAGATCGCCACGCAACTTTTCGTTTCTGAAAACACCGTCAAGACACACTGCGCCCGCGCCTTCGACAAGCTCGGAGCCGCCCGCCGCACCCAGGCCGTCCAGCGCGGCAAAGAACTAGGCCTCCTGCCGTGAACGCGTCACCCAAAAGCACGATTTTCGCTCCATTCCTGCAAAATCATTCGAAAGGATGACGACATCCGGCCCCGTTTCACCGCATCGTGACTCCACCCTCACTCGCACCAGGAGCCTCACATGAAGAAAACCGTCCTCACCTTCGGCCTCATCTCCGGCGTCATCATCTCCGTCCTTATGGACGGCTCGGTTCTGCTCGCCAGCAAGATCGGCTCCGGCCACAGCCTGGTTCTCGGCTACGCCATCATGGTGGCGTCGTTCCTGCTCATCTACTTCGGCATCCGCAGCTACCGCGACAACACCCTCGCCGGCCAAATCTCCTTCGGCCGCGCCTTCGCCTGCGGCATCCTGATCACCCTCATCACCACCGTCTGCTACGTCGCCACGTGGGAGGTCCTCTACTTCAACTTCATGCCCCACTTCATGGACAGCTACTTCGCCGCGCAGATTCACAAGGTCCAGTCCTCCGGACTTGACCCCGCCACCACCGCCGCGCGGGTCGCCGCCATCCAGCACTCTCAGCAGCTCTACCAAAACCCCTTCGTCAACATGGCCTACACCTTCATGGAGCCTCTGCCCGTCGGCCTTATCATTACTCTCCTCTCCGCTGCCATCCTCCGCCGCAAAGCCCCTGTCGAACCGACTACTGCTCCCGCAGTCATCACCACGTAAATCAAAAGGCCGGGGCGTAAGCCCCGGCCTTCCGTCTTCTGAACTGTTAAACGATTCTCATTGGGAGGTTGCATGGCTTCAATCACTGGCTTTGGCGGTATATTTTTGCGAGCGGATGATCCAAAAGCTCTTTATCAATGGTACGAGCGGCATCTTGGCCTGGTGAAGTCCGGGGGCGCTTTCGCGTTTCCTGCCCCCACGCAACACGCCCAAATCGTCTTCGCCTTTTTCAAACAAGACAATGCATACTTCCCTCCGGCACAGAAAGCAATGATCAACCTCCAGGTGGATAACCTGGATGGCGTGCTTGACCGTCTGATCGACGAAGGTGTCACCGTCGATCCAAAACGCGAAAGCTATGACTTCGGAAAGTTTGGCTGGATCACCGATCCGGAAGGAAATCGTGTCGAGCTTTGGCAGCCTGTCGCAAATGACTAACAGAAGGAATACGCCAATGCTGCCGAGTACCTGATCAGCATCAGGCCGCCAGATCATAGTCCTGGGTATAAACTTGCAAGCGGTTCAAACTTTCGGATAGTGCGATAGCTGGTGGCCGGCCGTAGTTAATTCGCGAATGTATTTGCGCAATTTGCGGACTGAAATGAAAGGGAGTCATCGTGAAACGGAGACAGTTCCTCAAGAGCTCGGCGGTCGCAGGCACTGTGCTTGCTCTCTCCCGTGCGAATGTTTGGGCCAAGGATGCCGACGCTCGCATTGAGGTCCTTCTGGACGAGCCGCTGGGGGAGATTTCGCCTAATATCTATGGTCAGTTCACAGAACATATCGGCGGCGTGATTTACGACGGCGTGTGGGTTGGAGAGAAATCGAAAATCCCCAACCAATACGGCATCCGTTCTCAACTGGTGGACATGATGAAGCAGATTCATGTTCCTGTCATTCGCTGGCCAGGAGGCTGCTTTGCGGATAGCTACGACTGGAAAGATGGGATCGGCGAATCTTCCAGGCGGCCGCGCCGTACCAATTTTTGGGAAGTTGATCACGATGCGATCCGCCTTCACGACAAAGGGCCGCAGCTCTTCGAAACCAACGAATTCGGCACCAATGAGTTCATCCGGTTTTGCAAGCTGACTGGGGCACAACCCTATCTCGCAGCCAACCTGCGCAGTCTTCCCGCGCTTGATTTCGATCATTGGGTGGAGTACTGCAACTCCCCTGCCGGAAGCACAACCCTGGCCGACGTACGCGCGGCCGCCGGTTTTCCAGAACCGTTTAATGTTCGCTACTGGGGTATAGGCAACGAGAGTTGGGGCTGCGGCGGAGACTTTACCCCGGAACAATATGCCTCCGAGTTCCGCCGCTATTCGGACTGGATACCGCGATACGGCCTGGACCTGCAACTGATCGGTTCCGGCCCGAACGATAACGATATCGATTGGACCCACCGCTTCTTCCAACAGATCTACTCCGATCGAGCCTACAACAACTCCAGCTTTACGGGCTGGTCGGTGCATCACTACGCGTGGAACCTGAGCCGCGGCAAGACCAAGGACTGGCTGGCCGGCAAAGGCGATGCGCTGCAGTTTGATTCCGTAGACTGGTATGAGCTGTTGCGCGAATGCGATCGCATGCAGCAGATCATTCACGATCAGTGGGCGGTGATGGGGCAGTACGATACGCAGCATCGCGTCAAGCTGGTGGTGGATGAGTATGGTCCGTGGTACCGCGAGGGAACCGAACTCGACCCCACTCACCTCTTCGGCCAGCAGATAACGATGCGCGATGCGCTGGCCACGGCGCTGACTCTGGACATCTTCAACCGCAATCCGGAGAAAGTGAGCATGGCCGCCTGCGCTCAGCTCATCAACAACATCAATGCGCTATTTATGGCGCATGAGGACCGCTTCTTCGCCACACCTAACTTTCATGTCTTCGCGATGTACGCCGCGCACCAGGGCGGGCAGGCTCTGCGGGCCGACTTCTCGGCGCCGGATGTGCAGTACACCCGCGATGACCGGCCGGCACATTTCTGGGGTCTCAACGGCTCAGCTTCGCGAAAAAATCAGGTCGTGACGCTCACCATAGTCAATCCCGATTTGTCGAAGACGATCGACACCCAGATCGCTCTTCGAGGCGCCGCGGTAGCCAGCGCATCCGGTACCGTTCTGGCGGCCAGCGACATGCACGCGCACAACACCTTCGAGCAGCCGAATGCCGTGACGTCCGCAACTCTCGCGATAGCGGTGGGCGGCGGCTTGCTGAACATTAGCATTCCGGCCGCGTCCGTCACTAAGCTTGAAATTATTCTCCGATGAGCGAATCCCGGGCCATTTAAACCGGGCCCGCTCTTCGATCAGACGATCGTGGACAGCTTTACCATTATGGGTCTGCTCAGACCACCGTTCCGCACCTTTTGGAAAATGCAGCAAACAATCCCATGATTCGCACGTGAGACCACTCACGGGGCCGATAAGTCAATCACCTGCCGATTCATGGAGAGCTTGCATTGACATTCATCAAGGACGCATTCAGAGGCTTAACCTCGAGACCGATCACTCAGCCCATCTACCTTCGACTTGCCAGGCTCTGCGACGCGGGAATGAACTATGGCGGAGGTCATTCCGTCGTGAACAGCGGGGAGAAAGAGGCGCTTTTGCACCTCCACAAATTCTTCGGTGGTGCCAGGGCTCTGACTCTGTTCGATGTCGGCGCAAATGACGGTGAATATTTGGAGGCGTCGTTGCAGGTGTTCGGAAACCAGGTGACCGCTTGGTCATTCGAGCCCCAGTCCACGAGTTTTGCGCGGCTTTCGAGTCGTTTCGGTACAGACGCACGCGTCAACCTAAGGAAGATCGCTGTAAGTTCGGAACCAGGCTCTGCGAATCTTTTTTACCGTTTTGAGGGCGAAACCACAGCGTCGTTGGACCGTGAGCACATGTATCGCCCCATTCAACCAGGTCAGCTTCAAACGGAAACCGTCAAGGTGAGCACGATCGACCAGATCTGCACCCAGGAAGGCATCACCGGCATCGACTTGCTGAAGATCGACACCGAAGGACATGAGTTTGATGTGTTACTGGGTGCATCCAGCATGCTTCGAGCCGGCGCCATCCATGCGGTCCAATTCGAATTCGGTGAAACTTTTTTGGGAACGCGCTATCACTTCAAGGATCTTTGGGATTTCCTGTCGCCCCACTATCGCTTTCACCGGATCCTCCGTCACGGGCTGGCCGAAATCCCACGCTATTCGCTCGACCTGGAGATCTATAAGATTTCCAATTTCCTTTGCCTCCGCCACTGCTGATTTGTCCCACTTCGGCCCATCAGTTTCCGATCGAAGGCGGCCATCACGACACCGTCAAACAAAAGTAGACGAAATTGCCATCCTGAAAAGGGTCCACTGAAAATTCCGGGCTTCTTCTTGCTATTTGCGCCGCCCCATCCCTTTTCCATCGAGGAATGCATCTGTTCACGGGATCATGCGATGTTTCTCGTAATCAACGCCCCGGAACATGGCCATTCGGACGCAGAGCCTAGGCACTTGTCAGTCTTCAGCCACGAGGGAGTTGCTTGGGCGATCTCGTAAACCTGCTCGGCGATCTGCCCGAGCGCCCTGGCGATCGCCAAAGTGTACCGGGCTT
This sequence comes from uncultured Acidobacteriaceae bacterium, assembly GCA_963824325.1. Taxonomy (GTDB): domain Bacteria; phylum Acidobacteriota; class Terriglobia; order Terriglobales; family Acidobacteriaceae; genus PALSA-350. The sequence continues at coordinate 154,107 of CAWGPA010000002.1, read as the reverse complement.
CTTCGCCAGACTTCTGCATTAGCAGGGAGTGAGTGCGACAGAGCGCCAGTTCGCACCAGCGCCAGCCCAGATGGTCGTGAAGAATCGTTTGGGCGTGCTGCACGTCTTTCTGGAACAAAGCGACTGTGCATAACCGCACACGGCGATTAATAAAGGGGGCGATCTCTCCCAAGCACCCAGAAGGAGTCGGTAACCCGCGGTCGACCATCCGCGAGCCTATGTGTGCAACTTCGCAAGCTGCCGTGTAGGTCACATACAGCGCGCTGTAAATTCTCAAGGCGGAATCGGCGCCTCTCGAATCCGCATCGACCGGCATTCCAGAGTCGTACAGTCTGCGTCCCCGTTCGCCAATGCAGCGTTGCAGGCTGCGCCACTCCTTATCGAATTTGCGAAAGTCGCGATAAACCTCAGGTGCGCCTAACGCGTGCGCCTTGATCGCGAAATCGACCGCTCTTTGTGACAACATGGCCATTCGGAGCAAGTGTGTTCTTAAGAAATAGCAGTGATGTTGAATTTTCATGGCCGAATCAATCCTCCTGAATCTGTGTCAACTTTGACCGCGAAAGCGCGGGGACTTACCTTGCGCCGACTTAATCCTGGAACCAGCATCGGGACCTGTTCCCGATAGGTTGCATATTCCGGGTGTACCTTCATCAGATCGCGCTCTTCCAGTTGAATTGCGAACAGGATGTACGCTGTCGTGACCGCGGCAAACACCAGATGAGTGACGGTCATGTTTGGTGTGCACCAGAACGCAAGGAACCAGCCCACGTAAAGCGGATGTCGGACAATCCGATAAAGAAGAGGTGTTTTAAACCGCAAATTGGACTGTGGCTGTCCCAGCAAGTGCCTCCAAACCTGACGAATACCAAACAAATCAAAGTGGTTGATGACGAAAGTCGAGACCAACACAAGGATCCAACCCGATGCGAAACCGCCATAGAGCACCAATTGGCCAAACGCATTCTGAATGTCCCAGACCTTGCCGCCTAACGGCTTCCATTGCCAGAAAACGAACAGGAGTGCAACGCTACTGGCAAAAACGTAAGTGCTGCGCTCGATTTCGGCCGGAAGCACCCGGTTGACCGCGCGCTTGAACGCGGGGCGCGCCATCACACTGTGCTGCACGGCGAACACCGCCAACAATCCCAGGTCAACCAAGAGCGCCGTGAGCCATGCACTGCTGGACGCCGAGTCCAACGACTTGTGAACGGCGAAATTGCCAACGAATCCGATGGCGTACAGAAATGTTGCGAAAAACAAAGCGTAGCTCAACGCTCCGTAGATAAAAGTGAGTACTCGATTTGTCATAGTCCTGCGGCTCCTTTGTGCCTGTGTTGTTGCGTGGGTCTGAACCCCACGCTAGAATTGTGCTGCCCTGCGGCGGAGCAAACCATGCTCCGCCGTCGGCAGTTCTTGCTCCAGCGTCCAGAGCAAGCAGATCGCTTTGCATGGCGTCCAGAAAACTTTGCCGATAGTCGCAGAAGGAGATCCAATGGACGCTTTCTCTGAGATTCTGAGCGGGGTCAAACTAAACGGCGCCTTGTTCTTCAACGCCCATTTCTCAGCTCCCTGGGGCTTCGCGGCTCCAGCCTCAAAGGTGCTTGCTCCCTCGCTCGCCCCTCAATCGCCTCACTTGGTGATCTACCACCTCGTCATCGAAGGCCGTGCGGTCGCGCGCCTGGGAGTTGAACAACCGATCCATCTCGAGCCAGGGGACATTGTCATCTTTCCGCATGGAGATCCACACCTCATTACCAGCGGGGCAGAATCGGCCGAGCCGCACCAGACTTCCGCAATCATCCGTAAGGTGATGACACGCGATTTAACTGCCCTGCGCGCCGGAGGTGGCGGCGCGACCACGCGCTTCGTATGCGGATTCATGTCGTGCGATCCACAGGTGAGCCGCCCAATTCTTGATGGATTGCCGCGCGTCTTCAAGGTCAACGTGCGCACCGATCGTTCGGGCCAATGGCTTGAGAGCACCATCATGCATCTTGTCGAAGAGGCCGCCTCTGGAACAGTCGGTAGTGAAGCCATGTTGGCCAAGCTGTCCGAAGCTTTGTTTGTCGATACGTTGCGACGCTATGTGATGAGCCTCCCCGAACGGGAGATCGGCTGGCTTGCGGGTACGCGTGACTCGCTCGTGGGCAAGTGCCTTGGCTTGATGCACAGCCGGGTTGATCATCCGTGGACGATCGCGAAGCTGGCCGATGCGGTCGGCACGTCACGCTCTGCATTGAGTGAACGCTTCACGAGCTACCTGGCGGAACCGCCGATGACCTATCTCACCCGATGGAGACTGCAGCTGGCCTCACGCAATTTGACCAGGACTCCTAAGGGTGTGGCGGAAATCGCATCCGAGGTGGGCTACGAATCGGAGGCAGCGTTCAATCGCGCATTCAAGCGGCAATTCGGTGTGCCTCCTGCACGCTACAGGCGTGAGCAAAGAGCCGCCTTGAACGAGCCTGCCGAAACGCCGGTTCCAACCAGGTAGTTTGTGTGATCTTGCCAACTTTAGGACACTGCCAGGCCATAAGCGTCGATCGCCGTCCCCGCAAGGATCCGCTCTCGTTCCGTGATTGACAGTTGCGCGATAGCAGCCCGGACCGTGTCTATCCATTGCCGGTACGAGGATGCGAGGTTCACTACAGGCCAATCCGACCCGAACATGATGCGCTTCGGAGTGAACGCTTCCAGCACCCACTCGATATATGGGGCGAGGCCTTCCTCGGACCAGGTATGCCAGTCTGCCTCGGTCACCATTCCGGAGACCTTGCAGTACACATTCGATCTCCGCGCCAGCTCTCGTATATTTTTCCTCCACGGGGAAAGCACACGATCGCGAATGCGCGGCTTGGCGACATGATCAAGAATAAAGATCTGATCCGGATGCCGATCCACAAACTGAATCGTCTGCGGGAGATGTTTCTCAAAAATCAGTATGTCGTATCTGAGATTGAATCGTTTCAGTGCGGCTATTCCGCGATTGAAGTCGTCGCGCAACACGAACTGATCGTCCGGTTCGTCATGAAGTGGATGACGTATCCCTATCATTTTGGGGAGAGAGGCAGTGCGTTCGAGCTCGGATATAACATCGTGGCCGGTAAGAGGCGCCCAACCCACAACTCCGCAGATCAGATCGCCGGATGCCGCGACTCGGCTGATCCATGCGGTCTCTTCGATAGTTCTCTCCGCCTCGACCACGATGGTGGCCGTAACGCCTGCCTCGGCGGTCACCGCGCGCAGATCATCTATCAGGAAATCTCTCCGGAGACCCTCCATTCCATCGGCCATCATCCAGCCCGGCCCGGGAGGGGCATAGCGCCACAAGTGCTGGTGCGCGTCAATGCATACGTTACTCATAGATCCCCCGAGATATGGGAATCCACTACGATCCAGAAAGCACCTTCAGATCTGCGGAAGCCCCAGGCTCCTGAGGTGTGCGGTACACACCATCCTGCACCTGCGCCGGATGCACGAAGTGCGTCCGAAGATGAGGAATGTGCTCAAGGAACTCTGCTTTCAGCCCCAACCCGATATGGTTGAAGAGAACCAGGTGCTGATGCAGTTGCCCCATGTCGCCAACATGCGGCACCACCGGAAGGTCGAAAATTTTGGCCAGCAAACTGACTGTAAGAAATTCGCTAACTCCCGCAACTCTGGTGCAATCGACCTGGATAAACGACAACGCGTGGGCCTCCAGGAAGTTCTTGAACAGAACACGGTTTGCGATGTGCTCGCCGGCGGCGATCTTGACCGGGCTCACCGCGCGGGATATTTTCACGTGAGCCTGGATGTCGTCCGGGTGGGTCGGCTCCTCGATCCAGTGGGGCCGGAACTTCGCCAGTTCTCCACAGATACGCAGCGCGTCAGGAAGGTGCCAGCGCTGATTGGCATCGAACATCAGCGTGCTGTCTTCTCCAATCAATTTACGAAGCATGGCTGCGCGCCGCAGATCCCGGCTTTCTTCCGGAGAGCCGACCTTAAGCTTGAAGGCGGAGAATCCCTGGTCCAAAGCTTTCTTCGTTAGCTCCGTGACCTTTTCGTCGTCGTAATCCATCCAGCCAACCGATGTGTCGTAGCCGGGATAGCCGCTCTTCAGGATGGCTTCGCGTTGGCAACGGCTGGGAAGCTGCTCGCGCAACATCGAGACCGCCTTCTCTTGGCTCAGTATCTCTTCGAGGTAAGTCAAATCAAGAACCTGGACCAATTCCTCCGGAGTTAGATCCAGCAACAGCTTCCACAGGGGAACACCGCGGCTCTTGGCCCATAGGTCGAAGCACGCGTTGGTAATGGACGCCAACGCCAAATGCACAACGCCCTTGTGCGGCCCGAGCCAGCGCAATGCGGCGTGATCCGCGATCCTCCGGGATATATTCCCGAAATCGGCCATTACGGCTTCGATGGGCATCCCGACAAGCGGCTTCGCCAACATCTCGATTGCTTTGCAAACGAGCAGGTTGCCATCGCCCAGCGTCAGAACGAAACCTGATCCCCGGGTACCGTCCTGCGTTGACAACAGCGTCATCGCCAGGCAGTACTCTGAGGTTGCGTGAATCGAGTCTGTACCCGCACCCGGAGGCAGCGCAAACCGGGCATCATACGTAGAGATAGAGTTAATTTTGTATTCGGGCATGTCCCATTCCAGTTAGGGTCTGTAACCAAGCTCGTCGCCGCCGCTCACCGGCAAGCTTGTCTTCAAGATCGTTTCCCATGTGCAACCCAGTTGTCGTATGCGGTTTTAGCAAACCGGACCATTGCTCGTTTCACGTATTGCTCGGCCATTTCTCCGTCGCCCTCGCGCAGCAGATCGACGATCCTCTGATGCGACTCGAGGTCTTTGTCCCATACCGACGTGCCTCGTCCTCCGGAAATCATGCGCAGCCGCACAAAGGCGAAGAACGGCGTCAGCATACGTTGGGCGTATTCGAAGAGGTGTTTGTTACCGGAGAGGTTACAGAGCTCCAGATGAAACTTGAGATCCCAGTCGAGCATGTTTCCCGGACTCTTTGCCTTGGCAGCCCGACGCATTCCATCCACGATGGATTGTAGATGGGAGAAGTCTGGCTGCACCTGCGCTGCAAGATTTGCTGCAAGGCCCTCCACCGCGCTACGCATTTGATACAGCTGGACGACATCTTGCTCGGTCAGATGGGTGACGCGGGCGCTTCGGCCGCCTTCTTTGGTGACGAACCCGTCCCGCTCAAGAAGGTTGATGGCCTCGCGGATCGTTCCTTGCGCAACGCCGAAGCGTTGTGCCCACTTACCTTCAATAATGCGCGTGCCTGGGGATAGAGTGCCGTTCATGATCTCTGCCAACAGTTTTTCAGCCAGCGTCTTCTTGACGAGGCCATTGGTCGCGAGTGAGGAAGGGGTCGGCATAAATATAAGTGCTTAAATGGATGCAGCGCCATCCTAAGTGCTGAGCGCTTCTCTGTCAATACCCATGGAAGCACTTGAACTCCTCGCACTGAGCCACCGGTTGTGGCATTCCGCCGTTTTACAAAGATCAGCGGAACCTGCGTAGAGGGGCCCTCCAGCAACACTCTCCGCGGTCAGTAGCCAGCACTTCGGCATTCTCCATATCACCGTTCGAAGACCCGATCCAGTTTAGCCACAGCGGCGGATCATGGTGCATTCAGTTATCAGCTTCCGCATTTTAAGCACTCACAAAAATCAGGAGGGCGCTAAACCTAAAATTGCCTCAACGCAAGTAATTGAAAACAAACAAACATAAAATTTATCTTGACAGGGGAAAATATTTTTTTCTATTGTGCTCCACGTTTAAGTGCTTCAATTTGATTCGCAAGGAATGCTCGTGCGCCGCCTTGAAAACATCGACAACCGTCCACAGGCTCACGAGCGAGCACTCAGCGGAAGCAAACATGAAAATGCATGGCTTCTCTCAATCTCAATCTCGATTCATTTCGGAGGTCGGTGGCATGACTAAGAGACTCTTTGTTTTCGCGCTCCAGGTCGGAATCGTTGTATTGGCACTCGCAGTCGGGGCTCTTGCTCAAATGACCTCTGGACTCATCACCGGAACCGTCACTGACTCATCCGGTGCAGTGATACCAGACGCTCGAGTGGAACTCACGAATCAAGCCACCGGAGTACAGCGGCAAGCCACAACCGATGGGAGTGGGTACTACTCTGTGCCCGAATTGCAACCGGGGGTCTACGATGTCTCGGTCAGCAAACAGGGCTTCGCGACCGAAAAACTCGCGAACGTTCATCTTGAGGTCAACCAGAGCGAAGCACTGAACTTCAAGATGTCGGTCTCGGCATCCACGCAGACCGTCTCGGTCAATGCGGACGTAACGCAGATCAACACAGTTTCCGCGACACAAGCTGAGGTCGTCGGCAACACGGCGATCGTAGAGCTGCCGTTGAATGGGCGCCAATTCAACCAGCTCACGCTCCTCACCCCCGGCGCCGTTCCACTGATTCAGGGCGGGCAGCAAGGGGCGTTTACCGTCAAGCTTGGAGCCGGCTCGGTGAGTCCGTCGGTCGACGGGCAGCGGCCGCAGCAAAATAACTACACCATGGACGGAGTGTTGAACAACGCACTTTTCACCAACACCTTTGCCATCAGCCCGCCCCCGGACGCGATTCAGGAGTTTAACGTGCAATCGCATATCACGGACGCGCAATTTGCCATCAGTTCTGGAGCGAACATCAATCTCGTTTCCCGCTCCGGGACCAATAGCTTCCACGGAGCCGTCTACGAGTTCATCCGCAACAATGTGCTGGACGCTACGACCTATCCCGCAACCTCCGAGACACCTTACAAGCAGAATCAATACGGGCTCTTTGTCGGCGGACCAGTGATCAAGAACCGCACCTTCTTTTCCGGGTACTGGGAGGGCTTTCGCTCCGAGCAGACGCAGTCGTATCTTGCGGCTACGCTGACCAACGACATGCGCAACGGAGATTTCTCAGCCGTGTTGGGAACGACGCCGATCGGAACCGATGACCTGGGACGTCCGGAATATGCAAATGAGGTCTACAATCCATATTCCACGACCACCGATCCAACCAATCCAGCGAAGATCATTCGAAATCCGTACCCGAACAACACCATTCCAACGGACCAGATCAACTCGGCATCGCTGGCCATTCTGAGCAAGTACTACCCTCAGCCAAATTTGAATGTTGCGCCCGGCGTACTTCCCAATTACGCATTCAACGGAAATACCTCAACCCAGGCCGACCAGGTTGGCGTCCGTGTCGACCAACAGTTCAATCAGAACAACACGGCTTTCTTCCGCTTCAACCGCTCAAACAATAACGTAACCAGTCCTGAAGGGTTCCCGGGTTATGTGGGGAACAAGTCCAACTACGCGCTGGCATATGCCGGTGGATACACCCACATCTTCAGCCCCAATACGATTTTGAATATTCGCTACGGTTACACGCAGACCTCGTTTAGCATTTTCGATCAGCCTGCCGGGGCGGACTTCCTCAGCGCATTGAACTTTGGTTTGACCGCTCCGGTGAAAAATGACCTGCCCCTGGGCCCTGGAGTAGGGATCGCCAATGGGTACACCGGTGTGAGCCAGTTTGCAGCTCCTGTGGGACCACAGAAAAACAGCGACTACCACGCGGACCTCTCGAAGATCGTGGGCAATCACACCATCGGCGTCGGCGGCATGTACTACCGGATCCATAGCTTTGACGATGGCTGGCAGTACTCTTTGAACTTTACTCAGAACGGAACTTCGGTAGACGCCTCGCAGAACACCGGATATGGTCCAGCCAGCCTGCTCGTGGGGACCCCGGACAGCTACACCCCCTGGGTCGGCATCACCTCAGAGGACCAGAAAATCAACTGGTACGGGTTCTATGCCCAGGATCAATGGCGCATCAGGAAGAACCTCGTGCTCTCCTACGGCATTCGCTACGACTACATCAGTCCACCAACATTTTCTAAAATCAATTCCGGCTTGGACGTGCTTACCGGAATCTTCCACGTCACAGGTCCTGTTTTACCTCTCTTCCCCAAGGCAGTGGGACCGAGCAGCTATTATGCTGCTCAGACAAACGGATGGCAGCCTCGTTTCGGTTTCGTCTACCAGCCCCGCAGCAGGACCGCGGTACAAGGCGCATTCGTGATCATCGACGATCACAACAACACCCTGATTGAGGAACAATCCGACATTCGCCTCTCCTGGCCGAGCGGAATCTACACCACCATCAACAATCAGGACGACGCATATCCCGCCGTGTTCATCAACACCCTTCCCGCGGCATCAACCTTCCTCGATCCCAACAAGCCGCTGGCCAGCTTTGGCGGCAGTCCTTACCCAAAGATTCCGTACTCCATGGAGTGGAATTTCGGTTTGGAACAGCAATTGACCGGAACCCTGGTTCTCGGCATGCACTATGTGGGTGCGGGAAGCAGGCACCAGTTCCTGCAGCCGCTTGCCAATACCGCAACCGTCCCCGGGGCCGGGCCGATTTCGGCGCGGCAACCGTATCCCCAATACGGGGGGCCCATTCCCTGGGACTATAACGAGGGAACCGCGAATTACAACGCACTGCAGGTCAAGCTGAAGCAGGAACTCGCAGGCGGCCTCTACTACCTGTTCTCTTACACCTATGCCAAGTCGATGGATCTCGCATCGGATCCGCAAGCGGACACCCTCACCGACTTCTACGATCTGGGCCGGGATTACGGTCCGTCCGATTACAACCGGAAGCACATGGTCTCCTTCGCCGCTTCCTATGCGCTCCCGGTCGGACACGGTAAAACATTTCTGGCCAATCCAAATCCGCTGCTTAACACAGTCATTGGCGGCTGGAACATCGGCGGTATCTTCACCGCCGATACCGGATTGCCTTTCAGTGCCATGGCCGGCGGCGACGTAGCGAACACGGGCGGCGGACCGCAGAGAGCTGAGCGAGACCCAAACGCCTCGGGCACCGCTGCAAAGACAAGACAGCAGTGGCTCAACCCGCAGCAGTTCACCGTCCCCACAGCGTACACATTCGGCAACGAACGAAGGAACGACCTCATAGGTCCGGGCTACCTCAACGTAGACTTCAACGCGCGAAAGGACTTTACCATCGAGCGGCTCACCGTGCAATTCAAGGCTGAATTCTTCAACCTGTTCAATCGCACCCAACTCGGGCTGCCCAATAACAACGTGCAGTCCTCCGCGTTCGGCAGCATTACTTCGACCAGTGCTCCGGCCCGGCAAATTCAATTCGGATTGAAGGTACTGTTCTAGGTAAAGGCGGACCGGGGTAGGGAATTCTGTCTCGGTCCGCGACGAGAGTAAAAGTTTAGTTTGGAGATGGCAGCTCTTGCTAATCAGTGTTCAGCCGAAGATACTTTTTACTGCGCAGGAGCGTGGAGCCGGAGTTTTGAAGCTGCTCCTCGCCGGTGCATTGTGTCTCGTGTCCAGTCTCAGCGTGGCGGCCCAGGAAGAACCCTCCTGCCTTCCCGCAAAAACTTTCGCCCAGGTGGGAGCGCTTCTCCAGAAGCAAAACTATTCCCGGGCGAAGACGCTGCTTCGCGGGCTTGAATCGTGTCCGCACCTTGCACCACTTGAACGATTCAATATTGGATGGCTTTACGGCAGGGCGCACGATTCCCCTGACGCTCTCAGGATCTTCCACTCCGTGCAGTCGGATGTGCCCGACCGGCTCACGCATGGCTATGCCATCGCTCTAGCAGACTTTGAGCTGGGAAAATTTCAGGCTTCCATCGATACCCTCGCTGCGCTTCGTGCCCGGGGGATTTTTGACGCCAAATGCGCAGACTTGCTTGGTGTCTCGTATTCCAAGCTCGACCGATACCAGGATGCCTACGCCGTGATGGCTGAGAACATCCGGCAGAATCCATCGAACCCGTACGCATACTTCAACCTCATCGCCCTCTTCGTGGATACCTTAGAGATGGACAAGGCCGCCCAGGTGGCGGACACGGCCGTCGCCGCGTTGCCTCAGAATGCGGAAGCGCTCTCGATGCGTGGTTCGATCGAGCTGTACAGAAATCAAACAGACGAAGCCTATCGAGACTTCTCCGCCGCTGCGGAGCTTGCCCCTCATTCTCCTGATCCACGTTTCTTTATGGCGCTGGTGGATTATCGGCAATCGAAGTTTGAGCAAGCGGCGAAAGTGCTGAGAGATGCCATCGCGTCGGGAATCGCGGATTCCGATCTCCACTACATGCTGGCGGAATGCGTCCTTCGCCTCGACCCATCGAATGCAACCACCGCCCTGTCCGAACTTGACCAGGCGATTCAACTGAATCCAAAGTCCGTACCGGCCAGGATTCTTCGTGGCGAGACGCTGCTCGCGGCCAAGCGCCCACAGGATGCCGTGGTTGACTTGAAGATTGCTCGCGACCTCGACCCTGATCCTCAACGAGATACAAGCAATACGACTTACTTGTTGGGACGGGCCTACATCGCCCTTGGCAAACGTGACCAGGCGAACGCGCTTTTCGCGCAGCTAGGTCATCAATTCGCTCCCAACAAAACCGATACCCTCAACCAACTTGGCGACCAGAAGATACAAGCGGCGTTGCATCCCTAAGCCAAACCGCGGACTCGCCGTACAGGAGAAAGATTCAATGCTGAGAGAGCTGTCGCGAAGAACGTTCATCCGCACTGCCACAGGTTTAATCTCCGCACATTGGGGCGGCCTGCGCATCCTTGCTGGTCCCCCATCCGCATTGGCAGAGTCTTCGCATAGCTCGCCTCAGCAATTCATCTATGGGACGGAGTTCTTCCGTCCGCCGAATCCTCCGCGCGCGCTCCGGCATGAAATGTTGCAGGCCATCGCCAATGAGTACAAGTTCAACATCATTCGCATCTACTGTTCCTGGGTCTACCTCAATCCCGAGCCAAGAAAATTCGACTTCACGGAAATCGAAGAAGTGCTCACCGACTGCGACCGGCTCGGGCTGAAAGTGCTGATGGGCGCGGTCATCGAGGAAGCTCCCTACTGGCTCGAAGCGGCGCATCCGGAGACGCGGTTTGTCGACGCGCTGGGAGCACCGCAGCGCCTGCAGACTGCCTCCATCAACATGAGTGGCGGATGGCCTAGCTTGTGCATGGACTGGCCCGCGGTTCGCGATGCAGCTGCGATATTTCTTGGCGAACTGGCCAAGGTCGTTTCTAAGCACTCATCGATGTACGCCTACGACGTCTGGAACGAACCTCATCTTGAGCCTTCGGGCGGGCGCGAATTCAACGCTTCGACTGACCAGAAACTCTACTGCTACTGTCCAAAGACCATAGCGTCCTTTCAGAGCTGGCTTAAGCAGCGCTATGGAACTCTTGAAAAACTCAGTGAAGCGTGGGTCAGGCGCTATCCCAGTTGGGACGTAATTGATCCACCGCGTGGCCCGGGTTCCTATATCGATTGGGTTGACTGGCGGCGTTTCATGATCGAGCGAAGCACGGAAGAGATGCGCTTCCGTGTCCAGACACTGCGCGCGGTTGACACGCGAAGCATTCTCGAAAGTCACGTCTTTAGCCAGGCCGCGATTCTTCCGCTGGCGCTTCAGGCAATCAATCCCTGGCGTCTGGCCGAGCTGATGGAAACCTGGGGGCTTTCATATTTCCCTCGGTGGCAAGACTCCCCGATTTACTTCGGCGCGGCACAAATCGAACTGACGCGCGCAGCCGCGGCAGGAAAGCCATTCTGGATCACTGAACTACAAGGTGGGCATGGGAGCAACGGCATCCGCCGCAGCCGGCAGATGCGCCCCCGCGACATCCGGCTGTGGAACTGGATGCTGGTTGCGATGGGCGGAAAAGGCATCATCTACTGGTGCTACCTCACCGAGGCAACAGGAACCGAGTCGACCGGCTTCGGTCTGGTCGAGCGCGACGGATCAGCAAGTGAGCGTGTGCTCGAAGCTGCGGAGGATCACAAGCTCATCCAGGCGCAGTGGGAGATCATCAAAGACTACCGGCCGAGTCCGGAAGTAGCGGTGCTCGTGGACATTGACAATGCGCTTTTGACTTTCGCCATGAGCGGGAAGGAAGATGCATCGACCAAGTCATTCGCCGGCTATTACAAAGCCTTGTGGAATAGCGATGTGCTGGTAGATTTCATCGAGCCTCAGAGCCTTCACAATAGCGCGAAATACAAGGTCATCATTGCCCCCTGGCACCTGATCGGCAAACAGGAAACCTGCGATCGCTTGCGCCAGTTCGTTGAGGCTGGAGGCACGCTCCTGCTGGAAACAGGTTTTGCTTCCTACGACGAGCACATGGTGTACAACCCGATCGTCCCGGCCTTTGGGCTCGCCGAAGCCTTCGGTTACCGCGAACAGGAGAGCTTGTACATGATGCAGAACGACCTAAGAGACAATCCGAAACCTGAGGATCTGCCTCCATCTGAGCGGGTCTATGTCGAAGGTCAACTCAAATTCACGGAACCTTTCGCGGCAACCATCAAGGCCCACACCTTCCTTACCCCGATCACGGTCTCTTCAGCGAAAGTGATCGCGACCTACGAATCGACGCCCGTCGCAGCAACAAAGAAATTGGGCAAAGGGCAGGTCTACTACATTGGCACCAATCTGGGTGCCAGCATCGAAGAGGGCTCTCCCGCTGGTATCGAACTCGTGCGCGCCATCGTCGGTCAGGCGGTTCGGCCAGCCGTCACAGCGGAAAAGGTCCGCCCTCGGCTGATCGAATCCAAGGCCGGCAGCCTTCTAATTGTCTTTAACGACCAGGTCACCGACCAGACGGTGAAAGTCCAAGTGCCATCCCACTACAAGACAGCGACGAATATCTATGGCAATCAACCACAGAACATCCAGGGGGGTGCAGTCGACATCCAGGTGCCATTTGAGGGCGTCAGTGTTCTACTTCTTTCGTAGCCGCGCGCACCCACGCCATGAAAAAACGCACTGGCCTCAGCAGATGACTTACTCCTTTGGTGTCACGCGAAACAGACCGCCTGTCTTGGAATCCTCGAGCATCCACAGGGAGCCATCAGGCGCGACCTCTACATCGCGGATTCGGTGACCAACGTCCCAGCGTTCGGCGGGCTTGGCGCCGCCCTGACCATCGAAGGTAATGCGGTTGATCGTCATGCTCCCCAGGCCGCTCACCAGGGCAGAGCCCTTCCACTGCGGAAACATCGCACCGTTGTAGAACATGAGATTGCCTGGCGCGATGACCGGCGTCCAGTAGATGACGGGCTTGGTCAAGTCAGCCCGCGTATCCGGACTGGGTATCGGCACACCATCGTAGTTGGTCGCGTAGGAGACCAGCGGCCAGCCATAATTCTTGGTGGGCTCGATCAGGTTCAGCTCATCGCCGCCCTTGGGGCCATGCTCGATCTCCCACAACCGGCCGTCAGGCGCGAAGGCCAGACCATAGGGCGTACGGTGTCCGGAACTCCAGGTCTCCGCCAGCGTCAGGTTAGGGCCGGGGAAGGTATACGTTCTCAGGACTGGAGCAGTCTTTGCGGCTTCGGTATCCTTCGGTGGGTCAATCACAGGCACGCTGGCCGCGCCCTTCTTTCCGGCCATCGGATTGCCTCGAGCAGGCTTGCCATCCAAGGTAAGGCGCAGGATCTTGCCCAGCGGCTGGTTAGGATCCTGTGCCGGCGTCATGCGCTGCCGATCGCCAACAGTAAGGAATAGATAATGGCCGTCCGGGGAAAAGGCTATCTGTGCGCCGAACTGTCCGCCATTGCCCCTCTCACCATCGCGCCAAATCACCTTAAGTCCCTCGAGGCTCGCCGAATTCTGGCCTAGCGCCAGCTTGGCTCGTGCAAGGGCCAGGCTCGAACCACCCTCGCCCGGCTCCGAGTAGGTGAGGTAGACATAGTGATCCTTGGCGTAGTGCGGCGAGAGAAAAACACCCAGCTGACCGCCTTGACCCTTGTAAAGAACAGGAGGCACATTCGAGACTGGCGTCTTGGCCCCCTGCTGAGTGACCAACTGCATACCGCCGACCTTCTCGGTGATCAGCATGCGTCCGTCGGGCAGGAAGGCAATCCGCCAGGGCAGATCGAGGGTCGCTACCTGGACCATATTGAAAGGCAGGCTAGGCTCGGGCTTCTGCTCGCCTGCATTGATCTGCGCATCGGCATAGGTCGCCGCCAGAGCCAGACATAGTCCCGCGATCACTAACTGTTTCATCTCGTTTCCCTCTACTATTGATTGGTCCGGCGTCGGCAAAACCTAATCCCGCTAAACTTGTGAACAGGCCAGGGGACGCAGCACGAGGCTAGTTATGCTTGATACCGTTGGTGGGTCTAAGTTGAACCTCGAATCGGCAGAGAGCTTCTTCCAATCGGGATCGGCGGAAAACTTTTCCCAATCTGCCTCAAGCGATGGCATATCGGGAAAGCTGAGCATATAGGTAAGATTCGGCATATTCGGTCCGACCAGGGTATCGGCGTAAAAAACTCCCGCAGCGCCGGCCTTGGCGAAAAACCGAAACTCGCCGTTATGAAACATCTCCACCTTTCGGACGTGATCCATGTTTGTCGGCGACTGATACTGGCGAAGTTGATAGATGCGTTTTTCTTTGGTTGCGGCAGAGGCTGGGGGAGTGACCTTGGGGTAACCCGGGAACGCGCGCAAGAGGGAACTCTCTATGCGAATGTACGGCGGCGTGGCGGCAGGAGCATCCCAGAACGGCGCAGCCGCCTTCATAAAGACATCGTCCTTCGCCAACTCAAGGTCAGCTGTAACTAATGTCTCCAGTTTCGAACTTGGCATCAGCAGGTAATAAGACGGGCTATCTGGCCCGAGATAAACAGAGAACGCACCGACTGGCCCAATACCGAGCCGGTTCAGTGCCGGAATGAACGCATCGGCAAAAAAAGCCGTCGTGAGTTTTACCCCCGGCCCATTCGCCAGATGGTACCGGCGCAGATCCATGTACTCCGGCGCAGATTTGTCCGCAGTAGAGCCTGCCTGAGCAGTTAAATCACCAGCAGTAGCAAGCGAGAGGGCAGAAGCAGCGAGAGAGCCAGAAAGAAAATTGCGACGATCCATGAAGTCTCCTTGGGTTTAGAAAACTAGTCCGAACAACTTCGTGGCGACCACATACAACGTTCTTCGCCCGGTGTTGGGCAAGGATGGGCGTCAGAGAAGCTGCGGCGACGATGGCGGTAATACATTTTCCGTGCACTTTCGCTATTTTGCTACCAAGTGTACTGTACAGTACAGTACAGCATCGAGCTGTCGGATGACAACTCGAGGGAGCCGGCAATTCAGAGCGATGCGCAGAACAGGTCGCATAAAATGCTGCCAGAACAGGGAATTCAAGCGGCGGTTGCACAAATGATTTTTGCCTCCGTTCAGGAAGGAAAGATGGAGAGATGAATGCCTAGCAAGCCGTCGCGGGGAGAGGTTCGAAACAGCAAGCTTCAAAAAGTCGCAGCGGACTTGTTTCTGAAACGCGGCTATGAGGGTGTCACCATCGACAAGATCGTCGAGCTGGCTGGCGGTTCGAAGAGTACGGTCTATAGCGAATTCGGTGGGAAGTGTGGGCTGTTCATCAGGAGTATCGAAAACCTGTGTCGCGAGGCGAATAAACCGCTCGCCAAGATTGACTACACAGGATTAACCCTTGAAGCGAGCCTGAAGAAACTCTCTTTTCAGATCCTCAAGCTCATCACCGCAAAACGGTCCGTGGAGCTTCATCGTCTCTCTATCGGAGAGGCCCTGAACTGCCCCGAAGTAGGCGAGGTGTGGTACACGCATGGTCCCGCCAAAACAGCTTCGTTCATACGATCTCTGTTGGAAAGTCGTCGCGAAGAACTGCGAAAGACAACCATTCCAATTGACCGGATCGCGGTGATCCTTCACGACTCATTGACGGGAGATGTCCTGTACCGCCGGTTGGCAGGAGTCGGTAAGCATGAAAGCGATGCCGAGCTCGAGCGATTGGCTTGCGCCGCAGTCGATCTCGTTTTCGGCACCGTCTATAGCGGTGCGCCCTCAGGGCTCTCAACCACGACTCGGAGATAACTACACGTCGAACTTGACCGCTTTGGGGCGTTCGAGCCCGCAGCGAAATCCTGAGCAAAGCGAAGGACCTCAAGCGCCAAGGCGGCCGAGGTTAGATATGGTGGAGGCGGCGGGAGTCGAACCCGCGTCCGAAATCCATGTCAGCAGAGAGACTCCATGCTTAGTCGAGTTCCGGAGATTTCGCGCGACGCGCTCAGAACCGACAAGATACGCGTAACGCTAGTCCGATGATTTGCGCGTTTCCTTTTTGCGGTCCGCGATACCCGGATCCCGTGGAAGGTTCCCAGTCATTTCGAACCATCGCACCCGATATGACCACATTGGCGCCAGGCGCAGCCTCATAGCTGATGAGCTTGTCCGGTCCTGTACCGCCTTGCGCCGGTGACCCCTCGCGATACACGCCTGAGGCGATCAAGACCCGTTCGCCCGGCCGCAATACCAGCGCTGCCTTGTTAATTGTCTTGAAGGGCCGGTCCTGAGTTCCCAGGTTTTCGTCATTGCCAATCGCGCCGTTGACGTAGTGGGTCATGGACGGAGTAAATGGCTTCTCCCAGAACAGAAATTGCTTACCATCCGGTAGCTGCGTATCTGACTGCGCGCGTAGATTCGCAACATCCGCGTGTGCGGCTTTCGTTAAGGAAAGCCGCATGAACTTGGCCACGCCAATCAACTGCACAGGAAATCCGAAGTAGGGCCCAGTGAGTCTTACACAATCCGGATACGGGCCTGCTTCTGATTTACGCACGCTTCCCGGCCTTGCGGGCAGCGTGGTACTCTCCATGTCGCGTCCAGATTCGTCTCCAAGAGAGGGTATGCAGCACATGTGCGGTAAACATTTTCTCGGTATGACCGCTGCTCTTGGGCTGCTATCCGCCTGCTTGAACATCGGTTATGCCCAACAGCCCACTGCAGTGCCGGCAGCCACGGGGCTTCCATTTGTCAGTCCGATCTTCGGCGACAACATGGTATTGCAGCGCAACAAGCTGGACAAGGTCTGGGGTTGGTCCGAGCCAGGCGACAAGGTCCAGGTGGCGGTTGGCAGCAGCACGGCATCGGCTGTCGCCGCCGCCGATCACCGCTGGCAGGTAGAGATTCAGCCGCCTCCGGCCGGCGGCCCATACACCTTCAAAATCACTGGCCGTCAAAGTGTCGAGCTTCACAATGTTCTGGTCGGCGATGTGTGGCTCTGCGGCGGCCAATCCAACATGGAATTCAAGCTGCGCGGTGCGCTCAACGGCGCCGATGAAGTCAAGGCGGCGAATTATCCCCAGATCCGTTTCTTCACTGTGGCCGAGCATCCTGCCTACCATCCCGCTAATCTTGTCGACGGCGCGTGGAATGCTGTCTCCCCCGACACGGCGGCTCAGGTTTCCGCGGTCGCTTACTATTTCGCACGCCGCGTGCAGCAAGATATCCACATCCCGATTGGGCTGGTGGTAGATGCCGTCGGCGGTACTCCGGCCGAAACCTGGACCAGCGTCGCGGCTCTTCGCCAGTTGGGTGGCCTGGATATTCCACTAGCAGAACTGCAGAGAGTTGCTGCCGAGACCGGACCTGAATACGGAAACTACGTGATGTCGTGGTTTGACCGCTACGACCTTGGCATCAAGGAAAATTGGCAGGATGCGGCGCTGGATGATTCCGGGTGGAAGAGCGTCGACATTTTCGCCGGCTTTGCCGCTCTTGGAGTGCCCGATACGCCCGCCGTCGTCTGGTTCCGCAAAGAAGTCGTTCTGCCCAATCCGCTTCCAGCGGGCCGCGCCACCATGTTCCTTGGCATCGTCGACCGCATGGACACGGTATACGTCAACGGGAAGTTTATCGGCGGCAGCGCGTGGGTCGAGAATCCACGAGTCTACCGTCTTGGGGATGGCGTGCTGAAGCCGGGAAGAAACATCTTTGCCATTCGTGTGTTGAAGACCGCGTCCAAGGGAGGGTTCCTCGGCAAACCGG
The DNA here is from genome assembly GCA_963824325.1 of uncultured Acidobacteriaceae bacterium. Lineage (GTDB taxonomy): Bacteria > Acidobacteriota > Terriglobia > Terriglobales > Acidobacteriaceae > PALSA-350. Next base: position 136,190 of record CAWGPA010000002.1, on the reverse strand, counting down.
AGGATCTGCACGTTCTCCTCGGGGATAACACCAGCCTGGCGTTAGCCGGCGAGTGGAAAGCCAAACTGAGTGTCGACGCACGTCCGCCGCATCCCCTGCCGATTTCTTACGAAAACTGGCCGGTGATGCCAGCCGTTCTATACCAGGGGATGTTGCAGCCACTGGCTCCCCTTTCGATCACCGGCGCGATCTGGTACCAGGGTGAGGCCAACTCTAAGCGGGGATTCGAGTACCGTAAGGTTCTTCCGGCGATGATCGCCGATTGGCGAAGGCTTTTTGCGCAGGGCGACTTTCCTTTCTACATCGTGGGTCTCCCGGCGTACCAGCCGCGCAGTCCGTCGCCCATCGACGACGCCTGGGCTGAAACGCGCGAGTCGCAGGCAATCGCAGCCGCCACGGTTGCTAATACCTGCCTCGCCGTAACCATCGATACCGGCGACCCGAACACAATCCATCCAAAGGATAAGATTCCCGTCGGCGATCGCCTGGCCTACTGCGCGCTGGCCAAAAACTACGGCGAAAACATCCCTTATGAAGGGCCGGCATTTACTTCGTTCGACGTGCTTTCGTTGGCGATCCGCTTGCATGTCGCGCATGCCGAGGGAGGCCTGGTGGTAAAAGGAGATAAACCGGAGGAGTTCTCGATCGCCGGCGATGACCACAAATGGTATTGGGCCGATGCTCACGTTTTTGGCGACACCGTCGTTGTCTCCTCGAGCGCGGTGCCGAATCCCAAAGCAGTCCGCTATGCGTGGCAGTCGAATCCGGCGGCAACCCTCTACAACAAAGCCGGACTGCCGGCCGTGCCCTTTCGCACCGATAACTGGCCCGGCCTGACAGATGACAATCGGCCATACTGACAGGGACAAGCGTGTGTATGAGCAGTCATTCATTTCGACCAGGCTGGCAATCAAAGGGACTGGTGAGTCTCTGACGGTCGTTGCTTGTTTCCTTATGCTTCTATGGCTACCGGCAGCATTTGGACAGCAAAGCGCGCGGCTGGCTCTTGGGCGTTTGCAAACAGGCGCAATTGTGTCCTTCACCCGCTCCGCATCAGGCGACTGGGGCATCGAGATTACGGGCGGGCCCGCTCCGCGCATCCTGCAAGCGAAGCCCGCAAGCATTGAAGTCTATCGCGCGGACAACGACATTCAACAGCTCGCCGCAGGCTACAAGAATCTACAAAAGACCCCTTCCGGAGTGGATGCTCAGGCAGAACTGGCTTACGGCAAAGACGTCGTCTTTCGCGTGCATGACAAGTGGAGTGTGCGTTCGGCTGTGCTCTCGCTGCACAGAAATGTGGAGGTGAAGGGAAACGCGCCGGGCGGCTTCTATTCGGCAATCGGCTTCACGGTCGACGCCTCGTCCACCTGGTCTGATATCGGTTTCATGGTTCCGGGCGCGATCTATGGCGATCCCACCTACGATGGAGATCGTTCTCCCGGCGGAACTTTGAATTACGGCGCCCACCACCTTTGGATGCGTGAGGATATTCTGGCCGCGCCACTGTTCGCCATGTCCTTCAAGAGCGGCGCATCGATTTCCATGCTCGACCCGGCGCCGCGCGGTGACACCACCGAGGAAGAGTCAAAACTCACAAACCTGGTCATGACCGATGCGCGGTTCCAGTTCGGAGCGATGGGCGCCTGGCAAGCCGAGGATGAGCCGGTTCAGTTCGGCTTTCGCTTTCCCGGCACGGTGAACGACTTCGGCGGTGCCCGCGGCGCACCCGCGGTACCGCGATGGATTCGACGGTATCACCCCATTACGCAAGGCTTTGCCCAGAGCTATCAGGTTGCGTTTCGCTTTGGTCAGAATGAGTCGTTTCGGGACCTGACGCGCGATGCCTGGCGATGGTCCTGGAACACCCTGAATCCGCCCGTGAACTACATCGACGTCGGCCAGGTGCGACAGGTTCTGCTCGACCATCTGGAGGCCCAGGCGGTCACCATCGACGGACGCACCGGTATTCCTTTTGCGCGTTCCACCGTAGTGGATACCCCCAATTGGAACTGGACCATGATTGCGATGGGCTTTGTCGGCAAGAACCTTGAATGCGCCAACCAGTTGCTGCTTGAGGGTGATCGCGACAAAACGGAGCGCGGTCAAAAAATGCGCGCGACCGGCCTCGCCATCATCGCTTCCATGATTCAAGCGCTTCATGCTATTCCGTTGCAGGCAACCGGATACGATCTGGCGTCGGGCAGACCGTGGGATCACTTCTGGCTGGCTCCATGGCTGCGCAATGCCACCGAAGATATGCGCGTACTCATGCAGGCGTACCGTCGCGAACTTGCTCTCGGGCGCCCCCACCCGGAATGGCTGGCTTGGGTCACGTCTTACTCCGACTGGCTGATCCAGCAGCAGCGGGAAGATGGATCGTACCCGCGGCGGTGGAAACCGGGAAGCAATGAGGTGGCAGAGCCCACTGGGACCGCGAGCTATAACGCCGTGCCTCTGCTGGTCCTGATGACTGAGATCACCGGAAACCAGAAGTATCGACAGTCGGCGATTCGCGCCGCCGATTATGTGTGGAATACATGGGGGAACCGGGGGCTCTTCATCGGAGGGGCAAGCGACAATCCGAATATCACCGACAAGGAGGCCGGGATGCTCAGCATGGAAGCGTTTCTCAGTCTCTATGAGTCGACGAAAGATCCCAGGTGGCTTGAGCGCGCCCAGGCCGCGGGCAATTTTGCCGAAAGCTGGATCTGGATCTGGAATCTGCCCATGCCGGTTGATGCCGATAATGCTCAGTTGCATTGGAAGAAGGGTGTTCCGACCGTCGGCCTGCAGGATATTACCGCTCTCAACACCGGCGACACCGATGAGTATCTGGACTGGGCCGTACCTTCCTACGCCAAGCTCTACAACTACACCAAAGACACGCATTACCTGGACGTAGCGCGCGTCCTGCTAAACGACACCAAGTCGATGGTCGCGCTTCCCGGGCGCCAGTACGACATGAAAGGCATCGGCTGGCAGCAGGAAAACTTTCGCCTCGGGCCCGGCCCTCGCGGCCGTGGCGTTGGATCTCACCGCATATGGCTTGCCCTGGGTTTCGGCTAACCATCTTCATGGCATAACCGGCCTGGAGGAGTATGATCCTGCACTCTTCAAACAGCTATCCACCAAGGAACACAAAACATGGCCATGATTCGCAGTCTCCATGCCCGGGCCGTCGCCAATTCCATGCCGGCGATGCTGCGCCCCGCGTTGCTATTGCTACTGACCCTCGTCACCGCTTGGGCTCGAGGGCGCGCGGCCGAGTTTCCCCAGACCACGATTGCGAACGGGCAAATCACAGCGAAGATCTATCTGCCGGACGCGAAGAACGGGTACTACCGTTCGACCCGCTTCGACTGGTCCGGAGCGGTCTACAGTCTGCGCTATAAAGGCCACGACTTCTACGGACCGTGGTTCGACAGGATTGATCCCAAGGTCATCAATTGGGTCTACCAGGGATCGGAAATTGTATCCGGGCCCTGCAGCGCGCTGGAGGGACCCGTGGATGAATTCCAGACGGTCCTCGGGTGGGACGAAGCCAAGCCAGGTGGGACGTTCATCAAGATCGGTGTGGGCGTGCTGCGCAAGACAGGTACCGAGTACAACCGGTATTTTCCTTACGCGGTTCTGGACTCCGGCAAGTGGTCCGTCGAGAGGCACAAAGATTCGATCGCCTTCCAACAGGAACTGTCCGATCCGGCTTCGGGCTATGCCTATGTGTACCGGAAGATCGTGCGGCTGGAGAAAGGCAAGCCGGAAATGGTCATCGAACGCAGCCTGAAAAATACCGGCAAGCGCCAAATTCAAAGCACCGTATACGACCATAATTTCGTGGTGCTCGATAAGCAGCCTCCCGGCCCGGATTTCACCTTCAAAGTTCCGTTCCAGATTCAATCGCCCCGCCCGCCCAATAAGGAACTCGCGGAGATCAGCGGAAATGAAATCGTCTACCGAAAACCGCTGTCCGGCGAAGATGAAGTGGCTGTGCCCATTCAGGGTTTCAGTGACAGCCCCAAAGACACTGAGATCGTCATAGAGAACAAAAAAGTGGGCGCGGGGTTGAGAATCAGCGGCAATCGGCCGCTGGTAAGAGATTTGTTGTGGTCCATTCGCACCGTGCTTGCGGACGAGCCTTATATTGCCATCGATATTCAGCCCGGCGGCGAGTTCACCTGGAGCAACACTTTTGACTACTACGTGATGGAGCCGGGAAAATAGCGCGGGTGACATGCAACTACATTCTGGTTGGCTGAGTTTCGTTGGGTTCTCTATGCTGGCGGCAGTTTCGTCGGGCCTTCTGTCCAGGGCTCATGCCCAGGCCGACTTGCCTCCAGGTCCAGGCAGAGTAGTACTCGAACGGATGTGCACCGGATGTCACGGACTCAATGTGGTTACCGGGCAGAGAATGACGAAAAAGGGCTGGGCCGGCCAGGTCGACGACATGGTTTCACGCGGGGCAGTCGGTTCCGGCGCGGACATCAAAGAGCTGGTTGACTATCTCGCCGCGAATTTTGGCAAGGAACCGCCTGCAGCGCAGGCTGCCGAGCCCGAGAAGAGCTTAGCAACGCCAACCGCACAGCAGACACCGGGATCATTGATCGCGGACGCACCGGGTGCGACGGCTGGAGTAACCTTCGAGCGCCTTCTGAGCGCCAACCAGGAACCCTGGAACTGGTTGACCTTCGGCGGAACTTACCGCAGCCTTCACAACAGCTCTCTGCATCAGATCACGCCGGAGAACGCAAAGAACCTGGAACTGAAATGGGTCTTTCAAGCACGCTGGCTTGATCCCTACGAGACAACTCCACTGGTCGTCAACGGCGTGCTCTACACCATGCAAGGCGACGACGTGGTAGCGCTGGATGCAACCACTGGCCGTCTATTCTGGATCTACCGATATACGCCGGAATCCGCCGCCAGGTTGTGCTGCGGCCGCATCAGTCGAGGACTTGCGATCCTTGGCGGCACGTTATACATGGCCGCGGTCGATGCGCATTTGATCGCAATCGATGCCCTGACAGGAACTCCGCTATGGAACACGACCGTCGCCAGTACAACATCCGGCTACACCATGTCGGTTGCGCCTTTGGTGGTTAAGAACAAAGTCATCGTAGGTGTGGCCGGTGGGGAATATGGGATCCGTGGCTTCATTGCGGCTTACGATGCGCGCACAGGCAAGGAACAGTGGCGGTTCTATACCACCGCCGGACCTGGTGACCCGGGCGAAGCCAGCTGGGGCAACGATTCGTGGAAGCACGGCGGCGGCTCCATATGGACCACCGGCTCCTACGACCCGGAAACGAATCTGACCTACTGGGGCGTCGGAAATGCCGGTCCTGATTACAACGGTGATGTGCGTCCCGGCGACAATCTCTACACCTGCTCACTAGTCGCTCTTGACGTGGATACCGGCCGGCTCAAATGGCACTATCAAGCAAATCCGCACAACGAGTTTGACTGGGATGCGGTGCAGGTCCCGCTGCTTGCGGATATTCGCTGGCACGGTGCGGCGCGCAAAGTGATCCTGTGGGCAGACAGGAATGGTTTCTTTTATGTGTTAGACCGGGCGACCGGTCAGTTTTTGTTAGGAACGCCCTTTGTTAAACAAAATTGGAACGCCGGGTTTGACGAGCATGGCCGGCCCATCATGACCGCCAATGCAAAATCCAGTACCGAAGGAACCCTCATCTTCCCCGACAATCAGGGTGGTACTAATTGGTTTAATCCTTCGTTTAGTCCTCAAACCGGGCTCTTCTATGTAAACGCCCGCGAAAACTATTCCACATTGTTCATCAAGGGGGATCAGGCGTACGAGGAAGGGAATCGCTACGACGGCCGTGGACATCGCCCGGTTCCAACAGCGACAGCCATCGTAGGCGCCGATGAAGAGAAGTTCACAGCCGTCCGGGCACTTGATCCGCAAACCGGAGAAAAGAGATGGGAATTCAAGCTGAATACCGGCAACAGCCTTCACACCTTCGAGGGTTGGCAAACCGCCGCTGGGGCGGCGGGAATTCTGACCACAGCTTCCGACGTCTTGTTTACCGGGGGACGCGAGGGTTATTTCGTAGCCCTGGATGCCCGTAATGGTGCACTGCTTTGGAAAGCGACTCTGGGTGGCCCCATGATCATGAATCCCATCACTTATGCCGTGAACGGAAGGCAATACGTAGCCGTCAATGCTGGCAATTGCCTCTTCGTTTTCGGACTGCGTGAGAAGTAACCCCATGCCCGGTTACCGATTGCAGCTATAGCGGAGGCGCAAAAGTGTGAGAAACCCGCTACGGCTCTTGACGCCCCCGAAAACTGCGCGATTGTAGCAGTAACGATTGCTGTTCCAGTGCTGTTAGTTCGCTTAAGAGGGACCTGCAGTGTCCGCGATCTCAACTTGGACGCCGCCCCTGGCCCGGAACAGGGATATCTCCTTCGCCCGAACCCATGGGAGAGGATCATCCAGAATTGGGTGTATGGTTGTACGCGTATGCGACGCGGATGACCTCGGCGCTTATCGCAGCAGCTGGATGAAGTGGCTTGCCAAAACGCGGGAGCGATGAAATGTGGGCACTCAGAATAGGAGTAGGTGCTGTCCTCCTAAGTAGTCTATTGACCGCGCAGGTCAGTGAGAAGCAGGTGAATCCACTTCGCGGCAAAGCCCTTTTTGAAGGTAAAGGCCAGTGTACGTCCTGTCATCGAGTCGGGGAGACGGGCTCTGGCCTTGGACCGAATCTCACGGACATCGCAACTCAGCTCAGTCCAGAACAATTGCGCAAGTCACTGCTGGACCCCGATCCGGCGGTTCCTCCAGCGTATCAACGCTACCGGGTAGTCACGCACGACGGAAAAGCCATCTCCGGAAAGCTCCTCAACCAGAATTCCTACAGCCTGCAAATGATAGACGCGGACAACCAGTTGGTTGCCTTCGAGCGTTCGCAGCTCCGCGAGTGGGGCATAATCCAAACCCCTTCCATGCCTTCTTATCGCGAGACCCTCAGCCCCCAGGAACTAGCCGACATCCTGGCCTATCTAGCATCGCTCAACGGCGCAATCAGCACCGAGTTGGATTCGCTGCCTCGTTGACAATCCCCGATGCGGGGTGATAAAAATGGCGCCGTACGAAATCTGGCTTGCACATTACGCCCGGTTTCCATCGCTCAGTGTGGAGCTCGCCCGTCGCTTCCACAGGAAAGAAACCATGGCTTTACGACGTTTCTCACTGTTGTCCGCGGTTATGCTCCTCGGCTCCTCGCAGCTGCTCGCCACCGGCCCTTCCTTTCGTCCGGACACAACATTCACCGGTTCAAGCCTTGCGGGCTGGCATACCGTCGGGGGTGCGCAGTGGCGTGCCGAGAACGGCGAGCTGATTGGAACACCAAAACAGGGCGGCGGTTGGCTTATGCTTGATCGCTCGTATCAGGATATCGGCGTATTCATGCAGTTTCGCTGCACCGGGGGCTGCGAAACCGGTCTACTGCTGCGCGCCGAGAAGACACCCACCGGCATGCGCGGAGTTTATGTGGCTCTCAGCGATCCAGACCTGCCATCCTACGCCGTGACCCTGGATGCGCAAGGACAAATCGTCGAACGCACCAAACTGCGGCATGGCGGCGGCCTGGTGCGAATTGCACCGCCTCCGTCTGACACTCCGGAGCGCGAATATCATCCCCCGGTGTCCACGGTGAAGTTGCCTTTTGAGCTGCCGGATAGTCAGCTGCGCCCCGAGGATTGGAATGCCGTAGAGATCCTCTTCGATGCCAACATCGTGCGCACCTTCCTCAACAACGGCCGGGAACACGGTGCGGTCGGAGACGAGGGCTACGGCCCCATTGCGCTCTATGTCGGCGGCAGCGGCGAGGTGCGGTTCAAGGACCTGGGCTATAAAGATCTCGGCGTGAAGATTCGCGTTCCCGAGAAAATATCTCCTGACTTCCGCAAGCAGCAACTGAGCGATTTCTACTATTCACATAGCTCCGCTGCGGCAGATTTCAACCGCGACGGTGTTCTGGACGTCGTATCCGGCCCTTACATCTACTACGGTCCCGACTATACGAAATCAAGAGAAATCTACCTCGGCGAGTCCGTCAATCCCTCCACCAAATTCGCCGGGGATGCGTGGATGCAGTTCGCCGCGGATGTAACCGGGGACGGTTGGCCGGACGTAATGACCGTGACCTACGGCGGTCCAAACAGTGGCGTGTACCTGTACGTCAACCCTCAGGGAGAAGAACGGCGGTGGGATAAGTATAAGGTCGTCTCCGGCGTGCAAAGCGAAATTGCCGTGTTGCGCGATGTCGATGGCGACGGCAAGCCGGAGGTCGTCTACATGGGTGATGGCCAGGTTCGTTATGCTAAGCCCGATCCCGCCAATCCCACCGGACAATGGATCGTCCACAATGTTTCTGAAAAAGGTTATGGGACCGCCCACGGCATTGGTGTTGGGGATGTGAACGGCGATGGCCGCCTGGACATCTTGAACCCTTATGGATGGTGGGAACAACCTCCGGCCGGAAGCACCCAGGAACTATGGACCTATCATCCGGAGGTCTTCGCCCGGTACGGCCGCGGCATTATGGGTGGCAGCGTGATGGCGGTGTACGACGTGAACGGCGACGGCTTGAACGACGTTGTCACGGTCCTCAATGCGCACGGCTGGGGAATGGCATGGTTTGAGCAGAAGCGGGACGCCCAAGGGAAAATCTCGTTCGTACAACATATGATCATGGACGACTTCTCTACCAAAAACGCGGGCGGCGTTGCCTTCTCCGAACCACACGGCACTACGTTTGCGGATGTAAATGGCGATGGTGTGCCTGACTTCATTGTTGGTAAGCGGTATTGGTCCCATCTCGACACCTTTCTCGATCCGGATCCGTATGGTCAAGCTGTCTTGTACGTGTACAAGACAGTCCGCAACCCCAAGGCCCCCGGTGGAGCAGAGTTTGTGCCCGAACTCATTGACAACCATTCGGGTGCGGGTTCTGATCTACTCGCCATCGATCTAAACAAAGACGGCGCCGTGGATATCGTGACCGCAACGAGATTCGGTACATTCATCTACTGGGGCAAGCCGCGGCCTGGGAAATGAGAGTGAATCCGGGCGCTATGCAATGCCTTTGGAGATCAACAGCAGTCTGATGCCGAACAACACTGGGCGTTCTGGAATAAGTTCGAGAGGCAAGGCCACGCATTCAGTGTGCTTTCTTTTAGCCCTGGCGGGCCTTTATGTTAACTCGGTCGGCGCCCAGAACTCGGCAGCCGGTTGGACGGACTACCTGGGAGGTCCGACCAGTTCTCATTATTCGTCACTGAAGCAGATCACACCCGCAAATGTCAGCAAGCTGCAGGTCGCCTGGAGTTATCCGTCTGGAGACGGCCTCTATACCTTCAGTCCCCTGGTGGTGGATAACATCGCCTACGTAGCAGCGAAGCAGGGGGCGCTGGTCGCGCTCGATGCCTCGAGCGGGAAGGAACTTTGGGTTCACCCGTTTGCCGGAACCGGCCGCAGGGCCGGAATCGGTAGTCAGCGCGGTCTCAATTACTGGGAAAGCAAAGATCGCTCCGATCGGCGGATTCTGGTCACCACCGGCGGCTACCTCTACGCGATCGACGCGCTCACCGGGAAAGACGTGCAGTCTTTTGCCGACAATGGCCGGCTCGACCTTAAGACGGGAATCGACCGCGCACCCATCGCTCTTGCTTCCAGAACGCCCGGACGGACATTTGAGAATCTAATCATCCTCGGCAGCTTTACGGGTGAAGGGTATCTCGCACCCCCGGGAGACATTCGAGCTTTCGATGTGCGCACGGGCAAGCTTGCCTGGATCTTCCACACCATTCCTCGTCCCGGCGAGATGGGATATGACACGTGGCCCAAGGATGCCTACAAGTACCTGGGCGGAGTCGACGTGTGGGGCGAATTTACGATTGATGAGAAGCGCGGCATTGTTTATTTTCCCACCGCCTCGGCGAAGTACGAGCTGTATGGCGGCGATCGTCACGGCAACAGCCTGTTTGCCGATTGCCTGCTCGCTCTGGACGCGCGCACTGGAAAGTATCTGTGGCACTACCAGACCGTGCACCACGATGTGTGGGACTACGATCCCAACGCGGCGCCCCAGCTGGCGACCGTAAAGCATAACGGAAAAATGGTCGACGTTGTCGCTCTCGCTTCAAAGAACGGCTTTCTCTACGTCTTTGATCGCGTTACCGGCAAACCCCTCTGGCCTATTGAAGAGCGCAGCGTGCCCCAGTCCGATTTGCCTGGCGAGAAGACTTCGCCCACCCAACCGTTTCCCACAGCGCCTCCTCCCTTCGCCCGTCAGAACATGACCGTGAAGGACCTCTACACCGGGTTCATGACTCCGGAAGAAATAACCTGGTGGACCGAACGGCTTTCGAAAGCGCGCAGCGGTCTCTATACTCCACCGGGTCTCACCGAAACCATACAATTGCCCAGCGTGACCGGGGGAGCTGCCTTCTTCGGCACCGGCGCCGATGGCGCAAAAGGCATGGTCTTCGTTGAAACCAAGAACGTGCCATCGATTCTCAAGATGGTTCCAGACGGTGAGTCCATTGCGGCGAACAATGGCGGGCTAATTCCGAGCCGGATAGGAGCAGCTTCGGCGGCGCCGGGCGCCGGGCTGGGCCCAATGGAGCCCCCAACGGAGCTGAGGATCGGCCGTACCATCTATGAACAAACCTGCCAGGTTTGCCACGGGCCAGATCTCAAAGGTGACCGCGGCCCCGCAATCGATACCGCGGTAGGCCGGTTGGGAGCCGACGCGGTTCGCTCGATCATTGCCAACGGGAGAGGCGCGATGCCGCCCTTTCCCTCCATCCCCGCGCAGGGCATAAACGATTTGATCACCTTTCTCAACAAGCCCGAGTTGGCGCCCCCGGGCTCTGCCCTTCCGGGCAACGTGCTGACAGAGCGTCTCGAACCGGACTATCCAGCTGGCCTCACACCGCGGCCTGCCCGCTACAAAACGGGGTATGGTCAGGAGGGCTATATCATCACACCTCCGTGGAGCACGATCACCGCATACGATCTGAATACCGGCACGATCCGGTGGCAAACCCCGTATGGGGATACGCCGCAGGCCGGCCCCAGCGATAAGCTGCGAGGCAATGTGTTCCCCAGGAGCGGATTCGTGATTCTGGCTTCCGGACTGGTCGTCTTCGTCGATAACCAGTCCAGGTTTTACGCGGTCGACGAAATCACCGGCAAGGTGATTTTCACAAAAGACGTGCCCAATGGGGCGGTCGGCGTGCCGGCAGTGTACGAGGCCAACGGCCGCGAATATATTTTGTTTGCCCTGACCGGGGGACCTCCTTTTCCCCAGGGTGCGAGGATGGCGCCCGGAGGTGTGAACCGGCCGGCTGGCACGAAGAGTTACGTTGCCTTCGCGCTGCCGCAGCAGGACCAGCGATGAAACGAAGTTTGGGCAGCGCGGCGAGCGTCTTTGCGGTCATCCTGATCGCCGGCGTGAGTCATCCCACCGTGCATGCCAGCGGCAAAGACGCGAAGGCCTATACCACCTGGAGCGATTACGAAGGCAGCGCGGACTCCGCACAATACTCCGGCCTGACACAGATCAACAAGTCGAACGTAACTCAGCTAAGGCAGGTGTGGTTTTATCCCAACGGCAATAATGGTTTTCGTTATGGATTCAACCCGCTGGTTGTCGATGGCGTCATGTACGTGGTGGGCAAGGATAATACCCTGGTAGCGCTGGACGCGGTAACCGGCAAGGAGATTTGGGTTCACGACAACCACAGTCCCAGAAATATCACCAACCGCGGCATCAACTACTGGGAAAGCAAAGACCGCAGCCAACGCCGCCTCTTCTACGCCACCAACAACATGCTCCAAGCACTCGATGCGCGCACCGGCAATCTGGTGGACTCTTTCGGAGATCATGGCAATGTCGATTTGCGCGAAGGCCTGGACCGTGATCCGAAAACAATTCGGCAGATTCAGTCCGGCAGCCCGGGCAGGGTATTTGAAAATCTGCTGATCCTGGGCTCCGCCACCGGAGAAGAGTACAACTCCCCTCCAGGTGATATTCGTGCCTATGATGTGCTCACCGGCAAGATGGTCTGGATCTTTCATACGGTTCCTCACCCCGGCGAATTAGGCTACGATACCTGGCCCAAAGATGCCTGGAAGTACATAGGTGGGATCAATGACTGGGGCGGGATGACCATCGACGACAACCGCGGAATCGCCTACTTTCCGCTGGGATCCCCTACCTACGATTTCTACGGCGCCGATCGCACCGGCACAGGTCTGTTCGGCAATTGCCTGCTGGCGCTCGATGCCCGGACGGGGAAATATCTTTGGCACTTCCAGGCCGTTCACCACGATTTATTCGACTATGACCTCACCACCGCGCCCAAATTACTCACCGTGCAGCACGATGGCAAGATGGTGGACATTGTTGCGGTCGCGGGCAAAAACGGTTTTCTCTATGTCTTCGATCGTGTCACCGGCAAGCCCATTTGGCCGATTGTGGAACGTCCCGTTCCGCAGTCAAATATGGTTGGCGAGCATTCCTGGCCCACGCAGCCTATCCCCACGGCCCCGCCGCCATTCGCCACCCAGTCCTTTACTCCCGATGATGTCGATCCTTACATCGCCGATCCCGCGGAGCGGGAGAAAATCAAACAGCAGTTGCAGAACGCCCGCAATGAAGGAATCTTTACCCCCGCCGGATTGAAAGACACGGTTGAGATGCCCGGCAACAATGGCGGAGGCAATTGGGGGGGCGGGGCGGTCGATCCCCCCAACGGTATGCTGTACATCTCCACCAAGAACGCGCCCTCGATGATAAAGCTGGAGCCGAATCCGCCTAAAATGCAGATCACAGGCTCGCCCCAGACCAATGGCCGCATCGTTTACATCCAGAATTGCCAGTCGTGTCACACTGCGGAGTTGACCGGCCAGCCGCCCTCTATTCCTTCGCTGGTCGATATCGTTGCCAGGATTGGTGCGGACCGGGTCAAGAGTACGATCCAAAATGGAGCGTCGCCTATGCCGGCCTTCACGAACCTCTCCGAAAAAGAGGTGGACACGCTGGTCGCCTACCTTGCTGATCCGGCGAAAGCTCACATTCCTCCTGACCTACTCGCCTACCTTTCAGCTCCGCGCCCTGCTCTTCCACCTCCGCCACCTGGAGCTCCGCCAATGCGTTACTGGACCGGCTATGGATACATGAACTCCAGCGAAGGTTTGCCCGCCAACAAACCACCCTGGTCGACCCTCACTGCCTATGATCTGAATAAGGGAACTATCAAGTGGCAAATCCCGTTAGGCGGAGTTACGGAGTTGATCGCCAGGGGAATCAAAGATACGGGGAGCTACTGGCCGCGGGGTGGAGTGGTGGTCACCGCGGGCGGCCTCATCTTTTCCGGAACCATCTCCGACGCGACCATGCGAGCTTATGACAAAGATACCGGTAAAGTCCTTTGGGAACAGGTAATGCCCGCCGCACCCGAGGGTATCCCGGCAGTCTACGAGGTGAATGGACAGGAGTATCTGGCATTCAGCGCCAGGCCCAGCTTAGGACATCTGGGGCCGGCGGGCGAGCGGCAAACTGTCGAAGCTTCGCCCAACGCACCGCAGACACAGGGGTTCTATGTGTTTTCCTTGCCTCGGCCGGCGGGCAAGTAAGCATTGGTTGGTAACGTTTTTGGGGTGCGCTTGCGCTTGACTACCCTGATCGTTAGCTGGTAGGCTACGTTGGATATTAAGCAAGCACCATGGCGTACTATGCAATCTTTTTGGGTGCTTCCGGTTCCCTTCGGCTGCCGCGTTTGTCCTGCAGCTGATCCTGAAGGCGGCAACATAAAGTACGAAGTCCAGGAAGTTCCGTGGATTACTCAAGCTTCGGATTGCTCGACAAGGTAGCCATTGTGACCGGGGCTTCCCAGGGAATCGGCCGCGCCATCGCGATTGGTTTGGCCCGCGCCGGAGCTCACGTAGTGCTGGCCAAGTATCCCGACAAGCGCCAGGAAGAAATCAAAGCCGTCCAGCAGGAAGTTGAGGCGCTGGGACGCAAGGCCATGATCGTGCAGACCGATGTGGCGCAGGTCGATCAGGTTCGAGCGTTGGTGGATCAGACTCAATGCCGCCTTCGGACGCGTTGACATTCTGGTCAACAACGCTGGGTGGACCGGGACGACCCCTGCCCTCGACGTGAGCGAAGAAGAGTACGACCGCACGATGGCGGCATCATTGAAGAGCGTGTATTTTGCCTGCCAAGCGGCTGCCCGGGTCATGATTCCGCAGGGCGGGGGCAGAATCATCAATATCGGATCCAACTTCGGAGAGATTGCTTTCAAGGGGCGATCGGTTTACGCCGCCGCCAAGGCGGGTATCCACCACCTTTCCCGTGCCCTCTCTCTGGAGTGGGCTAAGGATGGTGTTCTGGTAAACGTGGTCGCGCCTTGCATTACCGAAACCGAGTCACGAAAAAATATCCTGGAACGGCCTGGCTACAAAGAATGGGCTACCAAGGAAATGATTCCACGCGGACGATGGAATCAGCCCGAAGATCTGGTGGGCGCAGTACTGTTTCTCTCGAGTCCGCTTTCCGATATGGTGGTCGGACACGTGCTGATGGTTGATGGTGGCTGGACGATCCACTGATGCCAGGGAACGGGGTGAATATGAAGCTCCGCAATAAAGTAGCGCTCATTACCGGAGCCAGCCAGGGAATCGGCAAGGGAATTGCCGAAGTATTCGCGGCGGAAGGTGCTGACCTCGCCATCAATCACCTCGGAAGTTGTGAAAAAGCTTGTGCGGTTGCGGAATGGGTCCGGAACCAAGGCCGGCGTGCGCTGGTAATTGAGGCAGATGTCAGCGAGCGCTCCCAGGTGGAGGCCATGTTCGATCAGGCCGAGAGGGAGTTGGGGCGGGTCGATGTGCTGGTGAACAACGCGGGCATTGAAACCATCGTCCCTTTCATGGAGCTGAGCGACCAACAGTGGAGCGATGTGGTGAACGTGAATTTGCGGGGAGAGTGGCTCTGCTCGCAGGTTTTCTGCCGCCGCGCAGTGGCCGCCGGCCGCGGCGGATGCATCATCAACATTGGTTCCATCCAGGCCGGCAAGGTTTTGCCTGGACGCACCCACTACGCGCCGGCAAAGCTGGCCATCGAAGCGCTCACCCGCAATGTCTCCGCCGAAATGGGTGCTCACGGAATCAGAGTCAATTGCATCCACCCCGGCTTGATCGAAACGCCGATGATCGAGTGGGTTCTCAAGCATCCCGACCCCTCCGTTCTGGAAGGTGTGCTGGCTCAGATCTCATTGGGCCGTACCGGCCAACCGGGCGAGATTGGAACCGTGGCTGCGTTTTTTGCCTCCGACGAGGCGAAGTATGTAACCGGACAGTCGCTCTACGTCGACGGCGGCTGGGTGGGAAAATAAGCGGAAAACATGATCAATCCTTCCTACACCACGGTCCGGCGTGAACGGCTGAGCGGTGAATTCTTTCCCCATCAAGACTACGCGGTGCGTCAAGGTATCCTCAAGCTGCTCGCCGTAAAGGACTCCGACATCCGCCTGCTTACTCTCGAGCAATCCCGCGACGCGGTGGACAAGGGCCTGCATGCGGGCGGCGCTTTCTCCTCCATCATCCCCTTGGTCGCGCTGTTCTACGGCGGCTTTATTCATCTTGACATCGAAGACCCTACCCGTCGCGGACAGGATATCTTCACCTTGAGCAAAGGCCACGCGGTGGCGGCACTGGCCTCGATCTACACCGAACTCGGCTACTTCGACCGCAAGATACTCAAGAACTCGCGCTCCTTCGCCAGCATCCTGAATGGGCACCCGGGTCCGATTCTTCCTGGGGTACAGATCGCCACTGGGCCGATGGGACAGGGATTTGGAGTGGCCCAGGGTTTCGCGATCGCAGGCCGCACCAGCCCGCGGTTCGATTCCTATTGCATGACCGGCGACGGTGAGCTGCAGGAAGGTCCTATCTGGGAAGCGGTCATGTATGCCGGGCAAAATCATCTCGACAACCTGTGTGTGCTGGTGGATCGCAACAACGGACAGCTGGACCTGCACACGCGCATGATTTTTCCCATGCCTGATCTGGAGGTGGTGTTTCGCTCATTTGGGTGGCAGGCACAAGCGGTGGATGCCACGCAATACGATGGCGTGGTGGCGGCGCTGGAGAAGTTCCGCTTCGGTCCGCGCAATGGCATGCCCACGGCGATCATTTGCAACAGCAGAAAAGGCTTTGGCTCCTTCTCCGATTTCCTGAACAAACACAAAGTCACGGTGCCGGACAGCTTGATCGCCCAGGAGTATGAACTGCAGTTGAATCAGCGCCAGGCTCGGATCGATGAATTCAGCCTCTACCGCGAGCGGCTGGCCGGCAGCGCAGAAGGGGAAGCGGCCAGGGACTTGCTGCTCGAAGCGGCTCATCGCATGCACCTCGAGGTCGCCGGCCGAACTGTAACCACCGTGGTTGGTCCGGTGCTTACCCGGCGGGTTGCTCCGCGAAACAAGCGCATCGCTTACGATGCCGCGCTGTTGCCGAAACTTGATCCCAAAAAAGAATATGCGGCGTCCGATATCGTCACCGCGGCGATGAAAGTCTTTGCCCGGGATGCGGCTGTGGTCTCGATCGACGCCGACCTGGCCTCCACCAGTGGCCTTGAAGCAGGCGTTGCCGCAGTCGATCAGAAGCGGGCACTGAACGTGGGCGTGGCCGAGGCCAATATGATGCTGATCGGCGAAGCGTTCGCGGCGTTAGGCTTTAACGCCTGGGTCAGTACCTTCTGCCCCTTTTTCGATTGGAAGGTATTGCGCCGCATTGCCGTCGGAGCTCAGGAGCGGCAGGAAGCCATCGAAGCCCCCGACGGCTGGCTGAGTGACGGCCATGGCCTCGATCTGACCTTTCTGGCGACAGCGGCGAACTTCGAGACTCGAACCAACGGCGCCACGCATATGGGCAACGACGACAGCACTACCTTCGATGCGGTCGCCCACTTGAAAATCATCGATGTCTCCTGTCCGCAGCAAATGCTTTCCATCATGAAATGGATCATGGAGGGTAATCGCGGCCTGGTTTACCTGCGCGTCATGCGCACCGGTTCCGCGGTGCTCTACGGCAGCGACTATGTATTTGCTTTTGCCAGGGGCCATCGCTTGAGCGGCAGCCCGGAAGACCGCGCCACCATCATCAGCAGCGGCCGCGGGGTGCACGAGGCGTTGGCTGCCGCCGTGAAGTGTGCGGCCGCGGGCATACCCGTGGGTGTGGTGGACATGCCGTCGATTGACGAACAGCTGTTGTTGGAGCTGTATAACTCCGGCGAAAGGTTGATCCTGGCGGAACAAAACAATGGATATATCTGGCAGAATTTGCTTAGGGTGCTCTACCGCAATCGCGTCGACCCTGGTGGATGGGACAGGATCGTTACCATCAACACGCTTAAAAGCGATGGCCGGCCTCAGTTCGTTCACTCAGGGACCTATGAAGAGCTAATCGCGGCCTTTCATCTGACTCCCGACGCCATTGCCCACACCATTGAACAACACGTCAAGGAGAGACGATGATGCTGCCGATCGTGGACGAAGCATTCGATTGCGGCGCTCGATCTTCCCGGGCGGCAGCTCCGCTGGTTGATGACCCAGGAGAATGTCGACGCCCGGCACTGTTCCATGTGCATGATCCTGGTGGCGCCGGGAGAAACGGTCAGGCCCGCGCATTCCCACCCTAACGGCGAGGAGATCATTTATATCGTGCGCGGATCGGGCAAGGTAATGATCGAGGGTGTGGTGGAGCCGGTGAAGGCGGGAAGCGCGGTGCTATTTTCCCAGGGCAAAGTACACATGTTGCGGAATACCGGAACGGAGGAGATGAAGGTGGTTTGCTTCTTCGCCCCGGCGACCAATCTCGACAACTACAAATTTTTCGACGATGTGAATTTTCCGGAGTAGGGAAAAGCCCCCGCATAAATGCGGGGGCTTCCACCGGCCCCAAGTCCGTCAGGTTGGTGGGAGGCCTTTGCTTTAGCAGAGGGAAGCAACGCTACAGCGTTGCGGGGCAAGAGTTTCAAAATGATCATGCGCTTTAGCGCTGGCAATCTCAGGGGACCTAAAGAGTCTGCGTGAGAACCATCATCTCCAATTGAGTCCCGTAGGGACGGCTGAGAGTAGTTCTCACGCAGTGCCCAGACCTACCTAACAGCGCGAAGTAGAAAGCCTGCCGCCAGGGACGGCGGCAGGCTTCCGGTAATAGCCTCTTTAGAAACTGAAGCGAGCGGATAACTGTAGCAATCTGGGATTGTTAAACTGCTGAGTGATCCACCCGAATTGTGAATTGCCAAGCTGGGTGTTGGGTGCGCCAAACTGCACCCGGTTGAACATGTTAAAGGCTTCCAACCTTAAATTGAGCGTCATGTTTTCGTGAATGGGGACGTCCTTGTACAGCGACATATCCCAGTTGTCGATTCCCGGCGTGCGCAGAGTGTTGTCATTGCGCGGTTCGTTACCGTAGGTGAAGTTTGCCGGATCGGTGAAGCAGGACGTGTTGAAGTAAGGCTTGGCCGATCCTGCTCCCCCCAGGCGGCTGCCGATCGAACCACCATAGGATTTCGCACAGCCCGACGTCACGTTTGGTCTTTCCTGTCCTTGAAACGCATACGACCCAATAAAGTTCGTGCTGACAGACAAGGGCAGCGGAAAACCCTTCTGGAACGTCGTGATGCCCTCCACGCCCCAGTGACTGACCAAACTATTGGTCACTCCGCCAAGATTGGGCAAAAATCGCTGACCGCGTCCAAAGGGCAATTCATACACATAGCTGGCCACAAGGCGCTGGCGGGCGTCGAAGCTGGAGAGCGAGTATTCTCCCCGGGGATTGTTATAGTCCTGCCAGGAGCCCGTTGAGAGTCCGACAATCCCATCCAGCCAGCTGGTCAGATTCTCGGCGTTGGTCAGCAGCCGGGAATAGGTGTAGCCCAGGAGGAAGGTTCCGCCGTTGGGCAGATGTTTCTGCACCTTCAGCTCGAACGCTTCATAATTGCTGATCCCGCTGAAGCTGCCGGTATTTCCCAGGCCGCCGTACTCGGGAAATGGCAGCAGGAGCTGGTTCTGGGTCACCGTCGGATTCTGCAGCGCTCCCTGGGAAATCTTCCCATAGAACGGATTAGGCGCCTGCGTGGTCAGGAAACAGCTTCCCAGATTGCCACTGGCGCAATCGGGATCGGCGGCTCCCTTGGCGATCACATTGTCGGGTAGTGTGTTGAGCTGCAAGACGATCGGCAGGTGAACCCCGCTCAGTCCGGAGTAGCTCGCCGTGACAGCGATATCCGACGGGAACTGGCGCTCGACGGACACATTCCACTGAAAGGTTTCGCCGCTAGGCTGGTCGGCGGTGATTGCCTGGGGACCGCCGCCCAGCAGAACTTGCTGGTAGCTCGGATCCCGGTGAGGGGGCAACGCCAACGGGGTCGGGAAGGGATTGTCTAACGTGTTGGCCGGCGTCTGCTGTCCGTTGACGGAATTCACCAATGGGTTAGCGATGAAGTTAATGCCCGCCTGTAACGGTTCGCTGTAAAACGCGAGGCCGACAGGAGTCACGTACCTTCCCCAAGCCCCGCGCAGGACTGTCTTGTCTGTCAGGCGGTAGGCGAGTCCGAGGCGCGGCTCAAAATCAGTCCAGACCTCGTTGGTGGCGCCGGATGAAGGATGCTGCGGCGTATTGACCAGGTCGAAAGCGCCTGGAGCGTTGACGATCGGGTTGGCTTCCTTCGGGTTGAAGACGTCTTCCCAGCCATGCCCGGCGAGGAAGGTGCCTGGGAGCTCCCAACGGAGTCCTAAACTGAGTGTCAGCTTTTTGGATACCTGCCAGGTGTCCTGTCCGAAGTAGCCCTGGTAGTAGAGCCTTTGGTACACCGGAGGTGAGATCTGCAACACTGAGCTGTTAGCTAGATATCCCAGTTCCAGGGAAGCAAGCCCGTTCCCCGTTGAGCCGGGGTTGGCGGCGTTGCTGCCAGTGAACACATTGTCAAAATTAAAGTTGCCGCCGGGTTGGTTGTTTTGGAAGTAGTTCATATCCCACCGGCGCACGTCCAGACCGACTTTGAACGTGTGCCGGCCCCGGATTTTCTGGTACGTCGAGGAGATTCCGTAGTTGTTGTTCGTCGAGAGAATGTAGCCGGCCAGGCCCTGGTAGTAGCTGATGGGCCCGTTGATGTTGATAGCGGGAACGGAAGTCGATTGTGGCAGGCCATTGAGGCTGCCAAAGTTCATATAGGACGGCCATCCGAAGGCCTTGCTTTCATCGAGACCCAGATTGGTTGGGATGCGAGTATAGCTCCACCGCAAATACGAAAGGTGCACATCGAGGACGGACGTGGGATTGATAACATAGGTGTCTCCGAGGATGGCCTGCTGGGTGGTGAAAGCCTCAGGGGCGAGCGCCTGGAAGTACAGGTTGTTGTCCGGTTCAAAGGGTTTGGGATCGATGTTCATCGACTTC
The DNA here is from genome assembly GCA_963824325.1 of uncultured Acidobacteriaceae bacterium. Classification (GTDB taxonomy): domain Bacteria; phylum Acidobacteriota; class Terriglobia; order Terriglobales; family Acidobacteriaceae; genus PALSA-350. The sequence continues at coordinate 115,684 of CAWGPA010000002.1, read as the reverse complement.
CACCAGGTGTAGCGCTCAAACAGGGTGTGCTTCGAGAAGACGTTCTGATCGCCGCGAACGGTGAACTGGTCATTGTTGCCGCCGGCCGTGGCCAGTTTGAAAAAGTTGTTCACCGGGCCCTGAGCTGTCATCGTACCGGCCACGTTCGGCTTGCCGTAGATGGGATAGGCGAGTAGGTTTTTTGCAACCGTGCTGAACCGGCCTGGCGGAATCACGTTGGGCACCCCGTTGTACGAGAACTGCTGCCGCGTGGGTGCGGTTCCGGCTACCTGCTGCGCCGTGCATGGCGCATTGCCGTTGTAGCCGCAGGTAGTAAGGGGATCGTAAAGGGGGTCACTGGTAGCGTAAGCGGAAAAATCGCCCGTCAACTCCGCCGCTGTGGGAAGCGTTGCGGTAATCGGCTGGCCATTGGTCTGCCGGTACCCCTGGTAGTCAACGAAGAAAAAATACTTATTGTGCATGATCGGTCCGCCCACATTGGCGCCGAACTGGTTCTGGTGCCACGACTGTCTTCCTGTGCCCTCGCGGTTGGCAAAGTAATTATTGGCGTCGAAGACGGTATTTCGCAGGTACTCGAAAGCCGTGCCGTGGAATGCGTTCGTGCCCGACTTCGTGCTCATGTTGATCACGCCGCCGTTGTAATTCCCGAATTCTGCGGTGTTGTTGTGAGTTTGGGCGTTGAATTCCTGGATCGAATCCTGATCCATAACCAGTTGGACCGAATTGCCGTACAACGTGTTCACCGACGCGCCATCGACCAGCACCGCGGACTGATTGGAGTTGCCGCCGTCAATCTGGTAGTTGCCGGCTGCGAATACGTTTTGACCGCTCAGGTTGGTGAGGGAGCCACCCTGCGGCACTACGCCGGGCACCAGGGCCACCAGGTTCAGGACGTTCCGTCCATTGAGCGGAAGGGTTTGTACCGCCTTGCCTTCCACCACCGTGCCCAGCGACGCGCTGTCGGTTTGCATAATCGGCGGAGCGGCATTCACCACCACCTGCTGGGTCTGCTCGCCGATCACCATCTGCACGTTGACGCGTGCCTCCTGGGCGACGGCCACGTCAATCGGGCTGCGTACAAAGTGCTTGAATCCCGCCGCATCGACTTCGACCTTGTAATCGCCGCGCGGGAGCGAAAGAACCTGGTAGTCCCCCTGACCATCGGTCACGGCGGTTCGCTTTTCGCCCGTACCAAGATTGGTGACGGTGACCGAGGCGTTGGGCAAAACTGCGTCGCCCGAGTCGGTTACGCTCCCGATGAGCGAACCGAAGATGTTTTGGGCCCGGGCTGAAAGAGCCAGGCATGCGAACACCATGAACACGAGCAGGAAGCTACGGAACAAGCGAAGCATTTGCATCTGTTACCTCCATCAATTAGGACAAAGTGGGAAACGTTTCCCGAACTTTCGTTGCTTTTTATGCAACTAATTTTGCACGGACGCAACCTAACACAGCCGAATAAATGGTGTCAATCACGTCGATACAGGGGGATGAACTCAGGGCTTGTGCGTATTATGCATTGCCTCTAGACAATTGCGATCTGCGACAGTATTCTCCTATCGGGTTCCACTTGCTTGTTAAAACGAAAGATAAATCGACGTGACTTGATCCGGTTGGCAGCACTCGGCACGGCGACCGCGGCGTTGCCCCTGGCCGCAAAAAAGAAAAGGAATATTGAGATAGGCCATACCGGCATTACGTGGCCGAACGATGTCGTTCAGGCCATCACCGACACCGGAAATCTGGGTTTCTACGGCTTCGAAACCTTTGGCGATGTGCTTACCAAATGGGAGCCGCAGGGAGGCCTGGAAGCGACTCTCGCGCAGCATCACTTACCGCTCATCTCCGGTTACTGCACCTTGAACCTGACTGACTCCACCAAGCGGAAAGAAGAGTTGGATAAGGCCCTTGCCTGGGCGGCACTGATCAAAAAATACAACGGCCGCATTTTTGTCCTCGGGCCTAACCCGGTCAAACGCGCTGAGTATGACTTTGCCTCCAGCAAAGCGAATATCGTCGGCACATTGAACGAAGCCGCCAAGGCGGTCGCCGACCAGGGCTTGACTGTGGTGCTCCATCAGCACACCGGCACCTGCGTGGAATCGCGCGATGAGACCTATGCGGTGCTGGACGCTGTGGATACGAAGTATCTTAAATTCGGGCCGGATATTGGCCAGCTCACGAAGGGCGGCTCGGATGCGGTTCAGGTGGTGAAGGACTATTTACCCCTGGTCCAGCATATGCATTTGAAGGACTACAACGGGGTGGATCCGCACCTTCTCGGCTACTGCCCTTTAGGGCAGGGTAGGGTGAACATCCCTGCCATTCTGGACATTATGACGGGACGAAAAATTAATGGTATGGTGATGGTTGAACTGGACAACGACCCCAGAAGCCCTTCGCCCACTCCCCCGGTGGAATTGGTGAAAACCAGCAAGGCTTATCTTGAATCGCTGGGGATAAAGTTTCGCGACTAGAACCGGACGCACTCTTTATGCCCGAGGAAAAAGTTCGCCAGATCCCCTTCATTCAAAGTCTCGATCGCGGCCTTACCATCCTGCAAGCGGTCGCGCTTTCCAAAGAACCTGTCTCCCTGGGAGAGCTGACCGAGTTACTGGGGATCGATCGCAGCAGTGCGTTTCGGCTGGCGAACACGCTGCGGCGGCGGGGTTTTCTTGCCTGTCCGACGGGGCGGAAGGACTACATCCTAGGCTCTTCGATGTGGCGTTTCTCCCACCGGTACGACTGGGGCAACATGTTGATCCGGGTAGCCAATAAGCAGCTGAAGTTGCTCGCCGCACAGATCAACGAAACCGCTCATCTTGCCATTCGCGAGGGCAAATATGCTCTCTTTATCGACCACGCGGCGGCCAGCAACGTCATCGCAGTGGCGGGGCAAGTGGGCGAACTGGTGCCACTCTACTGCACGGCGCATGGCAAAGCCTTGTTGGCGGACGTGGATGAACGGGAGCTGCGGGCTCTCTTCGGTTCCGGCCAGCTGCGCAGATATACCAGGAACACCTTGACTTCGATTCAGGAGCTGAGCAAGGCTTGCGCCCTGATAAAGAAGAGAGGCTTCGCGACCGACGAGGCGGAATTTACGGAGGATTTGCGCTGCGTCGCGGCGCCTATACGCGTCGACAACGATGTGATTGTTGGGTCGATCGGTGTTTCCGCCCCCCTGGCCCGTTTTTCCAAGGAGCGTTTTCGCGTCTCCGCGCAGCAAGTATGCAAGGTGGCGCAGTCGGTGGGTCTTCTGCTCAGCAATGCAGATAATAATTCCGATGCGGAGTCGGAGAAGCCAGTCTCCGAATTCGCATGACGGACAACCCGGTTCTCCATTTTTCTCTCCATAAACAGGCCATTCAACACATTGGCAATGACCTGCAGCGCCCGGAATGTATTTTGGCCGAAGCGGACGGCACTCTGTGGTCTGCCGACGCGCGCGGCGGCGTGGTCAGGATCTCACCTGGTGGAAAACAGCAAATCATTACCCAGCAGCGGTCTGGTCATTTTCAGGGCGTGACCAGCGAAGCAAGCCGATATCTGGAGGGCACGCTGCCCAATGGTTTGGCGTTTGCCCGCAACGGAGATATTTTGATCTCCAACTTTGGCACCGACTGCCTGGAGCTTATGTCACGGGACGGTGCGACCAGGGTTCTTGCCGACAGCATCGATGGCGAGCCTATCGGTAAAGTGAATTTTGTCTTACGCGACTCCCAGGATCGCATATGGATCACGGTCTCGACGCGGGTCAAGAACTGGATGCACGCTCTGCGCACAGATCTGCCGGATGGCTACATCGCCAGGTACATCGACGGCAAATTTCGTATCGTTGCTGACGGCTTTCACTTCACCAACGAGATCCGCATGGATGCAAAGGAAGAATTTATGTATGTGGTCGAGACTACCGGCGGCTGCGTCAGCAGGTTACGCGTGGGCAAAGATGGGAATTTGAGCGAGCGCGAGGTCTTCGGACCATCGAGCCTGGGCAAGGGTGCATGGCCCGACGGCATCGCTTTTGACAGCCTGGGAAATCTTTGGGGCACCATGGTGTATTCCGACAAACTGTTTGTGCTGACGCCCGACGGAGATTTTCGCCTGCTGCTGGACGAGGGTGACCCGCAGAAGGTTGAGGCTCTGGAGAGGGCGTTCTTCGAGCACAAGGTGGATGAGCAGGTCCTGTTCGCCACCGGCCAGGGGATCGCCCCATGGATGGCGAGTGTGACCTTCGGCGGTCCCGATTTGCGGACGATCTACATCGGCTCGCTGAAAGGTAAACGGATACCCTATTTCCGGGCGCCAGCGCCAGGGCTGCCCATGGTGCATTGGAACGACCACCGCAAGTCTTAACCGGAAGGGGTGCTCAGAACCGTTACTTCAAATGCGCGATCTTCATCTTGCGAAAAAAGACTTCCGCGCCCTCGCATTGAAACAGAATCTTTCCCTGCACCGGATTCGCGTTCGTCCCCACATTTGCAAGCTTTCCATTCACGAAGTAGAGAACCCGGTCGTGGTCGACAACCAGCTCCAGAAGATTCCATTGTCCATGGGGTCTTTCGAGATCGTCCACCGGATCGCGGTATCCAGTCACATTCACCAACGGTCCCCGCCCAATATGAGGAATCCGGATATATTGATTGGGCCCCGGCGAAGTGGTGCTTTGATAGATCTCCCCGCGCACTGTCATGCCCGTGCCATTCACCACCCAAATATCGCCCGTGCCCCCTTCGTTGATTTGAAATTCCATCATCCGCGGCCACACTTTGAGCGGGCCGGTAATGTTGTATTGAATACCGCTGTCCCGAGTTTTCCCCAGGCGCGGCGGATACATTTTATTGCCCCACTTAAATTCCGCGCGCAGATAGTAGTTTCCGTATTCGCTCTGGGTCAAAAGGCCGCCGAACTCCTGGCCTGAGATATGCAACATCCCCTTCTCAACCTGAAAAACCTTTTGCGGATCATTATTAATTCCGTGTTTCTCGAGCAGAATATCGAAACCGTGGAAGTCTTTCCCGTTGAAAAGAGCAACGAGCTTGCCATGCGGAGGTACGATCGCCGAAACCTGCGCGAGTGCTGCGGAGGCAAGCGCGATCGAGGCTGTCGCCACAGATAGAAATCGGTGGAACTTAGACATTATGACCTTCACTGGCAGCTGAAGTTGTGCGCGTCGTTGGTGTCGCCATGTCCCGAATACTGGGCGTGTTTGGGATACGCGCACAGTATTCGGCTTCGGCCTGGAAACGACTTTCCCGTGGCGATGACGGATTCCGGCGAACTGCCTTTCTCTACCCAATTCACGACCGCGCTCAGCATGTCGAACTGGTCGAGCGCCGGCCCGCCTCCGCAGTGACGCATCCCCGGCACAAGAAACATTCGGCTCCACTCAGCAACCTTCTCTGCGCCACCGTTCGCTGGAGCAAGAGACTTGTAGTAGTCGAGCGTATCCAAAGCCGAAAACCAGGGGTCGCTATCTCCGTGGAAGAAGAGCAGCTTGCCGCCGCTTGCGGAGAACGTCGACAAGTTGGTGGAAGCCGGCTCAACCAGCGGATCGGAGGCGTGCATCGCCTCCTTGTCGACATCGATCTCAGTCGCGGTCGGATAAGGACCGAAGAGGCCGTTGGCGCCCAGAGCGAGGAGCCCCGGAGCAGCACCGGTCTCCGCAATACCGGTGTCATACAAAAAACCTGGGTATACCTGCGTGCCATGGGAGTTCCTGGGCCCGGCAAAGGCCTTCTTGATGGCTGCCACCTTCTCCGGTGCAATACAGGCATGGCTCTGGCCGCTTTTGCAGGCCAGTTCGGCGGGGTCGAAATCGCAGCCTATCGGATCGGAAATCATGCCGTCGGCGACTCCGTCCTTCGCATCGCAACGAGCGAGCAGCGCATCCATGAAGAGCTTGCGATCGCCGTCGGTCAGGAACTTTTCCAGGACCGGCTTACCCGACGCATCTTTGGGGGCAGCCTGGTTGTATGCGACCGGAATCCATTTGCCGATAGCGAGATTTGAGAGCCCCGTGCGCATCGCCGGATCGCCCGAGACCACGCCGTTAAAAACCGTGGGATAGCGCTGGGAAAGAATCATGGCTTCGCGTCCGCCAGTCGAACAGCCAACGAAGTAGGAGTACTCCGCCGGCTTGGCGTAGTAGCGAGCGATGATCTGCTTGGCCACTGGCGCCACTTCAGCGTTGGCGAGAAAGGCAAAGTCCAGATACGCTTGCTGATCGCGCATGAATGAAAAATCAAATCCACCCGTCTTCGCCTTGTGTCCTGTATCCGTGCTCGCCACCGCGAATCCACGGGTCAGAGCCGTTTTCTCGCCGGAGTACGATGCTCCCATCGGGTAGGCCACTACTCCATTTCCGCCTCCGCCTCCCTGCATCATGAAGTCGCCATTCCATGCTGCCGCTTCAGGCAGAGCCAGCGCGAAGCCGATACCGAACTCTTCGCCGTCCGCCCCTTTTCGCCGGTTGATCACGCCATCCACCCGGCAGTGCGCAGGTAATGGTCCCGTCGCCGGAGCGCCAGGATACGCGGGCGGAACAATTACGCCTGCCGGCATCATGGCCGCCTTCGTGATCTCGACACCATCCATCCTGAGTTGATCCAGATCCGCACACGAAGTCGCTGCTTGCGCTTGCGCAACCCCAGCTACACACGACACGACTAGGAACACAAGCAGGAGCTTGAGGCGATTCATTCGGAACCTTCTTTCTCACCGTGAGCAGGCGTTGGCCGGGATCATCGGCCGGAATCGTGAAGCGTTCCATCCATTACGATCGGCTTGCCCGGCTGAAGCTTAACTTCCGCGGACTGGTTGCCATAGGCTACCCGATATCTGACTGGATGGTCGGCATCCAACTTCAGCATCGTCAGATGGCCATCTTTCCACTCGATATCTAACTTGCCACCTCCGCGCACTCGTACTCCCTTGAGACTACCGCTCGGCCACTGCTGTGGGAGAGCGGGCAAAACCGTGACTTCGTCATCGGTGCTCTGAACCAGCATCTCAGTGATCGCAGCCGGACCGCCCAGGTTTCCATCAATCTGAAAAGGTGGACAGAGATCGAACATGTTCGGCAGGGTGTTCTGCGTGATCAGAAGCTTCAGATTGGCATACGCGCGCTCGGGGTTCTTGAGCCGCGCCCACAGCGCTACCCTCCAGACTTCCGACCAGCCCGTACCCCCGTCACCGCGCAGCTCCAGGGTCTTCCTGGCCGCTCCGGCGAATTCCGGAGTCGACTCGAAACTGATATCGTGCCCCGGATAAAGCGAGTAGAGGTGCGATACATGCCGATGTGCCGGTTCCACCTCGGCATAATCCTCGATCCATTCCTGCAGTTGCCCGCGCTTGCCGATTTGTAACGGTGGAAGACGCTTTTCCGTGCTACTCAGCTTGGTCGTGAACTCAGTGTCCTTGCCAAGAATTTCGGCAGCACGCCGGCAGTTTTCAAACAGCTCGCGGAAAAGTTCGGTGTCCATAGTCGGCGCGTAGGTGAGGTGTTCCGGCTTGCCATTCAGGAGGTATTCGTTTTCCGGAGAAGTGGACGGATTCGTGACCAGCCGTCCTGCGAAGGGCGTTCCCGCCGGGGCTTCCACCAGGAAGGCCAGGGCGAACTCCGCCGCTTCCTTCATTGCCGGATAAGCATCCCGCCGGAGAAAATCCCGGTCGCCGCTGAACTCATAGTGGTCCCACATTTGGTTTGCGAGCCAGGCCTGTCCCACCGGCCAAATTCCCCAGGGGCCGTCCACAGGGGCCGTTGCACGCCAAAGATCGGTATTGTGGTGCAGAACCCAGCCCTTGCTGTGGTAATGCACGCGGGCGGTTTCCGCACCAGACACTCGTAGATCACGGATCAATCCCCACAGCGGCTCTTCCGTTTGCCAAAGGTCTCCCGCATCGGCCTGCCAGTAATTCATTTCCAGGTTGATGTTAGTAGTCCATTTGCTGCTCCAGGCGGGCGTCAGATCCTGGTTCCAGATTCCCTGAAGGTTTGCCGGTTGGCCGCCCGGCCGGGAAGAAGAGATCAGCAGGTAACGGCCGAAGGCAAAATAAAGCGCGAGCAGGTTGGGGTCGTTGCTTTCACCAAATTCCCGTATTCTCTGGTCCGTAGTCTCGCCGGCATGTTCTTCGCCAAGGCGTAACGCCACCCGCGAAAACAATGGGCGGAAATCGTCGAGATGTCTCTGCTGCAACTCCTGGTAGGATCGCTGCGCAGCCCGCTCCAGATAGCCCTGCGCTGTTTTGAGCGCATCGCCGCTGATATCCTGGTAGGTCTTGAAGCTGGTAGCGTTGCTGAATAGCATGGTCACCGCGTCCGCTCCGGAGACTTGCAGGCGCCCGGCTTCACTGCGCACCGAGCCTCCCTCGGTGCGGATCTTCAACACCGCGGCAAAGCGCATGCCCGGCTCCGTCCAGGAGCCGGTCCATGTCCGTGGCGAATTCTGCCGGGGTTGAATTTGCCCGGTCAGCTGGAGCGCATCGCCGGCAATGCTTTCGCTGCTGGTCCCGGGCTGGGGAGAGTCCAACGATGCGATAAAAGTGAGTTGGCCGGGTTGGCTTGCCGTGATGCGAACGACCAGAACCTGGTCGGGATAAGAGATAAATGCCTCGCGCCGGAAATCTATCGAGCCGACGCGATAGGTTGTTTCGGCGAGTGCGTCGTCCAAGTGGAGTTCGCGGCGATACTGGGTTGTTTGGCCATGACCCGGGAAGTGCAGCCGTATATCGCAAAATGGTTGGTATGGCATCAGCAGCTTCGGCTGCCCCATCATCGTTGCCGAGAGCTTTTCGGCGTCGTCCACCTTGCCGGCAAAAATCAGACCACGAATTTCTTCCAGATGTGTGTATGCGTCAGGATTCGTGTAGTCATGGGGTCCTCCGCCCCAAAGAGTGCCCTCATTGATCTGCAGGCGCTCCTCTTCGGTTCCGCCGAATACCATGGCCCCGATCCGCCCGTTTCCGATTGGTAATGCCTCGTTCCACTTCTCCGCCGGCTTGTCGTACGCAAGATTGAGGCCGGCTTCGGCTCTCATCTGAATTGCCGTCGCAACGAAAAGAATCGATGCTATCCCGATTACGAAACGCATTTCGTTCTTCCTCCGGCTACTTAGGCAATCTGGCCGCTGTCGTTTTACCGTGATAGAGAACCTCACGCGCCGAGTTGGAATCCACAGCTACGATCTTGAATTGTCTGGACTGCAGCATTCCCGAGAACTGTCCGTTTCGTTGTTCTATCGACAGCTCTCTCCGTTTGTCATTCCAGTGGAAGTGGATGGTGCTCCGCAGTCCCTTTTCATAGTTATAATTCGTGCCTTCATCCTCATACAGAGAGAAGTCTCCATCTGCGCCGGGGTAGATGCGGATCTCCAGGTCACTGGGCGGTTTCTCCCCGGCGTATTGCTGCACCGGACCGATCGGAACAATACTCCCTGCTCTGACCAGCACCGGTATTTGCGTAAGCGGGGCGTCGATGTCGGTAGTGGTCCCTGGCGCTACCCGCGAACCTGTCCAGAAGTTGTACCATCCTCCAACCGTGGCGGGTGCGTAGACAGGCCACTTGACTGCTCCCGCTGTAAGCACTGGCGAGACCAAAAAGGCCGGGCCGAACATGTACTCGTATTTCTGGGCGAGAGCGTGATCGTCATGCGCGAAGTCCATCACCAGCGGACGCATCAGCGTCGATCCCTGAAAGGTGACGGCAGCCGCCTGAGAATAGATGTAGGGTAATAACTGCTGGCGAAGGTCCAGGTAGCTTCGCACCTCACTCTCTACCTGGTCACCATATCGCCACGGCTCTGTGTCTGTTTGGAATCCGTGAACACGCTGCAATGGGGAAAAGGTTGAAAACTGGAACCACCTCAGGAATCGCTCGTGATAGCCAGGGTCGGTATATTGACCTGGACCCGGGCGGAAGAAGCCCCCGGCGTCCGTAGTCCAGTAGGGTAATCCGCTCGCGGTGTAGCCGAGTCCGGCGGTGATTTGCCTTTTAAGGGATTCCCAGCTGCTGCCGATATCCCCAGACCAAGTCGCGGAGGCATAGCGCTGTTGGCCTAAGAAGGCGCTGCGGCTCAGAATAAAGACCCGCTTGGTGGGCGCATCTTTTCGTTGGCCCTCGTAAACGGTTTTGTTCACATACAGCGGAAAGAGGAGACGGACTTTGTCACCCGGGCCGGCAAACGTGGTTCTTCCGTCCAGATCGTCGTTTTCGGGTTCGGTCGCATCCTGCCACCAGGCATCGATGCCGAGCGATAGCATGCGCTCGCTAAAGTTCTTCCAATAAAACGCTGCCGCGGCGGGATTGAAGAAGTCGACCCATTGTGTTCCTCGCAGATAATAGCCCTTCTCGGTAAATTGCTTTCCAAGCTCGGTCTCGGGATCGATCCTGGCCCATACGGAGACCATAAGCTTCACGTTCATGGCATGAAGGCGGTTGATCATACCCGCGGGGTCCGGATAGTACCGTTCATCCCATTTCATGGCATTCCAGCCGTACTTGCCCCAGTACTGCCAATCCTGCACCAGGACATCGAGCGGCAAATCACGCTTTCGGAACTCGGCCGCCGTGTCCAGAATCTCCTCACTGGAGTGGAACCTTTCCCGGCAGTGTATATAGCCATACGCCCACAACGGCATTAGAGGTGCGGGCCCCGTCAACTGCCTATAAGTCGCGATAACATCATCGGGAGTTGGTCCAGCGAACACGACGTAATCGATCGCCTCCGCGACGGGAGATCGCAATACCGTGCGGTCTTCACTGGGCCTCCAGAACAGGACCGGCTGGTCATCCAGTTCTCCGATAACGCGGATGGTGTGGTGGCCGGCAGAGACGTCGCTAAACCAGCTGGTTGTAGGCGGGAGCCAGAAGTTCGAAAAGTCGATGGCTACTTTGCCATCGATCTCAACGTGCCACCGGCGTGCCATTTTTTGTCCTACATCTAACAGGAAGGCGTATCGCCCGCTGCGAGGAATCTCCACACTGCCGGCAAAGTTGCCCTCGCGCCTGACTTCTCGTCTGGCGCCTTCGCTAGTGGTTACATCCACCGTCGTTTCCTTGCCGGTTGACGAGGGGGTCAGCACCACGCGTTCATCCGCGGGATTCAAATCAGTCAATCCGTAGTTGTGCCACAGAATTCCATAACCCCTGCTCGACAACAGGAAGGGAATGGCGATCTGGCTATTGACCTGAGTCAGGCGCCGGGGAAGGTCACGAATGTCAAGGAAACCGTCCTGGAATTCTCCGCTTCCGAACAAGTGTTCGCCGGGTGGGGAGACAAAGTCCTGTTCCGCCGCAAAAGCAGGCTCGCCCTGTATGGTTGCCGGGGTCAGCCGGCGCGTACCAGGAATTTCGGATAAGAACGTTTTCCCCGAGTCATCGGTAAAGCGGAGAGCTCCGCTCTGACGATCAAAAATTGCTTTCATCTTCGATGTCGCAACCACAACGCTCGTGGCATCCTGCGACACCTTGAATGCCGGCACGGACGGTTGCTGGAGCAGAACGATACTTGGACTCTCGGCCGGCGCATCTTTCGTGCAGCGAACCCGCATCGCGCTTGCGGTAATGGGGCGTATGGCAAGTAGGCAGGCCTCTGTCTCTATCTCCACACCAGATGGCGTCTGTCTGATTACGCCGCTCGATCCGCCGGGAGCGAATACGTCAGCAGCTGCCGGGCAGAGGAAAACACCACAGAGAATCGCTGGACCTAACAACACCAGCAATTCTCGTCGAAGAATCACGCTGTCCTGTTTCATGAATATGCCTGCGTCTCCGAGATGAGTTTCCGCGTCACGTCTCCCTGACAATCAAAAGGACGATTCACGTGGTCTTCCAGTAAACTGCAAATCGCTCCCAACTTTGATACAAAGGTTTCAGGGTTACGGTCTGTCCGGCAGTATCGAGCGAGAAGGTAAGCGGCGCGACGGGCTTGATCTTCGCCAGCAGGACTGCGTTGTCACCCTCAATGATCGGCACAGTTACCGGGCTCTGGACGACTTCTGGTCCCTGGTTCTGGTGCAGAAGCTTGTCATCCAATCCGGTCGCCGCAAACTGTCCAGCAAGAACCAGAGGCCCATAGGTAAAGGCTTTCCAGGAGGGAGTATCGGATACCGCCTCAACCCTCAATGGCATGGGCAACTGCACCTCCACGCGGTCGCCGGGTTTCCAGACGCGTTTCACGCTAAAGTAGCTGCCCGGGGCAGCTATTCCTTCAACGGTCTTGCCATTAATAGAGATGGTGACATCGCGAGTGGTCCAGGAAGGAATCCTCACATTCAGAAACCACGGTTGTGAAATCGACTGGTCCACAACGATGGTGGTTTGCGGCTCGAGAGGAAATTTCGTGGTCTGCGTCAGGCGAATGCCTCGATTCTCCCAGTGAAGGCCCGAGGCTGCGTAGAGATTTACGTAGATGCCATGGTCGTCGTGAAAGTAGATCGAGTCGTTCAACTTGGAAAACTCTTCGAGCGCGGTTCCATTGCAGCACCAAAAGGTGTCGTCTTCGGTTGCGATGGTCTTCCAGGCGCCGGGTGTCATGGAGAGGAAGTACGAGGTCAATCCAGTTTCGGGTTGGATCGTTCCCAGGCGATGGTTCAACAGATTGCGCTCGTAATAGTCGATATATTTCGGCTGCCCGCTCCACGTGTAGAGGTGACGGCTTAGCTTCATCATGTTGTAGGCGCAGCAGCATTCCTGATGGTGGCTCGCCTGCTGCAGTTCCACGCCGAGGTGGTTTGGTTGTGTCTGCCAGTATTCTTTGTTACCGGAACCACCGGTGACGTACGTACGCGATTCAACCACCGTTTCCCAGAAAAACTCCGCTACGTAGCGATAGCGGGGGTCCTGGGATATTTCGTATCGCCTGGCTGCGCCGACGACCTCCGGCATGTGCGTATTTGCGTGCAGCCCGCACAGCTCATCCCTCCGGAGGGCAAGAGGATTGAAGAATTTTATTTTTGTAAAACGGTCGCCGGCGACTGCCCATCGATCGTCGCCGGTGACGACGGCGAGGTTATAGAGAACTTCATTCATGCCACCGAATTCATTGTCGAGAATTTCCTGCATGTGTTCCGGCGTTTTCGACCCAGTCCAAGCGTCGACCCATCTCGCCATTCCCAGTACGACTTGCAGGGATTCCTGACTGTTGGCAAGAGTATGCATATCGAGTAACCCAGCCATGATCTTGTGAAGCGTGTAAAACGGCGCCCAGACTTTTTTGAGAGCGTCCAGGCGATCGAACAACTCCACGGGAAACGCGCTGACATAACCGGATGGTCCAAGGTTTTTTTGGCAAGCCGCCAATCCGCTGACCATCTGATCGCCCTTCGCCTTGATCTCCTCATCCCCGGTGGAGGCATACATCAGAGCGCAAGCCGACAAGTAGTGTCCTGCAAAATGGCCGCGGAGTTCGCGTTTGGGCGACTCCCATCCGCCGAGTGGTTGGGCTGATGTCGGCAGCCCCGCGGTCACGCGAAAGTTGTAAAGGAGGCGATCGACGGAGAGGCGCATCATGTAGTTGCGATTCCACTCCATGGACTGTTTCAACGGGCCGTCGTGCAGCTGAACTTCTCCCATGTCAAACGGAGCGATTGGGGTGGCAAGCACGTTGCGATGAAAGGTCTCAGTCAAGCCGAATGGAGCGCCTGATAGATCCTTTGGGGAATCGGCCGGCCCATCTGCCTGCGCCTGCGGGATCAGGTTGCCCAGCCCGAGGGCCGCGGTGATCGGTGCAGCGGCCAGGCCAAAAGAAAACCAACGGCGAGAAATCTTATCTGTCCGGTGATGCAAGTTTATGCTCCTTGGCGTTCCTGGACTTTTGAATCATCACAAACAGCCGAGTCCACATTATGCGAGGGGCACATCTCCCTGGCGAGTCGTTGGACATTGTCCTTGCTGGTCTCGTGATCGGAAACAACTGCGTCGCAGTTTCAAAATGTCGGTTTGGGGGAAGAGGAGGCCTGCTGAATAGTCGCCATCGCGACATGGGCTCGATCCAGACGCTCTTTATGCAACCGTTCCGAGACTTCCAGCGCCGACTTCATAGCAGGGATATCTCCGTTTTTTCGATACAGCCGCGCCAACTCATAGTGAATGCTTCCGTCCTCATCGCCGGGGAGCGCGAGAGTAAATTCCCGGATTGCGTCATTCACCTTATCCGTCGAAGCGTAGCAACGTCCGAGGAGCTCGTGGACGCGGGGAAGCAATTCCGGATCCGCCTTCAGGCTTTTCTTCAAAGCGAGTTCTGCGCCGGGGTAATCACCCCGAATGGTCAGGATCTCTCCGGCCAACAGGTTGAGGCGAGGCTCGGTTGGGTCCGCTGCCAGGGCCGTCTGCGTCCAAGTGAGAGCCTCATCATTTTTGTTTTCCAGGAAGTAGGTTGTCGCCAGGCCGAGCATGGCGCCCGAATCGCTGGGATTCAGGCGCAGCGCCTTCCGGTATTCGGAGACCGCTGCATCATACTGTTGCTTCTGCCGGTAAAGATCCCCAATCAGCACCGCGATCCTGGAGGAGTTCTGCGTGGCGGTCTCTTCCGCCCGTGCGAGTGCGGCGGTTGCCAGGCGCTGATCTGCTCTGATCTCCCAATATAAGCCGGCGGTATGAGTGGCCGCCGCCGCCGTTAGGCGTCTCGCCTCCCGGGAAGCCTTTCGATAGTCTCCGGTGTAGTAGGCGCACTCCACCGGAGAAAGGGTGGCGACGTTCGAAGTGACCGAAGGTCCATTCGCTTGCTCTGTGCCGCACGAGTCTGATGCGAAGAGGGCGACTTCGGGCGTCGTCCGTTGGAGGCTCGATCTCAAGGCCGGCAGCAGATCTGCGGGAAGTTGAGAAGTGGCGCTACCGAGTGAGTCGGCAACCTGTTGGAGTTGCTGAGGAGACAGTCCAGTCCAAAGAAGATCCATGTTGGCTCTCAAAACTTCGCGACTCAGCTTGTCCAGCGTCAAGAGATCGTTCCAGGCGTCGTTGTATGCGCCTGCACGGAGGGCTTTGTTGATCCGGGCCAAGGGGGCGGTCGCACAGTTACTGTCGTTAGCCAACTGGTCCGCGGATGCTTGCTGGCGCGCCAATACCAACGTGTACTCGACCTGACTACAGTGTGGCGCGCCAGGAGAAGCGAGGAGCGCTTTGTATTGCTCGGTTGCTTGAGGCAGCTTATCTTCCTCCGAAAAGACAAGGGCCTGGAGTGAAGCCAGATAGGCAGATTTTGGGCTTTCGCTGATGAGCCGCCGCGTGTCCGCCTCCACCTGGCGCAGGGACATCATTCCCAGCCCAAACCAGGCATCCGAATTGCTGGGATCGATCGATAGAGCGCGGGCGTACTCATCGCTGGCGTCCAGCGTTCTCTGCGATGCAGCGTAGGCCCTGGCTAATGCAAGGGGTGCCTGGACGTCCGCCGGGCTCAGCGTCTCGGCTGCAAGCAAGTAGAGAATTGCCTCTTTCGGCGCACCCGCGTCCGTCAGGTCGATTCCCAAAAACAGATTGGGAACGAATAACTTGCTGTTGAGCGCGAGTGCCTTACGAAAGCTCAGCATTGCCTTCGTTTTTTCCCCCGTCTCATGTTGCATGAGCCCGAGATTGGCCCAAAGTTCGGGAATGTCGGGCCGTATGCGGACTGCCTGCTGATAGGCGTGCTCAGCCGTTACGAAATCGCCGTTTGATTGCGCGACGCGGGCCTGGGCTAGAAAGGTGTCCAGGTGGCCGCTCTCGTCCGGCTGCTGTGCCGGTAAAACCGGCACAGTCAATAAGGCGAGGAGAAATGCGGCAAGGTGCTTCATGGAATTACCAATAGAGCTTGAGGGCAAGCTGAACATCACGAGCCGGATACGCCGCCGTGATTGTGCCAAAATTGCCCGCTCCTAGAGTTTCGTTGGGTGCATAGAAATTTGCATGGTTGAAGGCGTTGAACATCTCTCCGCGGAATTGCAGCCGGAATTGTTCGGTAAGGTTGAACCATTTCTGAATTCCTAAATCCCAGTTGTCATAACCCGGAGCTCGCAGATTGGAGAAGAAGCGTGGGGCGTCACCGAAGGTATACGGAGGCGCCTGCTGAAAAGCCGCCGTGTTGAACCACGCGTGAATATTCCGATTCGTAAGGTTGTTAGGATTTCCGACCACATTCGCATGCTGGTTTCCGCCGTACAGAGAACTCGAATAGTTGTTCGCGCTGATCGATAGAGGGAAGCCACTCTTGAACGTGCTGATGCCTGATACTTGCCATCCCCCAATCGCCGCATCCGCGGCCCGGTTCAGGTGCGAACCGAACTTTTTGCCGGTGCCCACAGGTAACTCGTAAATATAGCTGAGCACGACGCTATGCGGCGTGTCGCTGGCATCGACCGAGCGCTCGGCCGCCAGGTTGTAATAGTTCCGAATAGCGTCTGAGCCGGATAAGGACCAATCCGTGGTGCCCTCGACGTTATCGATGAACTTGGAGAACGTATACGACGCGAGAACATTCAGGCCGCCGGTGAACCGATGGGTATAGGTCGCCTGCAGTGCGTTGTAGTTCGAGAATCCTACGGGCGCCTGAGTATTGGAAATGCTGTTGCAGTATTGAGCGTAGGGGAGCAGGAGCTGAAAGCTGGACACGGTCGGGTTACTAAGGCCGCAGCCACTGCTCGAGACATGGCCATAGAAGGGGTTGGCGACCGGATTGTTCAATTGAGTGGTCTGCGACAGGTATTGCGGCGGCAACTGGTTGCGGTTGTCACCGCTCAGAATCATCTTCAAACCATGGTTTCCAACATACGTGATGTCGATGACATCGCTCGGCGTGGGCGAGTACTGTATTCCGAACATCCACTGTTCGACATACGGCGAAGGCCGGTGATTGTCGACCACTGTGATCGATTGACCCACGTCCGTCAAGCCTCCCAGGCCGTTGCCGGTTACCGGGAGAATGCCTGCGGGATATGGATTGCTCAAGGTTGAGGAAGGATTAAGCCCCCCGTTCAGTGAAGAGACAAAAGTAGTGGTTTGGGAGTAACCGGGATTCGGCCCGTTGGAGTAGAAGGTAGTCGGGTAGAAGATGCCGAAGCCTCCACGCCAAACGAAGTTGGGATGTGCTTGATAGGCGAACCCAATGCGGGGCGCAACGTTGGTGTACGAGGTGTTGTAAAGTCCGCGTCCGTGCCCATCCCCGTTATAGACGAACTGACCCTTATAGGTTCCCCCAACGTCGCTGCTGATGGGATTGACTGCATTGAAATCGAAGTAGGCTTGCTCGTTGTGGCGCTCCGTGGGTGCGCCCTGAATCTCATAGCGGATGCCGAGATTCAGTGTAAGTTTTGGAACCGCTTTCCAGTCGTCCTGCAGATAAATCCCGTTGTAATACTTGGTGGTCGCGGGGAAGGTAACGATTCCCGTGCTGCTCGTCCCCGCCGCGCCGCTGGCGGCGGACGTTCCCAGAAGGAAAGACCCGAACCCGAATCCAGTGGACATGGACGGGTTGTTGGGGTCAGGACCGGAAGTGAAGCCGGTATCGAAATTGAAGATTGTGGGGGCAATTCGTCCGCCCAGTTCCTGCGACAGAACGCCCATGTAGCCGACGGAAAAGGTGTGGTTTCCGTGCGTCTTGGTAAGATCCACCGAGAAGCTGCCAACGTTGTTGGGGAACACTCCTTGTCCTGCCCCGCTTTGTGGGCCCAATCCAGACTCGCCCGTGACGCCGACCACGGGGAACTGGGCGGAGTTGGGATCGATGGCGGCCGGCAATCCCAGCGAGCTGGGTTGGAACCCGGCGCTTTGCACGTCATTTCCCTCAACCCAGCGCGCAAATCCAAAATTCGCGCTGCCGGTCAGCGTCGGTGACAAGACTTGGCTATAGCCGAGAGCGACGTCATATCGATTATCGGGATTCACCTGACCCGGCCCCGCCGGGTTGTTCGCGCCGTACAACGGAGCCGAAACCTGCTTCTCTTCGTGTTTGATAGAGAATCGTCCGTAGAGCCGGGCTGCCTCGGTCAGATTGTGATCGATACGAACCGTGAACTCGTTCGAGTTTGTCGGCGCCGAGGCCGAGGCTGCGTAGTTGTTTGCCAGCAAGCTGTTGGTTGGGTTAGGCCAATACGTAGCCATATTCTTGGCGACGGGATCGATCAGCCCCGAAAGATTGTTTCCGGGAATCGGATCGCGGATGTAAATAGGGGTTCCCGAGGCGCTCGTACCGATCTGCCTGGTGCTGAAGGGATTGTAGATCTGGCCGGTCAGGATGGGACGCCCCAGGGCGTCGGTCCCAATCTGGGGGCCCAGCAAGGCGGAGAGATCGCCGGTGCGAAAGGCGGCTGTAGGCACTGTGTCCAGCGCCGTTGCCGGATTGCTTTGCCGCAAACCCTCATACAGCACGAAAAAGAACGTCTTGTCCCTTTGCCGATAGACGTGAGGCAGATATACCGGCCCACCCAGGCTGCCTCCGAATTGGTTTCTGTGCAGAGCGGCTCTGGGCAGACCACTATAGTTGTTGAAGTAGCCATTGGCATCCAGCGCGTCATTGCGGAAAAACTCGTATGCGTCTCCATGCAGGGAGCGGGTACCGGTCTTGGTGACAACATTGATTACGTTGCCTGTGCTCCAACCATATTGGGCCGTGAATGAATTGGTCTGGATCTTGAATTCCTGCACCGCATCGACCGAGGGCACGTAGACCACACCGCCCCAGCCATCTGCCGTATCCCAGGCGCCGTCCAGCAGGAAGGCGCTTGAACCGAAGAACCCTCCGCCAAAATTGAAGAATGATATATCCTGATCTGCTGTGCCTTGCTCCCCGCCGCCATTCAAAACCTGGCCCTGCGTACCGTTGTTGACAGAAGAGTTCAATGTGACCAGGCCAAAAACGTTACGGAGATTGAGCGGCAACTCGACGACTTGCTTTCCGCTGATCTCGGCCGCCACGTTCGCGTTATCGGTGTTAAGGATCGGGGCTTCCCCCGATACCGTGACTTGCTCTTGGGCGGTACCCACTTCGAGCACAATGTTCTGCGTGGCATCCTGACCAACTTCAAGCGAAAAGCCTTGCTGGTGATAGGTCTTGAACCCCCCCGCTTCCACGGTTAAATCATAGCTACCTGGCGGCACGATGCGAAACGAGAAGTTGCCGCCGCCATCGGTTGTGAAGACGCGCGAGATGCCCTTGTCCGGGCTAGCCAAGGTAACCTTCGCATTCGGGATACGCGCGCCGGCGGGATCCGCGATGGTCCCGGAAAATGAAGCGCTCGACGCCTGAGTCTGACCGAGAATCGCGTGATTAGCGCCACAGAGAAACGCCGCGGCCAGCAGCGCCCCCCTCAAGAATCTTGCCCATAGCAACTTTGTTCGCAGCATCCAACGCCTCCAGAAGTGGTTTGCAAGAGCCGTACGTTCCCTTAATATCTGCAATCGTCCAACGGAACGTACGAGAGTCCTGCGCCCTTAGGTTTGGCAAGGCTGGTTACAGTAGCCTGCATGGGAAGCACGGCAAGACATTTAATTTCAACGATGTAATGGAGGGGTACAATACCTGTTGGATGGCCCCGGACCAGAACCACAACCAAGATCATCATGCAGAATGACAGTAAAGCTGGGCTCTTGATGCACCCCGGTGATTTAACTGAGGGGGACAAGCAGCGCATTCACAAAGCCCTTGACGATATGGTTGGAAGCGTTCCATTCCGCACCAGTCGCCAGTGTCAGGACATGCTCCGCTACATCGTTCTACACAGCCTGAACGGCGAAGAAGAATCACTTCGAGAACGCATCATCGGTGTGGAAGTCTTTGGCAGACGCCCCGACTATGACCAGGCTGCGGACCCAGTCGTTCGCATACGCGCTGCCGACGTGAGAAAGCGGATCGCGCTGTATTACGAAGCGGCGGACGAAGCCGCGCGTCACATCAAGATTGCGATCCCTTCGGGTTCCTATAAAGCCTGCTTTGAGTTCACCGGCCGTAGCAAGAGAGAACACCTGCCCGATCACCCCTCTCCGGCGCTGGTTGCAGCTGTGTCCGCCGAGAGTCATGTGGTGAACCCGCCGTTGGTTACGGCGGCTCCTGCTGAATCCACGAAAACCGTCTGGGCACGGACCCGAGTGTGGATCAAGAAGCATCGACTGGCCGTGTTGACGATCCTGGCCGCACTTGTGATTTCCATGCTCTACGGGGTGTTGCAAGAGACGCGCCAAACCGCCTTCGAACGCTTCTGGTCGCCGGTTCTCAAAAACCCTAATCGTGGTCTGGTCTATGTGGGCAGCAACGCGGTTTATTCTTTGTCGCAAACTTTTCTGGAGAAGTACCGCCAGCAACATCACCTTGACAAAGTGGAAATGATGGGTCGGGAATTTCTCGTTCCGGTGGGACCGAATGACATCATAACGGGCAATGATCTGGTCCCCATAAAGGACATCTACGTCACCGTCGGAGATGTCGCCGCCACGGCAAAGATCGCCTCGTTTCTCTCCTCGCGTAAGAAAGAATACGACATGCGTTTTGGAGGGGACATCTCAGTGGGTGATCTCCACGAGCGTCCGGCAATCCTCATTGGCGGTTTTAATAATTCCTGGACGCTCGAAATGACGGACAGCCTTCGTTACGTTTTTGCGTACCAGTATCAAATTCAAGACCGTTTCGACAAGACGAAGAACTGGAAGCCCGATCCGGCCTTCACCGAAGACTATGCGATTGTGTCCAGAATTCTTAATTCCAAGACCGGCGAAATATTGGTCGCCGCCGCCGGAATTGGTCAGGCGGGTACTCGTGCGGCCGGGGATTTCCTGACCAGCCCTCAGGCGATCAATTCTGTCCTTCGTGGGGCGCCTAAAGGGTGGGAAAAGAAAAATATGCAGATAGTTCTGCACGCGACGGTGATCAACGGTTCGCCCAACCAACCGGATGTGGTCGCTACCTACTATTGGTAACGTCTAGGCAATGGACGTCACAGCTCGTCCGATGAAGACCTCTAGAGCCCCTGCTGTAGCAAACTGGTTCTAAGCCGAGTCAGTCTTCTAACAGAACCTGGTTCCTACTGGGTTCTCTTATCGAACTGACTCCTATCCTCGCAGTTCAATTCAACCAACGCTAGTCTGCCGGGAAGGTATGGGAACAAACTTCGCCGCAACTCGAAATCGAGCACGCGATCGCGAGTTTTGCGGGCGTTCGAGCCCGCAGGCGAAATCCTGAGCAAAGCGAAGGACCTCAAGCGCCAATTCGGCCGAGGTTAGATATGGTGGAGGCGGCGGGAGTCGAACTTGAGCCGTTTTGCGGGCGTCTGAGCCCGCAGGCGAAATCCTGAGCGAAGCGAAGGACCTCAAGCTCCAATTCGGCCGAGGTTAGATATGGTGGAGGCGGCGGGAGTCGAACCCGCGTCCGAAATCCATGTCAGCAGAGAGACTCCATGCTTAGTCGAGTTCCGGAGATTTCGCGCGACGCGCTCAGAACCGACAAGATGCGCGTAACCCTAGTCCGATGATCTCGTTCCTGCGGCTCGGACCGCGTCCCAGGAACCAGCCCGCTGTGCGACGTTCTTTCGCAGCCCACAGGCGAAGCCACGAAGAACGGCTACTTATTTAATTAAGCAGCAAGTGCTAGGTTGTTGTTAGCAATTATTGTTTTTGCAAGCGATTACGGGTGCTCACACCCCGGCATGCCTCTCAACCTAATCGATCCCGTCGAAACCGTGACGCCCCCTCTTCCCTGAATAAAGCAGCGCGTAACCGCTGCCCTGTCCTGAGTATACCTCCCCTACATGCCAATCGAATTCAGATCAATGCTCTGGAATTCCTTGCGCATAACGCCATCGCGGATCTCCTTCACCGTCTTGCCTTTCAGAGACATCTGGTAGGCGTAAAACCCTTCCTGTGCGCAGGTCGAGCATTCCGCTCCATGCAGGCCCTCAAAGCAACTGTGCAGGCTGGCGTGGCCCAGCGCCCGATCACAGCGGCAATAGCAGGGAAGCTGGTAAAGCACGTTTGGGACCTTGGCCGCATCCTCATATACCTTCTTTTGCCAGGGGTACTGGAACAGAGGCCCCTCGAGTTGCTTGCCGGAGAGAAGCGCGGGTAGCTTCGCTCCGTGCGCGGGCGCCACCGGATGGTAAGCAGGGACATCTGCGTTGGTGATCCACTGCGCATACGCTCCCACCGTCAACATCCCGACCGCCAGGCATACCAGAATTCGTCGCATTCCCGCTCCTTTAAAGAGCAGTGTAACGCGAACCCAAAGGGGATCACCACGCCCGGAGGTTCGGCGACAGGATTGCAAGAGATGAAAGTGAGGGTTTACGGCAGAAATAGACCGAAGAACAAAAAAAAGGCGGCACGAACGGTAAATTGTCCGTGCCGGGAGGCCAGTGACGCAACTTGTACTTAAAACCGCGCCGCGAGAGCTAAAGCTTCAACCGCGACTGAACTCATATTAGCAGATGCATGTAGTGAACTTCTAGTTGCAAATGCCGAATTTCGTTAAAAAACATATTTCTTTAAATTTTAAATCCCGATTACTGTATCTTTCGGGCTCAACCGCACCCTTCCCACACATAGACGCAGTTGCGGAAAATAAGTTTCTCCGCGCACTCTTTTCCTTCATTTTCTTGTCAGGTCATCCATGCCGCTACGCAAATTTCGCTTAGATCTGGTCTCCACCACCCCTGCGGAGGCGCCAGACGAGAGCCTCTCGGTACCCGAGCGCAGGAATCCCTGGCGTTCCGGCCTCTTGATTGCCACTTCGGCAGCGTTCGGCGGAATTGCCGTCGCGATCTGGAACCGTAGAACCCTGGCGAAGATGCGTCAGCAAACCCCGCCCAGCGATGAGTAAGAAGGCAATCACTAGGACAGCGAATTCAGAGTCCGCGCCATCTTCATATCGCGCTGGGTAAGACCGCCCTGGTCATGGGATACCAGCGCCAGCCTCACCTTGTTGTAGCGGATATCAATGTCCGGATGATGCCCGGCCGTCTCTGCCTTTTCTGCCACCTGGTTGACGAAGATCATGGCCGCAACAAAATCGGGGAATTGGTAGTGGCGGACGATCTCCTTGCCCTCGAGCTTCCATTCGGGAAGCGATCGCAAACCTTCCTGCACCATCTCCGGGGTCAAAATACTCATCGGCAGGCCTCCCTATGGTTTAAGGGAACAGACTTCGCGGCTTTGCCCGGTCTTTGGGCTCCAGCTGCAGGGGTGAGAATTTCTTCGCTTGCTGGGTAATCTCTGCTCGCAGATCCTCCCACAACTGGTCGGGCAGGCTAAGATACACCTCCACCACTTTGGGATCGAACTGCGTTCCGGCACAGCGCTTGATCTCCAGCCGCGCTGCTCCGAACGTGGCTGCCTTCCGGTACGGCCTGTCCGAGGTGATCGCGTCCAGCGTGTCGGCCACCGCGAAGATTCTAGCCCCTAGCGGGATCTGCTCGCCTTTCAGTTTGCGTGGATAACCGCTGCCGTCGTAGTGTTCCTGGTGGCTGTAGACAATTTCCGCCGCCTCCTGCAGAAAGGGAATCTTGCGCAACATCTGGTAGCCCCGCGCGCAATGTTCCCGCATCACCTTTTGCTCATCCATCTGCAACTTGCTGGGTTTGAGCAGAATCGCGTCAGGAATGGCCATCTTCCCGATATCGTGCAGGAAGGCTCCGCGCGCCACCACGGGTATCTGCTGCGAGGGGATTCCCGCTCCCCGGGCAAGCGCAATGGTATAAGCAGTCACCCGTTTCGAGTGGCCCTCTGTCTCCGCATCCTTCAGGTCCAGCGCGTCGCCCAGCGCCTCCAGCGTTATGTCGTAGGAACGCTCCAGGTCAGCGATCGCCTGGTGCAGCATCCCCGTCCGGGCGCTTACCAGTTGCTCCAGGTCCTGCCGGTACACCGCGTTCTGCTGCACCAGGCGCCGGTAGTCGACTGCCCGCTTTACCGTGGCCAGCAGCTGATCCTTTTCGAAGGGCTTTAGCAGATAGTCATAGGCCCCATGGCGCACCGCGGCAATGGCCGCCCCCTCATCGCGCCCCGGAGTCACCAGTACCAGGGGGGTCTCGGGTTGCACCGCGCGCATTCGCTCCAGCAGGTCCATCCCGTGGATCCCGGCCGCCGTCAGGTCAGACAGAACCAGGTCATACGGAGGATCTTGCTCGATGTGGGCTATGGCCTCTTGCCGATCACTTGAAAGCACGGTGGAGTATTCCGCCTTTTCAAGCATGCCGTCGATTTCGGTTCGACAATGTGTGTGCTCATCGACCACCAGGACCCGTGCTGGGATGCGTACTGTCTCCATACTTGCTGGACACCCGGGTTTCCCCGAAGACTCCTTCTTACCGTACTGATACTACCTGTATGAGCACCTGGAAACCAGATTCCCAACGATTGCTTGCGGCGCGTAGCGTGTCCACAGCTACGGTGGTAGGGCGAGATTTGTTCCGCTTGGCGGTCTCTCGCGAGGAGCGTGACCATCGAGCAGAATAAAGAGAAAAAAGCTCTACCCTCAAGTCTATCTTCAACCGGAACCTATGGTGTGAAATCTTGGCCTCACATCTCGCTTGTGGTCTATACAAAGCGACTAGCACGTTTCGCAATTTATTTAGACAAAGCGATAGGCCCTTTCGTGGTTTCACCCAGCCAGAACACAGTTCGCGCGATCTTTATCCGGCCACAGTAATTGCGCAAATGCTCCAGCCCAGTGGAAGTGAAATGCTCTTGCAACCGTTGCCGGACGGTCAACTGCTATACTTTGATTTAGCGTCATTCAATGCTCTTTCGGGCTGAAGCGCCTTTGCCGGGGTAGCCTTGTTCAACTTTGAGCGCGAATTCTCCGCTGAATCAAACTTGGTCGTCTCTCAGGCCGCCAAGCAATCCTGTGAGCAGCAGCAGCGGGATGTCTATGAAAGCCACCGTCATCGTACCTTTTCGCTCGCGTTTTACATGACCGGCAACGAGATAGAAGCGGAAGAGATTCTCGCTACTACATTTGTCCGTGCCTTTCAGCAAAACGAGCAACCCGATGGCTTCGCTGTGGATACGGCACTGGTCAACGAGCTGAGCCAGCGATTTCCACTGAAAAAGGAAGAGCCCGCCGCGGTGATTACTCCCGGGGCCGGCCTGAGTCATCGCAATGTGCGCCGTCCCGATCTTGAAGTTGCGGTGCGCAGCCTGCCTGCCAATGAGCGCCTGTTGTTCCTGCTGCGCGACGTGGAAGGCTATGCGCCGGCGGCCATCGCCCGCCTGCTTGATATTCCCGAGGCGCAGGTGCAGCGCGCTTGTTTTTCCGCCCGCATTCGCCTTTGCAAGGTGCTCGCCGAGCAGGCCCGCACCGAGGCTGCCTGACCGGACATACCTCCTTACTTCTTGGTCCGCCGCGCAGCGCTCCACCCTTCCTTAATGGTTTGTCTCGCCCGCCCCAGCGCCAGCGCATCTTCTGGCACGTCCTCCGTAATGCAGGATCCCGCCGCGACGTAGGAGCCATTCCCCAGGGTCACCGGCGCTACCAGGGTGGAATCGCTGCCTACAAACACGCGGTCGCCGATGATTGTCTTCAGCTTATTCACTCCGTCGTAGTTGCAGGTGATAACCCCCGCTCCCACATTTACCCCCGCCCCGATTTCCGCGTCCCCCAAATAGCTCAAATGATTGGCTTTAGACCCTTTGCCCAAACGAATCTTCTTGGTCTCGACAAAGTTGCCCACGTGCGCCCCTTCGCCAATCTCACTCTCCGGGCGAATATGCGCATAGGGGCCGATTAAGGCGCCGTCGTCCACCCGTGATTGGCTGATGATGCAGCCCTGGCGTACGAGCACCCGATTGCCCAGCGTGGCGTGCTCCAACACAGAATAGGAGCGTATACGGCACTCCTTGCCCACCTTGGTCTCGCCCAGCAACTGCACGAAGGGCTCAATCACGGTGTCTGCTCCCACCACCACGCTGGCGTCGATTACCGAAGTTTCCGGCCGGAAGATGGTTACTCCCTCGGCCATGAGCTTGCGAGCGATAGTGAGCCGGAGCTTGTCATCGATGGTCATCATCTCCGCGATCGTATTGGCGCCCAGCACCTCATCTGCATTCTCTGCCTCCAGCGCCAGTACTCGTTCTCCGGCTGCCCTGAGAATCGCAGCCATGTCGGTCAAATAAAGCTCGCCGTGAGCGTTCTGCGTTCCCAGGCCGCCGATGTGTGCGAACAGCGGCTGGCAGGTAAAGGCGTAGATTCCAGAGTTGATTTCTCGCGCCTGGGCAAACTGGGGAGTTAAAGCCTTTGCTTCAACGATTTCCTGTATCTCATCGGAATTGCTCGACTTGCGAATCACTCGCCCGTAACCGTGCAGGTCCGCTGGCGCGGCTGTCAGCACCGTCATGGCGGCCCTTCGCTCGAGGTGGAAATCGCGTATGTTCCTGATCGTTTCTGCTCGGATGAGCGGCACATCGCCGGAGAGCACGATCACGTCGGCATACCCTTCAACCGCCGGGCGTGCCTCCTGGATGGCGTGGCCCGTGCCCCGTTGCTCTTTCTGCTCGATGAACTGCACCCCCAGGCCCCTGAGAGAATCCTTTACCAGTTCGGCCTCATGGCCCACGATCACGTAGATATCTTCCGGCGGCACAATCTGCCTCGCCGCATCGACCACATGCCGCACCAGGGTCTTGCCGCCCACCTCGTGCAGAACCTTTGGACGCTTGGTCTTGAGCCGTGTGCCTTTTCCCGCAGCCATGATCACGATGGCAAATTGCATCGGTCACTCTCCTTAAATGCTTGCATTTGCGTCCAATACTTAAGGCTTAAGTTGAAGTACTTCGCTTCTCCTTGCCCTTGCCAAGGATATAGCCAAAGCGTGACCGGCATGACCGCAGCCATCACCCCCAAACATTTGCAATGTCGATACTGGGTGATCGACGTTCCGGGTTTTTTACTCCATATTCACGCTTACAGTTTTTCGCGATGGTATCGAAAAGCGTACCGTTAAAGCAGTTTCGCAATTGGTCTAGGCCGAAGCGACAGGCCACAGTAATTGCGAAACTGCTAAACGAGGAGGAACCAGAACCATGAGCTCCGCGCCTGCCTCCCCCATGGAACGCGCCTCCTTGCCTTCGGCCGAACCCACCCCTGCGCGTCCGCGCCCCGCCATGATCCATCAAGCCGCGGTACTGGGCGCGGGTACCATGGGGGTCCGCATTGCGGCACATCTGGCCAACGCAGGAATCCCGGTGGTGCTGCTCGACCTGGCCGGAGACCCGGCCAAGGGCCCGGCAGTCATCGCCGAAGCAGCCGTACAAAGCCTCAGCCGCGCCAAGCCTGCTGCTTTCTACGACCCAGCCAGTATGCGGCTGATCCAAACCGGTACCTTCGACCACGACCTCGCATGGCTATCCAAATGCGATTGGGTGATCGAGGCGGTCACCGAGAACCTGGCCATCAAGCAGGAGATTCTCGCCAAAATCACACCCTTTCTCAAGCCTGGCGTCATCCTCACCACCAACACCAGCGGTCTGCCCATAGCCAGCATCGCCACGTCGCTGCCGGTTGAGCTCCGCCGCTCCTGGTTCGGTACCCACTTCTTCAATCCGCCGCGCTATATGCGGTTGCTCGAGGTTATCTCCACGCCCGACACGGATCCGGCGGCCGTTGCGTCGATCGCCGACTTTGCCGACCGCCGCCTGGGCAAGACGGTAGTCTATGCCCGCGATACTCCTAACTTCATCGCCAATCGCATCGGCGTCTACATCATGGTCCAGGCCATCGAGCTGATGCAGCAGCAAGGGCTCACCGTCGAAGAGGTGGACGTGCTCACCGGCAGCGCCATCGGTTGGCCCCGCACGGGTATCTTCCGCCTGTCGGATATGGTGGGCCTGGATATCCTCGCCCATGTGGTAGCGAACTTTTCCCAGGCCCGCGCCGGCGAAGCTCTTCAGCTGCCGTCATTCGTGGAAACGATGCTGGAGCGTCGCTGGCTGGGAGACAAAACCGGCCAGGGCTTCTATAAGAAGGAAAAGGACGCGGAAGGCAATGAGCTCCGGCTCGCGCTGGATTGGCAAACCGTAGCCTACCGTCCCGCGACCCGGCCCAAATTTCCCTCGCTGGAACTGGCTAAGAACGCCGAATCGCTTCCCGAGCGGCTGCGCATGCTCATGGCCGCCGATACCCGCAAAGACAAGGCCGCCGCCTTTCAATGGCAATTGCTCAGTAGCCTCTTTGCCTACGCCGCCAACTGTCTGCCCGAGATTGCCGCGGAACCGGCCAGTATCGATCGCGCGATGCGCACCGGCTTCAATTGGGAACTAGGTCCCTTCGAGATGTGGGATGCGGTGGGCGTGGCCGCTACCGTGGAGCGCATGCGCCAGGCAGGCGAGGCCGCCATTCCCAACGCAGAAACGCTCTTGCGATCCGGAGCCTCCACCTGGTACCGGGAAGAACCCGCCGGCAAGCAGGTCTTCGATCCCAAGCGCGGGGAGTATGTTCCTATCCTCCAGCCGCCCGGGATTTCTACCGTAGCTGACTTTCGCAAATCCCACGGCATCGTCAAAGGTAATTCTGGAGCATCGCTGGTGGATCTGGGTGACGGCATCGCCGCCATTCAGTTGCACTCGAAGAAGGATGCGGTTGGCGAAGACATCACCCGCCTCGTAACCCAGACCCTGAACCCCGGCAGCGATGCGGTCCGCGACTTCCAGGGCTTTGTCATCACCGGCGACGGCGCCAATTTCTCTGTCGGCGCAAACCTGCTCCAGGTGCTGCTCTTTATTCAAGAAGGGGAGTGGGAGGATCTCGACTTTGCTGTGCGTGCCTTTCAGCGCATGACGGCGGCCATCCGGTTCTGTCCCCGGCCGGTGGTAGTGGCGCCGTTTGGCCTCTGCCTGGGAGGGGGAGCGGAGATTGCGCTGCACGCCGCCAGCCGCCAACCCCATGCCGAGCTGTACATGGGACTGGTTGAGACCGGTGTTGGCGTCGTCCCCGGTGGCGGTGGTACCAAGGAGATGGTCCTGCGCGCGGTCGATTCTGCCGCTGGCATTCTTTCAGCTGCCGGCCGCGATGCGACGGCTCGCCTGGCCGGTTCCACCGAGTATTTCGATGCCCTCAAGCGCAACTTTGAATTGATAGGGTTAGCCAAGGTCTCGACCTCGGCCGCTGATGCGCGTCTGCTCGGCTATCTGAGCGCCTCCGATCGCATCACCGCTCATCGCGATCGGGTACTGCACGACGCGCGGCAGGCCGCGATGACCCTCGCCGGCGCAGGCTATGGGCCTCCAGCGCCGCGCGAAGTCCCTGCAGCCGGCGAGAGCGCCCTGGCGACGCTGAAACTCGGTGTCCATCTGATGCGTCAGGCCGATTACATCAGCGACCACGATCAGAAAGTGGCCAACCATGTCGCAAACATTCTATGCGGAGGCGCCATACCCGCCGGCACTGTCGTAGGGGAGCAGTACTTCCTCGATCTCGAGCGCCAGGCATTCCTGTCGCTCTGCGGAGAACGCAAAACCCAGGAGCGCATTGCGTTCACCCTAAAGACCGGCAAACCACTCAGGAACTAAGAGCAGTGTTTCTAAATTTCAGAGAGGGGCAATCGATCATGCGCGAGTTTTGTAGTAGTCACCGCGCTGATGCTTTGTATCAGGGCACGACTTTAGTCGGGCCGTAAGGATCGGGATGAAGAGGGCTTTAGCCCCTGGGTCTGTTTTTTGGTAGGGTTCGAGCTTGGCCCGTACATAGACGATCGCAAAACGAGGGAATCTAGAGTCTGCGTGAGAACCTGCCAATCCACGGATCAGTCCCGTAGGGACGGCTGAGAATAGCCCAGGACGTAGTCCTGGGTTTCATCTGAGGGACCCGGGAAGGGAAACAAATATGAGAGACGCCGTCATCGTTAGCAGTATCCGAACCGCCGTCGGCAAGTCCGGTCGAGGTGCGCTGGCAACGACGCGCCCCGACGATCTCGCCGCGACCGCGATCGAAGGCGCACTCGCTCGCGTGCCCCAGCTTGACCGCAACGAGATCGAAGACGTGATTCTCGGCTGTGCCATGCCCGAGGCGGAGCAGGGAATGAATGTCGCTCGCATCGCCGCTCTGCGCGCCGGTCTACCGGTCAGCTCCTCGGCGATGACCGTCAACCGCTTCTGCGCCTCCGGCCTGCAATCAATCGCGATGGCTGCCGAACGGATTCGCGGCGGCGGCGCCGAAGTCATGGTCGCCGGCGGCACCGAATCCATGAGCATGGTCCCCATGGGAGGAAACAAGGTCAGCGCCAATCCCTGGCTCATCGACCACTATGCCGATTCCTACCTCTCCATGGGCCTCACTGCCGAGCGCGTGGCGCAGCACTACGGAATCACCCGCGAGCAGGCCGATGCCTTTGCCCTGGCCAGCCATCAGAAGGCGCTGGCTGCCATCGAAGCCGGCCGCTTCGACGCCGAAATCGTGCCGGTGACCGTGACGTATTCCACCAACGGCGCGGGCAAAGTCAAATTAGCAACCAAGCCGTTTACCACCGACGAAGGTCCGCGCGCAGAAACTTCGCTCCAGGCTCTGGCAGGTCTTAAGCCGGCATTTCATGCCCATGGAACGGTCACAGCGGGGAACTCATCGCAAACCTCGGATGGGGCCGCGGCCGCCGTGGTCATGTCTGCGGAGCGCGCCGCCGCCTTGGGGATCAGGCCCCTGGCTCGCTTTGTCTCCTTCGCGACCGCCGGCTGCTTGCCCGAAGAGATGGGCGTGGGCCCGGTCTACGCCGTTCCCAAAGCGCTGAAGCTGGCCGGGCTAACCCTCGACCAAATCGACCTCATCGAACTGAACGAAGCCTTTGCCGCGCAATCGCTGGCGGTGATACAGCAACTGCATTTGGACCCGGCCAAAGTGAACGTGAGCGGCGGGGCCATTGCTCTCGGCCATCCGCTCGGTTGCACCGGCGCTAAGCTGACGGCCACGCTCTTGCACGCCATGCAAAGCCGCAAGTTACGGTACGGACTGGTGACCATGTGTGTTGGTGGAGGCATGGGCGCCGCGGGCATTTTCGAATCCATCCACTAGACACCAGGGGGAAACAATGGCCACAGCAACGGAGATACTGCATCGCACGGTTCCCGGCGGCAACTTCCTGATTGGGGAATCCGCACCGGACGACATCATGACCCCGGAAGACTTCACCGAAGAACAGCGCCAGATCGCGCGCACCGCCTCTGACTTCGTTCGCAACGAGGTTCTTCCCGCGGCAGAGCAGATTGAGGCCAAGCACTTCGACGTTACCCGGGCTCTACTGAAAAAAGCCGGTGACCTCGGTCTGATGGCGGTCGACATCCCTGAGGCCTACGGCGGCCTCGCCATGGATAAGGTGACCTCCGCCATTGTCGCCGACCATCTCTCCCAGCTGGGCAGCTTCTCTGTTGCCTTCAGCGCGCACGTCGGCATCGGTACCCTTCCGATCGTCTGGTACGGCACCGACGCGCAGAAGCAGAAGTTCCTGCCAAAGTTGGCCACCGGAGATTGCATTGGCGCTTATGCGCTCTCCGAAGCCACCTCCGGTTCAGACGCAATGAACATCCGCGCCCGCGCCACGCTCTCGGCTGACGGCACCCACTACCTTTTGAACGGCGAGAAGATGTGGATCAGTAACGGTGGCTTTGCCGACCTGTTTACCGTCTTCGTAAAGGTCGATGGCGAAAAGTTCACCGCGTTCCTGATTGAGAAGGGAACCCCGGGCCTCTCCATTGGAGCGGAAGAGCACAAACTGGGCATCCGCGGTTCCTCAACCTGTCCGCTGGTACTTTCCGACTGCAAGGTGCCGGTCGAGAACCTTCTCGGCGAAGTGGGCAAGGGACACCACATCGCTTTCAACATTCTCAACATTGGCCGCTTCAAGCTGGGCGCTGCCTGCGTGGGCGCCGCCCGTACAGTGCTGGGCCACGCCATCGGGTATGCCAAGCAGCGCCAGGCCTTCGGCAAGCCCATCGCCAACTTCGGACTCATCCAGCAAAAGCTGGCTGATTCCGCCGCCCAGCTCTTCGCAGTCGAAAGCATGGCCTACCGCACGGTCGGCATGATTGACGACGCGCTGTCTGCCCTCGAAGGGGACGCTCAAGAAAACGCGCGGGATATTCAGAAGCGCATCGAAGAGTACGCCGTCGAGTGCTCCATCCTGAAGGTCTGGGGCTCGGAGATGCTCGACGTCGTCGTCGACCACGCTGTCCAGATCTATGGCGGTTACGGTTATGTCGAAGAGTATCCGGTCGAGCGGGCCTATCGCGATTCCCGCATCAATCGCATCTTTGAAGGCACCAATGAGATCAACCGGCTCATCATCACCGGCTGGCTGATGAAGCGTGCGATGGCCGGCCAGCTCCCGCTGCTGGCTGCTAT
Organism: uncultured Acidobacteriaceae bacterium; assembly: GCA_963824325.1. Lineage (GTDB taxonomy): Bacteria > Acidobacteriota > Terriglobia > Terriglobales > Acidobacteriaceae > PALSA-350. The sequence continues at coordinate 83,417 of CAWGPA010000002.1, read as the reverse complement.
CAAGAAGCTGATGGATGAGGTCCTGGAGCCGCCCTCCTTTGAGGATGACGCTGACCACTCCGGCGACCCCTTATATGCTGAGGCGCAGATGCTGGCCGGCGCTAAAAAGCTCGCTCTCTTCACCGCCGGTGCGGCTTCTCAGAAATACATGAACGCCCTTGGCGATCAGCAGGAAGTAATGGCTGACCTGGCGGACATCATCATTCAGGTCTACGCGCTTGAGTCCGCGTTGCTGCGTGCCCGCAAGCTGATGGCTCGCAATTTGCCCCTCGCCGGCACCGCTACGGCAATGGTCAAGCTTTATGCGGCCAAGGCGATGGACATTGTAGAACTGGCTTCCCGTCGCATCGTCGCCGCGGTCGCGGAAGGCGACACGTTGAAGGTGCAGCTGGCTATCTGCCGCCGTTTAGCGCGGCGTATCCCCGAGGATGTCTACGCCCGTTCGCGCGACATCTCTCGCCACCTGGTGGAATACGGAGTCTGGAGCTAGAGCCAGAGAACAGCAGGTCCCTCCACTGCGATCCCCCGGATTTCCTGTGGAGGTTGGTGGCTTTGGCGACCTTCATGTGCCTTTCTCTACAGAAAGGCGCACGCGCGGCGTTGTCCAGTGCTGCGTGGCAGGAAATCCGGGTACGCTCCGGTCGGGATGACAACTCTATTTGCAGGCAAAAATTTCGCCTACTAAACCGAATTGTCATCCCGACCGGAGCGTAGCGCAGTGGAGGGACCTGCTGTCCCACTCCACCTGCACCCGATTACGATCTGTACGTTACTGTCGTTGTTGCAAACCGTCCCCGCCTTGCGACCCTCCCACCTGTCTCGAAGTGGTCACACTAATCGGCGTTTGCAGATGAAAGCTGACCAGGGTTTCCGTGGGAATTTGCACCTGCTGTCCTTTGGTAACCCCATTGACGCCTGCCCCCAAACCGCCGCCGCTGGCGGCTCCAATGGCTGCGCCTTTGCCGCCTCCCAATATGCCTCCGAGAATGGCTCCCACTGCGGCGCCACCTCCGGTCTTGATCGCCGTGTTCTTTCCCCGGCCTGCGCCCTGCTTGTCGTATGCGTCAGTCACCACATCTACCGGGTGGTCCACCGTATCGATGCGCGTCAGTTCGATGGATAGTTCAGAACTGCCGGAGAAGTGGGTTGCGTCCTTGGCTACAATCACCCGTCCGGTCACCGGTGCGCCCGAGCGTGCGACGACCATGCCGTCAGAGATCAGGTCGCCTGCCAATGACCCATGGAAAACCGTGTTGGGTTGAGTCTTCCCACTATCCAGCGTGTCCGTCATGCGAATAGGAATCACCGTCCCGGCCGGAAGAGTCACTGTCCTGGCCACCGGCGGAGGGGGAGGTGGTGGTGGCGGCGGAGCTACCACCTGCACCGGCTCCTGGGCTGCAGGAGGTGGTGGCGGAGGAGGAGGCGGGGGCGCCGCCTCGGCCACTTCCCTGTGCCGCTTCGGCGCTGGTGCCGGTTTCGCCGCCTTGACCGGCGCCACGACCAGGTTGTTAACCACCGTCCGCACGCCGTCGATCGAAGCACTATCGGCAGACGCCAGGGCACGAGAAGCGTCGTTGTCTACTTTGCCGTCCAGTGTAGCCACTCCATTGGCCACGCTCACCTGGATGCTCTGACCATTCAACGCGGACTCGGCGCCGATCTTGGCCTGAATATCGCTGCCAATCTGCTGATCGCTTCGCGGGGCAGGGGGAGCTGGGGCAGCCGCAGCGGGGGCGGGAGCGGGAGTTGCCTGCTGTGCGGCCGGTGCAGGCTGCTCGGGAACGAACGGGTTCTTGCAGCCCGCCCCCAGGACCAGGAAACCGGTTAAAACGGCCAGCGGAATACTGCGTCGAATCAGAAAAGTTGTCTTCATGGGAAATCCTCGGTTTTCGGCAATCATCCGTTGTTCAGCGATTGAATGCTTGCCCTCACGTGCCTGGCTGGGCGGTTGCTCAACAGGTACCAAACTGCTTTACCTTTTGACGCAGTAAACCTGCGACAGGCTCGCGCGCAGGGTCTAAATTTGCCCGCCGCGGCCAGGTGGCTACTCTTTGTCAGGCCCCCCTTGGCGGCGCCAGGGGAGTATTATGCATCCCATCATTGTTAACGAGTAGCCTGCGGCTCGGAAAAGTATCTTCTACTGGTATCCGGGTGCTAAACCCGGCAAAGCAGGCAGACGCAGTATATTGAGATTGAGTACAGCAAGCTAAGGGGAAAACCATGACAGACGAAGAGCAAGGCGGAAGCGGCAGCGGTTTTGGTTGGTTCCTGGTCGGACTAGGAATTGGTGCGGCAATCGGTGTGCTTTACGCTCCTCAGGCAGGGACAGAGACTCGGGAGAGTCTGGCCGAGAACGCCCGTGAGCGCGCGGAATACCTGAAACAAAAGTCGAGGGATGCCGCCGCCCAAGTCAACACCTATGTTGATGCCGGCAAGGATCAGTTCGGCGAATATGTAGTGAAAGGCAAGCAAGCCGTGGAGCGTGGCCGTTCCCAGGTGCAGTCCTACGTCGAACAAGGGCGTAAGGTCGTGGCCAAGCATGCCGAAAAGGTTTCGGCAGCAGTGGACGCGGGAAAAAACGCATATACGACGACAACTGCCGCTGTTGACGGGCAAATCTAGAGCATTTGCGATTGACCGCGGATGAGGGGCAGTTTCCAGGTAGCCCAGCTGGGCGGCTGCATGAATTGCCCTCCACCAACTCGGTCGGACCCTGGTTCGAGCGCACGCTAAAGCATTTCACTTCTGGTGTATACAGAGGAACGAATGCCGATGCGTCTTTTCCTTGAGAAAAGACGCACCTCGCTGCACTGGCTGTAACGAAGTAGAAGTGAAATGATGTAGCGAAGGGTTGAACAATAAAAGCAAATGGATAAACCCACGCAGACTTTACTGGTTGTCTTCATTGCCATAGCCGCCGTTAGCATTCTCATGCAGGCTGGCTTCACGGTTGCTATGTTCATCGGCGCTCAAAAAGCCCGTAAGAAGATTATGGGGTTAGCCGACGACGTTCGTTTGCACGCCCTGCCTGCAATCATTGCCTCGCGCGAACTTATCCAGGACGTAACACCCAAACTCAAAACCATCACCGAGAACCTCACCGTTATCAGCACCACCCTGCGCGCTAAGACGGATAAGGTGGGCGGACTGGTGGGAGACGTAACGGATCGGGCGCAAGCTCAAGCCACGCGAGTAGACGGCATGGTCAAGAGCACACTCGATCAGCTCACTTCTGCCGTCCAGGCAATCGAGCATGGAGTGGCGGTGCCCGTCCGCCAGGTGAGTGGCATTCTCAACGGTCTTCGCGCCGGGGTCGACGTTTTGCGCAAAAAGGATCTCAGCAACCACCGGGAATCCGAAGACGATCTTTTCGTTTAAGAGCTAAACGATCCAGCCGCCCCCGATGACCTCATCGCCGGAATAGAAAACAGCCGCTTGCCCCGGCGTTACCGCGCGCACCGCCTCATCGAAGGCCACTTCGACTTCATCCTCGCCAGTCTTTCGCAGCGTAGCCCAGGCCGGTTCGTGCCGGTGGCGGATCTTTACCTGCGCGCGCATCTCCCCATCCAATCCCGCAACCGAGATCCAGTTCAACCTCTGCGCCCGCAGCGAATCGCGCAGCAACTCCGGTTCCGCGCCCACCGTTACCCGCTTGCTGTCGCGATCGATGGAGATCACATAAAGCGGAGAGGGAGAAGCCAGGCCAAGCCCCTTTCGCTGCCCAACAGTAAAGTTGTGCACCCCATCATGGGTTCCTCGGGACTCGCCACCCACCGAAACCAGCTCTCCCGCGGTGTCCGGCACCGCTTCGCCCTGCTCTTCCAAATACGCGTCGATGAAGCGCTTATAGTCGCCCCCCGGAATAAAGCAGATCTCCTGGGAATCGGGCTTATTTGCGAGCGCCAGCCCGTACCCACGCGCCAGCTCCCGCACTTCCGGCTTGGTGAAACCCCCCAAGGGGAAAAGCGTGCGTGCCAGCTGTTCCTGGGTCAGGCCGAATAGAAAATAGGTTTGGTCCTTGCTGGCGTCCGCGGGCCGCTTCAGGATCCAGCGTGCCCGCTCGGGATCGTACTCATTGCGGGCATAGTGGCCGGTGGCAATCTGTTCCGCCCCAATCTGCCTTGCGGTCAGGAGCAGTTGGTCGAACTTCAAGTGGTTGTTGCACAGGCTGCATGGAATGGGCGTCCGCCCGGCGAGGTATTCGTCGACGAAGGGGCGGATCACATCGCGCTCAAAGCGCTCCTGGTGGTTTACCACGTAGTAGGGAATCGCCAGCATTTCCGCCACCCGCCGCGCGTCGTACACGTCGTCGATCGAGCAGCAGCGTCCCTGCACTGGCTCCGCCATTCCGTCCTGGCCTGCCAGCCGGCGCTGGTTCCACAGCTGCATGGTCAGGCCGACCAGCGCGTGTCCCTCCGCCTTGAGCATGGCCGCCACCGCCGACGAGTCCACCCCGCCGGACATGGCCACTGCTATCGTCTTTTGCTCTTCGTTGCTCATGAAAATTACCGGACACTCACTGCGGAAACCTCCCGCAGTCTGGTCACTTGCGATGCAACTAACTCGATCGCCCGATCGATCTCTTCCTCGGTCGTCTGCCGGTGCAGGCTCATCCGCAGGCTGCTGCGCGCCCGTTCGGGCGAGAGGCCCATCGCTTCGAGCACGTGGGAGGGTTCGCTGGCGCCGGAGGAACACGCCGCACCACTCGATACTGCCAGACCCTTGAGGTCCAGCGCGATCACCAGCGCCTCACCCTCCAGGTGGTCGAACCAAAAGTTAGTGGTATTGGGAACCCGCGCAGCCGCACCGCTGTTTACGCCTCGATCGGTCGTGTGCTCCAACAGTCCTGACTCCAGCCGATCCCGCATGGCGCCCATACGCTCCGGCGTTCCGCTCCGCAGCCCTTCCATCGCGCATTCCGCCGCCTTGCCCAAGCCAACAATGCCGGCTACATTTTCAGTCCCGGCACGTCTCTGCCGTTCGTGGGCGCCGCCGGCAAAGAGCGGTTCCAGCCGTGTCCCGCGCCGTACGAACAGTGCTCCCGTTCCCTGCGGCGCGTGCATTTTATGACCCGAGATGGTCAGTAAATGGCAGCCGATTGCATCCATCTCCAGCGGCAGCTTGCCCCCCGCCTGCACCGCATCCACATGGAATCGGACCCCCGCCTCGGAGGCAATCCGGCCAATCTCCTGCACCGGCTGCAGAACTCCGGTTTCATTGTTGGCCATCATCACGCTGATCAACCGGGTGTTGGACCGCAACGCCTGGCGAACGTCGTCGGGAGCCACCACGCCCTGCCCATCGACGGGCAGGAAATCCACCTCCACCCCACGCTCCCGCAGCTTTTCGCCTGCATGCAGCACCGCGTGATGCTCCACCGTGCTGGTGATGACGTGATCCCCTGGCGCTACGGAACCGAAAATCGCCAGGTTGTCACTCTCTGTCCCGCCGCTGGTAAAGACAATCTCCGACGGGCGGCAGCCGAGGAATCGGGCCACGCTTGCCCGCGCCTGCTCCACTGCCCAACGTGCGTGCTGGCCTTCCTGGTGGATCGACGATGCGTTCCCAAACTGCTCCAGCAAAAAGGGGCGCATAGCCTCCAGCACCTCAGGCAGCAGAGGGGTGGTGGCATTCGCATCCAGGTAGATTCGCCGCACAAAAACTCCTACCCCTATTCTACGGGAACCGCCATTCGGCAGACTCTGTCCTGACTCTTCCCCGTGCCAAACATCGGTACAGGAACTGGACGGGTGCCCCATGTTCGCCAAAGCGTACATGGGCCGAAAAGACCGGCCGAAGGCCGTCAACTGCTCTCAGCAAGTACCCACCACGCTCAATCCCGAAAACCTGTCAGGGCATTGAGCCCTCACCATCCGTTCCCACAGCCTCTCACCGAAAACCTGTTACGCTTCTTCTGCTAAACGCACTTAAGGGAGATTGAACGTGACCAACAAGCTCGCCGCTTTCGCTATATGTACGGTAACCACTCTGCTCATCTCACCAGCCTTATCGTCGGCGCAATCCATGTCGGCCCCAGCGAAAACCCCCGTTCGCCTTGCCGAACCCCAGGCATCCCCGGCACAGATCTATGCCAAGCTCTTCAGCAACCAGGAACAGGAAGTCGTCTCTGCCGCCGAAGCCATGCCGGAGGATAAGTACAATTTCGCGCCGACCAAAGGAACCTTTGAGGGGGTGCGGACATTTGCCCAGCAAGTCACCCACATCGCGGGCTCGCAGTATTACTACTTCGGCAATTTCGGAATCAAGGGAGTCGATTCCGACGCCATCGACAAACTGACCAAGAAGGACGACATCGTAAAGGCGCTAAAAGATTCCTACACCTTCGCCCACCAGGCAATCGAAACCATCACCGCGGAAAACGCATTTCAGCAGTTCGGTGACCAAAAGATCACGCGCGCAGGCTTAGCCACGACGGCGTTGGCCCACACCAACGATCACTACGGACAGATGGTCGTCTATTTGCGCATGAACCGGATCGTCCCGCCGGCCAGCCGCAAGCCGTAGTGGTTAAAGCAGTTTCGCAATTACTGTGGCGTGATAAAGATCTCGAGGTGTGGTTTTCCTTGGGAGAAAACCACGAAAAGACCTGTCGCTTCGGTCTACACCAATTGCGAAACTGCTCTAGCGTTTCTCTATGGGGATGTAGGGGGCAGGGTATTCGGGGCCAATATAATCGGCGCGCGGCCGGATCAGGCGATTGTCATCCAATTGTTCGATGACGTGCGCGGCCCAACCGGAGATCCTGCTCACCGCAAAAATCGGGGTAAACAGGTCGAGGTCGATGCCCAATATGGTGTATGTCGAAGCGGAATAGAAGTCGACATTGGCATTCAGTTTCTTTTCCGCAAGCACGTACTTCTCGATCGCGCGCGACATCTTGAACCACTTGGCATTTCCCGAGGACTCGCCCAGCTCTTCTGACATCTTGCGCAGGTGGGTGGCTCGCGGATCTTCGGTGTGGTAAACGCGATGGCCGAAGCCGGAAATCTTTTTCTTCTGCGCCAGCAGCTTAGCCACATAATCGACCGGGTCGGAGCCCTCCTTATCGATGGCAAATAACATGCGCATCACTGCCTCGTTGGCCCCGCCATGCAATGGACCCTTCAGGGCGCCGATAGCGCCGGTGATCGCGGAGTGAATGTCGGAGAGTGTGGCGGCGATCACGCGGGCGGCGAAGGTGGAAGCATTCAGTTCGTGGTCGGCATGGAGGATGAGCGCCAGGTCAAAGGTTTTAGTCGCCGTCACGGAAGGCTTTTCGCCATTCAGCATCCACAGGAAATTTGCTGCGTGACTCAGCGAGGGATCTGGCTCGACTACGGGCTTCCCCTTGCGTAGCCGGTCGTAGGCCGCCACCAGCATGGCGATCTGCGAGGTCAGGCGAAAACTCTTTCTCACATTGGCGTCGTGCTCATTGTCGCTCTCGTCCGGGTCGTAAAAGCTCAACGCGGAAACCGCGGTGCGCAGCACTTCCATCGGCGTCGCGCTTTTGGGGAAGGAGCGCAGCAGATCGATGATCTTGGGATCCAGGACGCGAGCTTCCGTCAACCGTTTGCTGAAGTCTTTGAGCTCCGCCGCCAGCGGCAGCCGTCCAAACCATAAGAGGTAGGTGGTTTCTTCGAAAGTGGACTGCTCGGCCAATTCATGGATGTCTATCCCGCGGTATGCCAGTACTCCAGCGTCGCCATCGATCCAGCAGATGCCCGAATTGGCTGCAACTACGCCTGCAAGTCCTTTGCCCACCACCGCTGTAGACATACTGAACACTCCTCTGATTTCTCAACTTGGCCGGTCAGGCCCCCGGCTCTCAGCGCTGTTCCTTTTATAGCCCAGCACTCTTCCCAAAGCACATTGGGAGCCATTTTAAGCCCTCACGCACCCTTAGGCTAGGCGGACCTGGGCCAAACCCTCCCTGCGCCGGCAGGGCCGGTTCGGGCCACGGGACGCTGCATGACCGAAACCGTCGCTGGTGCATTAGACGGACGTGGTATCAGAGAAGTCCCGCGGTTCCATCAGCCGTCCAGGAAGAAAAGCGGCCAGGGAAACCTCGGGCGGCCTGCCTTGCAGCAGCTGCCGTACGATCAAACCGGTTGCCGGCGCCAGCAAAATCCCGTTACGGAAATGTCCCGTCGCTATCCAGCAATGCGGTACGCCGGCACTCCCAATGAGAGGTAGCCCGTCGCTGGTTCCGGGACGAAGCCCGCTCCAGCTTTCCACCACCGGTGCGGAGGCGATTGGAGGCCACAGCTCCGCTGCCTGGGCGCGCAGTCGTTCCACGACCAACGGCTCTACCCGGCGATCAAAACCCGCCCGCTCCACCGTGGCCCCGATCACAATCAGCCCCTGCCCCCTGGGTACCAGGTAGATCTCCGGCGAGCGCAGAACGTATGGCAGGTCAAGCGGCGGGGGCACACGGACAGCGATCATTTGTCCTTTCCGGGGCTCCACCGCAGCAGCGGGTGGGTGCTCTTGCCCGGAATACCGCACACCCGCCGCCCATGCCCCGCAACAGTTTACAAAGGCGCCCGCGCTCACTGTTCCGCTCTGCGTTCTTACCTCCACTGCGCTGTCCCGGCTGGTAACCGCGAGCACTTCCGTCTCCTGCTGCAGTTCCACCCCCGCCGCCACGGCAGCCAGGGGGAGAGCCGTGCACAAATCGCGCGGATCCAGGCTCGGTTCCTCCACCCAGCAGAAGCAGCGGCCGTCTGTTAGCAGCCCAGGTATGCGCCTTTCGGCCTCTTGAGCGCTCAGGCCAGGGCAAGCCATGGTTTCCTTGGTGTGAAACCCGCTCCCCAACCGGCTCGTCACCAGAGTGGCTTGGGTGCGCAGCGGTACAAGGCGGCCAGAGAGCAGCTCCACCATGCTGAGATATTCCGGGTAAAGACGGAAGCTCAGGGCGGCGAGCTGGGCCAGTTCTGCGGGATGATCGGGATCGTTGGGCGACAACATGCCCGCCGCGGCCCATGAGGCCTCAGCCATGGCACGGCCCTTCTCAATGACGCGGACACGGAATCCGTTTCGCGCCAATTCCAGCGCGGCGGAGATGCCAATAATACCCCCTCCCGCGACGATGACATCTACAGTCTCCACTCGTCCATTGTAGGATGAGGAAATACCGCGGAGCGCAGAGCATCGCCCGCAGGCGAAAGAGGCAGATCGCATGAGCGACGACACTTACGAAACAGCTGAACGAACCCAATCGGGACTATTTATCGCCATTCTTGGCTTCGCCGCGTTGGCATCCGTGGGCGCTCTCATCTGGAGCTACACGCTGGAGACTCGGCTGGAAAAATCGCAGGTCGCCCTGGTCAATGCGCAACAGCAGAATGACAAGCTGGCCGAGAGCCTCAATGAGACCAACGCCAAGCTGCGCGTGACCTCCGAAACCCTGGGCCAAAGCGTCGGTCTAACCCAGCGCCAGTTGGAAGCGCGCGCCAGTGAATTCCTCAAGCGCCAGCAGGCGGAAACCAGCCGCCTGGAGAAAGAACAGCAGGCAGCCCAGGCCGAGGCCCAGAAGCAGATTGGTGCGGTCTCGAGCGACGTCTCTTCGGTCAAGACCGATGTGGGCGGAGTGAAAACCGACGTGGCCGCGACTAAGGCCGAATTGCAAAATACCGAAACCAAGTTGCAACGGGTGACCGGCGATCTGGGCCTGACCAGCGGGTTAGTCGCGACCAACGCCAAGGAGTTAGACATCCTAAAGCACAAGGGAGATCGTAACTATTACGATTTGAACTTGACCAAGGGAGCCAAGCCCACCCCGATCTCAGGCGTCAGCCTGCAACTCAAGAAGGCAGACGAGAAACACTCCAAGTACACCCTGGTCGTGGAGTCCGACGATAAGAAGATTGAGAAAAAGGACAAGAGTCTGGACGAACCGGTCCAGTTCTACACCGGCAAAGACAAGCTTCTCTACGAGCTGGTCATCAACACCATCAATAAGAATCAAGTAATCGGCTACCTGGCGACGCCCAAGAGCGCGCCCGCGCCCCTGAACCCGTAGTCCAGGGCCGCTGGGGAATAAATTCCCGATGCTGGGGACGGCTCCAAAGGGTGCGGAAAAGTCTGTACGAGCAGGCGAGCAATACTTAAGGAGCTTACGTGTCTGCGTGAGAACTCACTGACACAACTCAGTCCCGCAGGGACGGTTGAAAGTAGCCCAGGACGCCAGTCCTGGGTTTACATTCCCACTGAGACCAGTCCCGTAGGGACGACTGAGAATGCCCCAGGACGTCAGTCCTGGGGACCTCAACCGCACACAAACGCTGAGCAGGCATGACGGGTGCTCACGCAGGCTCTGAAGCCCGATTGAAGTTGTGCCCTGATAACAACAGAGCCCTAAGGGAGCATTTAGCCCCGCGATTTCTGCCCCACTCAACGACCGATATTCAGTTCCAGATTCTTCTGGTGCATGAACTGGACCACCACCTTGGCCGTCTGCAGCGTATCCCATTGCTCTTTAGTAATCGGATAGTTGAAGATGGCCAGCCCTTCGGCCGCTTGGCCGGGCGATAAGGTGATATCGCGATGGATCGGGTCCGCACGCAGGTAACTCAACGATGGATAAGCCTGGAAGACCCGCTTCATATCCTGGTCACTAGCCGCCACATTCGTCTGCTCAGTGCCGTCGGGTAACTTGATGGTCGACCCAATATCTTGCATGAATAGCGGAATATCGGTCTGATTCCTGACTCTGATCTTGGTCAGGATGATTACTTGGTCAATGGATTCGCTGGCGCCCGCCATCCCATCGTTGCCGCCGGCGCCGTTGTTAATAGACGCATGCACCGGGTAGACGGTTGCCGCTAAAACCTCTCCTGAAGCCACGGGCGGTTTCTGTCCCAGATACACGTACAAGGCCAGGGCTATGCTGACCACAATGAAGGCGATCACCAGCGTCTTCAAAGCACTCTTGAACGGGTGTGGCGGATCGACCTGCGCCATGTTGGGTCCAGGCCCGGAGATTACCGGAAGATCCGTCGACTCGGTTACTTCGCTCATGGTGGATGAATTCTAGCCCATTGCCTCGGCGTGCATAAGTTACTAAAGAGACCCTCTCCCTTGACAGTTCAATCAGCGTCTCATAGTGCAACAGCGGCCGGGGTAACGATTTTGCTCGTTCGCCGTTCAAGTTCCTCTACACTTATAGAGACGCATGCGAATCCTGATTACCGGCAAAAACGGACAGGTGGGGGGCGAGTTCTCCCGCTTGTACCATTCCCCTGACGATGTGGTTGTGGTCGGTAGAGCGGAATGCGATCTAAGCAGCGAACGGTCTATTCGGGACCTGGTTCGGCGAGTCGAGCCTGCGGTTATCATCAACGCCGGCGCCTACACCGCTGTGGACCAGGCCGAGGGAGAGCGTGAACTCTGCTTTGCCGTGAACGCTGCCGCGCCCCGGGTGTTAGCTGAGGAGGCGGCCCGGCTAAATGCACTCCTCATCCACTACTCCACCGATTATGTCTTCAACGGGGAGAAGCCGGAGCCGTATCTTGAAAGCGATCCCATCAACCCGGTAAGTGTCTATGGGGCGTCGAAGGCGGCAGGCGAAGCGGCGATTGCAGAAACCGCGAGCCGCTATCTGGTGCTTCGGACCAGTTGGGTCTACGCGGCTCAGGGCAAGAATTTCCTTCGTACCATGCTCCGTTTAGGCGCCGAGCGGCCGGAATTGAGGGTGGTTGATGACCAGTTGGGTGCTCCCACTTCAGCGGCTGCAATCGCCACCGCTACTGCAACTTTAGTGGAACAATACGCTGCGCCCGGGACAAAGCTTCCGGCGGGCATCTACCACATGACAGCGGGCGGTTCGACCTCGTGGTATGGCTTCGCGCGGGCTATTTTCGACGCGGGTGTTCTCAGTGCTCCCCCTCGGGTGCAGGCGATTCCGTCCTCCGCCTATCCAACTCCGGCCAAACGGCCAGCCAATTCAGTGCTCTCCAACGACAAATTTGCCCACGCTTTTGGTTTCCGGCTCCCCCCTTGGCAGCAGCAGCTGCAAGACGTTTTAACCGGGATGCAGGTCGCCAGCTGAACTCTCTTGTTTACCTCAAAATTAAAAGCTCGCATTTAGCGACGGGAGTGAATCGATGAAGGCCTTAGCGACCACTATTCCAGATGTACAGCTGCTCGAACCCAGGGTCTTCGATGACAGCCGCGGTACTTTTTTCGAAAGCTACAACGAACGGGCTTTGGCTGAATTGGGTATCAAGGGTCCTTTCGTTCAGGACAATCAGTCCTTTTCCCGGCGGGATGTGGTGCGCGGTCTCCACTACCAGATTCATCAACCCCAGGGAAAGCTGATCCGCTGTCTGAGCGGAGAAATTTACGACGTCGCCCTCGATCTCCGGCGGCATTCGCCCACCTTTCGCCAATGGGTCGGTGAAATTCTGAGTAGCAGCAATCGCAGAATGCTTTGGATCCCTCCTGGTTTCGCCCACGGGTTCATGGTGTTGTCGGAAGGCGCGGAAGTGCTCTATAAAGCCACTGACTTCTATGCGCCGCAACATGAACGTACGCTTCTATGGAACGACCCAGCGCTGGGAATTGAATGGCCGCGCGGGAATCGGGCCATCCTCTCCGCCAAAGATCTAGCCGGCTCTACCCTGGAGCACGCACAAGTCTACGAGCACATGCCAGTCTACGAACCCGTGGATGTACTGGCAGAGAAAACTACGATCCATGCTGTCGGCAGATGAAGTTGACACTACTAGGTAGCTTTCCTTCGATCGGCTGATTTGGACACCCTCGCCTAAAATAAATCAGCTACCAGGGTGTGTCGGAACCAGTCCCGCAGGGACGACTGAGAGTAGCCCAGGACGTCAGTCCTGGGTGTACATTCCACCAAGACAAGTCCCGCAGGGACGACTGAGAATGCCCCAGGACGTGAGTCCTGGGGAACCTTTACTGGCGCCTAAAAAAGCTCATTCAGTGCCCGCGCCGTTCTCTTCATCTCGTAGCGCGCGCGAAAGCACGCCACACCATTGCTTATCATGCGCTGCCGCTCCTCTGGCCGCATCGCCAATAAAGTGCTCATGGAGCGGTAAGTCCCTTCGGCGGTGTCGGGGTTCACGATGCCGGCCTCATCGTGGACAATATCCGGCCAGATATTCACCTTGTCGGAGATGAGCACCGGCACGCCGCACGCCAACGCTTCCACCACCGCAATCCCGAAGTTCTCCTGATGCGACGGCAGCACAAACGCATCGGCCGCGTGGAATGCGCCCCATTTCAAATCGCCCTCCACCATCCCCACCCAATAAACTCGGGCCGAGATTCCCAGGCGCTTCGCCTGTGCCTCCAGTTGGGGCCGGAGACCCCCTTCGTCGGGTCCCGCCATCACCAGGTCCAGATCCGGATGCGCCTCCACCACCCGCGCAAAGGCATCCAGGAGAAGATCGCATCCCTTCTTGCTGTGGATGCGAGAGAGGAAGAGGAAAAACCTGCGCTGCCGCAAAGCCGGATACTGGCTCAAAAAGATCTCCCGCTGCCTCGCCGGATCACCCTCAGGCTGAGAGGTTCCAAACGAAACTACGGCAGGATTCCATCGCTGTGGCCACATGGTTCCGGCGGCGGAATCACGCTCGATCGGCGTCGTAAAGCACACCGCCCTGGCATCGCGCAGCACGCGATACTCCCGCGCCAACCAGTACACCTGCTTTTTGAGGTGTTTCAGCGGAAACGCCCGCTTGAAGTAAGGATCCAGCATGCCGTGAGGAAATACGACATAAGGAGTGCGCCCACGAACCATGCGATAGCTGCCGTAGCTGTGGTATTGCCACAAGCCGTGGATCACCACTCCATCGAAGCGCGCGAGATTTTGCCCCAGCCACTCCCCGAGCCGCGGCGTATAGCGATAGCTACCCTGGGCCGGACCCAGTGCGTGCACCGGGAAACTCTCCCCACGCAGATAGGATTCACCCGGAGCATCCAGGCAAACCACCTCCACCGCGGACACGCCGGCGCCGCTCTCGGCCAGCTTGCGAATACCCTCGGTCGTCCCTCCCGCTGCTGGTGCGAGCGAGGCCACCACATGCAGCAGCCGCTTGGGCAGCGGTTGGGATTCGTATGCAGCCATAGTCTCTGTCAAGATACCAGCCGGGCTCGCCAACTCGAACGGCGCGAGTGCGGAGAGTCATCTGGCATAAAATGAGAGCAGCCGTCTAGCTAAAGAGGAGCACTCCTTCTTGAAACGAGCTTTGATCACCGGCATCACCGGTCAGGATGGTGCCTATCTCGCTGAGTTCCTGCTCAAAAAGGGGTACGAAGTGCATGGCATCAAGCGCCGCACTTCCTTGCTGAATACCAATCGTATCGACCACCTGTATGAGGATCCTCACCAGGAAAAGCGCCGCCTCGTGCTTCACTACGGCGACATGACGGATTCCAGCAGCCTGATCCATGTGGTCGAAAAAGTTCAGCCCGACGAGATCTACAACCTCGCAGCCCAGAGTCATGTCCAGGTATCGTTTGAGGAACCTGAGTACACCGCCAACTCCGATGCCCTGGGAACTCTCAGGCTGCTCGAGGCCATTCGCATTCTCTCGCTCACCCAGAAGGCGCGCTTCTACCAGGCATCCACGTCGGAGATGTACGGCCTGGTGCAACAGACACCGCAGTCGGAAAAAACTCCCTTCTATCCTCGTTCGCCGTATGGAGTCGCCAAGCTGTATGCCTACTGGATCACCGTCAATTACCGTGAATCCTACGGCATCTATGCCTGCAACGGCATTATGTTCAATCACGAATCGCCGTTACGCGGTGAGACCTTTGTCACCCGCAAAGTGACCCGCGCAATGGCGCGCATCAAGCTCGGCCTGCAGCAGAAGCTCTACCTGGGCAACCTTGATTCCAAGCGCGATTGGGGGCATGCCCGCGATTACATCGAGATGCAGTGGCTGATGCTGCAGCAGGAGCGCGCGACCGACTACGTGATTGCCACCGGCGTGCAATACAGTGTTCGTGATTTTGTCACCATGGCGGCGGCGTGTCTCGACATCCATCTGGAATGGAAGGGAAGTGGGGTCGAGGAGCAAGCCTATGACCAGCACGGCAAGGCCGTGGTGGCCGTCGATCCGCGTTACTTCCGGCCCGCTGAAGTGGAGACGTTGCTGGGGGATGCCAGTAAGGCACGCAAAGAACTGGGCTGGTCGCCCAGGATCGACTTCCGGACCCTAGTCGAAGAGATGGCCATCGAGGACATGAAGGCTGCGGAACGCGATGCTCTGGTCACTCAACACGGCTACGCCGCCTATAACTTTCACGAATCTTAATCGGGAGCCCACGCGGTGGAGAAGAACAGCCTCATCTACGTTGCCGGGCACCGCGGTCTGGTGGGCTCGGCGATCTGCCGCAATCTAAAGAAGAACGGTTTTGACCGGCTCCTGCTGCGATCGCGCGCCGAGCTTGACCTCACCGACGCAGTCGCCGTGCAGCGTTTTTTCGAACAGGAGCGTCCCGCCCACGTCTTTCTCGCAGCTGCCAAGGTCGGTGGCATTCTTGCCAACGATCTTTATCCGGCAGACTTCCTTCGCGAAAATCTGATCATGCAAACCAACGTGATTGATGCCAGTTATCGAGCCGGCGTCGATCGCCTGCTCTTCCTCGGCTCCAGTTGTATCTACCCCAAGCTGTGCCCGCAGCCGATCAAGGAAGAGTATCTACTCACCGGACTGCTCGAGCCCACCAACCGTCCTTATGCGTTGGCCAAAATCGCCGGCATCGAAATGTGCTGGTCTTACAATCGGCAATTCCACACCCGATACCTGGCCGCCATGCCCACCAATCTATATGGTCCGGGCGACAACTTCGATCCTCAGAACTCGCACGTCCTGCCGGCGCTGATTCGAAAAGTGGTGGAGGCAAAAGCCCTGGGCCACAAACAGATTGTCGTATGGGGAACAGGCACACCGCGCCGCGAACTCCTCTTCAGTGAAGACCTGGCCGAAGCCTGTGTCTTTCTCATGAACCTGCCAGAAGACACGTATTCCTCCTTATTGGAGGGCGTCCCCCTGATCAACATCGGCACCGGCGAGGACGTGACCATCCGAGAACTAGCAGAGCAAGTCAGCGCCGTACTGGGCTTCAAAGGAGAGCTGGTCTTCGATACCACCAAGCCCGACGGAACACCACAGAAGCTGCTCGACGTAAGCCGCATGCATCAACTGGGCTGGAAGCCCAGGACAACTCTAGCCGAGGGCATCGCCCTGACCTACGAAGCTGCGCGCCCGCAACTAGAAGCCGCCCTAACCCGCTAAGCCCCCGTCCCTTCCACGATTGGACGTGGGATGCCCAAACCTAAACGTGCATGACGTGTTTCGGCAAAACTCGCGACAAAATCGTCATCCTGAGAGCTTGTGGTTTTATAGGTCTTTCGTGCGAAACCCTCGACCTCAAACAAAATCGTCATCCTGAGCGAAGCGCCTCACAGATCTCTAGCGTGACCCGGCTTCGGTAGCGCGGAGTCGAAGGACCCCGGCGGCGCTTATCTTACGCACTACTGCTCGGGGCTTTCAACCACGGAACCTCGAGAGCCGGATCGACTGCGGTACGCGCTTGATGGTCACGTCCATCTCTTCATGAACGGTAATCATCTTCTAGACTAGCCCGAAGCGCGTCCGCCTGGTGCGGGCTTCAGTGGTTGAAAAGCTCCACGCGGCAGTGGGTAAGATAAGCGCCGCCGAGGTCCTTCGACTCCGCGCTACCGAAGCCGGGTCACGCTAGAGATCTGTGAGGCGCTTCGCTCAGGATGACGATTTTGTTTGAGGTCGAGGGCTTCACACGAAAGATCTATAGAGTCACAGGCTCTCTCAGGATGACGATTTTGTATGCCTTTTGACGAAAAACATCCTAAACAAAATAGCGCTTATGAGGCGGAAGCCCGACGACCGCTCTCCCTCACCCCTCAGGAAAAAACAGCGCCACCTGCGACGCCTTCGGCGGAGCCGTCAACGCGCTCACAACCACCAGGCAAAGAAGCGCAGCGATCAAAGCCGGAAAGATAGCGCTGCGCTGCGCCAGCATCGGAGGCAAATTCCGCTTAACTACCTCGAAATCCCAAAAGAAAGTGACCAGCGTCCCGGCAGCGATGGCGCTCACCGCACCTTGGGCATTTGCCCGCCGGCTATAAAACGCAGCCAGAATCACCGGCGTGAGCGCAGCAGAGTAAATGGTATACGCGTAAAGAGTCTTAGCCAGCACCGAGCTGGTGTTAAGCGCCTGGTACAGCGCCCAGATGCCCAGCATGACCACCACCAGGCGAGAAACGATAAGCACCCTCTTATTCGAAGCCCCAGGCGAAATGTAACGAGTGAACACATCATTGACCAGGTTCGTCGAAGGAGAAAACAAGTAGTTGTTAGCGGTAGAGATGATCTTGGCGAACACCGCCCCCATCAGCAGCGCACCCAGCCAAGCCGGCAATCCATGCAACGCCGTATAAGCAATGATCTCTCGCGGGCGTTGATGAACCTCACCCGAAGGAAACAACACCGACCCGAATACCGCCAGTGCAACGATGACTGTTTCAAGAACCACCGTCCCAATAATCCATCCGACTACCGCGTTGCGCGCGTCCTTCTCTGACTTCGCGGAGAAGAACTTCTGATACATCGACTGGTTGCCCAGCATCAGCAGCATAGTGGGCAGAAAAAGCTCCAATGCCTGGGCAAGGTCAAAGTCCCCCAGAACCTGAAAGTGCGTCGCCGGCAAAGCATGGGTGACGGCGCCCCATCCTCCAGCCCCGTGCAACACAAACGGTAAAGCCGTGAGCAGAGTAACCGTAGCCAGCGATCCGATGACCACATCCATATACGCCACCGAGGCCATCCCGGCGATGGCGGTGAACACGATGACGAAGGTAGCAACGATGTACTTGCCCAAATCCGCAGTGATGGCTTCAGGAAAAACCAGGTGAAGAATATCGCCCCCGCCGATCAGCTGATAGCTGGTGATCGCCGTATACGCAAACAGAATGGCGACGACCCCGAGTACGCGAGCCGTCTGGTTGTAACGGGCCTCCAGCAAGTCAGGGATCGTGAACTGAGCAAACTTCCGTGCCCGTGGAGCAATGAAATAAATCAGCAGCAATCCGGCCCATCCACCGCCACCCTGCCAAAGAGCGGAAAAGCCATGGTTGTAGGCGTTCTCCGCGCCTCCCAGCAATGATCCTGAACCGATCCACGAAGACAGAAGGGTAAACACCAGCACGAAAGTCGGCAGCGAACGCCCCGCCACCAGGTAATCGGCCTTGGTCTTCGTCCTCTTCAGCCGCGAAAGCGAAACCGTGAGCAGAGTGAGAACGATAACGCCGAGCACCCAGGCATACAAAACATGACTCGGAGCAGGAGCAGTGGGCATTTATCTTCCTTGAAGGTGCGCCTTACGGGTGAACCTGATTGTAGGTGACCGCTCCCTGGACCAGAACCTGTTGCACGTGGCTGGTGTACTCGAACGGATCGCCATCGAACACCACTGCGTCGGCATCCTTGCCCTTGCTGAGCGAACCAACTCGATCGTCGATGCCCAGGATCTTTGCCGGGGAGAGGGTGATCGCGCGTAAAGCCGATTCCATGCCCAGTCCATTCGCCGCGGCCACGGCCGCTTCGAATAGCAGCACCCGGCTCTTGGGAACATAAGCCTCGTAGCCGGTCATGATCGCAATAGGAATACCAGCCTGTTGCAGCAAGGCAGCATTCTCATACGTCGCGTTCGCGGTCTCCAGGCTCTCGAATGGCTGCATCACGGCCCCCACCAGGCAAGGCACTCCCGCTTGCTTGATCTTGTCGCGGATCAGGTATCCCTCCGCCACCGAAGCCAGCATGTACTTCAAGTGGAATTCTGTGCCCAGGCGGATCGCGGTATCGATGTCGTCCGCGCGGTATGCATTGAAGATCGCCGGAGTCTTACCAGAAACAACATCGGCCAGCGCCGCCGTCTTGGGCTCGATGGCCGGCTGTTTGGAGAGATCGCTGCCATCCTTCTTCCACTTGTCCCACTTGTCTTGATATGCCTTGGCTTGGGTGAGGGCGTCCCGGATCATCTCCGCCGTCTTCATGCGCGTGACCGGAGCCTTATGGCTTTTGCCGTAGATCTCCTTAGGTGTCTCGCCCAGATTGAATACCATCCCCGAGTTGAGCCGGACGATCAGTTGATCCGCTGTCCGGAAGGGAGACTGAGGGCCGGCTGTCTTGAAGATACCTGCACGCCCAGCGATGGGGTTCCCCGGTCCCGGGGCAACCTGAAGAGTCGTCACGCCGTACGTATTCACGTATTGATACAACAGGTCCTCGGGGTTCAGGCTATCCCGCACATTCACATCCGCCGTATTCGGGTCGGTCGACTCGTCCTGATCCTGATCAGCCGAGATGTTGTAAGCGCCAGAAATTCCGGTGGTCGTGTCCGCGTCGATCAGCCCTGGAGTAACGTACGCCCCACGGATCACCTGAAAGCCCTGCGGTGGTTGCAGATTCGCGCCCTGCCGCACCTCCTCGATCTTGCCATTGCGGATGAGCACCATCCCCGGTCCGCCCTGCGAACCCGCGTCCATGGTGTAAAGATGTTCGGCAACCAGGGCGACGTTTTGCGCCCCCAACGAAGACGTGACCGCCAAAGCCGCCGTCAACAGCAGGGAAGCGGGCATCATCCTCATTGCGCACCAACCTGAGATTGCGGATAACGGCTCATCACTTGAAAGCCCCCGGTTGCGTAGCGCAAGTCCAGAGGGTTGCTGCGGTCGAAGACCTTTTCTCCTTCGATCCAGGTTTCGAGTACGTGCGTATAAACGCTCAGCGGAGCTCCACTCAGGACGATAAAGTCCGCATCCTTGCCTACCTCCAGGCTGCCCACGCGGCTCTGCAGATCGAGCATCTCCGCGGGATAGATGGTCAACCCTTTCAGAGCCGCATCCTCACTCATGCCGCCGCGCACGGCAAGCGCCGCCGAGCGAAGCAACATCCGCGAGTTGGTGATCGGATCGTCGGTGTTGAAGGCCACCTTCACACCCGCCTTCTCCAGCCGGGCCGGACAAGTCATGGTCAGGTGGATGGTCTCCGGCTTGCCCCCCGGCGCATCGATCATGGTGTAGCTCACACCGATATGCCGCTTGGCCAGTTCATCGGCCACTTCACAGGACTCAGTCCCGTGGTGCACCACCACGCGGTAGTGAAATTCATCGGACAGGCGAAGAACCGTCATCACATCGTCGGCGCGGTGAGTATGGTTGTGCACCACGCGTTTACCATCCAGCACCTGCGCCACTGCCTCGAGGCCCAGGTCGCGATCCGGCTCCTTGGCCGTCTTATCGCCGCCGGCAACTGCCTTCGTATAGGCATCCCATTTGGCCTTGTATTGTTGCCCCTTCTCGAAAATCCCGCGAGCCAGGGCTGCCTCTTCCATCCGCGTCATGGGCGCCTGCCCGCGTGCCCCATATCCCTTGGGGTTAGTCCCATTCGCCATCTTCATGCCGCCAATGGTCCCTGGGATCAGCATCTGTTCGATAGTGGCGCCGCGCAATTTGACATAAGCCGTCTGCCCCCCCATCACATTGCCGCTACCCGGCATGATGTTGGCCGTCGTAATGCCGCCAGCGTTGGCCATGCGGATATTCGGGTCCGCCGGATCGATAGCGTCGAGCGCGCGCAGCGCCGGCTGCACCGGTCCACTCGATTCGTTCGCATCTTGCGAATCGGCGACGGTGGGGTTGCCATCGATGCCGATATGCGAGTGCGAGTCGACGATCCCGGGCATGATGACCTTGCCGGTGGCGTCCTGAATGGTCGCTCCGGGCGGAATCTGAACCTGACCCGCCGCGCCGATGGCGACAATTTTGCCACCTTTGACGACCAGGACACCCTGCGCAATCGGCGGCCCGCTGATGGGCAGGATCTGCGCGCCGCGCACCACCAATACGTTTTGATCGTGACTGCTCTGGGCCCAAGCCAGCGAGACCAGCCCCGCAAGCAGCACCATGCACAGGAAAGCTTTGCTCTTCTGCATTGGCATCAATCCTAAACGGTAAAGTGTGCGCGCAACATCTGTTGCAGTTCAGCGGCCGTGCGCCCGGCAATCCGAATCACCTTGTTGCGCGATCGCTCACCCGCCAAAACCTGCACCGCGTTGCGGGGGACAGAGAAGACTTCAGCAAAGAATTCCTCTAACGCAACATTCGCCCGGTTATCGACAGGGGGCGCCGACAGCGTAAGCTTCAGCGCCTCGCCCACGGTCCCGGTGATGGCTGTTCTCCCAGCCCGGGGATGAACCCGCACCGGAAAAGTCGCTCCCAGCGGATGGTCGTTGATGGGAATCACTTCGGGTACTTCCGTGCTCCGAATAACGCGGTGCCAATGCGCACCTGGGTCGCGCCTTCGGCGATAGCCACTGGGAAGTCATGCGACATCCCCATCGACAACTCAGCAAACGATAGCCGCGGATGCTCGCCCGCGAGCCGATCGCGCAACTTGCGCAGCTGGGCGAAGTAAGGGCGGACGGCCGTCAAATCGTTAAGGTAAGGCGGCACAGTCATCAACCCGCGGAGCTCCAGCGCACTCAGGCCGGGTAGATGTTCAAGCAACAGGGGAAGCTCAGCTGAATCCGGCGTGATGCCCGCCTTCGAAGGCTCATGGCTCAGCTTGATCTCGATCAGCACCGCCAGCCGCCGCCCCAGCCGCGTCGCGGCCTGGTTGAGGCGTTCGGCCAGCGAAAGGGAATCGAGCGTGTCGATGGAGGAGAAGAGTTCGGCGGCGCGCGCGGCTTTGTTCGACTGCAGGTGGCCGATCAGGTGGAACTCAGCCCCGGTCGTGCCCGCGGCCCCAAGGGCAACGCTCTTCTCTTGAAATTCCTGCACCCGGTTTTCGCCGAAGAGCCGGATACCCAACTCCTCGGCCGCGAGGATCGCAGAAACCGGGTGTACCTTCGAGACCGCCATGAGGGTGACCTCGGCCCGTGGCCGCCCAGCTTCGCGACACGATATGGCGATCTGGGCTTCGATGCGCTCGAGATTTTCCCTCAACATGGGGAAACTTCCCGCGCTCGCTTCGTTCACCCGGTCGTCCTCAATGGCCGTGTTCTTCAAGATATTTTTCCACTTCCAGGGCGGCCATGCAGCCCGAGCCCGCGGCCGTGATGGCCTGGCGATACCTGCGGTCCTGCACGTCCCCGCAGGCAAAAACCCCGGGAACGCGAGTAAAGACCTGGTTCGTGGTGCGAATGTACCCGTCGTCATCCAGATCGAGCAGCCCGTGGAACATCTTGGCGTTGGGAATATGGCCAATCCCCAGGAACATGGCGCTTACCGGCAGGGTCGACTCCTCATGGTTGAGAGTGTTCTTCAGGCGCAAGCCGCTCACTTCCTTCTGCTCCACGCCCAGCACCTCTTCCACCGCCGTGTTGGTCAGAAACTTGATCTTGTCGTGGGCCATCGCGCGATCGAGCATGATGCGCGAAGAGCGGAACTGTTCCCGGCGATGAATCAGCGTGACCTTGCTGGCAAAGCGCGTGAGGAAGAGAGCCTCCTCCATAGCAGAATCGCCGCCGCCAATCACGGCGATCTCCTTGCCGGAAAAGAAAAAGCCGTCACAGGTGGCGCAGGAGCTCACGCCATGCCCAATCAGCGCCTGTTCGCTGGGAAGCCCCAGCCAACGCGCAGAAGCGCCGCTGGCGATGATCAGCGTGCGGGTATGCACCGTCTCTTTCCCCAGGTTCAGGCTGAGCGGCCGCTTGGAGAAGTCCACCGATACCAGGTGACCCATGTGCAAGTCAGCCCCGAAGCGAGTTGCCTGCAGCTTCATGCGCTCAATCAGTTCCGGGCCCTGAATGCCTTCCGGCCAGCCGGGAAAATTCTCCACCAGGGTGGTAATGGAGAGTTGCCCGCCCGGCTCATGACCTTCGAGCACCAGCGGTTTGAGGTTGGCGCGGGCGGCATAGATGGCGGCCGTGAGACCAGCGCAACCGGTGCCGAGGATAACTGTGTCGCGGATGTCTGCTGTCATAAAGGTAGAGTCTTTGATTCTCTCACGATCGTTTTCGATTCATGTTGATTCTACAGGGGTTCGAATCCCAACCTGGGCACAGTGTAGGAGTTTTTGTCCGGTCCCCCCATGGGGTTGTGCATGACCGGCAGCCCTCTGGTTACGCCCCTGCTTTGCTATACTAACGTTTGTTGACTGCGGTGCAGATCAACCCCCTGCCTCAACCCATCGTGGCGTCATGGTGTAATTGGTTAACACGCCGCCCTCTCAAGGCGGAGAGTTCGGGTTCGATCCCCGATGACGCTACCAACTAAATCCCCAATAAAATTAGGTAGTTGAAGCGATCTTGCGGTTACCTCTGCCAAGTGCAGCAAAATTCTGGTGACGCTGTGGTGACGATAGCCGGGCGGGCGCCTTGCTTCCTGGCAACTTCTCGCACGCTGTGCGGGTATCTATCTGCCCAAAGAGAACCAGTTCACGATCCAAAGTGACGGATCAGCGGCTGTACACTTGCGCCAACTTGGCTGCTGGTTTCCCACGACGATCAGGCCTGCGAGAAAGCCGTCCGGCCCATTCATCACGTTCGGGAAAATCAAAAGGCTTTGATGGCGAAGCAAGGGACCACGGTTGATAGTCGCCGATCTGCTGAAACAGATCGCTCGGGACGTTCCCGCTAAGGCATCGAAAATCGTGCACCATGTGCATCTGGTCGAAGTAGCCGAATCGACGAGAATCAGATAGATGTAGGAAATACAGCCAAAACCTAAAGCCGGACTTCTCGCAATTTTCCCACAGTCCATCGGCCGTAACAGTAGTAGCAGCAAATAAGCTGGTCTACACGGCAGTGACGTTGCTTCCCGCCCTTCGTCGCGAAACATTGCCGTCCTTGGGAACTATGGAAAACTTTAACCCTGGTGACGGTCTAGACGAAGGGTTAGCGTCAATCGCCGATCACGCTGGCGAATCTTTGCGCGACACGCTGCGAGCCGCGGTGATCTACTTCCTGAACAATGGCGCTGACGGCTTCATACCCACGCGGCTTCGAGTACCGCTTTCCGACCGCGCGGCCGAAGAAAATGTGCTGGAGAACATCGGGCGCCAGGCGTTGTTTTGCCCCGGGCGTCTCAGTCCCGAAGGCCAAGAGGCCTTCAGGCGGGCGCCGTTTCAGCTTGTGGACAAATGAGCTGCAACCACGTTTCTGAACAAAGAGGCACCTTCCGGGGTGCCTTCGCTTTTGCTCTGATTTCACACAAACACCACTGGTTCCCTCAGGTTTTCAATGGCTGGTTGTGACCTAGCATTGTGGGTAGAAAGAGAAGGTTCCTTATGACGAACAAAAGCTGGAAATTCGCAGTTGTTGGCGCTGTGACGCAAACGACCGACCGAGCTATCTGGGTTTTAGCGATACTTATGACGACGCTGCAAAGCTTCGAGAGAGTATGAAAACGCTGGGTTGGCTAAAGGTTGCGGTGTTCGATGCTGCATTGCGTGAGCTACCCACGAAGCCCGAAGCATAGCCTGTAACCGCTCGCCACGATGCCAGGTTTGGCCAGGAGCGGCCGCTAGGAGTTTCTGGACCCGCAGCACGTCGAAACGCTTAAGACAAACGCCCTTGGTACTTAGCCTGGGGCTTTTTCTCTGCTCGAATTCCCAAATATGCACATTTGGTGCATTTCGAACCGGGAATCCACAGGTTAACCGTCATCCGGCCTTCCGCAATCGGCGCGGAGCGGGTACTCTGCCCGCAAGGAGAATAGGAAATGGCAACTTACGGAACATTCACCACCAACGGCGGTAGGACCGCACTTCGAACTTATGAGGGCGACTTCATGGAGCAAGACGGCGAGTTTGTGAAGATATACAACGCGCTTGAGACTGGCGGCAAAGAACTCGTAACTTCGATCCGGTTAGAACGGAACCAGAGCGTCGAAAAGATGCTACCAAAAGCATCGGCCGCTTGAACGATTCAGCAAAGTAGAGTAGGCCAGGATTTCCCCATATGGGGCCTGGCTCTTTCTTTTGCGCGAAAAAACAGCTATGCAACTTTTACATATTGATTGGCGGCAAAATCGGCGCATATTGGGACCAGCTGATCGAACGGGAGAATTACCGAATGCTAGACGAAGTCGAACGTGCCGAAGTTGTCCAACTAATCGAAAAAGCGCTGCTAGACCACGATCAAAAATTCAAGCAGCTTTATCCAATCATTGAGAAACTCGATGAGGAATACAAAAAGCAACGCCACCCTCTGGAGTGACGGTAAACACGACGATGCCCACAGCGGAGATTCCAACTCTCTGTGGGCATCGTCGCATCCGGCCAGGATTGGTTGGTCATGGCGCGAAACATTATGACCCGACCAGAGAGCGAGCGCCCGGCCAGCCAGGTCTAGACTGTGGGCACGGAGGTTTCGAGCAATGTCAGACGCACGACTGATTGAGAAGAATCACATTGATTTACAGGTCTATCGGTTGGAACAATTGCAGACGGTGAACGCGAAGGGCACACGGGAAGTTGTTGTGCCTATCGAACAGGCGTTGGCGCTCGCGTACATCGCTAGGGAATTGGCCAGGCGCCCGTAGCATGTGAGTAATATGCCGTTCGTCACTCGGCCCGCCTCACGTCCTTGACTGTCCGCAATCTGAACCGATACCTGGCCAATAACTGCGGCTTTAGATGGCTGGGTCTATTCGTCACATATGTGACATGCCTGCTTGTGACGAACAAAAGCGTCGTTTGCGGCGTCGAACTCATGCTGTAGCGGCGAAATCAGTTGACTGATCTTTTCGCGAGTCACACCGATATAAGTTTTCTTCATCGCATCACTCAGGTTAAGGTGTGCAACGTCGCGGCGTTTTTTCAGTCCTTTTCCGTCGGCGCAAAGCATGATGCGATTTTAGCTTGCGTTGTCTACGTGGGCATCAGTTGCTGGAAAATTGTGGGAAATCGCGCCGGAATTAGTTCCGCCCGGTGACGGCGAATGATGACTAGTTTTGTTTGTGAGTCTCCATGTATTCCTTTTGACGACGAACGCGAGCACGATCTTGCAACTTGATTAAAATCCACGCTCCGACCCAAATGGATAACCATATCGTAAGAAGACCGACGGCAATTCGGTGGTACCAGTCCCAAAGCAAGGTCGTTATGACCGGAATGATGAACCAGAAAGCAATATAGAAACGCGGCCCCCATTTTTGTTGACGTTCGTAGCGTCTGTTAGATTCTGCTCGCTCGTCTTCCGTTAAATTTGCCATTGAGCTAACCGACCCGAAAGCTTGGGAGATTCGCTCGAAGTGTATCGCTGACGTAGCTGTCTGACGAGTGAAGGTGAATATCCAGGCACGCTGCGGCCATGCTGACAAAGTCACGAACGCTGAACTGCATTCTGGTGGCAATGACGTAGTCTTCGGCGCGCTCCTGCTGCAGCATCAGCCACTGCATCTCGATGTAATCGTGTGCATGAACCCAGTCGCGCAGGGGGTCGAGGTCACCGAGGTGGAACTCTGTTGCAGACAGAGCTTCATGCGCGCCACCTTCCCGATCACAAATGTTTCCCTTCGGGTCGGCGCCTCATGGTTAAACACGATGCCGTTGCAAGCATACATGCCATATACTTCGCGATAGTTGATGGTAATCCAGTATGCGGGGGAGATTCAGTTGTCCGGTGACAGCATACCTTTTGCATTACAATCTCGACGGTGAATAGGTATCGTGTCGTATCGTGTCGCCGTATTCCCCTTCTCTTTTCCCCTCTTTTCCCCCGACGAGGTTGACGGATTGGCGAAGGCGAATTTAAGGGAGACTACCTTTATTTCGGAACGAACAAGAAGTCCGCTCCAGGTGGGGAATCACCAAATCGCGGTTCCGGCTCGAGTTTGGCGACACTCACTGCAATCGAAGATGCCGTGACTAGCAGTTTGTGGCCGCCGTAGCCTCTCAGCACTTCAATAAAGCGACGTGCGAAGCGTGAATGCTGACCGGGCTTGCCATCGGGCACCGTGGTGATCTGTCCCGATGCCAAATAAAGGCGCCCCTTCACTGCAAGCTTGCGCCGGATGAGGTGAACCATCGAGGACCAGTACGTCCGCGCCATATTGCGCCACGAAGCCTAGAGACTCGACCGCGTCCACGCAGGAGGCAGCAGTATGTTCGAAGTCTCCCAGCAATCAGGGCAACGACCGTTACGCCCATAGCGGTGAGCTATGCACAGCTGCTTTGGGCACCCTTCTCTGGAGCATTTGGCGAGATCCTGCCCAGTCCAACAGATCGAACATCTCGGCTGCTTGAATCGTGATGCCAAGGCGCGGAGATTGGGTCTGAACAATAGTGAGCAACCCCTCAACACGCCATATTGCGACAAAAGTGAGCAATATTGACCACAATTTCTTGCAAAGCCATGACTTAATCGTTGAATGGACTGGGAAGACGTGAGAGAAGAGGTTTGCACACTCCTCGAAATCGGGAAGAGTCAGGGTGAAACCGAGTTGGACACCGTGACCCGCTTGATTTGGATGGAGCGCCACAACAACTTAGTTGCAATTGATAAAGCAGTTGCCGCCGCGCTCGACCGCGAACGTGACCTGACTGCAAGGAAAGCCAGGGTGCTTCAGTGGAAACCGGTTTTGCGGTCAGTTGGCCCGTTCTGAGGGCAATGTCCGGCATGGTGAATCAGACCTATCTCGTGGCGCTAAAGCTGAGTCAGGACGTTCAGCATGTGGTCGCGGCGACCATCGAGGTTCACGGTGAGCATCTGGTTTTTCTGAACGCGGAGCGCAAGCTGGCCGCGCTGTTCCCGATGAAGATTGTTCAGAGCTGGAGCGTGTTAAATCATGGCACAGGATCAAAAGTTGCCCTTAAGTGTGAAGCCAGTCGTGTACCCCGCGCCTCCGAATAAACCGACCAGGCTACGCGACGCTGACTTCGAACTCTTCAAAAAGCAGAATGGGTTGTGGTTGCTATGAATGCGGCGACGGTTCATCTAAGCGACTGGCACCGATTCGACCCGAGCGACAGGAAAACCTACCCGAAGGTGTACGACGCCCCTGTTCAAATCCGGTTCGACAACGGTCAGACGGAAGAAGGCGACAGCCGAATGTATTTTCCAAAAACGAAGCTGCTTCCGGGTTCATCGATTCGTGCGTGGCGCTACATCAAGGACATCGCTTAGAGCTGGACGATGCGGTTCGGGCTGGTGGTTCCGCACTAAGTGGTGACACGCAAAGATCGGGCGACATCGTGGATATATTGGACGTAAAGACGACGGTCGCGGAGCTTCGTCTCACGCGCGAGACGCGAATCATATCGCGCATGCCATGGGCATGATGGCTACTGTCAACGCGTCTGGATTGACTCGTCCAGCGTCGTAAAACGACGGTAGCACGAAATGGAGATTCGTAACAAGAAACCTTGCCACGGTTTGAGAGTCACGTATTCGTTCTAGAAGTCCCTAGGTTAGGACCTTGGAACCGGGCTGGCGTCGTCCTTTTGGCCGGAAATCGGGTTTCACTCGAATTCCGCATGTGCCCTTAAAAGTCTCGTTATCGGTAACTTGCAAGGTCGCTCTAGCCTCGCGGCCCCGAACTTGCTTCGCGCTTGGGCGGTCATCTGCAGGCGACCATTCCAACTCGCTGATTGGATTCGGTGACGATTTGGATTCGGTGACATGGATTCGGTGACAGACGAACTAACCCCCATCGTTTTCGCGCTCAGATCGGATTGAATTTTCGCGGACCATTCAACAGTGGCAAGAGCCCCAGACTCTACCGCAAGGCAACAACGGAGGCCCCATATAGCAGCCTAGAGGTGCATTGCGTTTTTAGTGGAAAGCGTCAGCGCTAACCGACCATCCAGCGGCCTGCTGCTGAATCTTTCGCAAGGATTCTTTCGCCGCAGACTCCAGCCTCGCTGCCATCGCTTTGTCGCCTCCGGCGCTGAGCAGCTTGGCGTCGAGCAATTGGATCTGAAAATAAGCTAGCGTTGCGCCCCGCAAAGTTGTCGACCTTCACGATATTCAATTTGTAAGGCCCAACACGTGGTGGTGGTTTTCTCTCACCCCAGACGATGAGCCGCTGCTGCTCCACGACACAGGCGGTGGCTTCGAAATCTATGCACAACAATTGAGCGTTCAATGACTTTCTGTCTAACGTGGAGAACCTGGAGGAACTTACGGACTACACGAGCCCGCAGAGGAGCAATTCGCCCATTGCGCAACTGATTGCCGGCCGCCTTCAGATCTCCTAGAGCTGTCTCTTCGACCACCGACCGGAAGCCGAATCCTGGGTGACCAGCCCAATTGCTTGCGCGCCTTGGTGGCCTCGCCCAGCAGGGTTCTACTGCACTTCATATCCCTTATAGAGCAGAAGCTCAGCGTGATATGCGCCATCCTGCCCGGTGATTCCAGTAATGAGAGCCGTTTCAAGGAGACTTCCTCCACTTATTTAGAAAGTAAAGAAGAGCAAGTACGCACTCATAGGATCGGCCTGATCCAGCAATGCCTTAGCGTGCCAGGATGGGACACCCACACACCAATGAAAGACTCTAGGTAGTAGCCGTAAGTTGTAGCTCTCTGCCGGCGAATGCGCCGATAACGTAGCAGTGGCGCTACATAAGACCAGATTTGCTAAACCACCGGCGATTTAGATCTTCTTAGATCGAGAGACCGCCGACTTGTTCCTTTCTGGCGTCGTCGGACCGAGGCTTTAAAACACAGGCCCGAGGTCCTCCTCGGTGAATTGCAACGATAGGACCAATAAATGATTCCAGTTAAACCGAAAACCATCCTTGATTTCGCGCGAGCTGCAGCCGCCCTGTTGCTTATCTTTTCACCGTTGCTCGCAGGCGCGCAGGTGAAACCGGACATGCGGCGCCCGCTGGCCATCCACCTATTTGGCACCTTTACCGACGGCTTTTCCAGCGGGGGTCGGCAAAACAACTATGGCTATTCCCTCGGAGGTTTCCTCCAGACTCGACATCTCTGGGGTTTGGAGAGCCGGGGAACCTATTTACGGTGGGGAAGCGCCGAATCCTGGTTCGATGCGTTGGCCGGACCACGTGTCGCGCTCCATCTCGCGCGGCTTTCTCCCTACGGGGCGGTCCTGGTAGGGATAGGGCATCCGATTGCACGGACAGACGGGCCGAAATCCCGGCTAGAAAGCGGCAACGGCTTTGAATGGAAGCTGCTGAGCGGTGTGGACTACTATGCAGCCCGCCACTTCAGCATTCGGCTTGGAGAAGTATCGTTTGCCGAAAATTATGCGCTGCCAAAGAGCGTCAGAGCAATCGATTTTAGTGGCGGAGTTGTGTACCACATTCCGGTTCGGGAACGTTGATTTGTTCGTGTCCTGCAAACAGGAAACTCCGCGGCAATCACGCCGACGCGCTTTGCGCCGATACAACAGCACAGGGCGGCAGATAACCCAAGGGGTCTTGCTGCGCACGTGGATGCGGTTGTTTTCTGAGAAATGGGAGTTTTACTTGCTAAGTAACAATGGCGGAGCCTTGTGCGAAACAAGCATCAACGGGCAAGGGGTGGGCGGGGAGAATCACGGCCAGTGGTTTGCTGCCTATACCATGTCCCGGCACGAGAAGCGCATAGCCGCACAGTGCGAACGCATCGGCATCGAGCACTTTTTGCCACTCTATATCTTGCACAAAACATGGAAGAATCGAGTCCGCGTCGATGTGCAACTGCCTCTCTTTCCTAACTACATCTTTGCCCAATTACTGCCGGGGGAACACGTCCCACTGCTAAAGCTCCCCGGGGTACTGAGCATGGTCGGCAATGCTGAGGGATCGGTCCCCATTCCCTCCCGAGAGATGAATGCGTTACGTCAGTTCGTTCGGTGTAAGACTTTCCTGCCCCATGCCAACGTCCACAGCGGAGACAAAGTGCGCATCAATCGCGGGCCGCTCGAGGGGCTTACGGGGGTGGTATTCAGGAGAAACAATGGCCTGCGCTTTGTCGTAACTCTCGATGTGATCGGGAAGAGCATGGCCGTCGACCTCGAGGCGACCGAGTTCGAGGCGTTCGGCCCGCAGAACCTGTCGCCGGCGGATTCCAGAAGTCTCCCGGCTTAGTTCCGCCCGTCTTCTGGGCACGCAACCATCTTCCTGACCCCGCCGGCCAACAGCGAAATTCCAGAAAGTCGATAGATCCCGGAGAAGTTATGTCGTTCATCGCAGAACTTTCCCGACGGTACAAGCCAAAACATCTCCGCGGGACGTTGTTTGCTTACTCGTTTCACTGCCTCACCTTCGCTGTCTCGGTATTCTTCGCTTTCCACCTGCGATTTGATGGCGTACCAGGGGCGGACTACCGCCGCTCGATGTGGATGGCCGTGTGCGTCTGGACCTGGTTCAAGTCCGCCGCTTTCATGGTCGGCGCCGTGAACCGGGGCTACTGGCGGTATACCTCCTTGCACGAGGTACGACGCATTGTCCTGGCCAATACATTGGGATCAATCCTGGGCGGAGCAACTCTCTTTCTCTTCGGTCCCCCGATTCCCCGCGCCGTCTACATCCTGGAGTGGTTAGTTTCCTGTTTCCTGACGGTGGGCAGCAGGCTCGTCGTGCGTGTGGCCTTTGCCGCAAAGAGAAGTGATCCAACGGGAGGGGAAAGGGCGAGAACCCTCATTTATGGTTCCGGCGCCGCGGGGCTGGCGCTGGTTCAGGAGCTGCGCCACAACCAGTCTCTGAAGTGCGATGTCGTGGGCCTGATTGATGACGATTCGCGGAAGGTCGGCTTGAGCTTCCATGGAAAAAGAGTGTTGGGAACAGGAGAGACGCTCACCGCATGGACGAGGAAGCTGTCCGTCAAGCGAGTGCTGATCGCGATGCCCTCGGCCAGCGGACCGCAAATGGTGCGCATCCTCAAGTTCGCGGTCGCCACCGGCCTGGACTACAAGATGGTGCCCAGCCTGGGGGAGTCTCTGCAAAGCGCCGAACTTGGCAAGCAGATCCGTGCAGTCGCCGTCGAAGATCTGCTGGGCAGAAAGCCAGTGCACCTGGACCACGAGCGAATTCGGGAGCGCATCCAGGGCAAGGTAGTGATGGTGACGGGGGCGGCAGGCTCGATAGGATCGGAAATCTGCCGGCAGATTGCGCGCTTCGACCCGCTCGCCCTGGTCGGCTTTGATGAAGCGGAGACTCCGCTCTTCCAGATCGACAGAGAGCTGCGTCTAAGCTTTCCGCTGCTCGTGTTTCATCCGGAGATTGGCAACATCGCCCGCGCCGACACGCTACGCCACGTCATGCAGCGCTATCGGCCATCGGTGCTCTGCCATGCCGCGGCTTACAAACATGTGCCGATGATGGAGCGGCAAGTCTTCGCCGCGGTTGAGAACAATGTTTTCGGAACATTGCAGGTGGCCGAGGCAGCGCAGAACTACGGCGTCGAAGACTTCGTCTTGATTTCGTCTGACAAGGCGGTCAAGCCAAGCAGCATGATGGGTGCAACCAAACGAGCGGCCGAGCTTGTGATTCGCTCGCTACAAACGGCGGGTGGCACCAGATACATTGCGGTGCGATTTGGCAACGTGCTGGGAAGCAACGGAAGCGTCGTTCCTATCTTCAAGGAGCAAATTGCCGCAGGTGGGCCTGTGACCGTCACCCATCCGGAGATGCGGCGCTACTTTATGACCATTCCTGAAGCGGCGCAGCTGGTCCTGCAAGCATTTTCGATTGGCGCAGGCGGAGAAGTCTTCGTCCTGGATATGGGTGAGCCTGTCAAGATCGTGGAGCTGGCGAGAAATCTAATTCTATTGTCAGGGTTACAACCTGACCGGGACATTCAGATTCGATTTACCGGTCTGCGGCCTGGAGAGAAATTATTCGAAGAGCTGAATCTGGACAGCGAATACCTGGTGCCGACATCCCATCCCAAGATCAGGAGCTATCTCTCGCCATTTCACGTGAATGCTGCACAAATGAAGATATATCTAAATGACCTTGGCGAAGCCGTAGAGGAGCAGGACATCGCTCGTCTTGTCCTACTGCTCAAGGATTTGATCCCCGACTACAGCCCTGGCGCTCAGCTTGTAGATCTTGCTTTGGCCATACCACCCAGTGGCAGAGTCGATGCCGCGCACGGGATAGTGTTCGATCAGACAGCGAACCGAACCGCTCATCTCAATGCCTGAGCCGTGCAAAGGCTAGTGGTCTGGCAGATGTCTGGTTCTATCCAAATCCTGCTCATCTATTCCACCAACACCGCCTCACTCTATGACCAAACAGCTCGCCTTGCTCTTCTTGTTGTCGTGCTTGCTCTCGGCGGGGCAGTCCGTGCTGACTACGCCGAACGACGCGGCTCGCTCCTCGCAAACTGCTGCTGAAGATGGGGACTCGGATCGGTCCCCAACCCTCCCAGTACCGCCCTCCAGCTCACCAGTGGACAAGCAGAAACATTTCGTGGTCGCCGACCGGCCAACGGGGGAGAGCGGCGCCGCAACGCCTGCAGTTCCCATCAGGGTGATCCACCCTATCACTCGATCCGATTTCGAGCTATTTGCAGAAGACGCGGCAGGACATCCGCTGCCCGTGTACGGTAGGCAGTTGTTTGAGCAAGCGCCTTCCACCTTCGCTCCCATGGACCTCATTCCGGTTCCGGCAGACTACGTCCTTGGACCGGGTGATGAACTACTCATCCGGGTGTGGGGGAAGGTAGACCTCGATGCCCGGGCAACCGTGGACAGGAATGGGCAAATCTCCCTCCCCAAAATAGGGACGTTGACTGTTGCCGGTTTGCGCTATGAGCAACTCGACGGCTATCTGCGCACGGCAGTTGGCACTCTGTACAAAGACTTTGAATTGAATGTGACTCTCGGCCAGTTGCGATCCATGCAGATCTTCGTTCTGGGCAACGCCCGGCAACCCGGCGCATACACCGTCGGCTCCCTCAGCACGTTGGTGGATGCGCTCTTCGCTTCTGGCGGGCCGTCGGCTCACGGCACAATGCGCGATATCCAATTGCGGCGTGGCGACCGTCTACTCAGCGACTTCGATCTTTACGATCTGCTGCAACGCGGCGACAAGTCCCATGACGTGCAGCTCCTTCCCGGAGACGTGATCTATATACCGCCGATAGGTCCGCAGGTGGCGATCATCGAAGATGTCAAGGAACCGGGGATCTACGAATTGAAAGGCACAACGACCATTGCCTCCGTCCTGGAGAGCGCGGGTGGCCTAACCAGCCAGTCGGCGGTCGATCGTGTCCTTCTGGAGCGAATCGAAGACCATCGGGGAAGGCTCGTAGAAGAGTTCCCATTAGACAAGGCGGGCTTACAACGGACCCTCCAGGACGGGGATCTGCTGCGCATGTTTCCGCTTTCTCCCAAGTTCGCTAATGCCGTGACCTTGCGTGGCAACGTCCTACAGCCGGGGCGCTATGTTTGGCATCAGGGAATGCGGATCTCGGACCTGATTCCATCCCGCAGTTTTATCCTCACTCGTGAGTATTGGAACCGCCAGAACCATCTCGTGCCAGGCAACGCGCGAAGCGGCGCAGATAATCCCAGCGGCGGCGAATCTTCAGCCACATCCGACCTTCAATCCGAGGAGTCGGAGAAGGGGTACTGGGACCGCCAGGCCGGGCTGGTGCCCGACAGCAGGGACCATCCCGTCGAAGGAGCGCGCCGCAGCGCTGCCCCCAACATCGGTGAGAATAATGCTGAGGTCAATTGGGAATACGCAGTCATTGAGCGGCTTGACGATCACGACTTGAGTACGCGCTTGATTGCTTTCAATCTCGGGCGCGCGCTTGACGATCCAGGCTCCCATGAGAATCAACGGTTGATGGCCGGAGACGTGGTGACGATTTTGTCTCGGGCGGATGCTCCGCTCCCCGTCGAACAACGCGCCACCTTCGTCCGGGTAAACGGCGAGGTCAGAGCGCCGGGCGTCTACCGGGTGGATCCGGGGGAAACACTCAGAGGTGTTGTTGCACGTGCCGGGGGGCTCATGCCCCATGCCTACCTATACGCTTCTCTGCTATTTCGCGCGTCCACTCGCCAGGCCGAGGAGCTGGAACTTAAGGTGGCCCGTGATCGACTACAGCGGGAACTGCTCTCGGCCTTCGCCAATGCCCCTGCAACCAATGGTGCCAACGCGGACCAGCAGTCCCACCTTGCTCTCCAACAGGAAATGATGGCCCGCATCCCTACCATTCAACCGACCGGCCGTGTGGTTTTAGAGATGAAGCCGGATGCGGTGGCCATCAGCGACATTCCCGACTTCCCGCTGGAGGATGGAGACAGCTTCTATATTCCGTCTCTCCTCAGCACCGTTCAGGTCAGCGGTTCTGTCTACAATCAAAACGCTTTTCGTCATGAGCCGGGAAAGTCGCTTAACTCCTATCTGAACGATGCGGGAGGCGGCACTCGATCGGCGGACAAACACCGCATCTTTGTGATCCGCGCCGACGGACGCGTGGTCAGCCGGCAATCCTACAGCAATGCTTTCCATGACAGCTTCGGAAATCTGAGACTGCTTCCCGGCGACTCCATCGTGGTTCCTGAAAAGATCAAAGTCTCTTCCCGGATGGACACTTTTTTGCTTTCCACTCAGCTGGCCTCGCAGGCTGCCGTGACCGCCGCCGCGCTCAGCCTGATCAAGTAAAGGCGCCCTCTTACCATGTCACAGGATCCTCACCCGGAAAGATCGAAAGTTAAGCGGGACCATGACTCTTTCGCGCCGATCGCGGAAGATGTGCCCGGCGATACGATGGTCGAGTTGCTCACCCAGTTGGCCTTGCGCAAACGGCTGATTGCCATCCTTACCGGGATCGGTGTATCCATTGCCTTGATTCTATGTCTCGTGTTGCCCGTCCACTATGCCGCGGTCACCGAGATTATGCCGCCCAAGCAAACCGAGTCGACGGCTTCTCTCCTCAACAGCCAGATGGCGATGGGCGCACTGGCTCAAGCGGGGGCTGCCGCGGGACTCCTCGCGGATCCTAACGCCATCTACATGGGCCTCCTGAAATCGCGGCCCATCGCCGACGCGCTCATTCAAGAATTTCATCTCACCAGCGTCTACCACTCCAGGGATATGACCGCTGCGCGTAAGCGGCTGGCCAGTCGAACCACCATCTTGTCCGAGCCGAGCACGCTCATCTCCATAACGGTTATCGATGGCGACCGGCGGCGTGCCGCCGATTTGGCGAATGCATACATCGAGCAACTCCGCGCCCTGTCGAAGACCATCTCCATCACCGAAGCTTCCAAACGGCGCCTCTTCTTCGAACAGCAATTGACACACCAGAAAGAGCTGCTGATTACCGCGGAGTTGGCCTTTCAGCAAGTCCAGCAAAGCAAGGGATTGATTCACCTGGATGCACAAGCCAACGTAACAATCGGCAGCCTGGCGCTGCTGCATAGCCAGATTGCAGCGAAAGAAGTCGAGCTGCAGGGGATACGATCCTACTCGACTGAACGGAACCCCGACGTGCAATTGGCGGAGAACGAGCTCTCCACCATGCAGGCAGAGACCTCTCAGCTGGAGCAGCATGGCGAGTCGAGAGAATATTCAGAGTTCGCATTGAAAGATGTTCCCAAGGCCGGGCTCGACTTTATTCGCGCCCAACGGCAACTGCAATACGACCAATCCCTTTTCGATCTGCTGCTCCGGCAATACGAAGCCGCCAAGTTAGATGAAGTCAAAGAAGCGGCGGTGATCGAGGTGGTGGCGACGGCCATACAGCCGGATCGGCACTCCTCTCCAAAGCGGCTGCTTATCCTCTCCGTCGGTACCTTCGTCGGACTGTTTTTCGGGTGTCTCGCCGCCCTGCTGCTTCACCGGATTGAATTGGAACAAGCCGATCCGGAAGGCGCCTTGGCGCTTCACCGATTGAAAGACGCCTTCACCTGGTAGCACTTTCGAAGTCACCCGCTATACCGCCCATGCCCCCAAACCGTCCCGTCGAGATCGGCTTCATCGCAGTAAATTACAACGCGGCGAAGGCCACCACACAGTTGCTTACAGAACTGATGCGGCAGGATGTTTCGCATTGCACCTTGACCGTGGTGGTCGCCGATTGTAGTCCACAGACGACGGGCTTAACTGCTCTGCGCGAGGCTTATCGCAATCATGCCGGCGTGCATTTCGAGATCATGCTCGACAATCCTGGGTACTTCGGTGCTGCACGGCTGGCGCTGGAAGCGGTCTGGAAGAATCGCCTGCCGGATTGGGTCATCGTCTCGAACGTCGACATCCGGCTGCCGCAAGTGGATCTGCTTGCGCGGATTGCGGAGCTTCCAATGGGGTTCGGCGTGATCGCGCCACGCATCGTCTCGGGGAATACCGGGCTCGACCAAAATCCATTTATG
The DNA here is from genome assembly GCA_963824325.1 of uncultured Acidobacteriaceae bacterium. Classification (GTDB taxonomy): domain Bacteria; phylum Acidobacteriota; class Terriglobia; order Terriglobales; family Acidobacteriaceae; genus PALSA-350. Next base: position 46,120 of record CAWGPA010000002.1, on the reverse strand, counting down.
CGCCGCCGCCCTTCGAAGTTTAGAAGTTTTCTTAATCGCATTATTCCCCGAGTGCAACTCCTGTACTGGATGCTGCTTGCACAGTGTCACGTGAAGCGCGCGATCCGTAGCCGCATCCTGCGTAGCAAGCGTTTCGCCCCACCCGCCAAGCCAGCCGGGGAGTCGACCAACATCTATGCCCCCCATGGCTCCTTCATCCTCTTCAACCGCGAGTACTTCGAACGTGGCGGAAACCTGCGCTCGGGAGCCTTTATGTATGGCGAAGAGATTTTTGTCGCGGAGACCTGCCGCCGAATCGGGTTGAACGTGACCTACTTGCCTGCACTCGAAGTGCTGCACGACGAGCATGTTTCGACGGCCGGAAATCCTGCGGTCAGAGACTTTATGGCTTCGGCGGCGGATTATTGTTTCCGCGAGTTCTTTGCCAAACCACGTATTAATCCCGAGTCTTGATCTGTCTCTATGTCGGTTTCCATTGTAGCGACCATCGCGATGGTTATGCTGGGCGCAGTCACCAAGCTGCTCACTCGCGACTGGTTCCATCCCGCAGCCATCTTTTCTCTTGCCTGGGCATGCTTTTGCGGGGCTGGCCTGCTACTCGCTCCGGAAAACATAACCTCCTCCTCGGCAGCGTTATGGATCCTGCTCAATGCGGCCCTGGTAACGATCGGCGGAGTAGCAGGGTCGGCCTTCGCCCACAGCGGGCACCGGCTTCGTGCCGTCCGGGTAGCGGTTGGCCCACCACGCCTGCGGATTTGTGCCCAGCCCGCACTGCGCAAGCTCACCGTCATTTGTATTTTCCTGGGAGTCCTGTTTATCCCTTTATGTCTTCGAGCGCAAGGAATTGGCCTCGGTCAGCTTACCAGCCTCGCGGGCTGGGGCAGGACTGCCATGCGCATGACCGTCCTACGCTATTCCAAGGGCGGCCAACCTATCCCGACGTATATCGAGTTGTTGCTTACGGCATCCTACTTGGGGCCGTTGTTCGGGGGAACTCTCTTCGTCTGGCGGCGAAAGTTTTCTGATAGCGTTTTGTCGTTGCTGACCATGCTTCCTTGCGCCGCCGGGTTCGCCATCCAATCCACCAAAGCGTCCGTCCTTTATGGGGCCACGATGTGGACGGCGGGGTATCTGGCTGCCCGCACCTATCAAGGTCGACAAGCCTCGAGATTACGCCTGCAGGCGCTGGGCTGGATAGCCGTAACCGTTGCCATGCTTCTTCCCTTCCTGGCTATAGGGGACCTCTTGCGCGGAGGCGTCGGGACGGTAAGCCCGCTTCACATCTTCCTCTTGACCGCTCGCGCAAAGACATACTTGGGAGGGCACGTGCCCGCACTCTCTCAATGGTTGGATACAACCGACCTGAGCGGTATTCAGCCGACATTTGGCCGCTATACCTTCGCCGGCTTATATCAATATGCGCATGCCGCCGACCGGGTGAACGGCATTTTCGAGGAAAGTGTGTACATTACTACCGGGGTAACCAACGTATATACGTATTTTCGCCCGTTGATTCAGGACTACACACAACCCGGTTCTCTCCTCGTCATGCTGGCGCTGGCGTTTGTGGGCGGCATCCTATATCGCCGGGCACTCGAAGGTAAAACGGCCTTGGTAGGCGTCCTGGCAGCGTATTATGCCGCCACTTTGTTCGGAGTTACCTCGATCTTCAATTACAACTCCCTACTTCTCGCTTTTGTGCTTTACGCCCTGTGGTGGTCCGCACCCGCGCAATCAACACCGCAGCACGGTGTTGATCGCTTGCTCACTAAGACTTCTCGCACTTAAGGAATCATGAAACCCAAGTCAGATACAGCCGAAGTTTCCTTTACTGGAGAGTTCCTGGTCCCCGGCTTGAGTGGAAGCTGGAGCCAGGCGTTGCATTACGCCAGGTATCGGTTCGCCGGCAGCTATGCGGCGGGGAAGGACATTCTCGATATAGCATGCGGCGTGGGATATGGTTCCGCCGCACTGGCCGGTGCCGGTGCGCGATCGGTCGATGGAGTCGACATCCGCCCCCAGAACATCGCTCATGCTCTGCGAACCTACGGCGCCCCTAACCTCCGCTTTCTGTACGGTGACATCAACTCTTATGGAGATACCGGGTCGTACGACCTGATCGTTTGCTTTGAAACCATTGAACACATTCCCTGCTACCATGCCGCCCTACGCAACTGTAAGCGGCTTCTGCGCAGCGGTGGTATGTTGCTCATATCTTCTCCCAATCGCTTCCTTAGCTCTCCGGGCAGACGTTGGGTCACCGATACTCCAGAGAATAGGTTTCATGTGCGCGAGTTCACCGCGTCCGAACTGTTGCTCATGCTTGAGTCCGCCGGCTTTCAAGTGGGGGCTGACGATATTTTCGGTCAGGCCTATCAGCTTGTGCCACCCGGCCTGGTACTCACCAAGGCGCTGCGAAAATGTATCGTGCGTCCCTTTGGAAAAACCCTCGTGACGCCCGATCGAAACTCTCTCTGGCAGCCGAACTATTTTTTGCTTAGGGCTCGTAACGGCGAAACCTCAGCTAGCCAATCCGTTTGACCCGCGTTGCCACGGAGCGGAGGCAGCAAGCTCATCGGACTGTCTCCGGCGTATCTTCCCCCATCCGCGGTCCCCTTTCTCGCTTCCCACCACCTGTTCCGATCGAGGCAGCAACTTGTTCAACCATGCGCATGGCGCTTAGAGGAACGAAGACTCAGCCTCAGGCGCCTCGCATGTGGCAGGCGCTCTCGTTGCCTGCAGGCACGCGGCGATTGGCAGGTTCCGTTTTGGTGACGTTGATGGGGCAATGCCTGCTGTTAAGCGGCCTCTTTCTGATAACCCGCATCAGCGTCCGCGCGTTCGGTGGCGTTGGCTTTGGCGAGTATCAGGTTGCTCGCCGGACGCTCGCGGTGGTTGCCTTTCCCTTGATGTGCGGCCTGGGCGTAAGCATCCCCCGGCACATCGCGCGCGATATCAGCGATCCGCGCAAGGTAGCCAAATGGTTATATGCCGGCGGCATTCTCTCGGGAGTACTGCTCGCTGTGTTCCTCGTACTGGGTACATGCGCGTCGGCCTCGATTGGCCGATGGACCTTCGGTGATGACGCCCAGCAGCGGCTAGTGCTCTCGCTCCTGGTCGCAGTGACGGGAGTGTTCTGCCACACTTTGGCGTCAGCGGCGCTGCGGGGCCTTTCGCGTTTTCACCTCGCGGCCGCATTGCAGGTCGTAAATGGAGCGCTTGTGCCTTTAACCGGGATTCTCTTGGCCGCCGGCCGGGTGGAGCGGGCACTGGCCATTGCCGGGTTCCTTTGGATTGTCCTTGGGATGACGGTCCTGGCTTGCGTTTGTCGCCAATGGCCACGTCCGGCGGGGGCAGCCCTCCAGGTACGTGGAGCCATCATCACGTTGATCAAGTTTGGCCTGCCCCGCATTCCTGGCGACATCGCGCTTTTTGGGCTTTTCGCCTTGCCCGCCTATACCGCCGTGCATCGGCACGACATGGTGGGCGCGGGCTTCATATCCGTCGGGCTGTCGCTGGTGCAGGCGGTCGCGTCTGTGTTTGCGTCGGCGGGGTTCGTTCTTCTTCCTTACTGGAGCCGAGCGGCAAATAGTCCACAGTCGCTGGTTACGGCGCGGCGGCGAATCGGTGCGCTGGTGATCTCATCCGCGCTGGTCGCAACGCTGAGTGTGGGAGTATTACAGCTCTTCCTGCGGACGGTAGCTCGCCTTCTGTTAGGCGCCCTGGCCGCGAACGGTTTGCACGACCTACGGTATGTGGCGGTCAGCGCTGTGCCGTATGTGATCTATCTGGTCCTACGCGATTACATGGACGCCACCTCCGCCTTTCCCATGAACGCAGTGGCTCTGAGCGGGGCGATGTTGGTTCAGGCCATCCTGTTGCGCGAGGCATGGCTGAGTATCCCGTCCGCGACCGCGGCCAGCTTTTTCGTTCTGGGACTAGCCATGGTGGCGCTGTGGACAGCGTCTTCACGACACCTGGATACGATCCACAAGCGGCAGGCGGCCCATCGTCGCACGAATATGCAAGTGCAGGAGGTGCTATGAACATTTGGATCATGTGCGTCAGCGAACCCCTGCCTATCGATCCCGGCAAGCAGCGTCCTATGCGCGCTGGCATGTTGGCGCAAACACTGCGTGCCAGAGGACACGAAGTTACCTGGTGGACGTCGTCGTTCAACCACTCCGCCAAGTGTCAACGTAGCCATCGCAGCCTGCAGATCGTCACCGCCGAAGGCATTCGCCTCTGGCTCTTGCATGGCATTGCGTACGCGCGCAACATAGGAGTTCGCCGGCTCGTCAATCACTTCCAGTTGGCATGCGAGTTCCGTCGTCTCGCGAGGAACGAACGGCCGCCTGACCTGATTTTTTGCTGCTGGCCTCCAGTCGAGTTGGGTTTCGCGGCGGTTGGCTTCGCCGAGCGTCGATCCATCCCCATCCTGTTGGACGTACGCGATCTTTGGCCGGATATTTTCCTTCACTCAATTCCCGCGGCTTTGCATCCCTTGGCGAAATCTGCATTGGCGCCGTACTTCTGGGCGACACGTTCCGCCTTCCGCCGCGCTTTGGGCATCGTTGGCATTTCCGATGGCTACCTGGATTGGGGACTGCGCAAGGCGGGCCGCCGCCGCAATCCCAACGATGGATTGTTTCCTCTGGGATACGAGCAACCGGATTGGACCCGGGCGTCTGTCGTCGAGGGCAAGAAGAGCTTGCGGGCGATCGGTGTAGACGAGTCTCGCACGGTCTGCTGGTTTCTGGGTTCGTTTGGCGATACCTACGACCTCGATCCGGTGATCCTCGCAGCACGACAACTGGAAGCACGCGGACCGTCCGGACCGCTGTTCGTTCTGAGCGGGGAGGGAGAAGGCCGGCGAAGATACGAACGGCTCGCCTCCGGACTGAGCAACGTGATTTTTACCGGCTGGCTAGACGCGGACGGGATCGCCTCCATGATGCTGATGGCACGTATCGCCATCGCAGCCTATCGCAAAGGGGCCCCGCAAGGACTGCCGAATAAAATTTTTGAGTATATGGCCGCAGGGCTGCCTATCCTGTCTTCTCTTGAAGGAGAATGCAAGTCGTTCCTGATAAAGCATGCCTGCGGAGTCTCTTATCCGGCAGGCAGCATCGAAGGCTTTCTCGAGGCCTTGCGTTCCCTCACCGAGGACCCAGCGTTGGCCGGCAAGCTGGGCAACAATGGGTTGCACGCCTACCAACAACACTACTCGGCATCGATCATCTATCCCCAGCTCGTAGAGCACATGGCGGGATTGGTCTACCGTCAACGGCCTGTTTCCCGGCTCGATATAGCTTTCCAGGTATCCGTGAAGGAAGCGATGGATGAGTGAAGAGGGTCGCTATGCCAGGAGTCAGAGCGATGGCGTCACTCTGAAACAACGAACGCCGGAGTTCAGCACCATTACCGAGAGCCCGTGCAATCGGGCTACGAGCGACCAGCTCTCTATCCTGCACACCCGCTACGCCTGGGCGGCAAAGTACGCGGCGAATCGGGACGTGCTGGAAGTTGCGTGCGGCGCGGGCGTGGGGTTGGGCAGAATCGCGCAGGTAGCGCACCGGACGGTCGGCGGCGACATCGATGAGTGCAACTGTGCCATCGCGAGTGAGACCTACCACGGCAGGCGTGAAATTGAAGTGATGCATCTGGATGCGGAGCACCTGCCGTTTCCTGCAAACTCTTTTGATTTAATCATCCTCTTTGAAGCCATCTATTACCTCAACTCCGCGGATGCCTTCTTCCGCGAGGCGCGGCGTCTGCTTCGGCCGAACGGCTTATTACTCATCTCGAGTGTGAACTGCCGTTGGAAAGGATTCAACCATAGCCCATTCAGTACCAGATATTACGAGGCAGCTCAATTAGCAGAACATCTGGCGGATCAGTGCTTCGCCGTCTCCGTTTATGGCGCCTTTCCCGAAACCGTGAGTGTGTTCAATAAGATTGCCGGCGTGTTCCGCAAGGCCGCTGTCCGTTTCCACCTCATTCCCAGGACACAGAGGAGAAAAGAGTGGCTAAAGCGGATTTTCTACGGCAAGCTCAAGCAGATTCCTCGAGAACTGCAGGCAGAGGCCCAGGCCGCTGTAGAGCTCGAGCCGCTCGAATCCCCCTATCCATCGGACCATTTCCGTTTTATCTACTGGGCCGCTCAATCGTTGGCAGAGCCCGCTCCTGGAAAATGTCAAACAGATGCCAACCGGGCCTGAGCGGGCGTTCAGCGAAACTTCAGGAGACTATTATCTTGCTTTCAAAAGCAAGCTGGAGGAACTTGATCTTAACCATGTTCCCATTCCGTCAGGATTACATATGCACATCTGGCGGCCGCACTTAGAGCGCCCGCTCCCCCCTTTCCATCTACATGGTCTCGGGAAGGAGAAGATGCTTACTCTGCCGTCGCTCATCTTTTTCTATCTCAGCGATATCTTCCGGAGCGCGCCCCGTGCTTACAACATCGCCATTGCCACCAACGAGTCGCAACGTGTCATCGGATTCGTGGTGTTGCGGGCCGGCGATTTTCGCTTCCCCTTCATGAGCCCCGAGGACCTTCAGTTAGGTCCGGTATGGATCGCCGATGCTTATCGCGGATGTGGGCTAGCTGTTAATTTGTGTCGCTTGGTGTTACTGCAAGTTACTGAACGGAAAACTAACGTCTGGTGGGTGTGCAGGCACGACAACGAGCCGTCCAAGGCCGTTGCTGGAAAACTCTTATTCAGCCTGGAATGCGCAGCAAATCGACGTTCTTTGTTGGGCTTGCCGGCGCCGCATATCTACACCCTGCGTCCCATGCCAGATGACGCAGGTTAGGAGAAGCAATGACAAAAACATCAGCCACCGTACATCAGGTTCCATTCTTTCGCTATCCATACTGCTTCGACTCAGACAGCGAGGCGTTCGAGAAAGTCTTCCGCATGGTCGCTGGCCGAGGCGCCTTCATCATGCAGAAGGAACTAAGCGATTTCGAGTCCCACCTGGCCGCCTTTGTAAGTTGCCGGCATGCTCTGGGCGTCGGCAACGCTACCGATGGGCTGCTATTTGCCGTCCGTGCCGCAGGCATTGGCGCGGGCGATGAGGTCATCATCAGTTCGCACACCATGGTTGCTACCGCGGCCGCCGTCCACTTTGCCGGGGCTAAGCCGATTCCTGTCGAATGCGCCTCAGACCATCTCATTGACCCTGCCGCGGTGGAAGCAGCCGTAACTCCGAAAACTCGCGCCCTCATGCCGACCCATCTGAACGGACGCACCTGCAATATGGATGCTCTGCAAGCAGTGGCCGATAAACACGGTCTCGCCATCCTGGAAGATGCCGCCCAGGGGCTGGGGTCGAAATTCAAAGGGCGATGTGCAGGCACGTTCGGAATCGCCGGCGCGATCAGCTTTTACCCGGCTAAGGTTCTCGGTTGTTTTGGCGACGGCGGTGCGGTTCTTACGTCCGATCATGAGGTGTATGAGCGGTTGTACCAGATGCGCGACCACGGTAGAAATACCCAGGGTGAAGTCGTTTCCTGGGGGCTCAATTCGCGCCTCGATAACCTGCAAGCGGCATTTCTGGATTTTCAGTTGGAACGGTATGACAGCGTCATACGCCGTCGCCGTCAATTGGCTACGCTCTACACCGAACGCCTCAAGGATGCCGCCGAGCTCGTACTTCCTCCCGCCCCGGACGCCGACGCCGATCATTTCGATATCTATCAAAACTACGAAATGGAAGCGGAACGGCGGGACGAACTCAAGTCGTACTTGCATCTCAACGGTATCGGCACTCTCATCCCGTGGGGCGGGCAGGCGGTCCACCACTTGCACGTTCTCGGGTTCACTCAGCACCTGCCCTCCACGGATCGACTCTTCAAACGCATGCTCATGCTTCCTATGAATATGTCTTTGTGCGATGACGATGTCCACCACGTGTGCGACACCGTGCTGGCTTTCTTCGGGTACCCGGTATGAGCGCACCCACCATGAGCGAACCTAGCGTGGAAGGTGCCCGAGCCCTTGCTGGGCGCATTCGCCAGCACGCTTTGCATATGACCAGCCGAGGCGGAGGGGCGCACATTGGCGCGATCTTCTCCTGTGCCGATATCCTTGCCGCGCTTTACGGTGGCATCCTCCACGTCGACCCGATGGTGCCTGAGAACCCGGATCGTGACCGCTTTGTCCTCAGTAAAGGCCATGCCGGAGCTGGGCTCTACGCTGCGCTCGCAGAATGTGGATTCTTTCCTATCGAGAGGTTGCTGACGCACTATCAGGACGGATCGGACTTAAGTGGCCACGTTTCCCACGAATTACCCGGGGTCGACGTTTCAACAGGGGCGCTTGGCCATGGGCTGTCGATCGCCTCCGGGATGGCCTACGCAGGAAAGCTGCGCGATGCCCGGCATCGTGTATTTTGCCTCCTGAGCGACGGGGAGTGCGATGAAGGGTCAACCTGGGAAGCTATGCTGTTCGCTGCCCAGCATCGACTGTCAAACCTGGTGGCCATTGTGGACTACAACCGCATTCAGGGAATTGCTCCTATCTCGGAAGTCATCGAGCTTGAGCCCTTTGCCGACAAATGGAGAGCCTTCGGATGGTCCGTCCGCGAGCTTGATGGACATGATCATTCAGCGTTGCACCAGGATCTGTTGGCCGTTCCGTTCACAACCGGAAAGCCGTCCTGCCTCATTGCCCACACCATAAAAGGGCGTGGAGTTAGCTTTATGGAGAACACTGTGCTTTGGCACTATCGCATTCCGCAAGGCGATGAACTCGCCGCCGCTCTCGCAGAATTGAAGAGGGAATTGTGAGAGACGCCTTTGTCAAAGTGCTGACTGATATGGCTCCCGAGCACCCGGAACTCATGTTCCTCACGGGCGACCTCGGGTTTGGCGTGCTCGACAACTTCATCACTCGCTTTCCCCGTCAGTTCCTGAACGTCGGCGTCGCGGAGCAGAACATGGCAGGCCTTGCTGCCGGGCTCGCCATGGAAGGCCACAGTGTCTTTACCTATTCCATCGGCAACTTCCCCACGATTCGTTGCCTGGAACAGATTCGCAATGACATTTGCTACCACGGAGCGAACGTCAAGATCGTCTCCGTCGGCGGAGGGATGAGCTATGGTCCGGTTGGGATGTCGCACCACGCCACAGAAGACTTGGCCATCCTGCGTTCGCTTCCCGGCATGCAAGTATTCTCGCCTGGCGACCTCTGGGAGGCCGCCCAGGCTGCTCGTTACCTAGTCTCGCACCGGGGACCCGCCTACTTGCGTCTGGATAAGTCGGCAGCACCCCCAACAGCGCTTCCGGGAGAAAAGTTTCATCCAGGCAGTATTCGACTCATTCGCGAAGGATTCGACGTGACACTTGCGGCTACGGGTGGAGTTCTCGGAGAGGCCCTTCAAGCCGCGAGTGAATTGGCGGAGCGGGATATTCATTGTCGCGTTCTCAGCGTGCATACCGTCAAGCCTCTCGATGCGGCTACCCTCATCGCCGCCGCCGCAGAGACTGGCGGGATTATTAGCATCGAGGAACACGCTGTGGATGGCGGCCTGGGTGGTGCTATCGCTGAAGTGCTCTTGGAAGCCGGCGCGTTCCCCCGCTTTTTTCTCCGTATGGGGCTGCGCAACTGCTTCTCTTCGATCGTGGGTAGCCAAATGTATCTGCGCCAGGTTTACCGCCTCAACGCCGCCGCAATCACTGAAAACGTATTGGCAAAACTGGGCATCGTCTCCAAGGTCTCCTCCTGATAATCAAGCGTGCTTTCGACATTGTTGTCGCAGCGTTGGGGTTGCTGGTATTCTCCCCGCTTCTGGTGGTGATCATGCTCGCCATCTGGGCACAAGATCGACGCTCACCGTTTTATATTGCGCCCCGTGTGGCTCGCGGCGGCTCTACCTTCCGCATGATTAAATTTCGCTCCATGGTGCTGAATGCGGATAAGTTGGGCGGCTCGTCCACGGCCTCTACCGATCCCCGCATCACTCCTGTCGGTAAGTTCGTCCGCGCGTACAAAGTGGACGAACTGTTGCAACTCTGGAACGTGCTTAGGGGAGAAATGAGTCTGGTTGGACCACGGCCACAGGTATTAGGCGATGCCGCGCTCTACACGGATGCCGAGAAACACCTGCTTTCTGTCCGTCCGGGCATTACCGACCCCGCTTCGATTGTCTTTTCTGACGAAGGGGAAATCCTGAAGGGCAGCCTCAACCCGGATCTTCTTTACAATCAGATTATTCGTCCTTGGAAGAGCCGGCTTGCTCTTGCCTACATCGAGCACCGAAGTCTGGGGATAGACATCAGTTTGATCCTTCTTACCGTATTAGCTGCTCTTTCACGGTCCAGCGCTCTACGCTTGCTTGGAACTCTGCTGCGCGGCTGGAAAGTCGACCCGCTTGTTCTTCTCATGGCAGAGCGTCAGGTGCCCCTTATGGCCTACCCGCCGCCTGGCAACGAAGTCGTTTGTCAGCATCCGTGAAGTGGCGCTCTTTCTACTGCCCTGGTTTATTTCCTTCAATGACTGCGACGGTTACGCGATAGCTGCCCGCGGTAAGGCCCTTGGCCGTATTTGCGGCATAACTAGCATCGCCGGAATCGGTGCAGGTGACCGGGTTGGCCAGGAAAAGTCCGCTATCAGTCCCCGCACATTCACCTCATGCCGCAGACTTCACTTCGCCTTGCTGCACTCATAGCAGTGCCAGCACCAAAGATTCTTAGCATCGGAAGCGGTATTCTTAGGCCGCGTGATAGCCATGTAGGAGTGGGCTTGGCGTTTTGTACAAACTTTCATTTGACGGTTCACCGGGTCAATCCGTTCCGGCGAGGGTGGCATATGAGGGAGCAAATCGAAATACCCGTATCGTCGCCCGTAGTAGCGTTGGCAGTCTTGGGAAGCACACCTGAAAACGATGTTAGGCAAGAACGAAGACTGCTCGGGACGCATTCTAAGATGATGACGGTCACATAATGGAACCTTGTCCTCGAGCATCCCTCTAGTATGCGCCAACTTGATCGGAAAGAGTACTCTTAGTGTGATGTATCCCCTCGGATGGTCATGTTTGGCTGCGGCCAAGCCCACGTAGCGATCGGCTTCCGTTGACCATAAGCCTCCAGGTAGTCGATTTTCGATACGAGCAGGACGTTGCCCCGAACGTCACGGCGTAGCTTTGTGCAGCCGTGCGTGGTAACGGAAGCGCGCAGCGTCCCAAAATTGGACGCCCTCAGCCCCGTTGACGAGTGATTCGCAGCCCTCATAGCGTTCCAGCGCCACCGTCTTTTCAAGAAAACCTGCTCTTTGGCCGATAACTAGGAAAGTCTCTCACTTACTCACGATTGAGGGAGGTGGCTCGACCGATGATCGACCTCCAGAACAAGGCTAAGCCGGGAACTGGCTCTGGTCATGGGCGTGGAGAACAGCAGGATGGCCCTGACGGCATCACGGAATCTCGACGCCAGGAAGCCCTCCTCAAGACCGGCGCGTTACAGGACGCCATTCTCAATAGCGCCTATTTCTCAAGTATCGCCACGGATGAAAAAGGCGTTATTCAGATTTTCAATGCCGGCGCGGAACGGATGCTCGGGTTTGCCGCACTCGACGTCGTCAATCGCGTCACACCTGCTGACATCTCTGATCCGCGGGAACTGATCGCCCGGGCAGCCAGTCTGAGCCTGGAGTTGAATACCCCGATCGCGCCAGGGTTTGAGGCGCTGGTCTTCAAGGCCTCGCGCGGCATCGAAGATATTTATGAGCTCACCTACATCCGCAAGGACGGCAGCCGCGTGCCCGCCATCGTCTCTGTTACCGCCCTGCGCGATGCGCAAAAAAACATCATCGGTTATTTATTAATCGGCACCGACAATACGGCTCGCAAGCAAGTCGAGGCGGCGCAGGCGCTGTTCGATCAACGGTTGCGCGATAGCACCGGGCGGCTGCAGGCCATTCTCGACACCGTGGTGGACGGCGTCTTTACCATCGACGAGCATGGCAACGTCGAGACACTCAACCCGGCTGGCGAGCGTATTTTCGGGTACACGGCCGCCCAAGTCGTAGGGCACAACATCAAGATGCTCCTGCCCGGAGATTGCCACGCCGAACACGACAATTATCTCGAACATTGTCGCAATACCGGCGAGGCCGGCGTCATCGGCGTCCGGCGCGAAGTCCTGGGAAGGCGCAAGGATGGCAGCAGGTTTCCTCTCGAGCTGGCGCTGAACGAAATGAAGCTGGGCGGTGAGCGCCGGTATACCGGCATAGCGCGCGACCTCAGTGAGCGCAAGCAGGCTGAGGAACAACTCAACCTGTTCTTTACCCTCTCGCTTGACATATTGGGTATCTGGACAAGCGATGGCTATTTCACGCGCGTCAGCCCCGCGTTCTCCAAGACCCTGGGCTGGAGCGCTGAAGAAATACTGGCCCGGCCCCTGGTTGAGTTTGTCCATCCCGACGACCGCGCTGCCACCCTTCGCGAGATAGAGAAGATGGCCAACTCGGGAGAAAACGTCCTGCAATTCGAAAACCGCTATCTGCACAAAGACGGCTCAGTCCGCGTGCTGTCGTGGAGATCGGTGCTCTACGAAGGCGGCGTCGCCTTCAGCAGCGCACGCGACGTCACCGGTGTACGAGAGGCCGAACAGGCGGTGGTGGCCACGAAGGACGCCTTCCTGGCCACCATGAGTCACGAAATCCGCACCCCGCTCAACGGACTGCTGGGCATGCTTGAGTTGCTCTCGCTCTGGGAGCTCGATGGCGAGCAAGGCGAGACGTTGGAGATCGCGCGAGATTCCGGGCGAAGCCTGGTCCGCATCATCGACGACATCCTCGATTTCGGCAAGATCGCCGCGGGAAAACTCGAAATCCGGACCAGCCCCGTGTCCATTCGGCAACTCCTGCGCCGGACCATCAATACCTTCCATGCAGTGGCCAGCGCCAAGGATCTCATTCTGAAACAGACCGTGGACCCGCGCATCAGTCCGTCGCTGCTGGCCGATCCTATGCGAGTGTCGCAGATACTCAACAATCTGGTGAGCAACGCGCTCAAGTTCACCACCGAGGGGCACGTGGAACTTCGGGCCGAGCTGCTTGGGCGGCAAGACGGCGCCGACACCATCCGCCTCTCGGTAAAGGACACCGGCATCGGCATGGAGCCGGAAGTGCAACAGCGGCTGTTCCAACCGTTCGAACAGGCAAGCGCGTCTACCGCGGGCCTGTATGGTGGCACCGGCCTCGGGTTATCGATCAGCCGCCGCCTGGCGGAGATGATGGGCACCACCATCGAGGTGAAAAGCGCGCTCGGCGAAGGCGCCACCATGAGCGTAACGCTCACGCTGCCCATCTCCCAGACCGCGCCGCTCGACCTTGATACCAAGGCCATGAAGACCGTCTCCCCCCTGATCGAGGCCTCTGCACCTGGTGCAGGCCCACTCGTGCTGGCGGTGGATGACCACTCCACCAATCGCACTTTGCTGGCACGCCAGATCGTCGCGTTGGGGCTTCGCGTGCAAACCGCGGTGGATGGCGAGGAGGCGCTTGCCGTGTGGCAGCGCAGTGAGCGCGGCGACATCGCCCTGGTGCTCACCGACTGCAACATGCCGCAGTTGGACGGCTATGGCCTGTCACGCGCCATCCGCGAGATTGAGGCCCGGGAAGGCCGGCCACGGACACCCGTCATCGCCTGGACCGCCAATGTGCTCCCCGCCGCCGTGGCGTTATGTCACGCAGCAGAGATGGACGATATTCTGACCAAGCCCGCCGGCCTGGCCGCCCTGAAGAAGGCCCTGTCAAAGTGGTTACCGTTCACCGCGCAGCAGCCCGCCGGACTAGACGGCGCCGTCGATGTGGAAGCGAGCGCCGCGCCCATCGACCTGGTAGAGCTGAATAAGATTGCCGCAACCGCCACCGACCGGGCGGAGATCCTGTTGGATTTCATCACCCAGACCCGATCCGATCTCACCGCACTCCACTCGGCAGTGGCCATGCAGAATCTTCCCGCCCGGGTGCGCATCGCCCATCGCATGAAGGGTTCAAGCCGAATGGTCGGAGCGCGCGACTTGGCGGCGGCGTGCGAAGCCATGGAGCGCGCTGTCGCACGAAACAGCGCGGACGAAGCCCTGGCCGCGATGGACCAGACCATGGCACAGCTTGAAGCGCATCTTACCCAAATCTCCCTCGTCCTTGCGGAGCAGAAATGATCGTCGCCGGCGGCTTGACCGTGTTGGTCGCCGAAGATGATGATTTCCAGCGCCGAACCGTGGCCCGTATGCTGCGCTCCATGGGTGCGTTGCAAGTGATAGAGGCCAGTGACGGCAAGCAAGCGTTGACCCTGCTTCAGGGGCCCGCGCGCGTCGACGTAGTGCTGTGTGACCTGGATATGCCGGAAATGGACGGCATGGAATTCCTCCGTCATCTGGGGCAGGCGCACAGCAACGCTGCGGTCATCATCTGCAGCGCGCAGGAACGGTCATTGCTGGTCTCGGTGGAGAAAATGGCCCATGCCTACGGCGTCCGGCTGCTCGGCGCAATCGAGAAGCCCGTCACCCGCGATAGGATCGAGGACCTGATTGCGGGCTGTCAACTTGCCTTGCCGTCCGCGCGCAATCCCGCCGGCGTCACCAGCTTCACTCTCGACCAGGTTCTACGCGGCCTCGAAGAGAAGCAGTTCGAACCCTTCTTCCAGCCCAAAGTGAAGATGGCCACCGGCCAAATCACTGGCGCCGAGGCGCTTGTCCGCTGGCGTCATCCCGAGCATGGCTTGGTCGGCCCCAACGCGTTCATCAGCCTGCTCGAACGGAGCGGAAAAATCGATGAGCTCACTTTCCCCATGCTGGAACAGGCTGTGCATGCCTGCCGCGCATGGCATGCAAGCGGATTGGCATTGACCGTCTCAGTCAATCTATCCCTCGTCTCCCTGGCCAACACGACGCTGGCCGACCGCCTCATCGAAGCCGTCAGCTCGTCGGGGCTTGACCCCGATCAGGTGATATTCGAAATTATGGAAACCGTGGCTATGACAGAAGTGGCGGCCGCCCTGGAAAATCTTACTCGTCTGCGTATGCGAGGTTTCGGGCTTTCGGTCGACGACTATGGAACCGGTTTTTCCAGTCTGCAGCAATTGACCCGCGTGCCCTTCACCGAGATCAAGATTGACCAGGAGTTTGTGCGCGGCTGCGCGACCAACCCGTCTTCGCGCACCATCGTCGAGTCGAGCGTCGAAATGGCGCATCGCTTGGGCATCACAAGCGTCGCGGAGGGTGTCGAAACGCACGAAGACTGGGATGTGCTGAAGGCGGCCGGCTGTGACGTGGCTCAGGGTTTTTTGATTGCCAAGCCGCTGGAAAGCAATTCGTTTTTGGCCTTCTGCATCGCTGCATCGACGCGCTAATATCAAACCGTCGAATCGGTCGGCTTACCTCTCGTGCTCGTTATTCCCCACGGGCTCCCGCCTTATTCCTTGATCGACTGTGCTCCCAGTGCTGCCATTCCACCCAAAACTAACTTCTCTGTGAATAGGTAGCTGTAATCATCTTCTCGATGACTTTGTAGCTCACCGGCTTGGAAATAAAATCATCCATGCCGGCCGCCAAACAACGGTCCCGTTCCTCGCTCATCGCAGATGCGGTCATGGCCACAATGCGTATGTGAGCACCGATTGCCTCCTCCCGGCGGATTTGCATGGTGGCCTCGAGGCCCGTCATCTCAGGCATCTGCACGTCCATCAAAATCAGATCGAAATCACCATGTCTCCATTCCTCCAGAGCTTCCCGGCCATTCGTTGCCAGCGTAGTCCGATGTCCCATTTTGCCCAGCATAGCCATGGCCACTCTTTGGTTTACCAGGTTATCTTCGGCCAGCAGAATCCTCAACGATATGGATGACGGCGAAATCCAGGAGACTGGTGCAGTGACCGTACCTGCCGGCCTATGCACTCCGATCGCAAGACGAATCGATGCCAACAGGTCGGAAGGGCTTATGGGTTTGATCAGGTAAGTCTCCGCTCCCAGGTGCCGGCAACGCTCCGCGCTCCCCACCTGATCGCACGAGGTCAACATCATAATCACTACACTTTCGAGCGCCGGAGTTAGCCGAATGCGCTCCAGCACCTCGAGCCCATCCATCCCCGGCATCTGTTCATCGAGCAGAAGCAAGCGATAGGGGCTTCCCTCTGAGGCGGCTCGGGAAAGTTCTGCAAGGCCCGACTCCCCGGAATCGCACATGTGCGGTTTCATCTTCCATTGACGAGTCAGCTCGGAGAGAATCCTTCGATTCGTCGCGTTGTCATCAATGATCAGGGTCAACATCCCCTGCAAATCTTCCTCAGTCGGAATGGCCGGGGCTGGCTGCGATTCACGCGATACGTCAAAGTAAACATGAAAGGTTATGGTTGTGCCCTCCCCAGGTACGCTCTTGAGACCGATCGCGCCTCCCATCAAAGTCACAATGCTCTTTGAGACGGCCAGTCCCAACCCAGTACCACCGTATAGCCGGGTGCCTGAGGTTTGCGCTTGCTGAAACTCCTGGAAGAGCCCTTCCTGCTGGTCCAGTGCGATGCCGATCCCAGTGTCGCGAATGGAAAACTGCAGACATGCGCGGTCATTCGTAACCGCCATCACACATACATCGATGCCGACTTCTCCGTGGTCGGTAAATTTAATCGCATTCCCCACCAGATTGATCAGCACCTGACCAAGACGGACCGGGTCACCAGTCAGATCAGGGGGCACATCTGGCGCGATGTGTACGATGAGTTCCAGGCCTTTTTTGTGGGCCAGGAAGGCGAGGCTCCTCAACACATCCTTGACCACCTTAGGCAAATGGAAGGTAACTGAATCCAGAACGGTTTTACCAGCTTCCATCTTCGAGTAATCGAGAATTTCATTAATGATGGTTAACAAGCGATCTGCCGAGGATTTCACCGTTAGCATAAAATCGCGCTGCTCTTCACTCAAATTTGTGCTGAGAGCAAGCTCCGTCATGCCGAGAATGCCATTCATCGGCGTTCGGATCTCATGGCTCATGTTGGCCAGGAATTGGCTCTTGGCGCGGCTCGCCTGCTCGGTTGCAATCATCGCTTCGGTCAACTCTTTTTGCGACCTGGCATACCTCACTTGCAATATCGCTGCTCGTATTCCATAGATCGCAACCGCCGCCGCAATGCAGACAAATCCCAACCATGGGTGATCCGGCGCAATCTCAACGCCCATCAGTGTGATAGCCAGTGTGAACAGTACTGGGCTAAGGTTATCAATCAATAGGCCCACGGTCCGCTGGCCGCTGCTCCCTTCACTCTTGTTGGTGGCGGTTTTGTGTTGTTGCCAGGCAAACGAGCCTATGAGAGCAAGGTAAGGCAGCCCCCACCCGGCGTCTTCCACTTTGAAACTCCACTCGGCCTTCAGTTCGAGGTGGCCCAGGATAAGTGCCAGTATCCCATTGACACACAGATAGACGGCGAGAACGCGATAAAAGCGTCTTCTTGCCGGGCTCGGATTGGAAAAGAAGCGCAAGGTCACAGCTCCGACCAGAATCAAATTCTCCGCATTATTCAAATGCGCGAGATTGGTCGCGGAGATGGCCTCAGGGCGGGCATGCGAGGGCAATACGGAGAAGAGCTGCAAGTATGCGAGCATCGTTGCGATAAGCGCTTGGGCGCCATCGAGCCATGCGAAGCTCTTCAGTCCGGCGTCCGTACTTCGCGAGCAGATAGCCAGCATGACGGGAATGGCGTAGGCAAAAAAGAAAAAGTCGGAGTTGAGAGCCTGGGTCTGAGTGTGTATATGCGTGCCAAAATCGTAGTAAGTCAAACCAAGCTCACCAACTGCTGCGACCAGCAAACCGCACCCGAACAAGAGCCATAATGGTCTGGTCTCTGCGGATTCGCTATAGGCACCAAGCAGGCATACCGTAACCCCCAGAAGGGGATACATAATATTGAGCAGGTTCGACGGGAACAACGCACGCGGATCAAAGGCGAGTAGAGTCACGTGAGCGGCCACCAGGATCGTGGCCGCCACGAAGAGATTGCGAGCCGCACCAGGCTTCACTGGGAGCCCTGACGCCCCGAACTGCATGAAGTGTATGTATCCCTGTTCAAGCCGTATTTGCTTCTTCCTGAGCGGCGTCAGAGAACTCTCCCAAGACTCGATGACCAAGCGCAAGGCAATCTTCTGGTTTACCGCATTGCCCTCCGCCAACAAAACGCTAAGCTTTTCGCCTTCATTCCGCCCCTCGCACACGTATCCATTGCGGAAGTGCTGAGCTACGACCCCGGCCTTTCCACCAGTGAACTGCCTTCGCGGACCTTGGCGGTGAAGTCTGTACAAGCTAGCCGCTTCGGTGCACACCTCTGCCCTCCTACTGGGTATCGGCATTTTTGGGGTGCACGTCCAGTCCATGTCGAAGCAGAAGTTTCGATCATCGAGCCAGAGCGCCACAACGGCAATAAATGTTGGGTGCCCCATTCAAGCCGTACTTTGGCTTGAATGGGACTCGACCTGCCATCTCCCCCTTTGCCACGTCTCCCCAGCCGAGGGACCTGCGGTGCGCCCTTCCCCCTAACAACTCCCTAAAACTCTATCCATCCACTCCACCCATGCCAAGGTGGGCCACCGCCCTCAACTTTGTCATCCCGAGCGAAGCCGAGGGACCTGCAGTGCGCCCTTCCCCCTAACAACTCCCTAAAACTCTGTCCATCCACTCCACCCATGCCAAGGTGGGCCACCGCCCTCAACCTTGTCATCCCGTCGAAGCCGAGGGACCTGCAGTGCGCCCCTCCCCCTAACAACTCCGTACATCCACCTCCACCCATGCCATTGCAACCAACCCGACTTCGCTTGTCCACGTGCTCTTCCACGCATTCACCAAGTTGCGCCTCCGTAAGGCCATTTGCGCGCTCATTCGCAGAACCCTGGCTGAGCGCACATGAACTCTGTATAGGCGATCATCTAACTGCAACCCATCCCCCTTGCGACCACACAATCAGCAAATTGCCTGCACGCCAATCTATTCTGCGGCTCCGGGCGCATAACTTCAGTAATGCACACCAAGGGCAATTGCCGCGTAAACCCCTCAATAAGATAGTGAACCTGCGAGAAAGGTAGAGATAACTAATCCGCCGGCCGAAGGTATAAGAAGCTCGGGGACTTAAGTACTGTCATCGTCGTTATATCGCGAGATCGCAGCTGACTAATCCCGGACAAATAAGATAACCGTGAGCCATGTCGGCCGTGACATTTGCCGGACGATTTTCTTCAGGCTATAGCCGTAGTTACTTAGCACCGCGACCGAATAACGATGACAACCGTGGAACGCCTTACCAGAGCATTCATTGGAGCGTCTTCATTGTGGCGTATATAAAGAAGCGCAATAAAAAGCAAGGCAACACCGAGCCCATCGAGATCATGTTGAGCCCGCTCGAAAGTGCCAGGGGTGTCCTGTTGAAAGCGGAGGCCGGCGGCGATAACGGCGCGCTCGAGAGTGCACAGAAGCATATGGCGCAGATGGAAGTCCGTTATCACGGGCTGCTGGAAGCGTCTGCGGATCCCATGGTCGTGGTGGACGAGGCCGGGCAGATCGTCCTGCTCAACGTGAAGGCCGAGAAACAGTTCGGATACGGCCCCGATGAGCTCTTGGGACGGAGGATTACAAAACTTATTCCCGAGGGTTTCGCCGAGCGGCTCGTCGCCGACGCAATTCGAACCGCGGCTGAGGTGGTAGACCAGCAAATCGACACCGGGATCGAACTGGTTGGGCTGCGAAAAGACGGTAGCGAGTTTCCCATCGAAATCATGCTCAGCCCGCTGGAAGCTGCTGAAGGGACCCTGGTGACTGCGGCGATCCGCGATATCAGCGGGCGCAAGACTACAGAGAAGCATCTGGCGCAGATGGAGGGCAAATACCACGCCTTGCTGGAAGCTGCTCCGGATGCGATGGTCGTGGTCAACCATCTGGGTGCGATCGTACTGCTGAACGCGCAAGCGGAGAAACAGTTTGGATATCGCCGCGATGAGCTGCTGGGGCAGCAAGTGACGCAGCTGATCCCAGAAGGCTTCGCGGAACGCATCATCGCCGACGGAACACGCACTACCGCTGAGGCGTTGGCCCAGCATATCGGCACCGGCATTGAGCTCAAAGGGCGGCGCAAAGATGGTGCCGAGTTTCCCATCGAAATCATGCTCAGTCCACTGGAGAGTATGGATGGGATCCTGGTAACGGCAGCCATTCGCGACATCACCCGGCGCAAAAAAGGCGAAGCAGATCTGGTGCAAAAGATCGCGGAATTGGATCGCTCCAATGCGGAGTTGAACAACTTTGCCTATCTTGCCTCGCACGACTTGCAGGAACCGCTGCGCATGGTCACCAGCTACACCCAGCTTCTAGGCAGGCGATACCAGGGAAAAATGGGATCCGACGCCGATGAGTTCATTGCTTTCGCCGTGGATGGGGCCGAACGCATGCAAATGTTGATCGGCGACCTGTTGGCTTACTCGCGCGTCGAAAGTAGAGGCGCCGATCTGCTCGATTCCTCCAGCGAAGATGCGTTACGACGGGCCCTCAACAATTTGCGGGCCGAGATCAAAGAGAGCGGCGCCGTTGTGGTCCACGACTTCCTGCCCCATGTGCTGGCGGACAAGGCACAACTGGTTCAATTATTTCAACACCTGATCGGCAATGCCATCGCGCACCGAAGAGACGATGTTCCCCACATACACATCTCGGCCGCGGACGACGGCGCGGGACGGTGGCTATTTTCCGTAAAAGACAACGGGCTGGGCATTGAGCCCCAGCACTTTGAAAAGATTTTCGGCGTCTTCCAGCGGCTGCAAAACCGGGGAAAGTCTACCGGCACCGGCATTGGCCTGGCCATCTGCAGGAAGATCGCCGAGCGGCACGGCGGCCGCATGCGTGTCGAGTCACAACCCGGGCAGGGCTCCACCTTTCATTTCTCCCTGGCAGAAAGCGCATGAAATTCATGAAGACTACCGAAGGAACAAATATGCCCATAGTGGTACTCCTGGTTGAAGACAATCTCGGTGATGTGCGCCTGACACAGGAAGCCTTTAAGGACGTAAACGACGACATCGAATTGCATGTCGCTTGCGATGGTTTGGAGGCCATGGCTTTTCTGAGGAATGAGGGCAAACACCTCCATGCCCCTCGCCCCGACTTCATCTTGCTGGATCTGAATATCCCCAAAATGGACGGCTGCGAAGTTCTGAGTCATATTAAGAAGGATCAGAGCCTCAAGACAATCCCCACCCTCATCCTCACTACTTCCGAGGCACAAGCGGATATTGCCAGAAGTTATCAACTCCATGCCAACTGCTACCTGTGCAAGCCGGTACAGTTAGGCGATTTCGAAACCCTGGTGCGGGTCATCAACGATTTCTGGCTTACAAAAGCCAGGTTGCTCCAGCAATGAAAGCGTCCTTGAGCAGCGCGCCGGTCCAATCCATCCTCCTCATCGAGGACAATCCGGGAGACGCCCGCTTGCTGGAAGAGATGTTTAGGGAACGCGACGCGCAGGAGGTCCAATTGCGCCACGTCCGGCGCATGGAAGAGGCCGAAAAGTATTTGGCGGAGAACCCGGTGGACATAATTCTGCTCGATCTGGAGTTACCCGATGCGGAAGGCCTGGAAGCTGTGCGGCGGGCCCGGGCCGCCGCGCCTCAGATTCCGCTGGTGGTGCTATCGGGCCTGGACGACGAGTTGATGGCCGTGCGCGCCTTGCAGGAAGGAGCGCAGGACTATTTGCTGAAAGGCCATACCGAAACCCGTGGCCTGCTGCGATCGTTGCGCTATGCCATGGAACGCAACACCATCGAGGGTAGGTTATTTGCGGAAATGGAACTCGCACAGGAGGCCAGGAATGAGAAGACGCGCCTGCAAGTAAAGGTGCTGAAAGAATCCCATGATGAACGAGCGCGTCTTCAGGAAAAGTTCCTTTCCCACGTTTCCCACGAACTGCGTACTCCGCTTACCGCCATCTACTTTTTCACCACCAACGTGTTGGATGGAGTATTGGGCGAGCTGAATTCCGATCAGCGGGAACACCTCAAGCTCGCTCTCGGTAACATTGATCAACTGAAGGACATGGTCAGCGATCTTCTCGACGTAAGTCGCGCCAAAGCGCACAAGCTCACTTTAGAGTTCCAGCACGCCAGTCCCGCTGGGCTGGTCGCCGAGGTACTCAACACCTGTACTAACAATGCGGCCGTCAAGGGTATCAGCCTGGTTTCCGCAGTTACCCCAGGTCTCCCTTTTGTCTGGGCCGATCCGGCTCGCGTGCGCCAAATTCTCATTAACTTGATCGATAATGGGATCAAGTTTACTGCGGCCGGGGGGACCGTTACCGTCGGCAGCAGGCCCTTCCTCGAAGACGACGAGTTTCTTTGTCTTTGGGTATCCGACACCGGCTGCGGAATCAATCAGGCGGACCTGGAGATGGTCTTTGATCGTCTGGCGCAAATAAAGAGCCCTATCGAAGCCAGCCGCAGCGGGCTGGGCCTCGGGCTCTTCATTGCCAGAGATCTGGTATCGCGCCACAAGGGCCGCATCTGGGTCGAAAGCCAACTGGGACAGGGCAGCACCTTTTATTTCACTTTGCCCGTGTTCTCGCTGACGAAACTACTGGCCCCCGTCTTCACGGCGCACAACCTGGTGTCGGGCCTCGTCACCTTCATTGCCGTCGACCTGGCTGCTGTCGAGGGCGCCGATCAGGCGGATTTCCTGCCCGAGATACGTGGCATTCTCGAGCGCTGTATTCATACCGGCCTGGATATCCTCCTACCGGAGATGAGTGAAGCCGAGCCGGGAAAAACATTCTTCATCGTCGCCTGCACCGGCGCCGACGGATCCGCGGTGATCAAAGAACGTATCGCCAGGGAGTTATCGGGCTTCGACGATGCTTCACGGCTCAAGCCGGTAATATCCTCCACCACGCTGGCAGTGGCGCCGAGCCTCTCCAGGAAAGAACAAATAATCCAACTCGCGGCGCAAATCAAACCCTTGATCCAGCAACATCTCCAGGGCAGCCTGCAATGAATCATCAGCAGCCGGAACCAATCACCGGACAGAGAAATGAAAGCCCACAACAATGCCATCGCCGGTGGAGTCCCAACTAATTGGTCCTGCAGCGGAGATAGATTTTCCTCCGCGCATAATCACCAGCTTCACGGATTGTTTCGGGCAGGGGGCGATATCGCCTTTGCCGCTAGAATCCACAGTCACTTGGTGAGGAGCATTACTTGCCCGGGCGCAGGAAAGGGTTACCTCACCGCTGTATCCGGGGGCCAGGTCAACACGCAAGGGTATCTGCTGGCAACCGGCGAGCACCATGACCATGCCTGCCCCAAGCGCGAGCATGGCGATGGTATCCATCCGTCTGAGAACCAACAAGACGTCCACTCACCAACTCCGATGTCCTTCGCGTTCATCGGCAATCCAAACGCGGGCTATAAATTAATTCCCATTACCGGAAAGTGAGCAATTCGGATCAACGATTATCCGCGCGCTCCAACGATCATGGTGCAGACAAAGAATTTTGCGCCCAGAGTTGCAGACCAAAGCTAGATAAACGCAAGTGAAAACCATGCCCCTCTCTAATTGGAAGATGCAACTCGCGTTCGGCTCTGCTCTATTGACCTTGCTGCTTACCGCCTGGTTGTCCTACCGGGGCTTCGTCTTGTCCCTTCAAGGCGACCGATGGTCCGAGCACACGCACGTGGTCCTGGAGAAGATCGACGACCTGCTCTTGGCGGTAAGAACCGACGAGTCAGCTACCCGTTCATTCTTATTGACCGGAGACCGATCGTACCTTGATTTATACGGCTCAAATAAACTACTGGTGAAGCAGGCCCTGGCGACGATTGGCGTCCTGACGGCAGATAACCCTGAGCAGCAACGCCAGATTCCCGTGGTCAATCCTCTGCTGGCTACCAGATTTCAGCACTTGGAAGAAGAGATTGTTGTTCGTAGCAGGCAAGGCCCGGCTGCTTCTGTTGCTTCTTCCCAGATCGCCGCCGGCCGGCGGAACATGAATGAGTTGCAAATTGCACTTGTCAGGATGAAGGATGAAGAGCTGCGCCTGTTGGCCCTGCGCGACGCGGGAACCAAATCGCGCTTACGCCAGAGCAGGGATCTGACCATCTTCGGGACCGTTCTAGGCCTTTTGATCACCTGCGCCGCAGGTTGGAGTGCCTTGCTTGACAGCTCGGCGCGCGGGTTGGCAGAAAAAGCGCTCCTCGAGCGTGAGGAGCGTTTTCGCGACATGGCCAACAACATTGCTCAACTGGCATGGATGGCCGATAACAACGGCTCTATCTTCTGGTACAACCAGCGCTGGTTTGATTACTCCGGCACCACTGCGGAAGAGATGGCCGGTAGCGATTGGAAAAAGATGCTCCATCCGGATTACGTGCCAAGCGTGGCAGAAAAAATCTCCCACTGCTTCCGGCACGGCGAGGTTTGGGAAGACACATTCCCCCTTCAAGGCCGGGATCGCACGTACCGCTGGTTTCTCTCCCGGGCCGTTCCCATCCGCGATGCGCACGGAGCGCTGTTGCACTGGTTCGGCACCAACACAGACATCAGCGAACTCCGCGAGTCTGAAAACCACCTCGCGCAGATGGAGGCCAGGTATCGCGGACTGCTCGAAGCGGCTCCGGACGCGATGGTGGTGGTCAACCAGGGCGGTGAGATCGTCCTGCTCAATGTGCAGGCGGAGAAACAATTTGGATACGGCCGCGATGAGCTTGTGGGACAGAAAGTGACCAACATCATCCCCGAGGGCTTCGCGGAACGGCTAACCGCCGACGCTCTTCGATCCGTCGAAGAAGCGCTGGCGCAGCAGATTGATACCGGGATTGAACTCACTGGACGGCGCAAGGATGGAAGGCAATTTCCCATCGAAATTATGCTGAGCCCGCTGGAAAGTACCGAGGGCATCCTGGTAACGGCTGCGGTCCGCAACATCACCCGGCGCAAGAAGGCGGAATCGCAGCTGGTGCGAAAGATTGAGGAATTAAACCGTTCCAATACTGAATTGGGACAATTTGCCTCGCTTGCCTCCCACGATTTGCAGGAACCGCTGCGCATGGTAAGCAGCTACACCCAGCTTCTCGCCAAGCGCTATAAGGGCAAGCTGGACTCCGATGCCGACGAGTTCATTGGTTTCGCGGTGGACGGCGCTAACCGCATGCAACGGTTAATCCATGATCTGCTGCTCTATTCGCGCGTCGGTAGCGGAGAGGCGGATCTGCTCGATGCTTCCAGTGAAGAAGCATTGCAACAGGCCATCAAAAATCTGCGTTGCTCTATCGAAGAAAGCGGCGCCCTCGTGACCCATGATCCCTTGCCAATTGTGCAGGCCGACGAGAGGCAGCTCACCCAGCTATTTCAGAACCTTGTCGGCAATGCCATCAAGTACCAAAGCCCCGGAACTCCCCGCGTGCATATATCTGCCACTAGAAACGAAAAGAAGTGGATGTTTTCGGTAAAGGACAACGGCCTGGGCATTGAACCGCGATACTTTGAAAAGATTTTCGTCATGTTCCAGCGGCTGCATAAGCGGGAAGAATTCACCGGCACTGGCATAGGGCTGGCTATCTGCAAGAAAATCGTCGAACGCCATGGTGGCCGCATCTCGATCGAGTCACAACTTGGAAAGGGTTCCACCTTTCACTTTGCCCTGGCGGAAAGCAAAACCATGTCCTGAGGCACAAAGCTTCGCTGCGGCACGGGCGACGCCTCCTGGACGATTCAGGTCTTGAGGAAACTCGAAAGGGCAACCGTCTCTCCCAATGCTTGCCGAATCGCAGTCAGAAATTCATGGCTATCAGGAGGCTTCTGGAAGTAAGCTGCGGCGCCCCCATCCAGCGAACGCTTCTTGTTCTCGGCCGGATCCCGGGCGCTGAGGACAATGACCGGTGTTTCCGAAAGATCTGACAGGTTTCTTAGTCGTTCAAGGACCATAAAACCGTCACCCCCCGGCAGCCCAAGATCGAGAATGATCAAATCGGGCGCTTCTTTGCGCGCCACCGCGATCGCTCCAATCGCGTCCGCTGCAGTCACGACGCTATAGTTATTGGCGCGTAGCCTGGGCGTCAGCCCCAGGAGAAGATGGGGATCATCGTCGACAATCAGGATTTTCTTTACACTCATTCGTAATCTCCCTCCTCGCACCAGCCTCGTTCTTCCGATCCATCGAACGAACACTTCCATCATCGGTTGATGGCGGTGCGACCTTTAGGTTCGGGGTTCACGAAGTAAGATGACGGCATGGCAAATCTAACCTTGATTTACGGCATGCGGCTGCTTCCTTCCGAGGAAGCGATCGAAGTGGGCGACGCCCTGGTGACGCTCAAAAACGGCAAACAGGCCCATGTGACCATGCATGTACTGGAGGGCAGCCGGGAAGAAATCGAGAACCAGCTCCGCCAAAGCATCGAGGCCTTCTTCGACTTCTACCCCGAGATCTAGTCACGGAGCCTTTTCCATCAGCCTGTATCTTAAGGCCGGTGCATCTCATCTACTTGAGTAGTGGAGAGTGTCTGAATGTCCGAGATTTCAAGCTCGTCGATGAAAAATCCAGCAAAGCGTCCCCGGGTGGTCGTGGTCGGCGGCGGTTTCGCCGGTTTGAGCGCTGGTATGGCGCTTGCGGATATGGCAGTCGACGTAACCCTCATCGACCGCCGCAACCACCATACTTTCCAGCCTTTGCTCTACCAGGTAGCGCTGGCGGTCCTTTCCCCGGCTGACATCGCGCAGCCCATTCGCTCCATCTTTTCGAAAAAGGGGAATATCGAAGTACTGATGGACGAGGTAATCGCGATCGAGGCCGATAACCGGTGCGTCCATCTGCACAGTGGCGCCAAGGTCTCCTACGATTACCTGATCCTCGGTACCGGTTCCACCCATTCCTACTTCGGTCACGACGACTGGGCCCCCAACGCGCCGGGCCTGAAAACGGTTGAGGATGCGACAGAAATCCGCCGGCGGGTGCTGCTCGCCTTTGAACTGGCCGAGCGGGAAATGGTAGAGACCGGCGCCCATCCCATACTGAACTTCGTCATCATCGGCGGTGGCCCCACCGGAGTCGAGTTGGCCGGCGCCATCAGTGACATCTCCAAGCTCTACATGCGCCACGATTTCCGCCACATCGACCCCTCCAAAGCCCAGGTGATCATCATCGAGGGTTCGCCCCGCATACTAGCCGCCTATCCGGAGGATTTGTCGAAAAAGGCGGTCCAGCAGTTGCAGCAATTAGGGGTCGAAGTGCGCACCGGAACAAGTGTGACCGATGTGAAGCCCGGATACGTCGTGGCCGCCGGAAAACGGGTGGACGCCGTGGTCACCTTGTGGGCTGCTGGTGTCCAGGCCTCACCGCTGGGCAAAATGCTGGGCGTACCGACGGATAAACGTGGTTGCGCCATCGTCGACATCTACCTGAATCCACCCGGCCACCCGGAGATTTTTGTCTGCGGCGATCTGGCCCACGTAGAAGAAGAAGGGCGTCAAGTTCCTGGAGTAGCCCAGCCTGCCATGCAGATGGGCCGACACGCCGCGCAGACGATCGCCCAGGACATGGCCGGTAAGCCACGAACCAAATTTCACTACTTCGACAAGGGAGACATGGCCACCATCGGCCGCCACGCAGCCGTCGCCAACGTCCGCTGGCCCTTCAAGGCCCATTGGTCCGGCACGCTAGCCTGGCTCTCCTGGGTCTCGGTGCATTTGTTCTTCCTGATTGGCTTTCGCAACCGCCTGGCGGTCTTCTTTTCCTGGGCGTGGACCTATCTAACCTTCAACCGCGGTGCCCGCCTCATCACCGGCAGTCCGATCCTGCCCGGTTGGGGTCAACAGGAGGGAATCCGTCCTCAGATCCTGGACGCTCCCCTGGACCTCACCTCGCCCCGGCCGCCCATAACGCCCATCAGCCCACCAGCTCCGGTAGAAGAACCGAAAGTCGCCGCCAAATAAGGCCATATGCTCTACCCGAGCCACCGACGACGGGTGCCCCACATCTCGCTCGTTTTTCGCGAGATGTGGGGCACCACGAACCCCGACCCGCATTCTAGAAGACCAAATTAAACCGTGACTGGTTGGCTGGTGTTGACGTTGACGTGGGTCAGCCAGCCGAAGCGATCCGGGCGCAGCCCATGGGCAATGCCCAGGTACTCCTCGGAAAGCTGCTTGCTGACCGGTCCAATGTTGCCGTCCCCGATGGCGATGCGATCCACCGAACGAATCGGGTGTACCTCGGCCGCCGTGCCGGTGAAGAACGCCTCGTCGGCAATGTAAAGCAGCTCGCGCGGCATGGCCTGTTCCACAACAGGAATACCCAGATGCCGGGCAATCGTGAGCACCGAATCGCGCGTAATCCCCGAGAGCACTGAATTAGCCAGAGGCGTGGTGTAGATCACACCATTGCGCACCACGAAGAGATTCTCCCCCGAGCCCTCTGACAGATTGCCAAAGACATCGAGTGCGATCCCTTCGGAGTAGCCGTTGGCATCGGCCTCCATGCGAATCAGCTGCGAATTGAGGTAATTGCCGCCCGCCTTAGCCAGCGCGGGAAGGGTATTGGGCGCCATCCGATTCCAGGAAGAGATGCACACGTCCGCGCCCTCATCCCCGGCCACATACTTACCCCACGAGTAATTGGCGATAAACACTTCCGTCGGCGTGCCCTTAGGGCTGACGCCCATCTCTCCATAGCCGCGTAGCGCGATAGGCCGGATGTAGCAAGGTGCGACACCATTGCTCTCCACCAGGCCGACCACCGCATTCGAGAGTTGCTCCAGCGAATAGGGCAGCGGCATGCGATAAATCTTGGCTGAATCCAGCAGTCGCTGCATGTGTTCTGGAAGGCGGAAAATGGCCGCTCCCTGCGGTTGTGCATAGCAGCGAATACCTTCAAAAACGGACGAGCCATAATGCACAACATGGCTCATCACATGGATCTGGGCCTTGTCCCAGGGCACTAAATTTCCGTTGTGCCATATCTTGGCGGTAGGCGTGATGGGCATTGACAACAGCTCCCTTCGATTGAAGTTTCGATTATAGCTTCGCAGCGATGAGCTTGCGGTTGTAAGTTGAGTGCATGTATGGACCGGCAAGCATTGCGATGGACACTCTGCACTCGAACTATGTGCGTTTCTCCGTGCTGGCCGTCAGTTCCATCTTCTTTCTGGTCGATCCCTTTGCCGCCATCCCAGCCTTTCTTGCCATCACTGCCGGTGCCGACCGCAAGCGGCAACAGCGCATGGCTCGCCGCGGGGCGCTCACCTGCCTGATCGTCTTGATGACCTTTGCCCTCGCCGGCAAGCTGATCTTCCGCATGTTCGGCATCACGCTGCCGGCCTTTGAAATAGCCGGCGGCGTGATCCTGCTGCTCATCGGAATCGACATGATCGAGGCCCGCCGTTCCCCCACTCAGGAATCAAGCGACGAGACCGCGGAAGCAACATCGAAGGATGATGCCGGCATCGTGCCCCTGGGCATTCCCATGCTGGCCGGGCCAGGCGCGATCTCGAGCGTGATGATCCTGGTAGGGCAGGCGCTGAAGCCCTGGGAACTGGGCGTAGTCATGGGAGCCATCGTCTTGACCGCATGGGTCAGCTACATGGTCCTGAGCGGCGCCAACCGAGTACGCGGCATCATGGGCGAAACCGGAATCCGCATCCTGGTCCGCATCATGGGCCTCTTATTGGTGGCCCTGGCCGTGCAATTCTTCATCAACGGCCTAACCGACCTGGGCCTAATAGCCAAATCCAATGAAGTCGAAGTGCAGCAGCGCGACCTGCCATTCCGTCAATCCCAATAACCAATTCCGGATGGAAGCTCCGCCCTCCACTTTGTCATCCCGACCGAAGCGAAGCGCAGCGGAGGGACCTGCTGTGCGCCTTTCCCGAACGCAACTGTTCGAAAGGGGGGTCGCGTTCCGTCAATCCCAATAACCAATTCCGGATGGAAGCTCCGCCCTCCACTTTGTCATCCCGACCGAAGCGAGGCGCAGCGAAGGGACCTGCTGTGCGCCTTTCCCGAACGCAACTGTCCAGGGAAGTCCAACTGGGACATGCCTTCGCGTCACCTAAACACACCAACCCCACCTTTCCCACACCAAATCCCCCTTTTCAACACCCCCCACCCCTTGCAGTCTGCCAACCGAGTTGGTAATCTCACACAGGTCGTTGAAAACGCATCTCCTCCCAAAAGCACATCACACCGGAGTAATTTGCGAAACCCAACGAACTTTGGTATTCTTAAAAAGTTGTACGAGTGAGCAGTGGTCACGGTGAAGCTTCGCGGCAGGGCAAAAAACAGCCTAGCCATTAGAAACGAGCGAAGCAGCAGTTGTTCGACGGGCCGTAGCAGAGCCCATACCGTAAACCTGAATCTGATCTCAACTTAGGCAGGCGAAGCAAGCCCGTCTAAACGCTCGGCTGGCCATTCGCCAAGCACAAGATCAGCAGGGAACCGGTAGCGAAGGAAACTCCTTCCAGAGCGAACAATCCATTGCACGGCGAGGGTGAGTTTCCCTCTTGGGCAAAATTGCCCACCAGAACGCACGCGCTCCCTGGGCGAATTTAGGGACGCCGCCTTCTGGGCGGATCTTTCAAATTTGGTGCTGCAAGCGCGCGAGCGTCGATAGAAGAAATGCCTATTGACAGCCTCCTGAAACTTCTATAGTCTCGGTAAATGCGCGTAAATTGCGAGGGTCTGTAAGCATCCCGCAAAATGCAGTGCAACAAGTTCGAGGACGCACAGCTTTGCTGTGTATTCCTTGATCCAAAACGGACCGCTCAGGCGGACCCCGGTTATGGATCTTTGACAATCAGGTTGAACATGCCAGTCGTGAGAAAACGATGAAGTTTTGGTTTGATCATTCTCACAATGTAATGCTTCACGGAGTTTTCGAGCTCTGTGAGGCTGGTCTCTCCTTCCGGACCTCCGTCCTGGAATTGAGAGACCTCAGGTTTCAAACGAGAGTTTGATCCTGGCTCAGAATCAACGCTGGCGGCGTGCCTAACACATGCAAGTCGAACGAGAAAGTGGAGCAATCCATGAGTAAAGTGGCGCACGGGTGAGTAACACGTGACTAACCTACCCTTGAGTGGGGGATAACCTAGGGAAACCTGGGCTAATACCGCATAATACCTTCGGGTCAAAGGAGCAATTCGCTTAAGGAGGGGGTCGCGGCCGATTAGTTAGTTGGCGGGGTAATGGCCCACCAAGACTGTGATCGGTATCCGGCCTGAGAGGGCGCACGGACACACTGGAACTGAAACACGGTCCAGACTCCTACGGGAGGCAGCAGTGGGGAATTTTGCGCAATGGGGGAAACCCTGACGCAGCAACGCCGCGTGGAGGATGAAGCCCCTTGGGGCGTAAACTCCTTTCGATCGGGACGATTATGACGGTACCGGAAGAAGAAGCCCCGGCTAACTTCGTGCCAGCAGCCGCGGTAATACGAGGGGGGCGAGCGTTGTTCGGAATTATTGGGCGTAAAGGGTGCGTAGGCGGTTCAGTAAGTCTTGTGTGAAATCTTCGGGCTCAACTCGAAGTCTGCATGAGAAACTGCTGGGCTTGAGTATGGGAGAGGTGAGTGGAATTCCCGGTGTAGCGGTGAAATGCGTAGATATCGGGAGGAACACCTGTGGCGAAAGCGGCTCACTGGACCATAACTGACGCTGAGGCACGAAAGCTAGGGGAGCAAACAGGATTAGATACCCTGGTAGTCCTAGCCCTAAACGATGATCGCTTGGTGTGACGGGTACCCAATCCCGCCGTGCCGAAGCTAACGCGTTAAGCGATCCGCCTGGGGAGTACGGTCGCAAGGCTGAAACTCAAAGGAATTGACGGGGGCCCGCACAAGCGGTGGAGCATGTGGTTTAATTCGACGCAACGCGAAGAACCTTACCTGGGCTCGAAATGGAGTGGACCGGAGTGGAAACATTCCTTCCCCGCAAGGGGCTGCTCTATAGGTGCTGCATGGCTGTCGTCAGCTCGTGTCGTGAGATGTTGGGTTAAGTCCCGCAACGAGCGCAACCCTTATTACCAGTTGCCATCATTAAGTTGGGCACTCAGGTGAGACCGCCTCGGATAACGGGGAGGAAGGCGGGGATGACGTCAAGTCCTCATGGCCTTTATGTCCAGGGCTACACACGTGCTACAATGGCCGGTACAAACCGTCGCAAACCCGTGAGGGGGAGCTAATCGGAAAAAGCCGGCCTCAGTTCGGATTGTAGTCTGCAACTCGACTACATGAAGCTGGAATCGCTAGTAATCGCGGATCAGAACGCCGCGGTGAATACGTTCCCGGGCCTTGTACACACCGCCCGTCACATCACGAAAGTGGGTTGTACTAGAAGTCGGTGCGCTAACCGCAAGGAAGCAGCCGCCCAAGGTGTAATTCATGATTGGGGTGAAGTCGTAACAAGGTAGCCGTAGGAGAACCTGCGGCTGGATCACCTCCTTTCTAAGAGAGAACGTCATGGCACTCATCCGCTTCCGCGATAGCGGACTTGCAATTCCAAAAGAATTGCAGGCGCGTATGAGATGTTGCCATGTACTCCTGAACGAAAGTTCAGGAACCGGTCAAGCCTTCTCTGCTTCACGTTAATTTCCATGATGGTCAAGAGCGGCGTAGCTGCTCTGCATGTTCACCTGGTCCTCGAAACTTTTCGAGTTATGAGACTCTGGCACAACCAGCGGGCCTGTAGCTCAGTTGGTTAGAGCGCACCCCTGATAAGGGTGAGGTCGGTAGTTCGAATCTACCCAGGCCCACCACTCCTGTTATGGGGCTGTAGCTCAGCTGGGAGAGCACCTGCTTTGCAAGCAGGGGGTCACCGGTTCGATCCCGGTCAGCTCCACCAAGTTCCGGCATCAAATCCGGACGGGTGCCCCATGTTTGCACCGGCAAAGCCGGGGCACTACATGGGTTGAAGAGATGGGCGAAGCCCCTTCCTCTGTTTTGCCATCTCAATACTCGAACTGCTTAAAGTTGAAAGCCTTTGTAGGCTTTGACCTTTGAGCAGCGCTGAAAAGCGAACTGTTCGAACCCACCCCAGGGTGGGCACCGGATTAACCTCCGGTGCAACTGGATGTTTGACAACGAAATCGATTGGGTAAAAAAAATTACAAGGCTGAGCAGGCCTATCCCCATTTAAGACGACACGAAGAGCAGTATCGCAAGTTCGTGGGCGAGGGGAAGGCGTGTTTAGTTGAGTGTCTTTAGGATAATTAAGCGTGTTGTTTACCCCTCGCAAGTTGAGGAGTAGGCACATGCAGGCGGCAATACAAAAGAGACTAATTGTTTAGCTCTCTACCGCGGTATCGCAGGTCGTTTGCAAGTGAAACGGTTCTGACTGCTGCGCGAGAGTTAATTCTATGGTCAAGCTACTAAGGGCGCACGGTGGATGCCTTGGCAGAATCAGGCGATGAAGGACGTGGCAAGCTGCGATAAGCTCCGGGGAGCCGCACACAGGCGTTATATCCGGAGATTTCCGAATGGGGAAACCCACTACGGCAAAACCGTAGTACATCCCGCTGAATACATAGGCGGGCATGAGCGAACTCAGGGAAGTGAACCATCTCAGTACCTGAAGGAAAAGAAAGAAACCTCGATTCCGAGAGTAGTGGCGAGCGAAATCGGAATAGCCCAAACCCGTTGCATTTCGGTGTTACGGGGGTTGTAGGGTCCGCAACAGTAGAGTTACCAATCTGGTGGTTAGTCGAATCCTCTGGAAAGTGGATCCATAGAGCGTGACAGGCGCGTAGACGAAAACCATCCAGACTCGAAGCGGATACCTGAGTAAGGCGGGGCACGTGAAACCCTGCTTGAATCTACGGGGACCATCCCGTAAGGCTAAATACTCGATTCTGACCGATAGTGAACCAGTACCGTGAGGGAAAGGTGAAAAGAACCCCTGCGAGGGGAGTACAAAGTACCTGAAACCGTGTGCCTACAAGCAGTGGGAGGGCTATGCTCGCAAGAGAATGCCTGACCGCGTGCCTATTGCATAATGAGCCGGCTAGTTATTCTTGTCAGCAAGGTTAAGCGTAAGCGAGCCGTAGCGAAAGCGAGTCTGAATAGGGCGAATCAGTTGGCAGGAATAGACGCGAAGCGGGATGATCTACCCTTGGCCAGGTTGAAGGTGGGGTAACACCCACTGGAGGACCGAACCGGTGTTTGTTGAAAAAAGCTCGGATGAGCTGAGGGTAGGGGTGAAAGGCTAATCAAATTCCGTGATAGCTCGTTCTCTCCGAAATAGCTTTAGGGCTAGCCTCGGATGATTTGCATTGGTGGTAGAGAACTGGATGGACTAGGGGGCTTTCCGGCTTACTGAATCCAATCAAACTTCGAATGCCAATGACAACCAGTCCGGGAGTCAGACAATGGGGGCTAAGCTTCATTGTCGAGAGGGAAACAGCCCAGACCGCCTGCTAAGGTCCCCAAGTTACAGTTAAGTGGGAAAGGAAGTCGGAACGCTCAGACAGCCAGGAGGTTGGCTTAGAAGCAGCCATCCTTTAAAGAAAGCGTAATAGCTCACTGGTCAAGCGGTCCGGTGCCGACAATATAACGGGGCTAAAACTGTACACCGAAGCAGCGGATGCACACCTATGGTGTGCGTGGTAGGAGAGCATTCTCAACCGCAGCGAAGCCTGACTGAGAAGACAGGTGGAGCGTTGAGAAGAGACCCTGCCGGCATAAGTAGCGATAATGGGTGTGAGAACCACCCACGCCGAAAGTCTAAGGTTTCCTGAGGAAGGTTAATCCGCTCAGGGTTAGGCGGTCCCTAAGGTGAGGCCGAAAGGCGTAGCTGATGGACATCCGGTTAATATTCCGGACCTCCCAATATCTCGTTTGACGATGGGGAGACGCAGAAGGATAAGCAGGGCCTCCTATGGCTATGGGGCTTGATGCGCGTAAGCTGGTTCATCCAGGCAAATCCAGATGAGCTTAACAGTGAGGCGCAAAACAGTAGGGCGTATGCCCGAAAGCTGCTGAGTTCACGCTGCCGAGAAAATCCTCTAAGGAGAGAGATTGGGAACCGTACCACAAACCGACACAGGTAGACGAGGAGAATATCCAAAGGCGCTCGAGTGAAAGCTTGTTAAGGAACTCGGCAAATTAGCTCCGTAACTTCGGGAGAAGGAGCGCCCCGGTAGAGTGAAAGCTCGAGGGGGCCGCAGTGAAACGCGTACGGCGACTGTTTAACAAAAACACAGGTCTCTGCTAAGTCGAAAACGACGTATAGGGGCTGACGCCTGCCCGGTGCCGGAAGGTTAAAAGGAGAGGTTAGCCGCAAGGCGAAGCTTTGAATTGAAGCCCCGGTGAACGGCGGCCGTAACTATAACGGTCCTAAGGTAGCGAAATTCCTTGTCGGGTAAGTTCCGACCTGCACGAATGGCGTAACGATCGTACGACTGTCTTAACGAGTTGCTCGGCGAACTTGTAGTACCGGTGAAGATGCCGGTTACCCGCAGCTAGACGGAAAGACCCCGTGCACCTTTACTACACTTTTACTATGAATTATGGCTCTTGCTGCGCAGGATAGGTGGGAGGCTTTGATACCAGGTTCTCGGACTTGGTGGAGCCAACGGTGAGATACCACCCTGCGAGTGCTGTGATTCTAACCTCCTCCCGTGATCCGGGAGAGGGACATAGTAAGACGGGTAGTTTGACTGGGGCGGTCGCCTCCTAAATTGTAACGGAGGCGCGCGAAGCTACACTCAGGCTGTTTGGAAATCAGCCGTCGAGTGCAAAGGCATAAGTGTGGTTAACTGTAAGACCTACAAGTCGAGCAGATGCGAAAGCAGGCCTTAGTGATCCGGTGGTTCTGTATGGAAGGGCCATCGCTCAACGGATAAAAGGTACGCCGGGGATAACAGGCTGATCGGAGCCAAGAGTTCATATCGACGCTCCGGTTTGGCACCTCGATGTCGGCTCATCGCATCCTGGAGCTGTAGAAGGTTCCAAGGGTTAGGCTGTTCGCCTATTAAAGCGGTACGTGAGCTGGGTTCAGAACGTCGCGAGACAGTTCGGTCCCTATCTGCTGTGGGCGTAGGAGATTTGCGGGGGGCTGTCCTTAGTACGAGAGGACCGGGATGGACGAACCTCTTGTGTTCCAGTTGTCCTGCCAAGGGCACGGCTGGGTAGCGAAGTTCGGTTGTGATAACCGCTGAATGCATATAAGCGGGAAGCACGCCCCAAGATGAGATCTCCCAACCCAAAAGGGTCAAGAAGGGTCCAGGAAGACCACCTGGTTGATAGGCTGGAGGTTGAAGTGCAGTAATGCATGTAGCTTACCAGTACTAATCGCCCGTTCGGCTTGTCCATAGAATTAACTCTGCGCAGTATCAGAGAGACATTCAACAAGCCTTGAAATTGATCCAGGAAAACCCATTCAATCAAATCGCCATGTATCAAGGCAGGTGCTTTTAGCTCTTGCTTTGTATCAGGGCACGACTTTAGTCGGGCCGTAAACATGCGACACCTCGAGGGCTTTAGCCCCTGAGGTCACTGAATGAAGTTCCTGAAATACCTTCACTCGCCGAGTGAAGTGTGATCTAGCCCAATCGGTTTCGTTGTGAAAAATCAGGTTGCATGGCGCCAGCTTGCCGCGCGAGAACCTCAGGAAAACTAGCCTGAACTCGTAGCGACTGCAGGAGACATCCTGCCAAGCGCCCCAAAAGCTCAAAGGTGTGTTTTTACAGCTCGGTTAAGGTTGTCGGAGCACACGCAAGGAGTAAACAGTCCTTGCAGCACACCTAGATTTGCCGGTGAATATACCGCGAGGGTCACACCCGTTCCCATCCCGAACACGGAAGTTAAGCCTCGCTGGGCCGATGGTACTGCACGCGTAAGTGTGTGGGAGCGTAGGTGATTGCCGGCATTAACTAAAAGGCCGCCAGGAAACTGGCGGCCTTTTTTATTTGCCCAAATCGCACCCCGACCCCTTGCTAGTGAACAGAGTAAGCGCGTCCTCAATTGACGGTAACTCTAGAAGCGACCGAGTTGGCCGTCCTGCCGTGATAATCAGTCTTGTGCAAATCAGATTTTGTTGATCGGCTGATTTGGACCGCACCCGATGAAACGAATCACTCTCAGGCTGTATCGCGATCAGTCCCGCAGGGACGGTTGAGCGTAGCCCAGGACGTCAGTCCTTGGTGAACTGGACCGAACGTCAATGCTGAGAGGCGATCATCAAAACCCAACCTGATTTCCCTTTAGATTAACCCTGCTCCAGTAAGTCAAGGATTCATGGTGTTTGCAAACGCCGCGTAACTTCCGGTCCGCACTGCGCGTAGTGTCGGCTGTTCCAGCTATAGATCGTCTCGGCCTCGGCTTTCAGGGCGCAATGCGCTAGGATCGCATCGTAGGTTCCCCCGCCGACGATACCGAGAGCTGCCGAAGCCTGCAACGCCTTAGCGTATTCATCCCCATCCAGCGAGACGAGCGAAAGCCGTTCGCATATGCTGCCAATGAACAACATGGCCTGCTCCCCGCTAATTCGGTGTTTGCCCGGCATTCTGGTTAGCGTGGAGAAGACCTCGGCCAAGCTATGCGCTCCGCAGCAGCCGGTCGATTTATCAAATTGAATGAACAGCCGGAGACTCGCCTGGTGGTGAACATGGTCCCCATAAAATACCGGCACCAGCACCGACGTATCGAGGAACCCTTTCATTCGCCTCGGCCGAGGTTGGCCGAGTCACGTTCCTGACGGATCTGGCGCAGCATCTCATCCGTGGCAGAAGCGCGCATTGGCTGCCCGGTACGAAATACCCAGACGCCGTGCTCTTTGGTGAGCGGTCCCGTGCCCCGGACCGGACGCAGCGTGATTTCCTCTCCGGAGCTTTCCATTTCCAGGTCATCGCCCGGCTCCAGGCGGAGTTCTTCCCGCAATGGCTTCGGAATCACGATGCGACCAGCTTTGTCCAAAGTAAGGCGGATGTTCATAATGGCATGGTACCGTGGGTCAACCCACAGATCAATGCCACTTAAAAGGAACGGGCTCAAAGTCTACGACTTATAGGCACCGATTTTGGCATCGAAGCGGTGCTATTATACGCATATGCGGACAACCATTGCGCTGGATGACGAGCTGGTAAAACAGGCCGAGTATTACACCGGGATCAAGGAGAAGGCAGCTCTCGTGAGAGAGGCCCTCACCAGGCTCGTCCGTAACGAAGCTGCCCGCAGGCTGGCAGCTCTGGGCGGAAGCGATCCCGATGCCGAGGCCGCGCCACGGCATCGGCTGGAATAATGATTCTGGTCGACACCTCAGTCTGGATCGACCATCTGCGAAGTGCTGACGCGAAACTGCAGGCACTCTTGCAGAATGATCAGATCATGACACACCCATTCGTCCGTTTGGAGCTGGCTTTGGGTTCTCTGGCCAGCCGAGAGAAGGTCCTGGCTGACCTCGCTCTCTTGCCCCAGGCTCCAGTCGCGGCGACGGAAGAACTATTTAGCTTGATTGATTTCAAGAAGCTGTCAAGAAGAGGACTCGGCCTTACAGATCTTCACCTGATATGCTGTGCGATCTTCGATGATTCAATTTCGATCTGGACCAGAGACCGGCGACTGGGTGAAGTTGCAGACGAGCTGGGGCTGCTTGCCTCGGTATCTTAGCTTCTGTGGCAATTACCTCGGTGTTTGAAAGGGTTAGGTCGATTTCGATAACCCTGCGGGTTTCTATCCTCGCAACTGTAGGCTGTGAGAGAATCGAGCGCCGGGCGGGCGAAGGATATGACGATGACGATTGAAATTCACCATCCCGATCGTCAGCCGCTTGACCATGCACATTCGGAGCGACCGGTTCTATGATGCTGATGACTGGCGCTTTGGTGCTGGCGGCATTGTAGGGCTCGCCTTACCCGGATATTGATCGAACACCGCCCCGCATCTGCAACCTCGGGGAAGTCCCGTTACTCCATGCAGAATCTTCAAGAAGATTTGAAAACACGGGTGACGCGAGCCGCTGAGGCCGCCTTATCCCGTCAACAATACGTCAGCGCCATCGATGTGCTTTGTGGAATGGGCCTTTTAGCCGCCACCCACGTTGAATCCTGGCGCAAAGGACGAATCGATGTTCTCGAGCAGTTCATTCAAGGCAAGCCCAGCAAAATTTCCGCCGTGTTCGCTCTCTTCCGCGACTGGGCGCACCAAAAAGGCCTCCATCCCAGCGAGACCGCATATGTGCGCACCACCAGGGCTGGAACCATACCCTTGCAATTCACCCACATCGGCGATCCTGAAACTGAGAAGACCTACCGCACCCAGTACCTATCCGCGGCGCTCTCCGAGCCCAAGCGCCGGCAACTAAAAGATAAGCTCAACCAGGCGCCGCGGCCGGTCGTATTCGAGATTCTGCGCGACTCCCAGTGTGCAGAATGCGGAACAACTCTCGACCGCGGCTCCTTCCTCTTGATGGAGGCGGACCAGCCCTTGTGCCTCGCCTGTGCATCTTTGGTTGATCTTGAATATCTTCCTGCGGGCGACACGGCATTAACCCGGCGAGCGACCAGGCACAGTGAACGTCTAGCCGTCGTGGTTCGTTTCAGCCGCTCCCGGGGGCGCTATGAGCGGCAGGGCATCCTGGTAGAAACCGCTGCACTTGAGAAAGCCGAGCAGGAATGTGTCGAGGACGCCGCAGACCGCGCTGCCCTTCGGCTGCGCGGAGCCGAGCAACGCCGCGAGCAGGACCGTGCCTTGGTCCTGCAAATGATCAGGGAAATTGGAATCTTATTTCCGGGCTGTCCGCCCGCTGAGCGAGCAGCCATCGCCGAGCACACCGCCGTCCGGGGAAGCGGACGCGTGGGGCGCACG
This sequence comes from uncultured Acidobacteriaceae bacterium, assembly GCA_963824325.1. GTDB lineage: Bacteria > Acidobacteriota > Terriglobia > Terriglobales > Acidobacteriaceae > PALSA-350. Next base: position 6,310 of record CAWGPA010000002.1, on the reverse strand, counting down.
CAAGCGGGCAGGGCACTGGAACAAGACGCATTGACCGCAGCCGTGGTAGCTGCGGTGCGGCACAACCACACCGACTACGACGCTCTGCTGGCGAAAGGACTGGACCGCACGCAAGCGCGCGAGCAAGTCGCCGAAAAGATCGACAGCATCCTCGCGACCTGGCGAAAACCGAAACAGCCCTAACGTGCAACGCATAATCCGTCCCGGTGAATGTAGCGCGAGCGTCACACCCATTCCCATCCCAAACACGGAACTTAAGCCTCGCGTGAGGCCGCCTGACTAGCCTGTCCCGGCATGCCGTGGAGCGTGCCGGGGATGGTACTGCATTGGAAGTGTTGCTCAAAGGCCCTCTCTGATCGCACTCCACGTTCCCCCCACACAAAAACATCCCCACCCTCAAGACAACAGCAGCGCAATATCCTCCGCCCGCAGCTCGCGAATCAAGCTATTCTCCGCGCCGATAATCGCATCCGCCAGCTGCCGCTTGGTCTCCTGCAATTGCAGTACCTTCTCTTCCACCGTATCCCGCGTGATCAGCCGGTAAGCAAACACCTGCCGCACTTGGCCGATGCGGTGCGTCCGGTCCACCGCCTGCGCCTCCACCGCCGGATTCCACCACGGGTCGAGAATAAACACATAGTCCGCCGCCGTCAGGTTCAACCCCACGCCACCCGCCTTAAGGCTGATCAAAAACAGCCGGCACTCCGCATCGTTCTGGAATCGCTCCACCCGTTCCTGCCGATCGCGCGTCTTGCCATCTAGGTACTCATACGTCACCTCATCCGCGTCCAGCCTGTTGCGCACGATCCCCAGCAAACTGGTGAACTGCGAAAACACCAGCGCCTTATGCCCCTCATCCACAACATCACGCAGTTGCTCCAGCAAAACGTCCAGCTTGGCACTCGGATCCTGCACCAGCTTGCGGTCGACCAACCCCGGGTGGCACGCGGCCTGCCGCAAGCGCAGCAACGCCTCCAGCACCTGGATCTTCGACTTCGCAATCCCATCCCGCTCAATCTTGCCCAGCAGCGAAGCGCGGTAGTGATCGCGCAGTCCGTCATACAGCTTCTTCTGCTCTGCTTCCATCTCGCAATAAATCGTCTGCTCGATCTTGGCCGGCAGCTCCTTGGCCACCTGCTCCTTGGTCCGCCGCAAAAGAAACGGCCGCAGCGCATGCGCCAGCAGTTTGCGCGCGTCCTCACCCGAGTTCCGCATCGCCCCGCCCACCACCTGAAACGCCCCAAAGCTGCCCAACATGCCGGGATTCAAAAACTCCAGCAGCGACCAAAGCTCGCCCAGGTGGTTCTCCACCGGAGTTCCGCTCAGCGCCAGCCGATAATTCCCGCGCAGCAGGCGCACCGCCTTCGCGGATTCGGTCTTCGCATTCTTCACCGCTTGCGCCTCATCGAGAATCACATAGTCGAAGACCATATCCTTGAAGTGAACAGCATCCTTGCGCAGCGTTCCATAAGTCGTCAGAATCAGGTCGCATCCCGACAGGTCTCCCCGATTTCGACCAATCCCCGTGTAATCCAGGACGCGTATCTGCGGCGTGAATCGCTCCACCTCCTGCTTCCAGTTGAAGATCAGCGATTTGGGAACCACCGCCAGCGACGGAGCATCGATCTCGCCCTTCGCGCGCAGCACACGCCGCGTCTCCAGCAGCGCCAGCACCTGTGCCGTCTTGCCCACGCCCATGTCATCGGCGAGGCATCCGCCAAAAGAAAACTGCCGCAAAAAATGCATCCAGCCCAGTCCTTCGCGCTGGTACTCACGCAGCACTCCGCGGAACCCCTCTGGTTGCGGGGCCGCCCCGACCGTCTGAAAGCTTGCCAGCCCTTGCCGCACCCGCCGAAAGGCCTCATCGCAATCCACCGCCGGCATCGTCGCCAGCAGCGCGTCCAGCACCCCCGCCTGGCTCGGCCGAAAGCGAATCGAATCGCCCTGTGTTTCGCCCATTCCGGCCACCACACCCAACCGGCGCAGCCACTCCTCCGGCAGCAGACCGTACGATCCATCATCCAGCGTCACAATGGACTCGCCGCGTCGCAGAGCGGCCAGCAACTGCGGCAGCGGCACCATCGTCTCTCCAAAAGCAGCGGCGCCCTGCAACTCAAACCAATCCACGCCGCTGGACACCGAAACGCTGAACTGGCCTGCCTGCCGATACGCCCGCCCTTCCGCGAAGACCTGCCATCCCCCCTTGACCAGCTCCGGCACCACGCGCGCAATCCGGTTGGCCACGATCCTCCAACCCGCCTCGTCACTCCAGTCGCTTTTGGCGAATCGCAGGCCCAGCGCCAGCAGCTCTGCGCCTGCGGCCTCTTCCGCCGCGGCATCACGGCGAAGAAAACGACGGCTCCCCGCATGGTAGATGCCGCGCACGGCTGCATGCTCGTCTACCGCGCGGCCCTCGTATTCGAACGACAACTCAGCCCGCAAACCATCCTTCTTGTAGGAAAACCGCGGCTGAAAAATCCTCAAACATTTGCGCGGCGCAACCGTGACTTCTTCATAGCTCCACTGCGCGGGCAGTTCGAGCGCCGGCAGCGCAGGCGAACACAACAAGCCGCTGAAAAACTCTTCTCGCTCCTGCTCCGGAATCTCGATACCGCCGTGGTTGCGAAAGTCGCCGATCCAGGGAAAGCTCCCGTCTTCCGCCAATCCTGCAATACGATCCCGCGTAATCAGAAAACCATCCCTGGTTTCCGCCACCACCGCGTCGATGCTCATCCTGTCCGTTCCGCGGCGAAACCCACCCTCCATGCGCCAACCATCCGTCGCGCTTCCACGCACTTCTATAAGGAACCGCCACGGTTCGCCATCGTCCCATTGCAAAGCCGGCTTGTCCGCTTCGTCCTTGCCAAAAGGCAGAAAGCATCGCCCCGTGCGCACAATCCGCGGCAGCAGGCTTTGCGCAATCACGCCCGGTAACGAAAAAGTATTGCTGCCCCGCTCATTCACTATGGAATAGCCGACCGGGTCATAGGCTCCGGCCCCCATGAGCAGCGCCAGGATTTCGCGGTCTTCCGCCAGCGGAACTTTGGCGACACGGCTTGCATCGATCAGATATGCCCGCGGAGTGTTCCAGCCGCCCTTCCTCGGTTCACGGCGGCCAACCGTCAGCACCACTGTCCCAGTGCCCCTGCTTTTGGGTATATCCACCAGGTAGACAATTTCCATGCCATCCGGCCAATGTATCTTCTCCGCTTGCGTAGGAGTCGCGCTCAGCGCAATCCTGTTCAACTGCGTCTTCCACGCCGGCGGCACAGTCGGCTTCACCACCGCCCTTGCCTGTGTGATCGCAGTCGTCGCCTCCGACAGGTAGCCCTGTTCGTCGGCCGCCAGAATCGCTGCCCATATGTGCTTGCAAGGACCCCTATCGAAGTAGAACGGGCATTCGCAAGCCATTCCGAGCCCGTTCTCTGAACAGGTGAGCCGCACCGAATAGCTTTCCGATCCCCGCACCTCCGCCTCGAGCTTGATCGCGGAGCCGGAGCGGATCCGCACCCGATGTTCGAGAAAATATCGCTGCCCGCGCTCGCGGACTGGAGCAGGGAACTGTCTCGAAAGCATCGGGGCAATTGGGCTGCGGGAGGCGCTGCTGGGAGAACTCACCTATCCATTCTAGTCAACCGCACGCTATCAGGCCTGCTATTCCGAGCTGATTAAGGGAAAGGCCAAACCCGCTCAACCGTCTTGCTAAGCATCCAGCTCTTATCGTCGGCATTGAGAAATTTCATCTCATCCCGCACAACCGTCAATCTCTGCGCATAGCTAGCGCGGTCGTTGGCAATCGGCCAGTCTGTCGCCCACATGAGCCGTTGCGGCCCAAAGGTGTCATACAAGCGCTTCACCAGGCGCTGCGAATCAAGCCACGGATAGCTCTCCTTGGACAACGACCACGTATGCGAAATCTTCACAAACACCTTGGGGTAGCGCACCAGGGCCACCAGCATCTCCAACTGCTCCGGATGATCCACCGGACAATCCGCCATATGGTCGATTACCACCGTCAGTCCCGGAAACCTCTCCACCAATCTCTGCACATCGGGAACCCGGCCAATCGGCACCAACAGCGTCATGGGAACCCCAAGCTCCTCGCACCGCGTCCATAGCGGAGGCATCAACGGCCCGCGAATCCAGTCTCCGCTCGCGTCGCCAGCCGGACTCAACCGCACCCCATGAAATCCATCCTCCTTGGTAAGCCGCGTCAAATGATCCGGCGCCCCGGGGTCCAGAGGATCCACCCGGCACACCCCTTGAAAGAACTGTGGATACTGCTTGAGCACCGCAGCAAGATAGCTATTGTCATAGCGATGATGGATGACCTGGATAATCACCGTCTTCGCCACCCCGTTGGCCTTCATCAAGTCCAGCAGCATCTCCGGAGTCGCATCATAATCGGGAACCTTCGCACCCGGCGCAAAAGGGAACTGGGCCTGGTGCTTCCACACATGCACATGTGGATCCAGAATCCGATAGGATGAGGGATCGCTCGCCAATGTAACAGCCGCTGTCATCTTTAGCATCGTCCCGCCGCGTTACCTCAGGCATAGATCGGTTCCAGGGTCCGCACCACGTAGGCCCCGCATCGGTCATAGCTGACCAGCGGGCCGTTCCTCGCTATATCAAGATCGACGCAAAGCCAGCCCTTGAAGCGGATGCTACGCAGCACCCGATGGCAAGCCGGAAAATCGATCTCCCCATCGCCCAGATCATAGGTGTTGCTGATGTACTTCGCGGTCAGCCCGGCGCGCTTGGCGTCTTTGTAATCCGCCATCATCAGCCGGTCCTTATACTTCTCCAGAATCACCGCCGGATCGCCACCACCCAGGTACACATGCGCCGTGTCAGGAGAAAAGTAAAACAGCTTAGGATCCGTCAGAGCCATGCATCGATCGATCTCTTCCGGAGTCTGCACCATCGCCCCCAGGTGATTGTGCAGCCCTGCCTTGAACCCCATCTCGCCTGCAACCTCGCCCAGCTGGTTATAGAAGCGGCACATGGTTACAAATGCATCCGCAGGTTTGCCCCGCGCCGGCGAGAACACCACCAGCCGATCCGCGCCAAACCGCTTCAGAAAAGTCATGGCATTCCTCGCATTGGTCAAGATCTCCGCATGCTGCGCAGGATCATCCGCCGCGCCATTGAAGGAGATGGTGATCACGTGCAAGCCACGCTTTGAGAGTTCCCGCTCCATCTGCTCCGGCGTGATCTCGTACTTGCTGAGGATCTGCGGATACTGCGTCAAACGAAGCCCGACGAACCCGGTATCGTGCATCACGTCGAGAATGTCGGTAAACCGCGACCCGGGAAAGGAGTTCCACAAATTGGACCCCAGTGCCCACTTGACGTTCCGGTTCGCCGGCAGCGCCTGCGCCGCCCGCGCCAACATCCCCGCCAGCCCCAGCAAAGCCTCTCGTCTCGTCATGACAAAACAGCCTACCCGTCCCACCCGAAAATTGTCATCCTGCCCGTCCCGACCAGCCGTGGGAGCGAAGTCGGGCTGACCTGCAGCCGCTCTGCCAGAGGACTTGGCTTTGTGTCAGGGCACGACGTCCACGGCACGCCGGGACAGGTTAGTCGGGCCGTAAATGTCCCAGCTAATAAGGGCTTTAAGCCCCTGAGTACAAGTATCAGTCCCGAAGGGACGGCTGAGAGTAGCCCAGGACGGACCGGATTTCCTGTGAAGTTTGGTGGCGCCAAGACACCTTGTGCGGCTTTCCGTGAAGAAAGCCGCATACACAGATCTGTCTAGAGCAGCGTGCAGGAAATCTGGGGCAGTCCTGGGTAGACGTAAAAGCCAGGAACAGTCCCGAAGGGACGGCTGAGAATATCCCAGGATGAAGTCCTGGGCATCCCTTTACAATTCCGCGAGATTCAGCAAACTTGAGGACCGTCCTCTTTCGGCCGTGCCTCCGGGACTCAATTCTGACCCCTGCGGTTCTCACGCAGCCCCTGAGGTGTTGCTTTCTCGCACGGGTGCTGAGTTTTCCGCCGGTTTAGCCGGACCGCAATCAGCCACCGTTCTCATGCTTTGTTGTCAGGGCACGACTTTAGTCGGGCCATAAACGATGGTCGGATGAGGGCTTCAGCCCCTGGGGCAGGCACTTGACGGAGCAGGAGCGACCTCGCAACCCCAAGACACGGGTGGAACCCGTTCTCCACCTTTCGGTTGAGGCGCGTTCTTGAGTCATTCAGATAGCATCCTCCACGCAGTCAGGATTGCGGAGAAACCCCATGCTGAGCGTGACGGAAAACTTTCTCTACCTGACCGACGAAAGCAAAACCGTCGAGCTAAAAGAAG
>CAWGPA010000001.1:0-484495 GCA_963824325.1 uncultured Acidobacteriaceae bacterium | reverse complement strand
CGATGCTGTCGAAAGAGATCGATGGCTTCCTGTCCGTTGCTGGCTTCTGCCACCACCTTCATGTCACTCTCAGCCTGGATGGCGAAGTTAACGCCGTCACGGACCAAGGGATGATCATCGACAGCCAGAACTGTGATTATGCCGGGGTGTGGTGCTTGCATGGCGATGCCTCTGAATTGCCTACAATGGGGCTTCAAAACCCCCACTGCCCGGCGGGGTGAGTATTATACCCCAGGGGGAATTCCTGAGCCTCTCTAAAGTGTTGCAAACAGGGAGTCCGAACGGAGGTCTGGATTCTTGCCCATCTCGGCTAGGCTAACCGTGTGCAAAGGCTCTTCGCAACATTTCCAGATCGACAACCGGGTGTAGCTCTTTTGCTGCTGCGCTTGTCGCTGGCCTGGATTCTAGTCCTCCAAGGCTTCCATTCCTGGGACTCACGGGGCTCCTTGTTACCGATGGCGGTGTATGGCTGTTCTTCTATCTTTCTGGCTTTTGGCTTATTTACTCCCTATACCACCACGTTGAGCGTAATCGCTGGAGTGATCGATCTATTCCTATGCAACGGCTGTGACACAATAAACCAGTGTTTTGTACTAATCGTGATTGCTGCGTTGGGGATGTTAGGCCCGGGGGCTTATTCCATGGACGCCCGGCTGTATGGCAGGCGCGAGGTGGTTGTGCCGACGGCCCGCGAATGATGAGGGGGAATGGTTTTCAACCGTTGCACGGTTCCATGCCAAAAGGCGTGGCACAGCCCACGTCTCGGAGCTCCCGCATGTTGTGTGTCCTGGTGTGGCTGGCTTTAGTCATGGTTGTTTCCGCAGGAACGCACCGCGTCAAAGCGTCGGCTGTTCCGCGAAGTTCAGCTAAACCGGAAAAGCCCGGCGGGTCACCGGCTCTTCCGCCGATTACCCGGGATTACCCACCACTCCACCGGTGATTGCGGGACGGATATCCGGTTTTACCGTACTGCGACCGGTGACGGGCTCTCCCAGGTACGTGTCGCCCAGATCGTGCAAGACGATCAGGGATTCAGTGGTTCGGCACGCAATACGGACTGAACCGGTACGACGGCTACAAATTCAAGGTCTTCCTTCATGATCCCGCGGACCCGAGCAGCCTCAGCGGGGTCTATATCACAGCTTTGTTCAAGGACAAGTCCGGGGTCATCTGGGTCGGCTGCAATCAATTTCTGGATAAATATGATCCAGTCACGGAGACGTTTGCTCATTACCGTATCCAGGCGCCCCAGGCGAAGAACGAGCAGCTCACCATCAAGCACATCAGCCAGGATAGCGAGGGACGGTTCTGGCTGGCAACCACCAACGGTCTATTCGAATTTAACCCCGCCGCAGGTGTGGTTGGCGCGTATCGCCATGATGCCGGTAACCCGCTGAGTTTGAGTAGCAGCGATGTGAAGTTGAGCGGTGAAGATCGCGAGGGTGATTTCTGGGTGGTGACCCGTGAGGGATCGGACAAATTCGATCGTAAGACCGGGAACATTCTCTCCATGTACCTCAAAACGAACCGCGGGAAAGCCTGTTCTATGAAGATCATCACGGTGTCTTTTGGCTGATCCACGCGCTTGGTAATGGCCTCGCAGTGTTCGACCGCAAGACGAACAAGCTGACGCCGATTCTATTGCAGAAGAGTCACTCTTCCCCCACGGCTCTCTCCGGATTCGTCGCTATCCTCGAAGACCGGGATGGAGTGCTCTGGCTTGGCGGCCAGGGTGGCGGCCTTTTCAGGTTTGATCGCGACCATAATCGCTTCATCCAGTACCGCAATGAATCGGGCAATCCAAATAGCCTGGCGGAAAATTCAGTCGTCTCTCTCTTCGAAGACAGGGAAGACAATATTTGGATCGGCCTGGGAGCGCAGGGACCCAATCTTTTTTCCAAGAAGAAGACGATCGTTTGAAGCTCTGCCGCTCTTGTCGGGAACAGCGGAGAACGGAAGAGACACGTTAGTCGGCGCAGTTTTGAAGGACAGGAATGGCGACGTGTGGATTGGCCAAAGGACCTTGCGTCGACTCAAGCGGGAGGGCGGTGACCCTTCCACCTATCTGACCACGGAGTTCACTGATATCAATCATGTGATCTCGATGACTGAGGATCGCGCTGGTGGTATCTGGGTAGGAACTTTCGGTGACGGCCTTAGCAGGGTTGACGAAAAAACCGGGCATATCACGACCTATCGTCACGAAGCGGCGGACCCATCAAGTCTAAGCAGCAATATCGTATCGTCGCTGTTGATCGACCATACAGGCACCCTCTGGGCAGCAACCTGGGACGGCTTGGACCGTTTTGACAGGAGACCAATCGCTTCACGGTCTACCGGTCAAACCCCGAGGCAGTGACGCTGCTGATGGGGATTACAGAAGACAGTCAAGGTGTTCTTTGGCTTGGTACTGACGCCGATGGGGTTCAAAGGTTTGATCCTTCCACCAAGCAGTTCGCTGCATATACGCACGATCCCGCCAACCCGGCAACCATGAGTGACGTACGGGTGAACTCAGTCTTCTTCGATCATGCAGGCACCATGTGGCTGGCCACGCAGAACGGCTTGGATCAATTTGATCCTAAGAGCGGATTAGCTATTCCCTACTACGAACGGGACGGGCTAAGCGGCAATGTGGTCGCTTGCATTCGGGAGGATGATCAGGGAAAGCTTTGGATGAGTACAAACAAGGGAATCTCCAGCTTCGATCAGCGAAGCCGGTCATTCAGAAACTACTTCACCGCCGATGGCCTCCCGGGTCCAGACCTCACTGGTTGGCCCGCATGCTTCAAGAGTGGAGATGGGGAGATGTTCTTTGGGGGGTTCAGCGGCGGCGTCGCGCTCTATCCGAATCGGATAAGAGAAACTACATGGGCGCCGCCCGTAGTGTTGACTGACCTTCGCGTGTTGGGTCGTAGCGTGAAGCTGGGGCCGAACTCACCGCTTAAAAGAGTGATCACGCAATCAACCAACCTGGTCCTCACTCACAATCAGACCATGCTTTCGCTTGAGTTTTCTGCGCTGAGTTACCTCAACCCGGCGTCGACGCGCTATCGCTACAAATTGGACGGACTTGATACCGATTGGAATCAGGTGGGAAGCAACCAACGCGTGGTGACGTATACGAGCCTCCCCGCAGGTAAATTCACATTCAGAGTGCAGGCGGCCACTGGACACGGTGCATGGAGCGAACCGGGGGTGTTTTAGCTATACAGATTCTGCCGGCTTGGTGGAACACGTGGTGGTTCCGGTGCATGTACGTCTCCTTCCTCTTGCTGTTGGGCTATTTCCTCTATTGGTATCGCCTGCGCCAGCTCACCCATCAATATTCGATGCGCCTCGAAGCGCGGCTGGCCGAGCGCGGCAGGATTGCTCGTGAGCTTCACGACACGCTTCTGCAGGGATTCCACGGTCTCATGCTGCGCTTTCAAGGAGCGACCGGATTGATCCCGCAAGGCTCGAAAGCGCGCAGCGTGATGGAAGATGCGCTCGATCGCGCCGACCTTCTGCTGGTTGAGAGCCGCGACCGGATCCGGGATCTTCGGCACGAGACGGGCCCGGTGACCCCTTTGGCGGAAGCGCTTGCCGAAGCCGGACGGGAACTTCAGCAAGATAGTCTCCTTGCTTTTACAGTTGTGGTTACCGGAGCCCAGCGAGAATTGAATTCCATGATTCGGGACGAAGTGTTTCTCATCGGAAGAGAGGCCCTCGTCAATTCTTTTTGCCACTCCCACGGAACAAAGATTGAGGTCGAGGTGGACTTTGATGGTTCAGCCCTGCGCCTGCGTGTTCGCGACGACGGTCAGGGAATCGGGGCAGACACATTGCGCGCGGGTGGTTTGGTGGGGCACTGGGGGCTCTCTGGAATGCGCGAGCGGGCAGAGAAGATAGGTGCCCGCTTCCGATTGTGGAATCGATCCGGCGCCGGCACGGAGGTGGAAGTGACGGTTCCCGGGGCCATTGCCTATCACGATGGGCGGGGAAGATCGCTTGCCGGGTGGCTTAAGAGGCTGCGCAAAAAGTCTGCTCTTTGAAGGGTACGTGCTGCCCGCCCTTCGTTCCACCGTGGCAAATAAATATGGCCCGTAGACGCTCTACTCGCTTATGCAGTAGAGTGTCTACACTGTGACTTCAGGACGCGAACCGTACTTGAATAGGGTCGAGCTTCTGCAGGGAACGCTCGACATGCTCATTCTTCAAACACTGCAGTGGGGCACCCAGCATGGCTATGGCATTAGCCAGGCGATTCGGGCGCAGTCTGGCGATGTTCTGCAGGTAGAAACCGGCTCACTCTACCCGGCTCTGCATCGTATGGAGCGCCAGGGATGGATCGTTTCCAAGTGGGGACAAACAGAGCAAAAGCAGCGCGCCAAGTTTTATCGCATTACCGCCGAGGGCAAGAAACAACTGGCTCGTGATCGTTCCAAGTGGGAGACGATGGTAGCCGCCATCGGCAATATTATGACCCCTACACCGGAAGGGTGAGGATCCCCATGGGTTTGTGGAGCCGCATTTTTCGATCTGAGCGCGCTAAATTGGATCTTGCCGCCGAGATCGAGGCGCATCTCGCTTTAGCCGCCGCTGATAAGCGCGACCAGGGCGCTGACCCCGAGACGGCGCGCCGCGAGGCGGAAAGGGAATTCGGGAATCGAGCGCTGGTGAAAGATGTAGTCCGCCGTATGTGGGGATGGGTCTGGCTCGATTCGTTTCAACAGGATTTAACGAGCGCCCTGCGTCAACTGCGGAGAGGCCCTAGATTTTCGATCACCGTGGTGGCAACGCTCGCGCTCGGCATTGGAGCGGCTACCGCCATGTTCACCGTGGTCGACCAGGTTTTACTCAGGCCGCTGCCGTTTGCGCACCCGGAACGGCTGGTGACGATTGATGAGGCCGGCACACATGGAAAACCGGAGTTCAATCGCGGCGCGGCCTACCTCGATGTGAAGGCGTGGCAAGAACAGAACAAGACGTTTGATGAGATTGCCTATTATTCTGCCGTGGGCTCCAAGGGGAATTTTCTCGATGGCACCACGGGACCGATGGGGGTCCACCTTACCAATGTCAGCCCCAATTTCTTTTCCACCTTGGGCGTTCGGCCTCGATTGGGCCACGCTTTCGACGAGGATGTGGATCCATTTACCGACGGGAAGAATAAAAACACCATCGTGCTGGGGGATGCCGCCTGGAGGCAGATGTATGGCAGCGATCCCGGCATCCTGGACAAAAACGTTCTGCTCAATGGTCAACCCTATGTCGTGGTTGGCGTGATGCCGAGGGGATTTTCGTTCGCCGCCGAACAGAATGCGAATGCTGTCTGGACCGCGATCCGGCTTGAGGATGCCGATAGGAAACAGGGAGATCGGCCGCGTAGCTACGCTGCGATCGGCCGCCTAAAGGCGGGTGTACCGCTCCGTGCAGCGGAAGCGGAGTTGAAAACATTGCAAGCGCAGCTGGCGAAAAGCTACACGGATCCTGATACTCGTGAGAGCCGGGACAGCGTGATCGTTCAGCGCTATGCTGACACCCTCGTCGACGCGAGCCTGAAAAAAGGGCTCATCGCCCTGCTGGCGGCGGCCGGCGTTCTCTGGCTCATTGCCTGTGTCAACGTGACCAACCTTTTCCTGGTTCGCGCCACAACCCGGCAGCGAGAGATTGCCGTGCGCGGCGCGCTCGGCGCGAGCCGGATGAGGATCATGCAACAGCTACTGTTTGAAGGCCTGATTCTCAGCGGGGTCGCCTCCCTGCTGGGAAGTCTCCTGGCAATGGGGGCCATCCGGATCTTCGAGAAGCAGATCCCTGCTCACCTCCCAGTGATCATCTCGGCTAGGGCCAACGTTACGGTTCTGCTGGCTCTTGTGGGGCTCACGCTGTTGACCACCCTCGTTTCTTCGGCCTGGCCCTCGTTCCTCGCCGTGCATACGCCCATGGAAGGCGCACTCAAGCAGGGCGGGCTGCAGAGTGGAACCAACCACACGCAGCATCGGGCGCGGGGTGCCCTGGTGATTGCGGAAATTGCCATGTCGCTTACCTTGCTGGCTGGATGCGGTCTGCTTTTGCGCACCATCTATGCCTTGCGCCACGTGCCGCTGGGCTTTCGGACAGATCACATTATGGTCGCGAACCTGACCATTCCCGCCTACCGGTTTGCGAATCGCAACATGACCACGGATCTGTACCAACCCTTGCTCGAACGGGTGCAGCATTTACCTGGAGTGCAGGCTGCGACGCTCATCACAGAGGTGCCGCTGGGCCAGACCTTCCGCATGCAGTTGTCTTTAGTCGGGAAGGGCTATGGTGCGCACGGAGGTGAGAATGACCCCATTATCTCGAATATACGAGGCGTGACCCCTGACGCCCAGCAGGTCTTCGGCTTCAGCATGCTCGCCGGCCGCTACTTCAACGCGCAGGATACCGCGGGATCGCAGCCCGTTGCGGTGGTGAATCCGTCGTTTGCGCGGCTCTACGCCCCAAATCAGCAGGATCCCCGTTCGGTTCTCGGCATGCATCTTTTGGACATGCGGAAGAATGAGCCGGTAGTGGTGGTGGGGATTCTGGAGGACGCTCGACAAAGCTCTATCACACGACCGGAGCCTGAAGTGGTGGTTTGCCTCTCGCAGATGACGCCCGACAGCACTTCGTATCTTGCTTTCGAAGGCAGGGCGATGGATCTCGCTCTCCGTACCGGACGATCTTTGGCGTCCATCACCCCGGAATTGCGTACCCTGCTTCGCCAGGCCAGCCCTGAGCTAGCCGGTGCAACCTTCACCAGCATGGACCAGGTGGTTGCCGATTCCTACGGCAGCCAAACGCTGGCGGCTCATCTGCTGGAACTCTTTGGCGGGACCGCACTGTTGCTCTGCGTCACCGGGCTCTACGGCTTACTTAGCTACGTGGTTGCCCAGCGCACGCGCGAGATCGGCCTGCGCATCGCGCTGGGAGCACAGAGGAGGCAGGCGTTGTGGCTAGTATTCCGCCAGGCGGGTGTGCTGGTGCTGAGCGGGGTGGGCATCGGCATGGTCCTGGCGGCCCTGTCCGGTCGATTTGTGCGCGTCTTTTTGTATGGAGTCGCCGAACACGACCTGTGGACTCTGGTGATGGTTGCCCTGGTATTGATCCTGAGTGGCAGCCTGGCGGCCTTCTTTCCCGCGCGAAAAGCGGCGCAGGTAAATCCCATAGAAGCTCTCCGCGCCGAGTGAAAGCTTTCGCCTGGGTCAGGGTCTTGTTTCGGGGGTGAGTGACCCCATGTCGATCATGAGGGAAACACTATTCGCGGTGGTGCTTATCACCCTGCTTGCCGCGTGCGCAGGATGCGCAGTACGGCGTCCGCAGGGCGGCTATCTCTTCAGCAAAATTAATTCCCAGTACTTCTTGCTTTCGCCGGATGCTGCCACTTCGCAAAAAGATCACCAGCCGATTCGTATCCCGATTCTCCCGGGGGGGGAGCCTCCGGTGAGTTGTTCGATCAAAGGATCCTGGTTTTCGTTCGGTCCATCTTCTGGCAAAGAGGGCTATTGGACAGCAGACACACCAAGTCCTTCCGCGTGGGAAGCGAGCGCCGGCGCCGTCGATATGAAAGAAGAATGGCGAAGCTTCGAAAACGCTCTTTATGGATTGCAACAGAAACAGTGTTTTGCTTCGGTGGACGAATATCTCCAAGTCAAGCGGCGAATCGCTACAAGCCTTTCCGCTCCGGTCGAGGACACCCTGTTCTACCGCTATAGCTATGGGCCCGGGGGCTATGTCGACATGGCGCCTAAGATGCAGTTGAGAATAGAACGCGATTTCTTCGACCCTCAGAATTCCAGCCACACTGCAAGCGACTATCGAGGCACCACGATCACTTATTACGATGTTGTCGGTGGCACTGGAACGAGTCTTAAGCTCCTTCGGGTTGAAAAGAAATCGGCAGGGTCCACGGCCTTTGCCATCAACTCTTCGGATGCGGAGCTGGCAAAGAAGTTCGCCAACACGTCCCGGTTGCGGCTTTTCCTACAGGATCTGACAGTCTCGGGCGGTGCGAAGACTCCTGCCATCCTGATTGGAGGCGCACTGGATCAAGATCTGAATGGGGTAACGCTGGCAATCGAAAATGATCCAGGCATCTCCTGCAAGGCGCTGCTGTCCTCAAAGATAACCTGCGCGCTTTTTGACGGAGTCGTGACTGTGAGTCCGATGCTCGAAGTATTCCTCAATGGAGCAAGAAGCTACGTCCCGATAGGTTCCAAATTGCAGTTCAGCCTTCCCCATGTGACCGCAACCCAGCAGGCGACGTTGATGCGCACTCTGCGTGTCGAACGTGTCTTTCAGGGGAGGGTCGCCCGGGTGCAGTTGCCCGCCGATCTGGAAGCAGTGTCGCAGTTGCTTCTCTTTGGGGAAGATCGCATTTCCTGGTCTAAGGCTCTCGGAAAATAGAGATCTGAACTATCCCACTATCACTCTTTCACACAGGGTTCATGACACCTTTATGTGACATGGGCGGAGACTGATAGGGGAGGCGGGGCAAGGGTATACGCCCAACAGGTAAACGGATCACCGAAAAGCGCTGTACGGGTCAGCCTTAGGGTCATTGTAGCTGTGCACGTCCTGGCAGAACATGAGCTGGAAGGGCTAACTGGAGGCGTGAGGCGATGAACGATCAGGCATGGTTAGAGGGTCAGAAGAACGGGCGGATTGACAGGTTCCGGGGAACCAAAAATGAAACCGCTTGGATCGTCCTGCTAAACGAGGGATATTCTCGCAGCTACTCCCTCGGCTACCGTCACGGTTGGACACGTCCCAATGAAGGTCCACTGTAAAGACGCAAGCTGAACAAGGGAATATCGGCCCCTTTTGTTGCCTGTTTTATCGTCGTACCTTCGAGCATGCCGCGCGTCACTCGTTCATTCTAGGCTGTCCAAATCAGCCGCATCACCGTTCCGGTAGTCAGCGTTTTCTGCTTGGTATCCGGGCACGACTTTACAGGCTGCCAAAAACCTCATGTTTTGTATCAGGGCACGACTTTAGTCGGGCCGTAAAAGACTTAAAGAGAATTGGGCTTTAGCCCCTGCGAACGGCGCATCACGCACGAAATGCTTGTTCGTGATAATTCTCAGCAGTGCACGGTGTTCTTTCCGCCAGGACGCAAACCAAAGCCCAGGGACTAAAGGCCCGTCTGCGCGAGAACTACACTCTCCAAAATCGAGTCCCGTAGGGACGGCTGAAAGTAGCCCAGGACGCAGTCCTGGGTGAACATTCCCACCGGGGCCAGTCCCGTAGGGACGGCTGAGAATACCCCAGGACGTTAGTCCTGGGTGAACCTGGGCCGCACGTGAATGCCGATTGGCAACATGGGGCTGGCTGCATCGAATCGCAAACAGTCCATTGCAGATGTAGAGAATGCCCCAGGATTACATCCTGGGGCATTCTCAGTCGTCCCTGCGGGACTGGTTTCGTGTCTCGAATTGTTCCCAGGACTACGTCCTGGGCTACTTTCAGCCGTCCCTACGGGACTGAGTTTGGAGAGTAAAGCCCAGATTTTGCTCGACCTCAACCGCCCGACTAAAGTCGTGCCCTGATACAAAGCGCCCAAACCCTGACTACCGGAATAGGTTGATTAGGAGAAGACCGCGTTGATCCCATGATTGCCTGTTGAGGCGAATAGCTGCCTCTGCCATCAAGCGACGATCAATTCCTTGTTGATCTCCACTCCCAAACCCGGACCTTGCGGCAAGTTGAGATAGCCTTCCTTGTCCACGAGCGGAGGGTCCTGCATGATAGAAAACCCGTTGGTATACGCGGCGACGGGCGGGTCGTGCAGAATCTCGATCCACGGCGCGTTGGGCCACGAGGCAATGGCGTGGAGTTGGGCAATGGTGCCCAGGTTTCCCCCGCCGTGATGCGGAATCACCCTCTTGTGGTATGCCTGGGTCAGGGCCCCAATCTCACGAAAACCGGTGACGCCGTCGGCGACCAAGATATCCGGCTGCAGGATAGAGAAGACATTCTGCTCCAGCATCCAGCGGTATTCGTGTACTCCACGATTATTTTCTCCTCCAGCGATGGGAATCGACACACGACGGCTCAACTCGGCCAACTCGTCAAATGCATACCGCGGCCGCGGTTCTTCCAGCCAGACACAATTAAGCCGTTCGAGTTCTCGCGCCGTCTCGAGCGCGCGGTGAAAATCCCAAGTCACGCCAGGCTGCCAGCCGGCAAACGACTGGGCCTGGTTGGCGTCCACCATGATATCCATGTCATCGCCCACCGCCTTGCGCACTGCTTCCACCAGCTGTACGTCTTCCTTCAAAGTCGCGTAATGGGCGCGAAGCTTGATCGCCTTCCATCCTTGCGATTTCAGCTGGACCGCCATGCGGACCCTCTCCTCCGGTGTAGAAAGCTGAATCATGCTGGCATACGCCGGAACCCGATTCTTGGCCGCGCCCCAGATCTTGTAGAGGGGTTGACCGGTGGCCTTGCCGATAAGGTCCCACAGGGCAATCTCCAGGGCTGACACAGTGCGTGGATTTCCACCCACGTAATAGCGCAGCGGACCGGCCAGTTGCTCGATGCTGAACGGATCCTTACCGATCAGCTGAGACCTTGCCGCCGCCAACAGGGCTGGGTCCATCCCCGGCCCGATACCTGAAAGTCCCTGGTCGGTTTGAATCTCCACGATCGATCCGCCGCCGATGCGCCATGTCGTCACCGTGCCCGGATCCCACGCCGCTTCCATCTTGCCAGTCTCGCGAACCACCTTCAGATTGACGATCCGGATATCGGTGATTTTGAGCGAGGCCGCAGAACGCAACTGCGGCACAAGAAGGGCCAGCGGTATAGACATCAGAAAATCGCGTCGCCGCATACGTGAGCCTCCGGAAAGTACCAGTCGCACCGGCTAATACTATAGCGGCTTATCCGCTAGGAGGGTCGTGCGAAGGGCGTCGTCCAGTAGAATCGCGCGATGGAGTCCAATACTCATTCTTCCCAAGGGCATCCGCCTATGCTGATCATCTTTGGCGGGCTACCTGCTACAGGAAAAACAACGATTGCCAAAAAACTGGCGCAGCAACTCGGTGCGACTTATCTACGCATTGACACCATTGAGCAAGCGCTCCGCGATTCAACAACCGCGAGCCCGGAGATAAACGAGGAGGGCTATCGTATCGCTTATGCGATTGCGGAAGATAACCTTCGTCTGGGGCGAACCGTAATTTCTGATTCCGTAAACCCGATTCGTTTGAGCCGCGACGCCTGGATCGATGTTGCGCGTCGGGCCCAGGCACGCGCTGTGGAAGTGGAGGTAATTTGCTCCGACCTGCTGCTGCATCGTCAACGTGTGGAAACACGATCAGTGGATATTCGTGGCCTCAAGTTGCCAACCTGGGAAAAAGTTGTCTCTCGTGAATATGAACCGTGGGATCGTGAGCACATAGTGATTGACACTGCTGGACGAACTGCGGCGGAAAGCGTCGAGGAACTTCGAGAGGCCCTCCCCGCGTGAGGCGGCGAGCGAACAACCTTAAATTAATTCCTGCTCGTAGTTCAGGGAGCCGCCGTTCCGTCCGACCACTGTCCAACGGGAACCATAAAGACGGTCACTCGACCCTCAGTCTCCTGAGCTGAGAAGATGGGTGAGCTAGGCAGATCTGCACCCCAACTCGCCGGATCGGTGGTTGCGACAAAAAACATCACGTGAGGTTTCCAGGGACCGGCGGCACGGTCGTTCAGGTACCCTTGCTTCGACATCATGTAGCACATGGCGCCCACTTCCGGCGCCGGTAATTCCTTCTTGTCCAGAGCGGTCTTCAGGTCTTCGAACATCTGCGTCTTCGATTGCCCCGCGAGCACCCACTCCGTCTTCTTGATCGTCTGCGGTAAGTAACTCCGCACGGCCACCGGATTGAAGCAGAACGGCGCTCGCAATTTCGGATTCCAAAACTCAGGATCGTCGCTCCCGGTAGTCCACGACCGCTCGACGAGGCACACAAAACCGTTCTTGCCTGTCGCCGCGGTTTCGTAGCCATGCCGCCCCATCACCATGACCGTCGCATCCTGTGATATGGACTTCGGAGCTGCGCTCCGCGCCAGCGCAACCTCAGCACTGCGCTCCATCATGTACTGCTCCACTGGAGCCATGCTCGGATACTTCGTTTCCTCTGCCGGCAGCGGCCACGCTGCACCCAACGCAGCCGTCACCGCGAGGATGGTCGACGCAATCGTCCTGTGAGCCTTCCGCATCATTCGTAGCTCCCTGGCAAGCGGGATCAGCGCTTGCCAAGCAAATTACTCCGAACGCAGCGTTTCCACTGCATTCACGCTGGCGGCCCGCGCCGCGGGCACAGCCGAGGCGATCACCGCCGCCGCGAGAAGCACGACCGCAGAGGCGATGAATGCGAGCGCGCCCGGCATTTGCACGCCCGCGACGTACTTGCCGATGGCTCTGGCGAAGGCAAACGCAATCACTACCCCGGACGCCACCCCGATGCTGGCAATGACCAGGCCCTCTAACAGAACGTTGGAGAGGATGTTGCGCCGTTGAGCGCCCAGAGCCATGCGGATGCCGAACTCGCGCGTGCGCCCACTGACCGAAAACGCCAGCACACCGGCGACGCCCACCACGGAGATTAATAGCGCCACGCCCGCGAATCCGCCGAAGACAATAGCATTCAGGCGGTCGGGGGTGAGAACCTCCGCGCGAATGTCTTTGAGTGTGCTGGCCCGCTCCACTGGCTGGTCTGGGGCCATATCGTGAATGGTGCGTGTGATCAGGGGAACAAGGGCGTATGGATCATGATCCGTGCGCACGAACAAACGCCCTAGCCAGCCTTCCTGGTCGGACGGCTGGTAGATCATCGGAATCGGCGACGGAATGATGTTCTCGTCATCCACGTCAGGCACCACGCCGATGATCCGCCGTGGCTCTTCGCTCATGCCGATAAACTTCAGCACCGGGTCGTTCCAGCGCAAATTGCGGTTCAGCGCGGATTGCCCGGGAGCGAGCATCTTGGCAACACTCTGATTGACGATGACCACGCGTTCCGAGCCCTCCCGGTCGGAGTCTCGGAAATCGCGGCCTTGCAGAAGCGGGAGGCCCAAAGTCTCAAAAAATCCGGGGGAGATCGACCGGAATTGTGCGCGCATGTCGTCCCGCCCGTTCTGCCGCGCCGCACCATCCATAGCGAAGATGAGGCTGATGTTCAGTGCCTGCGAGTCACGCCAGGGAACACCGAAGCCTGCGGACACTCGTTGCACCCCCGGCAGGGCGCCAACCCGGCGCTGCACCTCACGATAAAAATCATTCACTTGCTCCGGCGTTCGCCCATACGACATCACCGGCAAATTCACTGCCAGGACGCTGGCGGTGTCGAAAGGCGGCTGCGTGTTCTCGAGCACAAACAGAGTCTTCATCAGCGCCCCGGCTCCGGCGAGCAGCAGGAATGAGGCCGTGATTTGGGTCACGGCGAACATGCGCAGCCGGCGGTTGCTGCTGCCTCCCGCGACGCGCAGTCCACTGCTGGTCAGGCTGAAGCTGTGCTTAGGATCCTCGGAGGGCAGACGCGGAACATACGCCAGGAAAACAGCGGCGGCCAGGGCGAGTGCAATCCCAATCCACACCAGGCTGAAATCAAGCGTCAGGCCATCGGCGCGCACGCTGAAGCGCGCAGCATAGCGGCCCAAAACCGCCACCATCGGAGCGGCGATGATCAGGGCCCCCAATACTCCACTCATACACAGCACCAGGCTTTCTGCCAGCAGCGCACGGCGAAGCGCCTGCCTGGTTGCTCCCAACGCCGAGCGTACAGCCAGCTCCGATTCGCGCCGTACCGTGCGGGCCAGCACCAGGTTGGCAACATTCGAGCAGGCAATCACGAACAGCAGGCCGGAGGCGGCGAACAGCACCCACAAGATGGTGTTGGCCTGCGAGTTGATCTGGTCGTGCATGCGGGTGACGGTGATGGTGTAGTGGTCTTCGGGTTTGTAACTCTCCGGGTGTGCAGCCGTCATGGCCGCGTAGGTAGTCTGGAGTTCCGCTCGGGCGGCGGGGAGATCCGCACCGGGCGCAAGCCGGGCAAAGACTTCCGTCATGCGATGCGCGCGGCCGGTCACCATGGTGGCCGATAGATGATGCGGGCTAGTGACCACGTTGGCCATGAACTCGGTGGCTACCGGATAGGGAACCGACGGCTCCAGCACACCAACGATCACCGCGGTGCGCGAGCCTATTAAGCCATCGAGCCGAACCGTCTTTCCGATTACGTTGGGGTCGTGGTGCAGCGATGTGCTCCAGAATTTGTAGGTCAGCACAATCGCGCCGGCGGCATTGGGTCCATCGTCTTTAGGAGTCAACAAGCGTCCAATCACTGGACGCAGCCCCATCACCGTGAAGTAATTGCCATCCACCACGCCGGCGGCCACCTCGCGTGGTGTGCCGAGTCCCACGACGGTAAAGGCGACCGGTGAAAAGGTGCCGAGTGCCTGAATCGTCTTTAAGCTGTGCCCCATGTCCTGGATTTCGGGAACGGAGAACGTGGTATTAGAGTCGCCAATGCCTGGAGCGCTCTGGCGTAGGTAAAGCAGCCGGTTTTCGTCGCGATTCGCGAGCGGCCGCAACAGCACGGCGCGAACCACACTAAAGATGGCGGCGTTGGCCCCGATACCCAGGGCCAAGGTTAGGGCTACGGTGATCCACAGAGCAGGAGCTCGGGACAAAGAACGCAATGCGATTTTCAGATCACGCAAGAATGACATCTTCTTCTTACTCCTGCCATTACGACGTCTGACTCATACAGATATCGACAGCTGAGGAAAATAAATTTTCATATCAGCTCTCCCTTGGCCCGCGATCAAACTACCTTGCCCTCGATTATCTGCCCACCTATCCCCCGGCGACTTGACAATTAAACGTTGATATCAACATATTAATACCGTGTCAAGTGTGGCCACTGTTCCTTTTGAAATCACGCTGCGGGTTCGCGATTGCTGCCTCTGTCTGCACGTGCAGAGGGCGGCACGGGCGCTGGCCAGGCATTTCGACGAGGCGCTGCGGCCCGTGGGGCTGACGAACGGTCAGTTCTCGTTGCTGATGTCGTTGAATCGTCCTGAACCTCCGGGTATGGGGCCGGTAGCATCGCTACTGGCCATCGATCGCACCACCTTGACCGCTGCACTCAAGCCGCTGCAGCGTCGCGGCCTGGTCAAGGTCACCACAGATCCGTCGGACCGGCGTGGTCGAAGAATGAGCCTGACGCGAAAGGGCAGGACTCTGCTGGCCAGCGCTACGCCCATCTGGGAGGCTGCCCACCTGAAAGTGGAAGGCCTGCTGCCGGAGGGCGATCCCGATCGCTTGCGCAGCAACCTGCGCGCTCTTCTATAGTCCGAGGACAACTCTCCAACCAGAATCGCCGCTGGGCTAATTTCGAGGAAGCGAAGTGTGACCAACCGGCCGAATGTGTTGATGAACGGGCTGGGATCACCTCAACCTTTCGGTTGAGTCGCGGCGCCGGGGTTCGGTATAGCATTCCGATGTGATTCCGACCGAGCCAATTGGCAGCATCCCTCGTCCTCCGCGGCTGATTCAAGCCATCGTAGACTATCAAGCGCACAAGATTGCTCAAGACGTGCTGGACCACGAGTACTCCGACGCGCTTCGGGACACCGTCGATCGCCTGCAAAAAACCGGGTCGCCCGTGCTGACCGACGGCGAACAAACCAAGCCCAGTTTCGCGACTTACCCTCTGACTGGACTCCAGAACCTTGCCTCTGACGGGGTCGTGATCCCCTTCGCGGACGGTCACCAGCGCCAATTGCCTCGACTGACCGCCGGCCCGTTCCGCTACGGCGTTCACGCAGATTCTTATGTCAAGGCTATCCGCGCTTTCACCCAACGCCCTGTCAAGCAGGCGGTTATCTCGGCCTCCGCGCTGAGCCTGCTGTATCCGGCAAAGGAAATACCGGGCTACTCGCGAGACGCCTTTCTGGCGGATTTAATTGACGAGGCCGAGGCGGACATCCGTGGAGCTCTTAGAGCGGGCGCCATTACTGTCCAGATCGATTTCACTGAGGGCCGGCTCTCTCTCAAGCTCGATCCCTCGGGAAATCTTCTGCGCAGCTTCGTTGCCCTCAACAACCAGGTTCTGGAGCGCTTCACTGCGGACGAGCGGCGCAAAATCGGCGTCCATGTCTGTCCTGGTGGCGATCACGATTCGACCCACAGCGCCGACGTGGACTACGCCGGTCTATTACCCGACTTATTCCAGTTGAATGCAGGCCGGTTTTATATGCAGATGGCCAGCGAATCAGACAAGCCGCGCCTATATCCCATGATCAAGCAGCTGGTGAACGCTAAGCAGCTTGTTTTCATAGGCGTCATCGATCCAATTAATCCAACGGTTGAAACCCGCGGCCCAGGTGCGTGATCGGGTTTTGGAAGCGGCATCGTTCCTGCCCGTCGAACAATTGGGCACCACCGACGACTGTGGCTTCGCACCCTTCGCGGACGACACGTCCACGGCTCGGGACACAGCCTTCAAAAAGATTCAGGCCAGAGTGGAAGGAACAGAACTTGCCAGTCGAGAGTTGGGCGGCTGAGACAACTAGGATTGAAAAACTCCGAGCGGCATAAGTCAGATAGGCACCCTCGGGGTCCTTCGACTCCGCGCTAATCAGCGCTGCCTTACGCGATAAATCTGTGAAGCGCTCCGCTCAGGATGACGATTTCGTGGCGTGTTGGAGATGTAAAAAAGAAGGATTGAATGGGGGCACCCAGCGGCTACGCCCCATAAGCGTAGCTTGTTTAGGAAGTTTTGCGTCAAAACTCAAACAAAATCGTCATCCTTGCCCCTGTGACTTTATAGATCTTTCGCGTGAAACCCTCGACCTCAAACAAAATCGTCATCCTGAGAGCCTGTGACTTTATAGATCTTTCGTCTGAAACCCTCGAACTCAAACAAAATTCGTCATCCTGAGCGCCTGAGACTTTATAGATCTTTCGCGTGAAACCCTCGACCTCAAACAAAATCGTCATCCTGAGAGCTTGTTACTTTATAGATCTTTCGTCTGAAACCCTCGACCTCAAACAAAATTCGTCATCCTGAGCGCAGCGCCTCACAGATTTATCACGTAAAGCAGCGCTGATAAGCGCGAAGTCGAAGGACCCCGAGGAAGCCTATCTTACCCATGCCGCTCGGAGCTTTTCAACCACGGAGGCCCGAGAACAGGATCTGCTCGGTACGTAGTCCAGGTATGCATTTGCTGTCCCCGCAAATCAATTTTTAGATACCAAAAATTCGGATCTAAGCCCCTGCTGATCCATCGAAGCCACGCTTCTCTATGCCGACCGCAACGCCACCATGGGATCAACATGAGTCGCCCTCCACCCCGGCCCCAGCGCAGCCGCCACCGCCGTCAGCAACAGCAGCAACGATGCCACACCCAGGCTGATCGGGTCCGTCGGCCGCACTCCAACCAGCATGCTGGTCACCAGCCGCGCAAGCATGACACTCAGCACCAACCCCACCGCGATGCCATAGCAGGCCAACTTCGCGGCATGCGCCAGGACCACGCTCAGGATTGCGCTTCTCTCCGCGCCGAACGCCATGCGTACGCCGATCTCAAAGGTACGCTGCGCCACCGTATAAGCCATCGTCCCATAAACGCCCAACATCGCAAGCAACAGTCCGATTCCAGCGAACGACGAGATCAACGCCGCCCGAAAGCGCTCCGTGGCAATCGACGTGTTCACCATGGCATCCATGGTAGTAAAGCGCATTGCGATGAACGGATTCACCCGCGCAATTTCCTCGCGTACGGTGTTCATCAGGGTCAGCGGCTTTACCTCCGTCCGCAGGACAATGTGGATTTGATTGCCAAAAAAAGGATGTTGGGTCATGGGCATGTAGATCGTCGGCCCTGGATTCTCCGCGGGCGACTCTTGCCGCACGTCGCCCACCACGCCCACCACCGTCATCCATTTGTCGGAGTCAAGCCCACACTGGATCTGCTTGCCCAGCGGATCAACCTCGCCAAAGCTCTGCCTCGCGAGCGACTCGCTGATCACTGCCACGAAGGGACCCTTCTCAATATCCTGCGAGCTGAAGTCGCGCCCGCGTTTGATCGGAATCTCCATGGCCTGAAAATACCCCGGACTGGCCACGCTGAAGTCGGCGTATGGCGAATGGTTCACATCGACAGGCCCCGCGCCGCGCACTGTGTAATAGCCATTGGAACCATACCCACCCGTCGGCAGCCCCATGATCCCGGCCACATGTTTTACGCCGGGCATCGCCGCGAGTTGCGAAAAGAGCCCGTTGAACTGCTGCACCACCCGCTGCGCATCCTCGCCGGAGTGCGCCGGCGCGTCCGCATCCACCACCAGCAACTGGCGCGTTTGATATCCCATGTCCCGATCGATGAGAGCCATCATGGTATGCAGCAGAAGCGCCGCACCCACCGCGAGTACAAACGTCGCCGCCACCTCCGCAATCACCAATCCATCGCGAAGCATCGATGCGCCCTGCCGGGTCATACCGCGCGAGGCGTCTTGTTTCAGCGTCTCCGCAGGATCGACCTTCGCCGCCTTCAGCGCCGGGAGCACTGAAGACGCGAGTGCAGTCAGCACCGAGAGCGCCAACGTAAATCCCAGCACCCAACCATTCAGGTGAATTTCATTCGTGCGCGGTAGATCCTTGGGGGCCATCTCCACCAGCACCCGCACCGCTGGGAAGGCCAGCAGCACTCCAGCTGCCCCGCCGATTAACGAAACGAGCAGGCTCTCGAGGATCACCGGCTGTATGAGCTGCCAGTTGGAAGAGCCCAGGGCCCTGCGAATGGCGAGTTCGCGCTGGCGCTCCATCGAGCGCACCAGTTGAAGATGGGTCACGTTGACACACGCGATCAGCAGAATAAGCGCAACGGCAGCCCACAGAAACAGAAGCGTCGGCCGTGTATCTCCCAGGAGCGCCTCTTGCAGCGGCTGCGGCAGCATCTGTTTATTTCGGTTCGCTTCCGGGTAAGCCGTCTCCAGCCGGCGCGAAATTCCAATCAATTCTGTCCTGGCCGCCGCGAAGGTTGTACTGGAACGGAGGCGCGCTACCGCCTTGTAGTTGAATGCCGTTCGTTCCTCCGACTCAGGCCGCAGAGGAAAAGCCTCCCACACATGTGTCTGGGCAGGGAAGTCGAAGCTCCCCGGCAATACACCCACAATCTCGACCGGCTCGTTCTCCACGTGCAGCATTTGCCCCAATGCAGCCTGCGCGCTGCCGAAGTGATCGCGGGCAAACTGCTCGCTCACCAGCGCGGCATGATGAGCATCGGCATCGGTAAGCAAGCGGCCCGCAATCGGCTGCAGGCTGAAGACGTGGGCGAAATTTGCATCGACGAAAGTTACCACCGTGAAGACCGAGTGATCGCGCAACTGCACACCCAGATTGCCGCCACTATAGAGGCTCATCGCTTCTAAACTTTTGGCATGGTCGCGCACGTCCACTCCGTCGGGCCCGGTTACGCGCGCCGCAGTGTGCCCGTTGTTCGTCCAGTGCGTGGTCAGAACAACAAGCTTGTCGGCATGCTTGTAAGGCAGGGGAGCGAGCAGGACTGATTCAATCACCGTAAAGATGGCGGCGTTAGCCCCGATGCCCAAAGCGAGGGTCAGCGCCGCAGCGGCAGTGAATACCTTGTGCTTCAGCAACTGGCGCCCAGCGAAGCGCAGGTCTCCGAAGAAGCTTCTGGCGGTGTTCTCCCAGCCGTACGAATTCACTTGCTCTTGGGCGACGGCCATGGGGCCGCCTTCCAGCCGTGCCGCCTTCCTGGCATCCTCATCAGATAGGCCGCGTGCCGTCCACGCAGCCGCAGCTTCCTCGAAGTATTGCTCTACTTCCTCCGCAGTATCACGATCGTGTTTCGTCCGGTTCACCAGGCTGCGCAGGCCGTACGTTAACTGCCGCCAGAGTGACATGGGTCAACCTTCCGCTTTCAACAATCGCGCGATCGCAGATGACCGCCGTGTCCAGTCCGCGGTTTCTTCCTCCAGTTGTTTCTTGCCACTCCGCGTCAGGGTATAGAACTTCGCCCGCCGCGAGTTTTCGGTCTGGCGCCATTCACTATCCAGCCAACCGGCGCGCTCCAGGCGCTGCAGCGCAGTCAGCAGAGATCCCGGATTCACCTTGAAGACTCCGCGCGAGACTTGCTCCACACGTCGCGCGATGCCAAAACCGTGCATAGGCTCCAGGCTCAGGGTCTTGAGAATGAGCATGTCGAGCGTACCTTGAATTACGTCGGTATTCGGATCGGTCATAGAAGGGACGTTAGCACCCACTCATAATGACCGTCAAGATATGATCATCAAAGGAAAGACCGGACGGGCGGCGCTCAGGTTCGTATGATTGACATCCCAGCCCTGCCGAGTGTGTGTGAGAGCTCACTCAAGCCAAACAAGACCCTAACCCCTGGACGGGTGCCCCATGTTCGCCCCAGCGTACATGGGGCGGATACGATGGGCGAAGCCCTTCCAAATTACATCGCGAGTGATGGAGTAAAAGCATTCGAAAAAGATCATATTCAGCCCATGTACGCTGGGGCGAACATGGGGCACCCGTCCAGGGGTTAGGGTCTTGTTTGACTTGGGTGGGTTTCTCAAGCAGACTCAGCCGGGCAGGGCTGACAATTAGCGGTCGGCCCTCCAGCCTTAACGATTGGAGGGACCTGCGATTTCTTTACCCATTCTCGCCCGGTCTTAATCCCACAAATCCACGCCAAGAAGCCTGCGGCCCAGACCTGTCAGCTCGGCAACCCCGTATTTCGTGCGCTCCCACTCGCGAGGATCGCCGGGGAACGCAACGCCGAGAGGAGCGCGCCGCTCGCGCCACGAAAGAATACGCCGCTCTCGCAGGCGGACATTCTCCGGCTCCCAGGGCGTCATGGAGATGTACTGCGCCAGGCGCGCTTTGTTCTGAGACGTATTGGGGCGGATGCCGTGGGCCAGCAAGCTATTGAAAATCAGCAAATCTCCTGCCTTCAAAGGAACCGATTGCACCGCGAAGCCGGAGATGTCCGGCTTAAGGCCGTTGCGGTCCGCAGGCTGCCCCTTCTTCCATTCCTCGAAGTTTAGAAATTGCCCGGGAACACATTGGAATCCGCCCGTTTCATCATCCGCATCGACCAGAGAGACCACTCCCTGCACGTTTACCGGAAGCGGGTCCAGAGTAGTGTCAACATCCGTGTGGATGAATCCGCCAAAGGCTCTTCCGCTGCGGTTAGGCGTATTCAGGTTGGCACGATCGATGGTGACCCAGAGCCGCTCCTCGTCCCAAATGTCGACAAATGCGTCGTAGACGCGCGGATGCTGACGGTTATCCCACAAATACTGATGGTTGTAGACCTCCACCATCCCGCTGTTATTCAGTTCCGTCATGGCGTGGGTGCGGAGTTGCCCCCCGCTCCATGTCTCGGGGTTGCCCGGATCCATCTCCTGGAACTCCCAGAGGAAATCGACCAGGCGTTTCACATTTTCCGCCGGTACGGCCTGCCGGACGACCACGAAACCATAGGTCTGCCAGTGCTTGAAATCCTCTTCGGACAGCACCCGAAGAGGGAGAGTCTTTTGGACGTCGCGTAGCTGGGTTCTAGCGACGATGACGGTCAGGCTGTTACTGTACCTTTTCTCCTCGGGGGTCGAGTCGGCGTGCACTGTTTCCATGGAAAACCTCGGCGCGGGAGCGCATAGGGAAAATCTAGCGCTTCCAGAAGACGGCATGTTTGCCCCGGATGCCAAGTTCCGATACAAAAGTCTCACCTGAGATAAGAGCCTCGCTACAATACAACTATGAGGCGATGCCGTGAAGCCCTACCGCGAACACGTAACCACGCCCCGGGACGCATCCTGGGTCTTCTTCGACCGGCGGCTGGAGCGATTTCCCTTTGAATGGCATTACCACCCTGAATATGAGCTGACCCTGACCCTCAACAGCCGGGGGCAGCGGTTTGTCGGAGACAACGTCTCTGCATATAACCATGGCGACCTGGTGTTGATTGGTCCCAGGATCCCGCACACCTGGTGTTCGAGCGAGCGAGTGAATCAGAGTCGCACTCATCGCGCGCTGGTTCTGTGGTTCACCGAAGCATTCGTCAAGAGCATGATCGAGCCGCACGTCGAGTTGCATCCGATCCTGCGGCTTTTGGAAAGATCGTCGCGGGCGCTGACGTTCTCCGCGGCCACGCGCGAGATAGCACAATCGGCCATCTGCTCCATGCTCGATCAGGCGCCGGGGCAACGTTTGTTATCCCTTCTCAACCTGCTCTTGCTGCTAGCCGACGACACAAGGACCGTCTTCCTGGCCTCGGCAGCAAGCGA
This sequence comes from uncultured Acidobacteriaceae bacterium, assembly GCA_963824325.1. Taxonomy (GTDB): domain Bacteria; phylum Acidobacteriota; class Terriglobia; order Terriglobales; family Acidobacteriaceae; genus PALSA-350. The sequence continues at coordinate 462,171 of CAWGPA010000001.1, read as the reverse complement.
GGCGGTGAGTTCTCCCTCTGCAACCGAGGAGAGAATCGGCCGGGCGATCTCTTATCTGCATGAGCACTACCGCGAAGAGATTTCCGTTGCGAAGTTAATGCGAACCGCAGCGCTGAGCCGCAGTTCGCTGCATCGCCTCTTCAAGCTCCACACCAGTACCACGATTGTCGAATACGTGGCTCAATTGCGAGTGGGCAACGCCTGCGCCCTGCTATTGAATTCGCAGAAGGCCGTGGCCGCGATCGCCGATGAAGTGGGATACAGGAACCTGGCCAACTTCAATCGTCAATTCAAGGTGGTCAAGAAAAAAACTCCGCGGGAGTTCCGCGCTGCCTTCCATCGCTGATCAGAGACCAGTGCGAAAAAATTGCCTGAATAAAACAGAATATGTATTCTGTTTTTATCATGCGCAGCCATCAACCAAGCCGAACCGCGGAATACATGGCCCTTTTTCGCGCCGTGGAGAACGCAGAACGCCCAGGCCGCCGTCTCTTTGAAGACCCCTACGCCATTCCATTTCTTTCCGGAACGCTCAAGGCGCTCGCTCAAGTAGCCCAGATATCAGGAATAGGCAGGCTTGTTCGTGCATTTCTGGACTTGGGATGGCCCTACACACGGAGTTCCGGCGTGGTGCGGACGCGAATGATCGACGATATGGTTCGCGATTCGATTCACGCCGGCACGCAGCAGTTGGTCCTGCTCGGCGCCGGCTTTGACAGTCGCGCCTTCCGCCTCGACGAAGCAAGATATATCCGAACATTTGAGGTGGACCATCCTGCTACCCAAAGGGCAAAACGTGAAAGGCTCCAGGGTTTACTCGAAGATCCGCCCGCGAACGTGCGCTTCGTGGAGGTGAATTTCGAGAAAGACGACCTGGCATGCAAGTTGAACGAAGCAGGCTTCGACGGGAACCTCCCTGCTGTTGTGCTCTGGGAAGGCGTTGTGAGCTACCTTACTGAGCCGGCGGTGCACGCCAACCTGGTTGTCCTGAGCCGGCTGCTTGCTCCGCAAAGCCGCTTGATTCTCACCTATGTGCACAAAGGCGCTCTTGATGGCTCGCTGACCTTTCCGGGTTCCCGCCGCTGGAAATCCTGGGTCAGGCGTAGCGATGAGCCCTTCCTATTCGGCTTCGATCCAGCTGTGCTGGCGAACACCGTCAGTCGGTTTGGCTTCCAGCTCGAAAGTGACGTATCCACCGCTGACGCCGCCAAGCATTACTGTTCCATGAACGGTCGCAGCGAAACTGGCTCCGATCTATACCGCGTTGCCAGCATGATTCGCTCCGGAGCTTAGACCATGCCGAAAATCAGCGAGGAGCAAAGACAGGCGCGCCGCCTTGAGATTCTCGAGGTCGCCCAGCGATGCTTTGCGCGGCAGGGTTTTCACCGCACCACGATGGAGCACATCATCCGGGAATTGAAGTCCAGCCCCGGAGCCGTGTACTGCTATTTTCGCGGTAAGAATGAAATCGTGGCCGCCATCGCGGAACAAAGACACGCGCGCGAATCAGCTCTATTGGCTGAGTTGCTCGCGTCAGGCGATGTCGTGAAAGGTCTCGAACACCTGGCCCAGGCATTCTTCGGTATGTTGCGCGACCCAAAGGAAAGGGAGCGGCGAAAACTAACTATTCAGATATGGGCTGAATCTCTTCGAGACAAACGCATAAGAAAAATAGTAGAGCGCGGCCTCCGCCAGCGGGATCTCCTCACCACTGCGCTGCGAAACGCTCAGCGGGCAGGTCAACTGCCAGACGATTTGGACCCCGACGCTTTTTCACGCGTGTTGCTCGCACTCGCGCAGGGATTCATCCTGCAGCAGGCATGGGAGCCTGAGCTCGATACCGAGAGGTATCTGCTTACCACGATGCATCTCGTCAACTCTGCTCTGGGCGGAAGCAAAACCCGGATCGTTGGCGGTGCGGGCAAGTCAAAAACAATGCGCAAGTGAGGTGCGCGAGCGCTACTTCGTTTTGTCACCGCTGTCCTTTGGCAGGTCCAGGTAGACGAGGCCAAAACGAGTGGACCCTGGGTGAGATTCGTCAATGCCCACGATGCGGTACTGATGGGGAGTACCGGCGCGTATTTCGTGATTGGTAGAGGAGTTCGAGTTGCCGTTCCCATTCTCTCCGCAGGTAAGCCCACTGCGCGTGACAGTCAGGGCGCCAACAGGTTTACCTTGGTCGCACTCCAGTACCTCACCGTAACGTGAGAGCGGTTTGCGATAGAAGGCCAAAACCCGTGCCGCTGGGTCGCTGGTCACGTAATTGACCGCGAGGAGGCTGAAGTGAAAGTCGCCGGCGGTGAGGCCGAGGTCGGCTCCTGAGTCATTGCCGTCATCTTTGTATAGAGATGCCCCAGGATACGTGGGTAGTCCGACGTCAGCAGCGCGCGCGTGAGAGTTGGCATGGAGCGCCAGATTGACGCCTGAATCTTGCCCCCGTGATACTGCGCCGCCAGCCAATAGGATGGCCGCGAACAGGACAGTTGACCGTAAAGCCGGGAATAACTGAATATGCACAGACATGAAGGTCCCTCCCGCCTTGAGCTACAGGGAGAGATACGCCAGGGTGGTGATCAAAGTTCCCGAATATCCTGTCGCCTCGTTGCGTTCCAGATCCTCTAGGGCTCCGACTCCAGGTTCGACCACAGGCGCGTAAACCAGTTCAAGTGAATGCCGCCGACACCATCGGCGTAGGCCCGTCTCGCATCCACGCGAACCTGAATCTCGGTCCCCACACCTGGCTTGCTCGAGAAATCGAGCTTGCACCCCAAAGCCCTGGTTCGTTCGCGCATTCCAATAATGCCCCAATGACCAGCCTTATGTTTCGCCTCTACGATCTCCGCGGCGACTCCGACACCGTCGTCGCTGCAGCGGAGCCGCAATTGCCTGTTGTCATAGGTCAGTTCCACCACCACATGAGTCGCTTCCGCATGGCGCACCGCGTTGGTGATGGCTTCACGGCCGATCCAATAGAGCTCGTCACTCACCAGCGGCTTCAACGGCTTGGTTTGGCCTATCACCACTACCTCGATCTTTGGCGCCCCGTCGTTCTCGAAGGCATTGGCCGCTCGCCTTAAATTTGCCGCCAATTCCGTCGCCGGCGCCACCTCTGCCCGCAATTCGCTCACTTTCTCGCGGCCCTCCCGAATCACGATGTCAGCCAGATCAAGAGCATCGCTCAGTCGAGCCTTCGCCGGCTCCTCGGGCGGAAGCTGTTCAGTGGCGACATGAAAACGCAGTACCAGTCCCTGCACGCCCTGCAACAGTGTGTCGTGCAGGTCTCGGGCGATCCGAAGCCGCTCCTGAATGCGCGCTTCCATGCGTTCCTGAAGCTGGTAAGTCAGGTATTGCAGACGAACGCGATAAATTGCCCACAGCAAGCAGGAGACGATGAAAAGAGCAGCCAGGTAGAACCAGGTGGTCTGATAGAAGGCCGGCGAAACGGTGAGAACCGGCGGAGATTGCAATTCGTTCCACGGTCCGCTGCCGGTGGCTGCGCGCACGCGGAAGCGATACTTACCCGGTGACAGATTCGTATAGTAGGCTTGATGCCGGCTGCCGACGTCGAGCCAATCCTTGTCCTGCCCCTCCAGCATGTATTGATACACGACCCGCGAAGGTGAGTTTAAGTCAACGCCGTTGTAGTCAAACTCAAGGGTCTTCAGGCCATGAGCATCTTTGATGGCCGCGCTTTCCGGTTTGGAATACACCTGGCCGTTCACGATCACCGATTGCAAAACCAGGTTCGGAGTAGAGTCGCTCCGCGGAACCTTCGCCGGGTCAATCGAAACCAGGTGGCCCGACGTAGCAAACCAAAGCAAGCCAGAGCGATCGATCACCGCAGACGGCGCCGGCTTGTTTTGCGCGGGAGAACCGATCAGCCCGTCCTGCTCGTTTATCAATTGGAAATCCATGGCATAGTCTGAATTTTTTATCGCCCGTTGCCACTCGGCCTGCGGAATGCGCACAATGCCGGGACCTGCATTCAGCCATAGATCACCAAAATGGTCTTTCACGATGCCCGAGACGCCACGCATCAGTTCCGGCGACCGCAACTGGAGTGAATGGAATCGCTGGCCGTCGAAAAGCGCCAGACCATCCGAACCGCCGGCAAGAACCAAGCCGTCCGCATCGTAAAACGTGAAGACGGTATTCAACTCCAAGCCGTCCTGCTGACCATAAACATGGAAGGCATCGGCCGTTTCCTGGACGATCCTATTGTGGGCGTAGCCCAGCCAGACCCGGCCTCCTTCGCCTTTCACCAAGGACAGAGGAGATTCCTGCGGAAGTCCCGGCGCTCTGACCCGTTCCCACTTCCCGTCAAAACGCCACAGGCCGTGGCCCTCGAAGCAGGCAAGGAATGCGTTGCCGGGATCCTTGCCCATGCACCAGGTTTCAACCTCCTTGCCTTCCTCAGGAGCGGGTATCTGTAACGGCGCTCCGCCATCCTGGGGATAACGGTAGAAGTTGCGAGTGATCTGATCCAGCATCCATACTGACCCGTCACTGTCTTGAAAAAGGGAACTGCTGCCATGTCCCTGGCCGACGAAGGACAGATGTCCAGAACGGTAGCGCATGAGCGGCTTATCCATATCATGCAGCCAGATCCCGTCCTCAAGGTCCGCTAACAACGCCGGATAATAATCAAGAGAAACGTCGCGGAATTGGACCAGGAACGAACGCTTAAAGCGGTCCAGTCCGCGCGTGGTGCCGATCCAGATGTTGCCTTGCCGGTCTTGAAAGGCGGCTCGCGTCTGCCCATCCGTCAACCCATGGGCGACTGTGAAGTCTTCGACTTGCCGTCCTGGTTCACCGGGATTTTTGATTCGTTTCAGCCCACCAAAGTCGTTCGCGAGCCAAATGCTGTTTTCGCTATCGGCGATCATCACCGGAACGCCGGGGATCTTCACCGCCTCCACACGCCGGTCATCGTGGAGCGGTCTTACATCCTTCCAGGCATCGACGATCCAGATACTCCCGTCCTTGAGTTGGACAAACTGATTGACCGTACCGCTCGGAATATTGACCAGTGCAAATTTGTCTTCGCCTCTTCTTAATTCGTAGACATGCCCCTTGTCCGCGGTCCACAGGTTTCCGTCGCGATCGAAGAACAATGTATAGAGGCCTTCCGACGGCAAACCATGCTTGGTCGAGTAGTTTTCCCACCGCGAACCGCTCAGATGCATGAGCCTGCCATCGGCCGTCGCCCACACCGACCCGTCCGGACGGCATACCAGTTGCTCCGTCGATTCACTGACCAGGCCGTGCCGCCCGTCGTAATCGGTCGTTTGGCCATCGTGGAGGTAGGTGATTCCACCCATGCGGTAGCCGACCCATAAGCCCCCGTCCGGCGCAGCCGCAAGAGCGGAATGTCGGATGCGGGCAGCCGGGAGTCAGCCTTGGTGAACGGGTAGGACTGAAACTGCAGGCCATCGAATCGGAAGAGCCCTCGGCTGGACCCGATCCAGAGATAACCATCCGTCGTTTGCGAGAGCGCGTTGATGTCGGTGGGCGCTCCATCCCGTCTGGTCCAGCTCATATGGGCCATATCATCCAATGGCTGCTTCAGTGGTGGCGATAGCTGCTTCATCCCAGACGCATGCCAACGCTGCGCGGAAGACGCCGGCGGTTGCGTCAGAAGCAAGATGCCGGTGAGCGTGCCAATCAGAAAAGCAGGCAGGTAACGTGGACGCCTTACATTGGCACACCCGATCAAACGCCTGGCGTAGGAAAGACTTTGGCTGAGCAGCCTTAAACTCTGTCCACCCACAGCCAGACTGCCCGACAGGTAACTGGGCGGCTGTAGAAGCGGCAGAACATCTGGCAGCGGATCCATGAGCCTCCCGTAGGATTGCAACAACTCCAACGTTACACTTGTTTGTCGAACCGGAGCCAACACAGCGCGCCTTCAGAGGAATTTGCGAGTGGACGGCAGGAGGCTCCTGCAGCTAATACCAAGGTTCAAAAAATATCCGGTAACCCAATGAAACGGGAGAGGCCCCTGCGAGAAGCAATTCGCTTCATCCGGACGGCCGTGCGGTATCATGGCCGATGCTCCCGGCGCGAACCTGGCTACAGTTCGTCATTCTGCTGATAGGGTTTGCCTTCTCGATGGGCACTTCAGCCTTCCCCCAGGCAGCAGGCCTCTCCCATACGCGGGTCACTGCGTCCTCCTCGCATGCCGCTACTTTCTCGCTCATCACGGAGCGCGAGCCCGTGGTTTCTCTGGATGGACTGTGGCGCTTCCATCCCGGTGACGATCCCCGCTGGGCCTCGCCGGAACTCGACGATTCCGCGTGGCCTCTTCTCCGTTCCGACAAGCCCTGGACAGAACAGGGGTATCACAGCTTGGATGGCTTTGCGTGGTATCGATTCACCGTAGAGCCTCCCTCTACAGCAATGCCCCTGGCCATCCTTTTGCCTTCCATCCTCACGGACTACGAACTTTTCGAGAATGGTAAGAAGATTGGCGGATTCGGCCACATGCCGCCTCACGGAACTCTGCAATTCAACCAGAGAGCTCTCTACCATCTCGCTCCGGCACAAGAAGGCGCACCTCTCCAAATCGCGATTCGCGTCTGGCATCATCCCACGTTCGCAGCGTATCTGGGCGGCGGTCCACGATACGGCGGCGCTCTCATGGGAGAAGACGCTATATTAGAACGCCAGTTTCGGGCCTTAGAAGCTGAGCGATCGACTCTCGTCGTCAGCTTCTACGTCATCGGAGTCCTGAACGCCGTCATCGGCATTACAGTGTTTGGACTGTATTTGTATCGTCGATCAGAACGAGAGTACCTCTGGTTTGCCCTGGTCCTACTCGCGAACGCGTTACAGGCAGCCCTAGCGGTAACCAATTTCATCCTGCACTTTCCAATGGGGCTAGGCGACATTCTTGCCGAGGTAATTGGCGCCCTTGGGGTCGCCGCTTCTCTCTTATTTTTCTCTCGCGTACTGCAAGCGAGTCGAACGTGGTTATGGCGCAGTGTGCTGCTCATTGCACTCTTGGATCCGCTGAACGTCTTGCTCTATTTATTCCGCATCACGTCACCGGCCGCGTCGACGAGTCTTCGCGTTCTTTTCGACTTGCCAATCATGGCCTATATCGTCGTCCTACTCTTTCGCCGTGCTCTTGCCGGCGGCCGCGACGCGCGTCTGCTTCTCGTGCCCACAGTCTTGCTATATGGCACGGCCATCCTCGGAGGTTTAATCCTGTTCATGTTTCAACTCGGCTGGCGGTGGCCGGTCCTGGCCTCCGTTAATCAGTGGAACGTCTTCGAAAGCCCATTTCCGGTCCCACTTCAAGTCTTCGTGCAGCTCATTTTCGTCGTTGCACTGCTCGCCTTCCTCATCCGGCGCTTTGCCAGGTCCCGCGCTCAGGAAGAACGCTACTCGACTGACCTTGAAGCAGCCCGTACGCTCCAGCAAGTATTGATTCCCGAAACGCTACCCTCCATCCCTGGTTTAACGATCAGTACCGCCTACCATCCGGCCCAGGAAGTGGGTGGTGACTTCTACCAGATCCTCCCCCTACCCGTCACGACCGCGAATGCTCAGCGCGAAACCCTCATTATCATTGGTGATGTCGCAGGGAAGGGACTTCCGGCAGCAATGACCGTGTCCATGCTCGTCGGTGCTCTTAGATCGATTGTCGAGACGACACGGTCGCCGGCAGAAATCCTCGCCGGTCTCAACCGTCGCCTGGTTGGCAGGGGATCCGGTTTTACTACTTGCCTGGCCATCCATATTTCGTCTTCAGGCAACATGATTCTCGCCAACGCCGGCCACCTCGCCCCCTACCGTAACGGTCAGGAGATCTTGACCTCACCGGCTCTCCCACTGGGCCTTGATCCGAGCGCAGTCTTTGCCGAAGAGACGTGTCAACTGGCGCATGGAGATCGCCTGACTTTACTCACCGATGGTGTTCCAGAGGCGTCGAGCCACAAAGAACTCTTTGGCTTCGAACGAACCGCTAGAATCAGTGCCTCATCCGCCGGCACGATCGCCGAGGCCGCCCTCCAGTTCGGTCAGGCAGACGACATCACCGTTCTTTCCATCGTCCTCGATTAGGCGGTTTTAGAGACGAGTGAAACCTATCATTTTGTGAAGGAAACGGTTCCCGGCCGTTAGGAACTGCCACTCATTAATCGGCTACTGACAAAATTGCCAAATACTGCTGGCGCAACTGCTCATTGCTGACCAACAATTCTGCGACTAACCGCTGCAGGCGCGCATTCTCCCTCTCCAGGTATGCCGTCCGGCTCGACTCGTCGCTGGTGATCGCCCTGATGATCCAAGAGAGAACCCTCCTTTTCTCCATTTCCCACTGCCACGTACCCGCGCACGACGTGCCCCTTTTCCAAATCATCTCCTGTAGATGTTTCGCACAAAAAGGAGAGAGCCCCTTTGCGAGTATTGCCAAAGGGGCCCCATCGACCTTGAATGCCTTGGGTCGAAACTACTCGCCAATCGTAGTGCTCTCCTCGACCTTATGCCTTGGCTGTTTATCCAGGTTAGGCGTGGTGAACTTCTCGTATTGGATCGTTCGCAGCACATGGTCCCGTCCGGCCACATCGAAGGTCAGGCTGACCTTCGTCTCATTACCATTTTCTGCAGGCAGCATGATCCACATCATGGGCTGGCTTGGTTTTCCGATTCTGCGCAGCGTCACGAGAGACCTTTCCCAGTCGACTGCGACTGTATAGGACCCCGCTGCATACGCATGGTCTTTGGCCACAAAACTGAACGGCACTTTCACCGTTCTCTGTTCAGCTGCAAAGGCTGCGGTGGTGCAAAGGGCGGTGGACAAAAGAACCAGGTTCCTGAAGCGCGTTAGCATGGGATTTTCCTCCGAGAACCACGCTAACTCCGCACCAGCTCCGCTGGTGTCAAATTGCTGTCGAGTTTTTGTCCAACTCTTGTTGACGATGAGTTTCTATAGGGAAACCGAAAATCTCGCGTCTATGCGAGATGTTGGCAATCAAGCGTGAAACACATCGTCAATGCTTCATCACTCCCGCGATCTGCTGGCGAGTCTTTTTTTCTGCCGCCTGCCGATCGGGTTCGCTCAAATTCTCCAACAGCCGCAGCGCGCGTTCCGTCAGTTTCACGCCTTCATCGCGCGCCCCCCGCCGCATGGCAGTCCCCGCCGCCGTGCACAGCGCCTGGGCCGCGCGCGCCCACTCGGCCGCCGCCTCGAAGTGCATGGCCAATTCGCTGGAGACATCCATTTCACGCCCGGCAAACAACTTCTCCAGCTTCTCCGCCACCCGTAAATGCCGCTTGGCGCGGCGTGCGGGAGATTGCCTGGCCCGCAGCACCTCGCGATACAAACCATGGGCAAACACATAGAAGGCGGACTGCGTCCCGTCCGGCAATTCATCGTGCCCTGCCGGATGGAGAAAATGCAGCCGGCGCGTCAGCTTCTCATATTGATCTTCAATGTCCTCCAGGTCGCTATCCAACGCCGCCGCAGCTGCCCATGCCGGGAAAATGACACCGATCAAGCTCGCAGCTTCGAGCAGGCGCTGGTCGGCTGCATCCAGCCGGTCAATCTGCATCTCGATCATCTCGGAAAGTGCCGCGGGCACCCCCATGTCGATTTCTGACAGCGCCGAACGCAACTGCCACACGCCGGCTTCCTGCCGGATAAAACCTTGCGCGATGAGGTGCTCAAGCATGGCAATCATGAACAGGGGATTGCCCTCACAATGCTGGTGCACGAAACTAGGCAGCCCCTTGGGGAGCGTCTCCTGTTTCAACTCATTCACCAGGTATTCCCGCACAGCGTCCTTTTCCAGCGGACCCAGGGCCACATCCGCGCACAGCTTGTGCGTAACCAGATCCTGTTTTAGCCGCTTCAGTGGATGCTGGCCGGCACTCACTTCCGCCGGCCGGTAAGACGCCAGCAGCAACAGCCTGGCCGCCTGGCGGCGCCGCGACAACGCCGAGATCAAATCCAGCGTCGAGAGGTCAGCCCAGTGCAGATCCTCAAAGACGAAGACCAGCGTTTTCTCAGAAGCCATGGCTTCGATGGCATCGCATATCTCGTTCAACATCCGCTCGCCCCGCACCGCGGCGGCCATCGGCGCCGGATCATCGCTATGCAGCGCCGCCAACTGCGCATACCAACTCGGGGCCTTCTGCTGCATCACCAGCACATGTTTCTTGCCCCCGTTCGGCGAGCAGAGCTGTCCCAGGGCTTCAATCACGGGATAATAAGCTTCCTTCCCGGCGAACCCTTCCACACACTGGCCGCGCGCGATGCACACCTCGTCTTCGCTGCACAGCAGCCGGCAAAACAGGTCGATCAACGCCGTTTTTCCAATGCCGCTTTCCCCGGTGATGAAGATCACCTGCCGATCGCCCCCGGTGGCATGCCGTAGCAGCCCGCTGAGCCGCTCGACTTCCTGCCGCCGCCCTACGATGCGCCCAGGCTGCGGTCCGTGTTGCGACCCATGTTGCGGCCGGGTGACTGTCCGACGCATACCCGCCGTCGTCTTCCACCTGCGCCAGGAACCAATAGCCGCGCCCCGGAACAGTGCGGATAAATCGCGGGCTTTCTACACTGTCTCCCAGCACCTTGCGCAGTTCGAGCACGTAGGTGCGCAACACCTGCGGCTGCACATAAGTCTCAGGCCACAATTTCTCCAGCAATTCGTCGTGCGTCACCAGCCTCTGCGCATTTTCGACAAGATAGCGCAACACGGCAAACGGCTTCGGTGTCAGGCCGATCCGCGTGCCGTTTTCCCACAGGCATTCGTTCCTGGTGTCAAGTTGAAAGCAGCCAAATTGCTTCATTGCATCTCAGGATGGATAAACTACTGGTTCTGCCTCGGAAACGAGCCGCCATCTCAGTTACCGTTGGCAAATTCCGCTACCGCGGCCAGCAGCATCATGCAGGCGCCTTGAGCCAGCTGCCGTCTGGCCCGTGGTAATGCGGCCATCAAACGGTCCATTCCAAACTCGTCTCCCCAGGGATTACTGCATTCCACTACGTCATCGGAGTATACGACAATCGTCTCCCTGTGTTTTTGGATTGGATCCGAGCATCCGGTTCCTTGATTGATTTTATTTCACCTTCAGATGTTTTGGGTTCAGGATCAGGGATCAGACGGCGGTTGATGCCAGCGGATCTCTCGATCCACATCCCTACTGCGAAGGAAAGACAAATCTAAGCTTTGTCATTCTTGGCGAATTCCCACCTCGTAGCACTCAACCGGCAGCGAAGCAGCGGACCCTTCCATCCACTTCACCGCTGTGAAGGAAAGAACACATCTAAACTTTGTCATCCCGAGCGTACTCCGGATTTCCTGCACGCTGCGCCAACCGACGGCCGTATGCGGCTTTCCGTAAGGAAAGCCGCATACGGTTCACCGACGCAACTAAGCCTGATAGGAAATCCGGAGGTAGCCGAGGGACCTGCTGTGCGCCTTTCCTGCAAGCCAAGGCCGACCGCCCACACCCGGGTGGACGTCCCCTGTAGCACTTTACCGATCAGCTCTTTTTCGTCGATCCAACCGGAGGCGTCTTCGCTCCTCTGTTCCACCCGTGAAATGCCGATTGGTCGCCCGCGTTCCATGCATCGCGGAGCCCTGGGGCGCTCAAATCCCAGTCAGGCCGAATCTCGCTTGTTACGTTGCGCAGGTCGTGCCAGAGATCGCTGATGGAGGGGCGGCCCCAGAACCAATAACCGTTATAGATGCGGTGTATGACAAGGCCCGGCTTGAGGACCAACGTGTGCGGAATCATCGGATCGTTCTCGGGATCGGTGTACTCCTGAATGTCGAGGTCCTTCTGCACAATTCGTCCAGGATCGGACAGAAATGCCCACTGGGCACCGACGGACGCGCGGAATTCCTGGAGTGTGTGATGGTCGTCGGTGGAAATGGTAGCGATCTGCGTGTAGCCCACGGCTATCTTGGGATAGAAGGAGGCCAGTTCCAAATGTTGCTGGTGTTCCTTCGGACAGTAATGGCCGCGGGAGAGCGTGAGGATCAGGGGATCATCTCCCTGTATTTCACTGAGCTTCCGCGGAGTGCTCGTGTGATCGGGCAGCTGATAGTCGGGGAATATGCTCCCTGGAACGATGTCAGAACGCATAGGTGTACTCCTTCAACGAAGATGAATGTCCAGTCCACATCTGATTCATCAAGACGCCCAAACACCAATTAAGCCAGAAAAACCTGGCCAATTCCATTAGACCAACGTATTGATGACGATTTCCGAGGCGCCGCGGGAGTCTCTAGGTATCGTCAACTCCAAGCAGGACTTGTCGCTGGTGGGCGCGTTACGCGAAGTCGCGCAGCCATGTTTATCAGATTCGCGAATGAGTTCGCCTTCATCTTCCGCATGACATTGCCACGATGCGCTTTCACCGTGATTTCACTGATGCCTAGCTCTCCACCCACCTGCTTGTTCGGCAGGCCGGACACCACCAATGTCATCACTTCGCGTTCGCGTTGAGTAAGCGATCCATAACCCGTTCGCAACGCGTGCAAGTGGATCTCTCGGCCTACCGCGGCCTCGCTGCGTTTGATTGCATGCTGGATCCCGATCAACAGAGCTTCGGCGTCGAACGGCTTGGTCAGGAATTCCAGCGCGCCGCGCTTCATAGCTTTTACGGTCATCGCTATGTCGGCACTGCCAGTGAGAAAAATGATCGGCATATCGCTGCGTTCAGAAGCGATGCGCTCTTGAAGTTCGAGACCATTGATGTCCGGTAGAGTCACGTCCAGGATGAGACACGAAGGAACAAAAGATCGCGGACGGGCGAGGAATTCTTGTGCCGTTGCAAAGGTCTCTGCCTGCCAACCGGCGGCGCGGACCAGCAGTTCCAGTGATTCCCGGACGGAAGGGTCGGAATCGACCACAAAAACGATTGGGGTGGAAGCGAGTGACATGGCTACAATCTCCGTTGGCCGAGCACGCTCGACCGTAGTTCGAATAGTCGTCGAGGTTTCTTTCAGCGACAAAGAGATTGTGGCTCAGTTGCCAATTCGAACGAACCCCAGATCGAGGATTATCTAAACTGCATCGTGGGTGCCGGATACTCCACTTTAGAGGTGGTATAAACCCGCCCTCATCGGGTTGAACAAGACCAACACCAGGTGTGCCGGGCGGCCACCGACGGTCGCTAGCTGTCTAAGTTGATTCGCTTCCAGCCAAAGAGTTGAGCGTCAATAGACAGCGCTCCAGGGCCGACGAGTGTCAGCGCAACGCCTATCGCAGCCAATAAAATGCCGGGATGAGGATCTTGATGTTGAACGAGAATCCCCCACGTGGAGAGCACTAGGATAAGAGGTCCTGCAATCGGAGTCCATAGCCCAGTGACCAGGAGCGTACCGTCCACAATTGCCAACAGCCCAGCGATCAGCGATCCCATCGGCTGGCCAGCCCGGCACTTCTCAACTCCATCAACGATAAGGAATCCACCAGAGACAATCCGCAGCAACAACAGTCCAACCCCGGGCCAGCCCCTGGCAAAACTTGAAAAAAGGCGACGCATCAGTATCCTCTATCGAAGGCTACCCAATCGCCAATGCAGGGCGAAACCCCCAAAGGAGCCCCCTCTCGGACTATTTAGAGTCGCTAGAGTTCGATAATTCCGCGCTTGAGGCCTATCGTGGCTGCATGGGTCCGATCGTTGGCATTCAGCTTGGAGAGGATGTTTTTTACACGGCCCTTTACCGTTTCTTCGGTGATTGACAGCTGATCGGCGATCTGCTTATTTGCATTTCCGGCTGCAATCAGCCGAAGGACCGCCACTTCGCCGGGGGTCAAGGCATCGTCTGTCGCGTGTTCGGCAAGTTCGTAGGAGGCCTCAGGCGACAGGCTCTTCTTTCCCGAATGAACCGCCCGAATCGTCTCCAGCAGATTCTTGTGTAAGGTGTTCTTTAGAAGATACCCTCGTGCTCCAGCTTTCAATGCACGCAACACCTGTACATCACCGCTATAGGTTGTGAGTATGATGATTTTTGCCTCTGGGAATTCACCGCGGATGGCGATGATCGCATCCAGGCCGTTCATCTCCGGCATTTGTAAATCCATTAGAGTTATATCAGGGCGGTGCAGCCGGAATTGCTGAATTGCTTCGACGCCGCTGCTGGCTTGTGCCACCAATTTCATATCTGGCTGGTCGGTCAAAAGACTAATGATTCCTTGTCGGAAAATCGCATGATCGTCAACCGCCAGAATTCCGATCGGGTTGGGAATGGTATTCATCGCTTTATCTCCGCCAAAGCCAGGACAAGGCAGGACCGCGCGTATCGCGCGCTTTTGCGTAAGCGCTCGCGGCCGGAATAGTCAATTCGGCTTCAGTCCCGGTACCGAGCTGGCTCCAGACCTCGAAACTACCCCCGATGAGTTTGGCCCGTTCCCGCATACCACGCAAGCCCCAATGTCCGGGGATGTGCTCCTGGCCGAGAACGACTGGGTCGATGCCTTTTCCGTCATCCCGAATTCTTAGACCCAGCGCGTCTTCACCGTATCGTATGTCTACCTCGATGCGTCGAGCATTTGCATGACGCACTGCATTGCGCAACGACTCCACTCCAATCCGATACACCTCGTCACGAATCACGGGGTTGAGGGGCCGCGGTGTTCCCTCGACCTGAACACTCAACTCGGGATTCGTTTCAGCTGCGGCGCCGTTCAGAAGCTCCTTGCCGAACTTGTTTATCGCTTCCCCTAGATCAAGTGTGTTCAGTCCAGCTGAGCGGAGTTCATGCACTGCATCTCTGCCCTCGGTAATGGCATCGGATGCCTGGTCAAGCGCGCGTTCCATTCGCTGTTTGGCTTCATCCGGCCGTGCCGGCAGTAAGTTACATGTTGACTGAAAGACCAGCAACAGACCCTGGAAGCTCTGTAGCAGAGTGTCGTGCAGTTCTCGCGCGATGCGAGTCCGCTCATCCACACGGGCCTCAAGCGCAGCACTGAATTGCATCCTGAGCTCGTTGAGGCGCACCAGGTAAGCTGCCCAGAGCAGGAGCAGGAACGCCGTCACGCAAATACTGCGAAACCAGAGAGTCTGGTACCAGGCTGGCAGAATCCTGATGCGGAGCAGTGCGCCGGGCTCGCTCCAGGGACCGCGGCTGGTTGCTCCCTGAACTTCAAACGTGTAGGTCGCTGCCGGAAGCGTAGTGTAGTTCGCGATCCGTTCGTCGCTGCCGACTTCATGCCAGTCCTTGTCGAGGCCGTCCAGCTTGTAACGATAACGATTCGTCTCCGCGTTAAAAAAGCTTAGCGCCGAAAACTCAATCGAAAAGATATTTTGCTCGTGCGAGAGGGTGATTGAGTCAGTCCGCGTGATCGATTGCCTGAGCACCGACCCGGCACCGATGCGGACCGGGTTTCCCGACAGCCTGAAATCGGTCAGAACGATTCTTGGCACAAACGAACTGTTCACGATCTTATTGGGATAGAAAGCCGTGGCCCCGCTGAAACCGCCGAAAAACATCTCTCCGGAAGGACTCTGGTTGCACGTTCCCCAGCCCGTCAAATCTTGTCCGGGAAGTCCGTCGGCCGCGGAAAAATTGCGGAATTGCTGCGAATGCGGATCGAATCCTGATAGACCCTTATTCGTGCCCATCCATAGCACGCCGTTTCTGTCTTCCTGAATGCAGCTCACAACATCTCCAGCCAGGCCGTCCTTCTCATAATAAGTTTTGAAGGTCCCAGCTTCCCGGTTGAATTTCGAAAGGCCATCTTGCGTGCCCACCCATAAAGTACCCTGTCGATCAAAATGCACTGAGTTCACGCGATTGTCGCTCAGCGACTCCGAATCGTCTGGCTTGTGTCCATAAATTGTGAACTGTCCCGTCCGTGGGTCGAAGCGGTGCAAGCCCGACTGCGCACCGAGCCACAAAGAGCCGTCCCCATCCTCCGCGAGTTTTTGGTACTGTATGGTGTTCTGATTCTCGGGCGTGTACGTAGCGAAACGTCCCGTGGCTGGATCAAGACGTCCCACACCGCCATACATGGCGGCCCACAGATTTCCGCCGCGATCATAAATCAATTGCATGATAGGGCTCGTGAACTGCGGCGGCAATCCCCGGGGATACGGACTTACCTCGCCCGTCTTCCGGTTGATTTCCTGAAGACCCTTGTGAAATGTTCCAGAAAAAAGAACCCCGTTTCGGTCCTCGAGTATAGAGAGGATCTCGTTACCGACCCCCGACCCGGCCGGCACTATGTTCGTTCCTGTCCGCCGGTCGATACGGTTCAGTCCACCCATCGAGCCTATCCAGAGGATGCCATCTTTATCCTCATAGATCGACGTGACGAGTGGGTTGACCAAACTCCCACGCTGGTAGGTGAAGTTCTGGAAAGGCAGCGGCTCTTCTGAGAAGAAGTTCGGCTCTGCAGCCTGGAAGCAGGTCCAGATATTTCCCTCGTGATCCTGATACAGGAAAATAAGGTTGTCCGATTCCAGGCTTTCTCTATCGATAGGATTATTGTGATAGCGAATAACTTGATTGTGCGTTCGATCGAACTTCAACAGGCCGGCCGTGGAACTCAACCACATGGTGCCATCGCGGCTTTCAATTATTTCGGATATAACGCCTTTGGATGGGATCCCCTTCAGGGAGTAGTTGATGGTATGACATTTCAATATATTGGTTTGCAGATTCCAACTCGCGAGCGCGCAGGGTGAGTCGAGTCCGGTCATCCAGAACATACCGAATGCATCTTCGTGAAATTCGGTGATCTCGGCATGAAACGGAGCACGGCGCACCACCTTTCCGGTCTCCGGGTCCAGCTGGTCCAGCCCGTTACCGCTTGCCACCCACAATCGCCCCTCTCGGTCCTCCGCCGCAATATTGATGCGACTTGCTGCAATGCTGTTGGGATCACCAGGATTATGAACATATCGTGTGGTTCGGCCGCTGCTGGGATCCAACCGGTATAACCCTTTCGCCGTCGCCAACCACAAGAATCCCCGGTGATCGTCACGGATGCGGTCGATGGGAGTTGGGAGTTCGCCGGCAGCCTCTGCATAGATGCGGTAATGCTTAAAGGTCTCTGTCGCCGGGTCAAATCGGTCGAGAAACCGATCACACCCAACCCACAATGTTCCGGCACGATCGACATACAGACCGCGCACATACACACAGCTCAGACTGTCAGGCCGGCTAGGCTCATGTTTGAAGACCTTCGATTTATATCCGTCATACCGGTTGAGTCCGTATTGTGTGCCGAACCAAATGAACCCAACTTTGTCTTGTACCACCCAGGCGACCCGGGTTTGCGACAAGCCCGAGGCGGCTGAAAGCCTCTGAAAACGAATGTCATTTGCATCGACAAGATCGATCTTCTCTGAAAGGGGATCAAGGACCGTATTGTGGTCAGTAACTTGAGCAGATGGTGAGTTGCCCCGGGCAGGCATCGCGCCAAAAAGACAAAGGAGGATGGCAATTGTCACATAGCCAAGGAATTGAGCCGATACACCGCATCCTACGGGAAAATAGAATGGTTGCTTCGGCTTTCTGACGGGCACCCCTCACCTCAACGATTAAACCTTCCCTATGGTGTCGGCCCGGGTCTCAAGTTTTATCGATCCGAGATCATCCTACCTTAAATCCATCACATCAGAAACCGGAGCCCGAAGCAATTAGACCATGGTATTGGGACCTTACTATCGGTTTCCCGCTCAACTATCAAACCCCGCTTCCGCTTTCGACCTTGCTCTATCCGATACCAAGGTAGCGACCAATACCTTTGTCTGATAGCGCCTCAGCAGAGGTCGAAGCAAACTAGCACCTGGTGGAGAGATCAACGCACGGGTGTGGCCAGGAAATTCTAGCGTGTTACGGGACCTCCATTACCTGCAATGTGTAAGCACGCTCTATGGCTCATCAATTGGGCATGGCACAAGAGCTAACAGGTTTGTCGTCTGTATTTGTCGACGAGGAAGCGCCGACGGCAAAGCAGGGCGTTGGAGTGTCGAGGAGGAGTTGAAATGGGCCTTCGAACCTGGGCTATGGCAATGCTGCTTGGTGTCGCGTTTTATGGTGAACTTACCGCTTCTGCGCAATACAACCCACCAGCCACGCCTGCGCCTTACAACCCGATTGCGCTGGCAGAAATAACAGGGGCGCCAAGGGCAGCCGTCCAGGCGGGGCAGAATAACTATCAGACCCTTTCCCAGAATCCGTACCTCGGAGGAGTTCCCGCAGGAAAACTGAGCGCCGCGCCAGTGGCGCTCTCCCTTGACGACGCCGTCGCCCTTGGACTCAAGCAAAATCTCGGCGGAGTATTGGCCGCGGATGTCGTTACCGACGCGCGAGGACAGCGTTGGCAGACGCTGAGCGAGCTGCTTCCCAATGTAATCACCGATACGGGTTTCGGGGTTCATCAAGTCAATGTAAAGGCGGCCTTCGGTCTTACCATTCGTGGGGAACCGCCGATCATTGGCCCGTTTGGCTATTTCGATTCGCGGGCTTATCTCACGCAGTCCGCTTTCGATTGGGCATCCATCGAGCGGGCGCGATCTTCAAGCGCGCAGGTGAGGTCCGCGGAGTTCAGCTCCAAAGACGCTCGCGAAATCGTCGTGCTTGTGATTGTCGCCAACTATTTGCTGGTCATCGCTGACCAATCGGAAGTTGAGTCAGCTACATCGCAGCGCGACACCGCCAAGGCACTCTTTCGACAGACCTCCGACCAGAAGATCGCAGGCCTTGCCTCGGCCGTCGATGTTCTACGGTCACAGGTGCAACTGCAATCACGCGAACAGAAACTGATTGTCGCGCAAAACAATCTGGCCAAGCAGAAATTGGCTCTGGCACGAGCGATCGGCCTGCCTCTGGGCCAAAAGTTTGAGATTACCACCACCGTCCCGTACCGGGAGCTGACCCCGTCGAGTCTCGATCAGGCCATCGAAAGTGCGTACAAGGCTCGTGCCGATTTTCAGAGCCAGATGAATCAGGTCCGGGCCGCCGAGCTCGCGAGAAGAGCAGCTTCCGCCGAGCGGTACCCATCGCTGGGCGTCGAAACCGACTATGGTCTCTCTGGAGTGAACCCGGGCTCGTCGCACGGCACCGTTGATGCGGCTGCCACGCTCCGCATTCCCATCTTTCAAGGGGGAAGAGTGCACGGGGACGTTCTCCGGGCCGATGCTTCCCTAAGCAGAGAAAGACAGCGACTGGAAGACCTGCGAGCCAAGATCGATCAGGAAGTGCGCGACGCTTATCTGGATCTGGAAGCGGCTGCGCAGGAAGTTTCCGTAGAGAAAAGCGCCGTAGCGCTCGCTACTCAGACCTTGGCACAATCTCGCGATCGATTCATCTCGGGCGTTACAGACAACATTGAAGTCGTGCAAGCACAAGATGTGCTGGCAACCGCTACTGACAGTTACATCGCCAGTCTTTACAGCGACAACCTCGCAAAAATTTCCCTGGCAAGAGCGATCGGTGTCGCGGAATCAGGCTTTGCCGAATACGTGGAGGGAAAATGAGTATGGCTGAGCAAAACCAAGCAACGAATCCGCCGCAAAGACCAAACGTACCCGCGGACAACGCCGGGGCAGTTGACCCTCGAATCTCAGCTTATCCGGCGAAGCGATCCTACAAGCGTTGGATCCTTCTTGCCTCCCTCCTCGTGCTGGCCGTTGCCGGTGCTTTCCTCTGGCACTATCTTTCCGGCTTCGAATCCACCGACGATGCGCAGGTCGATGTCCATCTTTACCCCGTCAGCGCTCGCATCTCCGGATATATCCAGAAGGTCAACGTCGAGGACAACCAATGGGTCGAAGCCGGCTCCACACTCGTGGAAATCGATCCCAGGGACTATGAAGTCGCACTGGCAAAAGCCCAGGCAACGCTCGCTACCTCAGAGGCGACCGCGAAAGGTTCGAATATCGATGTGCCCGTATCATCCGTCGACACCTCGACGCAATTGAAGTTCACGTCCTCGGATATTAAAAACGCCGAAGCAGCGATCCAGGCGGCAGAAAAGCAAGCCGCGGCCGCGCACGCCCGCGTGTTGGAAGCGCAAGCGCAAAATGTAAAGACTCAAGATGACGTAACGCGCTATCGCCTGCTGCTCGCCAAGGAGGAGGTCCCGAAGCAGGTCTACGACCATGCTTATGCCGCCGCGGCCACCGATGTCGCCGCCGTAGCTGCGGCAGAAGCAGACGAGGCTGCAGCGCAACAAGCCGTTGTCGAAGCGCACAGCCGCCTCACTGAGGCTCAGGCACACTACGAGGATGCCCAGGCCGGGCCGCAACGCGTCGCCTCAACGCGCGCTAAGGCCCTTTCCGCGATGGCGGATGTACACCAGAAAAGCGCTGCTGTCGAACAAGCGCAATTGAATCTGGGTTACACCAAAATATTTGCGCCGATTACCGGGGAAGTCACGAAAAAGGTTGTCGTCGGATTGAACGTCGAGCCCGGGGAGCAGATGCTCACTGTGGTTCCCCTGGATCAGGTGTGGATCACCGCGAATTTCAAAGAGACCCAACTCAAACACATGCGCGTGGGCCAGAAAGCAAAAATCGTCCTCGACTCGAATGGCCGCACCTACCGCGCTCATGTCGATAGCATTGCGGGAGCAACGGGGCCCATTTTCAGCTTGCTGCCGCCCGAGAATGCAACCGGCAACTACGTAAAAATCGTTCAGCGCGTACCAGTCAAGATCGTTGTAGAGCCGGGCGAAAATCAGGACCACCAGCTTCGTCCGGGAATGAATGTCGAAGCGAAGGTGTACCTGCGATGAGCTCCGCAACACTGACTCTGCCGTCGCAGCAGGCCGCCTGGCGTCCTAAGGTAAATCCTTGGGCGATTGCGGCGACTGTGTCGATGGCGGCGTTTATCGAAGTCCTGGACACCAGCGTTGCCAACGTAGCCTTGCCCTACATTGCGGGAGGCCTGGGAGCCAGCTACGACGACAGCACCTGGGTACTTACCTCGTATCTTGCTGCGAACGCAATCGTCTTACCCATCAGCGGATGGCTGGCGGAGTTGATTGGTCGCAAGCGGTACTTCATGATGTCGCTTGCCATCTTCACCGTGAGTTCGCTGCTTTGCGGCCTGGCGCCCAACCTGCCGATGTTGCTGCTCTTTCGAGCCGTACAAGGTATCGGTGGCGGCGGGCTGCAGCCCATGGCGCAAGCCATTCTCAACGATACGTTTCCTCCGGAGCAGCGCGGCTCGGCGTTTGCTGTCTACGGCATTACAGCAGTGCTCGCCCCTACCGTCGGGCCGATGCTGGGAGGCTGGATTACTGACAACTATTCCTGGCGCTGGATATTTTTCATCACCCTGCCCGTGGTCCTTCTCGCCCTTTACTTGACATACACCCTGGTCGAAGATCCGCCGTTCCTCCGTCGCATAAAGAGCGGGGGTATTCGAGTGGACTACATAGGAATATCGATGTTGACGCTGGGAGTCGGTTCGCTGCAGGTGGTTCTGGACAAGGGGCAGGAAGACGATTGGTTCGGCTCGCATTTCATTACCACCCTGGCGATAACCGCAACCGTTTGCCTTGTCTCGCTGGTCATTTGGGAATGGTTCCGCAAGGAGCCGATCATCGATGTCCGCATGTTCAAGAGCTTCAACTTCGCGGCAGCGAACCTGATGATGTTCATGATGGGCTTCATGCTCTTCAGCACCCTGGTGCTGATTCCAGAATTTCTGCAGACGCTCATGGGTTACACAGCAGAGCTGGCAGGTCTCGTCCTCTCCGGCGGCGGAGTCATCTTGTTGGTGATGATGCCCATTGTCGGGCGGCTTACCTCAAAGATTCAAGCCCGATGGCTGATCGCGACGGGATGGCTGTGCCTTGCCATTGGCCTGTTCTACTGCGCGCACCAGATCGATTTGTTCATCAGCTTCCGTTTTGCAATGTGGCTGCGTGTTGCCCAGGTCATCGGAATCGGATTTCTATTCGTCCCCATTACGGCAGCGGGTTACATCGGAGTGCCGCCGGAGAAAGGTAATAGCGTCTCCGGCATGATCAATTTCATGCGCAATATCGGTGGCAGTATCGGAACTTCCGTCGTGACCACCATGATTGCCCGGCGGGCCCAATATCACCAGCAAATCCTCATCGGCCACATTACTCCCGATTCTCCTGCCTATCGTTCCGCACTCCATGCACTGAGCTCAAAAATCGCGCATTCCGGGCTTCGGGCCGCGGACGCTCACGACCAGGCAGTTGCGAGATTCTACGAATTGGTTCACCGCCAAGGCGGAGCACTGTCCTATATGGACATCTTTTGGGTCTTGGGCGCGCTCTGCTCCGTCATGTTTGTTCTTGCGTTTTTCTTGAAGAAGAATGATCCAGGAGCGGGTGGAGATGTCGCGGTGGGTTGAGGATAAACGCAATGATGAACGTGATAACAATTGAGCGCGAGTTCGGCTGCGGAGCTTCCGAAATTGCCAACATGGTGGCCGCCCGTCTTGGATGG
The DNA here is from genome assembly GCA_963824325.1 of uncultured Acidobacteriaceae bacterium. Classification (GTDB taxonomy): domain Bacteria; phylum Acidobacteriota; class Terriglobia; order Terriglobales; family Acidobacteriaceae; genus PALSA-350. The sequence continues at coordinate 439,769 of CAWGPA010000001.1, read as the reverse complement.
AACCTCTGGGACGAACGGTTGACACAGGAAATCGCGCGACTGACCGAGAGTACTCCGGAGGCTGTCGAACGGAGAGAGTGGCGAACCGATCCCGTTGTGTTCAGAGTCTTCCAGGACTTTCTTCGCGGTGGGTTTGAGGGAGGCCTGCCACCGGCCAACCGGCTGCATTTGCTCGATGCGCGCCGGATCGCCGCCGTTTCAGAAACAGCAGTCAAGACGGCAGTTTCCAGCGGCCCGTCGGTGATTGTGGGCCGAGGTTCCCAGTTTTTCTTGCGCAATCGCAACGATGTCTTTCATGTATTCCTCTACGCATCTCGCGATCATAAGATCGGTAGGCTGATCACGAGGGGCGAAACTCAGGACAAGGCAATCGAACTCATCGACACAACCGACAAAGCACGGGCTGCGTTCGTCAAGCAGTATCTCGGGCTAAAATGGCAGGAACCCGGCCTATACCACGCAATGTTTAATACCGCGATGGGCGAGTCCTGTACGGCCACGATGCTCGTTGAGTGTTTCCAGCTGTTGCAGCTTGACTGAGGGGCCTCATTGACCACCCAGAGTTACATCCTGACAGATCATGGTTTCTCACAGAAGGTCACCGGGAAGCATTGCTCTTGCAGGGGCAAATTTATCCCCGCGGCTCCCGTTTAACCCAATGCCAGTTCGCCAACCTCCTCTCTCACAGGAGCCGCCCTCGGGCTTCGCGGTAGCCTTCGCGTAAAAGTTGAACAGGCGAGAATCACAAGGAGAGGATCGACGGGGTGACGGAATCCAGGATCGAGATGGCTCAAATAGTAGGGAACTGGAAACACAATCAGCACCAGCAGGTAGAGCATAGCGGTCGTTGTGGAACCCTCGCGAAACATTCGGTACAGACCGGTGAAAGATAGCAGGGATAGCAAGCTGAGGAAGCAGATGTTCTCCGGATCAAATGGCTCCTCTCGTAAATACTCGCGGTTGAAGCTCCAGAAACCTGTCCACATGAAGACCACGTGGCGAAGCGATCGCAACGCGTATGCCCCCGGGTGCTGCTGGATATAAGTCATCGCCTCCTGGCGTTTCGCATTCATGTACCGTATTTCGCCCAGCCGCTTGAAATCTGCGCTCTCCTGGGTGTTCCCCGAAGGATGCTCAGCCCCATCCCACCAGTGCAGACTGTTATTTACATTGCCCACGCAGACTTCCAACCAGAAGCCGTCTTTAAAGGGGATCGGGTGGCCAAGCATCCGCTCATTCCGTACCAACCAGGGAAGAATGGTCACCACCATGGCGACGGTTCCTATCCCTACGGCGCCCCATGCACGCTTGCGCTGCCGTCGCAGGCAAACCCAAACCCATCCCAGCAGGATGGGGAAGATTCCGGCCATCACCGGGTTGGTCAATGCTGCGAAGCCGAGGAGCGCGCCCAATCCTGCGCTTCGCAGAAGGCTGTCTGAGGACGCCAGCGAGACAACCAGCAGAAATAGCAATGCAAGCAGCAACGCCACGAAGGAGTGGTACCACATAGTGGTCGCTGAGAGATTGATTGCATAAGGAAAGAAAGCCCACGCCCATGCCGCCCAATGGGCGGTCCGCAGATCGAAAGTTCTCCGTGCGATGAGAAAGATAGGCACTGAAGTGAACGCGGAGAAGAAGCTATTCAAGCTCAGAAAAACTAATGCAGATGCCTTCGTATACAGACCAAACAGAGCGAAGATGCCGGCCAGCAGGTAGGGATATACCGGCGTGAGCAATGCAGTCGGCCCGGTCTCGGTCCAGTATGGGTTAGCATATCCTTGCCCTAGTGTGATGGAACGGGCCACGCGGCCCATTTCATAAGCAAATTCCCAATGGCCGCGTCCGGGATCAAGAAACCCTTTGTACGCCAACGCTACGACCGCAAGTCGTACGCACCATCCGGTTATGACGACCAGGAACAGGTTTCCAGGCAAGTGAGCCCGGTACCTGATTCCAAACTGTTCCGATAAGTGAGCGAACGATAGGTTATGCGAGGGGCGGGGGGCATACAACGATGTCGTCAACGTAACGCTCCTAAGATAGTTGCTATCTTTAAAGAGCAGTTACGGTTGCGTGTTATACCCTTGGAGTGAAGATTATTGTTTCATCAAGAGCTGCCGTCGGTTGATTTGGACATACAAGTCGGCTATCAGGAAAGATCGCGATCAGTCCCGAAGAGCCTGCCCTGAGCCTGTCGAAGGTTACGGCTGAGAGTCAGACTTTTCCAAATTAGCTTTTTTACTCTGTCCATCCACCACCACTCCTGCCAAGGTTGGCCACCGCCCTCAACTTTGTCATCCCGACTGGAGCGGACCCGGATTTCCCGGACAGGGAAATCCGGGGTAGCGTAGGGAGGGACCTGCAGTTTCACTCGGACCGCACGCAACTGCCGTCAGCGATCGTCAAAACCCAACCCGATTTTTTTCGAGACTCACGCCCTTCTATACAATCAACGGATTACCTGCACAACAAGCCCGATTCATTCGCTAATTTGGACAGCTCTGGCTGAGAGTCAATCTTGTCCAAATTAGCCTTTTTTCGACTCTGTCCATCCACCTCCAACCATGCCAAGGTGCGCCACCACGCTCAACTTTGTCATCCCGAGCGTACTCCGGATTTCCTACTACGCGGCGCTAGTCAACGGCCACGTATGCGGCTTTCCGTAGAGAAAGCCGCACGGGATTTATCGACACCACGAAGCCTGGCAGGGAAATCCGGAGGTAGCCGAGGGACCTGCTGTGCGCCCTTCCCCCTAACAACTCCCTGCGTGCTGTCCATCCCCTCCACGAATGCCAAGGTGATGGATGGAACCACTGCCACAGCAACCAACTCCATTTCGCTTTTCCACTTCTCTTCCACACATTCAGAAAGTTGCGCCGTCCAGAACGCCATTTGCGCGCTAATTTAGACAGCTCTGGCTGAGAGTAGCCCAGGACGCAGTCCAGGATGTCAGTCCTGAGCGAACGCTGACCGTACGCGAATGTCAATGACGAAACCACTGTGGACTCGCCCGGGACCGCTGCTCTTGGATATGCTGCCTAGAAAGTAGCTTTGACAGAAACCTGCAGCGCTCTTGGGCCGCCCTGATTGTAGAGCGCGCCGGCATTTCCAAAGCTCTGATCGAGCATCTTGGTCGACTGTCCAAAAAGAAGATCAGACAAAGAAGGATCGATATATCCGAAGTTGGGATGATTGAACACGTTGAACGCCTCGATCTTGAACTGCAAATTAACTCCTTCCCAAAACTGATACGTCTGCCGGATACCAAAATTCCCTTGCACCTCAGGGAATCCACGGAGAAGATTGCGCGGCGCGTCCCCAGGCATGGGTGCATCAGGCAGGGCCAATGCGGGATTGACCGCGTTCTGCCCGCCATTAAACATGCGGCCCCCGGGGTACTGAGGTCCGTACAAGTACAGCGGCCGGCCGGGAATCAAGTCCACTGCGCTGTAGTAGGGTCGCCCCGTCACCGGATCGTAAGAAAAATTTCCCAGCAGGTTCACCGGAAATCCAGTGCGCGCGATCAGCCTGCCATCCAGACCCCACCCTTCAGCAAGCCTCTTCTTGGTGAAAAATCGGTGTTGCGCAGGTTTTTGTGTCCAGGATATCGCCGCCTCCAGATTCTGGCGCACATCAAGATCGGAGTTTCCCCGCACTAACGGGTAAAAAGGATCCGTCGAACCATAATCGAGCGAGTGAGCCCAGGTGTAGGACGCCAGAACTTCGATTCCTGCCGAGAACGCACGCTGGAACTCAGTCTGCAACGACTCAAAGCTCGAGGTAAGACCCGAAGGAAAGTAAGATACGTTTCCAAAATTTGTGTTCTGTGCGTTTACATTTCTTCGCTGCTCCTCCAACAGCCGCCGTCCATTAGCTCCTACGTACGAAAAGGTAATGCTCTGGTTCCTACCCAGAGCCTGCTCCACGCTGAGATTCCATTGCCAGCTATACGGCAATTGAAAGTGAGGAGAAAACGAATAGACTTGCTGATTGGTGTATGGCGGTTCCACGGTAGTAGAGAAGTTGATCTGCGACGGGGTCGCCGGCACGGGGGCATTCAGGAAGTGGGCATAGCTTGTAAAGCCAATTCCATGAAATGCTCCGAGCGTGGGCTGCACTGCCGTGTCGAAAAATACCCCTCCTCCAGCGCGAAGAATGAGCTCTCTGCCCGGTTCATTCTTTACTTGCCAGGCCGCTCCAAGACGCGGCGCGAAGTTGAACCAGCTCGTATGCCATAGAGGAGTACCCCTCGGAGCCAGCTGCAGGGTGGCAGGCGCGTTTACGTCGCCCAAAACCGTATAAGCGTCCTGGCCATGCTGTCCGTTGGGCGCCGGGGCGACATCCCAGCGCACGCCGGCAGACAAATTTAGCGTTGATGATACTTTCCATTGATCTTCTGCGAACAGCGAGAACTCGTTAAGCACCGGGTTGGCGGGCGTGCTCCACGTAACCACGAGATCGGAAGCAGAATTGTTTATCAATGAATCGGGGGCGAAGAAGTCCGCCAGAATCGACAAAGGTGGGGGAGTTAAGTGGCTGGAAATGTGCTGTTCGTCCAAGCCGAACCGAAAAAGATGGTTGCGCGCCTGCAAGCTATAGGTGTCTCGCAGATTCCACTGATCGAGCGTGCTCGTAATTTGGTTCGTATTGCCGTCGCTGTCACCCACACCGCTAATGTGGAAATAGGCTTCTGCGCTCCCCGAAGTGTACGTACTTGGCACGCCAAGGGCAGCGTTCAGGTTGCCTGCCGGAGGAATGGTTCCGTCGATATGATATGAGCCCAAAATCTGCTCCGGCATGGTGTTTGAGTGCAAGCTCGAGCGAAGGTAGCCCAGCCTGAATTCGTTGCTCTGGGTTGCCGAAAACTGCGCCGCACCGCCTACGGTAAATGTATGGGTATTAAGCTGACTGGCAGTCACCGAATAGAGCTGGTTCGATTCAGCATAGCTCGGTGTATCCCCGAACCGCGCGAACAACGAAATCTTCGGAGTGAGATTAGAGTCCACGCGAACGCTCGTCGCATTCACGTGGGCGGGGAACGGAGTGCCGGGAATAGTGGCGTGGGCCAATCCAGTCGGATTGCCCGACGCATCGACAATTTGCTCTCCAGATGGCGGGAACGTATTCAGCACCGCTACAGCTGCCGGCGGCACAAATCCCTGATATATGTAAAAGTCGCAGCTATACGGAAGCGGAGGGCACACAGAGGGGGTGTATTGATAATTTTGCGGTGCCGGCTGAAAGAGGTCAAGCCCCTCATAGGAAGCAAAGACGAAGTTCCTGGCAGGACCATGATGGGTGCCCGGGATCACGATGGGTGCTCCGACAGTCGCTCCAAAATTATTCTGCGTGTAATGCGGTGGAATAAACGTGCCGCGCCCGTTTATTCCTGAGAACCAATCGGCGGCATCCAGTGGATCGCCGCGGAAGTAGTCGTAGAGGCTGCCATGGACCCTGTTCGTTCCTGAACGTGTTAGAAAAGTAAACTGTCCGCCTGGGGTCCTCCCATATTCGGCCGAGTAAGTAGATGTGAGCACGCGAAACTCCTGCAGCGCATCCGCCGAAACCAGGCTTTGGGTCGTTCCCAGGGCTGTCGAACCAGCGATCGATCCGGCATTGATGGTGCGAGAGCTATTCAGCGTCAATCCGTAGGAGGGATTCGCGGCGACGCCATCCACGAAAAACGAGTTGGACTCCGGTCGCTGTCCGTTCACGCTAAAATCCCCCTGTGTCTGCGAGCCGCTCAGGGTTGCCGCCTGGGGGCTTTGCGTGACGATCCCAGGTGTCAACAGCACCAGATCCTGCAGGCTCAGCCCATTGAGCGGAACGGTTGCAATTAATTTGCGGTCGATAACTGTGCTTACCGACGCATCCGTCCTGTTCGGTACGAGACCGCTGGCGTCCACGTTTACTGTTTCCGTAACCGCGCCAACCTTCATGCGTATCAGCAGCCGTTTTATATCACCGCCGTTCAGCGCGATCCCGTTAACGTGTGTGGTGGCAAAGCCGTCGCGCTCAATTTGCAAGATATAAGCCCCCGGAATGATTCCGGCCAGCAGAAACCCCCCTTCCGGGCTGGTAATCGAGTCGTTTTCGGTCCCAGTCTGCGTATTAATAAGCTGGAGGCGGGCATCCGTGATAGCAGCCTTCGAGGAATCCTGCACTACTCCCGCAACCGTAGCCGCGCTGAACTGGCCAAAAGCGCGCAGGCCGATACAGAGCAAGAGCGGAAACAGCGACTTGATCATGGACGTGGTCTTGGATATGCGTTGAGAGATAATCATGAGCCTGCGATTCACCACCATCCGTACGTACGTCCGTTACTGCGAACTCAGACCCACCACGCTTAAAAAGTTAGCCGAAGCGAAAGTTGAATTCCACGCGGACCGCCCTCGTTATAGTGAGAACCGGCAGCGCCAAAACTTTGGTTGAGCATCTTGGTCGATTGTCCGAAGTACAGGTTCGAGTAGGAAGGATCGATGTATCCGAAATTAGGATGGTTGAACACATTAAATGTCTCGACCTTCAACTGCATGTTCCACTCATCGCGGAGATGGTAGGTCTGTCGAACCGCCAGGTTGCCCTGTACTTCGCCGAACCCGTGCATCAGGTTCCGCGGAGCATCCCCTTGTTCCGTGAGGCCGGGCAGACTGAAAGCTGGGTTCGACGCATTCGCGCCGCCATTGAAGATGCGCCTACCAGGGTACTGAGGGCCCCGCAGGTAGAGTGGGCGTCCGGGAATTAGGTCGACCCCGCTGTAATAGGGACGGCCGGTCACCGGATCGAACAGAAAATTGCCTAACAGATCAACCGGGAAACTACTCCGCGCGACGAATTGAGCATCGGCGCCCCAGCCCTCCAGAAGTCTTCGTTTGCTAAAGAACCGGTGTGTCGCCGGAGAGGAGCTCCACGATGCGGCAGCTTCGAAATTCTGACGCACATCAAGATCAGAATCTCCATACTTTAAGGGGAAAGCAGGATCAGTCGACCCGTAATCCAATGCATGAGCCCAGGTGTAGGAGGCCAGGGCTTCAATTCCGCCGGAGAACGATCGCTGAAATTTTGCCTGCAGGGAATCAAAATTAGAAATCAATCCGGAAGGAAAGTAAGAAACATCGCCAAACTCGGGATTCCACTGGCTCACATCGCGGCGTTCTTCCTGGAGCAGTCTGCGTCCAGTCGCGCCCACATAGGAAAAGGTTAGGCTCTGATTGTTTCCTAGCGCCTGCTCCAGGCTCAAGTTCCATTGCCAACTGTAGGGCAGCTGAAGATGCGGATCGAACGCGAATGGGGTCGTATGGGTGTACGGTGGGGCCACCAGCGAAGGAACATCGAGTTGAGCCGCGGTCACTGGTATCGGCGCGTTCAGAAAAGAGGCATAGCTGGAGAAGCCGAGACCGCTAAACGCTCTTAACGCCGGTTGCGTTCCCGTATCGAAGTAGACTCCGGCGCCGGCGCGAACAACCAGTTCTCTGCCGGGTTCATTCCGGGCAGACCAGGCGACTCCAAAACGCGGAGCCACATTATGCCAGCTCGTGTGCCAAAGCGGAGTTCCAAGAGGTGCAACTCGCAAGGTTGTCGGTTCGCTGACGTCTCCCAGCACCGTGTAAGCGTCCTGTCCATTCCTCCCCGTCGGAGCGGGGTTCACATCCCAACGCAGCCCAAGCGAGAGATTAAGAGTGGGCGAAATCTTGAATTCGTCCTCCGCGAAAGCAGAGAACCCATTGAGCACCGGGTGAGCGGGAAGGCTCTTTGTGATCACTAGATCCGAAGCTGCATTGTTCTTGAGAGATGTGGGTGTAAAGAAATCAGCCAGCACCGACAAAGCTGGAGGTGTTAAGTTGAGTTCGATGTGTTGCTGGTCAATCCCAAATTTAAGCAGATGATTAGAATGCTGCAGACTGAATGTATCCCGAACGTTCCACTGATGACTATCGTTTGAGAGCTGATTGACGTTGCTGTCGCTGTCACCGGTGCCCGCCAGATGGATATAGGCATCAGCACTGATTGAATCGGAGATTCCGGGAACGCCGAATGCGGCGCGCAGGTCGCCTACCGGTTCAATTCCGGAGACACCGCCTCCTCCCGAACCAACCCAAGCTGTAATAGTGCTAGCGCTGGTGTTGACTCTCGCATAGCCTGCGCGGAAGTCATTACTACGGGTTGGAGCAAATTGATAGGTAGTCCCCAAGGTAAGTGACTGGGCAAGTGCTCGATGAGTGGTCACAGAGGAGATCTCGTTCGACGTCCCATCGCTAGCCGTATTTCCATAACGCCAAAACATCGAAAGACGAGACGAGAAAGTGTGATCGACGCGAACGCTCGCCGCATTGAGATGCGAAGGGAACGCCGCCCCGTCTGCGGGAAGCTGGAAAAGAGCCGTTCCATCCGTTGCAGAGTAGACCGGTTGAGCGTAAGGAAATGCCCCCAGCATGGCCGCTATCGGGCTCGGAATCGCGGGGGCCTTATTACACAAAAAGGCGAGAACACCATCCTCGCCCGTAGGGCCACAAACTTGAGGTACAAACTGATACGTTTGCGGCGTCTGCTGATCAACGTAAAGCCCCTCATAAGACAGGAAAACAAAGGTCTTGTCCCGTCCGTTGTACATCTTGGGAATCACCAGTGGCGCGCCGAATGTAGCCCCAAAATTATCCTGGTTGTAATAGGCCGGGTGATAACTGTAGCGCGGCCCATCAGTTGAAAACCAATCCTGCGCATCCATCAGGTTGCTGCGGTAATAGTCGTACAAGCTTCCGTGTATCTGGCTCGCACCCGACCGCGTAACAAAAGTAAACTGCCCCCCAGGCGTCCGGCCAAACTCGGCCGAATACGTGGAACTTAGGATCCTGAACTCTTGAAGCGCATCGGCGGGAACAAGACTCTGCGTTGTCCCCAGCGCGGTTAAGCTGGCAAAAGAGCTGTCCGTACCAATACGTGAATTGCCGGACGTGGGTCCGGAATGAGCGATTGCGGCCACTCCGTCAACGAAATAAGAATTAGCATCCACCTGCTGCCCGTTGACGCTAAAGTCGCCTTGCGTTTGGGACCCAGTCTGAGTCGCTTCCTGCGGACTCTGGGTAACGATTCCAGGTGTCAGCGAGATCAGATCCTGCAAACTTCGTCCATTCAGCGGAACGGTCGCGATTAATTTCCGGTCGATGACCGTGCTGACGGATGCATCCGTCCTGTTCGGCACGAGACCGCTGGCGTCGACGTTTACTGTTTCTGTAACTGCGCCAACCTTCATACGTATCAGCAGCCGTTTTATATCGCCGCCGCTCAGCGTGATCCCGATCACGTGTGTAGTGGCAAACCCATCGCGCTCAATTTGCAAGGTATAAGTCCCCGGGATGATCCCGGCCAGCAGGAATCCCCCCTCGGGGCTCGTCATCGAGTCGTTTTCCGTTCCAGTCTGCGTATTGATGAGCTGGAGGCGGGCATCCGTGATCGCAGCCTTCGAGGAATCCTGCACTACTCCCGCAACCGTTGCCGCGCTGAACTGGGCAAAACCGCGCAGACCGATACAGAACAAGAGCGGAAACAGCGACTTGATCATGGACGTGATCTTGGATATGCGCTGAGAAGGAATCATGGGCCTGCGGTTCACCGGGTTTGAGCAGAAACTTCCTGGCCTTTCTCCAACCGGTTCAATCTGGTTGCAAAGGCCACAACATCCTCAGCTTGCTCAAGAGGAATAGTCTCAATGATTGTCTGTATCGATGCAGCAAGATTTGCATCGCTCATTGTCTTGCCGTTGGACGCGAAGAACTCTCCGGTATGCCGGTTCAGGTCTCGCACCTGGCGGAGCAGCACAGCAGCGACTCGCGCAAATTGGACCGGATCGTCAATGCTCATCACTTCCCGCTCCATGGTCGCTGGTTCATCCCCGGTAGACCAAATCGAAGCAAGTTGGGCATGCAATGAACGCAGTTCCATTTCCAGACCGGCCGCATGGCTATCCACCATCCCTGTCCACTCTTTCTGAGCAGGTAATCCCACGGTACGAAGCTCCTGGGCGGAGACTGAGCTGCCTAATCTGTCGAGTGCGTAAGCGTGCTGCAACGCCCGCTGAGCATGCTGCAGGGCATCCCTGGAGAACTGCGCTACTGCTGCGTCCAGGCGATCGCCAGACAATCCTTCTGCTGAAAAATATCGGCGAATGCGCTCATCCGCCGCAAAGCCCGGCTGCGTTACCTCGTACGCTTCAATCGGGACAGACCCATGGCGGCCGCCAGAGGCAAACCTTAAGTCCCGAGATGAAACAATTCTCAGGTCAAGCAGCTCATGCCCAGCCAGCCCGCTCAACTGTTTGCCAATCTGCTCACGGAGCGCGTCCGTGGGCACCGTACCCGAAACGTGTACGCGCCCGTCCGAAGATCGCAATACCTCGATCGGCACAGCGGTGTCGGCGTCCAGCATGTGCAGTTGGTACAACACCCCAATCTCCAGCTCCGCCTGCTGTGCCTTGGCATCTCCAGTAACGCCGCGGGGGCGGCCGGCGGAAGTTGCATGTCCTCGCCCAGCCGGGAAAATTGAGTCACTCTCCGGGGCAAACGTTGCATCGGGTACGGATCCGGACGGCTGGCGCTCGTAGTCCGCTTGTATAAACCGAAGTTCCCGCACCCCACCTCCAGCGCGCACGCGCATGATCTGCCGGATGGGGTGCAGATTTCGGTCGAGCACCAACGTCGCTGAGATCAGTTGCGGATGCGTGCGCGTGGCGCCGCGCCTGGTCAGTTCATAACCTCCGTCGATGGGGCGGAGCTCGGGCGCTCTGTCGTCAATCCCGGCAAACGCCTGGGCAGAGAGGTCTTGATCCCAATACTGGCTGATCGGTGAAGCAAGCATCTCGGCTGCCTCCTTGTTCGCGCCCTCTCTCCGCGATCCTGTTTTTTCCGTTTTGTTCCGCCACTCAACCGCGATCTCGTGGGATCTGGCGTTATACAGCCGTCGAACGTATCTGCTGCCGTCGCCATCCCTCCACAAATCAACCACGCCCTGTTGCAGAATTGCGCCCTCCGAAGAACTCTCTTCAATGCGCAACACCTGATGCTCGGTTTGTCCCTGCAAGTTCGCGGTCTGTAATTGGATGGAGTCTTTGAGAATCTGAGCAGCGTCCATCCGTGACTGAGCGTGGCGGTAGGTAACATAAGTGCCCACACTCACGGCAATCACCAACATCAGCGCCCAGGCCATTGCGGAGGCCGGAACCATCGCGCGCAAAAGTTCGGCAGCTCTCGCCAGCAGACCTTCCAGCAAACCGAGTGCATGCGCAGGCTCTTGCGTGTCTGTCGCCAAGGGTGGCAGCGCAGCTTCCGCATCTTCCTCAACTACCGCCGCCAACGCCGGATCGAAGTAAGTCACTTCACTTTGCAACCCCAGCCCGTCGTATGTAAGGCTCAACTCCAGCCACCGCGCATCGCTCAGGACTATCCGCTGCAAACTCAGCGGCGGGCCGTCCGGCGGCGCTTCGCTCACTTCAATCAGGGCCAGACGTACGTTCTGCTCGCTAAAGACCTCAACAAACTGTGCCTTTTCCGTGCGTTCAATCCTGGCAGATAGCCGATTATGTTCCGATCGAACGTCATGCCAGGCAATCACCTGTCCATTGAGCGCAATCATGAGCGTGCGCGGCCGATGTTCATGGACCCGGGCCCATTTTCTCTGCACCGACGACCGCATAGCCTCGAAGCTCATCCCTGCAGGGTCCACCGCGTCACCACCGCTTTCCGGGGAAAATCCGAACACATCCAGGGGTTCGCGGTCTTTTAACGTTGGCCGGCGTGAATCCCCGTCGATCAAAGACAAACAGCGTTCGCAGCTCACGATGTGCGCGAGCAGTGCGCACGAGATAGGGCGCGGCTCGGCGTGACGGTAATGCGCGAGCAGTTGGCCTTCCGGAAGGCAGTCTGTTTTCCTGGCATCCAGAATCGTTTGCCTAAGCTCCCCGAAAAGATCCTGGGAGGACAGCAGCCTCCATGACAATGTGGGCAAAGGTGGGGTTTCCCGGTTAACGATGCGAAGCTTGCCGGGCTCTTCGAGATACAACCTCACTTCGCCGCGTGCGATTTTCAGCTTGTTGTAGATGGCAGCAATGGGGAGTTGCGCCAATTCTGCGATCTCGCGGCGCCCATATCCGTGGAAGAAATGAAGAATAAAGTAGCTGGCACTTTTCGAAGCCTCTTTGCGCCACACCGCATAGCTGCAGATGCGGCGCAGGTCATTTTGCGTCTGTAATGATTCGCCCCCTGGCTTTGCCGAGATGGCAAATGCAAAGGAGTCGTAATCTTCAACACTGACAAGATGCAGCGCCTCCCTGGAAGCCCGCGCCAGGGTAGATAGGTAGATATTGCGTAGGCATGTGTACAGGTAACCGTCAAGGTTCGCGACGCCGCCTAGATCCGGTTTGGCGACGGCAACATAAACACAAAATTCCTGCACAATCTCTTCGGCTTTGCCGGCGTTCCCCCGCGTCAGGACAATCGCCCAGCGTAAGAGTTGCCCGTAGCGGTTGGCCAGCAACTCACCGGCGTCCGTGGGCACCTCAAATGGAGTCACTTTTGGCTTGCGGTTATTCACTCATCCCTAAAGAGGTGGTTTCCATCCAGATCTATCCTGGGCGTCAAAAAATATTAATCCGCAAAAACTTCCTATCGCGGAATCCCCGTCTGTTTTCTACGCCGCTATCCCCAAGTGGTTGATTCTGCGCTGCTTACACAAAAAGAAGCTCTGGCGTGCGCAAATCTTGTTACCTATGGGGTAGATCCACACAGAAATCGTCTCCCTCAGGTTGAAGCCTTCTAGAGAGAGGAACTTTCTTGAGCTTAACGCTGTTCTCGTTCGCTGGAAACCTGGGCACGCGTCTCCTTGAACCTTTTCTCCACCATCGACAGCCTGGTCAGCGCTGTAAGGGGTGTGGCAGAAGAGGCCTCCTGGAGATCGCAGAGCAAACAATTCCCAATGGGAAGCAATTGAGAGTGATTAAAGGAGGCCTGTGCACAGGTTGCCAACGTCTGGTCGACCGCCTGCGGCAAGACGGCAGGATCACCGGGGTCTTCATTTTTAGCCGCGGCAAAAAGACGAAATACTACGCCGCATTCAGAAACTCTGCCGCGTCTTGAAAAAAGAATTCCTTCTCTCGATCTTGACTCTGGCCCTTATTGCGAGCGCCTCGGGGCAAGCCGTGGCCAGGGGCGATGAAGTGGAAGACAAGCCGTCGTCGATCGCAGGGTCTGTGACCGATCAAAGGGGGGATCCGATTCGAGGAGCAACAGCCTCCTTGAGACAACTTGCTGCAGAGAACCCGAAAACGGTCCTGGCTGACGATGATGGATTTTTTGTCATCGCAGCGGATCCTGGTGCGTTTGACCTCCAACTGAGCGCGCCTGGGTTTGCGGCAAATACGGTTCACGTAGAACTTGGCGCCAACCAGTCACTCGATCTGGGTAAGGTCAAGCTGACAATCGAAACCGGTGCGGCCGAGGTCATCGTGAATGTAACCAGGCAGGAGTTGGCGGAGGAGCAAGTGAAGGTGGAAGAGACCCAGCGGATCTTTGGAATAGTCCCCAACTTCCTCGTTACCTACGATCACAATGCGCTTCCCCTGCAGGCCAAACAAAAATACGAACTGGCCTTGAGAACACTGATCGACCCGGAGACGATCAGCGTGGACTTGCTCTCCTCCGGCCTGCAACAAAAAACGGGTGGAATGAAAGGGTACGGCACTGGTGCGGACGGCTTTGCGAAACGCTTTGCCTCTTCCTACGGAACCGGTTCTATTGACACGCTGCTCGGGAGCGCCGTACTTCCATCGTTGTTTAAGCAGGATCCGCGTTATTTTTACAAAGGAGAGGGTTCTTTCGAGCGAAGGGCGTTGTATGCCATGAGCATGTCGGTTCTATGCAAGGGTGATAACGGACACTGGCAGTACAACTATTCGGGTCTCCTCGGTGGATTGGCGGCGGGTGGCATTTCCAATCTCTACTACCCACCGGCTAACAGGAATGGTCTGAACGTAACACTTGAAAATACTGCTATTGGAATCGGCACCTCAGCCATTTCAAATCTGCTGCAGGAATTCCTCCTGCGTAGATTCACTCCAAAAACAAAACACTAGACGAAAGCTCGGTCAAGCGCACGATCCTCCGCTTGCAGTTGCAGCAGAATGCGTCGTCCCTGGTCCGCTGCCTGCGATTCACAGCTTCCCGTGAGACTTGTTACACTGCCGTCGTAGCCACGGGTCTCTGCTGATCGGCGAAAGACACAGCTACCCATCGCTTCCAGGAGCGGGTGGAAGAGAATGCGAACGATAGCAATGACCTCCGATTCCCAGGCTCGCAGTACCGCTCATGCGGCGGACCGCTCGCGGGAGAACTCGCTCTTGCGCGACTTGCGGCACTGGCCCCTCTATTTTGGGCTTTGGACCCTGGTTGGGCTCTTTTACTACAGTGAAAATCTCACGCAAAGATTGCTTGGGCAGGACCGAACGCCATGGTGGTATTACTTGCTTGCCTGGCTGGTGGATGTCTACATCTGGGCCTTCTTAACTCCTGTCATGTTGTGGCTTGGCCGCCGATTCTCGCTGGAGCGGGACAACTGGCTCCCGCGAGCCGGCCTTCATTTGCTGCTGAGCGCCGCCTTTTCTGTATTTGAAATCACGATGGAAAGTGCGATTTATCCGCAGCTGGGAATCTTTCCCTTGCAAATTAAGACATTCCGGAACACGTTTCCGTTCTTGTTCGCCAGGGGATTGCAGGGCGGCATACTGACTTACTGGGCGGTATTGGGGGTGCAGTGGGGAGTTCTGTACTACCGCTGGTACCAGGAACGCACACAGCAGGCGTTGGACCTGGAGCTGCGCGCGTCGGAACTTCGATCACAACTCATGAGCGCCCAATTGAGTGCGATGAAAATGCAACTACAGCCGCACTTTCTCTTCAATACGCTGAACGCCATCATGGTCCTGGTGCGGCAGCAGAACAGCCGGGCCGCGGAAGAGATGCTTTCCCACCTGAGTGACCTGCTGCGCTGTGTGCTCGATGACGTGGAAGCGCAGGAAGTGCCGCTGCGCCGTGAGCTCCATTACCTGAAACTCTATCTCTCCATTGAACAGGTGCGCTTCCCGGACCGCCTGCGCGTCGAGATCTCCGCAGACCATGCTGTTCAGGATGCGGCCGTCCCCCAGTTCGCCTTGCAGCCGATCGTGGAGAACGCTATTCGCCATGGGATTGGCGCAAGCGGCTCTGCTGGACGAGTTGCGATCAGTGCCCGGCGAGTCGACGATACGCTCGAGATTCGAGTCGAGGATGATGGTCCTGGCGTGGCGCGGCAAAGCGACTGCAACGAGAAGGGAATTGGCCTGGCGAATACGCGAGCACGCCTCGAGCAGCTTTACGGTAACGCAGCCAGGTTAACGCTTCAGAACGCGGATGGCGGCGGCGCGGCGGTGACCATGGTTCTTCCGTACCATGCCGCAGTCGAAAATGCGCAACCGGAGATGACCGAAGTTGATGCCTTTTAGAACTCTCATTGTCGATGACGAGCCGCTGGCACGCGAAGGCCTGCGCATGTTGCTCGCACTCGATCCCGAGGTTTCGGCGATCGAGGAAGCAAAAGATGGCCGGGAAGCCGTCCTATCGATTCGCAATACACGGCCAGATCTCGTTTTTCTCGACGTACAGATGCCGGAGATGAACGGATTTGCCGTCATGCAGGAAGTGGGCATGGAGCACATGCCCGCCGTCGTGTTTGTCACGGCACATGACCGTTACGCAATCGAAGCCTTCGAGATCAATGCCATTGATTATTTACTAAAGCCTGTGACCGAAGAGCGGTTTCTCAAGGCGCTGGCGCGGGCTAAAACTCGCCTCTACGCGGATCCAACCGGGGGCACCAACCGGCGCATCATCTCCTTGCTGGAGACGATCGCCTCCCCGCGGCGCTATTTGAAGCGGCTAGCCGTAAGATCGGCGGGAAAAACCATCTTTGTCGATGTCGAAGAGGTGGATTGGCTGGCGGCTGCGGAGAACTATGTGGAACTGCATGCCGGCAAAGCCAGCCATCTGCTCCATGTAACCATGAACACCCTGGAGAAATCTCTCGATCCGGAGATCTTCCTGCGCATTCACCGTTCCACCATGGTTAATGTAAAACGAATTAAAGCCCTGCAACCAGCCGCGCACGGGGAGTACCTGGTCACCTTGCAGGACGGCATGCGGCTGCAATCCGGGCGAAGCTATTCGGAGAAGTTGAGAGCCTTGGCCGCCAATCCGTTCTGATGGCCTCCCGGTCTCTTCATCAATCCATTAAGCCAGTTTGTCAAACTCCGCTTCCTCGCAAAGAGCCGAGGCTCGACTCTGATTAGGAGTGTTAATCGGATGGAGAGCGGTTTATGACAACAACTTCTGCGTACCTTTCGCTACAACGATCGCAACCATCGAAGGCGTATCAGGGAATCCTTTGGGGTGGTCTGATAGCCGGCATCCTGGACCTTACGGCTGCTCTTGTGGACAGTACTCTTCGAGGGCGGAGCCCAATCGTCGTCCTGCAAGCGGTCGCTAGTGGCATTCTGGGAGCTTCTTCCTTCCGGGACGGTCTTTCATCCGCCGCCCTCGGCCTTGGGTCGCATTTCCTGATTGCCTTCGGAGCCGCAGCCGTCTACTACGCGGTGAGCCGTAAGCTGCAGATCCTCGTCCAGCACGCGATCGTTTGCGGACTGCTCTATGGCGTAGCCATTTACCTGTTTATGAATGTGGTTGTGGTTCCGCTGTCGGCTGTGCCTTTCAAATTCTCATACCGGCCATCGGCGGTCATGATCGGATTGGCTGTGCATATGCTCTGCATCGGTTTGCCCATATCGCTCGCCACCCGTGGGTACTCGAGCGGGTCCGGCCACTGAAGAACAATTTTCTCTCCAGGCAGTAACCGAATTGCTCTCCAAACGTATCTAATACATGTACACAGCAACATTCAACAATTGCACGCGCAACCACCGTGGCAAGTGCTTTCATCGGTCTTCGTCTAGTAGCACGACTTTACAAGTGCGGATGCACTCATGTTTTGTGTCAGCGCACTAGTAGCATGATGACTTTACAAGCTGCGGAAGAACTCATGTTTTGTGTCAGGGCACGACTTTAGAGGTTGCGGAAAAAACGCAGGACGAAGGGCACGGGTTTAGCCGTGCCATATTGAGCCGCAGAGTATGAGGGCTTTAGCCCCTGAGGTACTCATGTTTTGTGTCAGGGCACTCGTGGCAGGCTTTACAAGCTGCGGAAGAACTCATGCTTTGTATCAGGGCACGACTTTAGAGGTTGCGGGAAAAAACGCAGGACGAAGGGCACGGGTTTAGCCGTGCCATATTGAACCGCAGAGTATGAGGGCTTTAGCCCCTGAGGTACTCATGTTTTGTGTCAGGGCACTCGTGGCAGGCTTTACAAGCTGCGGAAGAACTCATGCTTTGTATCAGGGCACGACTTTAGAGGTTGCGGAAAAAACGCAGGACGAAGGGCACGGGTTTAGCCGTGCCATATTGAACCGCAGAGTATGAGGGCTTTAGCCCCTGAGGTACTCATGTTTTGTGTCAGGGCACTCGTGGCAGGCTTTACAAGCTGCGGAAGAACTCATGCTTTGTATCAGGGCACGACTTTAGAGGTTGCGGAAAAAACGCAGGACGAAGGGCACGGGTTTAGCCGTGCCATATTGAACCGCAGAGTATGAGGGCTTTAGCCCCTGAGGTACTCATGTTTTGTGTCAGGGCACTCGTGGCAGGCTTTACAAGCTGCGGAAGAACTCATGCTTTGTATCAGGGCACGACTTTAGAGGTTGCGGAAAAAACGCAGGACGAAGGGCACGGGTTTAGCCGTGCCATATTGAACCGCAGAGTATGAGGGCTTTAGCCCCTGAGGTACGTCTTTTCATCGGTTCAGGGTTGAATCTGAACACCGTATCTACGCGGTTTCGGCCTGCTAAGGCAGGGTAATCTCGGCCTGGGCGTCTTGGAAAGCGCACCTCAGCGGCTAAAGCCGAGTCTTGCGTATCGCTTTTACGGCACGGCTAAACCCGTGCCCTTCGTTCATGGAGTTTTTCCGCAAGCTGTTTAGTCGGGCCTTAAATGATTTAGATACTGAGGGCTTTAGCCCCTGGGGCGTTGCTTTCCTCCTGAGGCAAAGTTTCTCCGCGGCCTCTTATCAGACTTCATTTTTGCGTAAACGCGGGTCTGGTAAGAAAAGGGGGGGCTTATAGCGCTTATGGCGCTTTTAGCGCTCAATTTTTTGCCAAAACAGAGGGGGTAAGGGGGGCTTATCACGCTTATCACGCTTTTCACGCTCAATTTTTTGAAAATATGATTAGGGGACGGATGAGGCAATGAACACCTACATGAACGAGGAGAAATCGCTCGCACGGATCTATAAAGCGTTTAACCGGCGAGATACCGATACCGTACTGGCCGCGATGCATCCCGCGGTGGACTGGCCAAACGGCTGGGAGGGAGGCCGTGTCACCGGCCGTGACCAGGTGCGCTCATATTGGAGCCGCCAATGGGCCGTGCTGGATCCTGACGTTGTACCCATTTCCTTCGAACACAGAGACGATGGCAGAATCTCCGTTCGTGTCCACCAAATTGTCAGGGATCTATCAGGCAATGTGCTGAACGACGGTGAGGTCGCCCATGTCTACACATTTGAAGGCGGATTGATCAAAGCGATGGACATCGAGCCCGCTCCCAAGCCCCCAAGATGACCCAACTCCTCGATGAAGGCAATTCGTGTTCATTTGCGGACACTAGTGCGCACCGTTGAACACCTCTGGACAGCGATTCTTCGGCGAATGGAGCTGAACCCACAGAAAATAACCAATTTCATGCAAGGGCATTGTGGAACCGGAAGTGCAGTCTTTCCGTACAACGGAATACGAGGAGCCCTATGCAGACGTTGTTTCCCGATCTCAAATTCGCGGTTCGCCAACTCCGCAAGTCACCAGGATTCACCGTAACCGCGGTGTTGATGCTGGCATTCGGCATTGGGGCGACCACCGCGATTTTCTCCATCGTGGAAGGGGTTCTGCTGCGGCCGCTGCCATTTCCGAATTCCCATCAGCTGGTGGAGTTGACGGATCGCCTTCAGGGGGCGGATGTCGGTGGCAATGGCGAGGCCGGGGTCACCGTACCGGACATTCGCGCGTACACGCGAGATACCCGCTCCTTTGCAGCGCTTGGAGGCTATCAATTCGCGGGCTTTGAACTTTCCGGCGCCGGGGAACCCGCCCAGGTCAGCGCCTCGCGTCTCGCTGCCGGAGTTTTTCCCGCGCTCGGAGTTGCGCCGCTGCTTGGCCGAGTCTTCACCGCGGAGGAAGTCGAGCACAGCCAGCAGGTCGCGGTCCTGAGCTATACCACCTGGCAGGAGCGCTTCCACGGCGATAAGCAAATTCTGGGTACCAAGATCCTGCTCGATCGCAAGCCCTATCTTGTCATCGGCGTGATGCCACGGAACTTTGAATTTCCGCTAGTCACGGGGCAACTGAACCGCATGGAACTGTGGGTTCCCCTGAGCTTTACTCCGCAAGAGCTCTCATCGACGGCCGCCGGCAACTGGAGCTACCGGATGGTCGGGCGTCTCAAGCCGGGCATCTCTCCCGCACAGGCGCAGAGCGACGCGGAGCGTGTGGCGCAAGACATCATGCGTAACTATCCGGCGGAGTTAGCAAGCCTCCGTATCAGTTCCGTAGTGCGGCCGCTGCAGGAGGAAACGGTGGAGCAGTCGCGTCCGCTGTTGCGGACCCTTTTCTTGGCGGTGGCAGTAGTGCTTTTGATCGCTTGCTTCAATTTGGCAGGGCTGATGCTGGTGCGAGCTATTCGCAGGCAGAGAGAAATTGCAGTACGCCAGGCGCTGGGCGCAAGCGCGGCAGCCCTGCTGCGCCAGGCGATGCTTGAGAGCCTGGTGTTGAGCGTAAGCGGCGGTGTGTTAGGGCTGACGCTTGCCGGGCTGGCACTGCGCGTAGGCAAGAGTCTGCTGCCGCAAAGCCTGCCCCGCATCAGTGAAATCTCGCTGAATTGGAGCGTTGTAGGCTTTGCTTTGCTCCTTGCTGTGACCACCGGGCTGCTTTGCGGATTGGCTCCGGCCTTCGCCGCTCTGCGCACCAACGTCAATGGCACACTGAAAGAGGGCGGCCGCAGCGGCACCTCGGGCGGAGGTCACGCACGTCTGCGCTCCACGCTGGTAGTAACGGAGATTGCGATTGCTCTGGTTCTGTTGACCGCCTCAGGATTGCTGCTGCGCAGCTTTGAAAAGATGCGCTCGGTCGATCTTGGATATCAGCCCGAGCATGTGACCACCGCATCTTATTCGCTGCCGCAAAAACAATATGCGACACAGCCGGCCGTGGACACCTTCAACAACGAACTGCTGCGCCGCCTCAGGCAGCTACCGGGTGTTACCAGTGTGGGCCTCACCAGCCTCCTGCCCGGTTCCGGCAACAACAATAACCAGACCTTCGTGGCCGAGGGTTACACACCGCCCAAGGGCGCGAACATGAACCTGGCCACCGTTTCGCAGGTGACCGCTGACTATTTCCGGGCGATGGGGACTCCGCTGCTGCGCGGGCGCGACTTTACCGATGCGGATAAGGCGGGCGCGCAATTAGTGCTGATCGTGAACCGGGCGCTCGCGCAGCACTACTGGCCCAATCAGGATCCAATAGGGAAACGCATGCGCGTTGGTACCGCGGAGATGAAGACCCCATGGCTGACGATTGTGGGAGAGGTGGCAGACGTTAAGCTGACTTCCCCGGACGAGACCACCAAGGAAGAGTATTACGAACCAGTGGGCCAGGCAGAAGCAGACATTGGCGCGCTCGGCTCACCCAGCGATCTGAATGGCAATGGAGGCTTTATTGTGTTGCGCTCGGCGTTGCCGGCGGAACAGATGGAGAACGCTCTTCGTACCACGGTGGCATCGATCGATCGGCAACTGCCACTGACACAGGTGCAGACCATGGAGCAGGCTGTCTCTGAGAGCGAAGCGCCGCGCCGGTTCAACACCGTCTTGATCAGCAGCTTTGCCTTCGCTGCTGTGCTACTGGCGGTGCTTGGCATCTACAGCGTCATCGCCTTTTCCGTTGCTTCGCGAGTGCAGGAGATGGCCATCCGCATGGCGCTCGGTTCGCAGCGCGCTGAAATCATCCGCCTGATTCTGGTATCCGGTGCGAAGCTGGCCGCCTTCGGCTGCGTTCTTGGGTTGGCGGGGGCTGCCGCGAATTCAACCCTGCTGAGTTCACTGCTCTTCGGAGTAAGTCCGTTTGATCCGCTCGTGTTGACGTTGGCCGCAGTGGGTGTGCTGCTGTTGGCCCTGTCTGCCTCGATGCTGCCTGCGCTACGCGCCGCCTCCATCGATCCCATGCAAGCATTGCGCGGGGATTAGTGCTCTAGCCGCTATTTGATGGCTGCTTGCGGTTCAGGCTCCACGGGATGGCTCTTCTCGTCGTCGTTCCAGTCGATTCGCATTTCTTCCTTGCGGTCGAGGACCGCGTCGCCGCGGGACCCGCCAAAATATTCCCAGGCCCATTCCATAAAGGCTTCGATTCTTGCGCGCGTGGAGGAGAGCAGAGCTGCATGCACTCCCAGCCACGCGGCGAAAGCGATCGGACCGTGAACCTGAAGCCGATGCTCGCCCACTTCGGCTACGCCGGAGTTGCGCCCGATGATAGCCATGATTCCCTTGTCCAAATAGTGGAATGGGGTTTTCGGTTTTCCTGCGATCTCCAGCAAAATATTCTTGGCGCACCATTTGCCGGACTGTTCCGCGACTGAGGCTAATTGGGGCAGTGGTGAGCCGTCTTTGCCCGCAATATTTGCGAAGTCTCCCAAGGCATACACACCGGTCAGTTCGGGTACCGAAAGGTCCGGCGCCACATCGATGCGGCCGCCGTGACCCGTGGGCATCTGCAGACTGTTGGATAAAGACGCAGCCTTAAGGCCCCCAGCCCAAATGACAGTGCGCGTCGGGATGCTGGTGCCATCCGAAAGCAGCACATGCCCGCTCCCGATCTCCTTCACTCTGGTTTGCAGCAGCAGTTGCACGCCTCGTTCCGCCAGCATCTTGGCGGCGTATTCCTGCGACGCAGGCGAAAAGGCGCTTAGCACTGCGTGACCGCCATCCACCAGGAAAATCTGCACATGCTCCGCGACGATATCCTTGTAGACGCGCTCCTCGCGTTTTTTCTTGAGCGCTAATTGCAACATATCCCCAAAGGCGCCCGCCATTTCCGCGCCCGTCGGGCCTCCGCCCACGATGACAGAATTCAGAGCTCCCTTGGCGGCCAGCGAAGGGTCGCGTTCCGCGGACTCAAGCATGCCCAGAATGCGAGAACGTAACCGCTCCGCGTCATGCAATGAGTACAGCGGAAAGCTGTATTCCTGTGCTCCCGGCGTACCGAAAAAGTTTGGCTGTGAGCCTGCAGCCAGCACCAGGTAGTCTCCCTGGTACCGCTGACCCTGAGCGGTTTCGACTGTCCGCGAGTTCAGGTCGATGGAGACGGCCTCCGCCATCTTCACCTCCACGTTGGGATAGTGGAGGAGCGTGAAGCGCAAATTGAAGGCTATGTTGTCGGGGGAGAGCGTCGAGGTGGCTACCTGGTAAAGCAGTGGCTGAAACTGATGATAGTTATTCTTGTCAAGCAGAGTGATGCGGACATTCGGATTCGCGGCCAGCTTGCGGGCACAGTTCAGTCCCGCGAAACCGCCGCCTACGATCACGACATGCTTCATGGCTTGCGGATTTTGTTCGGTCATCATGATCACGCCTATCTTGTATCGTTCGCGTTGGGTTACTAATCGGATTCATGGAAAATCGCGTGGTTGACATCTGGCCAGAATTCTTTGGCTGCGAAGGTGCCAAAGTCCAGCAGAGCATTCGTCAGCCAGCGCTGTCCGATCTTCGTCCAGGTGCGGTACTCCGTTGGGTAGTAGAGAGAGGAGATCGAGGCCGATATACCGGATCCGAAGATCTCTGAGGCGTTGAAGGTTTCCTTACCCGAATCTGTGCGAGTGATCATCGTTCGTGTCACTGCATAAAAGCCGCGCTTGACAAAGCCGCCGTGGCCCAGCGTGTAATAGCGGCTGTCTTGGTGCAGCACGACCGGCAGAATGCCTTCAACCCAGAGATTCTCATCCGTGTTGTCTGCAAAGGTGTGCCAATAATAGCGGCCGTATCCCGCGGCGCCCTGGTGAAATGCCGGATACGCATCCGTTGCCTGACTAATCCCTGCCTGGATGCCGACGAAGATGAACGAGGAATAGTCGAAGCTATCCAGGGTGGCGGTCTTGAACTTCTCCTTCACGGACTGCGGAGGTAGCTTTACCCCTGCGTTGACGGCCCGAAAGTTGGGCATGATCCAAAGGATCCGCTTGGTCTGCACCGGTTCTTGCGAATTCGATGCGGCAGCCGAGGAGCTTGGCGAGGAAGCAGGGGCTTGCTGTCCCTCGGGCACGGGAGCGGGTGTGGGCGCGTCCGGTATGGCTGCGGCAGCTACCGCGGTTTGCTGCGGGGCAGCGGACGGAAGCACGGTAGCGCTCTCTTGTGCCATGGCCGGCATAAAAGAGAACAGACAGACCGCGCAGGTAATAAAAAATCGCATAAAGGTGGCCGCTCTCATCAAGTCAAGATCCGTCGATACCCTGCGTCTCCTGTCGAGCTTGATGGCCTTCATGCGGCTTTCCTAAGGAAATCCGCACACGCGGTACCATCTGGTGGTACATAACAGGAAACCCGGGTGCTCGCGCGGTCGATAAACATTCGTGCGTGGCTGTTTGACTACGAAAACAAAATAAAGGCACCCGCTAGAGGCTGACCGCCCTAGCGGCGGCCCAACGGCCGTTCTGCATCATACCAATTTGAAGTCGCCCCCTGATTTGAAGGTATGGGAGGGGCGAGCCCGTCCACATGATATAGGTACTCGTCTTGTCGACGATCCTGGCTGCGTGGGCGATGCCGCCTGGCCGGGCAGAAATCTTGCCGGCTATGCTAGTCAAAACCCATCTCGCATCCCCCAACCAGGTTTCCCTTCAACCACGTTTGATTGCAGCTCACGCCTTTTGGTTCTAACTTTTCTTCGTCCGCCAGGCAAAACACGAATCTGTCGCCTCAGCCGCCTTCATGGAACGATAGAGTACCTTAGAGGAGTCGCGTATGACCTACTGTCGATCCATCCTGCTCGCAGGTCTCTCGTTCTGCTTCGCATTCTCCCCGGCTCTCGCGCAAGTGTCGCATGTAGCGCCTTCCAACGCGCAACTCGCGAACCCGCAGATCGAGCGGAAGGTCGATGCACTGCTCAAGCAGATGACCCTCGACGAGAAAATAGGCCAGTTGGTCCAGTACAGCGCCACCGAAGCCCACCCCGCGCCCACGCCCGGCAACACAACCACCGCTCTCAACGTGAATCCGCCCGCCCCCGGAGGCGTCGACAGCTATGAGCTCGCGCAAAAGGGTCAGCTCGGCTCCATGCTCAACACAGTCGGGCAGACGCTCACTAACCATTTCCAGCACGCCGCCGTGGACAACACGCGCCTGCATATACCACTGATTTTCGGCGCCGATGTCATCCACGGCTTCCGCACCATCTTCCCCGTTCCGCTCGCCACTGCCTCCAGCTGGGATCCCGCCCTGATCACCGACCTCGCGCACCTGGCCGCCATCGAGGCTCGCACTGCTGGAATTGACTGGGTCTATTCGCCAATGGTTGACATCGCGCGCGATGCTCGATGGGGCCGCTGCACCGAGGGCGCGGGCGAAGACCCCTACCTCGGCTCCGCCATCGCTCGTGCCTATATCCGCGGTTACCAGGGCGACAGCCTCTCCGCGCCGGAATCCGTTGCCGCCTCGGTCAAGCATTTTGCTGCCTACGGCGCGGCCGAGGCCGGCCGTGAGTACAACACCACGGACATGAGCGAACTCCTGTTACGCCAGGTTTACCTGCCGCCGTATCACGCTGCGGTTGAGGCCGGCGCAGCCACCGTGATGTCCTCCTTCAACTCGCTCAATGGTGTGCCCGCCACCGCAAACCCGTTTCTACTCCAGACCATTCTGCGCAAGGAGTGGGGCTTCGACGGAGCCGTTGTCTCCGACTACACCGCTGTCATGGAGCTCACGCATCACGGCATCGCGCTCGATGCCGCGATGGCCAGCGAAAAGGCGCTTGTCGCCGGCGTCGACATCGATATGATGTCGCACTACTACGACTCCGAGCTGCCCGCGCTGGTCAAGTCCGGCCGCGTGCCCATGCCTGTGGTGGATGAAGCCGTGCGCCGCGTCCTGCGGCTCAAGTTCGCTCTCGGCGTCTTCGATCACCCCTTCACCCAAGGCCCAGAAGTAACAGGAGCAGTCCCTGAGCATCGCCCGCTTGTGCGCCGGGCGGCGGAGGAGTCTTTCGTTCTGCTGCAGAACAATCCCGCGCCCCAAGACCCGCTCCTACCCTTGGCCACTACCACAAAGAGAATCGCCCTCATCGGCCCGCTGGCTGACGATGCCAACGACATGGTCGGCGCCTGGTCGGGCGCCAACAACTTCGGCGATGTGCGTACCTTGCGCGCCACCATGGCGGAACGAGCCCAGCAAAGCGGAACCGTCCTCACGTATGAAAAGGGAACCGAGATCTCCGGCACTTCGGACTCTGGCTTCGCTGCAGCGGTTGCCGCCGCACAGAATTCCGATGTCGCCATCCTTGCCCTTGGCGAATCGAGCGACATGAGCGGCGAGGCCGCGTCGCGCGCTCACCTCGACTTACCCGGGAATCAACAGCAGTTGCTTGAGGCTGTCGTCGCAACCGGCAAGCCTGTCGTGCTGCTCGTTTTCTCCGGCCGCCCGCTGGTGCTTGATTGGGCCGCTCAGCATGTGCCCGCCATCATGGAAGTCTGGTTCCCTGGCGTCGAAACCGGCCCCGCGATCGCCGACACCTTATTCGGCGATGTCGCTCCGAGCGGTAAACTCACCATGAGCTTTCCACGCGCCGTGGGACAGGAGCCGCTCTACTACAACCAGCTTCCCACGGGTCGCCCAATCCAACACGCCGACCCGGCTCATCCCGGCGCCTACGTTGAGATGAAGTTCGTCTCACGCTATCTGGACGTGCCCAATGACGCGCTCTTCCCCTTCGGACATGGTCTTACCTATTCGACCTTCGCCTATTCCGGCGTTTCGCTTTCTACGCAATCCATAAGTTCGGCTTCGCTCATGCGCGATATTAAGGGCCAGCCCGTGGTTGCAACCGCCACGGTCAGCAATACGGGCAAGCGCCGTGCCACCGAAATCGTCCAGTGCTATGTCAACATCCGAGGCGCCAGCACCGAGCAGCCAGTACGCAATCTCAAGGGCTTTACCCGCGTCACGCTCGACCCCGGCCAGTCCCAGACGGTTCACTTTCCACTTGGCTTTGGCGAACTTTCTTTCTACAACGCCAAGGTTCAGCAAGTTGTCGAGCCCGCGGACTACACCGTCTATATAGGCGGCAGTTCGACCGCCACCAACGCTGCCCATTTCACGACCACACCGTAGCGTCACGCGATCACTTCTGCTTGTGGTTCCCTCACCAAGGACGGGTGCCCCACATCTCGCTCGTTTTTCGCGAGATGTGGGATACCACAGAGGTTGACCGCTAAGAGTATCGGATGAATAAAGAGTCGAGGGAAAGAACAGTGAAGCCCACATCCGGCGAAAAACGAGCGAGTATGGCCCACCCGTCCCTGGTGAGCGAACCAGAGGCGATAGGCACGCGTCTTCCTCACTGATTGAAAATCTGCCTTAATCGATGAACAATTTTGGATGGCGCTTCGTCCAAGGGTAGGTATTTCTCGGCAAGGAGCAAGACATGCAAGGGACCCTTTTCTATCTCCGGAAGTGCAGTGCGTTTTCCCTACCGGCATTCTTTGCCCTGGTGCTTTACGCACAAAGCCCGGCCCAGACCATCCGCGGAGGGAATGGGGTCACGCTGCCTCCGCCTCCGCCGACCTCGACCCACTCCGTTACCGACCAATATCAGAGCGTGCAAATCGCGGATCCCTACCGCTGGCTCGAAGACGCAAAGAGTCCGGAGACGCGGGCCTGGATCGACAAGCAGAATAAGTACACGCAGCAATATCTATCCCAGCTGAAAAATCGCCCGGAAATCATCTCCAAGCTGACCGAGATGGAGCGTGTCGATAAGTACTCCATGCCTGCGCTACGCGGCGGGAAATACTTCTTCGAGAAGCGGCTGGCGGGCGAGAACCAGAGCTCGATCTACGTGCGCGAGGGCTGGAAGGGCACAGACAATCGCCTGATTGATGCGACCAGGCTGAGCGCCGATCAGAACACGTCCGTGAGCATTGACGATATTGCCAAGAACGGCAGGCTGCTGGTCTACGGGGTGCGCCAGGGGGGCGCCGACGAGGAGTCGGTGCATGTAATGCAAGTGGGAGAGCGCAAGGAACTGCCGGATGTGTTGCCATCGGCCCGCTACTTCAACGTGAGCCTGGGCCCGGAAGACAAAGGCATCTACTATTCCGTTTTCACGCACGAAGGTACCAATGTTTACTTTCATCGCTTCGGCACACCCGTCCAGAGCGACAGCAAGATCTTTGGCGGCGAATATCGTGGAGTGAAACTGGGTGAGATCGATCTGATCGAAGCCTGGATCAGCGATAACAATCGCTATCTGCTGCTCAACATCAGCCACGGCGTTCCGGCGACACGAGACGACATCCTGGTAAAGGACCTGCGCCGGCCTGAGAGCGATTTTGTACCTCTCATATACGGCATCGATGCGCATACGCGGGCCCTGAATATCGGCGACCGCTTCTTTCTGGAAACGGATTACCAGGCCGCCAACAAACGCATCGTGGAGGCTTTGCCCGGCGGCAAGCCCGAGGAATGGAAAACCATTATCCCTGACGGCAAGGATGTCATTGATGGATCGAGCATCGTGGGCGGCAAGTTCTTCGTCACCCGCTTGCACGACGTCAAGACCGAGACGACGATCTATACCCTGGACGGCCGTGAGATAGGCAGCATCGACTACCCGGGAATCGGATCGAGTTCCGGAGTGTATGGTCTCCCCGAAGAGAGCGAAGGCTTTTACAGCTTCGAATCGTTCATTCAGCCGCCAACGATTTTTCGCTACGACACCCGGAACGGAAAATCGGAAGTCTTCGCCACGCCGAAAGTCCCCTTCGATTCCTCGCAGTATGAAGTTACCCAGGTCTTCTACACCTCGAAAGACGGCACGCGCGTCCCCATGTTCATCGCCGGCAAGAAAGGCCTGGAGCGTAACGGCCAGGCACGCCTTCTGATGACCGGCTATGGCGGCTTCGATGTTCCTATGCTTCCCGAATGGGACCCCGAATACGCGTGGTGGATGGAGCAAGGCGGGTTCTTCGCTCTCCCGAATCTGCGCGGCGGAGATGAGTATGGAGAGCCGTGGCACAAAGCGGCCATGTTCGAGCACAAGCAAAACGTCTTTGACGACTTCTTTGCCGCCGCCGAGTACCTCATCGCCAACCACTACACGGTACCGGAGCGATTCGCCCTCCGCGGGCGCTCGAACGGCGGCCTGCTGATGGGCGCAGCCATCACGCAGCGGCCCGATCTATTTGGAGCCATCTGGTGCGGCTATCCTCTGCTCGACATGCTGCGCTATCAGAATTTTGAGATGGGACGGCTTTGGACCACCGAATACGGAAGCGCCGAGAAGGCAAAGGACTTCTCCTACCTCGTCAAGTACTCTCCCTACCAAAACGTGAAGCCAGGGGAGAAGTACCCCGCGATCATGTTCTTCACCGGAGACAGCGATACCCGCGTGGACCCTCTGCACGCGCGCAAGATGACCGCCCGCGTGCAGGCGGCGGGTGGGGGACACCGTCCAGTTCTGCTGCACTATTCCCTCAAAGGTGGACACAGCTCAGGGGTGTCGTTGACCCAGCTGGTGGCGGACCAGGCAGACGAACTGGCCTTCCTGTGGAACGAGACCAGCGGGAAGTAGGGGACCGAGTTATCGGCTGAAGGCTACCTCTCCGCGGGCAAGATCGACTGCGACTCTCCGAATACCCAGCCGCGCCGGACTGATCAGTCCGTCGAAGGGGTGACCTCCGTGGCTGCCGTCAGGGACCAGAAAGGCCGGCTCCTGGGCAAACTCGGACGCGCCCAGCCTCAGGCTGTGCAGCTTCACTTCTTTCCGCTCGGATTCCCCGATGGTGCCGGACGATTGCTGAACGGCGCTCACTCTCACGTCTGAAATGGCCCCAGACGTGCTCCTGGCAAAGAGGAAAAGGGAGGACGCACCGGTATCCAGCAACAGGCGGGCTGGAAGATTGTTCACCTGTGCGTCAACGATGGCCAGACCACCTGCCATGTGCATGGGAATGGCGTCAGGCAAAGCGGGAAGGGGACCAAGGTGGATCTGGCGCGCTGCGTAATCAATCACGAAGGCGGTTTGGCCCAGGACATCCAGACCGATGATTGCGTCCACCCGGAGCGGGAGAGCTTTTTGCAGGAAGGACAAATCTTCAATCAAGACCGGGACATTGTCCCTTTGCATCAGTCCAACGTTCAAGCTTGGCGCGACGGAGCTCTCGGCTTGCACGCTGCCGCCCAGAACCGAGATGCTGGCAGGGACCTCTTGCAGGTGAAGCCTGCGCGCCAGCTGCGGATCCAGAACGGAAGAGCTGGCCCCGGTATCCAGGAGGAACGTAAGACCCTTCAGGGTGCCCGCGGAACCCCGGGCGATCATCAGGTAGCCGCGATAGAGATCGAAGTTGACCGTCCCTACTACGGGCTGGCGCGGCCCGATTTCCTGATCACCCAAGGCAAAGGATTGCCCGGCCAGTAAAAGGCCCAAGAGGACAACGAACCAGCGGAAGCGATCGCGCATAAAGGTTCACCTGGAACCCATGCTCGATCGGGCCGACTGGTACCTCAATGCACTGGCGGTAGCTTATAGGTACAGCGTGAGTTACGCACCGGGAGAGGGATGGGAGAGGAGCCGGTGACCATTCTCTCCCGCAAAATAGTTGAACAATTGATTACTCATTTTCGTAAAGAGGAAGCAGACTAACAGTGATGCTAGAGACGCACAGGAACGGGGAATCAAACGGGCGCAATGGGCACCGGACGATCCGGTTTGGCGCCTTTGAGGCTGATCTCCACTCGGGAGAGGTCCGTAAATCGGGAAGCCGGATCAAGCTCCAGGACCAGCCCTTTAAGGTGCTGCAGATTCTGCTTGAGCAACCGGGCGTCCTGGTGACAAGAGACGAACTGCAGTCCCGGATATGGCCGTCGGAGAACTTTGGAGACTTTGATCACGCAGTTAATGTTGCAATTGGCAAGCTGCGAACCGCCCTGGGAGATACCGCCGACAATCCTTGCTTCATTGAAACGGTGCCCCGGCGTGGGTATCGTTTTGTCGGCAAATTGGAAGAACCCTCGGTGGAGACGGCTCCGCCCAAGCCCCCGGTAATTGAAGCTCCGCCGGTGGAGGTTCCGCCTCCGGCCGATCGCCCCCCCGCAGGCAGGGTCACCTATAAGCGCGCGGCTCTGGCTTTGTTGGCTATTGCCGCTGTCGCCGTGCTGGTCGGGTTGGGAGTGTTGTTGGGCAACCGCACTGCCCGGACGCAATCGCCGGATTTCCAACGCCTGACCGTGCGTCATGGCACGGTGTACAACGCCCGCTTTGCGCCCGATGGGCACAATGTGATCTATGCGGCCTCCTGGGACGGCGCACCGATCGAGATCTTCTCCACCGACCTCAACCTTAATACCTCGCGAAATATGGAGTTGCCGGCAACTCATCTGCTTGCGGTTTCGTCGTCCGGCGAAATGGCAGTACTGGAAACGGTTGATCCCCTATTTATGATGACCATCCAGGGGACGCTGGGTAAGGTTCCTCTCACCGGGGGGTCGCCTCGCCAGATCGCCGAGCATGTCGAATGGGCTGATTGGGCTCCGGATGGGAAAACGCTTGCCGTTGTTCACGCTATCGGGGAGAAACGGCGTCTGGAATATCCCTTGGGCCACGTGCTTTACGAGACTGCCGGATGGGTTAGCCATCCCCGGATATCGCCCAACGGGGACGCAATTGCTTTCCTCGATCATCCCTCGCAGGACGATGACCAGGGTGTGGTTTCGATCGTTGACCTTGCGGGCCGCAAGCGAGTGCTCTCTACCGGTTGGGAAAGTGAAGAAGGGCTGGCATGGTCGCCGGATGGTCGCGAGGTTTGGTTCTCGGCTACCCGCGCCGGGCTCGAACGCCGGATCTACGCCGTCGACCGAAACGGCCGCCAGCGCCTGGCCTACCAGGCACTCGGCGGAGTCACCCTGCTAGACATCGCTCCCGATGGGAGACTGTTGCTGACGCGCGATGAAAACCGCGCCGGCATGATTGGCGCCGGCCCAGGCGCAACCAAGGAGCAGGATCTCTCCTGGGAAGACTGGTCTCTCCCCGTGGGTCTGTCCAGCGACGGCAAAACCTTGCTCTTTGACGAGCAGGGAGAGCAGGGTGGACCGACTTACACCGTGGCCATGCGCAGCACCAGTGGCTCACCACCAATTCCGCTGGGTGAAGGGATGGCGGGCGACCTGTCACCCGATGGCAAATGGGCAGCCACGGATGTGTCGTACTCCCAGATTCTGCTTCTGCCAACAGGTGCGGGAACGGCTAAGCGAATCGACAAGGGCGGGATTGAGCGCTATGGGCACATGATCCACTGGATGCCTGACAGCAAGCAGATCGTCTTTACCGGCAACGAGCCGGGGCACGGGGTTCGATGCTTTATTCAAAGCGTTGACGGTGGCGCGCCCAAGCCCCTTACTCCGGAGGGTGTCGGCAGCTGCGCGGTCTCGCCCGACGGGCAATTGATGATCGGCAGAAGTCTCGCCGGCGGAGTGGCCCAGTTCTATCCCATGGACGGTGGCCCGCCGCGTGATATTCCCGGTCTCTTGCCGCACGAGATGGTTGAATGGAGCTCTGACCCGCACGTGTTGTACGTGTATCAGGTGAAACAGCAACCGGTCAGGGTTTATCGCTTAAACGTGATCAGTGGCGAGAGACAATTCTTCAGAGAATTTCACCCCAGCGACCAAGTTGGTCTGTGCAACCTGTCTCACATTATTTTTAGCGCGGACGGCCGGGCCTACGTTTACAGCTTTATCCGGATGCTCTCCGAACTCTACGTGGTAAAGGGTGTGAAGTAGAGGCTAGAGGCTACTCCGTACGCAGCGCTTGCATGGGTTCGATGTGCGCGGCTCTGCGCGCCGGGATAAGAGCGGCGATCAATCCGATTGCTGAGAGCGTCACAGCTACGGCTACATAAGTCAAAATGTCTAACGGCTGCACCTGGTAGAGGAAGCTCTTGATCAGGCGAGCCGCGGCGAAAGATAGCAGAAGGCCGACGCCAAGGCCGGCGCCAATCAGGATTGAACCCTGGCGGAGGACGAGTTCCGCCACACTTTTCCGGGTTGCACCCAGAGCCATGCGAACGCCTATCTCACGGCGGCGATAGCTTACCAATTGGGACAAAACGCCATACAAACCCGCGATCACCATGGCAACCGCAAGTCCTGCGAACGAACCCACAAGATTCAAGCCCAATCGCTGATTGAAGGTGTTTTTCTCCACCGCTTGCTGCATGGTTTGAAACCCATCCAGGGCGAAGCCCGGAGCTGCCTGGTGAAAGACCGAGCGCATCTCCGCCGCGACGGGAATGTCGCCGTGGGTCTTCACCACAAAGCTGACCACGGTTTCCAAAAGCGCCTGATAGAAGAGAGAGGTGGTGGGAATTTGCTGGTGAGGCACCAGGATGAACGGCTGAACCGTACCCCCGACGTTGCTGTCTACCTGGTCGGCGAGAACGCCGACGATGGTGTACGGCTTGATCATGCCTGTGTCTTTACCGCCCAGGTCGATTTGTTTTTGCAGCGGGTCCTGTCCTGCAAAGTACTTTTTGGCCAGTGATTCGTTGATGACCACCACAAAGGGAGCGGCTGCACCATCCTCATCGTCGATCATGCGGCCGCGCAACACCGGTGTGCCCATGGTGCGGGCATAGTCTCCACTGACAGCCGAAATGCGAGCTTCTGGCTTATTTGCCGGATCGTTGGCGCGGCCAAGGACGCGAAAGCTTGTTCCTACGTCCATACCGGAGAGGGGTGTAACGGTGATGAGCGCCGCACTCTGCACGCCGGGAACCTGGCGGATGCGATCAAGAACGGGCTGATAAGTGAGCGTCGCAACGGAAGGCGGTGCGTGCTCGGCGTCTTGCGAAACCGCCATCGCGGAAAAGCCTGCCGCATCCGCGGGCATCGCCTGGAAAGTTGTCAGGTGCGCCGTGTCAAAACCTAGCCGTGACTGTTGCAGATTCCAAAGCGTGTGGAAGAGCAGGCCGGTGCCCACCAGCAGCAGAGTAGAGAGAGCCACTTCGCCCGCGACCAGCCAGCCGCTCAGCCTCCTACTCACGGCGCGCGAACCGACACCGCGGGAGGCCGACTGCAATGCCGCCTGCGGATTGGCGCGCGCCACCAGCAACGCGGGCAGCATGGAAGACAGCAAGGTGGTGAGCATAGCGATGGCGGCCAGGGTCAACAGGACGGTCCAATGGATGGCTATGGTATTAGCTCGGGGGATGGTCCCTGGCGGCAGTTTGCTCATGGCACGCATGGCCAATTGAGCGAGGATAAGCCCGATGCCGCAACCGGCGAGGCTCAACATCATTCCTTCTGCGAGCAGCTGCCGGACCAGGCGTAACCGGCTGGCCCCGAGGGCCGCCCGGACTGCGAATTCCTTCTGACGACCCAGGCAGCGGGCAATCAGGAGATTGGAAACATTGGCGCAGGCGATCAACAACACCAGCACCAGGGCAGCCAGGAGCGACAACAACGTCGGTCGCACCGGCCCCGTCAGCGCCTCCTGGTAGGAGGTAGCGCGAAAAGTATCTCTTTGCCCACTCTGCCGGGCGGGAATGTGAGCAGCGATGGCATCGAGTTCGCGCTGTGCCTGGATGATGCTGATGCCGGGCTGAAGTTCACCCACAACATTGTTGAAGTGGTAGCCTCTGTCGTTCAGCATCTCTCCCGTGGGCCGCATCGGTAGCCATACGCCTGTGTGCAACTCCGGCCCCATGCTT
The DNA here is from genome assembly GCA_963824325.1 of uncultured Acidobacteriaceae bacterium. Classification (GTDB taxonomy): domain Bacteria; phylum Acidobacteriota; class Terriglobia; order Terriglobales; family Acidobacteriaceae; genus PALSA-350. Next base: position 405,631 of record CAWGPA010000001.1, on the reverse strand, counting down.
TCAGGGAAGGAGAACGAACTCGGCATGACTCCAACCACGGTGTGGGGCTTGCCGCTTATCGTCACCGCCTTGCCAACGATTTCTGGATCGGCCTGGAAGCTCCGCCGCCAGAGGCCCTCAGAAATGATAACGACTTCCGGACCGCCCATTTCGCCTTCCTCCATAGTGAAAGCGCGGCCCAGTAAGAGCTTTGCACCCAGCATGGAGAATAGATTGACCGTGGTGCGCGGGGCGACCACACTTTGCGAACCATCCCGGCTCTCGATTACGGCCACGTCCTCGGAATAGGCCGCAAGTGCCTTCAATTGCTTGGACTGGTCACGAATGTCGCGATAGTTCAGCCATGACGTGGCACCGAAACCCGGCTTGTCGCCTGGACCGATATAGAGCAAGCGATCGGCATGCGCATAGGGCAGCGGCCGCAGCAAGACGCTTTCGATGACGGTGAAGATGGCCGTGTTTGCGCCGATACCGAGCGCCAGGGTCACAATCGCGAGGAGCGCCGGTCCGGGTGACTGACGAAGCTGTCGTAGGGCGCCGGTTAAATCGTTCAGCAAAGCTTGCACGTAAGCCTCCAGGCACACACGATCGCTTGTCTCCCGTGGAGCACGTTGGGGACCATATCGAACGCCCGCAACCGCCGCGTTCTCAAGGTGCTGCAATGCTGAGCGCCATCGCGTGTCCGGAATTGAACAAGATTGTTCGCAAACGAACACTCCGCTCTAGAAGCCCATCCTGTCGTCGGCGGAGGGGCCATAAAGCGCGGGGACAGGAAGATTGTTCAAGCGGAGATAGACACCAAGCTGGGCACGGTGATGGACTTGATGATTGAAAAACATGGTACGGAACAGGACAGAACGCGGAGCATCGGCGATGATCTTATCGCCGAAGGCCATGGTCCAGTTCCGTTCCAGGTCGACATCGGATTGCCGGCTCAGCGTATCGCGCAGCTCGGACGATACCTGATCAAACGCGCGCACCGTAGCCTCAGAGGATTCAAAGATCAGAGGAGGGAATTTTTCTTTGGCCAGATCCATCTTTTCGAGCGTGAGGATCGAGGTGGCAAACCTGGGCAGCGTGGCCACATGCATGGCCAGCCGGCCCATCGGCATCGACCTCTCGTGGGGCTTGAATTCGGCAAGATGGGTGGGGATGCGCTCCAGTGTAGTGCGAGTATTTTTTGCTTCGACGTCGTAGTCCTGAAGCAGAATATCGGCGATGGTCATGATGAAGCCTCCAGGCGAACAGGATAATCCCAACAGGCCAGGTCGTGCTTGCTCCGTGTGACCGTGCCTTATGTTTTCCTACCAGGGATGAAGCGTTGTATTCCTCTACTGTTAATCGCGAATCGGCAAGACTATGGATAACATCTAAGAGCATTACGAATTTCATCTCCAAGCAAAGGTGCCTAATGAAATACAACACTCTTGGCCACACGGGCCTTCTCGTCTCTGAGCTCTGCCTCGGCACCATGACCTTTGCCACTGGCGAAGGCATGTGGAAACCGATTGCAGGTGTCGAGCAAAATCTTGCGGATGAACTTGTCCGGCTTTCGGTGGATGCGGGCATCAACTTCGTGGACACGGCGGATGTCTACACCAATGGAGAATCGGAGAAGGTTCTTGCCCAAGCGATCGCCAACCTGGGCATCGCTCGTAAGGATATTGTCATCGCTACCAAGGCTTATGGGCGGACGGGTCCGGGCCGTAACGATGTCGGCGCTTCGCGGGGACACATCATGGATGCGGTGGAAGCCTCGCTCAAACGGCTGAGAACCGACTACATCGATCTCTACCAGATTCACGCTGCTGACCAGGTCACGCCTATTGAAGAATCCCTGCGCGCTCTGGACACTTTGGTTACGCAGGGAAAAGTCCGCTACATCGGATGCTCCAACTGGTACGCCTGGCAGATCATGAAAGCGAATGGCATCTCCGAGGCAAAAAATCTTGCCAAGCTCGATACGCTGCAGGCCTATTACTCCATCGCAGGCCGTGAACTCGAACGGGAGATTGTGCCGCTGCTCGAGGACCAGCGCACCGGGCTCCTGGTCTGGAGCCCTCTGGCCGGCGGACTGCTTTCGGGCAAATTCTCTCGCGAGCATCAAAAGCCGGAGGATTCAAGACGTTCGGCCTTTGATTTCCCCATCGTCGATAAGGAACGAACCTGGCGCATCCTGGATGTGCTTCATCCCATTGCCAAGGCTCACGAGTCTAGCGTCGCCACAGTTGCGCTGGCATGGATTCTCGCGAAACCGTTTGTCACGTCCATCATCATTGGGGCCAAGCGTGTCGATCAGCTACAACAGAACCTGTCCGCGGTCGATCTTCAGCTTACAGAAGAAGAGATGCAGAAGCTCGACGAGGTAAGCGCACTTCCGCCTGAATACCCAGGCTGGATGATTCCTTTTCAAAACAGAAATCGTCTTGCCGATGTACCACGGTTCTAAATCGAGGCTGGCCTTCGTAAATCGGGGGCCAGCTCGGGCTCCTCGGTCTCGATCTCAACCGACGTAGCAGTCACCAAACCCGCGGCCACGCACTCCAGCAGGATGCGCACTCCCAGGCGTGGCTCGGATACTGCAAAGATCCATACAACTCCGCCGATGGCGAGTCCAGCAACCCCGCCAACCAACCACCGCGTCGAACGCCGGCTAGGAACTCCAACCAAAGCAAAGATCCCCAGCGCGAATAATCCGCTGATCAGACTCTCGGATGCGCCCAGCTCGATCTCACGAAGCGGCAGATCCCGTGGGAGCCAGTACAGAAGCCGTATGGGCAAGCGAGGTCTTCTTGCTCCCAGATCCGCATGCGCGACGAGTTCGCCATTCACGTACAGCCTGGAAATACGTCCGTCGTAGACAGCAGCAACGAAGGCTGTGCGGTTGAGTGAGAGAACAGGTTTCGAGTAGAGCGCAGGGTTGGCCCCGTTCGAGCCGGAGGCGGGCGTGCGTAGACGGAAGGTGAGCGTGTCATGGATCTGGCCCAGGGTGAAGTTACGCTCGCCGGTATTTCCAGAATAGGTGATGATGCGTGCGGGGCCATGCTGATCGAGGTTGTTCGTCCGTAGGGCAACCAGGAGCGTGAGCTGGTTCCGGCTGACTAGCGTGTCATAGAAGCTGAGTTCCTCGTCGCGCGAAAGAAGTGAGTGGCCGTAAGGTGTTTGGGAGTTCGCGGACGGTATCAGTCCGCCACTCGGCAATGCAGTGTTATCCGCACGAGCAGCCTGGCGGGCGAGATCGCCGATCTGTGATGGCGACATAACAAAGGGATAGATTTGAAATTCGGAGATAGCTCCAACCCAGGGCCGGTCGCCGGTCAATTCATTCCCGATTGCCAGGTGAAAGGTCGGATCCCAGTTGGAGAAATCTGATTTTGTGGGGTGGTCAACCAGCAGGATCATGCCGAAGATCGTAACCAGAATGGCCGATGCCGCAAGCGCTCGAGGCATCCGCAGCGATTTCGGATCGACGCCCGTCGCCCGGAGCCAAACCACCGCGACCAGGTAGCCGAGCAGGGCCCCGGCCGTGTTACTCGCAATATCAGAGCCTGACGGGATACGGTTAATGTACCCTAGCTGCAGCGTTTCAGCAGCGGTTGATAAAAAAAAACCGAAGAGGAATGTGCGCAGGAGCGACGAACCGCTCAAGGCGATCCCCAGGGGCATGTACATAAGGATATTGTTTACGAAATCGGCAGGTTCGAAGCTGTTGTCGATATACCTCAGCGACGGATGCCGCAGTGCTACCGGGATCATCGTGGCTGCGACAATCAGGGCAACTGAGGGAGCCAGTAGTCGAAGGCGCAGGCGTTGTTGCAAGAATGGTTTCAAAGGGAGATTGGCCCAAGGGGCAGTGCAAGTTCAGGAGAAGTTCTCAAACCGGATTTACAGGGCGGGACTTTTCGAGTTTACCAACACGGTTGGGTTCCAAACAACTGAAGCGAAAGTTCTTCGCCGGCGACAAGGCGGTCTGTGCAATAAATGATACAGACGTTGCGAAAGAAAATCGCGGGCAAAATGCCCGCAGGGATCGGGCGGTCCCATTGCGGAATTGGGCTGAGCGGATGGTTATCATAGAAGCCAAGGGTGCGGCGTCATCAAGGTAATCGCTCCCGCAGGACTCATCGTATGCGCACGCCGATATACCAGCTTGATGCTTTTACCACCCGCCGGTTCGCCGGAAATCCTGCTGCTGTGATGCCCATGAACTTTTTTTTGAGCGATGCGACGCTGCAGGCCATTGCAGCCGAGAACAACCTGGCGGAGACGGCGTTCTTGGTTCCCGACGGCGGCGATTACCGGCTGCGCTGGTTTACGCCTGCCACCGAGGTGCCCCTTTGCGGCCACGCTACCCTGGCCAGCGCAACTGTGGTGATGGAGAGGCTGGAGCCTGCACGGAACAGCGTGGTCTTCCACTCGGCCAGCGGACCGCTGACCGTAAACCGGGCAGACGCCGGCTATGTGATGCAGTTTCCGGCCAGAACAGCGGAGCCGGTTGCATCACCGCCGGGGCTAGCCGAAGCGCTGGGTGTCGTACCTGTGGCGGTGTTTGCGAACGCCTTCAATTACATGGCTTTGCTCAAGAACGCGCAGGCAGTACGTGAACTTTCTCCGGACATCGCCGGCATCGCCCGCCTGGACCGAAGTGGATTGATCGTGACCGCGCCGGGGGACGGTGTCTATGATTTCGTTAGCCGTTACTTCGCCCCCATCAAGGGCATCCCGGAAGATCCCGTGACCGGTGCGGCGCACTGCATGCTCACGCCCTATTGGGCCAAGCAACTCAACAAGAAAGAGTTTCGCGCCTTTCAGGCCTCGCCACGCGGCGGAGAGGTCATTTGCCGGCTTACTGAGACTGGCGTCGAATTGGAAGGCTCCTGCGTCTTTTACCTTGAAGGCGAGGTAGAGATCTGATTGAGGCGCTTTCCGTATTTCGTTTGAGCGGTTCAATCGGCGGACTTGTTGTGAGTCAATCGCTCTTTCACCTTGGATCGGTTCTTCATAGGCGGCGGATTGGTCTTACCCCACGTGGCATGGTTCCAGGTTACGGCTTGCAGACCGTCGTGACCGGGCTGAAAGACCATGGGCGGCTCGACCGGCTTGCCTTCCACAGCGTCGAACATGACCTTGACCTGGCTGCCGGAATCAACCCAATGGCCAAACAAGGTGGTAGTGCCATTACCCGGATCCTCGGTGACGGTTGCTGTGCCGTCTGCGCCCAGGCTTAAATTCATCGATGGTCCAGCCTGCGCATCGTCGCCAGGATGGGATAGATACGTTCCCACAAACTTCGAATGGGTGGTGGTGCTGGCTGAGAGTGCGGCCGCCGGAGCTAGGAACCAGATGGCGCAGGCCGCAACCTGAAGAGGGAAGCAGTTGATAAGTCTCATCGCTCCTTCCATCATGGAACGCAAAATCAGTCCGTGCAAGAGGCGGAGCCGGTGCAGCTCTTCTACGAGCAATCGCTTTGTCGAAGAACCCCACCTTTTTGGGGCATGGCTGGGTCCTCACTTGGCTAGCTGTCATAGTTGACAAAGTCAATTAGTGTAAGGGACGATGTCAACATGGCATCGCATCCCGAGTCGCCGACAGGCATGAGCAGCGAAGCAGCGAACTTCCGCCGCTTTAACCGCATGTACACCCGATTTATCGGGACTCTGAACGAAGGGCTCCTCAACAGCGATTACAGTTTGGCGGAAGCCAGAGTTCTCTACGAACTGGCAAACCGTGTCGCGCCGAAGGCAAGCGACGTCGCGGAAGGGCTTGGCGTAGATCCCGCGTATCTGAGCCGCATGCTGGGAAAATTCGAGCGCGCCGGCCTCTTGCGCAAGAAAGCTTCGGAAGAAGATGGCCGGTACGCAGAATTGATGCTGACAGCGAAGGGGCAATCGGCATTCAAGAAGCTCAACGCTCTTTCCCAGGAACAAGCTCATACGATTCTCCGGGACCTTGCTCCGACGGCTCGAACGGAACTTATCCATTGCATGCAGACCATCGAGAGCATTCTCATGAAAGTCGATGGCAACCGGCCGCCGTTCATCTTGAGGCCGCACCGTGTGGGCGATATGGGATGGGTTGTTTACAGGGAGAGCGTTGGCTATGCGGAACAATACGGATGGGACAACACCTTCGAAGCCCTGGTTGCGGGAATTGTGGAGGGATTTGTCACCAACTTCGATGCCGTCCGGGAGCGCTGCTGGATGGCCGAGATCGATGGTCAGAATGTTGGCCACGTCTTTCTGGTCAAGCATCCGAGCGAGCCGCGGACGGCGAAGCTACGTCTCCTCTTTGTCGAGCCTTGTGCTCGTGGTCTTGGCCTGGGGGACGCTTTGGTGAACGAATGTATTCGTTTCGCCCGCACAGCAGGTTATCGGAAAGTTGTTCTCTGGACGCAGAGCATTCTTACTTCTGCGCATCGCATCTATAAAAAGGCAGGTTTTCGGCTTGTCAAGGAAGATCCTCACCACAGGTTCGGCCACGATCTTATTGGTCAGGAATGGGAGCTGGAATTCACCGGAGATACTCGCAATAATCATCTTCGCTGATAACTCAGCGTTTCTTGAATTCTTTGTCCGCGAATTCAATGAAGTAGGGCCAGTTGGGCGCGGGGGTGTGTCCATACTCGTGCTGACGGAAGGCCACGTCGCCTGAATCGATGAGAGTGCCCATCGGCGGAAACGTGGTTGTCCCCAGGCCCTTTGCGCCCAGCAGGCCCCAAACCGGGCTGGCGGCGACGGCAGCCATGAACATGCCCTGCGCGTCTTGCCACGCATCGCCCGGAGCATAGACCGGATCGGTGAGCAGCGCCCCTCCACCAATGAAGATAGCGCGCGGCGCCACCAGCGCGATGAATTCATGGCTATCTACCGGCATGTCGTTAGCGGAGTGACCGACTGCATCATATTTAAGGAAGTTACCCGCGAACCAATGGAACTCGCTCGTCCCGGTGATGTTGCCCATGGTCTCGCCATAGTTGCGGCGATAGAGATCCGCGCCGCCCGCACCCGAAGAGGAGATAAAGCCGATGGCAAAGCGCGGGTCGTCCACCTGGGCCACCAACGCCGCCTTGCCACCGCGGGAATGGCCCATCACGCCGACCTTCTTGCTGTCGACATCAGGATCGGTCTCGAGATAGTCGAGCAGCTTGCTGTCGCCCCAGGCCCAGGCTCGGAGTACGCCCCAATCGTCGAGCGAGCGCGGCTGGCCCTTGTTCACCAGGCCGATGATGCCTTTATCGAGACCTGCGCCGTTGTCAGCTTGCACGTCGTTAGAGTTGCGGCCGACAAAGCCCCAGCCATGAGCAAGCAGCAGCTTGGCGGAATCAGGTGCATCCGGCGGGGAAGCAAGCTTATGCACAACCTGGCCCGGCGCGGGGGGTGGGAAAGCCGGGCGTGGGCGTATCGAACCGCCGCCGATGATGACCGGCACCCTGGTGCCCTTGGTGCTGGCAGGCGTCACAACGTCCGCATGGATATCCACGGTGATCGCCGGATAGGCAGAGTTATCGATATGGCCGGTGATGTGCTTCACGTTGGCCGGGATCCCTTGGACGGTCATCTGCTCGACGCTGTCCACTTTCCAAGTCACAGCCGGAATGTGCGCGGGATACTTGCCATAAACATTTTCGTCGAACATCGCTTTGATTTCGGCGCGGCGCTTCTTCCACTGTGCCGGTGTGGTCACCTTGGCTCCGTCGTTCATGGTCAGAACGTCGGGAAGTTTGGGATACGGATTGGCTTTGGCCTCATCGTAGTTGGCATTGCCCGGTTTGCCGATGTCATAGGCGGTCGCCGGGGGCTGCATGGCGGTGATGCCAAGCAGCTTGAGCTCGCGATCACGCTCCGCCGCCGAGGCAGCGGCAATCGCGGCGCGGTCAGGGGCGGCAGGCGGCACTGCCGGCGCCTGAGTTTGCGCAGCCATGGCCGTGATCAGGATGAGGGAAGCGCCCGATGCAAGCAACGCGTTAGCAAGTTTGAATAGAGTCCCGGAGTTCATATTTCCTCACGCGCTTGCTTGTCACTGCAACCAATTTAGAACGGACGAGAGTAGGAAATCCTCCGGCCTGGGCCACAAAGATATCAGAATTTCCAGGGCGCGGTGGTAGCTCGGACGAGCGGGGCCTACCTGTTTCGGAAAGTGTGAGAGGACGGGTTTGGCTATATGGTGCTGGAGGGAAGAAGAAAGGGAAGCTAAGGGCCCCGCGCTTGATGTTCACGCGAGGCCCTCGGTAAAACGCAAATATTCGTTAGTCGCTCAGCGGTCGCTATCGTGCCTCAATGGCCATGTACATCGACTCGCGGCTACCCACTTTCACGAAAAGATGTCTACCATCATCTCGCAGTAGGAGGGATGTTCCTGGCTGTGCGTGATACAACGAATCAGTTCTGCCAAATGCTTTGCTCCAGCCCAGCATCGCTTTTTCGGCGAAGCTACTACCCGTCGCTGCGCTGGCAGGGGTGAGGGCATAGAGAATCCCCTCCGACTTAACCATGTATTGCGCCTGGTAATCATCGTTGCAGATCTGTTCTGAGGTGCCAGGGCAATTGCTCCCAGAACTCTGCATGGGGAAAGAGATAAGGGTTCCATCGTGATAGGTAGCCGGCGCAAGGTGTGCGGCGAAGGCTACTCCGGTAAACGCAAAAAAGCCCGCTACAAGGAGTTTCATCGAGGTAGTGCTCCTTTGAGGCGTCATTCCCGTCACTCCATCGAGAATGCTCTGACTTACTTTGTCAGAGGGGCTGCTTTTTTCATCTCCCCCGAACGGGCTAATGGGGTCGAATCGACGACCCGAAAGTTACTTACGGATGGCGGCCGAAGCGACGCAATACGGCTTGACAGGACGGGGTAACCTGGTATGAGTTCTCTGGCTAAACAGGACTGGAGAGTACTCCAGATCCTTGATAGCCGCACCATGAGCAGAATCGTTGCTCCGCCGTCGTCGGCTGCCCGCAGTGGGGACAAGGCAACGCAATGGGCCGGCGCAAGGCGAAGTAGAGAAGAAATCCCAGCAAGTTAGGGATGAAAAGTGCAATGAGAGTCCACAGGATGGGTGGCATGGCGCGCCTTCGGGCATCTGCGTACACGTATCCCAAAGCGAGAATCCAGATTGCGATCACAATGCTCGCCACCAAGCCTAAGCCGAAGCCCGGGGCGGCAATGGATACCAGAACCGGAAAGGAGGCGCCAGGGCCGGAGAGTCGACCTTCCGCGTGGCCTTTAAACAAGGCGCCGGCCAGGCCGACCACCGCGCCGCCGCCCCCTATGACGAAAGCCACTGTCTTAACGGACTTCGGAACCACATCCAGGAATTGACGAACACTCATTGGGATAATCCTTTCTCATTCATCCAGCCCTCCGACAATCGGTGCAGGATGGGAAACAGCAAACAGAAGCACAGGGAAGGCAAAATCCATAAGGCGAGCAACCCAAAGTGCAGCGGTGCGGGCTGGAGGTGAAAGACAGCAACAGCAAACCCGCTAAATCGCGCAGCAGCCAACGAGCCCACGACTGTGAGCACAAGCGCGGCCAGGTAACTCCACAACATCGGTCTTCGCTCGGCCCTGTTGGTTTCCAGTTGTTGTGCACGCTGCGTGAGGGCGGCGAGTACTTTCCCGTGAAGCTCTGGATTCACTTCGAAGGAGAAGCCTGCCAGAGCGGCGATAGCTCGATGAGAAGCATTTAGATACTCCTGGCACGAGGCACAAGTAAGAAGGTGCTCGCGCAGAGTTTGCTCCTCCTGAGGAGAGGCCGCGCCCTCGAGAGATCGGTCGATGATATGGCGGATCTCCTGGTGACCATCAATTTGCATGGGTTCCTCCTTCCATCTGTGCCCGCAGTGCCGCGAGGCCGCGATAAATCCTTGAAGACACGGTCGAGACGGACGCTCCTACCACGTGCGCCATCTCCTGCAGCGATAGATCTTCCTGAAAGCGAAGGACGAGTGCTTCCCGATAGATGGGCTCCAGCATCTGCAGCGAGTGAGCGAGACGCTGGGCATCCTCGGTGCGTGCTGCCTGCTCGAAGGGCGAGGGCATTTGGGAAACAGGCGAGAGCGACTCGAGATCTGGTTCTAACGAGTCCGTCGAGTCCAGGCTAAGGGCTCTTCGCTTCCGCACGTAGTCGAGGGCCAGGTTGCGGGCAACGGTGAAGAGCCACGGCTCGAAGCGAGATTGTCCGTCGTAAGAGTGACCGCGCTCAAGGATGCGCAGCCAAGTTTCCTGTACCAGGTCGTCGACGGGATCGCGGCTACCCAGCAGATAGGTAAAGTAGCGTACAAGACGATACTGATATTGCCCGACTAACGAGTGGAGTAGAGCGACGTCTCTTTGGCGAAGACCACGCGCAATTTGTTGCGTTTCCGTGCTCACGTTCCCCGCCAAAGCTCCATCGTATTCGAACATACGAGGGGTATACGGACGGGGCGTCCAAAATTACGCAGAGATTATAGCGAAGCCGCTTTTCTTGCTGATTCTTACGTCACCGAATCGCATAACCGCCGTCAACGCGAATCGTAGCCCCGGTAACGAAGTCTGAAGCCCGGGAGGCCAGGTATACGGCGGTTCCAGCAATCTCGTCTGGTTGACCCCAGCGACCAGCCGGAGTCCGCGCAAGAACCTCGTCGTTCAGAGGCATGGTAAGCACAGGGGCGGTCATGTCGGTTTGAATCCACCCGGGCGCGATCGCATTCACTTGAATGTTGTACGGGGCGAGCTCGATGGCCATGGACTTGGTCAACTGTACGATCGCTCCCTTCGCCGCGCTGTAGGAGGGGACCAGTCCCGATCCAAAGTAAGAGTACATACTGCCAATGTTGATAATCTTTCCCCTCTTCTGACTAAGCATCGACTGGGCAGCGAGCTTGGAAAGCAGGAAGGCTGCATTGAGGTGGGTCTCGATCACGTTGTCCCAGTCCTCAGTTTTTTCGTTTAGCACACCTCCGCTTACGGAGACGTTGCCCGCGTTATTGACCAGAATGCCGATGGGACCGAGTTCGCCCTCGATCTTGTTCAGCGCTGGTTCCAACGTGGCGCGCTGGGTCAGATCCACCTTCAAGGCAAGCGAAGGAACCCCGATGGCTTTTAATTCAGCAAGCACCCGCTGGTTCTTTTCCTCGTTCCGTCCTAACACTGTAACGGCGGCTCCGGCATTCGGCTAATCCGAGCGCAATGCCGCGGCCGATTCCGCCATTACCGCCTGTCACCACGGCCACCCGGCCGCTTAAGTCAAATAATGCTGGCATGTTCATCTTGATTGTTCACCTGGGAGGACTGGAGTTAGGCAGAACTTCCTCTTAGCTTCTCCAAATACAGATCGCGGGCTGCGCGGACGTTCGCCTTAACGAGGTATGCCATATTTTTGGCGAATCTCGTCAAGTACCTCTTTTGCAGGACGGGTGCGGCCGTGGTCTATCTCATCCAAACCCTGGCGAATACCTTCCTCGGCATTGGCCCCGGCGGCAAGATCGAGAAGGCGTTGATTGGCTTCGGCGTCCTGAACGATGGCCGCTGCCTTCCCCTTAACTGTGAGCACAACGGGGAGTTTGCTCTTTTTTGACTGCATCAAGAATTCGCTGGAGCGGCGGCGGAAGGCTGTGAGCGACTGAATATCCTTCGTGAGGTCCAACATCGACGGTCCCATTAGCGCACCTTATAAAGTGCCATCAGCATACACTTTTCAGCAGCGAGAGAAGACTATCTCGACGACCTGCCGTGTCCCGCCGCTCATAGGCTGCACCGCGGCAAAAGTCTAGGATGGTTGGAAAAAGCCTTTGCGGGCCTGCACGGTCAGCTTCTTGTCCTTCGCCTTCAACTCCAGCTTGTGATAGCTGTTCGGTTGAGTGTCCGGAGGAGGCTTGTAGCCCAGTTCGTACTGCAATCGCAGGTCGTCGGCGATCTGCGCGAAGATCTCTCGCAGGCTCATCGTGCGCGAAATCGTAAATACATGACCGCCGGTACTCTCTGAGAGCTTCTGCAACGCTTCCAGGCCAGGATCGGCTTCGGGTGCACGACCGGTGTTGCCTCCGCTAAGCCCCCTAAACATGCTGTACTGGATGGAGTAAACCTGGACATCCGCGCGCTGTGCCTGCTCGATCGCTTCGGTGAGCGACCGGCGGCTTCCGTTGTCGCCACCGTCACTGAGGATCACCATTGCCTTGCGTCCCGTCGCCTTCGCCAGGGCGTCCTTCGCCACCACGTAGACCGCATCGTAGAGAAGGGTTCCTTTCTTGGCGGCGGCGCCTTGATTCATGCGCGACAGTGCAAAATGGAGCGCACTCGCGGAGTTGGTCATACTCTTCAACTGTAGGACCGTGGTGTCGAACTGCACCAGCATTGCGCGGTCCTCTGGGCGCCCCAGCATGGTCTCGAAAAAGACGTCGCTGGCCAGCGATTCATCGCCGATAAAGGTTTCCTGACTCCCGCTGGTATCCACCATGAGCGCAAAGCTCAATGGGACTTCGGAGCCGCGAGAGAAATAGTGGATCGGCACTTCCTTGCCGTCCTGCTTGAGGACGAAGTCGTCTTTGGTCAGGCCTTCCTGGGCTTGGCCGTCTTTAGTTTTCACTACAGCCGAGATGGCCACCAGGCCTGTAACGACCTTGAGCGTGGTCACCGGTTGTTGGGCCTGATCCGCATCCTGTGCCGGGGCAGGTGAGGCAGCCTGGCCCCATCCGGGAGCGGAGAACATCAGCAGGCATAAGGCCCGAATAGCTTTTGTCACTAGACTGCTCCAGTTTGTGAACCATTCTACTCATCGAGGCGATGAGTCGCGCAGACGGGTAATTCGAAAGTGCGTTGACCCGGGATTGGGTCCCATAAGCGCTAGTTTGTTTGGCAGTGTTCGTCAAAACTCCCGCAAAACCGTCATCCCGCAAAACCGTCATCCCACCAAACCGTCATCCCACCAAACCGTCATCCCACCAAACCGTCATCCCACCAAACCGTCATCCCACCAAACCGTCATCCCACCAAACCGTCATCTCACCAAACCGTCATCTCACAAGATCGTCATCTCACAAAACGTCATCTCACAAGATGTCATCTCACAAGATCGTCATCTCACAAGATCGTCATCTCACAAGATCGTCATCTCACAAAACGTCATCTCACAAAACGTCATCTCACAAAACGTCATCCCCCCAAAGTCGTCATCCTGAGAGCCTGTGACTTTATAGATCTTTCGTGTGAAACCCTCGACCTCAAACAAAATCGTCATCCTGAGCGGAGCGCCTTCACAGATTCATCACGTGACACGGTACTTCTGGCGCGCAGTCGAAGGACCCCGGCGGTGCTTAACTTACCCATTGCCGCTCGGAGCTTTTCGACCACGAAGGTCGCGTCGGGTGGACGTGCCGCCGTTTGGAAGATGATTACCGTGCATGAAAAGATGTACCTGTGGCCGTCAAGTGCGCATCGCTGCAGCCGATCTGGTTCTCGGGCTTCAGCGGTTGAAAAGCTCCGAGCGGCAATGGGTAAGATAAGCGCCGCCGGGGTCCTTCGACTGCGCGCCAGAAGTATCGTGTCACGTGATGAATCTGTGAAGGCGCTCCGCTCAGGATGACGATTTTGTTTAAAGTCGAGGGTTTCACGCGAAAGATCTATAAAGTCACAGGCTCTCAGGATGACGATTTTTGTGGGATGACGGTTTTGTGGAAAACATTCCCAACAAGTCAGTTGTGGGAGATTCACGAAAACACCCCAAACAAGTCAGTTGCGGCGAGTTTTGGCGAAAAACATCCCCAACAAGTCAGTTGTGGGAGGTTCACGAAAACACCCCAAACAAGTCAGTTGTGGATGTTTTGACGAAAAACATCCAAGTAAGTTAACGCAAATCGGACTGGGTCCTGGATTGAGAGGGCACCGTCCAAAGAGATGCGGGGAAAGCTTAACCCATGCTATGCCGCGATGTTGGGCTGTCTGGGCTTTGTTACACTCCTGGCGAGAGGTTTTGGAATGGCGCCCCTGGTGGAACTCGATCGCGTGTCGAAAGCGTACGAACAGAAGGTGGCAGTACGCAATCTGAATCTGCGGATCGAGCCGGGAACCATGTTTGGCTTGCTGGGGCCAAACGGGGCGGGGAAGACATCGAGCATCCGCATGATGGTGGGAATTACCGTGCCCGATTCGGGTACCGTAAATTTGTTCGGCCGGCCATTTACGCGTGAGAGCTTGAAGAGGGTCGGATACCTTCCGGAAGAGCGCGGGCTTTACCGAAAGATGAAGGTGATGGACCAGCTCGTCTTTATGGGCCAGCTCCATGGGTTGACCTCGGAGGTAGCCGCGAAGCGCGCGCAAGCATGGTGCGAACGGCTGCAAATCGTCGATGCGGCACAGAACAAGACCGAAGAACTTTCCAAGGGAATGCAACAGAAGATCCAGTTTATTGTGACGCTGTTGCACGAGCCCGAATTGATCATTATGGATGAGCCCTTCTCGGGGCTTGACCCAGTCAACGCGACGCTACTGCAAGACACCCTGCTGGATCTGAAGAAAGAAGGGCGAGCCATTCTGTTCTCGACCCATCGCATGGACCAGGTGGAGAAACTGTGCGATGAGATTTGCCTCGTCCATCGCGGAGAGGCGGTGCTCTCCGGTGGAATGCGCGAGGTGAAATCGCGCTATGAACGGAACCGGGTGATCATCGACTTCGAAGGGGACAACGGCTTTCTAAACCACGAGGCGATTGCCGAAAGTAGAGAGTATCCGGGGCACGTAGAAATCAGCCTGAAGGAACAGGGCGACGCGCAGGCCTTGTTGCGCGCCGCCGAACAGCACGCGAAGATTTACCGCTTTGAGCTGGTAGAGCCGTCGCTGGAAGAAATTTTCATAAGGACGGTAGGGGAGAAAGTGGATGCGTGAGGCATTGCTGATCGCGCGGCGCGAGTATCTGGAGCGGATCCGCAGTAAGGCCTTCCGCATCAGCACGGTGCTCATTCCGCTGTTTTTTGCAGTGATTTTTGGCATCGGCGCCCTTTCCGGCAAACTTAGCGGCGGCGCGAGGCATGTTGTGGTGGTCTCGAACGACCCCCAGTTGGCCGAGAGCGAGCGGGCGGAGTTGATAGCGGCTGACAACGCCGCGGAGGAGGTTCGAAAGGATCCATCCTCGAGACTGACCGTAGAGGTGAAGGCTCCACTGACGGAGGGCGACCTGGCGGGCCTGAATGCGCAGGTGGAGAGCAAGCAGATTGATGGCTACTTGTGGCTCAATCTACCGCCAGGAGCAACACGCCTCGAAGCTACCTACACTTCCCGCGGATCGGCCGATTTTGTGGGCAAGGACAGGATGCAGGATTCGATCGGCCACGCGTTGGTCCGGGAAGAGCTGGTGAAGCGCGGCGCGACCAGCGAAGAGATCCAGGCATTGCTCAAAGATGTAGACCTGAAGACACAGCAGGTGAAGAACGGCATTGCCGTTGCGGCAGACGCCAGCAAGGGCTTCTGGGGCGCGTACATTATGGCCTTCATGCTGTATTTCGCGGTAGTGTTCTACGGCGTGAATGTGGCCCATTCGGTAGTGGGGGAAAAGACCTCGCGGGTATTTGAAGTGATGCTGGCTTCGGCCAAACCGGAGTCACTGATGTTGGGGAAGCTGTTAGGGGTAGGCGCAGTGGGCCTCACCCAAATGGCGATCTGGATTGTTTTTGTTTTGATGCTGAGCGCGTCCTCGCTTTGGATGTCGTTCGGGCTTGGCGGCCTGGCAGCCTACGGAGTGACCCCGCTACAGTTGATCTTCTTCGTGCTCTATTTCATCCTGGGATTTTTCTTCTACAGCGCGCTGAGCGCCGGTCTGGGAGCGACCGTCAGCCAGGAGTCGGAGGTGCAGCAGTTCAGCATGATTATCGTGTTGCCGCAGGTGATTGGGCTGGTGCTGATCGTCTACATCCTGAGCAATCCGGGCGCGTGGCCGGTGGTGTTGTTATCGCTATTTCCGCCGTGCACGCCGATCGTGATGTGCTTGCGCATGGCGGCGATGGCGGTGCCGGCGTGGCAACTCGCTCTCTCCCTGGTGCTGATGGTGTTGTCCATTTACGGAATGGTGTGGGTGGCTACGCGGATCTATCGCGTCGGTATCCTGATGTACGGCAAGAGGCCGACGCTGCCAGAAATGTTGCGCTGGCTAAGGTACAGCTGATGGTTAGGGTCTCTATAGAAGAGGAGAAATGGCTCTGGTGGATCCGCAAAATATCGAATCAATGTATAAGACGGGCGGCAACATTTCTCGCCGCAAACTACTACAAGGATCTGCTGCCTTCACCCTTCTTTCGGCGCTCAGACCGGTCCGCGGGTCTGCAATGGTAGGCCCGAATGGAAAAGTATTGGTCTATGTGGGGACCTATAGCACAGCGGTCGACGGAGGGGGAGGCAACGGGAAGGGAATCTACCTTTTTGAGATGAACCCGTCTAGCGGAGAGCTGAACCTGATCAAGTTGGCTGCCGAGGGTCACAATGCTTCCTGGCTCGCCTTCGACCCATCCAGACGATACCTCTATGCCGCCAATGAAGTCGCAGAGTTTGGAGGTAAGAGCGGGGCGGTAAGTGCCTATGCTGTGAATCGGTCGGATGGAAATCTTCAGCTGCTGAATGTAGTCTCCTCCGAAGGAGCGGGTCCTGCTCACCTGAGTGTCGACGCGACGGGCAAATATGTATTTGTTGCCAATTACGCCGGCGGGACGATCGCCGTGCTGCCCATACTGCCAACCGGAGCGCTTGGCCCAGCTACCTACGTTCACCAGGACACAGGGTCGGTGGGACCGAAGATCCCATCGAGCGGTCCGCCGGGAAGCTTTGCCTTCAGCGGGCATGACAAACCGCATGCCCACATGATCCACGCTGACCCTTCCAACCGATTCGTGCTGCAAAGCGACCTGGGACAAGATCGGATCTATGTCTACGCCTTCGATCCCGTCGCCGGCAAACTATCTCCGGCTGCGGATGCCGCCTTTGTTTCCCTGCCTCCGGGCGATGGGCCACGTCATTTCACTTTTCACCGCAATGGACGCTGGCTGTATTCGCTGCAGGAAGAGGCGTCTACGGTGACCTTCTTTCATTTCGATTCCGCTACTGGAGCCCTTCGTCCCCAGCAAACAATCTCAACGCTACCGCCTGGCTTTAAGGGAACAACCTTCACGTCGGAGATCGTGCTCTCGCCGGATGGGCATTTTCTGTACGCAGCGAATCGGCTCCACGATACGATCGCGATCTTTTCGCTTAACAGCGAAGGCCGGCTGCATTACGTGGGCGAAACCTCAACCATGGGCGATTACCCAAGGCATATAGAACTCGATCCCAGCGGATCGTTTATGTTTGCGTGCAACCAGCGCAGCGATAGCATCGCGTCATTTCGAGTCGACCGAAAGACTGGGCTATTACGTTTTACTGGACTATATACATCGATCGGCAGCCCAGCGTGCACTCTCTTCCTAACATGAGCTGAGTAAAGCAACGACACGGCAACTCTCGGTCATAGCAGAACCCCATTGGAACTGGACGGGTGCCCCACGTTCGCCTGAGCGTACGTGGGCCGAAAAAGACGGGCGAAGCCCACGATAGCTTTTACGATATCGACCGGCGAATCCAGCCGGGGCAAGGAAAAGCAATCGAAACATAGAAGGGTCTGCTAGCTGCTGTGCACTGCGGCAGTTCTTGCCGCAGTATCCATTTACGCCGATTTCATCTATATTGTATAAGAAATGGCTGACCGCGATTATCTCGGCGAATTTGAACACATCATTGTCCTGGCACTACTGCGCCTGGCTGATCAGGCCTATGGAGTCACCGTGCGGCAGGAGATTGAACTGCGCACCAAGCGTGACGTGTCCATCGGGGCCGTCTATGCCACACTTGATCGTCTGGAGGCCAAGGGGTACGTCAAGTCTCACCGCGGCGATCCTACTCCGGAACGTGGCGGACGTGCGAAACGCTTCTTCCGTGTTACCGCAAAGGGAATCGCTGCTGTAAGCCGCACCCACCGGGCACTCGAGAGCATGACAGAAGGTCTGGGCTTCATCAGGAGCTACTCATGATGTCGCAATCATATTTCGTTCAGCCGCCACGTTTAGCGATGTGGCTCCTCGCTCTTTTCGCGCTTGACGATGCAGCAGAGCACATCCTGGGCGACTTGCTCGAGGAATTCACCCGTCTTGCGTCGAAATCCGGACTTTCTTTCGCCCGCAGGTGGTACTGGCGACAGACCTTGAAAACCATCCTCCAGCTTGCGGTCCTTGGCGTCCGCACTGCTCCGTGGTTGACAACGGCGTCCATCGCGGGAGGAATTTATCTGCGGAAGCTCGTCGGTGGATGGGTCGAGCCGTCGATATTTGCAGTCCTTGAGCGGTACCACGTTTACGAAAATCACTTCAGCACGTACATGTTCTTCGCCTCCACTGGGATTGACATCGGACATCTCATCACATTTCTGCTCATTGGTTTCGTCGTTGCATTCGTGGCCAGGGGTAGGGAAATGGTGGCCACGATGTTCCTGGGCTTTCTCTGGAGCGCGTTGACTGTCATTTCTTTCCCGGCAGTGGTGCTGCAGGCTGGGTACGGGACGGCTCTGTCGAGGGCGATGGTGTACTTCGCTGATTCTCTGGCGATCGTTATCGCTGGAACAATCATCCGAACGCATCGGATACGTGCCGCAGCTCGACACCTGCCAGCATGATTTGAATCCCCCCTTGACATTCGACAAGAGATGGCTTCATTCTCTTGTTGAGAGTCGAGGAAACATGCCGCCATCTACCGATCTGCTTCAAGGGACGCTTGATTTGCTTATCTTGAAGACGTTGGCCCTGGAGTCTATGCACGGATGGGGCATCGCGCAGCGCATCCAACAGGTATCGAAGGAGGCGCTGCAGATCGGGCAAGGCTCCCTCTATCCAGCGCTCCATCGGCTGGAATATAAGGGCTGGATCCGTGCCGACTGGGGAGCTTCGGAAAACAACCGCAAGGCCAAGTATTATTCGCTGACGCGTACCGGGCAAAAGCAGCTCGAAGTCGAACTCGAAAACTGGGGCCGCCTTTCCACCGCGATCGCCCTGGTGCTCGAGTAGGAGGATTCTCGATGCTGAAGCAATGGCTGACGCGCCTCCGCTTCCTGCTAGCTCCCAAGCCTCATCATGAAATAGATGAGGAGTTGCAATTCCATGTCGAACAACAGACCAAGGCAAATGTCGCCGCCGGAATGACGCCTCAGGAGGCGCGGAGGCAAGCGGTCATCTCGTTTGGGGCAGTCGAGAGTACCAAGGAAGAATCTCACCAACAGCGGCCAAGTTTCTATATAGAAACCGTCCTTCAGGATATCCGCTATGCTCTCCGCGGCTTTCACCGCAACCCGGTCTTTACCATCACCATTCTTGTGACGCTGATGCTGGGTATTGGAGCGACGACTGCGGTGTTCAGCATTGTCGATCGCATCCTCTTTCGCAGCCTTCCCTACGCTCATGCCGACCGTCTGGTCTCAGTTGGTATGGTTCATTCGCTCGCAACCGAGTTTGTGCTGGGCTACTTCTACTACGACTGGCAGCGTGGCCAAAAGCCCTTCGAGGCGCTTACCTCCGAGCGTGCCGTGACAGGCGAGTGCGACCTGACGGAGAGAAACCCGGCGCAACTGAACTGCACGTCGGTAGAAGGAAATTTTCTACCCACGCTTGGGGTCTCGCCGGTCCTCGGGCGAAACTTCCTGCCGCAAGAAGATCTCCTCAACGGGCCAAAGGTGGCGCTCATCTCCTACGGCCTTTGGCTCTCCCACTACAACCTGGATCGCGGCATTCTCAACAAGACTATTGAAATAGATGGCGTTCCGGCCCAGGTGGTCGGGGTGCTACCCAAAAACTTTGAGATGCCTAGACTGCAATCGGTCGATGTGCTGTTTCCCATGCCGGCAGACGAAGCGGCGGACAAAGTAGTTAACAGTGGACTTGGAGGTCCCAGACGAGCCTTCGCCAGGCTCAAACCTGGAGTAGATGTTCAGCAGGCCGAGGCAGCGCTGCAGCCACTATTCCAGAGCGCTTTGAAACGGGTTCCGGCAGATATTCGGTATGACTTCCACTTAAAAGTTCGCTCCCTTCGCGATCTTCAGATGCAAGACGTACGAACGGCTGCATGGGTTCTGCTGGGCGCTGTTCTCGCGGTATTGTTCATCGCGTGCGCTAACGTGGCAAGTCTACTCATGGCACGGGGCGCAGCGCGGCAACGCGAGCTCGCGGTTCGTTCGGCCCTGGGAGCGAGCCGAGGCAGACTGCTGCGTCAGGCGCTGACGGAAGCATTGCTACTTTCCTTCGCTGGCGCGCTCGCGGGATGCGCACTGGCAGAGGGGTTGTTGCGCTTCTTCGTTGCCATCGCTCCCGCTACCATTCCTTACCTCGA
This sequence comes from uncultured Acidobacteriaceae bacterium, assembly GCA_963824325.1. GTDB lineage: Bacteria > Acidobacteriota > Terriglobia > Terriglobales > Acidobacteriaceae > PALSA-350. The sequence goes on along the minus strand of CAWGPA010000001.1, from coordinate 385,271 downwards.
CCAAACTCGGCTGGATCTTCGTATCGTGTGTGCCACCGTTGTACTTGCGATCGTCTGCGGTGCACTCTTTGGCCTCGCCCCTGCCTTGCAAAAGCCCGGAGATGGTGCGTTAAACGGACGGTCCTTCACCATGGTCTCCCACGCGATGGTGCGACAGTGGCTGGTTGTGGCCCAGATCGCCACAAGCATGGTTCTACTGGTTGCGGCAATTCTCTTGCTGCGCAGTTTCCGCAGTCTTGAAGATCAAAAGTTTGGTATGCGAAACGACAATACTGTCACCGCCAGCGTCACTTTGGGAGATCACACGTATCCCACAGCCGCAAGCCGGCTCGCCTTCTTTCAACAATTGACTACGCACCTCAAATTCGGACCCGGTATCTCACTTGTTTCTGTGAGCAACTCTATCCCTCCTGATGGGGGTCCTAGCGGTCGCCTCGATGAGATCGTTGTTGCCGGAAGGCCGATGTCACCCATCACCGGGGTGGTTGCCTCACGTCTGGTCTCGCCTGACTACTTTCGCGCTTTGGATATCTCAATGATGCAGGGCGCGGGTTTTCGTGAAGAGGATATGAACGCCAGCCAGCGGTCCATTGTCCTTAGCAAGCGCCTCGCGGACCTATTCTTCCCAAACATAAATCCTATTGGGAAACAAATGCGGTTTGGGAGGACCGATCCGTCTGAGCCCTGGAGCACAATCGTCGGGGTCGCCTCAGACGTCAAGAACGGGGGCCTCAGGAAAGAGGAGGTGCCTGAGTATTACCGGTTGCGGAGAAACCTTGCCGACGACTGGGACGACGGTGGCACCTTTGCTAAGACTTCCGTTGTGGTAGTCCGAAGCTCGCTGCCACCCGACCAGACGAGTCGATGGATTCGTTCGCAGGTAGCCGCGCTGGATCCGACGCTTCCGGTGGATATTGCGACCCTCCGCCAACGAGTCGCGAAGCTGGCCGATCAGCCAAGATTTCAGACGACCCTGGTGAGCTTCTTCGCCGCGACCGGCCTGGCGCTGGCCATGATAGGACTCTATGGAGTGATCGCTTACCTGGTAGCGCAGCGGACGCAGGAAATTGGCGTGCGCATGGCGCTGGGGGCAGACAAAGGCGACATTTTGCGGCTGGTGATGGGGAGGAGTTTGCGGCTTATTTTGTCGGGAATTGCCGTTGGCCTGGTCGCCGCATTGGTGGCAACGCGCGTGCTTTCGAGCCTGTTGTACAGCGTTGGCCCCCACGATCCGGTTACGTTTGGGCTGGTAACGTTCCTGCTTGTGCTGGTCGCAATCGTCGCGGCCCTTATTCCGGCCAGATCCGCCACCAGCGTCAATCCGATCGTGGCTTTGCGATGCGACTGATAATAAAGGGAACCGGCAAGTGGGTGTGAGCGTACATCCTTACGAAGAGCTTCGTCACTCCTTCGTAGGAATGTGAAATGACACTCAATTGGCCGAATCTTGCAATCGGGTCCGTATTAGGCGCAGTTCTGGGCGTGATCGCTGACTGGCAGATTGGCACCAGGTTCCGCAAGTGGTCTGAACTGCGGAGGCTCACCAAAGAGTATGGTGCTGTGGGCGGCCGGTACGTGACTTACCGCATTCGCGATGACGGAACCCATGAGCCGACCGGTGGGATCGTAGACATCGCATGGCAACCCAAGGACGGTTTACTCGAAGCGTCAGGCTTTCAGGCAACAGGGAATCCGGAATGGCATAGCTACATCAGGATGAGCCGAGAATACTCGGGAGCCGGAATCGGGCACTACAACAACTCGAATTCGATTCACGGCGGCATTCAACAGGTCATCTACTCGAAACAGACACGGTCGTTTAACGTCATGGGAATCAGCCATACGCGAAAAGAGTTTGCCCATTGCTGGAAACCTAAGGAATAGGTTAAAGAGCTGCGGGAAGTCTTTTAGTCCCATCCGTCCCTCGTTGCAGACTGAGGGGCTCGTCCTAATCCTTTTTCGATTGGGGGCGGAGTTTTGTTTCCGGGGTGGCTGTGGTCGAGGCCTTGGCGCCGCCGCGCTTGCGCACCTCATTACGAATGCGCGGCACAGGCTCGCTTACCTGCGCACTTTCCGCGAGGCGTAGATGTTGCTCCATGGCTTTGCGCGCTGCTACCACATCGCGCGCGCGGATGGCGCGATAGATGATGCGATGCATATCGGCAGACTGTCTTAGGTCGGAGGATTGTTCCACGGTCCGCCGGCGATCGTCGTACATCGCGCTCACCACCGTCTCCATCAATACCGCAAGGATCGGATTTCCTGCCGCCTCGGCGATCGCACGGTGAAAGCGGACGTCATGGATCAAGTACTCCTGCGGGTCGTCGAAGGTGGCATACATTTCGGTCACCTCCTCGGCCATCAACGCGAAGTGTAAGTCGCCACCCCGTTCCGCCGCCATGGCCGCGAGGCCGCCTTCGAGCACCAATCGTGCTTCAAACATCTGCTTGGGTTTGAAGCCGTTGAAAGCGCTAAGCAGGTGCATGGAGAAAGAATCGATGGCGCGCGCTTCCTCGGCTACGAAGGTCCCCACTCCATGCCGTACCTTCAAGACGCCCATCGCGGCGAGATATCCAATGCCCGCACGCAAACTGGCGCGGCTGATTTTCAGCTGGGTGGCGAACTCGCGCTCTGGAGGAATCTTGTTCCCGGCCTTCAGGACGCCGGTTTCGATCAGCTTCTGAATATGGCTGACCACTTTCATCGTCAGCTGCTTGTCAGCGGCGCCATTCGTTCCTGTCGGCATAACTGTCCCAGTACCTCCCAGTGGCGGGCGCTTTCTAAGCCTAGGCAGCACAGTTGCGAGATTAGCACTCCACGTGCGGCTGCTCAATGGAACTGGCGAGCCGCCAAGAGGTCCGACCAGTGGGACCGGGGCCGTTTCGCCGAAGACCTCAGTCCGCCATGGACAAGGGCGGCATAGCAGCGCTCAAAAGAAGGAGGCTAACCAGTGTTAATAGGTACACCTCGTATGGGGCGCGCGTCTTCCAAGGTGCTGTCAAGATTACTTTTTAATCACTGCGCCGCCTCGCAACTGTAGCGGGGCGGCGCTATATCGGCTGTGGAAAAGGGTCCAGAGCATTTAATGTGATGGCCTTCCCGTGAAGATGTATCCTGTTCGTCGAGGCGTCTTCCCATGCTGCGTCTCATGAGCATGCTTTCCGCGGTGGCGAGCGTTATCTTGGGGATGGTGTTGCTCTGTGGCGTGGCGGCCAGCGCCCAAACGAGTGCCCCATCATCGGGAAACTCGCAGGTCACGGCTCTTGAGGTGCGGACGAACCTGGTGCTCGTGCCTGCGTTGGTAAAGACCAAGAGCGGGGAGTTGGTCTTCGCGCTGACTGCGGAGGATTTCATCCTCACCGATAACGGCGTTCCCCAGCCCCTGCGACTGGAGCCCGATACCGACGAGCAGCCCGTAGCGCTGGCTGTTATCGTGCAGACCGGCGGCCTGGGCGCATCCCACCTGGGCGATTATCGCAACCTCGATGCCGTGCTGGATGCTGTCGTTGGCAATGTGGAACATCGCGTTGCGGTGGTCACCTTCGATAGCAAGCCTCGCCTTGTAGAAGACTTCAACAGCGACACGGATGCGGCAATCCGGACCATTGCCAACCTGCAAGAGGGCGACCCGGGCGCGGCAATTCTGGACGCGCTCAATTTCGGCATCAATCTTTTGCGCCAGCAGCCGCAAGGCTATCGCCGCGCCGTGCTGCTCTTCTGCGAAACCATCGACAATGGCAGCCAGACCAGCCTCGAGGAGGCCATACGCACAGTCGATGACACCAACACTGCGATTTACAGCTTCGGCTTTTCGAGCACAAAGATGGCCGTGAAGCATGAGGGATCGAAGCTGCCCCGGCCCGGAGGAACCGCTTATGAAGCCACGCCGTATGCGAAGGGTGGCTGCATGAGCCGCGAGCCGGATGCCGACCCCGACGCGCACGGCAAGCGCAGTGTTCAGGCATTGGACTGCGCGAGCGATCTGATCCCACCTTTGCGGCTGGGCCGGATGGCCTATATCGCTGCGCGGGACGGACTGCAGCGCAACGTGCCTGAGTCGGTCGCGCAACTGACAGGGGGCGAATACTTCGCCTTCAAGGATGCGACGACACTTAGCCGGCACCTGGTCACGATTTCAAACGACGCGCCAAATTATTACGTACTGAGCTTCCACCCGCAATCCCCGCTACCCGGACCCCATGCGCTGAACCTAAAGCTCAAGGACCGGCCAGGGCTGCAACTGAGCGCGCGCAACTCATACTGGGTTGACGCCGTGAGTGCCGCGGACAGCAAGTAACCCGGCCCACCGTCGCTCATCAAATCTGAAACCATAGTTCTCTCAGGAGTTGTGAAAGATCATTGCGTCGGTGCCCGGTAACCGGAAAGCCGAGATCATCCGCCGGGTGGTTGAGGAGCCGATATCTACCAATTGCCCAGCGACCATTCTGCGTACTCATCCGGATGCAACCGTCTATCTGGACGCAGAATCTGCCGCTCAATTGGATTCGCGTACGCTGGCAAAGACCGCGGTATAGAGGCCGGAGGGCCCCCGGCGTTGTCTTGCTGTTCCCGGAGAGCTAGAATCAGATTTCCTTCTGATTGCGAGGTTATCCATGCCGGGTACTGTTCTTCCTTCTGAAGTTAAGATTGCAAAAACTCCGAATCCGCCTTCTTTCGCGACCGTGGCGGAGGAACGCCTACACCGCAAGCAGCGGTTGGCCTCCGCTTTTCGGCTCTTCGCAAAGTTTGGTTTTAGCGAGGGAGTGGCGGGGCACCTCACGGCGCGTGACCCCGGGTTGCAGGACCATTTCTGGGTGAATCCCTTCGGCATGCATTTTGGGCACATTCGCGTTTCCGACCTGGTGCTCGTGAATGAGAAGGGCGTGGTCGTGGAAGGCAACCGCGAAATCAACGAGTCCGCGTTCGCCATTCATTCCCGGCTGCACATGGCAAGGCCTGAGGTCGTGGCGGCAGCCCACGCGCATTCCCTTTATGGCAAGACCTGGTCCTCTCTCGGGCGCTTGCTCGACCCGTTAACCCAGGACGCGTGTGCTTTCTACGAAGATCACAGTCTCTTCGATGACTACACGGGGGTGGTCTATGACAATTCGGAAGGGGACCGCATCGCAAAGGCGCTGGGGCCGCGGAAGGCAATCATTCTGCAGAATCACGGGATCCTGACCGTGGGGCACACCGTGGACGAAGCAGCGTGGCTCTTTATCACCATGGACCGTAGCTGCCAGGTACAGCTGATGGCGGAAGCTGCGGGCAAGCCGCGCCCTATCTCCCATGAGAGCGCCTTGATTGCGCAAAAGCAAGTGGGCAATCCCCGCGTGGCGTGGTTCCAATATCAGCCGCTCTGGGACTTGATCGTCCGCGAGCAACCTGATTTGCTGGACTAACCCGTCGCAGCTTTTAGCCCAGCCACCGCGGGTTGTTGGCCGTGCCGTCGAAAATCTGCGACGACTTGTAGGCTTCGAACTCTCCGTTCGCCGCGACCGGCGCCGTCTTCTCCAGCACAGCAAGTTTCTGCTCGTGGGTCATGGGCTGAAAATTTCTCGCCAGGCTGAGAGCTTGTTCCAGGTTAGCCATGGATTGGCAGCCGGTAATCGTCACTGTCACAGGCACGCTCATGGCGTAGTGCAATGCCTGCGGCGCGGTGATGGTCCCGGTTTTGAGAATGGCGCCAAAGGCCAGAGGCTTCATCCCCAACACCGCCATACCTCGCTTCTGCGCCTGCGGAATCACGTTCTGGCAAAAACTTTGGTAGTGTTCATCGAGCGCATTGACGGGCATCTGGACGGTGTCGAAGACGAAACCATGCTTGTCTGCCGTTTCGATCATGTGCAGGTGGATGTTGGGGCTCTTGTGACCGGTGAAGCCGATATAGCGAATCTTGCCCTCTTTCCTGGCTTGCTGCAACACCTCGACGATGTTCCCCGCTTGAAAGGCCTGCTCCGGGTCTCCCATGCGAATTACTTCATGAATCTGCACCAGGTCGATATGGTCCGTCTTAAGCCGGGTCAGCGACTGCTCCAGTTGCTGCTTAGCTGAGGCACCGGTGCGCCCGTCGAGCTTCGTCATCAGGAAAGCTTTCTTGCGGTAGCCATCAGCAAGAGCTTTCCCCATGCGTTCCTCGCTCGCTCCGTCGTTGTAATCCCAGCAGTTGTCGAGAAAATTAATACCTTGATCCAAGGCAGTGCGGACAATGCGCAGCGCCTCCTGCTCAGTGACCGCAGAGATCCCGATATGATAGCCGCCGATGCCAATGATGGAAACCTCGACGTCGGCACGGCCTAATTTACGCCGGCCAACGCCATTCGTTGTGCTAACTACAGGTACGGGGGTAAGCGCAGCCGCACCCGATAATTCTGTTTTCCCGTTCGTGCTTTGGCCTGAGGCCGCTTTCCATCCCGCCAAGGCTGCTGCTGCCGCTGCTTGCTGCAGAAATTTGCGCCGTTCCATGATGAGATCCTCTCGGGGTAAGTTTACTGCTATTCGTGCGGCCCTGGCCGGGTTTTGGCCGGCGAGCTAACCGCTGGTGGCCTCTGAGCGATAAGCAGATGAATAGGGATACAATCCGGCGAATTCCACGATGCGTGCCCGGACTGGATTTTGATGAATATACTCGCGCCTACTCTGGAATTCGTCGCCATTGCGGATGCGGTGATCTGGAAATCCACGTTGCCACACCGGGAATTTCGAACTCATCCGATGCGAGAAGCTTCCTTTGATATACCCCACGACCCGCTCGAGTGGGATACTTTGAGGAGTCAGCAACAGATGAATGTGATCCGGCATGACCACAAAAGCGTGCACCTTGTAGTACCCCTCACGCCGGTATTGCTGCAGCACGTCTAAAAACAGTTCCGCGTTTGCCGCAACCTGAAATAAACGGCGACGGTTGAACGTGGCGCTGGTCACAAAGTAAGTTCCCGGTCCGTTGGAACGAGACGGAATAGACATTAGAAGATTGTAGGTCGAACGTAGACCTAAACAGCGCCGGAAAGCCTTCCTTGACGAAGGGCACGGGTTTAGCCGTGCCATAACTGTCGTATAGCGAGGGACGGCTTTAGCCGCTGGGGTTTCAAAATTCCCGGACGAACTCATCGCGTTTTAGGCTGCCCAAGACAGCGTGGCCAAAGAAGTAGTTTGACAAACAAGTTCGTGGCATGATGCTCCGCGAGGTCAGCTGGCTTTCGGTTGCAGGTGTGTTGTGTGGCTTGGCAATCGCCTTGGCCCTGGGGAAGCTGGCGATGCAGCAAATCATTCTTTTCTGGGCAAGTGGTTAGTTTGTTGCAGGGCCTCGAGCGCGCTCAAGTGTGCGGCCTGTGCTCCCTGCTTCAAGCAGGTAATATCATTTGCGCAGAACAGCAGGTCTACTCCTACCTCCGCCCAGAAGGGAAAATCCTTGGGTGCGCATGCCGTGGCCAGTAGTTTACCGTGTGCCCGCGCCGTGGTGACGATACGTTCCACCGCCTGCGTCACCTTGGGATGCAGCGTCTCACCGGGTACACCATAGCTGGAAGAGAGATCCGCCGGGCCTACAAAAATCTCGATATCGGGAACAGCGCAGAGTTCTTCAATCCTGTCCACCGCTTCTTTGGTTTCTACTTGCGCCATCAGGCAGAGCTCCTGGTTCAGCTGTGCCTGCTTTTTGGTCACACTGTCCACCATGCCGTACTTGACGGCGCGTGAAACGCTGAATGATCCGCGCGCTCCTTCAGGAGCAAAGCGCGCGTAGCGCACCAGCTCTTGCAATTGTTCCGGTGTATCCATCATAGGCACATCGATGATGTCTGGTCCCAATTCAGCGGCCTTCAATATGCTGTCGCGTCGCGTGTCGGGCACCCGGATCATGGTAAGCATGCCGGTGCCTGTTGCCATGCGGCAGAGGTCGCCTGCCTCTGCAACGCTGATCGCTGCATGCTCCATCTCGATCCAGATCGCGTCGAAGCCGACGTGAGCGGCAATCTCCAAAAAAATCGGATCGTAAAAATAGCACGCTGCGCCGAGCAGTGTTTTGCCGTTGCGTTGTGCCAGTGCTTGCCGAAGACGGTTCATGCGTTTGATTTCCTCTCCACCAGTATCGTGTATATCGATCGGATGTTTTACGTGTGGTGAGCCGGCCGCCGAGTGTCATCTGACGAGCCCCCTGGGGGAAAGACCAGCTGAAGAATCCCAGACACCGCGCAGCACCAGGCGCGACTCTATGGCGGGCCTATGTCGACATTGTGAATAATAAAAGCATTGCTTCCTTCCTGAAAGATGGAATTGATCCGGCCAAACGATGCTAAGCCATACCGAGCGCTGGTTTGGCCAACTCCCCAAAGGCTCGATCGCCGGGCCCAACGCACGTGAGCGTCAGCACAGTAATGTCATCGTCCTGACCGAAGGCTACCGCTTCCGCGGAGGCCTGCTCGGCACTGGATTGGTTGCCAAAGAGGATGGTGAGCCGGTCGAAACCGTAGAGCTCGCCTGAAGCGCTCCGCGCTTCCAGCAGGCCGTCGGTATAGAGCGCGAGATGGTCGCCGGGTTGGAGCTGACGCGGGAATTCCTGGTAGACGGTGCCGGGTAGGATGCCCAGCGGAAGTGCGCCCGGAAGTTCAATTTCCTGGCGATTGAGGAAGGGCGCCGGATGCCCCGCGGTCGCGAGGGTACAACGGCCGTCGGGGTCGAGCCTGAGTGCAATGCAGGTCGCGAAGCCGCCGTGCAGCCGGCCATTAAGGCGGCGATTGAGGCCGGCAAGGATTTGCGCCGGGCTAGTGGTTGTTTCGACCAGGGTGCGGATGGCGCCGACGATAAGCGAGACCGTCATGGCGGCCTTCAGGCCTTTGCCGCTCACGTCGCCGAGAACGATGATGGTGGATCCCAGGGGTTCTCCGTCGAGGGGCTCGAGGGGAATGATCTGAAAGAAATCGCCGCCGACTTCCTGCGCTGGTCTGTAGGCGCTGGTGAGGCGAAAGCCCGGTATCTCGGGCAGCGTTTCGGGAACCAGGATCTGCTGCAGCTCACGGGCGTTTTGGTACTCCTGTTCCAGGGCAGCCTGGCGGCGGCGGTGGTCGCCCTCATAACGCAAGACAGCGTAGACGATGGAAACGAAGAGAAGCGTGCGCAAGATCGTCTGGACCGAGAAATTGCTGCCGAAGAGGGCAAACAGCGGGGCGCCCATCCTGGCGCCAAGTGTCCAGTGGGTGAAGCGGGTGCCCTGATCAACGATGTTGGAGATGGCATACCAGAGAGCCGTCGAGAAGGCCAGGATGGCAACCAACCAGCGAGCGCTGTCGAGGCGCTTGCGGCGGTGGAGCGCGATAAGAACGAGGATGGTTGGCAAGATCTCGGCGGGCACGATAATGACCGTTAGCACCGCATCCAACGCTACAAAAGCAGCTGCCGGCAACGAGGAGAGGATGAAGCCGAGAGCACCGTCGAGGCTCCCCGCGATGATATTGATCCAGGCCATGACGCGCAGGAAGCGCATGAGCTTTGCGGAGTCTTCCAGCTGCAACAGGTAGAGGAGCAGGAACCACTGGGATATTTCCCGCAATTGAATCGATGACTGAATGAGGAAGACGAGCCAATCGCCGGTAATGGGCAGCCGCAAACTAAACAGCGTTTCCAGAACGGGCATGAACGTATACGCGGCGAGCCAGAAAAGCAACTTTTGGCTGCGGTTACGGAGCCAGGCAACGAAACTCAGGAAGGAGGTGAGGAAGTAAAGCGTCGAGAGGCCAAAGCCGAACTGGTTGTTGCGTAGCCAATGGTAATCCAACGAGTCTTTGAATTTTGCGATGGCTTCCGGGCTGCCGATGTGCGGCGGCTGCTCGAAGCCGCCGCCGGTACCGTCATCGGTGGAGGGCGGGGGCAGCTTCAGAACGCGAACGGCGAGGACCCCATCGCGAGCAGGGCCAAGGCCGTAGGTTTGGGCGCCCACACCGAATTTCCAACTCAGGTGAGGAAGAAAGCTACCCAGGCCGCCGATGCGGACGCCGTTCCAATAGAGCTCATAGAGGTCGTCCACCACAGGGAAGAGCAGTGCAACATCGGGTGAAGCTCCGGGAGCCGTCGAGATTTGGATGTGGCGGCGGTACCAGGCATAGCCGGCGTAGTTGGGGTGACTCTGCGCGCCCCAGGGGGCGTCGGTCTTGATCTCCTCCCAGCCGTCCTGGCCGGTCGCGTCTTCGATGCCGGGCCGGGCCCAGGCAAGGTTGTCGCCCAGGTGGAACTGCCATGCTCCGTCGATAGGGAGCGCGCCTTTGCCGAGGGATTCGGCGACAAACGGACCAGGGGCGGTGGGAGCCGGCTGCTCCAGGGCTGCGGCGCTGGAACACATTGGGGTGCAAATGGCGAACAGGGAAACGCAGAACGCCGTCAGGCGTGCCAAAGACGAACGTACCGTGGGCATGCGTAAGAGAATAACTCGCATGCGTGGGACCGAGACAGGGGAAATGGTTGGGTAGCGGCCCACTGTTGGGTCGGGAGAAGAATCAGGTGGTTCCGGTTCTCCGGTAGTCAGGGTTTGGACGCTTTGTATTAGGGCACGACTTTACAGACTGCGGAAAAACTCCTGTTTTGTATCAGGGCACGACTTTAGCCGCCCACTGGAAGGAGAGCTGGTTATTTCGCTGATTGCGTGGGCCCGGGTGGGTCGGGAGAAGAATCAGGTGGTCCTGGTTCTTCCGGTAGTCAGGGTTTGGAGGCTTTGCACTAGGGCACGACTTTACAGGCTGCGGAAACGCTCATGTTTTGTATCAGGGCACGACTTTAAGTCGGGCCGTACAGGGCCACAACTATGAGGGCTTCAGCCCCTGAGGTACGTCTTTGTTTTTTTGTTTCTTGTTGGGCTACGACTTCAGTCGGGCCGCATGAGGTTCAGCAAAATCTGGGCTTAATTCTCTTTTAAGCCCTTTACGGCTCGACTGAAGCCGTGCCCTGATACCGGATTTTTTCGAGCAGGATCCATCCACCAGTTGCAAGTTGCGCCTGGATGATTAAGCATTGGTTCGCGCAACCGCTTCCCGGGAGGTGAGCTCAAATTGTTACCACCGAAATGGATGAGCGTGCTGGGTCTATGCTCTGCCCTCTCCTTGGCTGCGCAAGTCGTTCCTCCCTTCCCGGCGAACCCTGCCGGAGAAGGTCAATCACCGCGATTGGTCCCCCGATCCCACCTGGACCGGGAACGAACCTATCAGATTCAACATCGCATCATCCTGAATGTGCAGGTAACGGATGCATCCGGTAAGCCTGCTTCCGGCTGGAATGCGCAGGACTTCACGCTGGTTGACGACCAGAGTCCCCGCCCAAACCTCTCCTTTAAAGCGGTGGAGGGCGCCGCAGCGGCTGCCCACGTCATCCTGGTGCTGGATGCAGTGAACAACTCTGCGCGGGATATCGCCAATGACCGGAAAGAAGTTCAGAGGTTTCTGAAGCAGAGCCAGGAGCTTCTCACCTATCCAATGTCGATTGCGGCCGTATCCGATTCCGGGTTGACCGTGAGCAAGCCTTCACGCGACCGCGACGCTGTCCTGACTGAGCTGAACGATCTCACCGGCAACCTTCAGGCGATCAACTGCGCGGATGAGATGAACCCCAATGAGACATTTCAGGCCCTCATGATTCCAGATGCTGTAACTACCGCCGAATCAGCTCGCCAGCTCAATTGTTTAAACCAGCGATTCACGGAATCTGTGGGCGCCCTGAGCAAGTTGGCGGAGCGCCAGGTAAACGTTCCGGGGAGGGCGATCCTGATCTGGATCGGGCCTGGATGGCCTCATCTTTACAATCCGCAATTTCGTCACGACGACGCAGCGCTCAAGCGAAACCTCTTTACCCAACTGGTGCATATTTCGACAGCATTGCGGGAAGGGCAGGTCACGTTGAATATGATTTGTCCGTCCGACTTCCTGCGCAAAACCGAGTCGCTTAACGATCACGACAAGGCATTGCTCAACGGTCTGCAAAATGAAGACGAGGTCACGGCCGGTAGCCTCAGTTTGCAGGCTTTCGCGCATCAGAGCGGCGGCCAAATACTCATCGAGAAAAAGAATATTCCTGAAAGTATTGCCGCGTGCATTGCCGATGCCGCCTCGTATTACGTGCTGTCGTTTGAGTCGAATGCAGCTGCAGGCCCAGGCGAATACCATCCGCTCGAAGTGAAGATAGACAAGCCGGGAATTACGGTGCGCACGAACACGATGTATTACGCGGAACCATAAACCAGATTCTCAACGCAACCCTACGGCACGAGCCGGCTCTCGGCGTGGAAGAATCTGTACGCGGAATACTGGTGCAGCTCTTCCACAATGCTGTCGGTTTGTGCCGTGCGAATCAGCACCTCAGAAGGTAGCCAAAGATCGGCGCCGTAACCGTGGATGCGCACGGAGCGGAAATGGAGCTCCGTGGTCATTTGCCGCAGATTGACGCTGGGGACGGGCGACAGAAGATCGGTGCGCAGCCGAACCACATCAAACGTAGACTGATCGATCCAGACAATTCCCTGGAAGAAGAACGGAGCTTCCTTGCCCGCCCAGGTGAATTTTCCCGGTATCTTTACCTGATCTGGGACCTGCACAAAACCCAGAACGAAGGTTTTATGATCGTCCATTCTCTGCTGTCCGAGATAGCGGAAGCGTAACTCGGATTGATTCGCAGGCGTTAATAGCAACCATTGATACGCGAATCCGAAGCCATGCGGACCGACCCCGTTGACGGGCGAGGTGACCTGCCGGTTCTTGAAATCGGTCCTTAATTCCTTGATGGAGGTTGCGCCATCCGCGTGGTGATCAAAGAGAAGCAAGTAGTTGAACTCGATACTGCGCGACTGAAGCAGCTGCGATTCCAGGTCCAGCAGGCCCGGCGTTTCCTCCATGCCCACGACGCTATTCGTTAATCCCGGGTCACGGGCTAGCACGATGGAGTACACATCTTCGCGGGAAGATAAATTGGGCACCGTGGACAATGACTTCACGGTCGCCTCACCAACTTTGGAGAGGATCCCGGCCAACTGATCCTGATTGGAATCGGCTTTCATCCCATCCAGGGTGGGAACCGCCGCGCTCAGCTTGCGCAGGGAATAGTCAATATACGTGGCTACAGTTGTTGATGCCGATCCCACTACGCTCTGAGTGGGAGAGCCCGGCTGGCTGCCGGTAAGGTCATGAGACGGCGCGGGCTGGTTGGGCGAGGTTGGATGATTGCTTGCCAAGTCGGGAGCTACGCAGCACTCGGTAGAAACATTAACAGTGCGGGATACAGCAGTTAGGCGATGCTCCTCAGAATCCGTCACGACCTCACGAACACGGTAGGTGCCTGGCTTCAACTCAAAGGTCGAATCCATCTTGAGACCGGCACGCAGGATGTTCTGAAGTTCCGCGTCTGAAACGTCCATCTTGGCCTGTCCTCGCTGCAGCTGAATCATGTCGTCCTTTGCATCAAAGATGGCAAAGACGAATGTGACGTTATCCAGGTTGCGCTGGCCATCCTTGCGAAAGTGGAGCGCCTTCGGATCGAGGTGCGCGGTCAGCCCAAGGGCGCGGGCCTCAGTTTTGGTGGACGAGACTCTTACGTCCATCGTGACCGGCAGTTGCTGCAAATCAGTCTTTGACTGAACCGCCTCCCGGATCTGCTCCTGCGCTTGGGCATCCGATTCGCTTGCTCCCACTTGTTTGGCGAGATCGTTGGGCTCAGCATTCTTTCCCGTCGCAAAATAGCCACGCCGTGCCTGGACGCTGAACCCTTTGTGCTTTTCCGCCAGCGCCACTTTCAACTCGTGGAACTTGCCGTCTTGCTTTATATCCGTGGGATCGAAGGCCAGGTAATACGCGGGAGCGGGCGCAAGCGCCGCGAATCCGGCCTGCAGATCGTTGTTGTTGTGAACGAACTCTCCGCCCGTGCCTTGCGCCACCTCCGCCAGCACGTCCTGCACTGCCGCCTCCCTTTCCGAATCCAAACCCTGCGTTTTCCCAACCGCAGCTCCTGGCGTTGTCCCTGGAAGATAACTGTGGGATACATCGCCTTCACGCGTGACGTTGGTCAGGCCCTTGGGATTCAGCGAACTGATAACCACCTGCGACCGCAATGCACGGTCAATCAGCTCGTCCAATTGAGACTGTTCGCTGCGTGATAGGAAGCCAGGAGAGACGAGAAGGACGGTGCGCTGACCGGGCATCTGTGAGACATACTTCACCACTTGATCGAGTTTCTGCAAGTTAGCGCGCGACTGCGTCAAGGCTTGTTCTATGACGCTCCGCGCCAAGTTCGCAATGTATAGTTCGGGTTGGTGGGGACGATTCAATGGCACCCTGAAACACCTGGGATCATTCTTAGCTTGATCAATCGCAATCTGCCAGGCGTCGATATTTTCGTCGAATTCGTAATCGATAATCTGCTGGGCCTGGTAGTCAGATAGATCCGGGCAGTCCTGGCTCTTAGCCAGGTTCAGAGATAGAGGGCTGGCGTGGAGCTTGAAGAGAGCGTCGTGGATTTGCTTTGGATCGTCGGTAAAGTCAGAGAGGCTTGTGCTTGAAGTAAATATGCCAACCCGGTCGCCTGGCTGGAGGTGGGTGGCGAGGTAATGATCGGCCGCGTCGCGCGCCCGGATCAAGTCGGCGGCGGAAGTATTTAGATCGTCGAAATACAGAGCCAGGAAACGTCGCGGCATGGCTGAAGCTGTCGCAGCCGCAATGGCCGGTTTTCCCGACGTGGTGGCTGGAGCTGGACTAGAGGGCTGCGAACCCGCGGTCTCCGCAGCAAACTGCGTGATGGTTTGCTTCTTGCCTCGGTCGAAAAGGTTAAAGTCTTCCTTCTTGAGGTTCTCGACCGGCTTATTCTGCGCATCGCGCACCACAACGCGCACGACCACCAGGTTGCTATTTACTTTCAACTGGAACGGCGCCTGGTTCTCAGTCGATGAAGCATTGGCCTGGCCGCTAGCCTGGGCCAACGTCGAAATGGAAGTTGCCAGAAATCCAGAAGCTAAGAGGGCAGAGAGGAGGAAAGTTTTCCCCAGGACCGAGTCCCTTGCGACACAATGCCGCATATGACACCTTCCAATGCGGAACTCTATCACACGGCAACCAAGGAATCATTCACCCGCTTTGGCGCGAAGACCCCAAAGAACGACCACCGACATGAACACCATCGTAATACCCACCGTCATGAAGCCAGCCATGACCAGGCTCTCTTGCCAGGGCAGACCGCTATGTCCAGCTCCTGTGATGGGAGAAAGGGCCGCGGTACCGAAAACCGCAGCCAGTGTAGTCATGAGCCAGTTCCCGTAGGTGCCATAAAGCGTAACCCAGAATACGAGCGAGGCGGTGCGAGAAGATAGTCGTACTTCCTTCCAACTCGCCCCCAGCGCAAGAAGGAAGATGCCATTCATCAGGCCTTCCAGGTGTGCGGCGAGTCCCATGCGTACGTTTGCGAAATGCTGCTCAGCGAAGCCGGTTGCCAGCCCAAGGAGAAACAGAACCATGCCATGAAACATCAAACGCCGGCCTTTGCTTTCCATATCTTGGTGCCCTCTGTCTTTCGTTTGCTCCCGTTCTTATCACGGGCAAACACGGCACCAAGCATACACTTCGCTTCGGCTTTGCATACAGCAAGGGTTTGCTATTCAGGCCATGGTGTTGTCAATAAGAGCAGATGCGGTTCAACTTCGGCTGGATCGCCGGTGATCTGGCGAGCTTCGTCCAAAACACACCGACGATGGCTGCCAGAGCACGCAACAGTTCGGCGCGATCCAAGGATCTAACCAGGGCACCCTCGGCTCGTGTCTGAACTTCGGCGGGAAGCTGGTCAAAACCTCTTCCGTAGTGAGGGGGTAGATTGCGCCGGAGGCAAGCAAGGCTCAGAGCGTAATCGCGTGCGCCGCTTAACCAATATTCCGCCTGCCAAAAGCGGCCGCGCTCGATACAGAAGCGGGCACGCGCAGCATGATGCGCGGCGTACCCGATCAACTCGCCTGCAATCGGAGCCGGGATCGGTGGGTTATCCGTATAGATGCCGAAAAGCACTCTGAATTTCGGACCATTCGGACCGAACTTGGATGCCGGAGTGACCGAAAGGTCGACCTGAAGACATCCCTCCAACAGCAGAACCCGAAATATGCTTTGGCGGTGAGGCAAATCGAAGAGAGGAACGGCCCCGAACTCTGTGACCAGCGGAGCCGCGAGCCGGTTGAGCACGTCGATGATTTGATCTTCTGGAGCCACACCGAATGCCAGATCGAGATCCGACCATCGGTCGCCTTCGCCGGTCGCCAATGAGCCCACGACCGCCCCGGCAACGATCCGTGCATCGGACTTTGCGAGCTCCAGAATACGATCACGGATGCGGTTGCGCTCATCGACGGTGAATACGCCTGCTCTGTGCGCGTTCATTCAGGACCTTCAGTGTCCTGTCCTGGCTACGGGTTGAAAGGTCGGAATTTTTCTCATCACGGTGAGGAAGTATAGCGAGAGCGCAATAAGAATTCCGCCGGAGCCTGCCAGCGCCCAGGAGATGCCAACCATGGGGATCAGCTTTCCCAGCGCCAGGCTCCCCAGCGGTATTCCGGCCCGGAAGGCGAGATTGTAGACGCTCATCACCCTACCCCGCATCTGGTCGGAGACGATCACCTGGACCAGCGAAAGCATAAGTGATGCCGAGGCCATGATAGCCGCGCCGGCGACGAAGATCAGGACGCAGGAAAGTGGAAGCCAGCGGGAAAGGGCGAAGGCAGCGGTCGCGGCTCCCAGGGCGAGAAGGGATAGCAGCGCCACATGGCCTTGTCCTTTCAAGCGTTCCATGGCGGCCACGATCAACGCGCCGGTAATCGACCCCGCGCCCGATGATACGAGCAGCAGTTGATAAGTCTCCGGGCCCTTGTGGAAGATCGTCTGGACGATGACTGGAAGGAATCCAGTGATGGAGAAGCCCAGCAACGTAGTAAAGAAAGCGAGCACGACCAGCGGACCCAACCCCTCGCGGTGGCGTATGAATTGGATGCCCTCACCCATACTTTTCAGGATCGATTCACGCGATGTGGGCGGCACAAATTTCACCTGGATCATGAAGAGCGAGACGATCACCGCAATATAGGAGATGCCATTCAGGGTGAAGCACCAGGTGGCGCCGAACCACGTATAAGCGAGCCCGCCGAGCGCCGGACCCAGGACACGTGCCAGGTTGAACTGGATCGAGTTCATGGCGATCGCGTTGGAGAGGTCCTCGCCTTTCACCAACGACGGCAATAGTGCGGAATAGGCAGGTCCGCCAAAAGACTGGCCACAGCCGACAACGAAGGAAAGCGTGAGGATCACCGCAATAAAGGACATTCCTTTTAGGGCGTGGGTTACGAACAGGCCTGCCAGAATGAACGCGCAGGTCATTTGGATGTACTGCGAATACAGCAGCATCTTTCTGCGATCCATGCGATCCGCGAAGACGCCGCCAAAGAGCGAGAACAGCATGATAGGAAGCTGGCCAAGAAACAGATCCAGGCCGAGATAAAAGGGGTTCTTGGTCAGATCGTAGACCAGCCAGCTCTGTGCGAACTGCTGGACAAACGTGCCCGTCGTGGAGACGCAGGCGCCGATCCACATCAGCCGGAAGTCCCGATGGCGAAACGCGCGGAAAATACGACGGAGAAAGGGCGATTCAACCACTAGGAGACGGTTCCTTTCCACCGACATCGGGGCCCGTCAACGCACAGCGAACGAACCAGCGGCACACGTCTAGTCATGCACTGAGCTTAGCTGAAATGGACCAGAACCCAAAACCTCGGCTTGCGCGGCATCCGCCCCATTGCTTGAACCAACGGGAACCCGGGCAGTGTTCCATCCTGCACCCCCTTTCCCGTCAGGCACAGTCCTCGGACCGACCTCGAATAAACCAGCCGATGCAATGACCGTCTCTCGAATCCACCTCCAGTCACTACCACCTGATCGATTTGCCCCGTCCAGGGGGCAGCAGGTCAGCGGGCCGGTCTCAATAAGTAACAATAAAAGTATCATTGGGCGGAGAAAAAACTTTAAACGTACTAACACGCTAATAGTTAGTCGGGCCTTTGGGTACAGTATGCGGAACGGGGCGGGTATCGGCGGCAACAAACCCATCGAATAGACCCGAACCAGCCGCTAAACAACGACCAGATAGCCCTGTCGAATCTCCATCCCGACACCTGGTATTCATGGCATGCTAGGGAATGCTGCTCCGGCCGGCTGAACCACCTGACGCAATGACTGTCGCTAGGGTGCACGTCCGTTCATGGCAGGCAGCCTACCGCGGGCTGCTTCCTGATGATTACCTCGATCAACTTCGCCCCGAGGATCGAGCACGCGCGTATGACTTCACTAGCCTTGACCCGCTCAAGCCGCGGACGATTGTAGCCCTCGAAGAAGGGTTGATCCAGGGGTTTGCCACCACGGCCCCATCGCGCGATCCGGATCTCGCGAACTATGGAGAGCTATGTGCGCTCTATGTGGATCCCCGGAAGTGGGGCCGCGGCATGGGCCAGGCCCTTGTGTCGTCAGCTCGTGCCTATCTTTTCGAATTGGGATTCCAACATGCGTTTCTGTGGGTCCTGAGGGGTAACGTGCGCGCGGAGCGCTTCTACCAAATAGACGGGTGGGCCGCCGATGGAGTAAGGCGAACAGACACGATGTGGGGAGTGACGGTCGACGAAGTGCGCTACCAGCGCGGACTCGAGGCGCCAAATTCCGTGGTGGCGCACGTATGATTCAGTTCTGACCTGACTACAAAATAAACCTGCCAGGGAGCCATCGATGAAGTTTCTTCTCGCTGCAGCGATGTTGTTCACGTTTGCAGCCATTGCCGTTGGGCAGCCACCGCAAGCTACGCTGTCCGCCACGCCCTCCACTGTGGTCTGGGGCTACTATTCCGCCGAAGCCAAATCCGTTCTTACCGTGCACTCAGGAGATACGGTACGCATCCAGACCCTTTCCACTTGCGGCTCAAACGACCGCCTTATCAAGGAGGGCGTTGCGGCCTCCGACATTCCCTCCTATAACGCCGACATATATCGGGAAGTGAAGGACAAGGGCCCTGGAGGCCATATTCTCACCGGTCCGGTTGACATTGCCGAGGCTGAACCAGGAGACGTCCTCGAGGTGCAGATTCTGAAGATCGACATCGATGTGCCCTGGGCCTGCAATGGCTTTGGCGCCGGACGCGGTTTCCTGCCCAATGACTATCCTTACGGCCGCACCAAGATCATTCCGCTGGACCGCACAAAGATGCTCGCCCACTTCGCTCCGGGGATCGACATTCCTCTGCATCCCTTCTTTGGCAGTATGGGGGATGCTCCGCCGCCTTCTGCCGGCCGCGTCGACAGTGCGCCACCGTGGATGCACGGGGGCAACATGGATAACAAGGAGTTGGTAGCCGGCACTACGCTCTACATTCCTGTCCATGCCAAGGGCGCGCTCTTTGAAGTTGGAGACGGCCACGCTGGACAGGGCAACGGTGAAGTCGATATCACCGCTCTCGAGACCTTCCTCTCTGGAACATTCCGGTTCGTTGTTCACAAGGACCAGCATCTGCTCTGGCCGCGAGCGGAGACGCCCACCGGCTACATCAGCATGGGCTTCAGTCCGGACCTGAAGGAAGCGACCACCCTCGCGGTGCGCGACATGATCAATTTCCTGGTTGACCAGAAGCACCTGAGCCGCGATGACGCCTATATGCTGACCAGCGTAGCGGTCGATGTCGACATCACGCAGCTGGTGGACGGCAGCGTGGGCGTTCATGCGATATGTCCGAAGAACATTTTCACCAAGTAGCGCGCTCGCGTGAAAAGCTGATGCAGGCTGTTGTGTTATCTCTCGTAAGACCACGATGATGCGCATTCTTCGAACGCTCTGCCTTCTTTTGCTCGCCCTCTGCCGGCCTACCGGTGCACAGACCAGGAGCAGCGGGTTCAATGTGGTCGGCGCCACCATCGTCGAGACACAGAAGGCCATTCGCGAGGGACGCACCAGCTGCCGCGCGGTGGTCGAAAGCTACCTGGCGCGCATCCGTGCCTATGACCAGACGCCGATAGAAGGCTTGCGGCTGAATGCGATCGTGACCGTCAACCCCGATGCCCTCGCCGAAGCCGATGCCTGCGATCGAAACTTCGCCAGAACCCACACGCTGCCTCCCCTCGGCGGCATCGCCGTCCTCATCAAAGACAACTACGACACGCAAGGCTTACAAACCACCGGCGGATCGCTCGCCATGCGTGGCTTTGTACCCGTCAGCGATGCCACCATGGTGGCGCGCCTGCGAGCGGCCGGGGCCATCCTGCTGGCCAAGACCAACATGGCGGAGTGGGCCTTTAGTCCCTATCTCACGGCAAGCTCCATCGCCGGCATCACGCGCAATCCTTACGATCTGACCCGCGTTCCCGCCGGGTCGAGCGGGGGCACGGCCGCAGGGGTTGCGGCTAGCCTGGGAGAGTCCGGTCTGGGCACCGACACCGGCAACTCGATCCGTGGCCCCTCATCGCACAACGACCTGGTGGGCATTCGTCCCACTATCGGCCTTACCAGCCGTTGGGGAATCATTCCCCTGTCCGTGCAGAACGATGTGGGTGGGCCGATGGCACGCACAGTGGCCGATGCCGCCGCGCTGCTCACCGTCGTCGCAGGTGTAGATCCCGCCGATCCGGTTACGCAACTCGATGCCCATCGTCCCCAACTCGACTACACGCGTTTTCTCGATCGGCATGGTCTGCGCGGCGCACGCATCGGCGTCTTTCGCCAGTACTTCAACGACGCAAAGACTGATCCCGAAGTGAAGGCAGCGACCCAACAGGCGCTGCATGCTCTCCAGCAGGAAGGCGCGGTGCTGGTCGATCCATTCTCCCTCCCAGACTATGAAGCTATGGAGAAGAAACTGGGCTGTGGAGACTTCCAGGCCGATCTGAACGCTTACCTCGCGAAGCATCCCAACGCGCCCTATCACGATCTGGCTTCCATCGTGGATTCGGGTCTGTACCTGCCTTACATCGAAGAGGAGATCCGCGCTGCGGTGGCTCCCCCGAAACCCGACGATCGCCGCACACCCTGTCCCGACGTCTACCACGATCCGCCAAAGATCGCGTTTCGCGACGCGCTGCTCAAGGCCATGGCGACGGATCATCTCGACGCCATCGTGTATCCCACCTGGAGTAATCCACCACGTAAGGTGGGCGATGTGACGAGTCCGGCGGGGGATAACAGCCAGGTGCTCTCACCGCAGACCGGATTTCCCGCCATCAGCGTTCCCATGGGCTTTACCCACGGCATGCTGCCGGCGGGACTGACATTTCTCGGGCCCGCGTTCAGCGAGTCGACGCTGATTCGCTACGCATACGATTTCGAGCAAACCACCGGGCAGCGCAAAGATCCGCCGCTCTTTCCGCCATTGCCCTAACCCCCGGAGACGACCACGCATGAAGCGTTTTGCCTGGATTTTTATAGCATCCTGTTCGCTGGCAACGTATGCGCAGACGAGACCAGCGAAATCTGAGCCGGTCGAGCACACGTTCGTTATTCACAACTTTCATACCGAGAGCGGGGTCACGCTACCGGAGGCGAAGGTGGTCTACGGCACCTACGGACACCTGAACGCTGCGGGAGACAACGCCATCCTTCTGCCTTCGCACTACATGGCGGATATGCGCGGATATGACTGGCTGATTGGGCCAGGAAAGGCCCTGGACCCCGCGCATCAGTTCCTGATTACCTCAGAACTGTTTGGCAATGGGCGCTCATCGTCGCCCAGCAACACGCCGGAGCCGTTCCATGGACCACGCTTTCCTGTCACCACGATCCGGGACAATGTGGAAGCAGTGCATCAACTTTTGACCGGGGAACTCGGGGTTCGGCACCTGGCAGCCGTCATCGGATTCTCCATGGGAGCGCAGCAGGCCTTCCAATGGGCCGTCTCTTACCCCGATTACATGGACCGCATCGTCGCCACCTCGGGCACGGCCAAAACCTACGGCCACGGTATCGTCCGCCTGGAGAGCGAGATCACAGCGCTGACCACGGACGAGGCCTTCCAGGGCGGGGACTACAAGCAGGAACCGGTGAAGGGAATCCAGGCATTTTCGCTGGTATGGACTGCGTGGCTCTTTTCGCAAGAGTGGTGGCGCGAGGAGTTATGGAAGTCCGAGGAGCCTGCAGGAACCACCTTCGCGCAGGTGGTCGATCATTACAAGACGAACTTCATACCCGGAGCAGACGCGAACAACCTCATCCTGCAGATGCACACCTGGGAACAACACGACGTCGGCGCCACGCCCGGCTTCGGCGGAGATGTGGGGAAGGCGTTGGGATCGATCAAGGCACAGGTCCTCTACATGCCGTCGGCGACCGACCTGTATTTCCCCGTCGCCGATGCTCGCTATGAAGCGCCCCTTATCCCACACTGCACCTTACTGCCCATCCCTTCATTGTGGGGACACCCGGCCGGCGCTGGGGCGAGCCCGGCGGACGAAAAATTTCTCAACGAACATATCGCGGCCTTCCTGAAGGGCGAGCCGGTGAAGGCGTCGTGATGACGGGCCGTCTCCTACGCCGATTACACAGACAGGGCGCCGTGATACGGTGTGAGCAGCGAATATGCCCGCCCGAATGAGGAAATGGAGCGTTGATCTTGGACGTCGTAACGGGGGATCGCGCATCTTCGGAGTCCCGGTTCTGATCCCTGTTCTGATCTTGGTTCTAACTTGCTTTGAGTACACGATCGTTGCCCTGCTTTGCGGGGGCGCGGCTACCGCGGCCTACGCTCAACAGGCGGCTTCAGGCTCGGTCTCGGTGGTGGAGCCGGGCGCGCCTGGAGCCCCAAGCAAGAAGCTCCCGCCTTCCACCTCTGCGGTGGCGCCACCACGCTCGCCGGCCGACATAGAGTTCATGCAGGGCATGATTATGCATCATTCGCAAGCGGTGGAGATGACCGCGCTGATTCCATCGCGCACGCAGAACAAAGAGGTGCGCGCTCTCGGTGCACGCATCAGCGTTTCACAAACCGACGAGATCAAGTTCATGAAGCGCTGGCTGGTTGCGCGTGGCGCGCCTGTGTCGATGGCCATGCCCGGTATGCCAGACATGGATATGAGCGGTAAGCCGATGCCCTCTATGCCGGGAATGCTTACCCCGGAGCAGATGAATGACGTTACAGCAGGCTAAAGGGGCCGAATTTGACCGGCAATTTTTGACCGGGATGATACAGCACCACAAGGGAGCGTTGGTGATGGTGAAGCAGTTGTTCGATACCCCCGGTGCGGGTGAGGACGCTGACCTGTTCGACTTTGCCACGGATGCGGATAACACCCAGCGGGCGGAGATAAACATTATGGAAGAAATGTTGAAGGAGAAACGATGAACCGCACGCAGGCTCTCGCTTTCCGTTTGGTGGCTGCGGCTTTTGCCCTGGCTTTATTTGACCCCACAATCGTTAGCTTGAAAGCACAGGCGCCCACCGCTCCGGCAGCGAAGCCGGCTGCTCCCGCGGAAGAAGAAGACCCGTTCGCTCCGCAACCCACCCCGCCGCTACCCCCGGGGATGACAGGTTCCACAATGAACGATCCCCGCGTCGGGCTCAAGCCCGGACTTTACGACGCGGGCGAGGCGGCGATGGGCCTGGAACACATCGCATTCCTGAAGAAAGCCGACGCCTTTCAGTTGCCGGCCACGCAACCAGACGATCCAGTGGTTCAGAAGACTCTCGATACTCTTGGTGTGAACAAAGCCAGACTTCCGAAACCCATGCAGTTGGTCATCGCGCAGCTTGCTTTTTCGAACTCTGATTTTGCATTTCAGGGAACACACCTCTTCCAGGGCAACTTCTACGGCGTGAACTTCTACGATATTTCGAACCCTGCGAAGATATCGTTGCTGACCTCGCTGGTTTGTCCCGGTGGCCAGGGCGATGTGTCTGTGTATAGGAACCTGCTGTTTATGTCGGTCGAAATGCCCAATGGCCGGCTGGACTGCGGGACACAGGGGTTTCCCCCGATGCCTCCGCCCGAGCCTGGACATGAAAAAGACCACCGGGTGCCGGCTGCTAGCCCGGACCGCTTTCGCGGGGTGAGGATTTTCGACATTTCGGATATCAGGAACCCGAAGCAAGTGGCGGCTGTGCAAACCTGCCGCGGGTCACACACGCATACGCTGGTTCTCGATCCCAACGACAAAGATAATGTCTACCTCTATGTCTCGGGAACGTCGTTTGTGCGGCCGTCAGCCGAGCTTGCGGGCTGCTCGGACGAGGCTCCCGATAAAGACCCCAACACCTCGCTATTCCGTATCGACGTGATCAAGGTCCCAGTGGCCGCGCCGGAACAAGCTAAGGTGGTTTCCAGCCCGCGGGTATTTATCGATGCGCGCAGCGGCGCCTTAAACGGGCTGAACAACGGCGGAAGCCATGGCAAGGGAGCGGAGAAGCCGGCGGATACCAACCAATGCCATGACATCACCGCGTACTCGGCCATCGGCCTCGCGGCTGGTGCCTGCTCCGGAAACGGCCTCTTGCTGGATATCAAAGATCCGGTCCATCCAAAGCGTGTAGACGCGGTCAATGATCCGAACTATTCCTACTGGCACTCGGCCTCGTTTTCCAACGACGGAACCAAGGTGGTTTTCACCGACGAGTGGGGCGGCGGCCTGCAGCCGCGCTGTCGTGCGACGGACCCCAACAAATGGGGAGCGGATGCCATCTTCAACCTGAAAGACGACAAACTTTCGCTGGCCAGCTACTACAAGATGCCCGCCGCTCAAACAGAAACGGAAAATTGCGTTGCGCATAACGGATCGCTGGTACCAATCCCCGGACGCGACATCGAAGTCCAGGCTTGGTATCAAGGCGGTATTTCGGTGTTGGACTTCACCGACACCGCGCATCCGTACGAGATTGCCTATTTCGATCGCGGACCCATCGATGCCAAAACTGTTGTTTTAGGTGGAGACTGGTCTGCGTATTGGTACAACGGCTATATCTACGGGTCGGAGATCGCCCGCGGAATCGACGTGTTTAAGCTGGTGCCCAGCAAATTTCTGACGCAGAACGAGATCGATGCGGCCAACCTCGTCCAATTCGGCGAGCTCAACGTGCAGAACCAGCAAAAAATTACATGGCCATCCCAACTCGTCGTGGCCCGCGCTTACCTGGACCAGCTAGGGCGCTCGCAGGGGCTGCCCGCGAAGCGGATTGCCGATCTCAACAAGGCAATCGCGCGTGCGCAGGCATCGCATCTGGGCAAGAAAGACCTGGCCAAGCTGCATGGAATGGCAACTTCTGTCGAGACCGAGGCATCTATTGCCAAGAACACAGCGGACGCCAATCGTCTGCACGCCCTTGCCCTTATACTGCAGAGTCCGGTGGTCTGAGGGCATGGAAGGCCGGTGCGGTTTGGCTTGCTCTCGAACCTGGCTGGGGCGAAGATATGGTCGCGTCTTCCCCGCGATTCGGCACTATAATCGGAGTTTGCTCCAGCGCAACGACCGAACCAGTTCGCTATGAAATCCTTATAAAGTTCAAACTACACTCAAAGCGAGTTGGGTTTCGAACAGTGAGGAGGCGGAGGGTACTTGGAAACGCCAATAGTCCGGGTTTTCATTGTCGACGACTACGAACCGTTCCGGAAATTCGTGCGTTCTACTCTGGGTAGAAGGCCGGATTTGCAGGTGATCGGTGAAGCTTCAGATGGATTAGAAGCGGTTCGCAAAGCCGAGGAGCTGCAACCGGATTTGATGGTTCTCGACATCGGGCTTCCCACACTCAGTGGGATTGAAGTGGCTCGACGAATCAGCAAGCTCTCTCCTAAATGCAAAATACTCTTCATGAGTCAGGAAGATTCCGTTTATGTGGCAGAAGAAGCTTTCCGCGCAGGAGCATTGGGCTACGTTGTAAAAGCACATGCCGGGAGCGAGCTGTTAGCCTCGGTCGAGGCAGTTTGTCAGGGTAGGCAGTTTGTCAGCAAGGGACTAACCGGTTATCACTGGACCCCCGCTACCGGCGCACAAGCTCAAACGCGGCTTCTCCCCCAGGAAGTTCTCCCGTCGCAAATGCCGGGAGAGGCGGAGATCACTCACAGCCATGAAGTTCAGTTCTATGCTGACGACGCAGCATTTCTATCCGGCCTTACTGGTTTCATAGAAGCTGCTTTAAAGGCCGGAAATCCGGTGATCGCGGTTGCCA
This sequence comes from uncultured Acidobacteriaceae bacterium, assembly GCA_963824325.1. Lineage (GTDB taxonomy): Bacteria > Acidobacteriota > Terriglobia > Terriglobales > Acidobacteriaceae > PALSA-350. The sequence goes on along the minus strand of CAWGPA010000001.1, from coordinate 359,105 downwards.
CCGCGGCACACCGGCAGCGTATTCTCGAGAGATTGCTGGCACGCGGCGTGGACGCTCTAGCTGCCATGGAACAAGGGTTCTATCTCTCTTTGGATGTTGATGAAGCCCTCTCCACCTTCATGGTGAATGATCTCCCTGACCCCGTCCGATTCCTCAAGATCTTTGGTGATCTAGTCTCTTCCGTGGCCAAGATGGCGACCGGGGAACATTCCCGAGTGGCAGCTTGTGGGGAGTTTTCCCCTACGTTGTGGGCGCAAGGGAAGGTGGATGCGGCGGTTCAGGTCGAACGACTCACAGACGAGATAGCCAAGACCTGCAACGTAGATGTTCTGTGCGGGTATGTATTGAACAGCTTCCAACGCGAACAGGAAAGCCACATCTACGAGAGAATCTGTGCAGAACACTCATCCGTTGGTTCCGTAAACCACTAGTCGGGGTTTCGGATTTTCGCTGCTCTTACCGCCAGCCCACATGGATCAGCTTCTCGAACTGAGGGGCACGCGGGCGCGTATGGTTGTCCCTCGCATGGGTTCCGATTCGACGGAAATGGTTCCGCGCAGAAGCCTCAGCCGCTCCTCCATGCTAATCAGGCCAAGCCCTCGACTCGCTTTTGCGGCTTGGCTGTCAAAGCCTACTCCAGGGTCACTGACCACAAGATGAATCTCGTCCAGCGTTCCCCACAATCCCACCTGGATGTGCCGTGCCCCACTGTGCTTTACCGAATTGTGTAGAGCCTCTTGAAGGACTCGGAAAAGGCAAAGAGAAATTTCCGGTGGCAAGGGGCTGGGCAAGTCCCGGCTCTTGAAGTCAATCTCTACCTTTGTTTGATCCTCCAGTTCCTGGCAGAGGCTTCGCATGGCAACAACTGGGCCCAGATATTCCAGTTTTGTCGAGTGCAGCTCATGGGACAAGCTTTGGGTATCGCTGGCGATCTCGCTGGTCTGCTTCTGTATTTCGCCTACACGGCGGCGGATTTCAGGCAAATTGGGGGTGCCCTGAAGGAGTTGGTCTAACTCGACGGCCAACAGTGCGAGACGTTGACCAATATCGTCGTGAAGCTCTCTTGCGATTCGGTTGCGCTCCTGCTCCTGGGCCTCAATTAACCTGCGGCTCACGTCCGCAAGCGCCGCCTCCGCCAGTTTGCGCTCCGTGATATCCGTTACCATGCCTACAATACGTAGGATTTTGCCTTGTTCGTTGAAGTGCGCGCGACCGGTTCTCTCTACCCAAATCATCGCGCCGTCCGGACTTTGCATGCGATGGCTGACTCGAAGGTCGGGCTTTTCAACGCTAAGGGCAGCATCCGCGGCCAAAACTTTTTCCCGGTCGTCCACGTGAATCTTTGCTGCTATCTGTTGACCAGTGGTAAGTTGCTCCACCTTATCGGTGCACAGCATCTCGGCATAGTCTCCCGAGCGCATGATCACGTCCGTGGCGGCATCCCACTCATAGGAGAACATCTTTCCGGCGTGAGCCGCCAAACGGAACCGCTGCTCGCTGTCTCGCAACGCATCTTCTGTCTGCCTCCGTTCAGTGATGTTTTCCAGGAAGGCAAAGACCAGCGGGGCTCCTCCATCGCCACTATTCAAAAGAGAGACATTCAGACGTCCCCACATCTTACTGCCGTCTTTTCTCACATAGCGTTTTTCCAGCGAGTACCGATCGATGATGCCTGCACGGAGTTGTAGAAAGAGAGCCCAATCGTCCTTTGAATCTTCCCCATGGGCAAATTGCGAACAATTCATGCCGCACAGTTCGTTCTGTGCGTAGCCCAGCATGGAACAAAGCGCCGGGTTGGCGAGCAGGATCGTCCCATCGAGATCCTCTACCGCGATTCCCAGCGATGCTTGCTCAAAAAGATAGTGAAAGAGTTCTTTAGCCTGTATTGCCAATGCTTGCGTAGACATGATGACTCCAAAAAATCAAAGCGTTCTAAGCGGACCGCCTGGCTACCCGGGGTAAGTTGGAAACCTCCCCGTTTTTCCCTATCCGACTACAATAACCCCCTGGAAGGGCTCCTCAAGAACAATCGAGCATGAAAGTGGGTGTGCTGCCCCGCTGCGAGGTGCTTTTTGTCGGGATTTTGCTTGAAAATGCCTGTGTTCCTAAGGTAGGGGTCCCCCGAGTCGGTCTTAGTGTCTCTGCGTGAGAACGCCGGCTGGGGATAGAATCCCGGCTCAGTCTGTGCCCTTGCCCTGGCAAACGACGGGTACATAATTCTAATTTTCGGTTGGTTTTTCGTCTATGTGATCGATCACCAGCACGGGCGCGGGACGCCTCTGCTTCTCCAACTTCAGTCCCAGTTGCTTGCTGACGGCGTCAAACAACGTGAGCGCTCCGTTTGGGTCCGAAGCTGTTGCGGATGCACCCGACGGAGAGCCTGCACCACCACCCCCTCCGCCACCCTTAGTCAGATCGGCGGAACTAAAGCTCAGGGTAAAGTCCCATGAGCCTTTGATCTTCGTGGCATCTAAGACCGAAGTATAGATATATCCATTTGCGATCCTCTGCAACTCATCTCCAATCTGCGCCATGGTCATGTTCTGGCAGGAAACCAGCCGGTTGAGCGTCGGGTTTACGGTCCTTGGATCCTTTCCATCCGGGCTCGGCCCTTCAATGCATCGCGTCCGGCTCAAGGGATCCGCTTTTCTAAGCTTCGGATTTACCGCAACTAGGGTATACGCGGAGATGGGTCGGTTCTCCATGTGTGCCTGCAGCTTGAAGCGGTCCGCCAGGAGCGCTTGTAACATCGGGCGAAGGTCTTCGATGTCAATCCGCGGGGCATTTGCACCGGCGCTGCCCGGAGCGTCGTTGATCACCTTGGCGAGGATGTCGAAGCGATCCACATCGAGCCATTTGGGTGCGCCTACCAGCACTTCCTCATCGTTGGGGTTCAGATCCCAGGCAAAGGTGATGAGAAATCTGAGCGTCATGCCTTCCACTTTGAGTTGACCGCTGTTGATACCCGCGTTCATCTCCGAGTCCGGCTTGGCCGGTTTGATGGTTGCGACATCAAACTGCGGTGGGGGCTGCGGAGGAAGAATTTTTACCAGGTTCGGCAGATTGGGTGTCGGCTGCTGACTCACGCTGTCGACGATGAGCACAGGTCTGGGAGCCGTTTGACGTTCCAGCCTCAATCCTAATTGTTTATCGACAGCGTCGAAGATAGAGATACCGTCCGGGCCGGCTTTTTGCAGCAGCATCTTCGGCGTCCATCTGATATCAAAATCCCAGGATCCTTTCAGGCCGGTGGAGTCCACCACGGGGTCGGTTAAGTAACCCCCAGCCCACTCGTGCACATTGCGCGCAAACTCCTCCATGGTCGTGTGGTGACAGGAAAATACAATGGACGGCACCGTACCGGGAGCGGGTTTCTGATCGACATATTTGCAATCGGCATCGCCAGAGCCCTCCGTTTCCGTCATCTTCGGCTTGCCTTTACCCGTCGTGAGCACGAAAGCCGGCAAAGGCTTACTACCGTTATGCATCACGAGCTGGAACCTATCCTTCAACAAAGTCCGGAGCATGAGCTTGGCCGTCGCCGGCGTGGTTGTGGCCGGGATTTTGGCAATTACATCGAAGCGATCGGTCTCCAGCCAGATGGGTCCTCCTTGTACATTCGTGGGGTCCACGCCGTACGCGGCGGCGATCAGATCTACCATCGTCGCCTGCCGAAACATATAACGGTCGCCGCTAACGATCCCCCCTTCGGAGAAGGGAAACATGCGATGAGGACTCACATGGACATCAGCGGCCTCAAATGCCGGTGGGTTATCAGCGGACTGCGCACGCACCGAGCTGGAGAGAAGGGCGAGAAAGATGATAACCGCGAACGCACGCATCGTCACTTGGACCTCTGTCGCGACTTAGGGCAAGCGGATTTGCGCACGATCTCACCAGCAGCTTCCGGACAGATCGTCTCCAATCCGCTGGGGAGTCGCGACCGTCTCAATTGAGGTTCGACGTGTAAACTTCAATGTTTTGATCGACCCCTGGCAACAGATTTTACAGCCATCCCACTCGACAGCTTGTTCGTTCCCGTCGTAATAAGATCACTTCAGCGACTGAAGGCAGGATTTGAGCGAGCTGCCAGGTACAAGACTCCGCGCTTTCTTGAGGTTTCTGGATGGACACACAAATCGGGAGCGGTGCCGCTGGCATAGCTCCCGCAGCACGGTGTGTAGTGGTGGTTCCTTGTTATAACGAAGCAGCACGCCTGCAGCCCCTCCGCTTTTCCGAGTTCCTCGCGGAAGACCCGCAGGTGGACTTCTTATTTGTCAACGATGGCAGCCGTGACGCAACCCTGAGCGTGCTCGAGGCATTGCGCGCGAAACATCCCAACCGTATTGAGGTACTGGATAAGCAACCGAACAGCGGTAAGGCGGAGGCGGTACGCTGCGGTATGCTGGCTGCCATTGCTCGCGAAGGAGTTGCTGTCACCGGGTTCTGGGATGCGGACCTGGCTACGCCGTTGACTGTCATTCCCCATTTGCTGAACCGCTTGATTGGAAATCCTAAGCTCGAAATGATCTTCGGTTCCCGGGTGCGTCTTCTCGGCCACTTCGTTCATAGACGAGCCATCCGCCATTACCTCGGGCGCTGCTTCGCTACTGCTGTTTCGATCATGCTGGGGCTGCCGATTTACGATACGCAGTGTGGCGCAAAACTCTTCCGCATTACCCCTGAATTGAAATCGATTCTCGCTACGCCCTTTCAATCGCGCTGGATCTTTGACGTCGAGATCATCGCCCGATTTATGGCATTACATAAAAAGGACGCTTCCTTCGCCGACGAAGTGATCTACGAGAGCCCATTGCCGCGTTGGGAGGATGTTGCCGGTTCAAAGGTAGGACCTCTCGATTTCTTTACCGCTTTCTACGAGCTCATGAAGATTCGCAGAACGTTTCAGCGGGCAAAGTCGTCGTAAGTCAGCAGCGATAGGGCGGCTTTTCACACTACTTACCACCACCCGATGGATTAGGTACAAACCGCGGTGGTGTAGGCTCGGTGGCGAACCGCCAGGCGGCGAGATATGCGAGATCGAGTATCTTCTGCATCTTTGAGAAATCGATCTTGTCGACTGTATCGGTTGTGTGGTGATAGTCGGGATGGAACCCGGTGAACCACCAGAAGGCCGGGATGTTATGCAGCACGAAAGGGAACTGGTCGGAGCGGAAGAACACGTTCAGGGCGGACTCGTGGTCGAACCGGTCATCGAGCGTCAGGCCAACTAGCTTGTTCTGCTCCTTGACTGTCCGGTCATAATCAGGCGAGTAGAGGGCGCCGATCAGGTTGAGCCGGTTGGTGGTATCGCCTGGGATCTTGATGAGTCCGTCAGTTTGCGGGCTGGGCGCCTCGTCCCGGCCGATCATGTCGAAGTTGATCTGCGCGCGCGTGGTGGCGAGCGGACGCAGGGGATGGGCGGCCATCCAATAAGCGCCAAGAAGGCCGCGCTCCTCGCTGGCGAAGACGACAAATAGGATCGATCGCTTAGGCTTGGTGGGGTTAGCGGCGAAGGCGCGCGCCAACTCGACCACGCCTACGGTGCCTGAACCGTTGTCATCCGCGCCATGCCATATCTGCGGGCACGGATGCGGGTCGGGGGGTGTGCTGGTGGGCGGATGCGCAGGGTCAGCGCACGCAGCCATGCCATCGTGATCATGGTGCGCCGTGATCAGGATAGTTTCGGGCGCTAGCCGCGGATCGCTACCCGGCAGCAGAGCCGCCACGTTGTTCGTAACCCCGGTGCGCTCCGAGCTGTTGCGCAAGTGGAGGCTAAGCGTGGTGTCTGACAAAGGTCGTGATTGCGGTTTAAGGTCGCGATCGATTGCTGTTTGCGCAGCGCTCGGAGTGATACCCGCGCTCGCGAACAGCTCAGCAGCCACAGCATCCAGCACCATTGCCGATGGGATATGCACCTCGTCATCCCGGATGGCCTGGAGCGGCAAGGGCACGGGCCGCACGGCGCTGGAGCCGATGCGCGCAACGCGCTCCGCGGTGGTAAGGTGCTTGCGGTTTGGTTCAGCCACGATCACGACAGCCACGGCCCCATGAGCCTGCGCATTCATGACCTTCACCCGGGCGGTGGCGTAGCGCGTGTTTCCGGTTCCGTTGAAAATCGAGCGGGGATCATCCTCCTGCGGCTCATGGTCAAAGATAAGCACGATTTTGCCGCGGGCATCGATGGTGGAGTAGTCATCGTAGCCAAGCTCCGGCGCGGTGATGCCGAAGCCGGCAAAGAGGACGGGCGCGGTAAGATCCACCGCATGCTTGTAAGCCCCCACCACCTCGGGGGTACGCCAGACCGTCGTCTTGCCGGCACGCGTGAGCGTCAGGGAAGAAGCATCACGATCGGGGTGATACTCAATGAGTGTGAAGGGCTGCAGATAGCCGAGCTTGCCGTCCGCCTCTTTCACCGGCGCCTGTAGGCCGGCTTTAGCGAACTGGCTGGCAATCCAGCGGGTAGCGAGTTCATCTCCAGGCTGGAGGCTCAAGCGGCCGCCAAGCTCGTTCGAGCTGATGTAAGTCAAATCGCGGCGCAGGTCGGATTGCTGGATCGCCTGGAATCCCGGCAACTCTTTTGCGGGAACGCCGCTTTGTGCGCAGGCTGTTGCAACGGCGAGAGCGGAGACAAAGGTAGCAATGATCCGGCGCATGAACGCTCCTCAAAGTAAATCGAACCCGATTAGAATGTGGGGCCCCCGTCCTATTTCTACGGGGTTCCGTGGGGTTCGGTAGATTTCGACAATTTACATTGACCTCAATCTCCACCGGAACCGGCTTCCCCTGAAACTGTCCCGCCTGAAACCTATATTGCGTCACAGCCTCCACTGCCTTTTCGTCAAGGCCCACCGCGGTCTGCTTATCCTTCTTGCTTACGTCCTCCGCCATGGAACGGGCAACGCGAACGTCTTGAGTGTTTCCTGCGACATCGACTGTCAAGGCTACCACCACCACACCTTGCAACCGCTTGCGACGTGCCTCGGCTGTAAATTCCGGGTCTGGAGCAAACACGAGCTTAGGAGCAGTAACGCCATGGCCCAGATGGCTCTGCGAGCCGAATAGGCAGCTACGGCGTATGCCGCGATCAGTTCAATGCAGTCTCGGCCCCAGGATCTCCAAACCATTGTCTGAGGGTAGGTTCAAGCCCATTGTGATGATTGCCATCGCCCACCCAGGCAATACAAGCGTCGGGACGAAGCAGCATTGTTGTTCCTTCCTCGAACCTGAACGCAATGGACGCGAGATGCCCATCCCTCTGCGATTCTTGACACAGTTCCATTTGTTGCGTCGATGAGCAATCCATTCCCCTGCAGCATCAGCGTGAACAACTTTGTTTCGGCGCCGTTGATAGAGAGGGTGAGATTGCCACACAACCTGCCCACCAGCGGATGCTCATCACCAAGATCGTAGCGGGTTGTGATGCCGCTCATCATCTCTCCGAAGAAACGATTTCCGTCGTCCGTCTTCATGAGGCCCGCAACAACTTCCCGAAGTTCCGTTGTCAGGGCATCCGGCCGCATGAGTGCAACTTGCGCACGAGTGTTGGCTAGAACGCGTGCGCCAACTGGATGACGTTCTGCAGTGTATGTATCAAGCACTTCTTCCGGAAGTGTCCCGCGTACGACAGCAACAAGTTTCCAACCCAGATTGACTGCGTCGAGAAGACCAAGATTCAGGCCCTGGCCTCCAAATGGGGAATGCACGTGGGCCGCGTCACCTGCCAGGAGCACACGGCCTTTGCGATAGGCAGAAACTTGCCTGGCATTGTCAGTAAACCGCGTGGCAGACAGCATACCTGTCACTGTTACATCCGCGCCACTGACGTTGCGCAGACTGCATTGCACCTCTTCGATCGTAACGGCTGTCTCACGATCTGCGGGAGGCCCGTCGAACTCCACAGTGAATACGCGGCCAGGTCCCGGGCCATAAGCGAGCATGCCCTTTGCTGTTCTGCGCCAGCCGAGAGGCAAGAGACGCTCGGGATGATCAAGGTTAACCATCGCCTGGTGTCCCGTAAGGGTAGGGTCAGTACCCGGAAAGTCGAACCCAGCACGTTTTCGTATCATGCTGCGTCCGCCGTCACATCCCACCAGGAAAGTGCAATTCACACTTAAGGCTTCGCTCGAACTGCGGCCCTTCACCGTGATTCCTTCGGCATGTTCGGAAAAATCAGTGACCTCCCATCCCCGTTTTACCTCGATGCCAACTTCCAGCGCACGTTCGCCGAGCATTCTTTCGAGAGCCTGCTGTCTTACACCACGCAGTCTCCGTTCCGGTTCCCGTTGGCGCGTCTGATCAATGAGAAACAACCCCGCGAAATGGCCACCAATCTTTTGCCAGGGCGGTGGACCGGTAGGTGAGCCGCTCGACTTCATCATCGCGGCCATCGCCTCGGTAACGACGCGCTCCTCTGCTTCAATTGCGGGCCCCATGCCGCGACGCTCGAGTGCTTCGGCGCCGAGCGCGCCGATCGAACCGGCTTTGATCGTCTCATCCGGTTCGGCTAAACGATCGAGAACAATTACCGTAGCGCCACCGAGGACAATTTCGATAGCCAGCATTAGACCGGTCGGGCCAGCCCCGACAATGACGACATCCGCTGTTCCATTAACCATAACGAGTGAATTGTACAAGATTTGTACTCGGTACAAATTTATTATCGGTATACTTTTATGAATGCCCAGCGAAAAAGGTTTGCGGGAACGCAAAAAACTGGCAACCAGGCAAGCCATATCTGATATAGCCACTGGTTTGTTTTTGGAACGTGGCTTTGACAACGTAACTGTTTCCGAGATCGCTGAAGCGGCCAACGTTGCGAAAATGACCGTGTTTAATTACTTTCCACGCAAGGAGGACCTGTTTTTCGATCGTGAAGACGAAGGTAGGGAGATGTTTCGTGAAGCGCTCGCGCAACGTTCCCAGAATGAGTCGCCAGCGGTCGCGATGCAAAACCTGGCCCATCGACTTCTGAAACAGAAGCATCCCTTCGCCAAGTTTACGTCTGGCACAGCGCGTTTTTGTCACACGGTTATGCAGAGCCCCGCATTGTCAGCGCGCATACGCGAGCTGCGTGATGAGTTTGTAAGGGATTGCGCAAAGATGCTTGCGGATGCTGTTGGCCGGCCTCATCCTGATCCAGAGGCACATCTGTTTGCCTCATTGCTTATGGCGACGTGGAGCGCGGCATATGCTGAAGCGCTTCGTCTACAGCGTAAGGGAAGAAGCAGCAGGGAGGTGAGATTCGTATTTCTGAACCTTATCGATCGAGGTTTCGAGGGCATAGGTGCTGCCATGAAAGCAACTCCCTATGTGGTTACCCCCGGCTCAGAGCGCAGCTGAAACGTTGATGGAGGACCTTTGATGGAGTTTCAGACCGGCGGCTCAAGACGGCAGTTTCTCTCCACGGTGGCAAAGACAGCAGACGCTGCGATCCTGCTGCGTCCAAGCTTAGGCTGGGCGGTGGCCGCTCCGCGGGTGGCCGGCGTCGTCGTCAACTATGACGCCAACAGAAACCTGCTCACGACCGGTTGCTTCACGCACACCGCGACCTTTCGCTCCGGCCCACGGGCAAAATCTGACCGGATATCATTCGCCGATCCTAATCAGGTCCGCGCTGTATTCCGATAGGAAACGGACTCTCTCCTTCTTCCAATATCCAGTCGTAGTTGGACGGTTGAGCTGAAGAGCGCCAGGTATGGGGCGTACGGGTTTCGATCCAATCCAGGGGTTCACTGCTGGGCTTATGAACGCAGCGTGCAAACGCTTCGCGTAGGGCGTCTCGCTGCGGCTTGCCGATTGCCCTGGGATCGGGTGAGACCAGCAGTACGCTGCCGCTATTTGCCACCACCTCTAGCCATTGCCGGCTCATGGACCAGGGCACGTCTGGGGTGAGGGGGACACAGTCGGCATCGAGCGAGTAAAACACCTTGTGCTGCGGCATGCGAAAGGCGAGTGTGTTAACGCCCAGGCGGCGGGTCCTCTCCCACTCTTTTCCGCTGACGTCGTCCCCGGTACGCGAGGCATCGAATATTCCCACCGACAGGTGGCCGACGGTGTTGCAGCCAAGGATGACGCGCTCTTCTCCGCAGCTTGCACGCAGACGCCGATATAACACGGTTACGATTTCAGCGTTGGTGAGCGTGCGATCGTTGAAATGCCAATTCCCTTGGGTCGGGGAAGCCCCCATTTGGCTGCCCCACTGGCCCAGCAGTTCGAAGGTGGTGAAGTCATGCTTGATCAGGTCAAAGCCCCATGCGCACGCCTCCCCTGCCACTGCCGCGGCGGCTTCGAGCGCTTCTGGAATGGTCGGATCGTATGCCAGAGGGGGCTGCTCGCTGCTGGGTCCCTTCCAGCGTTCGGCCGGGAGCAGGAGTGTGCTGCTGGTGTTCGCCGCAGCGCGTAAAGGCCGGATCCAGATCCCAGGGATGACCTCACGGCTGCGGATCTCTGCAGCCAGTTTTTGCAGGCTGGGGAAACGAGACTTATCCTGATATCCATCGTCAATAACGGTAAATGGCTTGTCGCCTGTCGCCGGCGCGAGAGACCTTACCAGGTCTGCATCGCGCAGAATTCCCTCTGGCGTATTTTTGCCGTAGGCGTAATACCAGTCGTTGCTTCCGTAAATCACATCGACGGAAGTGACACCCCGTTTGCCGGGAATCTTCGTTCCCTCGGTCATCGCACGGCACAAGCGTTGCGTGGCGGTGAAGGCGCTTTCTCCCCCCCCACCGATGTGTGTCACGATCGTAGCCATTTGCAGTTTACGGTCGCCCAACTGCACGCCATTGCTTCCATTGCGGACGTCGAGCCAGAGCGATATCCCCGAGGGGTCCACCTGCCAGAAAGCGAAGGATGCGGCCCCCGTCTTGACGCCCATGCCGACGGTTTGTTCCTTCGAGTGGAGCATCGCGTACCAAGGCAGCGCACGTTCCGCCTGCAATGGCCGCCACGCAAGATCGCCATAGCTCCTCTCCCAGGCGTCGCCGAGAGCAAGAACGTCAGCAGGGAATTGACCCTTCCAGCGAAGATGAATCCGCTGCACGGGGAGAGTGGGAGACTCGAGCGAGACTTCCGCCTGCCGTGCCCCGGGAAGAAAGTCGACACGCACGCCGGCGGCCTGGCTGCTCCCGGTCCACCCACTGCCTGCTCGCGACAAGTTGTATCGGTCCGGCTCGGCGTCCCCGGTAAATGCAAACGCCAAGTCAGGTTGCGAGAGGACTGGCAGATGAAGGCGTGACTCTGCAGCGTGCGTACCTCCGGGATTCTGGGCCCAACTTTTTTGATGAAGCAGTACAGCGCCCGCTGCAGGCACTGTGGCCTTCTTTAACAAAGCTCTGCGTGTGATGCTTGTCCCGGTCTTCGACATGGCCGCCTTTTCTCTCTTCTGTCGGAACAGATGCCTCGTCTCCGTTGGCCTACTTCACACCCTTGCTGGGATCCCAGACACCTTGCAGCTTGCGGACGTAAAGAATCTGGCCAATGTGGTAAGCGTTATGTGCTCCCACATGGGCGACGAGGGATGCTTTCTCGGCCAGCTTCTGGTCATCGGCTGTTTCGACGGCCTTTTCCCAGTCGGTCATTACCTGGTTGAGCTTCTTCACCAGGTCGTCCCATTGGGCAGAGGTGAAATTGTCGAAAGTCTCGTTGTTGTTTCCGTCGAAGGGAGCGGCCTTCTCGCCTTTGAAGCGGGCCAGCGCGCTTTGATCCCAAAACCAGAGATGGTAGGCCAGTTGGCCGACGGAGTGGTTGCCTTTTCCGGGGCTCCATTTGGCCTGCTCGGCGGTGAGGCCTGCCACCGCAACGTTGGCTGGGACAAACCAATCTTCTACGTCGTGGGTGGTGTGCAGTTGCTCCAGCAATACGCCGCGAAGGGTGGTGGGCGGCTTCTTGTTTTGGGCGGAACCAGCCATTGGTATGGCAAGCAATAGAAAGAAAGCCAGTCTTCTCATGGTTAGAACCTCGCTCGGCGATAGATGTGGGAAGTATACCGGCGAAAGAATCCCGGGTGCTAAGTGCGGTCACACAGCCTGGATACCATCTACGAAGATCTTCGTTGACAGCTACGAAGGACTTCGTATATGGTTCCTCCATGAAGATCAGGCAAAGCAATTTACCCAAGCCGACCGAGGGGGAATTGGAGCTGCTTCGGGTGTTGTGGCTCAAGGGCTCGGCTACCGTCCGCGAGCTTCATGAGTCGGTAAGCCAGGAACGCGCGCTAGGGTACACCACGGTGTTGAAGTTGCTGCAGATCATGACTGAGAAGGGTCTGGTGCAACGAACCGAGGTTGGCAGAGCCCATGTGTATCGCGCCACCGCAAGCCAGGAAGATACGCAGAGCCAGCTCTTAAGAGATTTGAGCGAGCGGTTGTTCTCTGGCTCCGCTACGCAACTAGCCATGCACGCGTTGACGATGGAGCCGGCAACCGGCGACGAACTAAAGGAAATTCGCAAATTAATTGAGCGGAAGCAGGAGAAGCGATGAATCATCATTTGGAGTCTCTAGGATGGACGCTGGTGCATTTCTGCTGGCAGGCGGCAGCGATCGCGCTCGTCTATTGGCTTACCGATGTTGTGCTGTCGAAGGCGCGGAGTCAGACCCGCTATCTGTTGGCGCTGGGAACCCTGCTCCTGATGATGGTCACCGCGCTGGCAACGTTTGCGTATGAGGAGACGCGCGGCGACTCCGGCTCGTCATCCTTTTCGTCCTCCGCAATGGCGGCGATCGGATCGAACCTCTCCAGTGATCTTGCTCCCTTGGCGGGACTGAAGACAGCCGGCGCTACAACCCAGCCGGCACTGCTCCAACTCTCTCGATTCCTGCCCTGGCTCGACGTCGCGTGGTTGCTGGGTGTGGCGTGTCTTTCGACGCGAACGATCGGCGGATGGCGCCTGATTCAGCGCTTGCGCCGGAGCGCGCTCGTAGAGGCTCCTGAAGTCGTATACGCGAACTTTCTCCGGCTGTGCGAACGGCTTGGGATTACGCAACAGGTCGATCTCTATATTTCCCAACACATTCAAGGGCCGCTCGCTATCGGAATTGTGCGGTCGCTGGTGATACTGCCTGCGTCTGCACTGTTGGCCCTGAGTCCCGAGCAATTGGAGGCGGTGCTCGCGCATGAGCTGGCACACGTGCGTCGTGCTGATTATCTCTGGAACCTGATTCAAACCATGGTCGAAACCCTATTCTTCTTTCATCCAGCAGTGTGGTGGCTTGGAGGCAGGCTGCGCCAGCAACGTGAGCTTTGCTGCGACGATGTGGCCGTCCAATCGTGCGCCGATCCTCTGGTATATGCGACCGCGTTGCTGCGCCTTGAGGAGCGGCGCAATCAGCGGCTAAATCTGGCTATGGCCCTGGACGGGCATAGGCCATGGTCTGGTCTCCGCCTGCGGATTGCGCGCATTCTGGGTGAAGCAAACGCCGAGAAGAGTCCGCGTGAACTCGTCCCCGTACCGCTGGCCGCGATTTGTGCCGTGTTCCTGCTGGTGCTGCTGCCCATGCCTCACCTCTTCGCGGGATTGCGGAAGAATACCCAGGCTCAAACAGCGCCACCCGCGATCCCTGCTCCGGCTGTAATGGATCTGCCTGCCCCTGTTGTATCGAGCGTCCTACACGAGAGCTCTCTTGCATCTCCGGTTCTCCCACTGGCCCAGGTTGCATTAGCCCCGGCTGCTGGGAACGAAGATGCTGCAATTGCAACCGAGGTCGCTCCAGGTGCTGGTAAGGGCACGGGAGAAGGTGCGGGATCTGGTTCAGGAGGCTCCGGCGGAAATGCGGAACAAGCTGCGACTGTCGAAGCCCCAGCACACAAGCCCGACTATATCGATGCCATGCGCGCCGCCGGCTACGACGTAGATATCGACAAGTACGTCGCCATGAAGGTGCAGGGCATTACTCCCGAATATGCGCAGGCGATGGCAAAGGTGGGCTACGGCAAACCCACCGCCGATGAACTGATCGCTATGAAAGTCCAGGGCGTCACTCCGGAGTATGTATCGGAGCTGCGCACCGCGGGACTGCAACCAAGCAGCGTCCAGGATCTGGTTTCTTATCGCATCTTCAAGGTCACGCCGGAGTTTGTTGCTGCGATGAAGGCCGCCGGCTTCGACGCAATTCCGCCGGAAAAGCTGGTGGCATTGCGTGTTCACAATGTAACTCCCGAGTATGCCAGGACCGCGAAACAGCAGTATCCGAACGTCACGCTTGATCAGTTGGTTCAGCTCCGCATTTTCCACATTGACGATGCATTTCTCGCCGACGCTAAGCGTCATGGCTTTAATTCGCTATCGATCGAGAAACTGGTGCAACTACGCATCTCTGGCGTGTTGGGCGATTCGGACTCGGAGGCGAAATGACAAGGACCGGCTGGGTTGTTCTTTTCGTATTCCTGGCAGCATGCACCTGCTTGTTTTTGCAGGCGGAAGAGCAGCTTCGAACGCTTACGGGATCGTGCAGCATCACCGCCACTTCGAATGGCACCGAGGCGGATCTTCGCTTGGAGCGCAGTGGCTGCGAAGGCAACGGAAACTGTTCCTCCACGCAGACTCAGGAGCCGGTGAGCGCGTTTTCCGGCTTTGCGCTCGCCGATTTGCAGCACGAAGGCGCACATTTGGATGCGAGGATTCGCGCCGAAGCCGGCACCCTCACCTGCTCCGGTGCGGTACATGACGGCAGGATGAGCGGTGCTTTTACATTCATACCCGATCCGGCGTTTGTCGATCGCATGCTGCAGATGGGATTCCGCGATCTTGAAGCAGAGAAGCTGCAGGCGTACACGCTATTTGACATTGGGATCGCCTGGGTTCACTCGTTGCAGTCTGCGGGCGTGAGCGGCCTTGATTCTGGGAACCTGATTGCCATGCGTATTTTCCATGTGGATCCTGACTATATCCGTAGCCTGAATGCGCTTGGTTATCCGACTCCGGATGCGGGCAAGTTGATTGCCTTGCGCGTGCAGCATGTCAATCCGGAAGAAGTGAAACAGATTCGGGCCATGGGCTACCAGCCAACGCTCGATGAGTTGATCCAGATGCGCATTTTCAAGGTGACGCCGGACTTCATCCATCGCATGCAGGCCAGGGGATTTGACGACCTGACCATCAGCAAGCTGGTTCAGATTCGCATCTTCCAGTTAGCAGAGTAGGGCCGATCACGCAGGAATTCTAGCCTTTCAGCAGCTTGGTCACATACGCGGGAGTCAGCGGGATTCTGCGCGGGTGAACTCCGGTTGCATCGAAAAAGGCAGCGGCGACTGCCGGCGTACACACCGCATTGGCGGCTTCAGAGCCCCCGCCGAAGCCTTTGTCGTCGCGCGAAATCTGCACCGCCTTGATCTCTGGCATCTCTGCCATGGTCAGGATCTTGTAGCGGTTCCAACTGGTGCTGGTTATTTTTCCCGTGTCGAAGGTGACCTCCTCTTTGAGCGCTTCACTGACGCCCATGACCACGCCGCTCTTCATGCAGCGTTCCAGTTGCCGCGGGTTGATGACTTTGCCGCAGTCGACACCAATAGTGAACTTTGTCACCTGTATCGCGCCCGTATCCGGAGTCACTACCACCTCGGCGATCCCCATCCAGTACGAGTTCTGGCGGACCATGATGGATACTCCGCGGCCGGTGACGGGCTCGGTTCCAGTACGGCGCGTGCCCGGGTGCGGCGAAGGACGTGGCTCCCAGGCGGCAGCCTTCGCCGTGGCATGGATGATGTCGATGAGCCGCTGGTCGGTCGTGTGCAAGAGCCGGAACTCAATCGGATCGGTCCCTGCGCTCGATGCCGCCTCGTTGATCAGCGATTCGAGCGCGAAGTTCTGCTGCCGTTGTCCGGGCGTGCGCATGATGAGCCCGCGCAATCCGGGTGTCTGCGAATCTGCTCCCAGGTTCGGCATCCCATACACTTGCTCCTGCCGGCATTGAATCTTGTCGTACGGCCACTCAGTGGCAATCCAGTAGCCCGGCTTAGGCTGGCTGCAAGGCATGCCGGCAAGAAGAGCGCCCACAATCCGCGCGTCATTCGATTGAGGTGAGTAGAAAGCGCTGCGCAGGCCGGTCACGCAGCCATGGTCGTCAAGGCCGCAGCTTATATCCTCCACCCAGCCGGGCGAGGATGCCGACCATGCCAGGTCCTCCTGCAAAGTCCACTGCACACGCACTGGCCTCCCGGTCAACTGCGAGAGGATCGCCGCGTCCCCTTCCGCGCCGTCACCTCCGAAGGTTGTGCGCCCAAACTGGCCGGCGTGGTCCAGCCAGCGGACGACTACTTTTTCGACCGGTGTGCTCAGCGTATTGGCGATCTGTGCCCGCAAGCCTTGCGAGTTTGCAGAATGGGTCCACACCGTGGCTGTGCCATCGCTCCGCACATCGGCCACCGCCACAAAGGGACCAATGGGGGCATGTTTGATGTAAGGCTGCTCATAGGTTGCCGAGAGAGTCTTGGACGCATGCGCCAGAGCCGCAGTGACATCGGCGGCATTCCCCCTGCTTTCCGACGGAGCACCCCACTTGTAGTCGCGCAGTGCCTGGGTCAGATGTTCGCTGCCCGGCAGACCCGACCATTCGCTCCACTTGGTACTGGAGGCAACCGATCGGGTAGCGCTCACTGCCTCCCATTCATTGGGAGAGAGCACTGCGACCAGGTTTTGTTTGCTGACCACCTGCGCGTTGGGGAAGCGCGCCTTGTCCACCGCGCCGGCGGAGATCAACGTCGAGCCCAGCGTTGGCGGGCGGACCATGCGTGCGTGAAGCATCCCGGGCAAATTGACATCGCAGCTCCACTGCGTTTTCCCCGTGACCTTGCCCGGAATGCCCGGCATAGGGTGAGACTTGCCAACCACCTTGTACTGGCTTATGGGCTTCGTCGGCGGGTCGCCCAGCACCGTCAGACCGTCCAACCCTGCTATACCGTTCCACGACGTTGCGTCGACCTTTGCCGGCGCGCCAGAGACTGGAATCTTCAGATCGAACTGCTGGTCCTGAACAAGTTCTCCGTAGCGGATACTCTTTCCGCCTCCGGAGACGATGCCATCTGTAACCGTGAGAGTAGCGACAGGAACGCGGAGCTTTTCTGCGGCTAGCCCGAGCAGCGCCTGATAGGTATAGGCTCCCACTTTGCGCAGGTTCACTGCTCCGTAAAGAAAGCCGGCGGAGTAGCCGCCGTCCGGCGTTTTATCCGTGTCGCCCATAATGAGCGTGATGGCTTCTGCTTGGACGCTCAATTCTTCCGCGATGACTTGTGCATAATAAGCGCTCATGCCGGTACCGATCTCGGTGCGGCCGGTGCGCACAAGAATGGTATTGTCCTGACGGATCTCGAGCCAAGATGCTAATTGCCTGGTCTCAGACGCAGGCTTAACCTCGGCTGCGATCGCAGAGAACCCGGGAAACGCGAACGACACCATGAGAGCGCCGCCCATCTTGACGAATCCGCGTCGCGTAAGCCTGGGGATAACGCTGGAGTCGGCGGAGTGGTCACTCTTCGCAAGCATGGGATTCAGGCGGTCATGGCTTTAGAAGCGAGCTGGACGGCGTCGATGATGGCCGCGTACGTGCCGCAGCGGCAGAGGTGCGGGGAGGGGGGCTTATTGGTAAAGGCGTCTTTGATCTGCAGCACGGTAGGATTTGGATTCTTCTCCAGCAATTCCACTGCGGCGATGATCATTCCACTCTGGCAGTAGCCGCATTGCGGCACTTGTTCGTCAATCCATGCCTGCTGGACGGGATGCAACGTCTTGGCCGCGTCGGTTTCGCTCAAGCCCTTCTTCTCTGCCCAGACCTGAGCTAATCCCTCGATCGTCGTAACGTGCTTGCCGACGGCGGAGGAAAGAGGCGCGATGCAGGAGCGAACCTCTTCTCCATCGACCAGGACGGCGCACGCACCACACTGCGCCATCCCGCAGCCCATGCGCGGCCCGGATAATTTCAGTTCATTGCGCAGCACATACAGCAACGGGGTTTCCGGAGTAGCGGAGACGAGGTGCTGAGCTCCGTTCACGGATAACGCTAGTTTGTCCGCCATCTTTCCCGCTCCTTCATAGCCTCGCCCCGCCATGCCATCGCAACCAGGTACCATGCCGGCCAACTCAACGCCCAATTAGGAATCCAGGAGCCTTTGCTCGTCCATGTGGGAATCGTGAGCAGGGTGATACCGGCCGCCAGGATAAGTGCCGATCTCAATTGGATCTGGGCAATTTGCAGGCCACGGCAAACCCCCCAGATTGCAGGCAGCAGAAAGAGAAGCAGGCAGAACCGCGATAGCGACTCCACGCGGAACCGTGCCAGGCAAAACACGCAGGGCGCAAAAGATAAAGCGGCACTAACCCGCACCGTTCGCCGCGACATCGATCCCATGACAAAGCCACCGGTCCAGGCCCAGCCGATCAACAGAAGGACATTGCACAACAGCAGCGTAAAACCTGGTCCCACCGTCAGACCAGTAGCCTTGAAGACGGTTGGGTGGATGAGCCCTTGATAGGTGCGGCTGACAGAGAGGGAAAACCCCATCAGGAGCAGGCTGCCTGGCAAGGCCATTCCGCACGATGCAAGCCACGGCCGCCAGTCCTTCCAAAGCGACAGGTGCCGCCGCAGCGCCAGGCCGGATACGTCGAGCAATCCGCGCAGGCCACTCTCGCCGGCTTCGCGCAAATCACCCAGCACGGCCTCGCGTTCGTCACCTTCCAGCAGTCGTGCAGCAGCCTCCACGAATGACCAGCTGATATCTGTCATGAGGCACTCCCTGTTCGGTTCGCCACCCACGAGGCGCCGCGGCTTACCCGAATCACTACCTCGTAGAAGTCCTTTGCCGCCTTCACGCCTTTAGGCGTTACGCGAACCATCCGTTTGGCGCGGCCGCCTCGTTCCGCCGTCGCCTCGCCCATCCATGTTGTCAGCAGGCCTTTCTTCTCCAGCCGCTCAATCGTCGTATAGAGCGCACCGATGGAGCACTTGCGGCCAGTAGTATGCTCAATCTCTTCCCGAATGGCAGCTCCATAGGCTTTGTCTCCAAGCCCGGCCGCCGCAGTGATCATCAGGTACTCAAATTCGCCAAGCATGATTAGAATTACATTGTGATTCTAATGGCGATCTCTGTCAAGGGTTCGGTCTCCAAATTCAGTCCCGCATAGCCTGCCCTGAGCTTGTCGAACGGGGACGGCTGAAAGTCAATCTTGTCCAAATTAGCCTTTTTTCGACTCTGTCCATCCACCTCCAACCATGCCGAGGTGCGCCACCACCCTCAACTTTGTCATCCCGAGCGTACTCCGGATTTCCTACTACACGGCGCCAGTCAACGGCCACGTATGCGGCTTTCGGTAGAGAAAGCCGCACGGGATTTATCGACACCACGAAGCCTGACAGGAAATCCGGAGGTAGCCGAGGGACCTGCTGTGCGCCCTTCCCCCTAACAACTCCCTGCGTGCTGTCCATCCCCTCCACGAATGCCAACGTGATGTACGGACCACTGCCACCGCAACCAACTCCATTTCGCTTGTCCACGTTCTCTTCCACACATTCAGCAAGTTGCGCCGTCCAGAACCAATTGCCCTAATTTGGACAGCCATGGCTGAAAGTAGCCCAGGACGGACCTGGATTTCCTGTGAAGTTTGGTGGCACCAAGAAATCTCGTGCGGCTTTCCGTGAAGAAAGCCGCATACGCAGATCTCTCTCGAGCAGCGTGCAGGAAATCCGGGGTAGTCCTGGGGAGTTTGATGCGACGGAACAGTCCCGCAGAGCCTGCCCTGAGCCTGTCGAAGGGGACGGCTGAGAATATCCCAGGATGCAATCCTGGGCTTCAATATTCTCCGGTGGGTCAGGAATTTTATGTTCTAACGCAGACTCTATAGCCCCCTCCAATCGCGCACCACTTGCGGCACGGCTAAACCCCGTGCCCTTTGTTAAGCGTGTTTTTCCGCAGGCTGTTGCCGCGGACATTTACCGGCCAGGTTCTTTCGCCTTTAGGCCCAGAGATACGGATCTCCATGAATTACCGTCAATACATCCTCTATACGCCCAGCACCACACTGCACGCTTTTCGGAGGCAGCGATGATTCCCAGGATCCTTTCAGCACTAGTCTTTCTTTATCTGGCCAGCCCCGCGTGGGCGCAGAGCCTCGATCTCCTGATTCGCAACGGCTCTGTTCTCGATGGCTCCGGCTCCCCGGCCAAACAAGTGGATATTGGCATTCGTGGGGATCGAGTGGTTCTGATTGGAAAAAATCTAAGCGAAAAAGCCAGTCGCGTCATTGATGCACACGGTCTGATAGTCGCGCCGGGGTTCGTCGATCCCCATACGCACACCTTTGATGACCTCTCTAACCCGGCGACCAGCCGCAACGATGCCTATTTAATGCAGGGCGTGACGACGGTGGCGACCGGCAACGACGGAAGCAGTCCTCTGCAAATCGGCGATGCGCTGCGCAAGTGGGCGCAGCAAGGCATCGGCACCAACGCCGCCCTGTTCATCGGCCAGGGCTCGGTGCGCGACGCAGTCATGGGCATGTCGGACGCAAAGCCCACGCGTGCGCAAATAAATTCCATGAAGGCGCTGGTCGATCGGGGCATGAAGGAAGGCGCAATCGGCATGTCCACCGGCCTGTACTATGCGCCCGGCAGCTATTCCAGCACCGAGGAAGTGATTGCCCTGGCCAAAGTCGCAGCAGCGGACGGTGGCATCTACGACACCCATATGCGCGACGAGAGCACCTACAACATCGGGCTGCTGGCTTCCGTGCGCGAAACCATCAGGATCGGCAGGGAAGCCCACATGCCCGTCATGATCTCCCACATCAAGGCGCTGGGCCGGGACGTGTGGGGGCAAAGCCCGCAAGTAATCGCATTAGTCGACGCGGCGCGGGCCGAAGGCCTCCGGGTGACGGCCAGCCAATACCCCTACGATGCGTCGGGAACCAGCGTGGAAGCTGCGCTGATACCGCGGTGGGCCGAGGTTGGGGGCTCAGCGGCATTGTTACAGCGGATTGGAGATCCAGCGGTCAGGCCTCGCTTAGTGGCTGAGATGCAGAAAAATCTCGACCGTCGCGGCGGCCCCGAGGCTCTCCTCATGACAGCGGCGCCGGACAAAGAGTTTGTCGGCAAGACCCTGGCCAAGGTCGCGCAGGAACGCGGCGCCACGCCGATTGAAGCAGCGTTGACCATCATTCAAAAAGGCGGCGCAGACGTTGCCTCCTTCAATATGCAACAGGCCGACATGAAAAACTTCATGCGTCAGGACTGGGTGATGACCTGCTCGGATGGCAGTACCGGCCACCCGCGGAAATATGGAACATTCCCGGAAAAACTGCGCAAGTATGTCTTCGACGAACATGTCATCACGCTGCCCTTCGCCATCCGCTCCAGCACTTCGCTGCCGGCGGAAACGCTAGGCCTGAAAGACCGGGGTCTTCTCAAGACCGGCTATTTTGCCGACATAGTCGTATTTGATCCCAGGACCATCCGCGCCCAATCGACCTATGAACAACCCAAGCTTCTGGCAACCGGAGTGGTGTATCTGCTCGTGAACGGGCAGATCGCCATTGATGGGGGAGAGTTAACGAATGCCCACGCAGGGCGTCCGCTCCCGCACCTGGCCCCGGCAAAACCTTGAGGTTGTTCTTATTCGCCCAGGTGGCGCTGGCCATGTCTGTGGGCTCGGCCGATGATGGGCGGCTGAACGCTCGCCTTAGGCCGAAACTAACGGCAACTGCCGGCGGGCGGGGTGACGAGAGGCCGCCGCTAACTGAAGCGTCGTGCCAACATGACGCTTCAGTTCAGGAGGGGTTTCCCGGCAGCTGGAATGGAACCGCTAGGGAATCGTCTTGCCTGTGGTGGCTTTTACCGCGTCGCTCAGCTGGGTAAAGGAGTAGCTGCCCCAAGGACCCATGGCGTACTTCTTCTTCAGATACTCCTGAGCGTTGGTACGGTTTTTGGGGTTGGGTTCAAAGCCGCCATTCCGCAACCAACGCAGGTAGCCAATACTGCGGATCTGAGTCCTAAGGCAGTCATTCCAGTCCTGCTCGCTGTTGATCACGTAGGGAGTTTCGGCGAAGGCGTGGTCCTTCATGGTCTGGCAAATTTTGCCGGCAGTGGATGTAAGCGGCTGATTGCTCCACACGAAGCCCTTGGCGATGAAATCGTAGTCGTACCGGTTTGTTGTGTTCTCAAGCGCGTTTTGAACTGAAGTCGGAAGTGCTGAAGACCCGTTCAGTGGGGCGCCCTGTGTTTGACCAGCCGCCGATAGCGTGCCCAGCAAAACGAGCCCGGCGATCATCCCCGGAGCGAATGTTGTTTTCAATGGACTGTCCTCCCTTTAATTTGAAATCGAATCGAGCAGCGGAGATGCCTGTCGTTGCCAATCCTCTCAGCAATCCGGTCCCCCCCAATCCGCGGCCGATTGATCAGTTGTCCCTGGTGAAGCTCGTGGGCGGACTTGCTCTTCCCCACCAGGACGGCGCCTCTTGCTCCACTACCACGGAAAACGAAACAGAGGCGACATCATTTTCCCGGATGATAGTGCATCTTTCGAGTCATAGAAACGAAGAATCACGCGCATTTCCCGTCGCAGGAACTTGAGCAGTTGACTGCCGGAGATCGTGTAAAACTTCCACCCGGTGCGGCAAGTTATTTACCTGGATATACTTCTGCCATTTTGGTTGTTTCCAATGGTGTGCCGCCGATGGCTTAGCCGGGTTCCCACGTAGTACACACCTTCTGCGACGGACTCGCGCTCTTCTTTAGCCAGTTGTCAGGCAAACACGGGTCGATACCACGGTGAAGGTTAGATCGTGTCTGCAGATAGAGGGCAGCCCAAACTGCGAAGATTACAAATAAAGGCCACAGACACTGCCTCTTTTGGTGCAGCCAGAAGAGCAGCCTCGTCCCCTAGGATCATAGGACGGTCGTCAGCATTCTTTTCCCGGGAAACCACTATGAGAGCGATTGCTTTGCTGTTTTCAGTTCTGATGGTGGGCGCCGCGTCCGGCGAAACGAAGGTTGCCTGTAAATTACCAATGTACATCCAAGCACCGCAAGCCCCGGGTGACGCCACAGCTACGGATACAGTGAACTTGTTTCTTTACGGCCTCAAGTCAGCGGTGAGGCAACATCAGGGTTGCGTTGTGGACAAGATGAGCGATGCCCAACTGGACCTCTACTTCACAACCGTAAAGCTCGTCAATGCCGAGGGACGCAGCGACGCATCCGTGGTAGCAGTGGCACTGGCTGTTCCACTGAATGGGGTCCCAGTCTATCTGGATCACTACGTGCTCATTCTCCGTGAAGCGGACAGCATCGACGGGCAAGTGAATGGGCTGCTCGCAAACATCGGTGAGACCCTGAATAAGCATGGCTCACCCGGTCAATGATCGGCGCTTGAACGCACGAAAACTCCCTCATCAAAGATCGAAGGGCATCGCATCGGCGACGCCACGCATCCTCTCAAACCGGCTTGAAGGTCGTCGCTCCCCCTGCTGCAGCAGGGAGTTCCCACCGGGCGGCAAAGGATTCATTGAGCGGGTTTAAATTGTAAAAGCACACGGCGGAGGCCAGAGGTACACTGCTCAGGTGGCGCCGGTTGCCACGGAGGAGTGTTATGGCTCAAAAGATCAGCCGCCGGTTTTTCGCGCTCTGCCTGGGACTCATGGTGCTGACAGTTTCCGCCCACGCACAGGACTATAAGCCCTTGCTCGGCAAGTGGAACATGACCTCGGAAAGTACCGAGGACCCGGTCAAATGGACCCTGACGCTCCAGGAGAGTGAAGGAAAATTGACTGGCTCCCTGAGCGTCGGCGAAGGG
Source organism: uncultured Acidobacteriaceae bacterium (assembly GCA_963824325.1). Classification (GTDB taxonomy): domain Bacteria; phylum Acidobacteriota; class Terriglobia; order Terriglobales; family Acidobacteriaceae; genus PALSA-350. Next base: position 335,328 of record CAWGPA010000001.1, on the reverse strand, counting down.
GAACAACCTGCGAAAGATCTAACTTTCGTCAGTGGCGTTTTGAGATTCCAGGCGCCTTACCAGGACTCTTACTACGACATCGAACTCAAAGTCACCGCGGACAAGCTGGACGGCACGTGGGATGGTGGCGGCGATTCCGGGAAAACATACGGCACAAGGAACTAAGGGGCCACACTCATGGTTTCCTGTCCTCTCCGCCCCAGGGCCAAAAGCACCGGGAGATGATTTACGTTTTGTGCCGGGAAGCGCTATGTTCCGTTCGTGAACGCGAGGCACTTGGGCACCTGGGACCCGCCACCAAAGTCAGAATCCTCCGCTTCAAAAAGCTTCCGCTGTTCCGGCATTGGCGCGGCCTTCACGAGCACGTTTGATGTATTCACCAGTGTTGGCCCCGACAACTCGCTTGAACGCTTTACTGAACGCAGCGTCGGACTCGTAACCGACCAACCGCGCTACATCTATGAGCTTTTTGTCGCGCTGTTCGAGTAACTGCATCGCCTTCTGCATCCGCCATCCAGTCACATACTCTAGCGGCGTCTGTCCGAGCAGCTCTTTGAAACGGGCTGCGAATCCGGAACGAGACATGCCCGCCGCCTGGGCCAAGGATTCGACCGTCCAAGGTGTATTCACTCTGTCGTGAATGGCACTCAGGGCAGTGCCGATTTGAGGATCGAAAACGGCACGAAGCCATCCTTTGTTGTGTTCCGGTTCCGACGCGATATGCGCCCGGAGCATCTGGATAAACAGAACCTCGGCCAACCGAGTCGCGACGACTCCAGATCCCGGCGCCTGTTCTGCCATTTCTGATGCCAACGCCTGCACGGTGCTGTGAAGAGCAAGTGTGCGTGCCTGATCGGCCTTGATCAGAATGAAGCTCGGCAACAACTGGCTGATGGGCCTCAGGCTGAGGCGATCGAAACTAAAGGATCCGCAGACGATTGTCGTCGGTGCGCCACCGCCTCCGTGATGAACGACATTCTCGTTGGCTTTCATGGCGAGTTCGCGGAAGGTTGACCTTGGACGTGTTCGCGGGCTATCGCGCATGACGATCGAAGTGCCGCGGTCCAGCAAGAAGCAGTCGCCACCGGTCAACGGAATCGGGTCCGAGTTGCCTTCGACACTGAGCCAGCAGTTGCCGCGTGACAGCATGGCGAAGTGCGCCAAGTCTGTGGGTGCATGTTTGCCTCCAGATGGAGTGGCCTGTTCTTCGGCCCGTTTCTCTTGGAGTAAGCCCCATGGAGCGGTAGCTTCCAGCCTGTGCTGACCGAAAGCTGTTATGCGCATGGTTCTGAAGATGTCGCTTATCGGGTCCACGCTGAGCCACTCCTTTTGGACGAATAGACAAAATGTTTGGACGTTCGAGCAGTTCGCGTCCACTACTTAGAAACTCTACTCCTCAGTAGTGGATGCTGGACATCCGCCAGAGGGAGCAATCATGGGAAAGCTTGAAGGAAAAGTTGCAGTGATCACGGGTGGAACGAGCGGTATGGCGCTGGCAAGCGCCAAGCTCTTTGTGGAAGAGGGTGCTTACGTATTCATCACGGGACGGAAGCAGGAGCTGATCGACGAGGCAATCAAGGTCATCGGCCGGAATGTAACTGGCGTTCAGGGTGATGCGGCCAATCTCGAAGACCTCGACCGGCTGTTCGACATCGTGAAGCGGGAAAAAGGCAAGATCGACGTCCTGTTCGCGAGTGCCGGCATAGGTGAGCCCGTCCCGCTGGGGGAGATTACCGAGCAGCACTTCGATAAGACCTTCGACCTCAACGTGCGCGGCACACTCTTCACGGTGCAGAAAGCGTTGCCACTGTTCAACGATGGTGGATCAATTTTCATGACCGGGTCCAACGCTGCGGCGAAAGGTTTCCCTGGTTTCGGCGTGTATGCGGCGAGCAAGTTGGCGCTGCGCTCCTTCGCCCGTACTTGGCTCAACGAGCTGAAGGACAGAAAGATCCGCGTCAACCTGCTGGTTCCCGGTGCTATTGCCACACCGATGCAGGAAGCAGTTCTCACCAAGGAAGCGAAGCAGTATTTCGAGTCCCTCGTCCCGCGGGGAACAATGGGTCAATCTGAGGAAGTCGCGACGGTCGCGCTGTTTCTTGCTTCAGGCGATTCAAGCTTCGTGAACGGGGTTGAGTTGTTCGTCGACGGCGGCATGACGGCGATCTGACATCTCAATCGTTACTTCGAGGCGAGTCACTCATCGCCGCGCCGCGCGCAAACAATCGAAGCCCCCGGGCCAACAAAAAGCAATCAAAGGGATCTTCTGTACTGAATGTTCCAGATCTACCAAAGGGAGTCATCATGGGAAAGCTTGAAGGTAAGGTTGCAGTCATCACGGGTGGATCGAGCGGCTTGGCGCTTGAGAGCGCCAAGCGGTTCGTGGAAGAAGGCGCCTACGTTTTCATCGTGGGCCGAAGGCAGGAACAGCTCGACGAGGCCGTCAAGCTGATCGGCCGCAACGTCACGGGCGTGCGCGGCGACGTGTCCAATCTCGACGACCTCGACCGCCTGTTCGACATCGTGAAGCGGGAAAAAGGCAAGATCGACGTCCTGTTCGCGAGTGCCGGCAAGGGCGAGGCCGCCAAGCTGGGCGAGATCACGGAGGAGCACTTCGATGCGGGCTTCGGCCTGATTGTGCGCGGCACCTTGTTTACGGTTCAGAAGGCGTTGCCGCTGATCAACGATGGCGGATCGATCATCATGACCGGCTCCGTTGCTTCCGTGAAAGGGTTTCCTGGTTTCGGCGTGTATGCGGCGAGCAAGGCGGCCTTGCGCTCCTTCGCACGTACCTGGCTCAACGAACTGAAGAGCAGGAATATTCGCGTGAACGTGCTGAGCCCCGGGCAGGTCGACACGCCGGATTCCCAGCGCCTCGACAAGGAGACGAGGGAGATGTTTGAGTCCCTGATCCCGCGCGGCAAGATGGGGCGTCCTGAGGAAATTGCGGCGGTCGCGCTCTTTCTGGCTTCAGACGAATCGAGCTACGTGAATGGCGTGGAGTTGGCTGTCGACGGCGGCTTCTCCGCAATCTAAAAGCCGGGAAATCAAGAGCAACATCAACATGTATCGGAGACACATCATGAGCTATGCCATCGTAGGATTTGGCAAGATAGGCCAGGCCCTCGCCCACGCCTTCGCCCGTAAGAACATCGAAGTCACCGTCGCGAGTCGCCGACAGCCCGAAGAGTTAGCGCCGCTGGCTCGGGCGATTGGACCCACGGTCGTCGCCAGGTCGCTGCAGGATGCGCTCGAGGCCGACACAATCATCTTGGCGGTCCCGTTCGGAGAACATCGCGAGGTTGCGAAGGCCCTGTCGAGTTGGAAAGGCAAGACAGTCATTGACGCGATGAACTCGTTTCCAGTCCCACCTGAGGAACTGGACGGTCTCCCGTCCTCCGCCTTCGTTGCGAAGTCGTTTACCGGCGCCAAGCTCGTGAAAGGCTTCAATCACCTGGTGGCGGCCATCCTGGCGACCGATCCAGGCGTCGAGGGCGGCCACCGGGTCGTCTTTCTGTCGAGCGATGACGAGGACGCGATCGCCCCCGTGGCGGATTTGGCCAAACAACTCGGGTTCGCACCCGTCAAGCTGGGGAAGCTCAACGAGGGTGGCGCGTTGGTGCACGCACGCGGCCGCATCTGGGGTCCGCTCATCTTCCAGGATTTGTTCAAGAAGGTGCAGTGAGCGGACACGGTTGTTCTAAGGGAAAAGGAGAGATTTGATGAGCATTGAAAAGAACGTCCAGGTTGTGAAGGATTTCTTTCGAGCGATGGGCAGCGGGGATAAGCAAGGCCTGCTGTCGTTGTCTGCCGAAGATATTGAGTGGATCGTTCCGGGCGAGGACTGGCCGCTGGCAGGCACGTACCGCGGGCACGCGGGATTGGCGGGGGTGCTGCAGAAGGCTTCCGAAGAGATAGAGATGACCTATCCGGAGCCCCCGGAATTTGTGGCGCAGGGAGAGCGGGTTCTGGTCGTCGGCGTCGCTACAGGGAAAATCAAGGCCACGAATAAGGCGTTCAAGGACGACTGGGTCTTCGACATCACTGTTCGGAACGGCAAGGTGATGAAGATCCGGGAATACATCGACACGCAAGCGCTGGCGCGGGCCTCGGAGTTGGACGCGAGCCCCAGGCTTTAACCCATCTGAAATTGGCGATCTCGGTGAGTGCTTTTCGCTACTGCACTCACTGAGACACGACAACTACCGAGAAGTCGGCTGGATTCGATAGAAGTTCTCTCCAATCTTTTCAAGTCCCATGCCTTCGCCACGGAGAACCTCGCTGATGAAGACCCGACGTTCCCAGGGGCGGAGGGACAGATCTTTCTCACCCGCAGCACCTCTCAATTCTTCCGGCAGGATTCGTCTTGCCGCTGGTCAGCCCGCCCATCGGCTGACCACGCTGTGACGAAACCTGGGAGGGAACCGGTGCGCATGGCTTCCCCGTTTATCCGCCGTGCTTCCTTTCCCGCGTCGCGCAGGTCTCACTCGGTTCGCAAAGCCTGGAGGGGATCCAACCGCGCAGCCCGTGAGGCGGGTATCCAGACGGCGAGCAGAGCGACCGCGCCTAAAATAATCGGGACGGTTACGAATACCAACGGATCCCAGGATTTGACGCCGTACAGAAAACTGGCGAGGAAGCGCGTGAGCCCGAACCCCGCGCTGATGCCGACGATGATCCCCACCAAAGCCAAACGCATGCCGTGCCCCACAACGAGATTCCGGATTCGGGCACGATCGGCTCCCAGTGCCATGCGAATGCCCATTTCCTGCGTGCGCTGCTGCACCGAATAAGCCATGAGGCCGTAGATGCCAATCGCGGCGAGCAGCATCGCGGAGGCTCCGAAGATGGTCAGCAGCAGCATGTTGAAGTCCTCACGGGCAGTAGACTGCACCACCACCTGCTCCATAGGGCGGACGCGGCCCACGGGGAATCCACCACTCGCCTGGCGCAGCTGTTCGCTGATGGCGGCGATGTACGGATGTGGATCGCCGTGGGTGCGGACCAGCCACGCCATGGGGCTGATGCCGGCAAAGAGGGTGGTCATGCCGTCGGTGACCTGGGCCAGGGGGACGATCATGAGCGGGTTCGGATCAATGTTTAGCTCGTTGACGCGCATGTCGCCCACAATGCCGATGATCTGGCGCGCAGGTTCATCAAACTGCGGGCCGTGGCCTTTACTAATCTCAATCAGCTGGCCGATAGGATCTTGATCAGGCCAGTATTTTCTGGCCATGGCCTGGTTGATAATGATCACGCCGGGCGCGCCTGCGCTGTCGCGGTCGGTGAAATCGCGGCCCCGGATGATGGGGATTTTGAAGACGGCAAAGTAGCCCGGCGAGGCGCTGAGCCAGCCTGCGCCTCCGGTGAACTCATTTTTGCCCAGTGGACGCCCGACGATGTTGAAGGGCAGCTTGTATCCGGCTTCGAGCGGCAGGCTGCAGGCGAAGGCCGAGACTTCTACGCCAGGGATGGCGTTGACGCGCTCCCGGCCGTCGCGAGAGAACTGGGCGACCCCGGCGGTCTTTTGGTAGCGGTTGCCGATGAGCGACATCTCGAGGGTAAGAACGTTGTGACCGTTGAAACCGGGATTGACGTGGCGCAGAGCGATGAAAGTGCGAATAAGCAGCGCAGCGCCAATGAGGAGTACGAGCGCGAGCGAAACTTCGCTGATGACCAATAGCGAACGGGCTTTGCTTTGACGGAAGCCGGTACCGGACCGGTTACTGCTCTCCTTCAGACTGGAGTTGAGGTCGGGACGTGAGGCGCCGATGGCCGGGAAGAGCCCGAACAGAATCCCGGTCAGCAGCGAAATGCCAAGGCTAAAGGCGAGGACGCGCCAGTCGATGCCGACCGCGGCGCCGTGTTCACCAATGCGGGGGATATCCCCAGGGCTGACGGCCAGCAGGGCGCGCACGCCGGCGAATCCCAGGATGAGCCCGAGAGCGCCGCCGATCATGGAGAGGACAATGCTCTCGGTGAGCAACTGGCGGATGATGCGGGCGCGGCCCGCCCCCATGGCCGCGCGGATGGCGAATTCCCGTTTACGGCCGGTAGCCCGGACGAGCAGGAGATTGGCGACATTGGCGCAGGCGATCAGCAGGACCAACCCGACCGCGCCCAGCAGCACGAGTAGGGAAGACCGAGCACCGGCGACAACTTGGTCGCGCAGAGGCTGAACGGTGAACGTTCCTCTGGGGTCCATAGCGGCCACCGCGTCCGGGTAGCGGCGGCGGAACTGAGCAGCAGCAATCTTGAGTTGAGCATTCGCCTGAGCCAGCGTGACGCCTGGTTTGAGGCGCCCGGCAACCAGGAAGTAGTGACCCTGGTTGGTGGTGTTGGGATCGAATTGGAAGGGAAGCCAGAGGTCAGCTTGGGGATCGGTCACGAACGATTTCCCGGTCACGCCGAGGATGGTGTAGGACTCATCGCCCAACGAGATCGAGGTCCCGGCGATGTTGGGAGCTGCCGCCGAATTTGCGTTTCCACAGGCCGTAGCTGATAACGACGACCTTGCCTCCATTGGGGCTATCTTCCTGCTGGTTGAACGTGCGGCCCAGCATAACCGGAGCGCCGAAGAGCGCGAAGTAGTTTCTGGAAACGTGGATACCGTGAACCAGTTCGGGCACAGCGCCGGTGAGATTGAAGCCGGGACCCGCGTCGTCATAGGCAGCAACGTCCTGGAAAACGCTGGTCTGATCCTTCCAGTTAAGGAAATTTGTGGGCGAAGCGAAGTGACTGGACCCATCCGGGTCGATGTTCAGGAACTGCACCAGCCGGTCAGGCTCGGGATAGTCGAGGGGCTTGAGCAGCACAGTGTTGACGACCGTAAAGATGGCAGTGTTTGCTCCAATACCCAGCGCCAGGGCCGCAATGGCGGTGATGGTGAACGCAGGGTTGGCGATCAACATGCGAAGGGAATATTTGAGGTCGTCGTAAAAATCGCCCATGATTTTGCCATCTTACAGCGGGCAAGCATCGATGCTGGAGAAGGACAAGATCGGCGCTCAAATCGCCCTGCTCGCCTGGAATCCCTTCCTGGTCGTCTCCGAAGTCGATAGCGGGGATTGGCCCATCAAAATGAGAGAGAGGAAATGCACTATGCAAATTTTGGCAGGCGAACCCACTTGAGCGTCTTGCCAAGTTTTTCGAACCCCGGATCGGCCGATACGAGAGTTGCTTTCAAACTCACTGCTAGCGCCGCAGCAAAGCTGTCCGCGTAGCCAAGCTTGTACTTGTGCTTCATCTCTGCCGCGCCGAGGGCTTGTGCGGCATCTGCTTCGACCATCGTTGCCACATGTTGAAGTACCTGAACGTAATGCCGGGCACGCGGCTCGCCCACATGCTTGAGCAGAACGTAAAAGACTTCGCCCAGGTTGACCACGGACATCGAAAGCCGTGCCTGTCCACGCTCTGCCTGTTCGAAGAGTGCGCGAACCTTGTTGGTACCTTGTCCCTCGCTGACACCGAAGTAGCGGAGCACCGCGTTTGCATCCAGGACGTATTCTTTCACCGTCTGTTCTCTCGCTTCTGCTCCGCGTCCCGCTCCTCAGCCAGATCCTCTTCGAGCGGGAGACCCGCAAGGCTGCCTTGCAGGGCATAAATCGCGGCGTGATTGCTGGGCTCAAGTACCAACCGGCCACGGTCTTCCTGAAACACTACGGTCGTGCCCTCTTTTAGCCCGTAGCGTTTTCTCAGGTTGGCGGGAATCACAATCTGTCCCTTGGAACTGATAATGGAACTCACCCTCATCTCATACCTCCCCGAAAGAAGTGTCTTACCAAAGTGTAATACATATGGATCTTCTGGGAAATCTACCGAACCCCGGGGCTTCTCGGGCAATTCTGTGTAGGAGTGAGGCTCAGATGGTGAGCTTATCGATCCTCGAAAGAAACAGCTTCAGGATGGGAGAGGGGTTGGCCTTACGATAACCGACCGATAGGTCTATCTTTGGCCCGACACCGCGGAGTGGACGGGTGGTAACAGAGTCGGGAAGAAAGGTCTTTGCGTAAACAGGCAGGAGCGCAATCCCCCGCGTAGAGGGAATGAGAGACATCACGCCACCCAGATTGTCTACCTCATGGCTTGGTCTGAGTTCGATGCCATTGTCTTTGAGATATTTGTCGATGGCTCGTCGCAGTGCCGGCTGTTTTCCTGAGATGCTGAGAGCCGTTCCAGAAACGCTGATGAATGTTTCCCCCACAATCTCCTGGATATCGATTGCGTCCTTCGCCGCGAGGGGATGATTGGAAGGCAGATATACCTCGAATGATTCTTCGACCAGAGTCCTGAATTCCAACTCGTTGCCCCCGTCTTCCTGGCGAAGAAAGGCCAGGTCAATTCCGCCATGTAGGAGGGCAGTGGCCAGTTGGGGAGAGTTCTGGGTAGAGATCACCACATGGATATTGGGCAATTCGTCACGAAGAAGCTTGAGGGCTTCAGGAAGCCATGTCCGGTCGTGGCCAATCATGAAGCCCAAAGCGAAAGAAGGTTTTGCCGGGTAAGCGATCTGCCGAGCCGATTGTACCGCCGTCTCAGCCTGGGAAAGCATTACGCGCGCGTGGTCTAGAAACACCCGCCCCGCCGGTGTTAGTTCGACACCCTTTGCACCTCTTACGAGAAGTGGTGTGCCCACCTCATCTTCGAGATCGCGGATCTGGCGGCTCAAAGATGGTTGAGTCGTATGCAGCTTCTCCTCCGCCGCAAGCTTGAGGCTACGAGCTTCGGCGACAGCCACAAAGTATCGAAGATGTCTGAGCTCCAAATGTCACCCTCTGCCTAGAAAGCATAGCCCATCAGCCTAGAAAGCAATTTTCTTTCGGGAGTTTCGGCCTTATGGTCAGGGAATCTGCTCATCGCCCAGCGAAGTATCGCTGGATGGCGAATCGCAGCATCGCCGCTTTCTTCCCCCTCTCGTCGCTCAATCGAGGGAAAACCATTCGCTCAACAGAAAGATGGAGATACATGCCTCACTCATTAGAAGGAAAAGTCGCGCTGGTAACGGGCGGATCGCGTGGGATCGGTGCCGCAATCGCAAAACGTCTGGCTTCAGAGGGAGCCAGCGTGGCTATCACCTATGCAAAGGATGCAAACTCAGCTTCTACCGTAGTCAAGACCATTGAAGATGCAGGCGGAAAAGCTCTTGCCATCCAGGCGGACGCGGTCGATGTCGACGCAGTCAGGGCTGCGGTTGAGAAGACCGTTGCCTCACTTGGCAAACTGGACGTGCTGGTGAATAACGCCGGCACAGCCATTCCAAAGCCGTTCGAAGAGACGACACTAGAAGAGATGGACCACATCATTAACCTCAACGTGCGCGGCGTGTTCATTGCGACGCAGGCAGCCTTGAAGCACATGAATGATAACGGCCGCATAATTATGATCGGTTCGTGCGTTGGCGAGCGGAACCTGACGCCGGGACTGGCGGCCTACGCGGCGACCAAGGGCGCCGTGAAGATGTTTGCGCAGAGCTTGTCCAGAGAGGTTGGGGGCAGAGGCATCACGGTGAACAACGTGCAGCCGGGTCCCATCGATACAGACCTCAATCCTGCTTCGGGGGATTGGGCAACACCTCAAAAGGCAGTCACAGCGCTCAACCGTTATGGAAAAGTCGATGAGGTCGCTGCCCTCGTCGCATTTGTCGCCAGTCCGGAAGCTGCATACATCACCGGCGCAAATCTCACCGTTGATGGAGGGACGAACGCGTAATCGAAGAACCTCTTTAATCTCCACTCTGTGAGCTAGCCGTTTTCAACCCGCATCTTTATATCCGAATATGCTGTCTCGATAAGCTTGCTGAGCGATACGGTGTCTGTGGCAGTTTCCGGTCTCAACTTCACATGCCGCATGAACTTGCCGGCGCCTTGCAACAAGCGAGCCGGATCCGGCAGCGCTGAGCCCTGAAAGAATCCTACGTTTACGTGCGACCTGAATACATTGACGTAGCCGAAGGGTACATCTCCCAGACATGCAACCGGACAACCGTCATGCAATACCTCCCGGACTTCGTCCCCGCATTTTCGCATCACCTCAAACCACTCACGCGCGATGGCTCCCAATTCACCTCCATGCGCTTTCATCCACGCCTCGATCGCGGGATCGCGTTCGACGGTACCGTTGAAACGCAGCAATTGCTCTCTCATCGTCGCCCCATTTCGCCTGCGAATCTATTTATGTGGCCTGGGTGTCGGTAGACGGACGGTTTTCTGGGTTTCGCCGACGGTTGTGCCCATTCTGGTTCCGGCGCCGCATCCACAGGCTCCCGGCAGGTATAAATGATAAAGTAGGGCGTCGTCGGATGCAGCGCGGGGGCCTTCTCAGGCATCACAATCAAGCTAAGAAGTGGAGGACGTCGTGGGACGGTCGTTCATCTTGTGTCTCATCTTATCGGTGTTGTCCGGATCCCTATTCGCCGCGAGCGCCCGGGCGGAAGGCAACCCGCGCCCTGCGAGTTCGCCCGTTGGCCGGTGGAAGACGATTGACGATGTCACCGGCAAGGTTAAGTCGGTGGTGGCTATCTGGGAGGAAAAAGGCAAGTTGTACGGGCGCATCCAGAAGCTGTTGAACCCGGATCCCAAGGACCCAAACCCCACCTGCGATGACTGCGCGGGTGAGCAGAAGGGAAAACCGGTGATTGGGCTGCGCATCCTCTGGGATCTTCAAAAGGACGGCGAAGGGTGGTCCGGAGGCACAATCCTCGACCCGGCGAATGGAAAGACCTACAAGTGCCTGATCTCGGTAGAGGAAGGCGGGACCAAGCTAAAGGTACGCGGATTTATGGGCGTTCCCCTCCTGGGTCGCACGCAATATTGGCTTCGCGAATAAGCGATCCCACAAAATCGTCATCCTGAGAGCCTGTGACTTATCGATCTTTCGTGTGAAACCCTCGACCTCCCAAAAAATCGTCATCCTGAGACCCTGTGACTTTAGTATGACCTTTCGTGTGATAACCCTCGACCCAACAAAATCGTCATCCTGAGAGCCTGTGACTTATCGATCTTTCGTGTGAAACCCTCGACCTCCCAAAAAATCGTCATCCTGAGACCCTGTGACTTTATAGACCTTTCGTGTGACCCTCGACCTCAACAAAATCGTCATCCTGAGAGCCTGTGACTTATAGATCTTTCGTGTGAAACCCTCGACCTCAAACAAAATCGTCATCCTGAGCGCAGCGCCTCACAGATTGATCGCGTGACCCGCCGCCGGTAGCGCGAAGTCGAAGGACCTCGGCGGCGCTTATCTTACCCACTGCTGCTCGGGGCTTTCAACCACGGAACCTCGAGAGCCGGATCGACTGCGGTACGCGCTTGATGGTCACGTCCATCTCTTCATCCACGGTAATCATCTTCTAGACTAGGCCGCAGTGCGTCCGCCCGGTGCGGGCTTCGGTGGTTGAAAAGCTCCAAGCAGCTACGATTAAGATAAGCGCCGCCGGGGTCCTTCGACTGCGCGCCAGAAGTATCGTGTCACGTGACAAACCGTGAAGGCGCTTCGCTCAGGATGACGATTTTGTTTGAGTTCGAGGGTTTCACACGATAGATCTATAAAGTCACAGGCTCTGAGCGGAGCGCCTCACAGATTGATCGCGTGACACGGCGCTTACTGCGCGAAGTCGAAGGACCTCGGCGGCGCTCACCTTACACATGCTGCTCTGAGCTTTCGTCCACCGAAGCCCGAGAGCAGAATCTTCTGCTATAGGGCAACGGACGGGCAGATACCGTTTGCTCGTGACGCCAATGTAAAGCGTGCCTGTATGGCGGTTTTGCTCCGATCCCATACAGCTCGCGGTACGGCCAACCCAGCGCCCTTCGTAAAGCTTGTTCTAGCCCGGGGATTTTTCAGCGGGCATGGGAACCACCGGCGCATCGGCCCTCTTTTCGCTGGTCAGGCGTCGCCAGAGGATGCGCAACGTAGCCACCGCCGGGACCGAGATCAGAGCACCGACGACGCCCGCGATTTCGCCTCCCGACAGCACAGCCAGGATCTGTACCAGGGGCGAGATCTCCAATGACTCGCCCATGATGTGCGGGGCGTTTATGTAGTCCTGAACCAACCGCCAGACGCCAAGAAAGATCACCACCCAAATCAGGTGAGGATAACTCGTCAGCACCGCGATCCCGAAGACGATGATCGCCGCCACCGCCGGCCCTACCACCGGAACAAACTCGAAGATTCCAGCAAGCGGACCAAGAATAAGAGCATACCGCAGGTGCAGAATGTTCAGCACCACCGTATAGGCAACCAGGGTGAGGGAAGCCAGCATCAGCTGTGCGCGAATATAGCTGCCGAGCATGACATTTATATCGCCAACGATCGCGCGAACCGTCTCCCGGTCCTGCGGGACGCGTCCGAAAGAGATAAGGTTCTCACCAATGGATCGACCATCCTTAAGGAAGAAGATGCTAAGGATGGGGATGAGAATCAGCCACCAGATGTGCTGCGCCGGCTCCGCCAGCTTCTGGCCGACAGCCCGGCCAAAGCCCAGGATGTCGTCTTTATGCGCAATGAAGAAGTTCTGAATCTGGGCCTGCCGGGCTTCACTCCATCCGTGCTTTTGGCCCACCTGAGAGACGAGTTCGCCGGAACCCGCCTTGTCCAGCAGTGACGGAAGGGTGGTCGCAAGCGCGGTGCCTTCAGCAGCGATCTTGGGGCCAGCCAGAAAGCCCAGGCCGACCAGAACTGCAATCAGAATGAGGTAAACCGCACCGATTGCCTGAATGCGGCCCCGCAAAGGCTTTTCCAACCGGGCGACGAGCGGAGCGACGAAGTACGCGAATAAGATCGCAAACAGGAAGAGCGCGAGCGTTTCCCGCGCGGCGCGCAGAAACGCCAATCCCAGAGCAAAGATGGATATCGTACACAGGATTCGGGCGGTCTTCGGGTCCCAAATCTTATTGAGCATGTCTCATCTTAGCCCCTTCGAGGCTTGGTTATGGTTAGCCCGGTCTGTTCCGCGATCCGTACCTACCCAGACCCTCCTGGGCTAAGCTACTTTGCTCTTGCACGCTGCGCAACTGCTAGTGCACAGTAGCGGGGGCCACGCTCGTCCATCAGGTCCTGTCACAAAGGGAACAAAACAGGCCCTGCTGGTGAGAGAAGGCCGTGCGACTTTAAATCTCTTCTTTCACACAGGGGATACAGCCGTGGGACAGTTTGATGAGCAATTACGAGCAACAACAGCCGGTGACCGCTTAACCGCTTTCTCGAGAAAACGGCGTGCCCTCGTGGGCGGAATGGCGGCCTTTGGGGCAGGGCTGGCCGGTTCGTTCATCGTACCTACAAGCATGAGGGGGCAGTCCGCAGGTGAGGCGCGTTCAAATCCCGAATCCGCTGAAGTGCCTTGCGGACGAGATTCGGTCATTGCATCGGATGCTGCGACGGTTGCAGAAACGACCGCGGGAAAGATTCGTGGATTCAAGCGGAATGGCGTATACGTTTTTAAGGGCGTACCCTATGGTGCTTCGACCGCGGGCGAGCGCCGCTTCATGCCTCCGGCCAGGCCGGAGCCCTGGAAAGGCATTCGCAATGCGCTGCAATATGGCCGCGTTTGTCCCACTCATGATTCTGCCCACTTCGATACCGACGGGAAGAACCTGGCGAACAGCGATGAAGATGCGTTCGTGCTTCACCGCGGCGCGGCGATGGCGGTGCCTGGCGAGGATTGTCTGCGTCTCAATCTCTGGACGCCGCAGATCGACGCCACCCATAAACGCCCGGTCATGGTGTACATGCATGGGGGAGGATTCTCCGGTGGCAGCGGGCACGATCTTCTCTCTTACGATGGCGAGAGCCTCGCCCGCAACCACGATGTGGTTGTGGTCACGCACAACCACCGTCTGAATGTTTATGGCTATCTCAACCTGGCAGGCCTCGGGGGAGAGGAATTTGCCTCGTCCGCCAATGTTGGGATGCTCGACATCGTCGCCGTTTTGGAATGGGTCCGCGACAACATCACAATGTTTGGAGGCGATCCTGGCAAGGTAACCATCTTTGGCCAATCCGGCGGCGGCGGAAAAGTGCTTGCACTCATGGCCATGCCGGCGGCCAAAGGTTTGTTTCATCGTGCAATCGTGCAGAGCGGGCCTTTCCTGAAAGCGCTCTCTCCTGATTACTCGGGACGCGTAGCCGAACTTACGATGGCCGAGCTTGGCTTATCCAAATCGCAGGTGAAGGAGCTACAGAGGATTTCCGTTGACCGCATCTCCGGCGCCGCGGCGGAGGCGATGAAGAAAATGCCCCGGCCTCAACCTTCGCTTCGCGAAACTTTTGGAGAGCGCGATTGGGGGCCCACCGTCGACGGCCACGTGCTTCCCCATCATCCATTCGATCCCGGAGCGCCTGGCCTTTCCGCGGACGTCCCGCTGCTCACCGGCACCAATCTCCACGAGTTTGTGAGCGGCCTCGACCGCCCGGATGCCAATGCAATGGGAACTGCGGAACTGAGCCGGCTGGTTCGCGAGGCATTCGGCGACGATGGTGAAGCGATCATCGATGCCTATCGGCAGGATTATCCCAAGGCGACTCCCTTCAGCCTCTATGCGACCATTGCGGCCTCTCGCCTCCGCGTCCCTTCATTCGCGCAGGCCGCCAGGAAGGCTGATTTGGGTGCAGCACCAGCCTACGCTTACGTCTATGCCTGGCGGACACCGGTACTCGACAATCGCCCCGGTCCATTTCATGCTTGCGAGATTTCCTTTGTCTTCGACAATGCCGAAATCTGCGACCACTACAGTACTGGTTCTCTGGAAGCGTTTGCACTATCGAAGCGGATCAGCACCGCATGGGTGAATTTCGCGCGGACCGGCAATCCGAATCACAGCGACCTGCCGCATTGGCCCGCATACACCACGAATACTCGCGCAACCATGTACTTCGACACATCCTGCGAAGTGCGGAACGATCCCGAGGGCAAAGGATTGAGGTTAATTGAACAGTCCCGAACGGGATAGCTCGGAGAATGGCCGAGCCTGGCAAAGCTATTTCGGCAAGGAGGAATCCATGATCGAAAGAATAGAAAGAATGATCGCCGACTTGGAGTGCGGTAAATTAACGCGGCGTCAATTCGCTGTTTCCGTCGCCACGCTAGCCGCTGGCGCGTTTGCCGGACCGGTTGCGCTCGCAACTCCTCCGGCGCCGACAGGCTTCCGCGCCGTTAGCCTGAACCACGTCACTGTGCGGGTGCCTGACCTTCACCGTACATCTCAGTTCTATCAAACCTTCTTCGGGATGCCCCTCCGGCAGCAGTCGGCGACAGTACACATCCTGGGCGTCGGAAACTCCTTCTTCGGTATTGAGCAAGGCGAACATCCAACCGCCACCGTCGACCATTACGACTTTGGCATCGCGAACTTCAACGCAGATGAAGTTCGCGCCCGGTTGTCCGAACTTAACCTGAAGTTCTCTGACAAGACATCCAAAGAGTCCTTCAAGTTCTATGATCCGGACGGATTTCAGGTCCAGGTGAACGCACCCGATTACGTGGGCCACGTAGGCTAACACCGGGAAGAGTTGTTAGGATATGGACATATCCCATGCAAATGCCAGTCATGGTGCTTTCGACGTTCGCGCTCTTGGCACTCACGGTGTCGGCGTCCGCGCCAACAGGACCAAACGCTGAGGAGATCAAGTTGCAGCTGCGCACCCAGATCCAACCATTCCATGCCAACGGACCCTGGGTGGAAGCCCACTTTGAAGAAGCCATCGTTCCCTCGAAGACAGCGATCATCATTACGGATATGTGGGATAAGCACTGGTGCAAGGGCGCCACCCACAGGGTAGGGCTCATTGCGCAGAAAATGGAACCGATGCTGGCGGTAGCCCGCGCAGCCGGCATACTGATCATTCATGCGCCCTCCGAGACAATGGACTTCTATAGCAACGCGCCGGGCAGGCTGCTTGCGGAAAACGCCCCGCGTGCCACGCCCCCTCCGGAACTGACCTTCTCCGACGCTCCGCTGCCCATCGACGATAGCGATGAGGGTTGCGATACTCCGGGAGATAAACCCCACAAGGCGTGGAGCCGTGAAACCGAAGCCCTCACCGTGGCGCCGGGGGACGTGATCTCAGATAAGGGAGAGGAGATCTACAACGTCCTTCAACAGCGCCATATTGACACTGTGCTGTTCATGGGGGTTCACGCCAACATGTGCATTCTCAACCGGAGCTTTGGCGTGCGGCAGCTGTCGAAGTGGGGGCTGCGTTGCGTGTTAGTGCGCGATCTCACCGACGCCATGTATAACCCGGCTTCGAGACCCTTCGTCTCTCATGCTGCCGGCACTGAATTGGTGATCGAGCACATCGAGAAGTACTGGGCGCCCACAATAACGAGTGATGCTTTGACTCGAGCGCTCAAGGGCGACGCCACTCCGGACCCTCAGGCAAAGGCGCGATAGGGCCTTAATTTTGAGACCACCGCCGCGCATCTGCGGCGAGCAGTCTCTTCTGGCAGATTGATCCCGCTATCTCACATGCCCTCCGCAGCCCCAGTAGGCAGCTGCAAAAAGAGCCATGAGGATGCCAAAAATGATCAAGGCGCGGAGCGAAGGCAACCAGTTCATAGCCATACAGCATACCCCTCCCGCGTACAATTTTGGGCCTCGCCTCTCGAACCATCCGGATAGGTCGCGACCCGCGCCGGGTGGAAGCGTTGCTAGAATGGATATTCGCTATTCCGCCTGCTGAAAGGGCCTATGGCTGCCTTCGGGAATGAACTGTCGCGGCTTGTCGATGAATTGAATCGTTCGAAGGCTGCACCAGCAAGCGGTGGCAGTTTCTCGATCGACCGCCTATTAACGCTTGCCATCCAGCGGGGCGCTTCCGATATCGTTTTGGTAGCTGGCTCGGCGATCGCGCTGCGAGTGAAGGGCTCTCTCACGCCAGCGGCCGGCAAGCCCTTGTCGCCAGAGGAAATACGCAGCCTGTTAGTTCCTTTGCTAACCGCCCGTCAGGCGGAGGAGTTAGAAGAAAACAAGTCGTTGGACTTCTGCTTCGCGCGGGGGCAGATCGGGAGGTTCCGAGCCAACTTCCACTACCAGCGTGGCACGCTGGCGGCCTCCATTCGCCTGCTGCCTGCGCAGATTCCATCGCTCGAATCGTTGCACCTGCCGGCCGCACTGGCCCAGCTAGCGGAACGGCGGCAGGGATTGGTGCTGCTCACCGGCCCAACTGGTTGTGGCAAGACGTCGACCCTCGCTGCGCTGCTCGGTCTGATCAATGTCCGTCGTCGCGACCACATCATCACCATCGAAGACCCGGTCGAGTATGAGCATGCGAACCATAACTCCCTGGTGGAGCAGATTGAAGTGGGCCATGACACACCCTCATTTGCGCAAGCGGTGAGGGCTGTATTACGTCAGGATCCCGACGTGATCCTGGTGGGAGAAATGCGTGACGCCGAGACCATGTCTGCGGCGCTTACGGCAGCCGAGACCGGGCACCTCGTGCTCTCCTCTTTGCACACCAACGATACGTCTCAGAGCATCTCGCGCATCCTGGACATTTTCCCCGCCGGGCATCAATCTCAAATTCGGCAGCAGCTATCCCTGGCCCTGGTGGCAATCGTTACCCAACAGCTCGTACCGGCTGCCGACACCGCGAGCCGCTACCCCGCCGTTGAGATTTTGATGGCCACGACCGCCATACGCAATCTGATCCGGACCGGTCAAGACCACCAGATTCGCTCCCACATCTCTACCGGGCGTGCAGAGGGCATGATGACCATGGAGCAATCGCTGGCCGAGCTGGTTAGCAGCGGACGCATTCTGCGTGAGACAGCTTTCTCCCACTGCTACAACGTCGCCGAGTTACGGCAATACCTGAAAGAATCGCCAAGCCAGCCCTGAGGATGTAAAAATTCAACAACGAAGGTGGAGATTTTCTTCACACCGCCGTTCCCGGAGCGAAGTTCAGGCCGCCCGGTAAGAGCGAATCGTGGCTTCGATCTCGCGACGAAGTTCCTCGTCGACGCGGCTGGAGTTGATCCAAAACACTGTGCTGGATTGCACTTCCAGGGTCTCGAGCCGTGGATCATAGTTCCAGTCGATTCTGATCCCGTCCTTCTGCGCGCTGCCAACGGGCTTGGCAACGGGGAAACCGATGGTGGAGGCCTTTTTACGCAAACGCGCAAATAGTGCGCGTGTAATTCCCTTGAATATCTGTTTGGAATTCCTGTACATCAAATCTGCTCCTGCTGAGTGGTCCTAGAGAACTGGACGCAGCAACCACAGAAATAGTTCTGTAAATCGTTGTTCATCCTCAGCGACGAACATATTACGCTCATCGGAACTTTTTTGCGTGGAGTGCTCACTTCTTGCGTTGTGCAGTCCATTGTCCATCGGCTCGGCCCTCCACTTTCACTCGCCCCTTGGCCGAATCGCCGTCCACCCACC
The DNA here is from genome assembly GCA_963824325.1 of uncultured Acidobacteriaceae bacterium. Classification (GTDB taxonomy): domain Bacteria; phylum Acidobacteriota; class Terriglobia; order Terriglobales; family Acidobacteriaceae; genus PALSA-350. Next base: position 316,942 of record CAWGPA010000001.1, on the reverse strand, counting down.
CGGCCAGGGTCACAGTCACCGGCGCCGGCTTTTCACCCGGCCAGGTTCCATTAAACGTAAGCTCGACATAGCCGTTGCGCCACGTGCCACTGACCGGCTGATCCTGGCCGAACGAACCGGACCAAGCGCCTTTGACCGCGTTGCCATCGCGGTGCAGGTTCATCGATCCGTCGTACTTGCCGTAATCCGTAGCAAGGTTTACTTCCCATGTTCCCGTGGCTTCGAAATCATTGGTTACCACTTCTGCTTTGGCAGGAATGACTTTCACGTTGGAGAAGTATGCTTCCTCGCCTTGGTAACCCCATAAGGCAACACCGCCCTGCAGGTCCTCGCCTTTCAAGCCGTCCACGATCAAGCTCGGATTCTCCGATCCGTTGACGTACAACTTCGCAGTCCGGCCGTGCACTTCGATCCTTATTTTGTTCCATCCTTCCGGCTGCAAATCGGCATAGGATTCGTAGATCCACGGCCATTCTCTGCGCAGCTTGTACCAATCGAATCCCGGAGCAGCAACGTATTGCACGGAATGGTTCCGCATCGCCTGATCGTCGGCATGAGAATTCCAGGGCCGAAGGTAAAACAAATCGTAGTGCGAAGTATCTGTCCTGGTTCGGAACGCGATGCCGATGAAGCCGGGCATCCGCACACCTGGCGGCGTCGTCCGTTTCATGGCGATATCGGCCTCGATCGTTCCGTCCTGAAACTGGGTTCCCTTAAGAAACGCAAAAACCTGTTCGTTCGATTGGGTGGTCAGACGAACACCTTTGCGTCCTTGGTATTCGGCCGCCTCTGCCTGTCCGCCGTTCACCATCAGATCGCTGAGCGCGAAATTCTGCGCCGCCAGTGTCGTTGGCTGCGGGGTGCGAACGGTCTGTGCGTGCGCCGAGAGGAAGGTAGAGATGGCGACCAATGCGGCTCCCGCGGCGCGCAATAAGCCGGATAGCTCAATGGTCTTGCCGAACCCCGGGTTGGAAAGCGTGCAGGTCGTCATGCGATGGTCACCTCATCAGGCTGGAAGACTCGTAAGCACTTCGCAGGCCAAAGCATGGTTCATTTAAGTTCCGGGGAATGAAATGCATGCGTGGGACACGGGCCTCGTGGGCGTTCAAGCGCGGACACACGTGTCCGCGAATGAACATGCAAAGGCTAGTTGCTAATCCACCAGTAAAGTTAGAGAATGTCCCGTCTCAAGACTTCGATTCTAGCGGGAGGTTGGTGTGGCTCGTCGACTCAGCATGGTTGCTGTAACCAGTGGGGTTTTGGCTCTTCTCGCAAATCCGGCGCTTGCGTGGCAAACGACTAAGGAGTCCGCCGCCCAGAAGGATTCCAGCTACATCGACGCTGACGGCACAGCGCACATCACGCGCGTGGTGCCACTGCCGAATACCGTCAGTCCCGAGGCGCAGAAAGGATTGGCACGCCAGGCCTCGGATGCTAAGCCGAACCAAACTCTGGAGCAGAGACGCGCGGAGACGGATGCCGCGGCAGCGGCTGGAGCCAAGGCTAATCGTGCCGTCTATCCCGTGAATATCACATCGTCCACGATCGCGGGGATACCGGTTTGGGTGGTGACCCCTGCCGATGGGGTTCCGGCAGAAAAGCAGGACCGGGTCCTGATCAATGTCCACGGGGGCGGCTTCAATAGCGATTCCGGTTCACTCAACGAGTCGATCCCGATTGCCAATCTTACGCGTACCAAGGTCATCTCCGTCCTGTATCGCCTTGCTCCCGAACACCCGTTTCCTGCGGCCGTGGACGATACAGTTGCGGTGTATCGGGAACTGCTCAAAACCTACAAGCCGCAAAATCTTGCTCTTTACGGCACGTCGGCCGGAGCCATTCTTACCGCCGAAGCGGCGGTCAAGTTCAAACAGTTAGGGCTGCCTTTGCCGGCGGCGCTCGGTATTTTCACCGGCGCGGGTGATTTCAGCAAGGAGGGCGATTCGCATGCCATGTACACGGTGAGCGGACTCGCCGGACATCTGGAACCGCCCACCCCAGGCGTGCAATGGCTAACCCAGTATGTCGGCTCTACCGATCCTAAAGACCCGGTACTTTCGCCTGTCTATGCCGACCTGCATGGGATGCCGCCGGCCCTCTTCGTAACCAGTACCCGCGACCTGCTTCTGAGCGATACGGCGACACTCCATCGTGCTTTTCTACGTGCTGGCGTGGAGGCGCAGTTGGTGGTCTTCGATGGCCTGAACCACGCCTTCTGGTATAACCCGAATACCCCCGAATCGCGAGAGGCCGACTCCATCATGGCGCGGTTTTTTGACGATCATCTTGGCCAAGCAAAGGCGCACTGAAACCACGATTCCTTCGCGGTCCATCCTCCAAGACCTGTCCCCCCGGTCTCAGATGCTAACCTGAGGCTGGATTAATATTGCATGGGACTTCTGAGCCATCTTTTATTCCCGTGGGGCTTGCTGCTCCAGATATTTGCGATCGTCCACTTCATCCGGCGACGACCAGACAACTATTGGATTTTCATCATCCTCTTTCTCGGTCCGCTAGGCGCGCTGGTATATATCTTCGTCGAGGCCATACCCGACGCTGGGCTGCTCCGCCAATCCTTCAAGGTCTTTCCCCGGCGCAAGCGGATTCGCGAACTTGAGACGATGGTGCGAGACAATCCGTCGGCAGGGAATTACGAAGAACTGGGCGACCTTTACATGGACGATGGCCGGCTCCTGTTGGCCCGGGCCGCCTTCGACAAAGCCATCGCCGCCCGTGCCGATACGCTCGATCCCTTCTACCGGCGCGGCGTTTGCGCCATCCTGTTGGGCGATGCAGCAGCGGCGTTACCTGACCTGAAACGAGCAGTGGACAAAGACCCCGAGTACGACTTCCATCGCGCCGCCGGATTGCTTGCCCATGCCTACGCGCAAACCGGACAAAAAGAAAAAGCCGAAGCGCTTTTCCGGCAGACGACGGTCTTGTCGACGTTGTCGGAAACCTATTTGAACTTCGCGGATCTCCTGGCGTCTGAAGGACGCAACGCCGAAGCCCGCCAGTGGGCGCAGAAGGTGCTCGATAAAAAGCCGACAATGCCCGACTACCTGCGCCGCCGGGAACGGCCGTGGTTCCGGAGTGCGCGCGCGATGCTGAAGCGGTTGCCCCGGTGAAAAACGAGCATTGGCTAAGGTGGATGCATGAGCGAGCTTAAGGGCCAGGCCACGAGTCCGGCTCAAAATCCCGGGGCCAAATTGCCGCAGCAGATTCTCCTTGGCGCAATCCTTGGCATCTCCTGCGGCCTCTTCTTCGGCGAGCGGACAGCCTTTCTACAGCCCATCGGCGATGCCTATGGGGCAATGCTGCAGATCCCTGTTTATCCTTACCTCATCTGTTCCCTCATGTACGGCCTGGGCCGGCTCACTTCCGCCACCGCCCGCCAGCTGCTCGGCGCGACCTGGATTCCGTTTCTCTTTCTTTGGATCCTCACCCTCACTACCCTCTGGGCTCTGGCGCATGCTATTCCACCCACAGCGCCGCCCCTATCCCTCACGGCATCGGAATTGCGCGGCGGAATACCGCTGATGGACCTGCTTATTCCTTCCAATCCATTCGCGGCGCTGCGGAAAAACTATATTCCGGCTGTGGCCATCTTCGCTGTCATTTACGGCATCGCCTTCCAGAGCGCGGACCATAAGCAGACATTGCTCGAGGTCTTCGACGCGGTAAAGAAGGCCAGCGTCAAAATCTGGGGCTGGATTGTAAAGCTGGCTCCGTTTGGCGTCTTCGCTCTGCTCGCCAGTACGGCGGGTACCGTGCGCCCTGACCGGTTGGGTGGCATGTTGCTTTATGTCGTCCTATATCTCCTCGGCGCCGCCATCCTCGGCTTGTTCGTTATACCTTTTCTGCTCTCTGCCCTGGTGTCGCAGAGCTATCGTTCCGTCTTGCGCAATCTTCGCCCGGCAATCGTCCTGGCTGTGGTCACGACCCTGTCGGTAGCGGCGTTGCCCCTGGTGGAGCGGGCGGTGGAGTCCGCCCTCGACGACGCTGGTTGCGGCGACTCCGAGGAGCGGCGAAGCGTGGTGCAGACCAGCTTGTCGTTGAGCTACGTATTCGCGCAAGTGGGCAATAACTTCGTCTATCTCCTGATCCTGTATGCCAGCTATATTTCGCAGATGCCGTTAAGGCTGGCTCAGAAGGTGTTGCTCCCGCTCATAACGCTCTTGTCGTGCTTCGGCTCTCCCAGCGCGACTTATGATTCAGTGGTTTTTCTCAGCAGCTGGCTGCATCTGCCCGGTACGGTGCTCGACTTCTACGTGGAGACCTCGGCCATCACGCGCTTCGGCCAGGTGCTTGTTTCTGTCAGCGGCTTTTTCTTCATCACTCTGGTCGTGCCACTGCTCTACTTTAAAAAAGTACGTTTCCGCGCTGGTAGATTTCTGGCTGGAGTTGGGGCCGTCGCTGTGCTGTGCGCGAGCATCGTTGCTGTGGCGATTGCGTTGCGTCCGACGCTGTTCCCGACGGCTACCAGCCGCTTCGCCTCTCTACATCTGGACCCGCAGCTGACCCAGGGAATGCAGTCGACCATAGCGGCGGCGGAGCCGCCATTGTCCAAAACCGATAGCGATACTGAGACGTCTTCCATTGCCAACATTCGCAAACGCGGCGTTCTGCGTGTGGGCTTCAATCCCCATGTCATTCCGTTCAGCTATAGAAACGATGGTGGAGAGTTGGTTGGGTTTGACATCTCGTACGCCTACCGCCTGGCACGCGATCTGGGTGTTTCCATCGAGTTGGTTCCCTTTGCGTGGCCCAACCTTGCCGGCGATCTGGTCGGTCATCGCTTTGACATCGCGATGTCTGGCATTTATGACACGGACCAGCGCATCCAGACGCTCATTGTGTCGCCGCCCTACTATGCAACCCCACTGGCGCTCATCGTACCGTCTCCCCGCGCCGAAACCTTCCTCGATGCCGAACAGCTCTCCCGTCCGGGCTTAAAGCTGGCTGTGTTTGATGACCCGGTACTGATTCCCTTGAGCCGTAGATTATTTCCAAAGGCGGAGCTAGTGGTCGTACCCAACTACGACAGCCTGCCGGGAAGCGATCATCCTGTCGAAGGCGCGGTGTGGACGCTGCAGCAGGCCGCGGCCTGGGCAGCGGAGCATCCAGGTTTCACTGCAGTAGCGCCGGACCACCTCTCCGGCCCTATCTCCACGGTATTTGCTATGGCGCCGGATTCCAGTGAACTGGGTGCCTTTGTGAGCCAGTGGCTGCAACTACGCGCCGATGACGGATTCCGCGCGGAGCAGATTGCGTACTGGTTTCAACTGCGTCCGCGCCGGCCCAGCGGCCCTCGCTGGAACCTCCTCGATTTTCTGCTTAGACGTCAGCTCTGGAAGTAGAGATGCCTCTGCACCGACTACCCGGCGATGGATACAATTCGAAGGGGTGATCCCAACATTGCGAGTCTTCCATGTCCTGCCCTGAATACATGCGACTAGCGGGTCTGTCTGAGAGCAAACGCGAGGCTTATGCATACATCCGTCTCAATGAAGGAAAGGCCGGCCTATCAAAACGCCGCTACGACGAATTGGTGCAAGAGGGATACGAAGCAATGAAGGCCACCATCAGGGATTTAGGCTGGCACAAAATGAATTGTCCTGTTTGCAAGAACCAGGCTGTGAAATAACCAAACGCTGGTATGCCCGAGCTCCCGGAAATCCAGCTCAAGCAGCGCCGCCCTCCCGAACGCAATCGGGAGAGATGACGATTCGCTAGCCGATCGATCCAGCGCCCACTCCGCAATTTTCATCTTAGGAAAATCATGTTCAATCGGAAACTGCTCCTTACTTTAGCGCGCCACCTCGTGTGGGCTTGCGTCTGTACTCTGTTGTTCGTCTGGGCCAACCATGCCTATGCGGAAACTCCCGACACCATTACCTTCAATGATGGCGAGCAACTCGCCGGCAAGCTCATCAGTGTGCTCGGCGGCAACGTCACCTTCCACAGCGACATCCTCGGAAATGTGACCGTGCCCCTGGAAAAGGTCAAAACGCTCAACACAGCCCATCCGTTCGCCGCGGTAGAAAAAGATCAGCGTGTTACCCGGAAGACCGCCGTCGAACAAATCCCGGTTGGGAGCATCGTGCTCAAGAATGATTCGCTCAACGTTAGCCCTCCCAACGCCCAGGAGAAATCTTTTCCGGCAAGCCAGCTCGCCTCGCTCCTGGATGCCGCCACCTTCCATCGCGAGATCCAGAACGAGTCGGATCTCCTTTATGGTTGGGGCGGTTCCATCACCCTCGGCGCCAGCCTGGTGGACGCCACCAACAGCGCCCAAACCTACACTGGCGCAATAGCTCTTATCCGATCCATCCCAACTACCGCCTGGCTGCCGCCGGCGAGCAAGACCACGCTCAATCTAAGCGGTACCTACGGTCTGGCCAAGAACTCGGAAATCATCTCCAACGGAGAGATTTATCAAGCCGCTTCCATCAGCAAAACCAATATCCTGCACGGCGATGCAGAGTGGGACAAATACCTGTCACCTGTCATCTTTGGATTGGTCAATGCAAGTGCCGATCACAACTTTGGCAACGGCCTCCAGTTACAGCAGGCTTACGGTGCAGGCCTTGGCTGGAGCATCATAAAGCGACCGAAAGAAACCTTCGATGTCAAAGCGATCTTGCTGTATCAACAACAGCAGTTTTACAACGGGCTTGAAAGTGGACTTGGAACACCCTCAGTAAACGTGATCGGCGCCGATCTGAATGAGAGCTGGTCCCGCACTTTTGCCCACAACGTCAAGTTCAACGAGTACCTCACGCTCACGCCGACCTTCAACGTTGTTCGGGCCTACTCTGCTGTAGGCAACGCAAATTTCGTCTTTCCCGTTTACAAGAAACTCAACTTCACGCTCTCATCGACGGACAACTACCTCGGCGATCCACCCGAAGGTTTCCGGCGCAATAGTTTTCAGTTCACCGCCGGCATTACCTATGTCGTGAAGTAAGGCCCTATAAGGGTCCTGTAGAATGAGTTCTCCCGAAAGGAGCTATGCGCCATTCATCCTCATCGTGCCGTTGCTCGCTTTTTAGTCCTTCTGTTTGTCCTTGCGGTCGTTTCGAAGGCAACCAGCGCTGCTGCGCAATCAACGGCCGTCCGCACTATCCCTGCACGCACGCTCCCCGTACCAACCACCGTTAGTCCGGAGATGCAAAAGCACATCGCAGAGGCATGGGACGGGAGCACCGCCCCTGTTTCGAGAACCACAGAGCAGTGGAAGGCCGACCAAAAAAAGGAGAATGCGCCTGAGGCGAAGGAAGCCGAAGCCCTGAAAGGGCAACTCCACGTCACCGTGGAGGAGAAGACCATCGCCGGAGTCCATGTCTATCGCGTGACGCCGGACAACATTTCCGAGCAGAACCGCAATCGGCTGCTGGTCCATGTACACGGCGGAGGCTATGTCTTCTTTGGCGGCATGGCGGCCACGGGAGAGGCCATACTCTTGGCGCACTACGCCCAGACAGAGGTCCTTTCCATCGACTACCGCATGCCTCCCGACTTTCCCTTTCCGGCCGCGATCGATGACACGGTGGCGGTCTGGAAAGAAGTCATAAAATCGCACACGCCCAGAAATGTCGGCCTATTTGGCACCTCCGCCGGAGGCGGGTTGACCCTGGCCACGGTGATCCGGTTAAAAGAACTGGGCCTGCCGTTGCCCGGAGCCCTGATGGCCGGGACTCCCTGGGCGGATCTGACCAAGACCGGAGACAGCTACTACACCAACGAATTCGTCGACAACGTGCTGGGCTCGAACGACGGAAGCCTGGAGGCCGCGGCGAAGCTCTATGCCGGCGCGCACGATCGCAAGGAGCCGCTGCTTTCTCCCATCTATGGCGACCTGTCAGGGTTCCCGCCCACCGTCTTGCTCTCCGGCACGCGCGATCTTTTTCTGAGTAATACCGTCCGAGTGCATCAGAAACTGTTGCAATCAGGAGTCAACGCCGACCTGCTCGTTTTTGAAGGGCAATCACACGCGGATTATCTCCACCACGATACCCCGGAGTGCGCCATTGCTATGCGGGAAGTCGCCCAGTTCTTCGATCGCAATTTGGACCGATGACGGCCCTATCAGTCGAAGAAGTGACGATCCTCGTCCGCCAGGTGCGTTTTTGCTGCCTGAACATTGAAGGTGACACCGAGCCCCGGCCGGTCCCAAACGTTAATAAAACCCCGGTCGACGATGGGGTTGGGCAGACCCTCGACAATGTCATACCACCACGCCGGCTGGCCTAGTGGATACTCGAAGGCGATGTAGTTTTGCGGCAACGCGGCCGCCACCTGAACATGCGCGGCCAGTCCGAATAGCCCATCGAAAACGCCGTGCGGAGCAATCTGGATGCCGTGCAGGTCGGCGTATTCCGCGATCCATTTCATTTCCGCGATCCCACCCACATCCTCCGGGTCGGGTCCCACAATATTCACCGCCTGTTTCTCGATCAGGTCCTTGAAGTTTTCCCGGAGGTAGATCTCTTCTCCGGTGTGAATCGGAATGGTGGTGCTGACGGTGACTTCGCGAAAGAGTTCGGCGTTGGGATAAGGAGTGTAGTCGCCGGTAATCAGGTCTTCGAGCCACGCGATGCGAAGCGGTTCCAGCGCGCGCGCAAAGGTGATCGCATCCTTTACGGTCCAGCCTGGTCCACAGTCAAGCGCCAGCCCGATCTCACTGCCGAGGACTTTCTTCATAGCCTCCACGCAGGCGATGACATTGTCGAGGCCGCGCTCGGTCATCATTCCCCGATCGGGATGCGATGCTCCTTTGCGCGGGGGCTCGTCGTACCAGGCATTGGGCACGGCCGGCATCATTGCCGGATCGTGAAATCCGACCGCCTGTTTAATCAGGGTGAATCCCTCTTTGGCATCCTTCATCTTGGCCATGGTCTCGGCGTAATCCTGCGGAGTATGGCCGGTCATGGGGAAGCGGACAGCCCCGTTGTAGATGCGGACGCGGTCACGGATCTTGCCGCCGAGCAGTTTGTATACCGGCACTCCGGCTACTTGCCCGGCGATGTCCCAGAGCGCAATCTCGATCGCACTCACCGCCGCACCCCAGGGCTTGAAGGCGCCCATGCGGCGAATCTTCAGCATCACGCGCGCGACGTCCGTGGGATCTTCGCCTAGAAGATAGTCCTTATAAAAGAGGACCATCGGCTTGAGATAGGGCTTGTAGGACTCGGCCTGACCATACCCGGAGATGCCTTGATCGGTAACAATGCGCACCGTCGGGTTGCTGCCGATGATGGCGCAGCGGAGGTCGGTGATCTTGATCGGTGCTTGCCCCGCACGTTTTTCAGCGGCCGGCAGAGCGGCAAATGCCTTTGCGGCCGCTGCCGCCGAGAGCGATCCGATAAACCCTCTTCGCGTCCAATCAGCCATGAGTCCCTCGCCGTAGAAGATGTCTCGGGGGCAGTTGCATGCCACCCAAGTCCATCCGCCATCATATTCATTCCTCACTCGCCGGGCCAGTTGCGTGAGGGGAAATGCTGTACAAATCGGCCGGTCGAGAAAGGCGATGGCCCAGACAAAAGATTCCAGTCGGTCCAGTTATTACCTCGTTTCCCACAATCCACCGCTCGTGCTCTCTTCTATGCTGCAAGGTAGAGCATTTGTGTGGGAACCGGAGAGCCTCAATGACGACGGAAAGAGAACTTCGCGAAAAATTGCGCAAGATCGCTGCGCTCTTCGAGGGGGCATCGACGGTTGGCGAGCGCGAGGCTGCGGCGGCCGCTAGCAAACGTGTGCTGGCTGCTCTGAATGCTGCGGAAAAAGTGGAACCCACGATCGAGATGCAGTTCTCACTTTCAGATCGTTGGAGCCGCCTGCTCTTTACCGCTTTGTGCCGGCGCTACAAACTCAAGCCCTATCGATATCCGCGCCAGCGCTACACCACTGTGGTGGTGCGGGCTCCGAGGAGATTGCTCGAAAACACGCTGTGGCCCGAGTACCTGGAACTCAAGGCTGCTCTGGACTCGTATCTCAACGAAGCGACGGAACGAATCATCCGCGAAGAGGTATTCGGGGATGCCGAAGAGGCAGAAGAACGCGCGGGGTGAAGCCGCCCTAGGCCACAACCATCTGCTCGTACTCCTGGCCGGATGCGGCGGGCAAGAGTACCCACAGCGTGTAGATGCCTAAGATCGTTCCCCCAATTGGATGAACAAGGGCGAGGAACGCAGCTACGAGGGCGAGTATGCGTGCCCAGGATGCGCGTCGCAGCAGGCCGATTCCGGTCACCAGGCAAAGAGTAGCTCGACCGACCAGAAAGACAGTGATCAGCGGCACAAGCCAGGCTGCGTGGAAAAATGGGAATTCGTCGAACCCTCCAAACGCACGGCTGTGGTGTGCCCAATGGGTGAGGGCTCCGGAGAGTACTCCGACGGCAATGGCCCAGTGCAGCAGGATCCAGAGGCTGTACGCGATCCAAAGGATTGCCAGGGCCTGCATATGCCGGTGCACGCGATTGCTTTGATAGGGCACGGACGCATACGAGGCCATGGGAGCACTATGCCCCCCACATTTCTGGCACGTTGTTTGCGAGGCATCCATAGGTTGACCACAAGCACTGCAATACATGGCTTGTACCTCCCTCTGAACATATTACGGAAAAGGTTTCTTGCAGGTTCCCCCACCGCGCGCGCTGTATATGCCTCAACTTTTCAGGGACATGCGGACCCCTTGTTAGTCCATTCGGTTACTTTTGCCAGAAACGCTTGCTGCGGCATCGGTATAGGCGTGCGGCCATCGCCGGGATGCCAGCCCCAGAGCATTCAGTCCCGTAAGGGACGGCCGAGAGTCAATCTTGTCCAAATTAGCTTTTTTCGACTCTGTCCATCCACCTTCAACCATGCCAAGGTGCGCCACCACGCTCAACTTTGTCATCCCGAGCGTACTCCGGATTTCCTACTGCGCGGCGCTAGTCAGCGGCCACGTATGCGGCTTTCGGTAGAGAAAGCCGCACGGGATTTATCGACACCACGAAGCCTGACAGGAAATCCGGAGGTAGCCGAGGGACCTGCTGTGCGCCCTTCCCCCTAACAACTCCCTGCATGCTGTCCATCCCTTCCACGAATGCCAAGGTGATGTACGGAACCACTGCCACAGCAACCAACTCGATTTCGCTTGTCCACCTTCTCTTCCACGCATTCAGCAAATTGCGCCGTCCAGAACGCCATTTGCGCGCTAATTTAGACAGCTCTGGCTGAGATTAGCCCGGGACGTATTCCTGGGTGTGCATCTCCCGCTGAGAACAGTCCCGTAAGGGACGGCTGATAGTCAGACTTGTCTAAATTGGCTTTTTTCGACTCTGTCCATCCGCCTCCACTCATGCCAAGGTGGGCCACCGCCCTCAACTTTGTCATCCCGACTGGAGCGGACCCGGATTTCCTATATCGCGGTGCCGTCCAAGGCGACGTTTGCTGCTTTCCCTTAGGAAAGCCGCACAAAATTCGCCAACGCCACTAAGCTGGACAGGAAATCCGGGGGAGCGTAAGGGAGGGACCTGCAGTTCACTTGGCCCGCACGCAAACGCCGACAGGCGGTCCGCAACCCAACCCGATTCTCTTTGATACCCATGCGCCTCTACACAATCAACGGATTATCCTGCACACCAAGCCAGGTACATTCGATAATTTGGACAGCTCTGGCTGAGAATATCCCAGGATGTAGTCCTGGGCGTCCTCCCCAATTTGTGCGAGATCCGGCAAACCCAGGACTAGCGTCTTTCAGCCGTGACTTCGGAACTCGATTCTGAGCCTGGAGTTCTCACCCAGACACTAAAGCCCTCATCAGTCTCCTCCCCGGTGCGGCACGGCTGAACCCGTGCCCTTCGTAGCGAGTTTTTCCGCAGCCAGCGCATCTTTGACGCGCGCAGGAGTAAACGGAAGATGGCGCACGCGGACATGCGTGGCATCGAAGATGGCGTTTCCAATGGCCGCGGGAGTGACAGTAATTGCGGTCTCTCCCGCACCCGTCGCAGGCACGCCGGCCGGGATGACAAAGACCGTTTCAATCGAGGGTATCTCGTAATCAAGATGCAAGCTGTGATAGGTCTTCCAGTCGACCGAGGTGATGCGCCTTTCGTCCCAGGTAACTTCTTCCACCAGGGCACGGCTCATGCCTTGCAGCAGCCCGCCCTCGATCTGGTTTCTAAGACCATCGGGATTGGAGACAGGCCCACAATCCAGGGCCACAACGAAACGCACCGGGCGGACCAATCCACTTTCCAAATCCACGGTCACTTCGGCAATCAGTGCGGCATAACCGTTTTCGCCCTCGTAAGCGACACAGGCGATGCCGCGCCCCGTTACTACGCCCGCTTGCGCGACCGCAGGTGTAGGGAAGGGACGCGGCGCCCATCCGCCAGCTTTGGCCGCGGCGTTGAGAACTCCGATGACGCGGCTATCGCGCAGATGCTGCAAGCGAAAGGCCACCGGGTCAGCTTTCGCATGGGCGCAGAGTTCATCCATGAAGCATTCAGTCGCGAAAGTGTTCTGAATGCGCAGGGGAGAGCGCAGTGGCCCGGTAAAGAAGGGCGAACGCACGGTGTGCGTGAGCACGCGTTCGCTTTGGATTGTCCCACCACCGCCGCATTTGCCCGCGATACACCCGGCGAAGTAGGAGGGCACGGTGTTGCTGCCATTGCGCAACTTGCCAGAGGGTGGTTTGGCTGGGCCGGGCTCGAGCGGTTCCGGTGGGTAGCCGGTCAACATGCCGCTGATGACATTTCCCGGCTGGTCATAACCCGGCCGGTTGCCCAGAGAGGCTACCCAGTTCTCGCGGTCCCAGGCGAGGATGCGCCCATCGGCGGTGAGGCCGGCGCGATGCTCGACTACCACGGCGGAGCCGAGGTTCTCCCACATCATTTCGTCCTGGCGCGAAAACTGCAGACGGACCGGCTTACCGGCCGCCTGAGATAACAGCGCGGCATCGAAGGAAACAGCATCGGCGCCGTTCAGGCCATAGCATCCGGAGCCTCGCGTATAAATCACGCGCACGCTGTCGAGGGGCAGGCCCAGCAGCATGGCCACGACGCTGCGCGTGGGGTAAGCCGATTGGGTGGGAGACCATATCGTGGCGCCATCGGGCTTTACATCCGCGACGGCACAGGAGGCTCCCACCGATCCGTGCATCTGGTAAGGATAGGTGTACCTCGCGCTCAGCAGGCTGCCAGCGGCGGCGAGTTGCGTGTCAACGTTCTGGGAGTCGACGCTGAGAGCATCGTGCGAGGGCTGTTGCTGCAGGTGCTCGAAGAAGGTGTTTTGCGCAGGCAGCGCCGGACCGGGGTTCCACTGCACCACCAACTGCCGGGCCGCCAGCACTGCCTGGTATTGCGTCTCCGCGACGACGCCGACAAAGTCCTTGCGCACCACTACTTTTTTCACGCCGGGCAGATCGCGCACCGAATGCTCGTCCACATGGGCGACAGTGGCTCCCATCTCAGGGGGCCGCACCACGCGGCCGTGGAGCATCCCAGGCACGCGAACGTGATGCATGAACTCAAACTGGCCGGTCATGAGGGCGACGCGGTCCAGAGAGGGAACTGGCTTGCCCAGCACGGTCCACTCGGCGGCTGGCCGCCGCTTGGCTGTTGGGTTAAGCGGCAGGTTGAAGTGTTTCCTCCCAACTAATTCTGCATACGTGACTTGGCGCCCTGAGCTGCTGGTGATGACGCCGTTGTTCAGCTTCAGGCGCTCCGCCGGCTCACCCAGCTGTTTGGCAGCCAGGCTCATCAGAGCTTCGCGCGCCGTGGCCGCGGCAAGCGCAAGATTTTCGTTGTTGAAGTTAGTGGGTGTGGTCTGGCTTCCCGACGTGGTCCCTTGGTCAGGGGTGATGGCCGTGTCACACTCGATCAGTTTTACGCGCGTGACGGTCACGCACAGTTCCTCGGCGATGAGCTGGGTTTGCGCCGTAAAGATACCTTGGCCAAAATCGCATTTGCCGGTATAGGCGGTGATGCTTCCGTCGGCGGCTATCGCCAACCAGGAGTCGAGCTTGTCCGGATCAATATGCCCGCGATGGGTTGCGAATTGCCCCTGAGCGTTGGCGGACTGCGTGAGCGGCGCGGCACTGAAGCTCACGATCAGCGCCCCGCAACCCTTCAGGAACTCACGACGCGACGGAGTCATGTTTTTTGGCCTCAGCATATGTTCGAATAGCGCGCAGCATGCGCACATGGGTAAAGCAGCGGCACAACACTCCTCCAAGCGCGGTGCGGATCTCCTGGTCGGAGGCCTGCGGGTTTGCGTCCAGCACAGCCTTGGCTGTCAGGATTACGCCGCTCAGGCAAAATCCGCACTGGGCCGCTCCCTCGTCGATAAAGGCCTGCTGAATAGGATGCGGCTTCTCGGGGGTGCCGAGCCCCTCCAGGGTGGTGATCTCGGCCTGGCCCACTGCGCGTACCGGCATCACACACGATCGCACGACCTGCCCGCGCATGATCACGGTGCAGGCCCCGCACTGCGCCATGCCGCAGCCAAACCGCGGTCCACGCAAGCCAAGCTCGTCGTTGAGAACGAACAGCAACGGCGTTTCGGGATCGACTTCCACGGTGTAGGTGGTACGGTTCACTTGCAGCGTGATCTGTTCCATAAGGAGAGTTTGCGCCTTTTTGTTGGCGGATGCAGAGATGGGAGGCTAATCCGCCGTTGCGGGCAGCGACTTCCGTCTCTTGTCATCGTTCGCGAGCAACAACTCTATAAGGTCGGGGGAAACATGGAAGTTGGTTGCTTGTAGAGCGGCGATTGCCTGTGGCAAGTCCAGGAGTTTGCGACGAGCTGCTTCCGCGAGAAGGCCGAGAGTCCCGATCACAGGGAGTCCGCGATTTGCAGCTTCTCGCCTGCCCTCGAGGTCATCGATAATCAGCCGCTCAGCCTTGAATGATTCTGCCAACAGAATTGCATCCTGCTCCCCCCGGTCCAGCCGCTCCAGGAGGGGGTCTGACCGAAAGATGAGAGTGCTGATTTGCAGCCAGCGTGGAGGAGCCGCAGCCCACGCGCGAACCTCTGCGGGTGCATCGCTATCCTGAAGCTCGTCGAGGACGGTTTGCGGTACGTGGACCTGGGTGTATATGTTCGCCAGGATATCAATATGTCCCAAGAGCACCAGATAGTTGAGCGGCGAAGTGTCTGCGACGACGATCATGCAGCTTAGCGCTTGCCCTATTCTGTCAAGGTTTCTTCAAAGTGCTTGAGCGAGGCTAGATCATCCTCAAGCTCACGGAGGGAGTAATTGAGATAAACGTTGTGGGCCTTGAGGAAGGTGTGAACCTGCATCCTGGTTCTGAAACCCAGCATACGGCGAAGCTGTCCTTCCGACAAGCGCTCGCTGCGGTATCCCTCAAGTGCCAAGGCTTCAAGAGCGGCGCGAGAAAGGTCTGGCTGCTGGTTCTGAAGCACACGGGCGACATCGTCCGGGATTTGGAGTTGCACGTCCATACTGCACAATTATCTCATTTTAGATGGCAGGGACCCCTCAGGGTGAAAAGCGTGTCAAATAGTTGTGGCTCTCGTAGAAAAGCAAGGAACGCAGTAGACGAGGAGATGCTCGAAGATGGCAACCGGTCCAGCTGTTCAAGTGTGGGCGACAGCGATCTCCACCAACGAGAGCAACGGGCGAAAGATTTTCTTTCGTTACGCAAGGATATTCAGCCCGGCGTTCGATCGAGCGTCCCAGTCCATTCGGATTATTCTAGTCTGGAAATTCCAATCGGAGACGGGGCAGCCTGCAACGGAGGAGCACCAACGGATGATCCTGTTTGAGGACGCCCTGGGGCCCGTTCTGGAACAAGACCGCTTCGCGACCCTCGCACTTGTGTCGACCGGCGAAAATCTGCGCGAATGGATTTACTATGCAAAATCTCAGGCCGGATTTGCGGCACGATACGAATACGCCTTGGCTGGTATGCCGGCGTTCCCCATCGAAATCCATGTCGCTCACGATCCACTATGGTCGACTTATCACGAGTTTGAAACGGGCATCCGGGGAGGGTGAGCGATCCCCGTTGTCTCAACTCGGCCAGTGGTACCTGACCAGATCGCAGGTGGAGTTCGGGGCTGCCAATCGATAGCATAGGGCACATGAACGCCGTAGAGCCTCTAGAGCTCGTGCAAGATGCCGATACCCGTTGTGACGTGCCCATGAGCGTGCTGACAAAAATCACCGTGCTGGCGAAGAAACCATCGATGTCCGCGGCAACCGGGAAGAGGAACCAGGCACTCTTTGCTTTCGTGACGCAATCTGGAACCTGGGTCTTAGCTGCCGCGATGATCGCGGCCGCGGGGTTGAGCACAGCGACCGCGGCAAATGCCGCGAATCTGATGAGCACGATCAGCGGCCTCTACTCAACAAGCGCCACTGCCAACGAAGCGCAGTCAGAGGCAGCGCTGTCGCCCGGTCTGGCCTTCATACCCATCACTCCTTGTAGAGCTGTGGACACTCGGAATCCCGTTGGGCCTTTTGGCGGCCCCCAGCTGGCAGCAGCAACCACCCGGGAGTTTGACCTTCCACAGAGCGCGTGTTCAATCCCATCGAGTGCGCTGGCTTACTCCTTGAATGTGACAGTGGTCCCGGACGGTCCGCTCGATTACCTGACGATATGGCCCAGCGGCCAGACGCAGCCCGTGGTATCTACGCTTAATTCCGACGGACGGGTGAAGGCCAATGCAGCGATCACTCCTGCCGGGTCAAATGGCGGCGTCAGCGTGTTCGTTCCTTCTGCCACTCACGTCATCCTCGATATCAATGGCTACTTTGTTCCCGTCGGCACCGCCTCATCGTTGATGTTTTATCCGATAATCCCCTGCCGGGTTGCCGATACGCGGAATCCGAACGGCCCACTTGGCGGCCCAAGTATCACCGGGGGCACAAGCCGCAGCATCCCGCTCCAGTCAGGCAGCTGCGGCCTGCCTGCGGCCGCCCAGGCTTACTCGATCAACATGACGGCGGTCCCGCGCGGCCCGCTAAACTACCTGACTCTTTGGCCAACCGGAGAGACGCAGCCATTGGTCTCAACATTGAACTCCCTGGCCGGAACGGTCACAGCAAACGCGGCCATCGTGCCGGCGGGCACCGACGGAGATGTTTCGGTGTATGTAACAAACACATCCGATGTAGTGATGGATGTCGACGGGTACTTCGCGCCGCCGGCCGCGGAGGGTCTGGCTCTATACGCCACTACACCGTGCCGTGTTCTGGATACACGAACCAGTTCCGGGCCCTTCAGTGGTAGGTTGACTGTCGATGTTGCAAATAGCGTATGCGCGCCGTCGGCGACTGCCGAAGCTTATGTGTTGAATGCGACCGTGGTACCTACCGGTAGCCTGAACTATCTGACTTTGTGGGCATCTGGGGCGACTCAGCCTGTCGTTTCGACGCTCAATGCCGACAGCGGGGTCATCACTTCCAATATGGCGGTCGTCCCAACTGCTGATGGAAGCATCGATGCCTTTGCCACCGACTCTACCCAGCTGATCCTCGACATCTCCGGCTATTTCGCTCCGGCTCCGCCAAACTTTACCTTGACTGCGCTTCCAGCGGAGATCCAGGCGCCTGCGGGGGGAACGGGGACATTCGGCTTGCTGGCCAAAGACGTTAACGGATTCACAGGCACGATTGAGGCTGCGCTCACCGGGTCAGCCGGATTAACTCCCAATCCGGCCACCGTAACTCTCGTTCCCGGGATAGCGCAGACCATCACGGTGTCGGCCGCCTCCGATGCGCCCTCAGGAGCGATCTCCATTGCAGCCACGTCAGGCATGCTCACCCAAACACTGAGTGAAGGGGTCGCCACGGGTCCGAACTTCGGGATCTACGCGCCCACAGGAAGCCTTGAAATGGGCGGTTACGTGAATGGTGCCTTTGTCGTGTCCCCGATAAGCGGCTTCGCCGGAACCGTATCGGCTCAGATCACAGGCTTTCCTCCTGGACTGCTTGTCGGAGTAAGCCCACTTCCCAGCGGATTTTCGTATGGTAACGGATCGGGTCCGGTTTACCTTGGCGCCACTTGCGAGCTGCGGGGACCCACTTGCCAGTCTACCTATTTCTCCATCGTGTATGCCGGCGCTGCCGCCGGAACCTATCCCTTGACCTTGACCGCAACTTCAGGCTCGATCACCCACACTGAGACGCTATCACTCGTTGTAACTCCGCCAAATTTCAGCATGTCGGTCAACCCGGCAAGTGTGACGATCGCACCCGGTGGCCAACAACAAACGGTAAACCTCTCAGTGTCCGCCTACGGTGCAAGTTCCAATGTAAATATCACCGTAGAAGATCTTCCTGCCGGAATCACGGCATCTCCTTCTGGCGATATGGAAGGTTCTACCTCCATCCTTTTGGCGGCCAGCCCCTCGGCAGCGCCAGGCACGTATATTGTGATCATTGCCGGCAATGATGCCATCACCACCGGCCCTAACACGTCGCCGCCAGGGCCTCCCCTCACTGCCGCGACGCAGTTCAAGTTGACCATCGCCGCTCCCTCACCAGCGCAACAAACATCGGTCGAACACTGACCCGGGGAGTAGCGGATCCTCGCAACACACCGCGTTGCATTTTCAATGGGTTGCGTTTCGTCTCAGGGTCAGAGAAGAATTAAGTGGCCGGCTCTTGTCCGCTCTTGTCAGAGGGCGGCGGAAATACGACCATCGTAACGGCAAGAGCAACAACGATGCCTAAGCCGACCTCCAGAAATCTTGCCAGCGCGGCTTGGGCAGGACCGCCATCAATTTTTACCAGGACGATGATGGAGAGCGTTACGGCAGCGAGGCGCCCTGCCTTCTCATAGGCCAACACGCTGCAAACGAAGATGCAGACGGCCACTGCCAGTCCATAGAGAAGGTAGTGGCCATGCCAGGCGTAACAGGTCACCCATCCTAGAAAGGCCCCGATTGCAGTGCCGATAATGCGGTCGCGGTATGCGGTGAAAGTCAGAGTTGTGTCCGCGCCCATAACAACGATGGCCGTAACTGCGGCCCAATAACTGTGCTCCAGGCCGAAGAGATTTCCTAACCACCACGCAGAGCACAGCAGCCAGCCCGGTTTTGAAGGCGCTGACGGCCACAACGCCGAAGCCCTTCCGCTGCCACCAGCTGGAATTTTCGCGCTCCGGACTTTCCGCGTTCGTGGACATAGGCACCACCACTTCAAGATCAAATGTAACAAGAGCAGGACAGGAAACGGTGCAAGAGTCCGTACCTTCGAGTGATACTCTGTTCGATCCTGGGGCGACCAGTTCTCTCCGTCAACGGTGGAGCAAGTCTGTAGAGAGAGCGTGGAGTCATGGCGGCGCGTCAGACCAAGCTTTCGGCATAACGAAAATGTAGACCCGGCTCGGACGTCGTGACAGCACTCAGGCTTGCGGTAGCGATGGTGGGAGCGGGATTGATATGAAACCTCTTTGGCAGAATCGGCGCAAGTATGCTCATTAAACGCAGAGCCACGCCTTCCCTGAAGCGCGGCTCCTCTCGTTCGCCGCCGATGAGGCTGGGCCGAACTATGATGAGTGATTTGAATCCCAGGAGCTCGAGATCTCGCTCGATTTCGCCTTTGATTCTTGGATAGAAAAATGGCGAGCTGACTGAGGCAACGCTCGCCGAGACGAGGACGAAAGTCTCCGCTCCCTGCTCGTGAGCAGATCGCGCAAACGCCAAAGGCAGAACGTAGTCCACTTCACGAAATGCTTCTTTAGAACCAGCCTTGCTGATCGTCGTTCCCAGCGCACAGATAACGGCGTCAACTCCCCGGGCAACCCCTTCAGACAGCAGCGACTCCAGGTGAATGGACACAGGATTTCTAAGCTTTGGATGGGGGGCCAACGGCAGGCGCGTGGGCGCGACCACGCTTGTAATTGCAGGGTGCGCGAGAGCTTGCGCCAATACATTCTTCCCCACCAAACCCGAGGCTCCCAATAGCAGTATCTTCATCGTCGAACCACCTCGTCAGGCTGTGATTTGCTGGCTGCCTCTTGCTTCAATCGGGCCGAACAAACCGTAGCCCGCGTTGTTGAGTAGCACATCAATCTTTTTATAACGATGCAACGTATCGGTTATCGCGTGGGCAATGGAATCTGTATTCGTCACATCCAGTGCGAGCAGGCTGATTTGCGGATGCTTAAGTACGGAATCGGCCTTGAGGGGGTCGCGCATGGTTGCTGCGACGTTCCAGCCTCTTGCGGCGAAATAAAGCGCGGTAGCCCGTCCAATACCGCTCGAGGCGCCGGTCATCAAAATTGTCTTAGCCATTGGCAATCATCCTCTGGGGGTCCTGAAGTGTGTCCGGTTTGTGCACCATCGCGGCGCCTTGATCCTGGCCTCCTTCTAAGATCCCATGTGGTATTGATATACTAAGTGGTATGTAAGTTGCAAATAGTTTTCTTGCGCTATTCTGGAGACGTGCCTAAAGCGATCAAGCAAAGGTTGACCCGGCAGGAGAGCCGGCTCGAAACCAGGACCAGGCTTCTGGAGTCAGCGGCTCAATTGTTTGCAAGGGGCGGCTATGAAGGCGCCTCTGTCGATCTGATTGCGGAGAGCGCAGGCTACTCGAAGGGAGCGTTTTACTCCAATTTTGAGAGCAAGGAAGCTATCTTCCTGGAACTTCTCGACGCTCATAAGCGGCGCGAGATTGAAGCTTTGGCTCAGCTGCTTGCGCAGGAGATCCCTGCGCCGGAGCTTCTGTCATTGATCCGCAATTCTGAGACCGGGCGTGGATCTGGTTTTGACTTCGGTTTACTTTCTGCGGAGTTCCAATTGCAAGCCTCCCGCGATAAGACGTTTGCCAGGACCTACGCCAAGCTGCACCGCACCCACCGGGATACCATGGCTGGATTGGTCACCAAACTGTTTGCCAGGCTTGATCGAACTCCACCATCTGATCCGAAAGATCTCGCCGACATCATTATGGCGTTGACCACCGGTCTCTCTTTACAAGGAACGAGCGTGCAAGGAACCCTTCGAAAGGGATTCGTGACTGAGGCGATCCTTCTCGTTCTTGGTCTTGATCGTTTGCAGGTTTAACTCTCATCCATGCGCCTCTAACTGCGCTTGCCCGCATTCATGTCTATAAGCACCGGGTCGAGGTAGCGAAGAATGGCATCGCGCATCGCCTGCTCCAGGCGCGTGCGGGCGCGAGGCGAGGCTGCCGTAAGCTCGTCGAGGATCCCGCGGAAAATCATGAGGGCCACCTTCCCATGGTGGGTTGCTTCGGAGCGCGAAAGTGTCGCTAGCTCACGCCGCAGGCGCACCGCGATGAAGTCAACGAAAACCTGCCCAAGAGCATGCTTGTCTTCCCGGGCGGTTTCTGACAATGGCGCGTCGACTACGAGGGTATGGAACTCGGGCCGCCTCAGGTTGAAACTTATGCACAGATCGATCAACTCACCGACGGCTTCCTTGAAGCTCAAGACGCCTTCGGAGTCGATTGCCCGTTCTGCTTCGGCCATTTCCCGCGCGTACATCGAGGCAAGCGCGCTGGCGATGGCCTCCTTATTAGGGAAAAACTGGTAGAGAGTGGCCGGAGACACGCCCGCTTCCTTGGCAATCGCGTTTGTGGTGGTCTCGTGGTACCCAACCCGGCCGAAGACCGCGGCTGCGGCGCGGAGCAGATCCTGCCGGCGCTGCTCGCCTCGCGCGTTGCGCTTTCGGTTTGGATTAAAGACGGCCACATGTCCATTTTCGCAGGGAAAGCAGGAATACAAGCAAAAACTTGCATCCTCCTGCCGATATAAGTATCTACTTGCATAGGAGGTGAACGGCAATGTTCACGGTCATGGGAATTACGGGCAACGTTGGCGGGGCGGTGGCAGAGAATCTGCTCGCCGCGGGGAAAAAGGTGCGCGGCGTCGTGCGCAATCCGGAGAAGGCAAAAGACTGGGCCGATCGAGGCGTGGAGCTGGTGCAGTCCGCGTATGACGATCCGGCGGGACTCGCAAAGGCGTTCGCGGGAGCGGAGGGTGTGTTCGCAATGATCCCACCAAACTTTGCGCCGGATCCCGGGCTGCCTGATCAGAGGCGCACGATCGCGGCGATCTGCGATGCTCTTCAGCAGGCAAAGCCCGCAAGGGCCGTGTTTCTTTCGTCCATTGGTTCGGAGCAGCCGAGTGGGCTAGGGCTGATCACGGCGACGCACCTGCTCGAACAGGCGACACGCACGCTGCCGATTCCTGTGGCGTATCTGCGGGCGGGCAGTTTCATGGAGAACTGGCTGGGAGCGGTAGACCACATACGTGCGACGGGTGAGATGCCATTCTTCTATGCGCCGCTCGACCGGAAATTCCCGTTAGTGGCTGCGCGAGACATCGGACTCGCCGGCGCCAGGGTGCTCCAGGAAAGCTGGACGGGAGAACGCGTGCTGGAAGTAAACGGGCCGCAGGGTGGAACAGATTTACTCGAAACAGCGGCTGCATTCGGCCGGGCGCTGGGTCGCGAGGTGAAGGCCGTGCAGCTGCCCGAGACGGCCTGGCAGAGCGTTCTGGAAACGTATAGGCATGCCGGCCGACCGCACCGGGCTCTATATCGAGATGGTGAAGAGTTTCAACTCCGGCTGGATCCACTTCGGTAATTCGGGAACCGAAGCCTTCCACGGGCCGACGACGATCGAGGCGTTCGCACAAAGGTCGGTGAAACAAGGAAATTAGGCGCAAGAACAATCTTTTGCCGGCCATAATCCCTTGGAAAACGCATAAGGGGAACGCCGTATGCCGATGACCCGACGTCATTTCCTTCCAGGCCCGTCCGGGAACACACGTTGTTCTACTCGACGCGGCAACCGGATCTTAGTGACCTAGAAAACCGGGCTGACAAACCGGGCTGACAGACGGAACGTAACCGTGACAGTTGGGAAAGCCAGCCAAAAGTAACCTCCGAAACGATAACCAGTGATTCAAGAAAGCGTTTCGTCGGCTGGATCCCAATCCGCAACGCGCCGTATCCTGTGAGCAGACGATTTCGGCACAGTGGGCGGCTCTCGCGGACCTCTCGCTGGTCGGCAGTTGCCGGTAATTTAGGCCTAAGCGCGAGCGAAGGACAGTTTTACCGCTGTCCGGTGTCACACCCGATCCCTGTCACAAAATAAGGCAAGCCAAACCATCCCGCCCCGGCGGGATTGTTTTATTCACCCACCCTGCTTCCCCGAGCAGAAACCTCAGCCCATCAGGCTCGTCCAAACCAGTTCGACTCTGTCCATCCACCTCCAACCATGTCAAGTGCGCCACCACCCTTAACTTTGTCATCCCGAGCGTACTCCGGATTTCCTACTGCGCGGCGCTAGTCAACGGCCACGTATGCGGCTTTCGGTAGAGAAAGCCGCACCGAGATTTATCGACACCACGAAGCCTGACAGGAAATCCGGAGGTAGCCGAGGGACCTGCTGTGCGCCCTTCCACCTAACAACTCCCTGCGTGCTGTCCATCCCTCCACGAATGCCAAGGTGATGGACGGAACCACCACCCCAGCAACCAACTCGATTTCGCTTGTCTTCGCGATTTTGAACAGCTTTGTCGGCCCATGCTTCTCTCAAATTCCCATTTCAAACTTAGGAGTCACCTATGCCAAAAAATAAAGTAAGCGACCCCATCACCGATCAGGAAATGGCCTTTGCCCATCTGGTCCTTTCTGGCGGCATGACCGACCGTCAAGCCGCCGAAGCCGTCGGCCTCAACCCCGACTCCGCCGCCTATACCAAATCCAAACCCCATGTCCGCGATTACATGCTCCAGCACCGCGCTGCCGTCCAGCAACAGCTCGTCCAGCAAGAGGCGGACGGACTGCAACGCCTGAACCTGGACCGCGAACGAGTATTGGCCCGCCTCTGGGAAATCGCCGACCTCAGCCCTGAGATGACCCGAAACAGCGTTTCCGGACAGGTCAAGGCCCTATCCATAATCGTCGCCATGCAAAACCTTATCCCCGACCGTCGCGCCGTCGACCGTCTTGCCATCCCTTCGGAGAAGAAGTCCGCCCCTGTGCCCACCCCCCAAACCCATACCTCCGCTTGGCTCCGCAGGCACCAGGCCAAAGCCCATGAGACAACGAATGACTGTCCATCGTCGGAAGCCCCCACACCCTATGTCCCCCTGTTCACTTCTGTCCCAGACCTGGGAGTGGATTTCCCTAGAACAAAGGCACCCTTGAATCCCTTTGTCCGCCCCCGCTGAGCAGCTAATCCCAAAAAGGACCCAAATTTATCGAATTTTATAAATAACTGACCAGGCTGCGGGGAAGGTTCCTGCACATCAACGGACGCGGTCAAGCTGCATCGCATGGACGTATGCCCGTACTTTGTCTGCCCCTTCGACTCCATGTGGTAGCGATCGCAACTATCAACCGTGAGCGAAGCCACTCAATAGACACCCGGAATCAGCCGCTTTGTCCTGCGGCTATAGTCTTCGTAGTCGGCTCCAAAAGCCAGACGGAGCGCATTCTCTTCAACATAAATGCGATACAACACAGCCAGACTCGGCGGAATGAGGACAACGGCAAAACAGGCCCATGTGCGTGAGTGAAGAGCAAAAGCCAGGAGAATCAGTTCCAGGCCGAGGTAGGAAGGATGACGAACCAGCGCGTAGAGTCCGCTTCGCTCGAGTCCCTGTCCGGCGCGCGTCGCTACGTTCGTGCTGAAGGCTCTGCCCAGCGTAGCGATCGCTACGGCACGAACTACCATGCCGAGGATCAAGAGTCCAAGAGCCGCGGGCAGCAGCCAACTATCACTCCCTGGCATGCCGGCCCGGGAGAATTTGTGGATCCAATCGTCGATCCTGAGCGATGCAACAATAACGACCAGGAGAATGATCTGCGATCCACGATCTTGTATCTTGCCCTCGCCCGGTCGCGTTTGGGTGAGCACGATGAGGAGGATTTCTCCTACCCCCCATACCCTGGTCAGTGCATTGAAGAAGAATTCGATATGCATGGTCGTCCTGACGTTCCTGATGATTTCGCCCAGCTTTCGGGGTTTTCCTCACCCTCTCGCGCGACGGTAAGAGAAGAATGCGCGTGGCTGTCAGGGAAGACCAGTAGCAGCTGTCATCGATGAGACATGACAGGTATCACCATGACACCTGTCATGCGTTTCAAATGACAGCTCTGGGTACCGCGATCGTTTGCCTGGTGGGATGATGATGGTATGAGCGAACGGCACTTACACGCGCCGGAACAAGAAACCGCGGGTTCGCACATCACCGACTCGAAGGACGAGTTTCTCAGTGGCCGCTGGATCGTGCGCGGCGTGGGATTGCTTTATTCCGGATATTTCTTTTTCACGCCGGCTTATCGGCAGCCCTTCACGGTCTGGATGAAGTTTGCGGGTTTTTACGCGGCTTTTCTCACTCTGTATTTTCTCGTAGGCGTGTTTACGAGACGTCGGCAGACAGTGACGTTTGTCCTGTTCTTTCTCTTTGTCTTTGCCTATTACCCGCTCAATCAGGACGCCTACATAATACTTGTCTACCCTTTCGCCGTGCTGTGCCTTTTCGTCACTCGTTTGCGCACCCTGTTTCTGGTGCTGATAGCCATGATGGCCGGAGTCGTCATGGAGACCCGGTACCTCGGCCGCCCTTTTGGCACCGTCGAAAGCGTCCTTCTCTACTGCGTGATCTTTGGGTTCGGTAACTTTGCCTTCGCCCAGCAGGTAAGAACCAATGCTCTTCTGGAACGTGCGCATTCCGAGATCGAACGTCTCTCCCAGGAAGCAGAGCGTGAGCGCATTGCTCGCGATCTGCACGACCTCCTCGGCCATACCCTGACCGTGATTACCGTGAAGCTCGATCTCGCCCGGCGGCTCCTGTCCCACGACTCGGACAGCGCCCGGAACGAGATTGTGGAAGCCGAGCAGACTGCCCGGAATGCCCTCGCCGATGTGAGGGAAGCTGTGTCCGGGTACCGCGCCCATGGACTCGATGCAGAGATCGGTCGCGCCCGGCGAAGCCTGCTTTCCGCCGATGTGAAACTGACCACGACGCTCGCACCGGTGAATCTCTCCTCGAGTCAGGTCAACGTCCTTAGCCTTGCCCTGCGCGAGGCCGTAACCAACATAGTCCGCCATGCTCACGCAACCGTCTGCCACGTGGCGCTGCTCGAAAGGGACCAGACGATTCAATTCACGATTGAGGACAATGGTCTGGGCGGGCAGGTTCGTGAAGGCAATGGCCTGCGTGGCATGCGAGAGCGGGTTCAAGCCATCGCTGGGACCATGAAGCTCACCTGTTCAGCAAATGGAGGAACAAGCCTGGAGATAACCTTGGCGCCGCTAGATGTGCCCTTGGCGAAGCCGGCTTCACAGATGTTCGGGAAGGGGGAAACCCTTTGACGCAGAAGATACGCGTGGTGCTGGCGGAGGACCAAAGCATGTTGCGGGGAGCGCTCGCAGCGCTGCTCTCGATAGAACCAGATATCGAGGTGCTCGGAAGTTTTTCCGATGGCGAGCAGGCCCTTCAGGCTGTAGGAAAGCACCGGCCCGAAGTTTTGCTAACCGACATTGAGATGCCGAAGATGAGCGGACTCGAACTCACTGTTCGTGTGAAAGAGCTTTACCCGGACACACGCGTCCTGATTCTGACCACCTTCGCGCGTCCGGGATATTTGCGGCGAGCGCTGGAAGCGGGAGCGTCTGCCTATCTTCTCAAGGACCGGCCCTCGGAAGAACTCGCCGACGCGGTCCGCGGAGTCAGTCGCGGTGCTCGCATCGTGGATCCCCAACTGGCCTCACAGATTTGGAGCACGGAAAAGGACCCGCTCACCGATAGAGAACGTTTGATTCTGCGCCGCGCTGGCGACGGTGAGACAACCGCGGAACTGGCGCGTTCACTGCGGCTGACAGAGGGGACCGTGCGCAACTATCTCTCCGAAGCCATCTCCAAGTTGGGCGCTTCCAACCGGACTGAGGCGGCCCGGATTGCTCGCAATCGGGGCTGGCTGTGAGGTGCCCCGTGGGGAGCCCCCCTCCTACGCGGCTAGAACTGCTCTCCGGGTGACACCGTTTTCTTGAAAGCAGGTTTTCGGTAACGTGACGGGTACACCAGCGAGGCGCTCGGCTACAACTACACTCTTCGCTGTTGCTACCCAAGGCGCATGGCGAATTCCGACAGAAACGATATGCTCTTTTCAAGCAGCGATTCTCCCAAACCCGCAGCGATCCTTTCGGGGGAGGGGCTCGGTGAGGAAATAAGGAGAATCGCTGTAATAGAAGAGTTGGTTACTTGTGGTTTGCAGCAAATGAATCAATTGCAGTCTGCCAATTTTCTCTTGTTCACGCTTTCCGATGTGTTACGAACACTGAATCACTCCAACGATGCATTACCTTCGCCCTGCCAGATAACACTGGCAGGGTTCTTATTTTCCTGTCGCTCTTGGAGGCTCTTGCGACATTCGAATTTCCTGTAGAGAACCGGATTGGGTTCGTCTCCTCGGCTATTCTCAGCCAGTCTTGTCCAAATTAACCTCTTCGAAAGCTCCCATAGTGAGGGTTTGGAGGCTTTGTATCAGGGCACGGCTTTACAGCTTGCGGAAAAACTCCGGTTTTTGAAGGGTACGAGCCTCAGCTCGTACGTAAGTGTTTGCAAACAGGTCCGGCTTTAGCAACTGAGGGATGACTTCTTGTAGGTTCACCGACTTTTTCCGCAAGCTGTTTAGTCGGGCCGTAAGCGACAAAAAAAGATCTGGGCTTTAGAGTCTGCGTGACTAGCGAAATCGCTAAGGCCCGGCAGGGCCGTCTGCACCCGTGACTTCAATTGCGCACGGTGGCATCACGGAAAACTGAGGATGGATTCTTGGCAGCCTCTTGATGCCATTGCGCGACCTGGCGCATAGCCTGCGCCAGGGTATTGACCACGGCCGTGGGGTTGCCGCTGCCGAACCGCTCGACGGTGAGGTCCTGAGCCTGGTCCGGGTCTTCGCTGCGCTTCCAAAGCCCGATAACAATGCGATTTTGCGGAAGGTGTGACCGCACCCGCTGGCAGATTGCCCGAGTTTGGGAAAAGGCAAAAGGCGGCAGCGCCGAGATAAAGATGACAGTGTTGGGTTCGTGGGCCAGCGAGTCAAGAATCTCATCGGAGACCGAGGCCGGAAGGTAAAGTGTCTGGTTGGAGCCCCGCTCCATCAGTTGGACGAGCATGTGCGTGGTCAGTTCGTCGGCTTGATCGGTGCCTGAGATGCAGACCACAGCAAAGTCTTCTTGCACGCTGAAGAGCGGAGCGAACAGCGCGGGGTCTCCACTCTCTTTCTGGTCAAGGTCGGTGAGTTCAGCGACCAGCTCGCCGACACAAAGGAAACAGAAGTTGCAGCAGACATCGTCTAAGACGCCCTGGTGCCGGTCTTGTTTTACCAGGCCGAGAGCAGGGATCACGACGGAATCATAAAGTTCGACCAGGGGCTTGCCTTCGAGAAAGCGGTTGGCTACGGCCCGTGCCTCCCGCTGGTCCATGGCGAGCAGACGCTCATAAAAGAGGGCCTCGGGAGAAAGTTCCGCATCGGCGCCGAGCAGCGCGTGCAGGAACGACATCCGCGGAACGTGACGCCCGAGCACGACAATGCACACGGTGAGTGGGGTGGATAAGATCAGCCCTGGCCATCCCCACAGCAGCGTCCAGAAGATAGCCATGGTGAGCAAGGCGAGCGAGGAGATGCCGGTGCGCGACCGGAAGACCCAGGGTTCGACAATGTTCGTGGTCGTGAGTTCAAGCACGAGAAACAAGCAGATAAGCAGCAACGGCGGACCCCAGGAGGACGAGACCGCGATGCAAACGACAAGCGGCAGCGCAAAGCCGATAGCGGTGCCGGCGTAGGGGACCATACGAAGAAGCCCGGCGAACACTCCCCAGAAGGTCGCATTGGGTACACCGATAAGGAACAGGCCAAGCCCGAAGAGGGCGCCATAGGCCGCGTTGACTGTGACTTGAAAGAAAAGGTATTGGCTGATGCGGCTTGCGCCATCCTGCAGGGCCTGGTTCATGAGCCGGATCCGGCTCATGCCGGCTAGAAGGAGAATGCGACGGCGCAGGTCCTCGCGCTCCATCAGGAGGTAGATGGTGAAAACGATGACCACCCCGAAGGTACTAATGGGGCGCAAAAGGCGCATCAGTAGCTCGATGCCAGACTGGAGTTGGCCTCGATTGGGGTCCACAATGCGAACCGATTGCACCTGTGCGGCTGGCTGTTGTACTCCGCCATTGCCGTTGCCGGCGCTGGGAGCAAAGTCTCCGCTAATGTCCTCGACTGCGGTGAAAGCGCCTTCCAGGGACTGCTCGGCGGGAAAGTGGAGCGACGCCATTTTCTTCTGGATGGTCAGATGGTAGGCGGGCAGGTCACGGGCGACGTTGAGTAGTTGGCGGGCCACGATGTATCCCATTCCGCAGATGATCGTGAATGCGAGTACCCCGGTGATTCCGACGGCCACTACACGAGGAGCCCGTCTGGCCTCGAGGAAGCTGACGGCAGGGGCCAATAAAAATGCCAGTAAGAGTGCGAAAGCAAAGAGGACAAGTAGATCGCGGGCGAAGAAGAGGACGAGGACTGTGACCGCAAGCACTAACAAGGGTCCGGCTGTGGAAACCTCGTTGCTTCGAGCAAGAGACATGCGACCTGGCGAAGCCCTAAAGGATGGTGAGTCTTGACGTTCAAGAATACATCATGAACACAGGTTTGGTGGGAGTTTCGTGGACAGGGGGAACTGACACTCTAACGAAAGCACGGCGGCGGTTTGCCTCACAAAAGTTTAATCCGGTGGCAGCATACCTATTTCAGCAGCTCAGCTGCGCCGCCGCAGAATAGTCCACGCATTTCTCCGGAGAGCTACTCACTTGACCGTGAAGTCTGTCGTCGCTAACCGCTATCCCCGGACCCGACACTTCCAACTGAGCGGTCTCAGCCGGGCATCACGACGGAATAACCCTGCTTGCGGGCCTGTTGATAGAGTGCCTTATCAAAGGTAACAAGCGTGGCTTTCAAGCCGTTGGAGGATGCGAGGAGCCAACCGTCACCGATCCATTTGGAGGCCGGTTTCGCCCCGAAGGGCTCGGTAACGTGGCGAAACTCGGCGTCCGCATCTCGCGGCTCAGGGTAGAAGTCGACTCGCGGATCGGCGAGCCACCGATCGTATACACTCCAGGCCTTACGAAGGGTCAGCGTCTGCTCCCCCATGACGGCCTGATTGGTCAACAAACGGAGTAGGCCTATATGGGTATAGCGGCAAAAGATGAGCCGTGTTTCCCGGGGCAGTAAATTTGCCCATGCCCAGGCGTCCGCGCTGTGGGAGTGGCCGGCAACGGAGAGCGCCAGCCAAACATTCAAGTCAGGAAAAAATGAAGTCATGCAGATTCTCATCTTCCGGAAACGCTGGGCCAAGCTTTCCCGAGCCTTGAATCAGCGGACGCGTGAGACGGTCGCCGCTCTTGTTCGTGTCAGGATAAGTTTCCTCGATCGCCCGCACGATCAGCGAACGGATGGAAGCCCCGGACTTCTCGGCCCGCTTCCGCAACCGGTCGTGCAGTGGGTCCGGGAGGTCGACTGTAGTACGGACAGGCATGACATAATTATGTCACAAGGCATATCAGACGTGTAAGTGGCTTGTGCGCTAAAGGTGTTGGCGATGGAAGCGACAGTGCGGCGGAAGGGAATCGGGATAGCAGAACGGTCGGTCGAGTGATTTACGCACTCGACGGTGACCGCCCTGGCTGCAGCTTCTGGTACTTGGGTTTCAGCACGTCGCCGTCATTTCACCCTTTAATCCGGTGACAGCATACCTATTTCAGCAGATTCAGCCTGGTGGGCCTGGGGAGGGGAGGGGTTTTCTCTGCGGTTCTTCCTAACCCGTAGTGAAGGTCGCAAGTCCAAGTGGCACGCACTCTTTCGAAGGTGGCTGGCTACTTTCATATCGGGCTTCCCGCGTAGGTATGGGCAGGGTGAAGCAGAACGTGGTTCCGGGAGCATCGCTGCTTTGCGGCCAGAGATTTCCGCGATGCAATTCAATGATGGAGCGGCTGATGGGCAGGCCCATACCCATTCCGTCTTGCTTGGTGGTGAAAAAGGTTTCGAAGACGCGATCGGGATATTGCAGGCCTATGCCGCTATCCTGCACTTCAACGCGGATGGCGGTAGAACCGTGCAGCTTGGTTCGCAGGGTCAAGGTTCGCCGGCGTTCGGCGACCGAGTTCATCGCGTCCATACCGTTGACGCACAAATTGACCAGAACCTGCTGAATTTGTACCCGGTCTCCCAGGATTGCCGGCAGCAACACTTCTAAATCAATTTCGATGTTGACTCGTCGCTTGTCCGCCTCATTGCGCATGAGGCGGCATACCTCACGGACCACCTCGTTGATGTCGAGCGGCGCTTTTTGGAAGGGACCGCTCTTGAAAAGGGCGCGCATGCGTTGCACCACATCGGTCGCATGATAGCCGGAGTCAAGAATGTCCTGCACCCGAGAGCGCGCCTCGTTCACGTCGGTGGGATCGTCGGAGAGCGACTCGAAACACATGTGTGCATTGGCGATGATTGTGCTGAGCGGCTGGTTGATTTCGTGCGCGATAGAGGCCGAAGCTTCTCCCAGAGTCGCAATCTGAGCTGCCCGCGCCAGTCTCTGTTCGGTTTCTTGTAAGGCCTGACGTGCGACCTGACGGTCCTCGATAGCTGCCCGGCGGGCGCGTTCTGCCCGTTGTTTCGCGGCAATCGCCAGATTGATACACAACGCCGTGGCGATAAAGGCGGCAAAGCGGGGATAGGAGGAATGCTCAGGCGAAAACCGAAAATCATGAGGGAGAAAGAAGTAGTCGAAACTCAGGGCTGCCAGACCGATCGAGAGCAGGCCGGCCCCGCGCCCTCCGTAGAGACTACATATGACAACCGCGAGATGGAAGCAGGACGAAGGGGCGCGTGAAGCCCACGAAAGTAAAGTGGCAGCGGTACATACGGCCGCTGCAAAGCAAAAGCTCCGAAGTCTAAGGATGACCCTCATTCACAGACATTCGCCCTCTCGGTAGTTTTTGCAGCAGCTCAGAATAGTTCATGCATCAGTCAGATTCCGCCCGGCGTAGATGTGACTCATGAAAAATGTTTGCCGCAGGAAGAGTCACGCAATAGGGCACCTATCCCTAACTAAATGAGATGATTGCAATAGGCGCCAGGCAGTGAAGATAACAAAACCGTATCGTGACGTCTAAGTGGCCCGCAGGGCTCAAGGTGTTGGTGATGGAAGCAACAGCGCCGCGGAAGGGAATCGGGATAGCAGAACGGCCGGTCGAGCTGATTTACGCACTCGACGAGCGACCGCCCTGGCTACAACTGCTGGTGCTTGGGTTCCAGCACGTTGCCGTTATTTGCCCATACCTGGTGATGGTGGTGCTGGTGGTGGAAGCTGCGAAATTGCCGCATGACACGGCACAAAGCGCTGTTGGGCTAGCCATGATCGCGGTCGCAGTCATGACGGTTCTGCAAAGCTTACGGGTCGGACAGGTTGGTTCCGGATATCTTTGTCCACCGGTCGTCTCCGCTATTTATCTCCCTTCAAGCATTGCTGCCGCCTCATCGTTCGGTCTTCCCGCCGTCTGTGGGATGGTGATGTTTGCCGGTGCGTGCGAGGTCGGGGTGTCGATTCTCATCAACCGGACACGAAAGCTATTTCCAGCTGTAGTTTCTGGTGTCGTCATCATTGCCGTAGGGTTGGAGCTGGGAAAGATCGGCGCCGGTGTGCTGCTGGCACATGCTGCGGCACACCGCGATCTAACCACGAAGTCTTTCGCGACCGCCGCCTGCACGCTCACGGCGATGACGGGCCTCGCCATCTGGGCCAAGGGGTGGCCCAAGCTATTCTGCTCGTTGATCGGGATTCTGGTGGGATACCTTGCGGCCGCGGCGTTCCACGTGTTTCCGCGGACCTTCTTGGCCGATTATGCGGCAGCTCATTTTTTCGCAGTACCTGACGTACGCTTTTTGTCTTATTCGTTTGCTCCCTCCCTTGCTGCGCCCTTTGCGATCGCGGGACTTGCCTCGGGTCTGCGGGTGATTGGCGTGCTGACTACGTGTCAACAGATGAACAACGCGGCATGGCGGCGGCCCGATATGCGAAACATCGAAGCCGGCGTGCGGGCCGATGGTCTTGGCTGCCTGGCCGGTGGGTTATTGGGAGTCCCTGGGATGAGCGCAAGTCCGAGCCTGGTAAGCATTGAAAAGACTACGGGGGCTACGAGCCGGGTGATCGCGTGGTCGATTGCTTTGTGGCTCATTCTCTTGTCGTGCATGCCGAAATTTGCCGGGCTCATCGTGAACATGCCCCGCCCGGTCATGGCCGCCGCGCTCTTCTTTAATGGCGCTCTGATGCTGGTAGCGGGCATGCAGATTATCGCCAGCCGCCCCATCACACTCAGGGCGACGGTCGTCATCGGGTTTTCGATTCTGGCGGCGATGACCGCGGCGATTTATCCGGAGTTCTACCGCTCTCTTCCAACCTGGACGCAGCAGTTTACTGGTTCAATTATTTCCATGGCGGTCGTGGTTGCCGTACCGCTCAATGCGCTCTTCCTGCTGGGCACATGGCATTACAGCCAGTTGCGCCTGGGGACGGATTCCACACCGGCGACCCCAGGATCCTTTGACGCGTTCTTTGAGAAGCAGGCCAGGGAATGGAAGATTCCAGGTGAGGACGCCTCTCGGGTGCGCTCTGTGGTCGACACCGCGATTGAGAGTGTGATGGCGCATGCCAATGGGCCGGTGGAACTGCAAATGGGGAGCGACACTTTTGACATTGAGGTAACGCTACGTTACAGCGGCAATCTGCCCACGCTGCCAGACGCGCGTCCGCGGAAGGAAATGGTCGAGGAGCAGAGTTTTGTCAATGGTCTTACCGGGTATCTCTCCGGGCTCTATGCCGACCGCATTGAACGCAGCGCCAAAGGGGAGCAGTGCGAGGTAAAGCTGCTCTTCCAGTTGTGAGTTCTATACGATTCGTTTTGGCTCCACAGCAAATGCGGCTCTGAGCGTTTTTTCGTAAAAAAGATCGACTTCGGCGCGATACGCATACGATGCGATGGTTTCGCGACGCTGCGTGGATAAGGATGCCGCCGTCACTCCGAGCGCAATCGCCTCAAGCGTGCTCTTCTGCTCGCTCAGGCCAACGGCAAGCCCGGCGTTGAACGCATCGCCGGCTCCGACGGTGTCGACCACAACCACAGGCACCGCCGGCACCTCCAGAAGTCCCGCGGAAGAAGCCCACAGGACACCCTTAGCGCCACGCGTGAGCATGACGTTGTCGACGCCCAGCCGCAGCAACCGGAGCACTACCTCGTTGTCTGCAATTGGATCGTCGGGGCGCAATCCAAGACAGACGCGGGCCTCGAGTTCGTTGGGAGTCAGAGCAAACACTGCGCTCAGATCGACATCTCTCAAGTCCGTTGCAGGAGCTGGGTTAAGAATGAATTTAGTGCCCGCAGCCTTGGCCACCGACGCGGCGGCGAGTGCTGTGCCCAGCGGTATTTCCAAGGGCGATATCGCCACTGCGGACGAGGTAATCACCTCGCTGTGAGCAGTGATGTCGGCTGGTGAGAACTCCCCGTTGGCCGCCGTATCGATGACGATTACGTTTGAACCATTGCTGCTGAAAATGATGAAACCCACGGCCGTGGGTTTTGTGTCGGAGAAAAGAAGAGCGCCACTGTCGATCTTCTCCTGATCAAGGAGTCGAACGAAGCCTTCACCGAAAGCATCATGGCCGACCTTGCCGAAAAATCTGGTAGCCGCGCCGAGTCTTGCCGCGCACGCTGCCATGTTGGAGCCCTTGCCGCCGTGCGTGGTGTGAAAATTATGACCGATCACCGTCTCGCCTTCGAGCGGAATGCACGCCACGTCCATCACCAACGCAGCGATATAGCTGCCTACGATTGTGACTGCACTCATACGGATGTCGGTATGCCGGGATTTTCCGCCTTGGCCAGGATGGCATCTACCAGGAGCGTCAGTTCCGCAACTTCCTCGGCGCGGGCGGTCTTTACCACAGCGCTGACCATTTCTCCGCAACGGTTACGAATCTGATGATAGCTGGACTGATCTTCGCCGCGGATCTCCAGAAGCTTTTGCAACCAGCGTTTGCCATAGCCGGCATGGATGGTTTCGTCGGCCCAGTCGAAATCCATGTCGTGTTCGCTGGCGGCATCGCCGATGGAGTGAAAGGCTTTGACCCGCTCCGGCTTGTGGCGAATATTCTTGGTCTCAAAGAAGAAGAGCATGCCGAGGCGGTAGATGGGGTCCTGTCCGGCAGAGGCTAGATAAATGTAGTTGCCCAGAGGCAATTCCTCCGGCTTGTAGCCCCAGGCGGTGAGGCGGTCGCGTCCCATTCTGCAGTGCCGCGACTCGTCGTAAGTCCAGCGTGCGGCATCGTGGATCCATTCCCACGGCAACACTGGGGCGAAGGAGCTGAGAATAATGCCGCCCGTCTCGACAGCCCAAACCTCGTTTAAGTGGCTGATGGCCGAGCGAAGTTGCAGGCGATACCCCTCGCCGTAAGGGTAGCTGGGATCGACATTGTCTGGCCAGTAGAAGCGGGTGAGGTGGTAGTGCTCGTCGCGTGATGGCTCGACCGGCACCGCATAAGCACGGCCTCCGCCCAGGGGTTGGTGGCCAAGATCGATAAGATCGATTGGCACACGCTCAGTACCGACGCCACCGAGGGCGCTCAAACGATCCAGGAACGCAGCTGTCCAGGCCTTTGCCGCAGCGCGCTCCGCCGGCCGGCGTGCTCGTTCCTGATCGGCCCAGTCCCGCACGGTCTCGATCTGCTGATGTTTTTCCGTCAACGCGAGATTGAGGAAGCGGTGGGTCGGTGCGTCGGCGAGCGGATCGGAGTACTGAAGGAATTCTGCATAGGCGTCTCGCAGCGCCGGGAGCAACACGGTGGCCAGCACAGAGAAGAACGCCGCCTCTGAGGGTGAGTTGCGGAGTTCGTCGAAGAGTTCGACCAGGGAACGGTCCGCTCCTTCCTCGTCTAGCGAGCGACTCGGGTAGCGTAATTCGAAGATTCGCTCGCGCAGTTCATCTGCGGTCTGCGCGTTCTGCCAGGAGAAGAGTGGGAGGAGAGTTTTCGGTTCGATGGCGCCAATCAGTGGCAGCCATGCAGAGCAAGCAATCACCAGAGACCGCTCACAAAAGTAGAAGCGTTTAAGAATTTCGGCGGTGCCGAGGCGCATCCAACGAGCCCGCGGTTGAAGACCTTTCAGGAGGGTCATGAGGAAGAAACCTTTCTTGAAAAATCGCGACCAGGTGGGACTGAACCTTTCCGATGAGCGCGGAGTTGGTTGACCGTGTTTGCAATGATGTTGCCGAAGACACTGCCTCCCGGATTGCCGTCGTAACGATCTCAATTTAGCACAGCTAGGAAGGCTTGCCTGGCGGCACAGCCGGCAGACCCGATGCGCGCCATGCTTGAAATCCGCCAACCATGTCCGTGGCGCGCCAGAGCCCAAGATCCTGCAGAGCTGCGGCCGCAAGGCTTGAGGTATAGCCTTCGGAACAAAACACGATCACCTGGAGGTCATGATCGGTCGCGACCGGCAGCCGTGTGCTGGAGGTCGGGTCGAAACGCCACTCGAGCACGTTACGTTCGACAACCAACGCGCCCGCGATACTGCCCTCGATCGCGCGTTGGCTTTCGGGCCGAATATCGACGAGTATTGCCTCTGCTGTTTCCGCCGCCTCATAGGCTTCATCCGGAGAAAGCCGTCGCAGCCGGGCACGTGCCGCTGAAAGTAGCTGCTCAATGCTCAAGGCGCCCGTCCGAGGTTTTCGACTCTGCACGCTCCACTCCTGATGGAGCGTATCAGCCTTTTCAGGCGTACCTTCGCGTGGAACCAGCTGACTCCCCTCCAGCTCGTACTCGTTCATCTCGCTTAGCGGAGGAGAATACGCGTGAATACTGATGGCCGGCGCGAGGGAGACGTTGCGGACGTCATGCGTGTAATCGGGGCCGAATGCGCGCGCCTTGCCCGGATGTATCGCGTGGGTCTGCTCACCAGGACGATGCTCCTCAAGAATCCCGGTCGCTACGACGAAGGCTCCCGAGGACGCCCCGTGGTCGTGGAAGCCGGTGGATTGTCCTGGCAGCCAGCTGATCACCCATATGTCATAGTCCGGACCGTGAAATAGCCGCTCATACCAGCGCCCTTCGGCGCGTAGCCGCACTTTATCCATCCATCCAGCAGACGACGCGAACAGCGAGACGATGGTGGCGAGTTCCTCCGGCGTTCTCAAGACCGCTTCGGATAGGTCCTTCTCTGCTATGAGTGTGGCGCTGGCCTCGTGCCCAAGGCGTTTATTGGTTGCCATAGCAAATCTCCTGATTGGGCGGCATTTGCGGCCCCGTCCATTCCGGCAGGGTCAGATCGGTCCGCAAATGAGACGGTCAAGAAGGTGAGCTTAATGAAAGCAGCGAATCGCATAGAGGCTCTCACGGCTGAACCGTCACAACGAAGCCCCAGCACGGATGCCGGGTTGTCGCCGGCAAACGATGGAGCATTTTGGATGAGCTTTGGAGACGGCGTTTCAGGAATATCTGAGAAGGTCGCGGCTCACCCAACGATAGGTTGGTCGCTGCAACAACAACGGAGTAGGGAAAACGCCATACCTTGACGCTAGCATGGCCTGAAGAATCGGGTCAATGCTTGAGCATTGGCCGGGGCGGTACGCCCGTAAGCGTGTTCGAGTTTTGGGACAAAATAATCATCGAATACCCGGTTAGACCCGCGCGATGAGGCGAGATACAATTTGTGGTCTCTCATCTGCTTAAGGTGTTGCATTGCGGCCAGGGAGCTGCGAAGAGGGATTTTCATGGCAAGAGCGAACAACGCCGAGACGGCAGGTCCTGTAAGCCTGAAGCCGTTGCTTCCGCTGTATGCAGTCGTGTTTGCCGGCTTCGTGGGCTATAGCCTGATGATCACGGTCTTCACGCCGATGATCATGAGCAACCACGATTTCCTGCTTCGGGCAGACGAACCGATGAGCAGTCGTGTGATTCTGCTCGGAGTCCTGCTCTGCCTTTATCCCCTGGGTCAATTCGCTGGGTCGCCTGTGCTTGGTGCGCTGTCCGATCGTTTTGGGCGCAAACCGGTTTTGATGATCTCGCTTTGTTTCACGACAGTTTGCTATGCCCTCATCGGCACCGCACTCGAGCTAAGGAGTTTCCCTCTGCTTGCTTTGGCTTCGCTGCTGGCGGGCCTGGCGGAGGCCAACGTTGTGGCAGCGCAGAGCGCTATCGCGGATGTCATCAAACCGGAAGAGCGCAACCGATTCTTCGGCTACATTTACCTAAGCGCTAGCTCGGCGTATATTGTGGGGCCGCTAGTGGGCGGAAAACTCGCGGATCCTGATCTGGTTTCGTGGTTCAGCGATGCGACACCATTTTGGGCAGCGATGATTGTGCTCGCGATCACAACGGCAGCCACGGCATTTTTCTTTCGCGAAACAAATCCACCCGCTCGACGCCACGCAGTCAGTTTTTCTCAGGCCTTCACCAATCTTCGAGGCGTCGTTTCCAATCGCCGGCTGCGCCGGCTCTATTGGCTCAACTTCGCTTTCTATCTTGCGATCTTTGGATTTTTCCGCTGCTATCCCATGTATCTGGTGAGCCGCTTCCATCTCGGCGTATCGCAGGTTTCGGAGTTCGTGGCATGGGTGG
Organism: uncultured Acidobacteriaceae bacterium; assembly: GCA_963824325.1. Taxonomy (GTDB): domain Bacteria; phylum Acidobacteriota; class Terriglobia; order Terriglobales; family Acidobacteriaceae; genus PALSA-350. The sequence continues at coordinate 278,287 of CAWGPA010000001.1, read as the reverse complement.
GTGTTCCCATTGTGATCGCCAACACCTGGCTCACCGGTTTTCTCGCTGCGCGCTTCACGACCAAAACCTTGACCTTGTGGTCGGCATTTCTCACCGGCGCCTTCATGATCGTCGTCGTCGCCTTGCATCCCCGGCAATCGCTCTGGATAACCCTGTTTCTGACGTCCGCAGCGCTGGCAATCTGTTTGCCGGCCTGCGCAACCTTGCTTTCGAAGGCAACCAGGGAGGCGGAACAGGGACGCGTAATGGGAAACAATCAAGCGCTACAGGTGGGGGCAGAAGCCCTGTCGGGCCTGGTCGGCGGCTTCGCAGCCGCTTTTTTTGTAGAGCTGCCCTTGATCCTCTTAGGGTTCATCGCCATGGCGGCAGCACTGTTGCTGAAGTCTAATGTGAGCAGGCAAACGGATGATCGAACTAGCGCATGAAACCCGCGACGATCCAAGGCAGGGGCTTCCCCCGAAGCCCCATAAGATCGATGCATGATCAGGCCCAAGGGTTTGCCTCTCGAGGATCCTTCATTGAGGCGCCACCCCGCGAGTCTAGTCGGTCTGGCTACACGTAGCACAGCTTTGCCGATGCAATTGGATGAGATAAGCAATGCGGGCTTGTCCGGCCCGATACCTCCCAGAAGGCGCGTTTCGCCGTTCGGAGTTGGGCTGAATAGCTACACGGCGCCGCTCTTCGTATCTGCTACACACCGCTTCAAGCTCTTTCATTTCTAAGCAAGGCATTCGAGGCTCCAGTCCAGCAAGTGACACAATCGACTCTTATGGTAAGGTGCCCCCGCTATCCGGTCTAGTGGCGACGTCAAGCTGCGCTGAACGGATGTAATGCAAAGCAGATGACCGCCGGTCTCCCTACAACTGTCGGGTGATAATCGCCTTGGGAGCCGCCAGGCGAGTCCACCATCTTTTCGCAGACCGGCGTATAGTAACCGCACTTAGCGATTCTACAGAGGGCCCCTGGCTAATATTGGGGGCCTTTTTTTTACACGAAAGAAGGATAGACCGGGCGTTATCCAATCCGGAGCGCTGAGGGCAGAGATATCTTTAGGTCCCCGGCTCTCCGCTTCTCGACTTCCACCACAGTCGTGGGAAGGGAATTGCCCTAGCATAGGTCTCGGGTTTGGAAATGCAATCCCTATCATCGGCAATGGACATTCGCCACCATACCTTCGACGGGAAACAGGCCACCTGATACCGATTCACTCTCGAGATTTTTCACTCGCTGCGAAGACATTGAAGGGACAAACGTAGCAATCACTGTTGGCCGCAACACTCTGAAGCTGTTCGGTGGTGGCTACTCTTTGTCCCCTCGATGCGTAAAGTCCAGCAGGTTCACGGCTGGCGTCCTGGGATCACTGGCAGGTGATTCGAAATTCTTCTGGACGCTCGAAGCTTACGTCTAATTTTATTTTCTAGACGTCGTTCCGAACACCAGCCCTTTCATTCTTTGCCGCCAATCCCATGGTGGTCGCCATATTCAACAGCGTCGGGGCCAATTGCCGCATGATCTCTTCCAACTCGGCGTTGCGGGTCCGCAGTGCCTGGGTCTCGCCTTCGCGGCGGGACAAAACACTCCGCAATTCCCGGTTCTCGCGGAAGATGTCCCGGGTTGCTTCCAAGCGGTCCAATATCGCGCGCAGTTCGTCTTCGGTGACCGGTTTCGCGGTGGCAGCCGGGGCAGTGGCCTTGGGTTCAGTAGCCGTGGTTTCTTTCCACATTGATCGTCTCCAATATCGCGTGCGGTTCATGTTGCGTTTACTGCGGCCCATCTCGTCCTAGAGCTAGATCACTTGAAGTTGGTTGCTCCGCTGGATGACGAATTTGTGCCGATTAGGAGCTTGAGCGGCGAGAACATCAGGTCAATGCTTCGCTTTTTCGGGGCCGGAGACTCACGGGACACGACAATCCGCGGGTCCCATCCATCCTATTTTATCCAGAACGTGATTTGTTTATCCAGAACGTGATTTGGGTCTATTTTTTTTCGCGACAGTTTTTCCCAAAATGAGCGCGATGCTCCAAAAGGGGTGCAAGGTTTCATCAGACAACAAGCCTATTTGGCACAGCGTGCGCGACATTCTTCAGAATTTCCTCGCGAAGTTCGCTGTCTGATGTCATTCGTGCGAGAATCATGCCCCCAGCCATGGACGCGAACACCACGATTGCCTGCTCTCTTCGCAACGCTTTCGTTTTACCTGGCGCGATTCCGCTCAGAAAGGCGATCATTTGCCGCCCCGCATCCGTCACTGCATCCTTCACCGAGGGAGGTTGACGTGACAGTTCGCCACCCAGGGCTGCCACCAGGCATCCGGTTTCGGGATGATCGTGATGACGCAAGGAGAGATAGGAATGGACGACCGCCTCAAGTCTATCCCCGGTAGCATCGTCGGCGATCTCCTTCCATTTGGCGATGGTCTCGGACGCGGCACGAAGCGCAGAAATGGCAATCAACTCGTCTTTCGATGAGAAATGTCGGTAGAACCCACCATGCGTGAGGCCGGCCTCATGCATGATGTCCGCAACACTGATGCCGTCAAAGCCACGCTCTCGAAAGCGCCTTGCGGCCACCTTAATGATCTGCTCCTTATGGCTGGCCATCACATCTTTGCTTACTTTCACTGGTAGGTTCCTCCCCAACGGCGCTGCTATTTAGAGGATATTCACACTCAAAATGAGTCCCAAAGATGACGGCGGTAATCTTACTACAGGGAACGCGGGTCCATAGCGGCGTTCATCCAGAGCTGAAGTTTGGCCGCTAACGTTCCTGTCTGGGGATGGCCGAGCGGCTTCGGTGAATTGTGCAGTCCTATCGACAGGAGTGAAGCGTGAGTTTTTCGCGGCAACTTCGGGTGGTTCTGGCCTTGCTCTTGGCATAGCCGCGTATGCCGGGATGCCGGGCCAGACAGCAACGAAAGGAGAAGCAAAGTCCATGGGTGTTCGAGAAGTTCAAGTCGAACGTGTCAGCGTGTTTTCCACCCGACCCTTTGACCAGGTGGTTGCTCGAATCGACGAGCAAATAGGTCATCCGGATATGGCTGCATTTCGCAAGAGCTTTTCGGCGGCATGCGATGAAGCCGAAATGGAGAAAGTTGTCGAACCCGTGACCCGACCGAACGGCATTATGGAGTTCACACGGTTCGACCTGGGTGAGGTTCTCAGGAAAGAGAGCGGAGCCACGACGCCACGGATTGTGCGTATTGTTGCGGGAAATCCGCTCATCATGAAAGAAATGGTGAAGCATGTTCCTGACGCCGGCTCGTATGCGCCGGTAACCATACTGATTGCAGAACGCCCAGACGGCGTGCATATCTCTTATGATCGGATGGCCTCTTACCTTGCTCCGTATGGAAATAGCGAAGCTCTCATAGTGGCGCGGGATCTTGACGCAAAGATCGAAGCAATTCTGACAGCGGCCTCACAATGAGGCTGTGCTCTTTCTTCTGCAATATGTCGAGACCACCCGGCGCACGAACGCATCGAAAAGGCCAAGGTTCGCGCACATGAATACGTCCACCCAGGTCCCCACTGTCTGGAATCAACTCGCCGAGACCATGTATCTCAAGGATTCTCCTACGGCAGAGGTCAAGCTATCTGAACTGGCCTCGTTCTCATTTGGCAGAGTTAAGAGCACCGAGGGTCTCCCGGAAATTGCGCGTCCGATCGCTGGTGAGCGCGGCTATATTGTGGTGTTGCAACTAAAAGCTATTCCATTTCTTGAACAATTCCTGGGCAAGAAAAAGGTATCGAGTGGTCCCTATCCTGTTGGGGGCGTAAGCGCCATCCAGTTACCAGAGGAGCCGGCATGCCTGCTCCCACATCCCTTCGATGCATTGGTGATGTATGTTACGCAAACTGCTCTGGATGAAGTTGCTTATGCCCACCGGGCGCCACGGGTGGAGCAATTAGTTTGGCAGCACGGGGGCGTTGATCCTGTCGTCCACCAGCTTGGTCAGACCTTGCTCTATTCGCTGGAGCACCCCCATCACGCTTCGAAGATCTTCCTGGACCATGTCTTGCAGGCTTTGAACTCTCACTATGTCTGCACTTATGGTGGTGTGGCCGTATCGGCTCCGCGGTTTCGAGGTGGACTTTCCCCTTGGCAGATGCGAAGAGCAACGGAGTTTTTGGAGGCTCATCTGGGCGGCAACATTACCCTCCAACAGGTTGCAGAGGCATGCGAATTATCAGTAAGTCACTTTGCACGGGCCTTCAAAACAAGCTTTCGCAAACCGCCTCATCATTGGTTAGCTGACCGCCGTTTGGATAGGGCCAGAGATCTCATGATGAATTCTCGTCTACCCCTTGCCGACATTGCGGCGCGGTGTGGATTTGCCGATCAATCTGGACTCAACCGCTCATTCAAACGAAAACACGGGCTAGCTCCAGGGATATGGCGGCGGGGAAGAGCCCGATCGACGAAACAACTCTCCATTCGTTAGGCCCTGTCACTCTTGCCCGCGTAAAAAAATCCTCACGATTCGTCTAGTTATCCGTCATGCGAGATCGCCCGCTACCTTGCGGGCTGCCTCTTTGCCATCCTCCGCGACATATTCAGCAGGAATGGCCCGCTTGCGATGGTTTTCACCAAGATGGCTCTCTTCATCAAGGACTAGCCTCAGATCGAACAGGATGGCGAATGTGAGAATGGGCACAAGAATGGCTTGTTCTTCGCTTTAGCTTAGTCCGTACAGGAACGCGGACCATCACTTCGCGTTTTGTGTGGACCCTCCGTTCATCAAAGGAGAAAGACAATGCAAGTATTCAAGCTTGGTCGGAGTATTGTGGCGACGTGCGCTGCGTTACTCGCGATCATCAGTACTGCAGCCAATGGGGCTGCACAAGAGCAGAGTGCACAGGTAAAAACTGTGCTCCTCATTCACGGCGCCTGGGCGGACGGATCGAGCTGGTCGAAGGTCATTCCCTTGTTGGAAGCGAAGGGCTTGCATGTTGTTGCCGTGCAAATTCCGCTGACATCCTTCTCGGAAGACGTCGCAGCAACGCAGCGCGCCATCGCCCTTGAGGATGGGCCGGTGTTGCTCGTCGGTCACTCGTATGGCGGAGCGGTAATCACCGAAGCGGGGAATGATCCGAAGGTAGCTGGACTCGTCTATGTGTCGGCCGTAGCGCCGGATAAGGGAGAATCCGCTTTCGGTCTCATCACCAGCGTTCCTACACCTATCGGTTCAGAACTCCGTCCCGACAAGAGTGGTTTTCTCAAACTGACTCCCAAGGGGATTGCTGAGGATTTCGCGCAAGACCTTTCCCCCGATGAGATTGCGATCTTGACCGCAACGCAGGTGCCCACCAGCGTTACTGCAATGAAGGGAGAGATCACGATTCCAGCCTGGAAGTCGAAGCCGTCGTGGTACATGATTGCCGCGAATGACCGGGCAATTTCGCCCGATCTGGAAGCAGCTCAAGCGAAGAAGATCGGAGCGACCACAACTACTGTCGCCTCCAGCCACGTCATCATGCTCGCTCAGCCGTCGAAGGTCGCCGATGTGATTTTGGAGGCGGCGTCAAAGGCCGGCTCGAAGTAGAGCGGAACTCTTCTATGTCTGGACAAACCGCTGCCCGAATGCGCCGGCAGGCGAACCCGGGAACGAGATACAAAGGATGATCGATGAGAAAAGGAAAAATGATTCAAGCAATCATGAGTGCCGGAATCCTGATGATGGCAGGATTCCATAGTATTGGGTACGCCCAACAATCTCCAGAATCATCGCGAGCGAATCGCGGCGTCAACAACATCGTACTGGTCCACGGAGCATGGGCCGATGGGTCGAGCTGGTCCAAGGTGATTCCTCTCCTGGAGGCGCAGGGATACCATGTGGTCGCAGCGCAACTCCCACTTACATCTCTCGAAGACGATGATGCCGCCACTCAGCGTGCGATCACACGCATCACGACGGCTTACCCAGGCCCAGTGCTGCTCGTCGGGCACTCTTATGGGGGCGTTGTCATCGGAGACCAGCCAGGAAACGATCCCAATGTTGCAGGCCTGGTTTATGTTGCTGCGTTCGCTCCTGATAGCGGTGAATCGGCACTGTCACTGTTGGGTACGCTAAGTACCCCGCCTCCGATCAACCAGTTTCTTCTATTCGACACGGCGAAGCAGTTCGCGACTATCTCTCCTCAAGGCGTGGCGGCTGCTTTTGCTCAAGACTTATCGAAACTTGAACAGGTCACGTTAACGGCAACGCAGGGCCCGACCTCTGTCGCGGCTTTGTCGGCGGTGCCGACGGTTACGCCCGCGTGGCGAACCAAGCCTACATGGTTCATCGTCTCCGCTCAGGATAAGGTGATCACTGCTGGTCTGGAGGAGCGGTTGGCGGAGAGGATGAAGGCCACAAAGATTACGTTGCCAACGTGTCATGTCGCAATGCTTCAAGAGCCGTTCAGAGTAGCAGAGTTCATTGCGCAGGCTGCTGCGTCTCTTCAAGGCCAGTAGTATTTCAATCGGGAGTTGCGGTTTCGGAGGACGGAGTAGCACCATATCCAGGATGCGGGGTTACTCCGTTTGTCCCGAAACTCCGCGTGAAAGAAGGTCGCATACCAAAGAGTCGAATACGCGGCCACCCAGGCTGAACTGCCCCAGTTGTCTATCGCTGCTGGCGTTGCCGGGCGCTGCTGCAGAATGCTAGACTTTGCGCGTCGGGGGTAGAGTCCATGGTCATCCTCAGGATTCGCTTTGCCCCACTGCTTGCGTTCGCTGCGACACTGTTGACGGTTTTTGTATTTCCGGTGAAGCCGGTAAGAGCCCAAGTCCCGACCGACAGCACCGTAAGCAACCTACCCACGACCCAATTAAAGGTGACCAGTAACCTGGTGGTGGTACGGGTAGTCGTGCGTGACGCGCAGGGCAAGCCGGTGATTGGCCTGCGGAAGGAGGACTTCAAGCTCTTCGATTCCGGCAAGGAACAGCCGATCGCACAATTTGAGGCGGAGTCTGGGGTTGAGCCGTCTTCGGCTCCGTTGATAGCCCGTAAGCCAGAACAAGCGCGGGCAGCGCTTTCCCCCGCATTGCCTGGACGGTTTCTGGCTTTCTACTTTGACGACCTGTACATCTCAGATAATGACATGGTCCAGATACGCCAGGCGGCCGACGACTACCTTGCTGCGAATCTCCAACCGGCGGACCGTGTAGCCATCTTTACTTCCGGGGCTATGCTTTCCGATTTTACCTCCGACCCGAAGCAGATCCATGAAGCCCTGTCCAGGCTCCGGTCCAGCGGACGCGCTCCCGCCCCTGGGCACGATTGCCCTGACATTACCGACTATCAGGCGCTGGAAATGACGAAAACCGTGGGCAAAGTCGATCTCAACAATCCTTGGAACACGGGAGATGCTTGGGGATTGGCGTTTGAAGAGATGACGGAGCGCGATTGCTTGCCATCGCTTGATCGAAATTTCGAATCGATGCCGCCACAGGTCAAAATTGCCACTAAGAGTTACCTTCTCGGTAAAGCTTCCGCGGTTGCGGGTCAGGCTGAAATACTTACCAGCTCCAACCTTCGGGAACTTGAGGAAGTGGTGAAGTACACGGCGCGGATGCCCGGTCAGCGAACCGTCATTTTTGGTTCCCCGGGTTTCCTGTTGGAGAACCAAAACCAGTTTCAATTGGAGCAGATCATCGACCAGGCGGTGCGTCTACAGGTGGTCATCAGTTCGCTTGACGCAAGAGGGCTGCCGCGCGTCGCGCGCCAGCTGGACGCATCCCTGATGTACGTTCCGGTGGCGACTGGAGCATCAAGTGGAGCTATGCATCGCATGGACCAAAACAGGGAGGTGCTCGCGGGGGATGTATTGGCGCAGGTTGCGGAAGGCACCGGCGGCGAATTCTTTCACAACAGCAACGATCTGAAGGCCGGATTTGGGCGGCTGGCAGGAACTCCTGGGTCCTATATCCTGGCCTTCGCTCCCAGGGACCTTAAAGCGGACGGCAAACGTCACCAGTTGAAGGTCACGCTGGCCGAGAAGGAGACTGGGTATAGCATCCACGCTCGCCACAGCTATTTCGCGCCGGGGAATGAAGCCGAGGCAAAGGCGGGGGGCAAGGAGGTAGAAGCTCCTGCTGCCGGCAGTTCAGAGCAGGAGCAGATTCGGGAAGCGCTGCTTTCGAAAACTGAAATCACACAGTTGCCGGTTGTTCTGGATGCGAAAGTCTCAGAGGGACAGGGAGAAACTCACGAGCTGTCGTTGTCGTCCCATGTGGACCCCAAATCACTGTATCTCCGAAAGGAGGCGGACCGTAACCTCAATACGCTGACCTTTGTTTTTGGCGTGTTCGATCAAAAAGAAAATCTGGTGATTGCCCAGCAGCGGCACGCAACCGTAGATGTTACTGATGGACAGTTGCCGGAGTTTCTCAAGGCTGGGATGAATATTGACATGGCCTTTCAACTGAAGCCTGGCAGCTATCGGATACGCGAGGTGGTGACCGATGCTGAGCAGCACCTGAGCACCTTGTCCCGCAACGTAGATATCCCCGTTGATATCTCCAAGATCATTCCTGCCACGCCGGCAGTCTCTGCGCCGCCGCCTCCTCTAGCCCAAGCGCCGGCCCCGGAACGAAGCGCCGTGCCGGCTCAGCCATCGCAAACTCCGGTGCAGCAGCCGGCTGCGCAGGCAAGTTCCGTTCCGCCATCCTTGCCATCGCAGCCTCTGCCGCTACAAGCCCCGATACAGCAGACGGTCGCGCGATCACCTTCCGATCCGGCGACAGATGAGCTTATCCTCCGAGTGTGGGGAAACTATGCCGCTTACTTATCCTCCATCCCCAACGTCTTCGCCGATGAGCATGTGGTCTCCAGCCTAAACAGAGCGTCATATACCATTCCTGCGAAGCAAGGTGTCCACGACAGCGAGATGAATTCCACCATGGAATCCACCACCGACTCCATCTTTCGACTCAAACGTTTTAGCGCGGATGGGAAGACCGCCGACCTGGTAGAGTCCCGCGAGGTGAAATATGTCAACCATCACGCCGCCGCGAAGGATCAGTCCCTGACCGGGCCCGCCATTTTAATTGGGGCGTTTAGCCGCGCTCCCAATATTCTCTCGCCAGACTTGAAAGGTTGCTATGACTTCCGCCTGCTTCCCAACATGCGCCACAAACCAGGCGAGGCCCTCTTGTTTCTCCACGCCGAAGTCCTCGTTCTCGAATACTCCCTCAAGACCCCTCTCCCCGCCGGCGCCCAGTGTCCCGAGAGTGAACAGACCACCGGCCGAGTCTTCATCGATCCATCCTCAATGCAGATCATCCGCCTGGAGCAGCAACGACCTCGCCACGATGAGGGTTCAGGGCGCCCTGTCGCCTGGTCCTGGTCTATCGACTATGCGCGAGTCACGATGAACGGGAGGCATTTCTGGCTGCCCAAGACCATCTCATCGAAGTCATCGTCGCTCGATGGGGCAGGTTACAAGTGGAGCTTCCTCGCGACGTACACCAACTACCATTTGATGACCGTCACCACAACCGTCCTCCCCGCCGCGATCAGTTCGCAACACTGAGCCTCACTCCGCGGCGGTGCGGATCGAGTAAGGGACATAATTGCGCCAGATCTCTATGGGCCCTTCCGTTGCCGGGCGCTGCTGCAGAATGCTAGACTTGCGCGTCGGGGTAGAGTCCATGCTCAGCCTCAGGATTAGGCTCTCCCCATTTCTCGCAATCACTGCGACTCTGTTTGCATCCTTGGTATTTCCCGTCAAGCCGGCAAGAGCCCAGGTCCAGACAAACGCCACTGCCAGCGACCTACCCACAACCCGGTTAAAGGTAACCAGCAACCTGGTGGTGGTGCGGGTAGTCGTGCGTGACGCGCAGGGTAAGGCAGTGAATGGCCTTCGAAAGGAGGACTTCAAGCTTTTCGATTCCGGCAACGAGCAGCCGATCGTGCAATTTGAGGCGGAGTCCTCGGTTGAGCCGCCTTCTTCTCCGGTGGCAGCTCGAAAGCAAGAACAAGTGGTCGCAGCGCTTTCCTCCGTATTGCCCGGTCGATTTCTGGCTCTCTTCTTTGATGACCAATACACCTCTGATAACGACATGGTCCAGGTACGCCAGGCTGCTGATGACTACCTTGCTGCTCATCTCCAGCCGACGGATCGTGTCGCCATCTTTACTTCCGGGACCATGCTTTCCGACTTTACCTCTGACCCGAAGCAGATCCATGAAGCGCTGTCGAGACTCAAGGCCAATTCAACCGCTCTCACCCCCGGGCATGATTGCCCAGACCTTTCCGACTACCAGGCGCTGGAAATGACGAAAACCGCGGGCAGACTCGATCCCACGAATCCTTGGAACATGGGAGATGCCTGGGGATTGGCCTGGGAAGAGGCCGCGCAACGCGATTGCTTGCCATCGCGTAACCCCATTGCCAACAAGAACTACCTTCTGGATAAGGCGTCCACGGTTGCGGGCCAAGCTGAAATACTTGCGCGCTCCAACCTGCGGGAACTTGAGGAAGTGGTGAAGTACACGGCGCAGATGCCCGGTCAGCGAATCGTCATTTTGGGCTCCCCTGGCTTCCTGTTGCAGGACGACAACCAGTTCCAATTGGAACGGATCATCGACCGTGCGTTGCGTTTACAGGTGGTCATCAGTTCGCTCGACCCAAGAGGGCTTCCGGTCCTCATGCGCCAGGTGGACGCATCCCGCATGTACCTTCCGGGGTCGAACGGAAGGTCAAGTGGAGGCATGCATCGTATAGACCAAAACAGGGAAGTGCTCGCGACGGATGTTTTGGCACAGGTTGCGGAAGGCACTGGCGGCGAATACTTTCACAACAACAACGATCTCAGGGCCGGATTTGGCCGGTTGGCGGGATCTCCCGGCGCCTATATCTTGGCTTTCGCTCCCAAGGATCTTAAACCGGATGGCAAACTTCACCAGTTGAAGGTCACGCTGGCCGAGAAGGTGACGGGGTATAGCATCCAGGCTCGGCGCAGCTATTTCGCGCCCAGGAATGAAGCTGAGGCAAAAGCGGAGGCCAACGAGGTAGAAGCTTCCAGTGCCGCGAGTCAAACGCAGGAGCAGATTCGGGAAGCGCTTCTTTCGAAAACTGAAATCGCACAGTTCCCGGTTGTCCTGGATGCAAAGGTTTCAGAAGGGCAGGGAGCAACACACGAGCTGTCATTGTCGTCCCACGTGGACCCCAAATCACTGCACCTTCAAAAGGAAACGGATCATAACCTCAATACATTGACCTTTGTTTTTGGCGTCTTCGATCAAAAAGGAAATCTAATGACTGCCCAGCAGCGGCACGCAACTGTAGATGTTACGGATGAACAGTTGCCGGAGTTTCTCAAGGCTGGGATAAGTGTTGACATGGCCTTTCAACTGAAGCCTGGCAGCTACCGGATACGCGAAGTGGTGACCGATTCTGAGCAGCGCCAGACCGCCTTGTCCCGCAACATAGATATCCCCGTTGATATCCCAAAGACCATTCCTGCCACGTCTTCAACTTCTACGCCGCCGCCTCGCCCACCGCAAGCTCCAGCCCCGCAACCAGGCAGCAAACAAAATCCCCAGCTACCTCAACCATCGCAAACTCCTCCACGGGCTTCCCCATCACCAGCCCCGGCCCTTCAGCCGGGCACCCCGTCAGCTTCCGAACCCGCCGCCGCCACGCTTCTGGTCCGCGTGTGGGACAACTTTGTCCAATCCCTATCCTCCCTCCCCAATATCTTCGCCGATGAGCATGTGGTCTCCAGCGTAAGCGCCCCGTATAGCAATCCCTCGAAGAGCGGTGTCTACGACAGCGAGTTGGAGTCCACCGTCGAATCCACCATCGACTCCATCTTTCGACTCAAGCGTTTCAGCGCCGACGGGAAGACCGCCGACCTGGTCGAGTCCCGCGAAATCAAATACGTCGACCATCAACCCGCTGCCAAAGGCCAGTCCCTGGCCGGGCCCGCCATTCTGGTCGGGGCGTTTAGTCGTGCTCTCAATGTTTTTTCGCCGGAGTTCAAAGACTGCTACGAGTACCGCCTGCTCCCCAAAATGCACCACAAGCCTGGCGACGCCATCTTATTCCACGCTGACGTCCTCGTTCTCGAATACGTCCTCAGGTCACCACTCCCCGCCGGTATCCAATGTCCCGTGCGTGAACAGACCACCGGTCGTGCCTTCATCGATCCATCTTCGATGCAGATTGTCCGTATCGAGCAACAGTGGCCCCGACGCCAGAATGACGGTTCAAAGTTCCCGGTCTCATGGTCCTGGTCCATCGACTATGCGCGAGTCATGATGGACGGCAAGCCTTTCTGGCTGCCCAAGACCATCTCCTCGAAGGCATCGTCCCTCGATGGGGGGCGCTTCAAGTGGAGCTTCCTTGCAACTTACAGCAACTACCACCTGATGACCGTCACCTCAACGATCCTACCCGCCGACAACGGTTCGCAACACTAAACCGCACTCTAAGGGAATGCGGATTGCGGTACGAACGCATATTGCTATGCGCCCAATGAGTGCTACGGCCTGTTCTCGCTCAATAGCGTGTCGCCCATTCGCGGTCGAGGTTGAGTTCGCGCGATATGACAGAATATTCTTTCTCTCTACAAGAAGCGGGAGATAGTCAATGACCTTTTTCGAAAGCCTGCTTGCGCTCCTGCTCATCGCCATCGTCTTATTACAGCTCGCTCGCCACCTGTCACTGCCGTATCCCACGATGCTCGCTGGGGCCGGGGTCATCGTTGCAATGATCCCGAAAGCGCCTTCCTTTTCGATCGATCCCTCGACCTGCCTTGCCCTTTTTATTGCGCCGGCTGTTGTCGATGCCGCATTCGATTTTCCACCGGACGCGACGCGGCGTTTTGTCGCTCCCCTGGTCACCTATGCGGTGCTCGCTGTCGTGTTGACCACGGCGGTTGTGGCTTGGATTAGTTGGGTGTTTCTCGGCTTGCCTCTGGCGGCCGGCATCGCCCTGGGCGCCGTTGTATCTCCTCCGGATGCGGCCGCGGCAACCGCCGTGCTAGGAAGGTTTTCCTTGCCTCGCCAAACCGATGCCGTGTTGAAAGGCGAGAGCCTCTTCAACGACGCAACCGCCTTGCTGCTCTTTAGCGGTGCTTTAACGGTTCTTCAGCGGGGAGGGCTTTCGTTGCCGATAGGCCTGCGCCTGGGATTCGCAGCCCCTGGCGGCCTGCTGTTAGGCATTCTTTGCGCGTATCTGTACGTCCACGTCAGTCGTATGGTGAGAGACACGTTGGGCGGCGTTTTGCTTCAGTTCGTAAGCGCTTATGTTTTGTGGATTACGGCCCAGCACCTGGGGCTCTCGGCCGTGCTTTGCGTGATCGGGTTCGCCATGACCCTTGCAAGCAAGCTGGGTCCGACAGGTCTTGATGCCCGGATGCGGGTTCAATCGTATGCGGTATGGAGTGCCGTTGTCTTCACTCTGAATGTTGTTGCTTTTCTTCTAATGGGCATGCAGGCGAAATCGATCATAACGCGCATGCAGGGGCCTCACCTGCGCCATGCTCTTGCATTCGCAGGATTGGTTGTGCTCGCAGTTGTTTGCACGCGCATGATCGTTGTTCTTGGTTACAGTTACCTGGAATCCCGCAGAGAGAAATCCACGGGAGCGTTGCGTCAAGGCATCTTTATGGGATGGTGTGGCATGCGAGGTTTCGTCACCATTGCGACCGCCTTCGCCCTGCCTGATTCATTCCCACACCGCGATACCGTGGTCCTCACGGCGTTCTCGGTCGTTCTGGCAACTCTCGTTGTTCAGGGCCTCACGCTGGCGCCAATGGTAAGACGCCTGGGGCTGGACCGTTCCGGGGAAGCAATGCTTGAACTCGCCTCTGCCCGTGTAACCTTGGCACGGAGTGCTCTTGCGAGCATGGCAGACGAGCAAGGCCCGGAGGCAGAGAATCTGCGATATCGGCTTTCCCTCAAGTTGCAGAGATGCGTGGAAGGGGACATATGTGGACCGATAGACCGCCTCCGCGACCTCGGATTATCTGTAGTGCAGGCGGAGCGCGGTGAACTGGAAAACCTTCGTAGTGAGGATAAGATCGGCCCCAACGCCTACCTGGGTTTGCAGGAACAACTCGACTGGAATGAACTAACGTCTGCTCCGCGATTCAGAACGGCAAATCGAAGAAATTTGAGGGGCGGGGGACTAGCGTGCCGAGCTGCTTTAAGCCGATTCTCTCTAAGATTGACCCTCTTCGAGGTTCCCGTGGTCAGGGATTGAACGCTTTGTATCAGGCCACGACTTTACAGCTTGCGGAAAACTCCTGCTTCGTATCAAGGCGCGAACTCTCTCCGCGGAAAACTCCTGTTTCGTATCAAGGCGCGAACTCTCTCCGCGAATAAACTCATGCTTTGTATCAGGGCACGGCTTTAGCCGGGCCGTACAGCCGCTTCGGATGAGGGCTTTAGCCCCTGGGCTTTTTCTTGCTTCCCCGCGGAAAAACACCGTGGACGGCTCCAGAATGATTTCTTGGACAGCGTCTGCTGCGGGATGCGCCGTAAGCAGGGGCTAAAGCCCGTGTGTTCTCGGCCGTTTACGGCCCGACTAAAGTCGTGCCCTGATACAAAGCATGAGTTTATTCCGCGGCTAGAGAGTTCGCGCGCTTGATACGAAGCAGGAATTTTTCCGTAAGCTGTAAAGTCGTGTCCTGATACAAAGCGTCCAAGCCCCGGACTTACCTGAAAATTTGAAGCGGCTCAAGCCAATCCTAGAATGAGCCGCCCAGGGGTTGCTGAAGACTCAAGCGGCCTCTTCGGCCGCACCCTGTTTCGCTTTTATGAATTCGAGCAGATCGGCGTTGATCTGGTCTGCATTCGTCGTCGGCATGCCGTGCGGAAATCCAGGGTAGGACTTCAGCGTGCCGTGCTTCAAAAGTTTGACCGACCTTGCTCCGGTCGTGAGGAAGGGGCAAATCTGATCGTCCTCGCCATGCATCACCAGGACGGGAACGTCGATCATCTTGAGGTCGTCGAAGAACTCGGTCTCGGAAAGTACCTTGATACAGTCGTATTGAGCTTTGATGCTACCCATCATGCCCTGCCGCCACCAGTTCTCCCGAATCCCTTCGGAGACGACCGCGCCCGGACGGTTGAATCCGTAGAACGGCATGGTGATGTCTTTGTAGAATTGGGCCCGGTGGTTCGCTGTTCCGTCACGGAGACCGTCAACCACTTCCTTGGGAACGCCGTCCGGATTTCTCTCCGACTTCATGAACGTCGGTGGAATCGCGCTGATGAGGACCGCTTTGGCCACCCGCCCCTTGCCGTGGCGAGCGACATAGCGGGTCACTTCACCGCCACCCGTAGAGTGCCCGATATGCACGGAATTCTTGAGATCAAGAGCCGCGACGAGCTCTGCAACATCGGCGGCGTAGGTGTCCATGTCGTGCCCCTTGATCGTCTGCGTGGAACGGCCGTGCCCGCGGCGATCATGGGCGATTACCCGGTAGCCGTGGTCCAGAAAGAACATCATCTGCGCATCCCAATCATCCGCGGAGAGCGGCCAGCCGTGATGGAAAAAAATAGGCTGACCCGTGCCCCAGTCCTTAAAGTAAATCTGCGTGCCGTCTTTCACCGTGATCGTATCCATAACATCTCCTATCGCTCTCTTGGGTTTGGCCGGTGCTGAGAAGGCGCGAGCTCTCGCTTTCCTCCGGTACCCCATCATCAGTGCACGATCGACTTTGAGAAAGCCGCATAGGTGTCTGTATATCCCCCCTCTTTGGTATGGGGGAACACACCCCGCTTTTCCGGGATATCAGGGCTAACGGTCGGGAGCGGAAGTGACGGCCGAGGACACGCCTTCTCGTGTTCTCAGGCCGAGGCGAGAAGGCGATCACTCAACTACTGCATATTCAGGTGATCTAGAAGCTGGACACCGAAGGTTGCGTTAAATCGGGGTTTTCGTATTCCAGTCTGGATGGGGTGGAGTTGTTCTTAAGCCAAGGTGCCGGGAGGTGGAGAGAACGCAGTGGGTTTTAGGGGCGGTTTTACCGCTGTGAAGTTCACCGGATTGGGGGCGGTGGTATTGAGAACATGGATTTTGTGGGGGATCATAAACGCTCCATGTACTGGGTTCGGCTGTCGAAACGCATGCTCTACCAAGACAGCTGGATCGTGGATAGGATCGGCGACCCGGAACAATTCTACGCCGGTTCAGGCAGCGACGTGCACCGGGGAATACCTTTAGTCACTCATGCCGCGGAGTTCGGATCAACCAACCTTATGATGGACCTACTAGGAAATCGGGCGTGGCACGATAGGCCACGTCGTCAGCGTGGGGATGACGCTTTCCAGCAACATCCAGATCGGATCGCTACCATGAAACTCGGACTTGGTCTTTACCGGCATATGTTGCAGCAGGACTACTACGCCTTCGCCGTCCAGACTGGGTGCACGCACGTGGTTGCGCATTTAGTGGACTACTTTCGAGGCGGCTCTGCAAACCCCCGCAACAACCAGCCCACGGGCGGCAAAGACCAGCCCTGGGGCGTCGCCGGCGATCCGGACAAGCTTTGGACATTGCAAGAGCTGGTCAGCTTGAAGCGGGAGATCGAGGCCGCCGGGCTGAAGCTCGAAGCAATCGAGAATCTCGACCCGGCCCACTGGCATGACATTTTGCTGGACGGGCCCAAGCGCGCGCTGCACATCGAAAATGTGAAGACAATATTGCGGCGAATGGGCGAGGCCGGTATTCCCGTCCTCGGTTACAACTTCAGCATCGCCGGTGTGTGTGGCCGCGTCCACGGACCGTTCGCCCGGGGCGGCGCCGTCTCCGTTGGGATGGATGGTCCCGTCGACACTCCAATTCCCAATGGCGTGGTGTGGAACATGATTTACGACGAGCACGCGGGCGAAGGCGTGCTGCCGACGATCTCGCACGACGAACTGTGGCGTCGTCTCGAACGCTTCCTTGGCGATGTTCTTCCGGTAGCCGAGGCCTCCGGCGTGCAACTGGCCGCGCATCCAGACGATCCGCCCATGCCAACCATGCGCCGGCAGCCGCGCCTGGTCTATCAGCCTGGTCTTTACCAGCGTCTCATCGACATCGATCGCAGCCCCAGCAACAAGCTCGAGTTCTGCCTTGGCACGCTGGGCGAGATGACGGGAGACGACTTCTACGAGGCCGTTGAGTCCTACAGCCGCCAGCAACGGCTTGGCTACGTTCACTTCCGCAACGTCGCCGGCAGGGTACCGCAGTATCGCGAGACCTTCATTGACGATGGTGAGATCGACATGATCCGCGTGCTCTCCATCCTGCATCGCAATGGCTTCCAGGGGGTGCTGGTCCCCGATCACACTCCGCAGATCACTTGCGACGCCCCGTGGCATGCCGGCATGGCGCATGCGCTCGGATTCATGCGGGCGGCCCTTATGAGCATCGAGCGCGCCGCCGAGCAGCAGTGAAGGACTGGGAGATAAAATGAAACAGCTGAGAAAAGCAATCACCCTAGGCAAGTGCTGAGGACAGAATGATGGAATATACTTCGGTCGCCACCGATCCGTTTTCGATCCTCACCGTCGTGGTAGCCCCGGCCGTGCTCACCAATGCATCGTCCGTTTTGGCGCTGGGTACGAACAATCGCCTCGCACGCGTGGCTGATCGTAGTCACATCGTGACCGCAGCAGTTAGCGAAGCTTGAGCCGGGCGCCAGGGATCGTGAGTTCTGGACCACAGAGCTCGCCGCGCTGCAAACGCGTGCTCAACTGCTGTTGCGAGCTCTTCGCTGCTTTTACCTGGGTCTCGGACTGTTCGCCAGTTCGGCGCTCATCTCGATCGCTGGTTCTATCGTGGTGTATTACGGCTGGCCATCGGCATTCCAGATAGCAGCTGGAATTGGCGTCGTGTGTGGAGCCTCCGCGGTGATCGCCCTGGTCTGCGGGTGTGTCCTGATGATTCGCGAAACGCAGCTTGCTGTTAAAGGCTTAGCCTACGACGCAAAAGCGCACATCGGCTAGTCACCGATGCAGCCCAGCATCTGGGGCCGGTGTCGACAATGGCCTCCCCAGACGATGACGTAACGGGTGTTACCCTGATGCGTCGGCACGCTGGCCTGGCGAGCCACAAGCCAAGACTGTTACAGGCACGATCGCCAGCGCTTGCTTGCAATGCTCAGCTTTCCGCTATGGCACCGCTACGCTGAGAGAGACGGTCTGGCTGAGCGAGCCGGCTGTTGCGGTTACGGTAACCGTACTGGTGCCGGCGGGTGTGCCGGGATCCTTGGTGGCTCCGCTTCCTCCGCTGCCGCCTCCACCTGAACCGCTTGAGCCGCCGCCACAGCCTAAGACGCTCGCGGCGACACCAATCGTCAGCAGCACGGCCAACCAGCGCATCCGGTTGCGGCTGGGCCGGAACGTCAGGATCAGCATCGCCAAGCTGGCAAAGGCTGCCAACCCGGTCAGGCTCGAGCGGTCGTTGCCAGAGCTCTTTTTCAAGCTGGGCGCGGTGGTCGAAATAGTTAACACCGTGGTCGCAGCACTGCCGCTGGGCGTCACCGTCGAAGGAGCAAACGTGCAGCTCGCTTCAGACGGTAGGCCTGCGCAGGCGAAACTCACCTGCTGAGCAAAGCCCCCCGCGGGTGTAACCGTTAATGTGGTGGTCCCGCTCGAGCCCGCTGCGCTGATCGAGACACTGGTGGGGCTGGCTGCCAATGTGAACGAGGGCGCCACGGCGGTTACCGTGATGGTGACCGCTGAAGAAGTAGATCCGGCGAAGTTCGCGTCGCCACCATACTGCGCCGTGATGCTGTGGCTGCCGGTGGCCAGTGAGGTGGTTGCAAACGTGGCAATGCCTGAAGCGTTGAGGGTGCCGGTACCAAGCTTGGTGGCGCCGTCAAGGAAGGTCACGGTGCCTGTAGGTGTACTGCTGCTGCCGGAAGGCCCCGCAACCGTAGCCGTGAAGGTTACGCTTGTGCCGGCAGTGATGCTGGTGGCCGAAGCCTTCAGCGTCGTGGTGGATGAAGCCGGCGGCGTGACGACGGGCGCAGAACCATAGATATTCAGCAGGATGGTGTTGCCAGCCAGGATGTCAGGCTTGCCGTCTTTGTTCAGGTCAGTCGCAATCGACATCCCACCGGCGGCCACATTGAGCAGATCTTTGGGATACACGTTTCCGTTGGAGGGAACCGAGGTAAACGTTCCGTCTCCATTTCCGTAATAGATGCCGCTGATGTCTGCACCGTCGAGAAGCGCCATGTCGATCTTGCCGTCAGCGTTGAAGTCGGCGGCGGCGATCCCCGAACTGCGGATGGCGTCCCCTCCGCTAAGGTTCGAAAGAGTGGGCGCCTGGAAAGTGCCGTCTCCATTGCCGAGCGCAATCGCCAGTTGCGCCTGGCTGGCGGCGGTGGTCTCGTTCAGAGAGGCGAGGTCGAGTTTGCCGTCCTTGTTGAAATCCGAGAGAAGTAGCGAATACGTAGATGCCTGGGTTCCACTCGCGGTGATGGTCACGTTGGCGGGCGTCTGGAAGGTGCCATCACCGTTGCCAAGCAACAACTGGAGCTGATTGCTGGCCCCATTGGCCACACTGAAGGAGGGAACCAGAGTGAACAGATCAAGTTTCTTATCTCCGTTCACATCGACCAGGGCGGAAATCTGTGCCGTAGACAACACCGTTGGAGCGGTTGCGCTGCTTGAGGTGGTGGTCACGGTTGGCGTTCCGGAGAAGGTACCGTCTCCATTTCCCGGTAGGACGACAAAGCCGGCGATATATGGATCGGGCACACTGGTGCCTCCCACCACATCGGTGAAGGGAAGGACAAGATCGGCGTGGCCACTGCTGGTTGTTGCGCCCGCCACCAGGCCGCCCACCATGAGGTTGATGTCAAAATCATTGTTGGGCGCTACCTGGGGAAAGGCATAGGCAACGGGTGCCTTGAAGGTGCCATCTCCGTTTCCCAAGGCGACAAAGTACACAGGGAGCAGGTTTTGCGCATTACCACTGGCCGTATAGGGGTTCAGTGAGGGGTCGACGAAAACCAGGTCGGCTTTTCCGTCGCCATTCAAGTCAGCCACAGCCTCGTAGGAAGAAACCGCGGCCCCGGTGATGGTTTTCCCGAAGAGCGTAAAGCTGGCGGGTACCTGAATCGACGATGCGGTGCTAAAGGTTCCTGCGCTGGAGCCGAGGAGGACGTTATAGGTGGTGGAGGAACCGGGGACGATAAGGTCGGGATATCCGTCTCCATTCACATCGCCCATGTTGGTCCCGGTGTATCCGTTGAGAATCTGGTTTCCTGTGCCTGCGTGCGGTTGAATCGCGGGGGCCCCGGCAAAGCTACCGTCACCATGCCCCATCAGCGCATAGGACAGGTTTGGATCGTAGGAGTCGCCAACGTACACGCCTCCATCGCCGAGTCCGACATATATATCCTGGTTTCCGTCTCCGTCCAGGTCGTCGATGGCCACGTAGCCGGTTGAGCCGATGGTTGCGTACGAGTTTCCCGCTTTGAAAGTGCCGTCACCATTACCGGTGTAGATCGAGACAGTTGCGCCAAGACTGAGGACAATGTCTAACTTGCCATCATTATTTACGTCTCCGCCGGCAAGGTTAACGAAGTTCCCAGTGGCAAAGTAGGGAAACGCGGGATTGGCCGCCGCGGTGAAAGTGCCATCGCCATTGCCCAGCAACTCGGCTCCGTTGGACAGCACAAGATCGTTCTTGCCGCTGTTTCTGAAGTTTCCCGAGATGAGGCCGGAGGCTGGGGTAGACGTGGTGTAGCCGGCGAGCGTGGGGGTGGCAAAACTCTGAGCGGCGGCGAAGGTACCGTCACCCTTCCCCAGCAGAATTGAGATTTGCTGTGTCTGCTGGGCGGTATCGGAGAGGGCGGCAAGATCCAACTTACCGTCGCCGTTGAAATCGTCGATCACCACAGCATCGGTTCCGGTTCCTGTTGTGGGATAGGTGACGCCGGCTTCAAAGGTGCCGTCGTCATTCCCTAAGAAGACGGTGACCGCACCACCAGCATTCGCAACGGAAGTATTAGTGACGACCAGGTCACCGTTGCCGTCTCCGTTCAGGTCTGCGGTCGCGATTACACCGGCAGCGGCAAAAGCGAAGTTGGTCAGGGTAAAGCTGCTGGTCCCGGCAGCGATGTATAGGCTTTCACTCCCGGTGGCGCCAAGTCCGATGGCAGCGAATACCCCGATCCCCGTAGTGGTGTTGCCGACAAAGACAAAAGGGGTTGAGTTCAATCCGGTTGCAGGGGTCAGGCTGCATTTTTTGGCGAACACGTCTGGCGTCGTAGTGAGGCCGGCTTCAGCATGGAGGGTACGCTCGTAATCGTTCGTAATGCCGGTCTCGGTGTAGGTGCCAGCGCCGACGTTGTAGCTGCCCGTGCCGAGCGACAGTGAACAATCGGGTTGGCGAAAGAGGATTAACGCCTGCCCCGAGGTAGCCGAGATAGCGGTGAAGTTACCCAGGAAATCCGCTGTGCCGGTCTGTGAGCCGTCCGAGCCGGTGAATTTCGAGGTGGCGTTCCTCCGGATAACCCTGGTTTGCGGATTGAGGCTTTGAGCATGCAACCGGGTTGCGCCGGGCAAGAGAACTTGAGAGACCAACAGCACCAGGAGGACGGGGCTGAGCCAGCCGGTTATGGAACCACGTTCGGAGAAGGGGGCAGAGCAAGACTTCAGCAAGCGCCGCAGACAGGCGGCAATACTTTCGTACGTCACGAATCTCATAGATCCTCGAGCAATCAAAACTGCAAAGTTTGGAGCTTTAGGCTGGCCAAGATCCTAACGAATTTCGACCAGAAGCGGAATAAATTATGTTTTTTTTAATGATTTGGCGGGAAAAATGTCCGCGGAGTCATTGGGGGTTGGCAGTTTCGACCAGGTTTATCGCGTCTTCTCGAGGCAAAATCTCACATCGACTAGTCGCCAGTTGACTGCGTGATCGCTGGGCTTTACCAGAACCCTTCAGATTCCACTTTAGGTTTGCTTTGGATCCCGTTGAATACCTCCGAGCTTCAGCCGTCCCCTTCGACAAGCTCAGGGCAGGCTCTGCCGGACGTTGGCTGAATTCTTAGGGAGCAATGGATCGTGCGAGTGAAAGGAGATCGTCATCACCCCAATCGTCGCGCGGCTCCGCCGCGGCGCGGGCGAACGTCCAAAGCCGCACACGTTCGTGTTCGATTCCAGCCAGGTCTGCAAAGTGCCGGATGGTTCTATTCGGATTTCGTCGCAACCTTTCACGACAATTGAGCAAGTGCTGGGTCGCATCGTAGGCGGGATCTCCCACGAACGGCTTAGGGTCGATCACCAGCCATGGCTCGCGTTCTGCCTGAAGCACATTGCCCGCGTGCAGATCGGTCGCCAGCAAAACCTCTCTCGTTGCATTGCGCGGCAACTCCTCGAACAGCCGAAGACCTTCCCGGACCAGTCCGGTATCAGACCACTGCTCGATCTGACCGAGCGTCTCGTTCGTCCAATACTCTGTCAGAGTGGATAAAGAGCGAAACGGGTGCGGGGTGGATGGCGGGCGCCACAGGCGACGTAGCAAACCAGAAATCACCAGGTCCTGATCATGCTCTGCAAGAGTGCGTAACGTCGTGCCTGGCTGACAACGCTCCAGGAGCAGGCCGCCGAGTTCGGCGGCGGCCTCAAGGAGTCGTACCGTCGGGTCTCCATCCCAGAAGTGCAGGCCCTGAATTTCGTGTTCGGCTTCCATATGCGGCATGCCGATTTTGAGCACCGCTGGTGTCCCGTTCGCGGCTCGCACAGCGGTCACGTACGAGCAACTTGGCTCCTCTGCATCGAGTGGGGCATCCGGCGTCAAAGACCATAGGTGTTCCAGATTTCGTAGCACATCGGGCAGCCGGTCAAGCCATGCCACACGCTCAGGGCTCTTGCGGCAGTTAGCTGCCAGCCCAATCGAGATGCTCAGTTCCATGTGTTCAGTGTAGTCAACGTCATATCAGCGAGTATTGTAGGTTTCGTGGAGATGAGGGCATGGTTCGTAGTGGATGGACAGTGTCAAGCAACGAGCGTCCAGCTCACGTCCGGGGAACTGGCTGCATTATTTAATCCCCGGCCGCCGTTCGTATAATGGGCCCCGACGTGCGCGCCTGATCTGTCTTCCGAGCAAGCCGGGGACTTGTAGCCCGGCCGTGAGCCGAAGAAAAGGAATCACTATGATGTTTACCAAACGGCTTCGCGAGGGAGTTCGCCGCGGAGAGATCACGTGCAGCGTCCGATTCTGGATGCATCCTCACGTTACGGTGGGTGCCCGATACCGGATGGAGGATGGCGAGATCGAGGTGGACTCGATCGAAACGATCGGGTTTCCGGATATTACTCCAGAGTTGGCGCGCGCATCGGGATTCTTGGGTGTTCTGGACCTGCTCAAGGTAGCGAAGCACGGCAAAGGCGAGATCATCTATTTGGTTCGCTTTCACTATGTGCCTCCCGCTAAGGCTAAGCGATCGGGGGTCAGCCATAAACCAGACAAGAAAATCAGGAAATCCTGAGTCCGGGGCTTGCTCCTTCCCGTGGACCGGATTTAGCGAGCAACAGCTACGATCACTCGTCTACAATCGCCCAAGCTTCTGACCGCAGTTATCATTGGCGTTTTGGCCCAAAGGAGCAATTGCCGATGCGAGGCTTGCTTTTTTCCTTACTGGTCGCCTCTACCGTTTTCGGCCAGGATGTACCCACTGCCATAAAGCGGCCGATAACAGATGAGTACCACGGCGTAAAAGTCGTGGACGACTATCGCTGGCTTGAAGACGGCACGAGCGCAGAGACCAAGCAATGGGTCGCGGCAGAGAATGCCTACTCGCTGCATTACTTCCAAAGTGTATCGGCGTGGCCCTTGGTGTTGCACGACATCAAGAATCCGAAAGAAAAACGAGGCGCCAGCGAAAGTAGCCTGGACTTCCGCGCTGGCCACTTCTTCTATCTCCAGCTGAATCGCACAGTGCAACAGCAGGCGGTGTTGATGACGTCTTCTAGTCTTGGAACAGCGAGCACTGCACCGGCGAATGCCAGAGTCTTGCTTGATCCGAGTAAGCTCGATCCTTCAGGTCATACTTCGATCGATTGGTACATGCCATCGCTGGATGGCAGCCTGATCGCAGTCGGGATAGCGGTTGGCGGAAGCGAACGCTCGGCTCTTACCGTTTTTGACACCGATACCGGCAAGCAGGTAGGCGCCGCTTTCGTAGCGATGGGCTTCCCCGGTAAAAGACGTAGCGTGGCCTGGCTACCGGGAAATAAGGGCTTTATCTATGCCGGGTACGCCCCCGCAGTGGCTGTTGCCGCTCAGGCCACCATCCTCGAGAACGAGAAGGTCTTCGAGCACGTACTCGGAACCCCGGAGACGGAAGATCGTGTCGTCCTCGACAAAGGGCTGACCCCACTGGCGCAGATTGCCCTCGATAGCGATCCAACCGGCAAATGGATCGTCGCCAGCGCGGAAGATGGCGACGGCGGGACGTATGCGAATTTCGTGCGTAAGCCGGATGGCTCGTGGGAGCAGATCTCTACTTACAGTGACGAGATTGTGACTGTTACTCCAGGTATTGCGGAGGAAGATACGCTTTACTTAACCTCGCTCAAGGATGCACCGCGCGGCAAGATCCTTGAGATCCCAGCCAAGACCCCGGTACTTCGCGAGGCAAAAACCATCATCCCCGAGGGCACGGCAAGCATACAACACGACGGACCAGAGGGAAATTCCCACCCGGTGCTGGTGACCAAGGACCGTCTCTATGTAACTACCATCGACGGGGGGCCGAACCGTGTGCAGGTGTACGACCACAAAGGCAGGCAACTGCTGGAAGTGCCGCTGCCGCCAGTCTCAGGAGTCTCAGAAGTAGTGGCCGTAGGCGCGGAAACCCTGGCGATCCAGGCGAGCGGATTCCTGACTCCGCCTGCTTACCTGACCTATCATGCGGGCGTGCCTGCCCGAATCGATGCAACCGCGCTTTCTCAGCCAGCCAATGAGGTTGTATCTGGTTATGTTGTTGATCGGAGTTTCGCAACCTCAAAGGATGGGACCAAAGTTCCCATGAGCATCATCCACCGGCGTGGATCTGCCATGGACGGAACCGTGCCTACCCTCGTCTATGGCTACGGCGGGTACGGGATCAGCGAATCGCCGGAATACGTTGGGAGCATCTACTGGACAGCGTGGCTACAACAGGGTTATACGCTGGTGATCACCAACATTCGCGGGGGTGCGGAGTATGGTGAGTCGTGGCACCGGGCCGGAAACCTGACCAGGAAGCAGAATGTCTTTGACGATTTTTCAGCGTGCGCTCAATACCTGGTCGACAAACATTGGACTTCATCCGCCCACATGGCTGCCCTTGGCGGCTCGAATGGCGGTCTGCTGATGGGAGCGGAGATCACGCAGCACCCTGAGCAGTTCCGCGCCGTCGTCTCCCTGGTCGGAATCTATGACATGCTCCGCGTCGAACTGGATCCCAATGGCCAGTTCAACACGACGGAGTTTGGCAGCGTGAAGAACCCTGCACAGTTCAAGGCACTGTACGCTTATTCACCCTACCACCACGTCGTGGATGGTACGAAATATCCGGCGGTTCTTATGGAGACGGGCGACAACGATCCGCGAGTGAATCCGGCGCAATCGCGTAAGTTCACCGCGCGTCTGCAAGCGGCGACTAGTTCGCGGGCTCCGATTCTTTTAAAGACTTTTGCGGATGCCGGACACGGCTCCAGCTCGAGCGCGGATCTACAACAGCAGCTCGCGGATGCGTACACGTTCCTCTTTCAGGAACTCGGTGTCGCTTTCCGGCCGGCGCGATGAGGAACGTTGCTGTCTCCGTCGCATCCTGGAGCAGGTCGCCGATCATCCGATCAATCGCATCGAGGAGATCTCGCCCTGGAATCTCTCCATTCTTCAGGCTGGTCTCGCTTAATCTCGAATGTCCATTTGAGAGATACGTCGGCACGTGAAAACTAGAAAACGAATACTGGCGACCGAACTCGATGCGGCATGGGCAGCTCAGGCACTTGTGCTGACTCGTCAGCAAGCGCGTCCAGTCCTTCTGAACAGGCTGGGCGCATGAACCGCTCGATGGATACCCGGAGCGATCTCTACCCTTTGGGTGTCCGCTTGTATCAAATGCTGACCAGGGCGCTTCCATTCGCTGCCGCCGAGCCTTGGAGCATTTCCCTTTTACCGTGAACAATCAAGCGTAGCGAGGTGCGGCTCTCTTTGAGAGAAAGCCGCGTCAGCGTGGGTCACCTTGTAAGAGTGCAGAAGTGAAATGCTTCCAATTTCAACGCACGATATAATTTGGCGTCGCTTGCTTCGGTAGGTTTGGGGGTGAGTGGGGCCATAAGTTTCCCCTGAATTCCTCTGAGAGCCATATTCCGGATCCGTTGGTCCCGCGTTCTTTCATTGATCGCATTCCAACGCCAGTCTTAACCGGTTTGCCGGGTGGCTCCCTGGATTCATCAAGCGTGGGCCGCAGACCTTTTCCGCGTTGCCGCTGAGTCGAAGGATCTGGAAATGGAGTCTGGCAAAAGGGAATTGATAGAGTCAGTGTTTGCCGGTGACAGCGAGATGGCCACGCGTATGCGCGCGCTCGATTGGTCGGCTACTCCACTCGGCCCCGTGGAACAATGGCCGCAAGCCCTGCGAACGAGCGTACGAATCGTGCTGGACAGCGGCTGTGCGATGTCCATCTGTTGGGGGCCGGACTTCACGTACCTGTACAACGATGGCTACATGCCGTTCATCGGAACGAAGCACCCGTCGGCGCTGGGCCGCCCTTGTCGCGAAGTAAATCCCGAAGCGTTGTACCTCGTAGAATCTGTTTACGACGGGTTAGGACGGGAGCGGAAAGCCCTGGTCGACCTACCATCTCCGGTTAATCGCAGCAACTATCTTGAAGAGTGTTACTTCACCTCTTCGATTAGCCCGCTTCCGGATGATAGCGGCAACGTGGGCGGCATACTAGCCACAGTTCTCGAGACGACGGAGCGGGTGCTCGGAGATCGACGCCGGCATTTGCTGCGCAACCTGTCGTCGCGCTTGGCAGGAGCGCGAACCGAAGACGAGGCGTGGCGCGTCAGCGCGGAGACTTTGGGCGAGAATTGCCTGAGCCTTCCGTTCGCATTTCTCTATCAATATCGGCCTTCCGAGCATCAAGCCTACCTGGCAGGCGCGAGCGTCGAAACTGACGAAGCGCTGCGTCCGCCGGTCATCGATTGTCTAACCGAAAACCTTTGGCTATTCAACCCCGCGCTGACGAAAGAGGGAGTTCTGGTCGAACTCGGGAGTCGCGCATCGAGCGTGCCGGTGCCCGATTGGCCTGCTGCTCCGAAAGAGGCAATCGTGGTTCCAATCCGGCTGGGAGAATACGGCGAAGCGCTAGGTTTCCTGGTCGCTGGAATCCATCCCGGCCGGCCCTTTGACGACGCGTACCGCCAGTTCGTCTATCGGATTACCGAACAGATCACGATCGGGCTGGCCAGCGCACGCGCATTTGAACAGGAGCGCCAGCCGGAACTCGAAAAACTGCGCGCTAGCGAACAGAGATTGGCGGAGACCAGCCGCCTTTACCGTGAGCAGCAGCAAGCCGCAGCAAAGTTGCAAATCCAAGTCGATCTGCTGCAGCAACTTCCAGTCGCTGCCTGGACGCTCAATCCTGATGGGACGCCGGATTTCGTGAATCGAGTTTGGCTCGAATTCTCCGGTCAAACTCTCGATTTCGTCCGCTCAAATCCTGAGGCCTGGATGAACGCGGTCCACCCTGAAGATCGGGACAGAGTAATCAAGACCTTCTGGGAGGGCGTGAGTTCAGGACGCGGGTTTGTGTTTGAAAACAGGGGTCTGCGCGCTCACGACGGGACCTATCGCTGGCACCTTCAGCAGGCCGTGCCCTTGCACGATGCGCGAGGAAACGTCATCAAATTCGTCGGTACGACGACCGACATCGACGACCAGAAGCGTAGCGAAGAGGCTCTGGCCCAGGTTGACCGCGCCAAGACAACGTTCTTTAGCAACGTCAGCCACGAGTTCCGAACGCCACTGACCCTGATGCTTGGCCCGCTTGAGGAAGTGTTAGCGCACGAGCGACTTGAGCCGGAAGGCCACCAGTTGCTGGTCACGGTGCGCCGCAACGGCCTAAGACTGCTCAAGCTCGTCAACACGCTCCTGGATTTCTCGCGTATGGAGGCCGGTCGCGCGCAGACGTCCTATCAGCCGACAGACCTGGCAAGTTTCACCTCAGAAATCGCAAGCGCGTTTGACTCGGCGATGAAGAACGCCGGGCTCCGTTTCTCAGTCGAATGCCTGCCGATCGCCGATCCGGTGTACGTGGATCGCGACATGTGGGAGAAGATTGTTTTGAATCTGCTCTCCAATGCTTATAAGTTCACGCTTGAGGGCGAGGTTGCTCTCACATTGAAATCCATGGACGGCGAAGTGCAGTTACAGGTCCGCGACACGGGCGTGGGCATACCCGAAGAGCATCGCGCGCGAGTGTTCGAGCGCTTCCATCGCATCGAAAGCACCCAGGGCAGGACTTACGAAGGCACAGGGATCGGACTGGCGCTGGTTGAGGAACTGGTGAGACTGCACGGCGGCACGGTGTGCGTGGAGAGCGCCGTGGGCGCCGGCAGCACATTCTCGGTGACTATTCCGGGGGGCAAGGAGCATCTGCCCGCCGAGCGCATTCATGCCCCACAGTCGCTCGCCTCCACCAACATGCGAGCCGAAGCTTATGTCGAAGAGCTGGAACAGTGGTCGGGAAATGAACCGGAGTTGGCGGTCGATGCGGCAATGCTTGCCCAACAAGCTTCGCTCGCCCCCAGGCTGGAACCCTCACCCTCGGGAAGGCGCGAACTGATCGTCCTGGCCGATGACAACGCGGACATGCGCCAGTACCTCACACGCCTGCTGACCGAGCGATATGAGGTGCACGCGGCTGCTGACGGCCTGCAGGCGCTGGAAGCCACTCGGAAACTGCGCCCCGCTCTTGTGCTGGCGGACGTCATGATGCCGCATCTCGATGGGTTTGGCCTGTTGCGGAGGATTCGCGATGACTCAGCCCTCGCCGGCACGCCGGTCGTCCTACTGTCGGCACGGGCAGGCGAAGAGTCTCGGGTGGAAGGACTGGAGGCCGACGCCGACGACTATCTCATCAAGCCATTCGCTGCGCGGGAGTTGCTGGCGCGTGTAGCGGCACACGTTAAGATGGCCAGTCTTCGCCGCGAAACTGCAGAACGCGAAGAACGGATGCGCAGTGAGGCGGAACTCGAACGTCAGAAACTGCACGCCAGCGAAGAACGGTTGGCCGAGACCAGCCGCCTTTACCGTGAGCTGCAGCAGGCGGATGCAGAATTGCAATTACAAGTTGCACTGCTGCAGCAGCTTCCTGTGTCCGCCTGGACGCTCAAGCCTGATGGGACACCTGATTTCGTGAATCGGGTTTGGCTTGAATTCGCGGGCCATACCCTTGACTTCGTCCGGTCGGATCCCGAGGCCTGGATGACCGCGGTCCATCCTGAGGATCGGGAGATGACAGCCAAGAGCTTTTGGGAGGGGGTACGCTCGGGAACGGGCTTTGCGTTCGAAATGAGGTCTCTCCGCGCCCAGGATGGAACCTATCGCTGGCACCTCAATCAAGCTGTGGTCTTGCGCGATGCAGAAGGAAAAGTCCTCAAATTCGTCGGTACGACCACCGACATCGACGAGCAGAAGCGTACCGAAGAGGCTTTGCGCCAGGCGCAGGGCGATCTTGCACGGATCAACCGGGTGACCACCATGGGAGAGTTAACGGCATCCCTGGCTCATGAAATCAGTCAACCAATCAGCGGTGTAATTACCAACACGAACGTCGCCCTGCGAAAGCTCGGGAACGATAAAGCCGATCTTGATGAAGTGCGTTCGGCTCTCACGAGACTGGGAAGAGATGCGCAGCGCGCCGCCGATATTCTCGCCAGGATCCGCTCCCAAT
Organism: uncultured Acidobacteriaceae bacterium; assembly: GCA_963824325.1. Classification (GTDB taxonomy): domain Bacteria; phylum Acidobacteriota; class Terriglobia; order Terriglobales; family Acidobacteriaceae; genus PALSA-350. Next base: position 248,387 of record CAWGPA010000001.1, on the reverse strand, counting down.
TCCAGAAGAGCGCCCCGAAACAACAGACTCTTGATGTAAATGAGATTATTCCCGAAACCATTGCCCTCTTGCGTGACCAGGCAATGCGATACGACATATCGGTGCGGACGGAACTGGCCGCCGACCTTCCTCAGATCGTCGGAGATGGCGTGCAATTGCAGCAGGTCGCGATGAATCTAATCGTCAACAGCATCGAAGCGATGAAAGACGTTGATGGAATACGGGAGTTGGTCATCAAGTCGCAGCGAGGTGAAAACGAGCAGATTCTTATTTCATTCAGTGATACCGGCATTGGGCTTCCGCCGCATTTGGCGGAACAGATATTCGACCCATTCTTCACCACCAAACCCCACGGCACCGGCATGGGGCTTCGTATCAGCCGATCCATCGTTGAGTCTCATGGTGGCCGATTGTGGGCGGTCGGTTCCCCTGGACGCGGTGCAACTTTTCACTTGGACCTGCCCGCCGTGATTCCAGGCCATCGATAAATTCGGCCTGGTCAATCAGGGTTTCGGAAATGCGTCGGAGGCTGCTTGTTGGAAATCCTGGCGAAGCTTGCTGGCGTCGCCGTTGGTGCCCGGGCGTTGCACCATGAGGATATAAGCAAGGCCACGCACCGGGTCTATCCATGCCTGGGTGCCCCAGGCTCCTCCGTGACCGTAGGTGCCAGGGGAAAGCATCTCCGCCACACCCGGGTGCGGAGATTTAAGGATGGCTACACCGATTCCCCAGCCATAGTTCATGCCCCGGTTTCCATATTCTTCGGTTTGCAGGAAGCCGGTCTTGAGCTCTCCCGTGTGCACGGTGGTGAGCTCGAGAAAGGCGGCGGGACTAAGATAGCGCTTGCCCTTAAAGGTGCCGCCGTTCAGCAGCATCTGGCAGAAGCGTGCGTAGTCCGGGCCGGTTGAGAAAAGCCCCGCGTTGCCGAATGGCGGTTGCCCCTTGTCTCCGTAGGCGGCGTAAGGCGCCGCGGTTAGGGTGCCGGTCTGCTTGTCTTTGATGTACGGCGTTGCGAGGTGAGATCGTTGCTTCTTGTTGGGATAGAAGGTGGTGTTCTTCATGCCCAGCGGTTTGAGAATGTGCTTGCTTACAAAATTGTCGAAGGAGAGCCCACTGGCCACTTCGACGATGCGCGCCGCTACGTTAATGCCAGACTGGGTGTATCGCCAGTGATCGCCTGGTTCATACAGCATGGGCGATGCAAGATAGATGGGGATCAGATCGGCCAGAGTATGAGCGCCCTTGATAGCAGCGGCATCGCCTTCACCCAGCCCCGATGTGTGGGTGAGGATTTGCTCGATGGTGATGTGCGCAGGCTGACCGGTGGGCGTCTTTAGGGCGGCAAACTCGGGGATAAATTTTTCGACTGGATCGCTTACCTTCAGCTTTCCCTCGTCTTGCAGCATGAGGATGGAAATTCCAGTGAGGGGTTTGGTCATCGAGGCCTGCCAGAAGAGGGTGTTCGGCTCCATCGGCTTTTTGCTGGCAATATCGGCCAAGCCGATGGTATCGAGCGCGAGCACCTTGTCTTTCGTGACGACGAGCGTGACCGCTCCGGAAATATCCTGGGCGTCAATAAACTTCTGTATCGCAGTGCGAATGGCGGGGTTTTCGGGATCGGACGGAGGACTGGCCGCAAAGGCGCTGGCAGGCAAAAGCAGTAAGAAAACGTAGATAATCGTTCGCTTGAACACTCTGTTTACCCTATTCGTCCAAAAGGTTAAGCCATCACGCTGGGCCATCACTTAGAAACCAGGTCTGCCAGGAACTCTTTGTGAGTGAGGATGCGGGCAAACATGGGCAAGTTCTTGTCGAAGGTGAACCGTTGCTCCTCGTCGGAGAGCGTTGCTGCGCAGTCAGAGAGCGCAACGATGTTGAACCCCCTCTCGTAGCCGGTACGCGCGGTTGATTCCACACAGCAATTGGTCAGGAACCCCGCAACGGCCAATGTTTTGATTCCGCGTGAGCGAAGGATGAAATCCAGATTTGTGCTGGCGAAGGTATCGAGCCCACGTTTTCCTTCGACTACGATATCTTCGGGAGCAGGCGAAATGGCGTCCGCGATGGCAGCGCCCCAGGTACCACGTACGAACGCATTCGAGTCCACCACGCCTTTGAGTATGCCATAAGGATTCGGGGTGATCTCGCCATAGCCTTTGGCAAACGAAATGGGAGCGAACATCACGGTGACCCCCGCGGCTCGCGCCTGGTTTGCAGCCTGCACGGAATTGGCGAGCATGTTGGTGCTCTGCATCACCGTCTTGACACCCTGATGCAGCGCGCCCCCTTCGCTGGTGAAATCATTCTGATACTCGATAAGTAATAAGGCTGTCGTTTTCGGATCAATTGGCATTCCGTCCCTCTACAGACACAGGAGTCACCGGATTATTGTTTCACAAAGGCGCGGACGGCCATTCATTTGCTTTTGAGGTCATTCCCCCCGGTCAGCTCTATCCGCCCGCGGGCTTGGAGCCCTGCGCGACTGCGTCGCGCAAGAGCGCGCAGCCACCTGCCGCCACCGCAAACGCGCCAAGCAGCCATAGCACGTCAGCCGTTGCCGCCAGCATAATATGCGTCGGCACATCTGTGGTCTTATGACCGTTGCCGGTAAACACAAAAAGACGCCAGGATAACGTAACCGAGGCGAGTGCTATACCAATCGCGCAACCCAGGGCTCGCATGAGATTGAGCATGCCGCCCGCCACGCCGGTTCGACTCGCGGGAGCGGCGGCGACGGTAGCGCTGTTGTTGGGCGCGATGAACATGCCCAGCCCCACCCCAAAGAGCGCGAGCGCACCCATGACCCCGATAGGATAGACAGACTGACCCGCCACGCTGCGCGACAACAACACCAAGGCGCAGATGCAAAGCAGCATAGCGGAGGTGGTCATCGTTCTCGCCCCCACCCGCGCGTAGATGCTTCCGCTGAGGGGTGCTACCACACCAAGGGCGATCGGGATCAGGGCAAGATGCAGGCCGGCCGAAATTGGAGATTCCTTCAGCCCGTGAACGAATAGGAACGACATCAGAAAGAACATCGAATACAGCAGAGCATAGGACAGGCTGACGGCTGCCAGGCCGCCCGAGAACGCCGAAGAGCGAAAGAGATGAAGATCGATCAAGGGATCGGACTGTCGCGACTCTCGCCACACGAACAGGGGGAGGAAGATGGCGGCGACAAGCAGTGCACAAAGCATTGCGGCTGACTTAAGCCCCCAGGCTTGCACTTCATTCAGCATGAGAACGAGAGAGGTAAGCGCAGGCGTCAACAAGAGCGCGCCCTGCCAATCGAAACCCTTGCTTGCCGTGGATTGAGGCGTTTGCGGTAAGGACAACCATGCCAAAATTACGCAGGCCAATCCGAAGGGAACCGAGGCCAGGAATATCCATCGCCAGCCCCATGTTGCCAGGATCAGTCCGCCGATCACCGGGCCGGCGCTGATGCCTACGGCTTGTGCTGCCGCGAATAATCCCATGGCCCGCCCTAGCCTGCTGGGACCCGCGGCCTTGACCAGGATGGTGATACTATTGGCTCCCAACATAGCGCCGCCGACGCCCTGGAGAGCTCGGAATCCGATGAGCAACCGCAGATCGGATACCGTACCGCACAGGGCGGAAGCCGTAAGGAAAACGGCATAACCGACGAGATAGAAGAGCTTGCGGCCCTTGGTCTCCGACAAACGAGAGAAGACGGGTAGCGCCGACGCAAAGGCTAGCAAATAGGCGATGGCCACCCAGCTCACTGCGTCGAGATTTGCGCCGAATTCCCGTTCAAGGGTGGGCAGTGCCAGTTGAACGATGCTGGCGTCGAGCTGGCCAATGAACCCACCGATACAGGTGACGCCGACCACGAGCCACGGATACCAGGATCGGCGGGTGACGAATGGGAGTGGCGCGGGTTCATAGCTGCTCACGTGGCTTCCCCAGACAGACGCTCCATATTCGCACAGGCGGGCCGTCAGAGGCAGTCGTAAAAGGGCGGGTCTTACACGCCTGCGTGAGAACTTCAGTTAGCCACTGTGGGCTGGGATCCGCCTGACAGCCGAAACCAATCGGAACGGCGGGCAGCCGTCCTCAGTGGGGGAACCAGGACGCGATGTTCATTGCGGCAGGGGCTTGCCGGCGCCCTCTGCCACCATGTATGCGGCGTACCAGTCAGGCCAGTTCGGGTCTGCTTGCCCGATACGTTTCTCGTGCTCGCCGTGGGCGGCGGACGCACGCCGAAGTGCGGCGGCGAGATCGCTTGCGGAGGTGAAGGCCGTCTCGGCGGAGTCGATACGCCCGGGTAGCCGGGTGGTTATTTCCTGCAACAGCCACCCGTTGCCGTCCGGATCGCTGAAGGTGACGAAGGAGCGGTAAGTGCCGTGATCGGGCTCGGGCCCGGGGACTCGACCGCTCGCGCCGTCGGGTTGGAACTGCGCGCCTGGCGCCCCAGCGTGGAATACCTCGCTGACCGTGACACCGCGGGCGACCAGTTCTTTGCGCGCAGCCTCGATGTCGGAAACGACCAGGTAGAGGCCGCGGGCCGTGCCGGGCGCAGCCGACGTGATGTTAGTACCGAATTGGATCGAGCACCCCGAGCCGGGCGGCGTGAACTGGATGACCCGGAAACCGTTATCGAAAGGGAAGTCGGCATCGAGCCTCCAACCGAGGTTCCCATAGAACTTCTTCGCGCGGTCGGCGTCTGAAACGGGGATGACCACCACCTCGAGTTTCAAGTCGACTTTCGCGAGGCTCCCGACGCTCGCGTCGCTACTCTGGACTTCTTCCTTCAGACTTGCCATGCTCTTCTCTCCTATGCGTTCACTTGGGACCCCGGTAGACCGAAACTCCGCAGGAGGTCTTCCAAGCTTTCGAAAGCCTCTTTTCAGATGCTCGTAACTGGCAGTAGGCGCATCTCTTTGCAGAAAAAAATGAATGCTACGCCTTAACGAACAGGTGTTTTGTTTTCAGGCTTCGCGGCCCTCTTCATTTCCCGGCTGGGGTCTTTTTTGCGCCAAAGGATGCGTCGATCTGTTTGGAGTATTCGGCCGCCTTTGCCAGGATCGCCGGCTCGTCGAGCGTGAGCATCCGTCGATCTTCCATCACCACTTTGCCCCCAATGACGGTTGTTTTCACATCGGAGGATTTGAGGGCATAGACAACGGCCGAATAGACGTCATACATCGGAGTGGCGTGCGCAGCGCTGGTATCCACAACGATGAGATCGGCCTTTTTGCCCACTTCCAGGGAACCGATCTGCCGTTCGAGATGTAGTGCGCGCGCGCCGGTAATGGTGGCCATCTCGACAACCTGTACCGCGGTGAGCGCCTTGGGGTCCATGCGTGCGAACTTTTGCTCCTTCGCCGCCAGGTCCATCTCCTCGAACATGTCCTGGTTGTTATTGCTGGCAGCCCCGTCGCTTCCGATCCCGACGGCGACTCCCGCCGCAAGCAACTCGACAGCCGGCATCAGGCCAGCAGCGGTCTTCATATTGCTGGAAGGGTTGTAGGAGCAGCCTACTCCGAAGTGGGCCAGCGTCTGCACGTCCGCCTGGTCAAGCCAAATGCAGTGGGCGCCGAGGACATTCGGTCCCAGCAGGCCGATGCGCGCGAGATATTGGACGGTGGTGAGGCCATGTTCGTGCCGGCTTTTCTCGATCTCGAACGGAGCCTCAGCTACGTGGATCAAAAGCGGAGCCTGGTTGCGCTGGGCGAGCGCCGCGGCATCCTTCAGCAGCGTCTCCGAACACGTATAAATCGAGTGCGGCGCAACGGCGGGGGTGATGAGTGGGTCGCCCTTCCAATGCTTCAGAAATGATTCGGTATAGGTGAGGGCGGCGGCGGGGGTTTCGCTATCGGGAGAAGGAAACCCGATGAGGGTTTCTCCCAGCACGCCACGCATGCCGGCGGCTTTCGCGGCGTCGGCCACTTCCTCTTCAAAGTAGTACATGTCGGCGACGGTCGTTGTGCCGCCGCGCAACATCTCCAGCAGGCTAAGCCGCGTCGACCAGGTAACGAAGTCCTTGGTGACGTAGCGATGCTCGGCAGGGAAAATATACTTGTTCAGCCAATCGTCCAGGGAAAGATCATCCGCCAGGCCGCGGAACAAGCTCATGCTCATATGTGTATGGGCGTTAATCAGCCCAGGCAGGATGAGCCCGCCGCGCGCATCGATGACCTTGCCCGATTCATAGGTGTCGTCGATATTCGCGGTTGTGTCGATGGCGGCGATGGCGTCCCCCTGGACCGCGACCGCGCCATTTTCCAGGATGCGGCGCGTTCCGTCCATGGTGACCACGGTGCCGTGAACCACGATAAGATCCACTCGCTGTTTGGCGAAGGCCGGCGTCGCATGGAGGGCGGCCAGAAAGCAGCAGATCGCGAGCCAATCAAGGATTTGCCATCGGGGACGACTGGGCAAATCGTCCGACACCAAACTAAGCGCCATAGGGGACCGTCATTGGGGTTATGGTGAGCGAGGCAGGAGCCGATTTCGACAGCAGCTCGTATTATGCCTTCCGCACTTTGGGAAGTCACGCGTGGCTTATGCCTGCCTGGATTTTGATTCGGGCTGCGCATAGAGCCCGAACTCTGCAATCCCCGGAGGCTTGCCCGTTCCACGCAGGCTCAGGCGCACACGCTCCGCGGTGGTTGGTTTCACCTGGTACACCATCTCCCTGGGTGACTCCCCGGATAGCACTTCTCGCCACTGGCCTCCGCTCCGCGCTTCGACACGATAGGAAACGATGCGGCTGTCCGTCCCGTAATCGCTGAGATAGGTCGGCTCGATGACAGCCACCGTGTTGAATACGGTCGGCTTCTGCAGATCGATCTCAAGCCACCCCGAAGTTTGCCCGATATCGCACTCCCAGTAAGTTCGCTGATGGTCATCGTTCGCCAGATCCGGCCCCGACGTATCGGCAATGCTGCTGGCATACGAGGGCAGCGCATAGGCGAGGTCCGGGGTAGTAATCTGGCGCGCGGGCGCAAGCCGTGGGGCAGGCGCCCGATCGCGCCAGAGTTCGCCAATGGCAGCAAGCCGGTCCACCGCATTCTGGTCGAACCTACCGTCCCGATTGGGCGCCACGTTCAAAATCAAGTTGCAGTGGTGCGCATTGAACGGGATAAGCCACTCCTCCACAATTTGCTTGGCCGAGCGAAGTTCCTGCGTCGGATAATCCAGCTTCCAGAACCAGTCGCTCTGCAGCGTCGTTGCAGACTGCGACGGGACTTCGCTCCCAGGCGGAATCGTCTGCCCCGCGTGCTGCTCATACTGCTTCACATCGGTGTAGTACAGCGCGGGCGCCGGATACCTGCCCTGGTTGTAGTCACTCATCAGGCAATTCGGCTGCAGCTGCTTCACATGGTTGTAGATCTCTGCAAACGGCATCTCTTCATAGTTCAATCGGGTCCATGCCGCGTTCCATCCGTCGATCACCAGCGCCGTAATTTCTCCATAGTTTGTTAGAAGCTCGGTCAGCTGCGTCTTCACTTTGCCGATCTTCTCCCGGGTCACACAATACGGCCGGATGTCCGCACGTAGATCGAGAATTGAGAAGTAGAGACAGGTCTTGAGCCCTTGCGCCCGGAACGAGTCGACATAGGCACGCACAATATCCCGCTTATTGGTCGCATCCTGCACGTTGGCGCTGCCGCTCTTGGTAGGCCACAAGCAAAACCCGTCATGATGTTTGGTCGTCAGGCAGCCATAGGCCATCCCCGCCGAGCGAGCAGCCTGCGCCCACTGATCGGTGTCGAGATTCTTGGGATTAAAGAGCGCCGGCGAAGCTTTTGGATCTCCCCACTCCCGCTGCTCATACGCAGCCATGTTCAGGTGGATGTACATACCGAAGCGCAGATCGAGGAACCGCTGCTGCAGCTCAGTCATCGACAACGTCGATTGATTGCGGGGAGGCGCTGCAGCGGAAGCCTTTCCTATCGAGGCAGCTAGCGCTGCCGCGGCCAGGCCGCCGGTAAATTCTCGTCTATTCATCGTGCTCGCTTTCTTGGCTAATCCATTATTGCAGCACGTTTCTTGACGGACTACGGAGCATCCACCACACAGCGAAAACCGATTGTCCCGGCACGATCCCGCCCTGGGGACATCAGCAGGAACTTCTGGTGTTCGTCGAGACGGTGGGTTTGGGGGAAATACCAGATCGATCCTCGCGGTTGATAGGAGGCGCCGCCGCGCAGAATCGCCGCGCGCGTGTGCTCATCGCGAAACTCATCGGTCCACTGGGAGACGCTTCCGGTCATGTCGAGCACGCCGAAGGCACTGGCGCCTGCCGGAAACGCATCCACATCGGACGGTGCGCGCATCACTCGCCCGTGGTCGGGGGGAGGCAGCGCTCGATCATTCCAATCATTTCCCCACGGATAGAGGCGGCCATCGGAGCCCTGTGCAGCATATTGCCATTCCCAATCGTGCGGCAGCCGCTTTCCGGCCCAGGCCGCATACGCGCGTGCATCTTCGATGGAGACCCAAGTTACCGGTTGGTTCGCCGCACCCTGGGGAAATGTTCCGTTGGCCCAGAGCCGCAGAAAATTGTGGCCATCCGTGGGATGGTAATGGGCGGCGTCGACGAATTTCTTGAACTCGGCGTTGGTTACCGGCGTCCGGTCGATATAGAACGACTTCATCTGCAGCCGGCGGCGATGGAATCGGCGCGGCGTGTCTTCCCATGGGTATTGAACGTCGACGCCAGGATCGTTGCCGCCTTCGATTTCGATCCCACGTACGGCAAAATCAAAATCGCCGCCTGGAACACGAATCATGTTCGGAGGCGCGGAGACGGCCGGCTTTGTCGCCGCCATCTGAACCATGGTCTGGGGAAGATACTTCCATTCGCGCGAGTACCCACTGAGAGGGCGTTTGGCGCGCTCGGCCATAAACGCAAGCAGATCCTTCGCTTCGCCGGTGAGCGCTGGAGTCATGAGCACGGCGCCAAAGCCAAGGCCTTCGATCGAAAATCGCAGCCTATCCCTTCCTCCGGCGACGTCGGGAGTGAGCTCGACGCCATGCCACAGGTCGTAGTAATGCATCCCGTCGGCATGCGCTATGTTGAGCTCATCCCCTGAGACGTCGTACTCGTTGCGATTGACCATCGTCCATAGCGTCGCGTTTTTGCCGGTGAACCTGCTGGCGAAGACACCGGACTGCAGGGTCGCGGTATACGGCTCCCAGTCCGGGCTTTGCAGCATTTGCCCGAAGGTGCGCTCGATTCGCGTGAATCGCAGGACGGCTTCGGCATCGTGCGGTGTGGTGCCATACCAAAAGCCCCACAGGTTCTCGAGCGACGCATAGCCGATACCGTTAAAGAAGGCGTGCTGCAGACTGTTGGTCTTATCGCGGGTGAAGCGATCTGTAACATTGATGGTGTGTCGCCGCTCGAGCCATTTCGCCTGGTTGACCATGGGCACGAACGGATAGGGCGTGTCTTCCCAGGTTACCCAGTCGTTCCAGCTGATGGTGCTCCATGCCAGCGACTCATCGCGAATGGCAAATTGAGGTTCGAGGGCAAGCGGATGGTGGGCGGCTTCGGCGGCCGCGTGAAAAGCAGCCGGGACGCCTTCAAGGGTATCGAAATTGACGCCGTCGGCGCCGATTTCGGCCATCAATTGCGCCAGAGCCGTAGCGGTGGGTGTGGAGGACTCACGCGTGCCGGTGTCCCAGGCCAGGGTAGGGAAGAAGACGCGCACGCCGCGGGCGTGGAATTCGTCGATCATGTGGCGAACCCCGGAAACTCCACCGGGCAGGTCGCGAATCAGGTCGAACTGGTTGCGGTCGTCCACGCCAAGATTCGGATAGAGCGGCCAGATGAGGACGGCGTCGATGGGGCCAAAGCGGCCCTCGACGCCGGCGAGAAACCGGTCCACCGTGTATTGATTCTTGTCCGGATCAAAGAATGTGCGGTCCCAGATGAGCATCTGCACTTGGGAATACACGTGCTGCGTCCAAGCAAGTTCGGGCCGCTCGTACTCTGTGTGCTGGTAACGCAAACGCTGGAGCCGTTCCTCCCGCCACGCTTTCATTTGCGTTCGCCAGGCATCTGCCGCGGCGGGATTTTCGGGCCCAGGAAGCAATACGTCCGCGGGGCCGGCCGGTTGGGTGAGATTGAGCACGCCGGTCGGCGGGACGAGCGCATGACGGGGACGCCACTCGTCGGAAAAGGCGGTGGCAGAGATCAGTGCGGACAGGGCGAGAGCAGGGTAAAGGAATTTGCGCGCGAGGGCTCTACGGGAAGAGTGCGTGGGTCTTCTGGCGCGGAGCCTCTCCAAGGCGCTTCTGTGTTTTTGCATGGGCAGATAGAGCGAATATAACGCAATGACGGGGCGAGCTCACGTTCTGGTTCCCGCTCTATTTCAGTAGCCTCGCCTGCTTTCCTTGGTGAGAAAGCAAAGAGACCCCCCTCTTGTCAAAAGAGACGAAAGTGCCGCCGCCTAACCAATTGCCCTCGTAAGCGATCAGTCCATCAGCAAAATCGCCGCCTGCCTTGAGCATCGACAACCCGGCATCTACGGCGGGGCGATTGACGGAAACGTTGTCCGCACTGAGCAACGCTTCAAGGGCAGCGGAAATACTCTCTTGCCCAAATTGGTAAACGCGGCGCAGAACCCAAACAAACTCACACAGGCATGGAAGGGTAACTGCGATGAGCTCGGCTCCCTTAAGAAGCCTGGCGGCAGCCTGGGCCTGTTTCTTGTCGTCTGCGACCACTGCGCGGACGAGGATGTTGGTATCCGCAGTAATTCTCACTTTTGCTTGGACCAGCCGGCCGCCGCGGCTTCGTTGATCTCATCGAGAGTCGCAACCTTCCCTGACTTTCCTGCGAGCAGGCCAAGGAAGCTGTCTATCTTACCAAGCGGCCGCGCAGCTCTGAGGGTTACGGTCCCGTCCGGTTGCTTGTCCACCTCAATCTTCTCTCCCGGCCGGATACCAAGATGCTGGAGCACATCCTTGCGGAAAGTAACCTGGCCCCGTGCGGTGACGGTCAGAGTGCTCATCGTTCTGGGTTCCCCCCGGCTCATTCCAAAATGGTAATGCAAAAAAGCATTACACACAAGGATGACGGGTTATCTCTCGGCTGCCACCTTTAGTCCATCCTCAATACGTGCATTGGATCGGTGGATGCTGCGCGCCGGGCCGGTACAATCGCTGCGATCGCAGCGGCAACCAAGAGCAGCAGGAGGCTGCCGCCCAGCGCGATGGGGTCCATGACGGGCGTTTGATAAAGGAGACTGCGGACCCAGCGCAGCGCGATCAATGCTATTAAGAGTCCAACCCCTGTGCCCAAGAGAACGGGATATGCGGCCTGCCGGAAAACCAACCCGATCATCGCGCTCTTGCTGGAACCCAAGGCGATGCGGACGCCGAACTCCTGCCGGCGCAGCGTGACCGAGTACGCAAGCACGCCATACACTCCGAGCAAAGCCAGGAACAACGCAGCCAGGCCAAAAGCGCTCAGCACCATGGCCTGGAAGCGGTCGCCTGCCACGGAATCGCTGACCTGTTCATCCATGGACTTGAGCGCCGGAATGGCAACCTGGGGATCTATCTGCCAGATCGCGCGCCGCATCTCGGGGATCAACGCTCCGCTGGATTGAGAGCTACGGACCAGGAACGACAGCGTCGTCGGTGTGTAGGCCCAGTAGGGCAGATAGACCATGGCGGAATCGTCCTTGAGGCCATTGATGCGCGTGTCGGCGACGACCCCGATGATTGTGACGGTTTGGTCGTCGGGAACAAAGTTAGAGATCGAATGCTTTTCATCCGGAACAATGTCAGAGATCTTTCGTCCGATAGGATTCTCGCCCGGAAAGCCTTCGCGCGCTGTTCTTTCCGAGATGAGCGCGACATAGGGATGGGCGCGATCGGCAGCGGTGATGTTGCGGCCAGCGACCAGCGGACTGAGCATGGTGGGCAGATAGCTGGGGTTGATCCAGCGCACGTTGATTGCCGGCGCCTTTTCGGCCGGCACGGGATGATCCGGCCGTGAAAGAGTATCCACCCAGGTTTCACCGGTGAGTGGCGTTACGCTGGTGAGAGCGACCGACTCCACGCCTGGCAGTTGACCGAGAGCTGTGAGGGCGCTATCGGCAAAGGCCAACCTGGCTGCACTTCCCTTGGGACCTGTGTTGTCATATTGCGGCCCAACGAGATCGGCCTGCGCGAGCGTGACATGGCTTGCATCGAAGCCGCGATTCTGCCGCAGAAGGTGAGAAAGACTACGCAGCACCAACGACGTAACGATGAGCAGGACCACCGTGCAAGCCACCTGCGCCGCCACCATAAGGCTGCGCGTACGGCGGCTCCGTTGCGTGCCGGCCGCTCGGGTGGAGTTTGCCTGCAGCGCGGCTTGCGGAGCAACACGAAGGGAGTGAAGGGAGGGCAAGATGCCGAAGATGATGGCGGCTGCAATCGACAATCCGCCGCTAAAGATGAGGACAGGCAAGCTCACGCGCACCTCATCGAGACGGGGGATTGTCGCCGGCGCCCATGCGAGCAACAACCGCACGCCGCCGAAGGCAAGCGCTGTTCCGGCCACGCCGCCGGCGAACGCAAGCACCAGGCTCTCGGCGAGACGCGACCTGACCAGTTGGCTGCGGCTAGCGCCTAGTGCAGCGCGCACGGCAGTTTCGCGCTCCGCATTGACGGCGCGGGCGAGTTGTAGATTGGCAAGGTTGACACACGCGATCAGCAGCACCGCACCCACCGCCGCAAGCAGGAGCCAGAGCGCGCCACTCACCCCGGAGGCGACATCCTTTTCGAGCGGCGTAAGCGCGATGCCGAAATGGAACGGCAAGTGCGCCGACAGCGAGTAAGCTTTCTGCAGGGCCTCCAGTTCAGCGTTCGCCTGGGACAGGGACACTCCAGGCTTGAGACGAGCGATCGCCTTGTAGTTAAAGTTGCCCATGTCTCTATTCAGGTCGTACTCGCTCGGCGCCAGCGGCTCAAAGAGCAGAACATCCCCTGCGGTTTCGTGGAAGGCGATCTTCGGCGCCAATGCGATTTGCGGAAACCGCATACCCGGCGGCAGTACACCAATGACAGTGACGGGACGGCCGCCGATCCGGATCGTTTTGCCAATCGCTGCGGGATCGCGCGCGAAGAATGTCTGCCAGCCGTTGTAGCTCAGGATTACAACGCTTTCAGCATCTTTCCGGGCATCCTCCTCGACGAAATCGCGCCCCAGGATGGGTTGAACGCCAAGCAGGCGGAAGAGGTTCGGAGAAGCGGTCACTGCGCCGACGATGCGGGGGTGATCTCCGTTGGGCGAGACGCTCATTCCTCGTTGGGCAAAGATCGAGGCGTCTTCGAGGGTTGCTGCAGTTTTCTTCAGGCGCTGGAAGTGCCGATAATTGTCGGGAATCGACGATCGCTCGCTGGTCACCTTGTCTTCTACCGCCTCGCGCAACACGACCAGGCGATCGGCGTCGCGAAAGGCGAACGGCTTGAGCAAAACGGCATTGACCACGCTGAAGACCGAAGTAGCCGCTCCAATGGCCAGCGCGAGGGTAAGGACAGCAGTGAGCGCGAAGCCGGGCGACTTGCGTAGCTGACGAACGGCATAGCGGATATCGCGAGTGGCCTGTTCAAACCACGGCAGGCCGCGCTGAACGCGGTAGGTCTCGCGAATCTGCGTGATGCCGCCAAACTGGCGCAGAGCGGCGGTGCGGGCCTGCGCCTCATTCATCCCTTGCCCGCGATTTTCTTCGGTGGCCAGGTCGATGTGCGCGCGCAGCTCTTCATCGAGATCGGCATCAAGGCCTTTGCTGCGGAAGAGTGCTATGCCGCGGCTAAGGAGAATCCGGATCCAGTCCATAATCGCCCTCCTACTATATGAAGCCGCGCCGTTGGATCGGGTTAGCTCTCATGTTGACTATCTACATATAGTTTGAGCGTGAGATAGGTAGGATGTCAACAGGTTGGACGAGCCTAACGCGCCAAACCCCGGCCGATGCCGGATCGTCCTCCCGCAACCAGGATTGTGTTCCCCTAACCTTCCTTCATCTAGTCCTCCTTGTAGCCCTGCGATTTAGAACGATTGAGTTAGGCAGAAACAGGCTCTCGATCGTAGTTTCGGGCGTAGGCATTTTCGACTCCCGGGAGGATCTCAACGATGGAGAAGAAACGGTCCCAGACCGGTGTTTCTCTCAGCTCTTCGACGACAAGTTCGTAGGCATGCCGCGACTTTGCCTCCCATACCCACACGTCGGTGACGCGAGCAGAAAAGAATTCTGTATCGTAGAACCTGAGATGAACCTGGTTTTCATGCTTCTTCAGAATCGGGGTCATGTAATGTTTAAAGTGAGCGAATCGCTGATCGATAGTGAATCCCAGCCATTCTGGCGTGGTTTTTACCAACATGAACACGGTCAGATCGTCCTGCGTCGCATCCGGTGTTTGTACGTTCGTCGTCATCTGTGTTCTCCTTAAGAAAAGAATACGAGCATTTGCTCATATTCGGTACTCGCATTCCAATGCTCAAAAAGAGAACCGCGAAGGAAGCCGTAAGTTTAAGGAAGACGCCGCGGCAGAAGCGTTCCGCAGATACAGTGGCCGTGATTGTTGAAGCGGCTGCTCGCGTTTTGGAACGGAGCGGCTTCGAAGGGTTCAATACCAACGCGATCGCCGAGAAAGCAGGGGTGAGTATTGGATCGCTCTACCAGTACTTTCCAAGCAAGAACGCCCTTCTCCGCGCGATCATCGAGCGCGAAGCTTTACCACTACTTGGGGTCAGTGAAGAGCTAGCCAACACGCAAGGATGCAAAGAAGCTCTTCGGCGCTACATTCATGCGTCGGTTCGTCATCAAATGCGCCGGCCTGATTTGGCGAGACTGATCGATGTGGCTGAGAAGCGCGAGATATTCAACGACCAGGTCTCAAGTACGATGTCTCGCCTACAAGCTGTGGTGGAGAGGATCCTCAGTCTGCCGGACGCCCCCAGGGTTGCAAACAAAGCTATTGCGGCAGCAGACCTGCTCGCGATCACAAGAAGCCTGGTGGATGCGGCAGGCGAGAGAGGAGAAGGTGAGTCCGTTCAACTGATGCGGCGAGTGGAAGGCGCCGTTTGGGGATACCTGCGCCGCGCTCGCTAAAACTGTCCTGGGTCCGCGGCTATATCCACGTTCCGTGGAATTTTCGACGAATACCGTCCCCTCCGACAGAATTTGCGGCATACTATGCTCACCGATTGTGACGGCTCGCATGCCTGCATTTCGGAGTCTCATCTATGCCTCCACAGCCAACAGGCAGATACGGACTTCTTCGCATTCCGGCGCCTACCGTGGCCAGCCTTGCTATTCGCTTTTCTTCGCTTGCCAATCGCGACGACTTCAACCCACCCGGGTGGCCGAGTATCCCGCTCAGCCCAAGCGCCGCCTATCCCGGTTGGTGGGAGTTCGACATCGACGCCCAAGCACTGCCAGACGGAGCCTACGAGTATGAGTTCGTTCAGGATGGCGACCCAACCAAGGTTCGCAACGATCCTTATGCGGACGAGATCACGCGCTTCGGATACTATCGCGGCGTCTTTCATATTGCCGGAGGCGTTCGCATCAGCCCGAACTTCCGCTGGGATGCGGTTGTCGAAGCGGGTGCGGGGCTCCAGTCCAACAACAAGATCGTCATCTACGAGATGCCGCTGAAGTGGATGGAAAGCGCCTCCGACAATCCATACGTGGATCTTGGAACTTTCGACGAGGTGATCTTCGAGCATCTGCAGAACCTCAAGAATCTAAACATCAACTGCATCGAATTGCTTCCGATTGAAGATACCTCTCAAACGCTGGATTGGGGCTATGGCACGCGCTTCTACTTCGCGCCCGACTACGACATGGGTGGCCCAGTGGATGCGAAGTTCTTTATAAAGTCCTGTCATGCTCTTGGCATTCGCGTCATCCTCGATGTGGTCATGGCGTTCTTTTCGCCTACCTGTCCGCTCGGCGATTTGGCCGCGCAGTGGTTCATGGCGCCCCCAGGCGACAATGGACGCAACGGCTGGGGACAGAATCTTTTCGAGTACAACACGCCCGCGTATGGAACCTATTATGCCGCGCGCGAATTTCTTTGCCAGATGGCGGAGTTCTGGGTCAACGAGTATCACGTTGACGGCTTCCGCATCGACGACTTTCCGGACATCGATAACTGGGATTTCGTGCAGGAATTTCACGATCGCGCCACGGCCGCGAGCAACGCCGCCTTCCCGGGCAAGCCGTTCCTCGTCGTAGCGGAAAACACCAGCCGTCAGTTTGTCACTACGGGTCCGGATCCGGGCAATCCAAACGGGCAAAAAGTCGTCGACGCTATCTGGAACTTCGGTTTCCAGCAGGAAGTTCGGTTGTTGGCGACTGGGTCGCTGACGACCGCATTGGGACAGCCCTCGCGCACCCAGCGCGTTTCGCACTTTCTCTCCACCGAGGGAACCTGGAACGGCTGGAATAACAGCTTCGATCCTGGATATGCCGATCTTGCCTGCGCCGTTAATTACGCGACTTCGCACGATGTGCAGGGCGCGCCACGCATGATGAACGTAATCCTCGGCCCGATGCTACAGAACGCTGGCCTGGGCGATGGCGGCGTCTCCAACGTGAAGAGCTTTATGGATCAGACGCAGGGAAGCTCCGGCGCCGGATTGATCGATACCGCGGCGGACCGGATCTTCGGAGTCTTTGCGCTCATCCTGACCTCCGTCGGCATGCCAATGTTCCTTGCGGGAGAGGAGTTCGGCGATGTGCACGATCTGGACTTCAACGCCACCGATCCCAAGCAGCAGGATCCCGTGCAGTGGTATCGTGCGACGTTTCCCAGCAATGCAGCGCTGCAGATGAGGGTCGGAGAATTGATCCAACTGCGCACCGCAAACCCGGCCCTGCAGCGAAACGAGATCAATTTCTTCTATTTTCATCCGGCATTCGATAGCAACGACGGACCTTGGGTCTTCGCCTACGCCCGTACCGACGGAGCGGGCCTGGGCTCGGCAGGACAGGTGATTGTGATTGCCAACGTCTGCGGTCAGTCTTTCCCGTCCTTTTCTTTTTCCAGTTGGCCCTGGAACGCGCAGCCGCTCACGGAATCGGGGCCAGGAGGCGGAACATCCAGCTACAACGCCGGCTCAAACACCTTTACCCTTAGCCTGAGTGCGTTTGAAGTTCGGGTGTTTTCGGTGTAGAGCCAGCTCTACGGAGAGGGCGTAACTTTCGCTGCTGCTCCTATCGAAGGCAAAACAAGGGCCGATTAGCCCTTGTTTTACCAGTCGCCGGTCACGGATAGCCCAGGTGCCCAGGACTGCGAAGCGGGCTGGAACTTCCTTAAAGCGCCACTTCCATCTGGGCGGCCTGCATTCGCAGTCGAGTTCGGCTACAGAGTGGTGCCTTGAAGGTTGCAGTTCACTTTGTTATTCCAGTCAACGAATGCGCCATTTGGATTATCCTGCCACGCCCACACGTGCAGTTCGTAAAAGGTGTCGAGGCCGTATCTGTTTGGGCTGGGAATCAACTGCAGCAGCTGCTGATATAGTTGCGGCGGAGCCGAATACTTCTTTTGCCAGGTCGCCGCGTCCACGATGAACTCAACACCAACCAGCCGCATTTTCCCTCCGCCCAAAGGCTCATAAATCAGGGCCTGGGGCTGAGTGGCGTCGATCTCTCCGTTCAATAGGCTCGCGTTCAGGTAGTGCACCCCCATGGCGCCATGATCGGGCCCCGAGACACAGCCAAGGACGGGATGATACCCGGCATTGATAGCGGCGTTGACATCGCTGTACTTTTGCGTCGCCCCCCGTACGGCCTGGACAAGCTCCGGCGGTGTTTGCGTTGCCTCGGAGTGATCCATGGCGGTACTACTTTGGGAGAACAGCGGCGTGGTCGTGGCGAAGGTGCCTAGCAACACCAGGCGCAGCGTAAGGCTTGCCGCATAACTGGCAGCGCTGATTCGTTTGCTCATTCCATTTTGGTTCGGCATCGTTTTGCTCCTATCGCGCAATTTGGAGCGCCGCGGCTATCAACACTCGGCGGCCCGCGACCGGTCTCCGTCTGATTAATCGCAATTCGAGAAGGAAAAACGACAGTTGGCAGAACTTATTGTTTCCCTTTGCTACTCGGCCGTGGTCGGATCAATGGTCGAGGAAACGCGCGAGATCCGGTTAGCAGGAAAGCCTCCCAAACGAGCATGTTCTCGAATCGCAGCCTCATCGGGCGCCAGATAAATACAGTAGATCTTATCTTCAGTGACGTAGCTATGCACCCACTGAACCTGGGGACCGATCGTCCGCAGGGCGCCGCAGGAACTCTGTGATGCTGCTCGTAGTTGTTCCGGGGTCGCGCTGCCGATTGCGGGAATCTCTCTCTCGATCACAAACTTCGGCATGGATAGTTTTCTCCTCTCATGTGAGGGCCGGGCACAACACCTGCGATCAGGCGTCGTTGGGCCACTATTGGAGAAAACGAAAAGTAGCGGTGAAAGGCGACAATGCAAAAGAAAATGGTGCCCGTCGTCAGTGGCTCGCGAAGCGAGTGTTGGTCAGTTGACGCGCGCGCTGCGCATCGGGCTGATCGGCGCCGAGCGTGGTCTGCAGATTGGCATAAGCTTTGCGCGCCGCGAGCTGAGCTTCGTCTGTCTTACCTTCGGCTTCGAGCACCAGGGCCAGGGTCAGGTAAGCGCGGCCAATATTGCTCGACAAGACATTTGGATCCTGGCCGTCTTGTAGAAGTGTGATCGCGCGTCTGGCGTCGGATGCGGCCTGCTCCCGTTGTCCACTTTTGAGTTCGATTCCGGACTTACTCATCAGAAGATAGGGAAGAAGGGCCGCACACTGACCGATTCTTCGAATGGAGGCCTCATCGACTTCCACGGCTTCGGACGCGAAATGGGCGGCGGATGGAAGATCGCCCCGGCTAAGGGCGATGCGGGCCCTCTCCGAAGAAACCTGGGCAAAGACGTAATGCGCCGGGTCATATCGTTTGCGCAGTCGTTGCTCAATCTCATCCAGCAGGCGGGCTGCCTGGGCGAAGGCATGTGCGTCAATGAACATATCCGCCCGTAATAGATCGGTATCGTCCACAAGGACGTTGTCATTCAACTCGTGTGCCTTTTTCGATGCGAGCGCAAAATAACGTGCTGACTCAGTCGTTTTTCCTAGTTCTTTCAATAGGGTGGCGTAGTTGAACAACAGCTCAGGAGCGACGGCATTGTTGGAGTCGTCATTGCGACTGATGTCGAGGGCGCGCCGAAAGGTTCGTTGGGCTTCGAGCTGGCGTCCGTCGTTGTCCAGGGTAAACGCCCAGTCGTCGAAGAGCTTTACTGCCTTCTGGGAATCGTCATATCCGAGAGTGGTCATCAGGTCCGACGCTTGTTGAAAGATTGTTTCGGCCTCGCGAAAATTGCCGGCGTCTCCCAGAACGGTGGCCAGATTGACCAGGATATTGAGCCGCTCGAGATTCCATTGCACCGGGGACGATTGGATGGTCTGCTCGGCCGCGCGTGCGCGTGCGATGGCCTCTTGCGAATTCCCGTTACGATACGCGACTTCACTGCCATGAAGCAGGCAAGCGGCGCGCTCGGACGCGAATTGCGGCGCGTTCCCTAACTCACGCAGGCCTTCCTGGTAAAGCACCTCCGCTCGCGACAACTCCCCTACCGGAACCATGGCCCCGGCCAGAACACAAGAGGCCTTGGCGCGAATGGAGGGGTCCTTCAAATCTCGGGAGACGCGATAGGCAGCGTTGAGCACGCGTAATGCGTTGTCATTTTCGTCTTCGCTCGAATACTGGTTGCCCAGGGAAAGCTGCAGCTCCACGTGATTGGCAGGGTCGGGATTGCGTTCATGCTCAATCACGCGCTCTTCCCGCTCCAGCAACTGGTCGACAGCGAGCGGTTTGCCCATAGGCGCGGCATCGCTGAGCAGAAGCTCATTGAGGTCGGTCATACGCTCGGCTCGCGCCAGTTGGCGCAGCGCCAAATCGCGCTGGATGCGTGCTGTGCGCGCTTGCAGGAGCATTCCGGTAATACCGGCGGCCACACCCAAAAGCGCCAGCAGAGCAATGCATAGGCCCGCACGGTGCCGGCGAGCGAATTTTCCGGCACGGTACAGGAGTGTGTCGGGGCGAGCTTTGATCGGCTCGCACTTCAGATAACGGCGGAGGTCGTCTGCAAACGCTCCGACGGATGCATAACGTTCCTGGGGATCTTTCTTGAGTGCCTTGGCCAGGATGGTGTCCAGGTCCCCGCGCAGGATTCGGCGAAGCTTCTCCACCGAAGCGCTGCGCAGCAGGGCACGAGCTGCAGTATCGCCAGCGTTGGTCACCGCCACGCCCACGGCATCGGAGGGGCGCAACGGCTCGGACTCGACGATGGCTTTGATCAGTTCAGCCGGCGCGCTCTGGCCCTCCCCGGTAGGATGCCGCCCAGTGAGCAACAGATAGAGCAGCACACCCAACGCATAAACATCCGTGGATACGGTGATGGCCTCGCCTTTCAGTTGCTCGGGAGCAGCGTACTCGGGCGTCAGTGCGGTTCCAGTGATGGTGAAGGCTGTCTGGTGTTCCAGGTCGTTCTCGGCCTCGATCAGCTTGGCTATTCCAAAGTCCAGCAATTTGACGTCGCCGTCTTTAGCTACCAGCACGTTCGACGGTTTGAGGTCGCGATGGACAATCAGGTTTGCGTGGGCCGCCGCGACGGCATCGAGTACCTGGAGGAAAAGACGGATACGCGCGTGAAGATCAAGGTGGCGTTGATCGCAGTAGCGGTCGATCTGGTCGCCGTCGACATATTCGAGCACAAGATAGGGTTGGCCTGCGTCGGTGACACCCGCGTCAATCAACTCGGCAATATGAGGGTGGGCCAGCAGCGCGAGTATCTTGCCTTCGCGCTTGAACCGGTCTTCCCCCTCTTTTCCCAGCAATGCGATGTTGAGAAACTTCAGAGCCACCTGGCGTTCGAAACGTCCATCGTTGCGCCGTGCCAGCCAGACGCTCCCCATGCCACCCTGGCCAACCTGTGAGACGACCTCGAAGGCTCCAATCGTTTGCCCCGCCAGCGTTGCGGCCGTCGAGGGTAAATCGACGACACCCGTTTCCAGGAATCCATCCGAAGCGAGGACGCTGTGTTCGAGTAGCAGTATTTCCAGCCGGTAGGCGATCTCGGGCTCCTGAGCCTTGATCCATCTCTGGCGAGCTTCTCCATCCAACGCCAGCGCCTGGTCGAGCAGCGGGCTGAGGAGGCGCCATTCGTCCTTCCACTGAGGAGAAGCCGGTTTAGTCATGGCGCGCACTCCCGGCGATGCTTTGGTGGAGATAGATGCGGGCCTTTTCCCACTTCCGCTGCACGGTGCGCTCGGAGGTGTTCTGCATCGCCCCGATCTCTGCGAAGGAGAATCCGCAGAAGAACTTGAGGTCGACCAGTGTGGCGAGTTCCGGCTCGACCAGGTTCAGTTCCTCCAGTGCGTCGTTGATCAGGGTGAGTTCCCTGGCATTGACCGGATTTTCCAGGTTATCGAGTGTGACCGCGGTGATGTGGAATCGGCCACCCTTTTTCGCGCTGGTGCGCGCACGCGCGTGATCGATGATGAGCCCACGCATCACGCGCGCAGCGTAGGCCATGAAACGCGCGCGGTCAGGAAACGAATGGTCGGCACCCTTGGCCATGTTCAGATAGGCTTCGTGCAGCAGCGTGGTGGCGCCGAGCCGCCCCGGAATAAATTGGCCACCTAATTGGCGTCTCGCCAATCGATGCAGTTCGGAATACAACGTACTGAAGAGCACGTCGCTTTGGGGCTGTTTCTCCGGGGAACAGGTTGCTGCCACGATTGACCTCCGCGAGCGAGGATGCTTTTGGGCGCACCTACAGTATAGGCGCGTCTCGCTCCAGCTCCGACGAACCGACTCGGAAACGCTCTTATAGGGGAAATCGAGAATGAGGGGCAAAAGACGACACTTGGATGGGGATTTATACGGGCGACAGGAAAACTATCTCTGCCAAGCGGGGGAGAACCGCAAGGGGATTGCTGGGGCGCTTTTCTATGCCTCACACAAGCGGTCGAAGTCTGTCTGGCCTGCGCAATTCCCTACAAGTTTGCTGTTAACTTGTATCCGCGCGCCAGAGCTTCAACGATCTTGAGCCTGCCGTGTCCCGGATTCGCGCGGTAACTGGTCCGCAATAGACCAGCCTTTTCAAGGACAACCACATCACGACTCACTGCGCGGACATCTCGTTTGAGACCGTCGGCGAGGTCAGAGATGGGCAGCGATCCTCCCTTGGCGCGCCGCAACAATCGAACCCGCTCGGACGTCAGTATGCTAAGAAGCTCCATTGGGTCCTCAAAGGAAATCGTGATCTCGGCGGGGAGGGTCTCGCCGCGATCCAGCTTCTCAGCGCGTTCCCGCACACTGTGAAAGAACTCATCGGTGGTACTCGTCTTGATCGTGACCTTATTTTTCTTCATCTTCGATCCTCCACAATTCATGGACTTCACCGATGAATCGCTCAACCAGGGCGGTGTAGGTCGTAAACTCGATTGTCTCGACCTCTCCCATAAAGTGCCGGTGGTGGTGATCATGGCTGTTATCGTAGCCAAGCACGCGTCCGTTATCCGCGGAACAGCGTCTTAGGTTGATGTATGCAAGACTGTAGGCAACAACCTTCTCGTCTTCAAACCAGACTTGCTCTTTCAGAAGCGCACCCTTTCTCCTTGCTCTGAGCCGGTGGGTCTCACTCGTCGTCTGGACGGACGATTTCTTCTTTGCCACAGCCCCATGATATCACAGGTAGGATGGTAGGCATCCTGGCTGGCCGCCGGGTTTGAGAAGATTCCGCTGTGCTAACCTGCTTGCGATCCGTGGTTTCTTTCGATAAGAGTGCCGACAAGGTCGCACGGAGGATGAGTGATGGTAAAGCTTTCACGAATAGCCCCGGAGCTCCCCGTTTCGAATCTTAAGGAGTCCATAAAGTATTACGAGCAAAAACTTGGATTCCGAGCCGCCATGGAGATACCTGACGGGAATTACGCGATTGTTGAGCGTGATGACATTGCGATTCACCTATTCCAGGACGATGCTCCGAGACCTTCGCCAGTAGGAATCCACATCTTCACCGAAGACCTCGAGGCGCTACATACGGAACTTAAGAACCGTGGTGCGCGTATTTCACAAGGGATTCTTGGCAAGCCCTGGGGGAATCGCGATTTTCGTGTGAATGACGACTCGGGGAACGAACTCAAATTCACTGAGCCTTTGTCGTCTGCGGAATAGAGGGAAAGCCAGTCCCCAACCGGACGGCCTCGGGGTTCTTCTGTCTCAAAGCTGGAAAACACCTGGGGATTATCGGAATGTTGACACCGGGCCGGGGCTGGTGAGATTCTTGGGACGGATGCCGACCCAAGAACCGCCGATAGCGTGTTGCGCTATGACAGTGCGGAACGCAGCGACGAGAAGGCCTAAGTATGTTCAGACGCAGGCGAAGCGCTGATGATTTTGCGGAGGAGATTAAGTCCCACCTGGCGCTCGAAGCCGATGAACTGAAGGCGGAAGGCTTGTCGGAAGAAGAGGCGCGCCGGAGAGCGCAGGTCAGGTTCGGCAATGTGTACTCAGCGCAAGAGCGGTTCTACCTGAGAAACCGCGTCATATGGTTCGACAACCTGGTGCGCGATACGAAGTTTGCGATTCGGCAGCTGTTAAAGAATCCAGGTTTCGCGGTCACGGCAATCCTGGTTTTGGCTCTGGGCATCGGCGCCAGCGTGGCGATTTTCGGGTTTGTAGATGCAGCTTTGTTGCAGCCACTTCCGTATGCAAATCCTGGCCGGCTGATGTCTGTGAACGAAAGCAGTGTTGAATCGCAGCGCTGGCCGCTTTCGTATCCAGATTTTCTTGACTGGCAGAGACTGAACAAATCCTTTAGTTCGCTCGACGTCTACAGTGGGATCGGCTACATTCTGCACACCAACTCCGGTGCTGAGCCGGTTCAGGGCGAGCGCGTAAGCGGTGGATTTTTTCAGACACTCGGTGTGCATCCCATGCTGGGGCGGGATTTTTATCCCGGCGAAGATGTGCCCGGGGGCGCAAATGTCGTAATCCTGAGTTATGAGGCATGGCTCAATCGCTTTGGCGCGAAGCCCGAGGCTGTGGGGCGAGTCGTGGATTTGGATAACCAGGCGTTCACGATCATAGGCGTCCTGCCACGGTCGTTCTCCTTCGCGCCTAGCGGCAACGCGGAGTTCTGGGTTCCCGTCAATGTGTTGTCCCCGCACGAGCATTCGCGTACCTTCTATCCCTTTATGGGAATGGGAAGGCTGCGAGATGGCGTTACCCTGCAGTCAGCGCAGGCCGAGATGACGGGCATCGCACAACAACTCCAACGGCAATATCCCAAGCCCGGCCGCGAGTTTGGCGCCAGTGTGGTGACGTTCTCGGAGATCATCATCGGTAATGTGCGGCCGATCCTATTGACCCTGCTTGGCGGGGCCGCCCTGTTGTTGTTGATCGCATGCGTCAATGTGGCCGGCCTGGTCCTTGTGCGTTCGGAGAGCCGCAGGCGTGAGATTGCCGTGCGTGGTGCGCTGGGTGCAACGTGTGCGCGGCTGCTGCAGCAATTCGTAACCGAGTGCCTCCTGCTAGCCGGGTTTGGCAGCTTGGCAGGCGCGGGCGTCGCCATCGGTACTATGAAACTCCTGCGCCACATGGTCCCTGTGGATATGGCAGCCAGCAACCCGTTTCTGGGAGGAGTTGGGTGGAACGCACACACGGGCGCGTTTGCCGCAGCCATTGCACTGATGACCGCGTTGCTGCTGGCCGCTACATCGACGTTGCGGCTTTCGTTGCAGAAGTTGCGTGACGGGTTGGCCGATGGGGATCGCGGCGCGGCCGGCCTGCTCTGGCGGAGATTGGGAGCGAACCTGGTAGTCTTTGAACTCGCAATCGCGGTAGTTCTGCTTGCTGGCGCGGGGTTGCTGGGGCAGAGCCTGTATCGCCTCCTCCATGTGCCGCTCGGATTTGCTCCAGATCATCTGGCAACATTGCGAGTGATGGCGCCCGGCAGCGTCTACAAAACGGACGAACAAACGACTGGGCTTTACCGGGAAATTGTGCGGCGCGTCTCAAGCTTGCCCGGCGTAAAGTCGGCCGGTATGAGCAGCGTGCTTCCGGTGGAGTGTAACTGCCCTACTGATTCAATCCAGTTGCCGGGAAGGCCATATCACGGCGAACAAAATGAGGTCGTCGAGCGTCATGTGAGTCCGGGGTATCTGCCCACGGTCAAGGCCAGGTTGATACGCGGACGAGTTTTTACCGACGCCGACAATGCCTCCACGCCTGGCGTGACCGTGATCAATCAGGCGCTGGCAGGGAAGTATTTCCCGGGCCAGGACCCGATTGGCCAGGGGATCGCCAATGACGAGGGCGGGCGTCCTTCCGTGTGGGAGATCGTCGGCGTGGTGGACGACGTTCGCGAGGGCCCGTTGGATGAACACATCTGGCCCGCGGAGTATTTCCCCATCAGCCAGACGCGCGACCACTCTTTCAGCCTGGCTGTGCGCACATCGCAAGAGCCAGGAACACTGCTGCCTACGTTGGTGAGCACGCTGCATCAGATCGATGCGAATCTGGGCGTATCCGACGAAGCGAGCATGACGCAGAAGATTGGCAGCACGCAGGCGGCGTTACTTCACCGGTTTTCGGCGTGGCTGGTGGGAGGATTTGCGGCGATGGCGTTGGTACTAGGGGTGGTTGGGCTGTACGGAGTGATTGCCTACTCGGTGACGCAACGGACACGGGAGATCGGCGTGCGCATGGCCTTGGGGGCCCAGCGCAGTTCCGTTTACAGGCTCGTCTTGCGGCAGGCGGGATGGTTGACGGCTGTTGGGCTGGCGATTGGGTTGGTCTGCTCGGTGGGAGCATCCTTGTTTATGCGCAATCTGTTGTTCGGTGTGCAGGCATGGGACGCACTGACGCTGAGTTGCGTGGGCGTGCTCCTGGGGCTGGCATCGATGGGTGCAAGCTTTGTGCCGGCGCGACGCGCGGCATCGGTGAATCCGGTGGAAGCTCTCCGCGCTGAATAGCTTCGACCCTGATTTTCAGGACGCGGGAGGACGATAGGGCGGGGGCTGATAGAGTTTGGCTCTCGCCTGGCGTTCTTTTTCCAGTGCCTCTGCAGCCTGCTTCATGGCTGCATGGCGGAGGGCGCGAAGTTCTTTTCGTTCCGCCCATCGCATCTGTACTCGGCGAAAGATAGAATTGCCCGCCTCGCTCTGGCGTTCTGCGGCTAGGGCGAGCTTCTCCTGTTGTGTTTCCTTGCGGCGTATCGCGCTGAGTTCCGCAAGCAACTCTCGATGCAATTGCTTCTTGCGGGCAAATTCGTCTGCCAACTGTTCCATCAGCTGGCGTTGATAGCCCACGACATTAAACATGACGCCCGTGGTCCAGGCAAAGGTGAAAAGGCCGCTGATCGCCATCATGGGCCCGAGTTCGCGCCATCCAGAGCCCAGCGGCATGCCTCCGTAGCCTAAGGTCGTGTAACTGTTGGCAGTGAAGTAGAGGCTGGCCCGTGCATCGGTAATCAGGCCGAGCCGAGTGAGCACGGTGGCCCAAATACTCATGTCGACGATATGCAGCACCAGCATAAGAAGCACCGAGCGGCCAAAGCGCACCGATGCCCAGAACGGATGGTTCGCGTGTTCAAGAAGACGCTTCGCCCCGCGACGATAGTCGCGAACGATTTGTGAGAGCACAGAGCCATGCACGAGCGTGACACTGACCAGCACGGTTGCGCCGATGGCAAAGACCTCCAGCAGCGAGGGGTCCTGTCGGACGGAAAAGGTGGGTATCCACGGCTCTAGCATGCACGAGAATTCTAACTGTTCGTTGGGGATGGGCGTGCGCCTGAAGCCTCGGGTCGCTTCGAAAATCCGGACCGAGCAGGCTCAGGGGGGATCCCTTCTCTTTTGAATTCCGGGAAGATGGTTTTGAGGGTCAGATGAGAATTGCATTCATTGAGGAGGCAATTGCTGCCGCAGGGATTACAAACGCGCGCATTGTTCTAATAGATTGCAACGATTCTGTCCGCGGCGCCAGACTTACCCACGATCGCCGGCAGCCCGATCTAGCAACCGAGAACATGATGAGCTGGGGACGCTTTCTTCGCGAGGAGGCTAAACAGGGAGGTCATGAAATCCTCGATACTGGTTCGATCCCCTTCCGTTCATGCCTGGAGCAACTGATTGCATATCTCCGCTAGGCCTTTCCCCGCCCGCTGATTCCTGCTCTCCACGCTGAGCTGTGGCCGGAACCGTATGCTTGGAATCCCATGTGGTCGACGCGGCGATAAGCCCCAGGAAGGACTACCGGATCTATTCGGGTAGTTCCGCGACGGCAGCAGCGCTGTGGCACGAAGGACGTGGTTTCTTAGGTGCCATAACGTACGAGTAGGGGTCGTCCTCCGGGGGCCGTTTTCGTCCGAAGAGCTGCAAAACCCTGTTAACTGCCTTGCTCAGGAGATTCATTGAAGGTACCCCCGTGTGTCCGGATTTTACCACTGCAAATCAAGCAAGGCCTGGTTCGCAAACCCTTGAACTTTAGGTTTGTCCCCAAACAGGCGCTCATGTTCTGATAAAGGCAACTCCGAGTGATCAATCCCCCAACGTCACGCATCAAGTATCTTGTCCGTCAGCCAAGCCTCTGGATCGCTCTCGTGATCTGGTGCCTGCTTAGTGCGGCAGCGATTTTGCTTTGCCGAAACGGCGTGCCGCTCAACCGGCCCGAACTCGCCACGATACCGCCGGTAACCGATGTGCTGAATAACTCGATCGGTCTCTTTTTGATTATCCTGCTCATCGGCGTCGTCTCCTTTCTGGCCCGTCATCGTCCATTTCCCAACCTCGTCGAACGCGCTCCGGAGCGGGGCATCGCGTTGCGTGAAATGCTGGCTATGTGGACGTACGGCGCCGTCGTCCTGTTCGCGGGCCGCATGATTGGGCAGCGTTATTTTGGCGAAGGGCTCGCACTCCATCTCAATGGCTGCCTCTTCGGCGCGACGCACGTCCAGTCACCGGCCGCGGTCTATACCTGGGCCGCGTACAACGGTATCTTCCTCGCGCTTCTTCCGTATCTTCTCTTTCGCTTGCGTGGCTACTCGCGCCAGGCGCTCAATCTGCGGTCCGCCAATTGGAAGAACGATGCGCTCATCATCGCCGTTGTCATGCTCATCGGCTGCGCCTACGAACTAGCAGGCCCTAACATTTTTCAGCTCACGCCACATCAGCAACTCGTCGGCGGAGCGCTCTCATTGGTGCTGCACCTGTGCGGGACAGATCTCCCCATCATGATCTTTATCTATGCGATTCTGCTGCCGCGCTATGCACGGTTGTTCTCTCCGCTAGTCGCCTTTCTGGCAGGCGCCGTCAGCTACCCGCTCATGCACGTTTTCGAATCATGGACACGCTATGACTCGCCCTACCACGCGGCAGTCTCTGTCATCTTCGTTTTGCTCACGTTCTTTCCTGCAGGCGTGATGAAGTCATTCCTCACCTTCCGGACAGGGAATGCCTGGGTGCACATGTGGGGATTCCACGCCATCACGCCGCACGTCATGGTGGACACGCGCCTGGTCGTTCACGATTTCAATATTCGCTAGCAGTTTCGCACTTGGTGTAGATCGAACCCGGATTTCCTGTGGATCTTTGTGGGGCCACGGAAGTGGGTAATTGCGAAACTGCCTAGAGGGTAAGCTCACGTTTCTCACGGAAACGCCGGTACCGGTCAAGCAGGGATGCTGGTCCGCGGGCTCGCAGAAAAACGAGGTTTCCTTCGAAGCGTTTTTCCTCGATGATCGCTCCGCCTTCGAGCGAGGCCAGAATAGCGCCTTCCGATTGCGGGAGCCGGAAGCAGGATTCGACGAGGGGGTCGGCTACGAGCGCGGCATCGATGGCAATCAGCAGCCGGTCCAGGCCGGTGTGCTGCTTTGCGGAGACCAGAATTGCTTCGCGATCGCTCGATAGGTGCGCCAGCTCCTGGGGCGGGACTAGATCGACCTTGTTCAACACCTGGATCACGGGCTTGGTCGAGACCGCAAGCTCTGCGAGGACCTTTTCAACCTGAGTTTTCTGCTCTTCGCGCATAGGGCTGGCTGCGTCCTGCACGTGGAGAAGAACTTCAGCTCGCTCCACCTCTTCGAGGGTGGCGCGGAAGCTGGTAACCAGCGTGTGGGGAAGGTTGCGGATAAAGCCGACAGTATCGGAGAGCAGGATCTTGCGCCGGGAAGGCAGCTGCAGTCGCCGGAGTTTGGGGTCGAGGGTAGCGAACATGCGGGCCGATTCGAGCACGCCGGCCTCGGTGAGGGCGTTGAAGAGCGTGCTCTTGCCGGCGTTGGTATAACCGACGATGGCCACCACGGGGACTGGGACTGCCTCGCGACGCTGACGCTGCTGATGACGGATGCGGCGGACACCGTGGAGTTGGTTCTTGATTTCGTGGATGCGAAGATTGATTTTGCGGCGATCGGTCTCGAGTTGCGTTTCGCCCGGACCGCGGGTTCCGATGCCCCCGCCAAGCTGCGACATGGCGCGACCGCGTTTGGCGAGGCGGGGCAGCCGGTACTCGAGCTGCGCGAGTTCTACCTGGAGCTGGCCTTCGCGGGTCCTCGCATGGCGGGCAAAGATGTCGAGGATGAGCTGAGAACGGTCGATAACGTGGCAAGGTAGCCGGGCTTCGATGTTGCGGAGCTGCGAGGGGGTGAGGTCGTGGTCGAAGAGAACAAGCGATGCGTTAGTGCTCGCCACAGCGCCCACAATCTCGTCGAGTTTGCCTTGGCCGACGAGGCTGGAGGGATCGGGCTTTTGGCGGCGCTGGACCAGCGTGGTGGCAATCGTCGCACCCGCCGATCGGGCGAGTTCCTCAAACTCTGCGCGGCTGGCATCCAAGTCTAGGGTGGAGGCCGCATGGTCTGGGAGATCTTCTTCTCCAGCCACGACGGCGGCCGCGGTGCGGGCCAGTCGAGCGGATGCGGTAAGCTGCTTCCGCTGGCGGAGTTCCCCGGTGAACTCGACCACGACAATCACGGCAAGTTCCTGCTGTGTTTGAGAGGTGCGGAGTTCGCGGGCGAGAAGTGCCGCCTCCTGGGCCTCACTTGCTTCGACGAGACTCCGTCGGATTGTCTTTCCGCGATCCCGGCGTGATTGCGCTTGATCCGGGGTGGCGTCAGGCGAAGCCTTCTTGCTGGTCAATGCTGTCTCAATTCAGGGCCAAGATAACGGGCCGACTCTCCCAATGATACTGCCCATTGAGACTGAATGATCAGGGTCTGTATCTCTACCCCTCCCTCCCGGGTAACCGCCCATCCCATGGATGAATTGCGGCGCCGTCCAATGCCTTTCCGGCCGCCAGCCCTAGAGGTATTCGATCTTTACGCTACCGTCGGATGTTTTGATGGTGAGCGGTGTGCCTCCGCCATTTAGCTTTCCACGCAGTTCATGGCCCGATCCACCCGACTGGTAATTGTCCATGACAAGGGGAAGAGCGCAGTTCACATGACCGTCGCTCGTGTGCACGTTGAGGTCGGCGGCGAAGTTCTGAGGGACGCGAATGGTCACCGACCCATCAGACGATTGAATGGTCGTGGGCCCGGCGAGCTTCGTCCCCTCGCGCAAGTTGAGGTCCAGCGAACCGTCACTGGTGTGCAGTGCGAGAGTGTGGAATAGGCCGTCGACGCTCAGGTTGCCGTCGCTGGTGTGGGCGTCGATTGCTCCGTCGGCGTTGGTGACCTTCACCTGGCCATCGCCGGACTTGATGTGCAGGTTGCCCGAGACATGATCGAGGGTCACGTTCCCGTCGCCCGTGGTCAGACCCAGGTCGCCCTGCAAACCTGAGAGTGTTACATTTCCGTCGGAAGTCCTGGCTTGCAGCGTGAGCTGGGTTGGGCTCTCGACGGTCACCCGGGTTTGCTCCCCGTGCCAGGTGTGGTGCCCGCCGAGGTGCGGCAGCTCTTTGAAGAGGAAGTGAACCTCATCGCCGGTTTGGCCCTCTTCCAGGCGATAGTCGCTCAGCTTCCGCCCCTCCACTTCGACGTGGATCCGGATTTCATGGCAGTCTCCGCAGGGACGAAATTCAACGCCGGCATCCGAGGTTTCGAGGGTAAGGATGGGCTTGCCCGTGAGCGGATAGGTCTTGGACCAGGAGTGATCGGGATCTTGTGCGACTGCGGTCAACGAAGAAAGAGTGGCGAGCCCGGCCAGGGCAAGAGCATATTTCGTCTTCATGGCAGTGTGATACGGAGCCGGCATTGGAAAGGTTCCGTAGGTTTTGGGCATAGGAACGGAGGGACACATACGTCAGGACTGAACGCCTGTGAGCTAACTTCAATTGGCTAAGCGGCCAACGATAGGTATGCTATTGCGATGGAAGCGGAGGGTGGTTAGCTGCCGTATGGTGGCGACGGTACACTCCGGGCCGGGAGCCAATACATGCCAATGCCAATATGGACGCTGACGCACGGGATCCCCATCTGGTTCCTTGTTTTAGCCTTGTTTCTGCCCAGGCTTTCGCTTTTTATCGGGTGGATCCACATGTGGTGGTTCTTTGTCCCCCAGCCCTGGGCTGCCGTGTTGTGGGCCTTTCTTCCAAGGGTGCTGGTCCTGATCTTTATTCATGCGCATCATGGCTTCGACTTGTGGTTTTGGATACACCTGGTGACTGCGATCCTGGTATGGAGTGGATCCGGAGTTTCTCACAACAATAGAAGGATGCGAAGAAGGCGTACCTAGCGCGTTCTGCAGGCCTTGCTTCGGTATCGCGTCGTGCGAAGGGAAACGGCGGCCGCTTGAATCTGCAGCTGTCAAGGCCGTTCCCGTATAAACCCCTGCAGGTAACCACCGCAACGGTTACACAAGTGGCAGAGAGGATTGCCCGTTCTGGGTAGCAACCACCCCTGTAGTCCCCCGCCGGTACCGTCTTCCGCGTCCCTTCGATACGAGCATGGCCGGCTTAGTACCGGAAAGGGTAATGGTGCGGACCGGTGGTCACTGGTCAAATACAACCAGCCTTGTGGGAGCTAAAGCCCACACCCGAATATCTCCGCGTTTCCGTGCTGCCTTATGAGACGGAGGATTTGGTGATGTATTGCAAAACGGAGATGCAAAGTGAGTGCACTGGTGGAAGAGTCGCCCGACTTCAAGAAGCTATGGATCCGGGTTCTCAAGCGAGTTCATCCTGACCTGGCGGTTGATGAGCAGGATAGGCGCCGGTGTGAACAACTCACGCAAGAGGCGAACGAGGCCTATGCAAGACGCGATGAATCTGCGTTGAAGGCGGTACTCGAACCGAAGGGACCGATCCTGGTCCGATATCCGCTGCCTGACGATTGGGAAGCAACGGCACAAGTTCAGCAGGCGCCTACGCCGCGGTCAAACTATCAAGCGCCGTCAGCGCCGCAACAGCCACCCGTCGTGATGGAGCGCGAGGTCTTCGCCATTCTGGTGGCAGCCTGCGCGGTCCTTTGCCTTCTTATTTATGGA
This sequence comes from uncultured Acidobacteriaceae bacterium, assembly GCA_963824325.1. Lineage (GTDB taxonomy): Bacteria > Acidobacteriota > Terriglobia > Terriglobales > Acidobacteriaceae > PALSA-350. The sequence continues at coordinate 215,914 of CAWGPA010000001.1, read as the reverse complement.
ATTTTTTACGCGCTCAGTGAAACCATAGGACGGAAGACGTCTTTATTTTCCCTGGTGCTGCTAACTGCCGGTGTGATCTGGTTGATCATTAAGCACTCCAAGTTGTCGTACCGCCACAAAACAAGATGGGCGGCAGCAGTCGCAAGCGGAATGATCCTGGTAGCGATATGCCTTTTAGACAGCCGTCCGAGAGCAAATCCGTTGTTTCCGTCGGCTCGTGCGGCAACTGCCCGGGCTCTGGAGAACGACCGAGACGATGCGCACCCATCTCAGTGGTATTGGAATGTAATCAAAACCAGGGTGGGCCAAAGCTGGAACCCGTCCGCGGTCGTTGACACTCCCGCAGACGCTACCGCGAATATTATGTTCACGATCGCACATGACGGTTCACCGCGGGATGTCCAGTTAATTAGGTCGAGTGGTTCTCCATCGCTCGATTCGTCCTGCGTTCTGGCTGTGCAGCAGGTGAGAACGTTTGGTCCACCGGAGGGTGGGACCAAGGAAAGTCTGCAGGTACTTTACCCTTGCTCGTATAGCGAACTCGTTGCGATGAATGCTGATTCAGCGCAAGGCAGCACACCACAAACGAAAGCGACCGTAACATCGCCAAGGCCGGTACAGGTCGAGAGTCCTGGTTCACAACTTGGGGCGTACATCGAAGCGGCGAAAACCAGGGTCGCAGAGACATGGGATGCTTCGGAAGTTGCCGGCACCATCCCCGTGGGTGCAACTGTCTATATTCAATTCGCTATACGGCGGGCCGGCAATCATGCAGCTCCGATTATGGAAACATCAAGCGGGTACTCATCCCTCGATGATTCATGCTTGGGGGCTGTAAACCGAATAGCGACGTTCGACCATCTCCCTAAAGGCTATAGCGGAGACAGTCTGACCGTGGTCTATCACTGCACCTATCCGGGTTCGCCGACAACAAAGTTGGCACAGGATTCCAGCGTGCCGCCGGCCCAGGAGTCGGCTCCCCATGCCGCCGCGAATGGTGGCCGGAACTAAAGCAGTGAGGCTGTAGCACCCCAAGAGCGAGACGCGGTTGGGGTTCCCAAAGTGGAATCTTCATCGGCTATAAGGGTTATCATGACCCTCATGCCGAAAAGCTTTCCCATCGCCTGCGCAGCTCTGCTAGCGGGCTCTCTCATCCCTGCAGCACCTGTGAGCGCGCAACGAGATGCGTTTGCGCAGCGTTTCGATGCAGTTCTGTCGCAGCACGGGGTGGTGGGCGGGGGAATCGCCATCGTCCACATGCAGGAACCGGCAACGCAATGGTTCTTCGGCAAGGCGCTCAAAGATAGTCAGCAACCGGTAGACGCAGAAACATCGTACAACTGGGCCTCGATCACCAAGACGATGACCGCCATCGCCATTCTGCAGTTGCGCGACCGGGGCAGGCTGTCGCTGGATGATAGCGCGGTACGCTATGTGCCCGAACTGCGGCAGGTGCACGATGAGTTTGGCTCGATCGATGACATCACGATTCGCGACTTGCTCACGCATAGTGCGGGGTTTCGCAATCCCACATGGCCCTGGGACTGTGAGAATGTTTCCAACTGCGACTGGCAACCGTTTGAGCCGACGCAATGGTCGCAGGTCGCCGCCATGTTGCCGTATACCGAGGTTGCCTTTCGTCCGGGATCGCGCTGGAGCTATTCCAATCTCGGTTACGTATTCCTCGGCCAGATCATCCAACGGCTCTCAGGCGATGACTTCGAAATTTACATTCACAAGAACATCCTCATGCCGCTGGGGATGACCGCCAGTTACTTCGATCGCTCACCGTACTTTCTGGAATCCCATGTTTCGGCTAGCTACTTGCGCGCGGGCGATAAGCTCACCGCGCAGCCTTTTAACTTCGATACGGGCATCACGACATCCAATAGCGGGCTGAAAGCTCCGATCAATGACATGGTGAAGTATCTCCGCTTCCTGATCGGGGATACTGCGAATCCGCGCTACGCCTTTGTGCTAAAGCGCGAATCACTGGAGGAGGCATGGAAGGGAGTCCTGCCCGTCACGGAGCCGGGAAAACCGGCGACGCCTTACACCAAGGGTGCGCCGATGATGGGGCTTGGATTTTTTGTAATGGACTTCCAGGGCCGTCGCTTGGTATATCACGACGGTGATCAGGGTGGCTTCTCCTCCGAGATGCTGATCGAGCCGGCGGAGCACACGGCGAGCATTCTCGTGGTGAACACGACCGACACCGGAGCGCCCGCGTCCTCTCCCACGTCGCATCCGCAATCGAATACCGAGCCAGAGGCTGGTACGGATCTGCGCCTCACACTGCGACAGGAACTGCTGGACCAGGTATTCCCCAGATATTCCGCGGGAAAGCTTGGGTCGGGCAAGTAACGCGCCCTCCTGTCCAGCTTAGGCCTTATTTTGGTTGCCCGTATCTTTGGGCGAGAGCCGGGCCCGCGTCAGCGTCTTCGATGACTGGGTGGGTGTGCATTTCGAGCACATCGGACCATTGGACGGAGAAAGCGTAGGCGGCGGCGGGATCGTCAGTCTCTATCAGAGAGAATCCCCCGCTGAGACTGAGGATACGCGGCGGGTGAACTGACGCTCGGTGGCCAGCGGCTTGCCAGTTGAGTCAGACTAGGATAGCTGAACTGCGCCCGGCAATATGTGAGCGTGGTAACGGCCGGTGTTCCTGGCTCTCCTTTTCGCTGGCTTTACTGCTGTTAACAAATGCTACAATTAGCGCCGATTTTAACCTCGGGCTTTTCTTCTGCCAGGCGGGAGGAGATCCGATGAAAGCGCTTTCGAAATCTCCGCTCTGGCCGCTTGTGTGCGCCTGCGGGGCCTTGCTCACCGGATGCAGGAACGCGGAGCAGCAGCACCCGGCCCTGACGATTCCCGTCAACAGCACAGGTGTGCCGGTGGGCTTTCGTGACATCAGCAAGCTGCCGGGCACGGTCTTCCAGGTAACCTACACCCCTGCAACCGTCCGCATCGATTTGGCGACTGCCCAGAAATCGCTGACCAGCGTGAGCGACGATGGCCGGGTTCTGGTTTTCTCGAGCGATGACGCTCGCTTGCATGGGCTCAAGGAAGGCTCGGTGTTATTCCTCGAGCACCTGGGTATACGGCGCGTGGATGCCGTGAACGTCCAGGGTTCTCAGGTGGCCGTGCTGACAGACACCGCGAGCCTGCCGGACCTGGTGCAGGACGGTACGGTTCAATTCAACGTGCCGGTAGATTTCTCCCAGCTCGCAGCGCGCAGTTCCGTCACCAGCTACAGAAAACCGGAACCGCTGGGAAATATCTTTGACTGGTTCTCTCCTCCGGTCGCCTATGCCAGTGCGCCTGAGTTCAAATACACCGCCAAGGTGAAAGCAGAAACCGACGGCTGGGAGTTCGAATTGGAGGGCGAACCGGAAGGGAGCGGCGTGGGGTTGACCCTCACGGCGGCCAAGAAAAAGTTGGCCGGGTTAACAGCCACGGTCAACGTGAAGGGCAAGCTGGAGAACGTGAGCACCACCTTCCAGGCGGTGATGAACAGCGGCAAACTGCAACAATTTGCCTACATGACCCCTATGTCGGGCACGGTCGATGTCGACTGGTCTGTGTTGACCATGGCGCCGGGCAGCAGCATCGGCGAGTCAAGACTTAAGCTGCCGCCGTTTGCCAAGGATGTTTTCGACATCTACGGCATTCCCTTTCTATTCAAGGTGGACGAAGCGCTGATCTTCAAGCCCGGCTTCGGGGGCAAGAAAGACGTGGCTGACGGCAACTTCCACGTGGTCTACACCGGTAGCGGCGGACTTACCATCCACGGCGGCCAAAGCTCCCCCGAAGGAAAAATGGAAGGGCAGCCGGAGAACGGAAAGACCACCGCCGAATCGCTGGCGCCGCACGGTGTCGTGATCGCCATCAACGCGCCCAAGGTGTCGGTCTCCGTGGGCACGGAGAGCCTCAAGGAGGCGCTGAAGCAGGCGATTCCCGCGGGCATCAGCGATAAGGTAGCGGAATTGATTGAGAAAGGGCCCTTTGGAGGTCTGATGAAATCGCCCAAGGAAAATTTCTTCAAAACCGAAGGCGGGGCCTATTTGCAACTGGTGACCGAGTTCGACTACGCCGGCTCGGGTCCGATGAGTATCGTCCCTTGCTCCATGACGCACTTGAATTTCTACGCCCAGGCGGGGGCGGATGCGACCCTGCTGGGCACGACCGCGGAATCGCCCAAAATCAATCTCAATGAGGTCAAGAAAACGTCGCGGGAGCCGGATATCGACGCTTGTGGTGCGAAGTAACTGGCCGCAATACGGAGAAAGCCATGAACCGATTCTGTGGGTTATGCGGCAATGCACTGGCGCCGGAAGCCCGCTTCTGCCCCGTCTGCGGGAACGCTGTACCGCAGGACACGGCGCAGGCTGCTGTCTCCACGCCACCGTCACCCACGTCAGCGCTGCCCACGCCAGAGTGGACTCCCATACCACAGGCACCCCTGCCGCCGGCGTCGACGCCGATAGCATATTCCACCATGAATTTGCCGCCGGCCGCGCCGCAACCGCAGCGCCGGTCGCCCTTGTTCAAATTGCTGGCCATCGCGCTGGTGCTCATTCTTGTCGCCGGACTCACCATCCTGGTAGGGATTCTTTACGTCGGCTACCGCGTTGGGCAAAAGGCAACTCATGCCGTCAGGACGCTCTCGCGAGCCAACCCAAGCAATCCGCTGCAGGGCCTGGTGACCGGCCATGCGCCCGGTGACGACATTCCCACGCTCTCTGCGAGTGCTCCGGTGACGCCGTGCCCGTCCAGCCCTTTCCCGGACCAGAAGACCGCGCGTATCCCGCTGCAACCGCACACTGTGCTGATCAATGCGTGGGGAATCAAGTATGGCGATGTGGAACTTCATAACGAGATCGACTCGATTGATAACTCGACCTTCTCTGCTACGTCCACAGCCCCGGAATACAAAGATGACTTTGGCAAAGATATAAAGGGGACCTCTCACAATAACCAGAACTGCAATGCCGACTTCCTTTCGGCCGGCACCTTCGTTACCGTCAATTCTCATAACCTGCCACGGCTTCTGCATGATGTCACTCGCACTCGTCTTTCTGACGCCGTATTTCAAACGATCAAGGAGAGCGGCAAAGTGAACCTGCGGAATATGGATATCTGGTTCGTGCGTGACGGCGTCAAACCTACTTATGTTTCGGGAACACTTACCCGGGTCGAGCCGAACGATGTGGACTACCCGATGATCGTCAACGATCAACGTGTGACTCTGCCGGTGATCCACTTGACGGGAACGTTTGAGACTGAGAGCAAAGATCCCCGCCCGCAGAGTGACCGTCCCACTCATATTGGGGCTGAACTTTTTGTGTTGGATGATGCGCCGGATCCCCTGGTCCTGTCGTGGAGGCTGAGACACCCTTCGTTCCATGCTGGAAATTTTCGCGTCGACGTGGTGAAGATCAATTTTCCAGTCGCTAAGCCCGATAATGTGCTGGAGCAGCAGTTGACGCAAGAGAAGCGCGCCGTCACCTATGGCATTTACTTCGATTTTGCCAAGGCAACGTTGAAGCCGGAATCCGAGCCAGTGCTGAAGGAGATTGCGGAGGCATTGAAGGACAACCCCGATTGGAAGCTGACGGTGGAAGGTCACACCGACAACATCGGAGGAGACGCCTATAATCTCGATCTCTCGAAGCGGCGTGCGCTGGCGGTGAAAGAAGCGCTAGTAACGCAATACAACATCGCACCGGATCGGCTGACCAACGATGGGTTTGGCGCATCTCGTCCGGTGGAAAGCAACGACACCCTGGAAGGCCGAGCCCGTAACCGACGTGTCGAGTTGGTCCGCCAATAACACCAGCCCGGAATATCCAGGGCGAGAAGTAGATTTTTCCTGGTTCCCCTCAGGCAGCACGCTGATACGGCTACATCGCAGTGCTACCCCGAAAGAAGAAAAATATGGAAGGTTTGGGCATAATTTACATGGCTCAACTGGAACAAATGTAAAGGATTTCGGCGAATGCTACGAGCGCACGTGTAACCTATCTCCCTCGTTTGCTTTGCCAAGTAGTGGCATGTACATTAGCAACATTGGCAGTGCTGGTTGCAACGGCAGCTGGTTGCAACGCGCAATCTACATGTTGGAGTAACGATGCAGGATGTATGGGTTGAACCAGGAAAAGTATCATCACAAATCGAACAGGTAGTTAAGTATGAATCGGAGGAGTTCGATACTGTAACAGTAATAGTTCTATTGCAGTTGCAGCAGGCGGTGACGGCATGATCGACTACCATCGCCTGGAAAGAGGTGTAAGCGGCGTGGACCGGCGGGTTACCGAACAGATGGACGTGGATGACCGGACGGCGGCCGAGTACGAGAATGCCCGGCTACGAAAAGTGATCGACGTGCAAAAGTCCGAAATCGAAAGACTCATGCGCTTGCTCGGTATTGGCTTGCTTCAGAAATAAAAAAGCCCCGCTGACTGACAGGTCAGTGGGGCGCTCTAAGGAGCCGATAACCACTCGTAGAGAGCATCTGCAAAACTTGCCGCTGTGACTGCGTGATAACAGCTCGCGACTTTAAAGCTCGGCCGGCGTTCCGCCCCATTGTCTTGGATCGACGTCCGCAACGGATTGCGAAAAACACCAGCGGTGCCCGGCGAAGTCCTCAACGTTATATTGGCGTTCCCCGTAAGGATAGTCCGTGGGCTCCCGAATAATCTTTACACCACTTCGCCTGGCTCTATCGTAGTGAGTGTCGACATCCTCGACTCTCACCATGACTGCATTCCGCAGAGAGACGCCCGCGCTTTGTTCGATCAAGACAACCGCTCCTCCATCGCCGACATTCAGTTGAGCGCGGTGATCTCCCATGCGAATGCGGACGGTAAATCCGAACGCGTTGCACAACCAATCGATGGCGTTACCGATGTCTGGATAGGCCAGTTCCGGAATCACAACGCTACTTGGCATCGATCGATTGGAGAGCATTCCGGAATTCTACCAACAACGGGGTTGATAGAGATCGGCCACCGCGCGCACTCTCTGATGGCTTACCGGCGTTAAACGGGTCGAACCCCGCTCCCGACGACAGGCGGGACTCGACCACTGTACCGATGCCGAACGCGGGATTAAGGCCTTCAAGGATCCCAAGCCCGCAGGGAAAGGGGAAGAGGCCGGAACAATTGGGCTGCATGACCGGCCCTGGGACTTTCTCCATCGGACGAACACCATCGTCATCCTTTAACAACAAATCCTTAACATCGTGTCAGCGATCTCGGTCGCCGGCGAGGAACTGGTAATCTCGTTCAGTGTTGGCGGTAGAATGGCACACCACCCGCGGGCCGGGCCGCTATGGTCCCGGCGTGCCTGGGTAAGCGCACCACACGGGGGCAGTATCAAAAATTAAGCGGAGGTTACAAAGATCTCATGAAATGCCGACTTGTTCTCGTCGCGGTCACCACGATGCTTTTGACGACGCTTTCGACCAGTGTCACGCTCTTTGCGCAACGAGGTACCTCCCCAATGTTTGGGGATGCTGCCTTTACAGAAGCGCCTGCTGACGTTGCCTTCTGGGTTTCCTACTGGGGACAACCCAGAGTTGTTCTCTTTGGTCCCGAGCAGGAAGCATTCCACCAAAACGTGCATGAAATCATGTTTCCGCTGAATGTCTATGACCAGCCCACAAACCCGAACACCCTGGATCAGGATGCCGAATGGTTGAAGGAACATGCAGAGGATCGCTTCTACATTGAAGGCTACGCCTCGTCGGATGGCCTGCTGGGTTACAACCTGACGCTTTCCAACCGGCGCGCTGATTGGGTCAAACAGGCTCTCATCAGCAAGGGCATCGCAGAGAATCGGATCGTGCTGGGAGTGCCGTGGGGGCAGTTGTATCCGGCTTGCGCTGAACTCGACGAGACATGCTGGAGCAAAAACCGGGTGGTCCGGTTCGCTTACTCTCCACATTGAGAGTGCGGTCACCCATTCCACCTACCTTGAAAGGCGAGACCAGAATAGGGAAGAGATCGGGGGAGAGTGGGAGAGTTTCGGGGACAGGGAGTCACTCTGTCCGGTCCCCGAGCCTCGTCAAATCCACAAGCTTGTAGACCGTTGAGCTACCGAGCGGAGGCCTTGGAAGCATCGACCGCGAGACCCAGCTCGCGCTCTGCGGCACGGAGGTGATCCTCGGCTTTGGCGCCGTGGCCCATCATGTCGTAGTGATTCGCTGCACGTGCCTGCTCCATTTCATGGATGGATTCCATGACATGCTTGTGCACAGCGTCAAGATCATGCCAATCGTGGACTTGTGCGGACAATACCGCACCTGCTGAAAACGCCAATGTGAGAGCAAGAGCCGAAGCAAGTCTCTTCATCTTAATTTTCTCCGTTCTGGGTACGTCTGGTTTCAAAAGCCCAACTTAACCTAACTCAATGAGTAAGCTCGGAAAAGTTACTTTCAGGGGACTTGTACCTCGACGGGCAATGACTTCGTCAAGAGATACTGGACGAAGTTACTATCTGATTGTACGTAACCTTGATAGTTCCACGTGCGACACACTTGACTTATGGCGAGCATGACTGCGCTTAATCAGGCGCAATGCGATGAAAGGATAACTAATCACTCGGGGCTGATCTTTGCCAGCGAATAAGAGGTACTACGTCCCCCAGCAGAATCCTTGGTCAGGACGCCCTTTTGGATAAGATCCTCAATGTCGCGCAACGCAGTATCCTGCGAACATTTCTCCAGCTTTCCCCATTTCGAAGAAGTCAGTTTGCCTTCGAAGCCATTCAGCAGCCAGCTGATCATGTTGCGTTGCCGATCGTTAAAGCCTGTTCCAGCAAAGCGATCCCAGAATCGGGCTTTGTTGAGCACGGCGGCCAGAATGGTCTCCCCCCGATCAACATGGCTGATAGAGGACAGGATTCGGTAAGATTCGGTGGCTTTTCAGATGACGAATGGCAGCTGTCGTGATCGAATCTCTTAAATGAGCGGAATCGGGACGGTCGAGTTCGTCTTTCTCTTACTACTATTCTTCATCGTCGTCTTCGGAATACTCGCCCGAAAGCTGGGGACGCCTTATCCGATCATCATGGTCGTGGGCGGACTGCTGCTCAGCTTTATTCCCGCGGTTCCCAACATTACTCTCGAGCCTGACCTGATTTTTCTGGTTGTGCTGCCCCCTCTGCTCTACTCTTCCGCCTGGACAACTTCGTGGCGGGACTTTCGCTACAACATTCTCAGCATCTCACTGCTGGCTTTTGGATTGGTCACATTTACCGTGATTGGCGTCGCCCTGGCAGCGCCCCATGTCTTCCCCGGATTCGATTGGCGGCTCGGATTGGTGCTGGGAGCGATTGTCGCTCCTACCGACGCAATCGCCGCATCTTCCATCGCACGGCGTGTTGGACTTCCCAGCCGTATCGTCGACATCCTCGAGGGAGAAAGCCTCATTAACGATGCATCGGGGCTGCTGGCGCTCGAATTTGCCATCGGAATAGTGGTTGAGAAGCGTATACCGACCGCTGCCGGCGGTCTGCTCACATTTGTCTGGCTCACCGCCGGCGGAGTCGCGATTGGCTTGGTGATCGGCTGGATCGTCGGCCACTTTGAACGATGGATCGATGATGGCCCCATCGAAGTGACGATCAGCATTCTCGTTCCTTACGTGTCGTATCTAGCTGCCCAGAGCATTCATGCTTCCGGTGTGCTTGCGGTGGTCAGCTGCGGACTGCTTCTCTCGCAACGGAGCGCCCGTCTTTTCTCTCCATCGGTTCGTATCGGCCTGTGGTCGGTTTGGGAGTCCTTGACGTTCATTCTTAACGGGCTGGTATTTGTGCTCATCGGACTTCAGTTTCCTACGATTCGAAACTCGATTCACAGCTACCGTCTGTCGACCATTCTGATGTATGGCGCAGTGTTCAGCGCTCTTCTCATCCTGCTGCGGCTGGCATGGGTTTTTCCAGGTGCACACCTTTCCTACTTCCTTCGCACGCGGGTTGGACACCGGCAGGAGGAGCCGCCAGAACCTCGACCAGTTTTTGTCATCGGGTGGACGGGCATGCGAGGCGTGGTTTCGCTGGCCGCCGCTCTTGCGCTTCCCACTATGTTGAAGGATGGATCGCCATTCCCTCAACGCGATTTGATCATTTTCCTAACCTTCTGCGTGATCTTAGTGACGCTGGTGCTCCAGGGCCTTACCCTGCCGCCGCTTATCCGTCTGCTGGGTTTGGCCGGCGGGGAGGGACCGGACTGCGAAGAACTGGAAGCGCGCCGAATCGCAGCCCAGGCTGCATTGGACCAACTGACGGGTGCGAAAGGCCGGGACAGTAGGGAATACGCCGAGATATACGACGATCTGATCAAGCACTACCGGCACAGACTCGCAACTCTCAAGGTGGACGCAAATCCCAAAGACATAACAGCTAGCGAACGCCACCGTGCCCTCTTCCTGGAAGGATTAGGCGTGGAACGCACGACTGCAATCCGGCTACGGAATGAGGGGCGCATCGGTGACAATGTTTTACGCCGCATCGAGCGCGAGTTGGATTTCGACGAATCCCGCCTGACTAACCAGGAGGAATGAGCGGCCTCCCCATTTTTGCTATCTCAAACGAGGAGGCCGGTTCAGTTCAAAATGTACGTGTTCTCCCCTCACTACGGCCACTAGCGACCTTGCCACTGTCACGGAACCTGAAATCCTTACGCTTCCTTTGAGTGGGCGACTAAGTATTTGTTCTGGCCATCCTTTTGGGCGCCATTTCCGTTGCTTGAGAGAGCAGGAATGTGCGGAAGATGCCAACGATACCTGTTGGTTCTGGACCGGCAGGATATGCCATCGAGAATCGCCTGGACAGCTTCAACTCCGATACTCTGGCGATCTTTAGTGTTCCGAGCGAGAGTTGATTTCGGGCTGCCCACCTGGAGACGAAGGTGATTCCAAGACCGGCCTCCACCGCGTTCAGCAGACCTTCGGTGGAGTCGAGTTCCATGCTGATCGTCAGATCCTTCGTCTTCACCCCGGCCTTCGAAAGCGCTTGCTCCACCACTCTTCTTGAGCCGGAACCAAATTCGCGCATGAGCAAAGGTTGGCTCTTCAAATCCTCTATATCAACATCGTGATTGGCCCATTCATGAGTTGCCGGGACAACCAGTACCATGTGATCTTCCATGAATGGTTCTATATGAAGATCCTTCCGTTTTTCCGGACCTTCAATAAGCGCCAGTTGAATCTCTCGTGCGAGTAGGGCTTCGAGCATCTCATCTGTATTCCCGCTGCGAGCCGTGACCCTGACCTTAGGATTTGCCCGGCGAAATCCTGCCACGAACGTTGGTAGAAGGTATTGACCGATGGTCTGGGAAGCGCCCAGAGTGAGTTCGCCGGCATGTTGTCCAATGGCCTCCGCCACCGCGGCGAAGGCTTCGTCGGAGAGCTCCTTCATTTTCTCTGCAAAGGGCAGCAGCGCTTTTCCCCCGGCTGTCAGCGCGATATGTCCGCCGCCGCGATCGAATAGAGGTACGCCGAACTCATCTTCCAGGGCCTTGATCTGCTGGGTGATTGCGGGTTGCGTGAGCAATAGCTCTTCCGCGGCTCGACTGAAGTTCAGATGCCGTGCGACCGCCCTGAATACTCGAATGCGGAAATTCTCTATCATGACCCGATCCGTCCCATGTCACCCTTGAAAGTCCGAAGGTCATTGCGCTGGCTCCGGACTGGCAATCGCGTATAAAGACTCAGTCGAGATTGTACGGGCAATCAACGAGGCAAACAGGGTGCATGGCAGAATGATGGGCAGAAGATGCCATTGCCCGGTGAGTTCTACCGCCATCAGAGCTGCCATGAGGGGCGCGTGGGTCACGGCAGCCATCAGAAGTCCCATGCCGCAAATAGCCAAAAGGGACGGCTCCGGGTTGTGCAGCAAGTGACCTGTCGCCAGACCGAGGGCAGCGCCGGCGAACAGTGTAGGCGTGAAAACTCCTCCCACCGTGCCTGTTCCCACGCAGAAGGTGGTGGCGGCCAGGCGATAGGTAAACACGCTGAAGATTCCAAGGAGCATTGTTTGGTTCTGCAAAATTCCTGAGAGAGCGGCGTCGCCGTTTCCCCAGACCTTAGGCTCAATCAGAGAGAGAACCCCCACTGCGAGGCCACTCCACAGCAGTGCGAAGGGCAGATGCTTCGCTGCCCGGGAGAAATGAAGAAGCTTCTGATAGGCCGGGCCGACTGCGCCCAGAACAAGAGCCAGTGGGAGCACCCAAAGCAGATCGTGGGTAATCGGCAATGATCCTCTTACCGGGAAGAGAGGGCCGACGCCCAGCAAAAGGCAGCTGACGAGCCAACCAGTGCTTGAGGCCAAAAGCAGTTGAGGCAGGTCGTTCCAGGCCCACTCACCCAGGACGATCTCTGTGGCGAAGAACATTCCGGCGAGCGGTGCTTGATAAGCTGCCGCGACGGCGGCTGCCGAGCCATAGGCGACCTGCCGCGACAACGACAGATTCCGTAGTGGAGATCGCTCTCCCACCCATGAGGAGATTGCAGTGGCGAATTGGATCATCGATCCTTCCCGCCCGATCGCCGCGCCGGTTGCTACGGAAAAGGCAGAGGAGGCAGTCCGCCAAACCGTCGTTAGGAGAGGAATTCGGCCACCTTTGAGCCGAACGGCTGCCACATATTCTTCAAAGTGCAGATCCGGCGCCAACCTCCGCATCATCCAGAGCACAAGGGTCGCCAACGCCGCGCCGATGATCGGAGTCAAGACACGCCGCGCAGGCGGCAATGTTGCTGCCACGATGGGTAACATTGCAGTCTGCTGAACAAAAACCCACTGAAGAAGGCGAAAGAAGAGCCTTATGGCGACACAGGCCGAGCCGCTGGCTGCTCCGAGAACAATTGCCCAACCAGCAGATACCAGCCACGATGTCACCGCCTGCTTGGTGCCTCCGTGGTTGACCGTTTCAGTGGTCATGCTGCTGCCAACCCTCCGGTCACTGTCTCTTGCGGGAGGATGTTTTGCGACCCGATGCGATCGGCGAGTGTCGAGGCAAGCTCAACGGCTTGCTGGCGGATTTCAGGAACCGCGATGGACTCAATAAGATCGCCAAGGCGGCCCGGGCCAAGGTTGAAGATGATTTCTGAAGCGCCACCATCGGCGTCGATGAGCGCTCCCTCTCGCGAACAATGAAATCCATTGCCTAAAGGGCCGGAGGTTACGAGTCCTCTCTTGAACAGGTTTTGCAGAAGAGCAGAAGGGATGCGGCGGTAGTTCATGCTCGGTCCAGTGCAGTTGATGACTCGATCGGCATAGAAGCTCTCACTGCTCCCGCGTGCGTGAAGAGTTATATGCGCGCCTGCAGGAGAGACATCGACGGTCGTTAGATGACCTTCGCGGATATCCAGAGTGCCGTTCCGAATCTCGGATTCGATGATGTCGGCAATCGAGGGCGCCATACGGTGGCGTACCACTTCCCATCTGCGCTGCAGGTGCCGGCGAAAACGCTTCTTTTCCTCGATCGGCAGACGGTGCCACAGTTCGTTGGCCGTCTCACGGAGGCTATCGATAGCAGCTCTCCACTCCGCACCTCCACGAATTGCCGCGCGCAGAGCACGGAGATACGCGATACAGGTGGCCGGTGCATCTGATGGGATTGCGGTTGACCTCATCCGAGTGTAATCGCCGTGGCGATTCGGCAAGATGCCGTGACGAGACAGGGCAATGATCCTTCCGCGGTGTCCTAGTTCACGCAGCCTCAGCACGACATCGACCCCGGTCAGGCCTGTTCCGATTAGAGCAACCTGCGCGTCGGGATGCAATCCCTCGTACGTTTTCGCGGCCCACGCATTGTGGTGGTACAAACCTGAATTGGACGCGGCCTCCGATATTCCCGGAAGAGGCGCCGGCTCGAAGTTTCCGGTTGCCAGAACGATCAGGTCGGCGTGTAGCTCGCATCCGCTATCCAAAGTGAGGACTGCCCCGGAGTCTTGCTGGCGGACATCGACCACTGTTGCGATCCTCTGTTCGATTGGGCCCGTTGATGCCAGGAGAGACTGGATGTATCGTCCAAATACCGCTCGCGGGGCGAAGGTCCATTCCGTTGCGTCCGGGTCATGATGCTCACGAAGCCAATGGAGGAAGTGGTTTGGTTGATCGGGCAGTGCGCTAATCTTCCCCGCGGGAACATTCAGAAGGTGGCGGAGGCTCGGAGTGGAATAGGCCAGGCCAAGCCCGAAGTCCGGGCGCTGGTCGATGAGAATCACACGCGCCGGTGTTCCCTGCCGAACCAGGTGAAATGCCGTGAGGGCTCCGCTCACCCCCCCGCCAATGATTGCGATGGTCGCAATTGGCTCTTTCCGTGTAGTCATGTTTCGACATTAAGACGAAACTGCCACCGACGGAATTCGCAAATTCTTATGCCTTATAAGCAGGCTGATCCCAAAACTCGCAGGGCGAGCGAAAACGGGCTGTTACCAGCCTTCGCGACGCCGTCCATTCGAGTGACCACTTCTTAGAGGAACTAGCTAGCGTCTGGAATTTCGTCACAACGATGCCCGCATTGGATCGCGTAAGGCAAGGTTGTAATCATCGTCGCGCCGTAAGCCGCGGCGTGTTCACCCTCAAGATGAAGTATCAAAGCCCCCTTGGTCTGCTCAAACCTCTTCGCGGTCGTTGACAAGAGAGTCTCACCATTTGGTTTGTACACGGTCACTCGCTGCATCTTGAAACCTCCTGGCTGACCAGTGTAGACCTCATTCTCATGCAGCGCACTAGCGTGTTAACAGTAGTATCGGTTCAGCCAACTGAATCCGGTCTTGCTGATAATTCGGCCTGGATGTCTTGAAAAGCGTACCCCGGCGGCTAAAGCCGCGTAGCGCATTTGGCGTTTATGGCACGGCTGAAGCCAGGCCCTTCGTAAAGGGTTTTCCGCCCTCTGCGCATGGATGCCCCTAAAAAAGTTGCGACCGGGGAAGAAGGGAATTCATCCTAATTGTGCCGAAAAACGCGGAGCCGGATTGGTAAGCACGGCTCGCTGCGGACTCCATCCGCAGTTTTAGTCAGCTCCCGGACGACAGGGGAGAAGGGACCCACGGCGATAGGGGCAGTGCTGCGGCATTGCTCGCTGTCGCGTGGCGCGTTCCGGTTCAAGCCCGATAGCCACGCGATGGAACTTTTCAAAACAAGGAGATCGCGATGGCAACGCTTAACCACACCAACCTCACCACCTACAATGTCCCCGGACTGAAGGAGTTCTTCCGCTCGGTTTTCGATTTTCAGGTCTTGGAAGAACGGGGCGACAAATTCGCGGTGTTACGGAATCCCGAGGGTTTTCTGCTGACACTGATGTACGACAAGCGCATGACGCCCGAGCAGGGGTATCCCGGTCTGTTTCACGTTGGTTTTCTCGAGCCTACGCAGCATGCCGTGGACCGGATGCACGAGGCGCTGAGCGCTCGCAACTACATGGCTCCAAAGCCTGCGCAACTGCAGCGCGGCGGACCGCCAACCTACGGTTTCTACTATGACGCTCCTGGCGGTGTCATGGTGGAGGTAAGTACGATGAACTTCGCCGAAGCCTCCTGATTCCGGTCAGGGGGCTGGGGGCGGTACATCCTCTACTTCAACAGTGACGATCGTTCCCTGGTGATAGAGGATGTGCCACCCGTTGGCGGCGCCTTGCCAAATCGTGGCGCGGCGGGTGATGCGCTCACCCTGGCATAAGGTGTAAGTGAAAAGATAGGTGTCAGGAGCAAGGCGGCGAAGGCCGTAGTCTGAGCGACAGACTGGGCAAGTCTGGTAAGCAGAGAGCATCCTCCCCACGTTCGCTGGGTTACGTTCTGGGCGCCCCCCGGTCCAAATCGTTTCCGGTTGCCAGGCGTCGCCCACCGTGGGCCTGCAACAAAAATCTGTTCGATTCTCAAAGACTCGGTGCAAACCAAACCCCTAGAATTTGTGGGCAGTGCTAGAGTGCATTGACGACGCGCCCCCAAGCGGCCGCGCACCGATGCCCGCTTGCGAGGAACCTACATGCCACGAGCTTTACCCACGGTCCTGATGATTCTTGCCTTTCTCGCGACAGCCCCGCTCTGGGCAGAACCGGCCGGTGTTACCTTTACCCAACCCGCCGCTCAGATTGATCGCTACGACTTCGTCGAGGTCGCCGCGAACGTCAAATCGCCCGGGGCCGGCAACTGCTTTACTGACGCCTCGCTCAGCGGCACACTCGAAACCACGGACGGCGCCCACCGTTGGAGCGTTGAAGGCTTTTGCGATGCCGCCGATGGCAGCGTTTTCCGCATCCGTTTCATGCCGGTCGCGGCCGGCAGCTACAAGTACTCTGTCACTTACAAGCAGGGCAGCTACACCCAATCCACCAGCGGCCAATTCGAGGCCGTCGAAGCGCATCGCCGTGGCATCCTCGCCGGCGATCCGCAATATCCGTGGCATTTTATCTGGCAGGGAACTGGCGAACACTACTTCTTCAATGGCACCACCGCCTACTGGCTGGTCAACTGGCGCGATGAGCACGTGATTCACTTCACCATCGACCGTCTGCATCGCCTCAAGGTGAACCGCATGCGTGTAACCATTGCCGGACGCGAAGCCTCGACGTTCTTCGGCGAGCCGGTTATGACCGGACCCAACTTCACCGTCTTAACCGCCGCGTGGATCGCGCAGAACGCGGAAGATCCGCTCCACCCCGGGTTCGATTACACACGCTACAACCTTGAGTATTGGCAACGGTTTGATCGGATGCTCAAGTTCGCCCGCGAGCGGGACATGGTCATTTCCCTGGTCCTTGATATGGGAGACAGCAGGGTCCATCCCGAAGCGGGAGGCGAAGACGAGCGCCGCTTCATCCGCTACGCAATCGATCGCTTTGGTGCGTTCTCCAACATTACCTGGGATCTCGGCGACGACCTCGACGTTTACCGCGACGTGAAATGGACGCACGAAACGGGGGTATATATTCAGGAGCGCGATCCCTGGAAGCACCTGGAGACCAGCCATCCGGCAACCAGCAACGACCACCAGGACCGGGCCGCCTCGTGGTTTGGCTTCACTTCTTATCAGGAGTGGGGACGCGATCAGCATAACCTGATGCTCGCATCGCGCAAACTGCAGGAGAAGGCCGGCCGCATCATTCCGCAAACCAATGAGGAGTACGGCTACGAGGACCACTACCCGCATTGGGCCCTACCCGGCTCCGACTCCGCGGATGTGCTTCGCCGGACTGCCTGGGATATCGTCATGGCCGGCGCCTACCAGACCGCCGGCGAGACGGTTCGCCGCGGCGTCAACGTCGGCGCCGACATGGGCGGGGGTTGGTTCAACGGCCGTGGCGACGACACCATGACCATGTTCCTCGGCTACGGTCACATGGTCGACTTCTTCACTGGCTTTGAGTGGTGGAAGACCAATCCTCACGACGAGTTGGTGAACAACGGCAACTACTGCCTCGCCGATCCGGGCAAGACTTACGCCATCTATCTGCCCAAGGGCGGCCAGGTCGCCGTGAAACTCGAGCCGGGCCGCTACCGCGCATTTTGGTTCAGTGCAACGACAGGGGAACAGATCGACCTTCCACCCGTCGACGGTCCTGCTTGGAACTCGCCGGCCCCGCCGGACGCTAACGATTGGGCTATCCTCCTACAGCGAGAGAGCTGAACCCCCGCTGTGGGCTCAATGGAACTTGGAGACAATGCTATTCCGACGGTGATTACCTCGACCCGTCCCAAAACTCCTCATCTATGTACCGCGAAGGCTCGCAGGCCAGTCGTTCCACCTCGCCGTTGGCTTCAAGGCGCCCAATTGGGCGCATACTGGGTACATGAGCGAAAACGAGATTCCGTTGTGCGATCGGCATCATTTCAGAATGAGGCCTGAGGAATCATCCTTCTTGCCGACGATCATTTCCGACCAAAGAATACGGCACCAGGGAGGAGAGACCTCCGGCACTGGAATCGCTATCAGAGTAGCGGGGCAAAGTGATGCAACGGAAAGTGAACCTCGACGTGGAAATGACGGCAGGCGAAAGAAAGAGACTGGTAGAGGCACCTTTGTCGGGTATGAGGTAACTGGCTGGCGGTACAAGGACAGCGCGAGTTGGCATGTAAAAGTATGGCCCGCCAAGCGTCCAAGTGATTGGATTGGCTACACGGTAACGGGCGGGGAATTCGAGTTGAAGATGTCGGCTCTTCCTCAAAAGGAAGTTGTGTTGCGCCTGATTCGCCAATGGGAAAGCGAGTATGCAAACTCGATAGCATGAACGGGCCTTTCGCCGCCTGGTCACGCGCGAAGCGTATGATTCATTCATAGCCCGGGACTCCCTCCTCGCCTCCAGCTGTTTCTTGCCTGGCTTCAGACGGGCACTCCTCACGAACAACAGATTTGCTGGAGAACCGTATGAGTTTCCTCCAAAGGTCCGACTTGAAGAAGCACCTCTCAACCAGAACGGGCGACCTGCATCATCGCTCTGCATCCCAACCCACGGAAAATGCCCGCGTGATTCTTCGTGATGGAAATCTAATCACAGTACCGCCTTCGGAAGTGGAGGAAGAGGCAGTAAAAACAAAAGAAATCGACGAGGCATAACGCTCAATTTCGGAATGGTGCTCCTGAGGGCCATTTGGATTCGGCAATTGAGGGGAGACCAACACAATGGTAAGTCGAGAGCAAATCACGCGATTAGGTGGCCCGCTCCCGTGTTGGCAAGTTAGGGATATCAAGGTCTATACATCCCAACTTCGCTACGCGCTACGTGCATCCGAAGAACAGATTCAAGAAGCGGTCAAGCTAGAGCCGGGGCAACAGATGCTCATGGATGTTTATCTAAGTTGAGCATAGGCAAGATCCAGCAGAAGCATTGAGAGGTTTGGTGCGTTCCGACCAGGTCTGCAGGCGACCCGGTCGGAACGACCTGGCCCAGTCGAGCAGCCCCCGACCGAAGCCACGCAGCGCCCATCCATCTCTTTGGAGTGGCCTGCTTCCTCAAGAAGAGAATCCCAATTAGCAGAACGGGTGTTGAAGGGGCCAGACGAAGTACCCCGAACGACTAAGTGTGGCGAAGCGAATGGCCGTTAGTTCGTCTTCACGAACCTTTCAGAGGCAGCGCCTGAGCTGACTTCACTTACCATCCAGTCGATCGCGGTAGGCCATGGCTTCGAGTTCCACGCGAATGGCGTCGGCCACGGGAACGACGGGTCGAGCTTCGAAGGTGAAGGCAGGCAGCATCGAGCAGAACTTATGCACTTCGAGCGGGTCATCACATTCCATCAACATATACCCGCCCCAATCACCAACGCGGATGACGAACGACTGGATCTTGAAATTGGCCGGCGCCTTCCAGGGGCCAAAGACCTCCAGGATTCGCTTCTGTGCATTTTCGTACTCGAGGGGCGAGCCCTGCTGACGTTCGTTCCAAGTGATCATGTATTGCATTCCGTGAACCTCCTCTTTCATCCGGGCCTCAGTTGCGGGCCTCGCGGTGAGGAAGGTATACGCCCAGAGGCATACCCGCGTCGAGCGCTATCACGAAGAATTTTAGACATAGGAGAAAGAGGCCCGGTGGCCATCAGGAATGGGGAACTAGAACACTCCGTGACTTGTGTTCCATATCGACTTCATTTGCCAGATCTCAAGGCTAGTGATCGCCCTCGTATTTTTCCCTGTCACAAGCTCCAGACCAGGGCCGCCAGTGGTTGTGGGTAGTTCTCTTACGATGTAGCGTGCTCCCCCATCCACGAAGATTTCGGCGACAGCTTTATCGATCAGGATCTCGAGGGAACCCCGGCCGTTGTCAAGTTCTGCGAAATGAATCGTAGCGAGCGTGTTTCCCTGGTAGCGAATGGCCAGTTCATCATCCTTCCCCAGAGTGACCTTCAGTCTTACGTCGAGAGGTCCAGATCCAGCCCTGTTCAGCGCTTGATTGGCATCGGCAGCTGTCAACGAGGATAATGTTTGCGCCTTTCCATGCAGCCTTTCGATTTCTTCAATGGGAGTAGCGCGCACTCGGAGACCATCCGGAGTGGTTACCAGCTTGAATTCGGTAGGGAATAGCATCATTTGGTTGAAAGGCATTCCCTCGGGCTGAATTCTTCCCCAGGCTATTTGTACTCGCCTGCCATCTGGCATCCCGACGAAGGATTGTGCCGCATAGAGAGCATCGTGCCCATGCAGGTTGACTCCTTCTGCATAACGAAGCTCAGGAGATTCAGGTGTGAATGATTCGCCATCGAAGGCGCCGATGAAATAGCTTGACGAGCCCCCGTGGAGAATCCATTTGTTGTGGCTGGAGTTTCCATCGACGGGCAGTTCAAAGAAGTCGGGGCATTCATGGAGGCTGTTGAAATGGCTCTTTCGCGTCCAGGCCTTCAGATCTTGCGAAGTGTAGAAGGACATCCCATCCTTCTCAAATAACACCATCACCCAGTGCTTCGTAGGCTCGTACCAAAAGACCTTCGGATCCCTGGTATCGTTCGAGCCTACCTCGCGGTTACTGTCCAAGATCGGATTGCCTTGATAGCGAGTGAAGGTAACTCCGTTGTCTGTGCTGTAAGCGATGCACTGCACCTGTTTCTTTGAGTTGCGGTCGAAGGCCGTATAGACCAGCACCAGCGCATCTTTTCCCCAGCCCCCATCGTTGTTGTGATCCACAAGGCTGGTGCCGGACCATGGTGAGCCAAGCCGGTCGAGCATGAGCGCGGGAGCCAGCTCCCGCCAGTGGATCAGGTCCTTGCTTACGGCATGCCCCCAATACATGAAGCCGGTGTCCCAGGTGACGCCGAAGGGAAAAGCTTGCCAGAACAGATGATATTGACCCCTGTAGAAGATGGGGCCGTTTACGTCATTGCTCCAACCTCGCTTCACGGTGAAGTGGAACTGAGGACGGTTGCGTTCTTTGTAGAGGGAGTCGGCACCTTCGATCTTGTCAGCCTGATAAATACGGTCAAGAGCGGCTTGCGAGGACGGGCCCGAAAGCGTGATGGTCTGGCCTTTGAATTGGGTGACGTCGATGAATATCCAGTAGTCCGGCGAATGCTCCGCCAGTTGCACAGGGAACTCCCGTTTTTGAATCCCATCGACCTGGATTTGAAAGACGTGCATTTCACTTGCACGTGCCACTGGAATATTCAGGTAGTGTTTCGTGATGTGAAGGGTTTTGCTCTGCGCGAAAAGAGGGGAGGCAGATAGTAGAAGAGTGAATAGAAATCTGCGGCAAAAATGGAACGGAACTTGAGGCGCCACGCCCGCGATAAGCCGCAGCCTCGTATTCGCATCGGAAGTCATGCGGCTAAATGAAAACCTAGATTGCACCGATGTTCTCCAGCCAACATTCTTAGAGGAAACCCCAACATCGACGATGGTTGCTACGGGTCCAGCCAGACTTTTTTTTGCCCCGGGCGAACCTCTATCCAGTTGGTGAGGGGCTGATGGGGCAAACGGTGAAGGTCAAGCAGCTTTGGGATTATCTGCTCAACAGCGGCTTTGCCGGCATCCGGTTCTGCAACATACTCGCCGAATAGTTCGTGTGGTCCTTGTGGAGTGTCATTGGCCTGTCTTGCATCTACAACCGCCGCCCGCCAACGGCCGGTTAATTCCTGCACGAAGCAATGGAATATGGGCTTTCCATCCATGACGTACTCGGCAGCAAAGTAGTGATCGCTCGGTGGCCATATACTCATGGGCCTATTCTACGGCAGGTGATTGCTTGTCCTCCCCTACACCAGGACGGGGGAAAGGGTAGGACAGGGAACTGGGGGACGAGGAACTGGGCCTGCCACAACTTCAGGCAGAGGGCAGGTATTCGGCTCAGCCGGCGTGCGACAAACGTCATGGGAATAGGTATGCTGTCATCGGACTTCATCCAACCTTGATTTGATCCGCCAGGCAGGCGTAGATTTTGCGACAACGGAGAACGTGAGAGCGCTGGAAGGGGAGACCCCATGGATTCGAAAAGAAACCCGTCACCGAAAAAAGCGGCTGATTTGACGAAGGCTAGCCGAAGGAGATTCTTAACGACCGGCGCCGCGGCAGCCGCGTTGGGAGCCGTGCGCACCGCAACCGGCCAGGCATCGGCTGCCGAAACAAGGTCGCTGAAGGACCAGGTCGCGTATGGCGATCGGTCGCACTACGTGACCTCGGAGCGGGTGGCGGTAGAGGGCAGACCTTCGCCGGACGAGTTTGGGATGACGTTCCACGTCCTGGCGCCGCTGCAGGATTTCGTGGGCACCATCACGCCATCGTCGCTTCACTTCATCGGGACGCATCGGGGGGCGATTGTGCCGGATATTGACCCCCAACAGCATCGGCTGATGATTCATGGCATGGTTGACCGGCCGCTGGAGTTCAGCCTGGAGGATCTGAAGCGCTTTCCCTCGGTATCGCGTGTTCATTTCATAGAGTGCCTGGGAAACCATTCCAAGCCGGAAGACAAAACGGTGCAGGAGACGCACGGGCTGACGAGTTCGAGCGAATGGACAGGCGTGCTGCTTTCGGTTTTGCTGAAAGAGTGCGGCGTACAGAAGGGCGCGTCGTGGGTAGTGTCGGAAGGCGCGGAAGAGGTAAAGGGCGCGGGCAGTATCCGGCTGGCGAAGGCGATGGACGATTGCATTGTCGCTTACGGACAAAACGGCGAGCCGATACGCCCGCAGCAGGGTTTTCCGCTGCGCCTGGTGACTCCGGGATTCGAAGGGATTTACAACACCAAGTGGCTGCGTCGGATCAAGGTCGTGGACCGCTATTACATGACGTACAACGATTATGGTCATATCTCGAAGGATGAAGAAGTGGCCGCGTTGACGTTCCAGTGGGGGCCGAAATCGGTGATCACGTTTCCGTCAGGAGGGCAGAAGCTCCCGGGTCCTGGAACCTACCAACTGACAGGGTTGGCGTGGTCGGGTGGAGGCGCGGTGCGGCGCGTGGAAGTTTCCACGGACGGCGGGCAGACGTGGAAAGACGCGGAGATCCGCGGGCCGGTCCATCCTAAAGCGCATACACGATTTGGCATGGACTGGAAGTGGGACGGGGGGCAATGCGTGCTGCAGTCGCGCTGCACTGATGAGCTTGGCCAGGTGCAACCTTCGCGGGCGCAATTGGCAGCGTTTTTCAAGGTGCCGCCGGATCATTACAAGACGCACGGTGTTGAGGGATCGGATAACACGATTCAGCCGTGGCGGGTAGCGGGCGATGGGAGCGTGCACAATGCGATTTAGTACATTGCTGGCGGCGCTGGTTTTGTGCGCGTGCGGTGCTATGTGGGCCCAATCGCCGACCTACGGCGTCGGAAAGACGCCGACGCCCGACGAGATTCGCGCCGAGGATATCACCATCAGCCCGGATGGGAAGAATCTTCCCCCGGGGAAGGGAACGGCAAAAGAGGGCGCGGCGATTTATGCCCAGAAATGCGCGATGTGCCACGGACAGACTGGTTCGGGCGGCCTTGCTCCGATGTTGATCAAGCCGGAAACGCCTGTGAAGAGCTCGACACCATGCCTTGAGCCATGTATTGGTCCGGGAAGTGTCATGGCGTTGCATGCGCCTTACGCGACGGTTATTTGGGACTACATTAATCGCGGCATGCCCTTCCGGCAGGAAGGCTCGTTGAAGCCGGACGAGGTGTACTCGCTGACGGCGTTCCTGCTCTATAAGAACGGTGTGATTCAGGAGGATGAAGTCCTCGCCCAAGCGACGTTGCCGCAAGTGAAAATGCCGAATCGGGACGGATACGCCATACCTAATTGGAAGCCAGGCATGCCACGGCCGTTTCCGAACGGGCACTAACGTTGGTTTAAGCCCCGCGATGTGCCGATTTAAAAAATTGAGCGCTAAAAGCGCCATAAGCGCTATAAGCCCCCCCTTTGTCTTCCCAAACCCATCCGTTCTGCAAAAATTGAGCGTGAAAAGCGTGGTAAGCGTGATAAGCCCCCTTCCTCATGTGGCGACTTGATTATCGGGAGTGCCAGCGCTAAAGCGCGGGATCAGAGTCGAGACTTTTTCCCGGAGCGCTAAAGCGCCCCTTCCCCCGCATAAATGCGGGGGCTCCCACCAGCAATTGGGAGGCGTCCCCGGGGAACGGTGTTTTCCAAGTTGTCAAAAGTGCTTAATCAAGAGGACGCGCTGGGCGTACCCTGTTGACGCAGTGATTCCGCTCTCCGCAAGCGCGCATCGCTGGGCGCAGGAATGCTGCGGACAGACGTGATCCTTCGTTTTTGTGTCACGTTATTGCTTGCTACACCTAAGTCATCATGCGGACAAGCGCTGATGCCTTTTCGGTGGTTGGCGGCAGATGCACGGGTAGATCGCGGGTGCAAGGCCAAGCAGCGCCGTCGTGATAAGAGGGCACCGACGTGTGGGTCCTATTTCTACAGTAGTACGGGTTTTGGGCGGCGTCCAGAGCGAAAAAATAATTCTGGTAACCGTGGCGGCGCTCTGTTACTTCCTCATCGCGCGGGTGCGTGTTGAGAACCATTGCCGAAGCCGCCGTTCACTGCGATGCAGTAGGGCGCCTCAGAGGAGGCGAAGCTCTGGAGGGGAGCCATCAGCCCCAACGCCAGCACCAGGTGGGCTTTCTTAAACCGGAAGGTACCTTGGTTCCCAGTTGAGTCGGTTGCGACCATAGGCCGTTTGGAAGAAGCGGCGGAGCCGGCACTTTGGCCGGATTGGGGTTCCGCTGGAAAGTGACGCCTTGGGCACCAAAACTGAGGGAATGGTTATCATGTCGGTGCAGTAGGTCAGTGTGGCGCGGCGAATGATGGTTCGTTCGCGCTTTCATTCAGAAATGAGGGCTTGTCTTATGGAGAAAGTGAGAGTCGGACTGATCGGCACCGGCACGTGGGGCAACATCCACGCTCAGACCTACACTGAGTATTCTCGTGCTGTGTTAGCCGCGGTATGCGACCTTAGCGAGGAGCGGGCCCGCAAGGCTGCAGCGCAATACGGTGTAAGCGACGTCTATACCGACTACCGGAAGATGCTAAAGGACGGTGGAATCGACGCCGTGGCCATCGTTACCCCGGACTTCGCGCATCGCGAAATCATCGAGGAAGCGGCGCGCGCGGGCAAACATATCATCGTCGAGAAACCGCTGGCCACGACGCAGGAGGACCTGGCGCGCATCGCGGAGGCGGTCAGCAAGGCGGGGGTGAAGTTTATGGTGGATTTCCATAACCGCTGGAGCCCGCCGCTGGTGGTGGCCAAAAACGATATTGAACAGGGCAAGTTGGGCGATCTGGTCTCAGGGTATCTGCGGCTGAATAATCCGTTCTCTGTCCCGCTGAAGATGCTGGCATGGTCCGGAGCGAGCTCCATCCTTTGGTTTCTGGGGAGCCACGCAGTCGATACATTGCGGTACCTGTTCCAGGATGAGATCGTACGAGTCTATTCAGTATCCCGTTCCGGAGTGCTGCGCGACCAGGGTCTTGATGTTGCGGATATCTATCAAACGATCCTGGAATTCGGAAAGGGGCCCATCGCAACCCTGGAGAACCACTGGATCATGCCGGATTCCAGCCCAAAGTTGAATGATTTCAAAGTCAACATCCTAGGCAGCAAGGGAATGATTAGTATGGATCTAACCCACAACCAGCTCATCGAGCGGTACCTTTCCAACGGTTGCGACCGGCCGGATGTGTCGGGTAGTCTCCTTATCGGCGGCCACCATGTAGGCTTTGTGTATGAAAGCATCAAGCATTTTGTCGATTGCGTGGCCGATGGAAAAGAGCCGGCGGTGACGCTGGACGATGGCGTGCGCGTTTCGAAGGTGATTCTGGCGATTCTGGAGAGCGCTAAAATGCGGGAACCAGTGAAAGTGATTTACTGACTATGCATCCCAGCCTTATTTCGCAGTTCAGCCTGGCCGGCAAATCGGCCATTGTCACAGGGGCGTCTCGCGGCCTAGGCATCAGCTTTGCCCGAGGACTAGCCAAGGCGGGATGCAACCTACTCATTACCGCCCGCGATTTCGAACGTTTGCAGCATGTGGCGCAGGATCTCGAGCAATATGGCGGAGCGGTCATTCCCTTAAAGGCCGACGCGACCCAGGTGAAGGATGCCGAGGCCGTAGTCGACCGCGCCCTGGAGGCATTTGGCCGGCTGGATACCCTGGTAAACAACGCCGGCATCTCGGCGGTGGCCGAGGCCGAGACGATGTCGTCCGTGCAATGGCAGAGCGTCATCGACACCAATCTGACCGGCTTATTCTATTGCGCACAGAGTGCGGCGCGTCCCATGCTGCGCGCCGGCTCGGGCAAGATCATCAACATCGCCTCCATGTATGGCATTAGCGCTTCCAGTTGTATTTCCCAAGCTTCCTATGTTGCCAGCAAGGCCGGGGTGCTGGGACTTACCCGCGAGTTAGCCGTCGAATGGGCGCCGCGAGGACTGAATGTCGTGGCTTTGGCTCCGGGATTCTTCCGCTCCGACCAGACCGTATGGGCTTTTGAAGAAGACAAGGAGTTGGGGAAAAAACTGTTGGCGAAAGTGCCGATGGCCCGCATGGGAAAGCTCGAGGAGCTGGAAGCGACCATCGTGTACCTGGCCTCTGCCGGATCCGATTACATGAACGGCCAGGCCCTCATACTCGACGGCGGCTTCCTTTCCTGGTAAGTGCGTAGAGCGGCTTTTCTCCTTCTTAAAAGAGATAACGCTGACTGGAGAGTCGTCGAGGACTTCTAGTCGCCAAGTCAGTGTTTGGATGAATAGATCGACACCTCGGTACCATGAAGCCTCTCCCGGAGTTGACATGCGTGATTTCTTCTCTATTATTGAATTAATGGCCACTCGAAGCTATTTGGGGGAGTTTGAACTGATGCTTCTTCTCGCTGTGATTCATCTCGGCGAGGAGGCCTACGGCGTACCAGTTGCCCGTGAACTCGAACAGTATCGCGGGCGCATTGTGTCTGTGGGAAGCGTCTACGCGGCTCTCGAACGGCTCGAGGCAAAGGGCCTGATTACTTCGAGCCTGGGAGATCCCACGCCGGAACGCGGTGGTAAAGCAAAGCGATATTTTCGCGTCACCAAAGAGGGGCTGCGCCAAGTGCACGACACGCGCCGCGTGTTGACGAGACTTTGGCGAACAATCCCGGACTTCAAACTGGAATTCCATCTGGAGGAGAGATGAACCACAGGAAGCCACCTGCGCTTGCGACATGGATGCTGGATCATCTGAGGTCGAGGGGGAGCAACGAGGCGCTCTCGGGCGATCTATTGGAAGCATTTGGCACAGGTCGTTCTGCGGACTGGTACTGGTATCAGGTCATTGCGGCAATCGCAATAGCCTGGGGCCGGAACGTGTGGGACCACCGCCTCACATTGCTTTTTGCCGCCGTATGGTCGGTCTTCTCCCCCGCCTGGTTGCCGCTCCCAGTGCGCTTCAGCTTGGACAGCCTGGTTGGCGATGCCTCGCGCATTCCCTGGCCATGGTCGTTTATTTGCGCATGTGCATTTGGTGCGGTGGTTGCCATGCTCTTCATCTGGCTCGGAGTTGCTGTCTATTCGACTTTCCATCTTCTTGCACACGGCAAGCTTTTATTCCGATCGGTTCGGAAGGGGTTCTTGTGGGGTTTAGCAGCCTTTGCGCTGGCGCAGGCATGCAAGCTCGCGATCGATATCCACTATCCGCAGCCTGCCAACCATGCAGAGCACTGGGGAAGCCTCACGGTGCTTGGTGTGATTGAGAGCTTTGGAACATGGAGTACGCTTCTGCGCTTTCCATATTTCATCGGAACAGCGACTACACTGTGGTTTCTTGCGTCAAAAGACAAGCCCGAAAAAGTACGTGCTGCATCGTTTCGCTCAAGGCTCTAAAGGTTTATAACCGGCAAATCGGAAGGTTAGTCTTTTCGATCCGCTATTTTCACGGGTATCAGACGCGCGTTGTTTGGCCGGCGAGGCCAATATTGATCCGCTTCCATGGGACCAGCTACAAGCAATTTCTCCGCGGCGCCGCACAAAGCGCTAATTCGGACGGGGAAGTGCTTGCCCGTAGGCACGCACAAAATGGGGCGACACGGGATTGTCGGAAGCGGTTGGCCATTTCATCGGTTCTCCCGTAAGCATCTGAAACCTCCTGCCGATCTCTTTGCGGAAATCCGAGTCCAGGTAAAGGTCCGGGGATAGGGGAGATTGTGTGAGAGAAACCGCCGGAGCTAGATAGAGCAAGGCATCTCCTGCAATGCCAGAAACCTGGCCATCGGTTCTTGCGATTTCGGCGGCTATTTGAGCATCCGTTGCGGTTTTGTCGAAATGAAAATCAGACGCATCTACGAAATGGCACCCGGTCGCCTGAAGTTCGCCTTGAAGCGAGCTGTTTCGCACAGGAGTAGCGAGTGCTGGAGATGGCCACGTTTGAACTTTGGATTCGAAAGCGTCAGAGCATGACTTCTGAACAAAGCCGAAATACGGAATAACCACAAAGACACTGCCGGGATAGGTCTTCTCGACCAAAGTCACCAAAGATTTCGGGCCTGACATGTGACCCACACCATAGATGACAAGGGTTTTCTTATTCTTGGCTAGCAAGTTGGACGTAATCAGCTCAGCAGCATATTGATCACGGTCTGCAAGGTGAGCAAGATCCGAACTTGTTTTGACTTTAGACCAATCTATAGGGGGATCGCCAAGCCAGACATGGATACGTTGCGTTGATGGCAGGGTTAAATTGACGAACCGGACTTCTGCGAAGAAATTCATATATCCCAGCGCGGTCACGGTGGGGAACCAGCCTGCCGTATTTGCCCACACCCGGCGAAGTTGCCGATAAGGAATGTCCTCTCCAGCGACGTAGCGGTCAATCGTTTCTTGCTCCGTGGCATCGCCAAACTCGACGACTACATTCCCAACTTCCTTCGCGAAGCGCAGGTCGCGAATCAACTCAGCAAAGAAGTCCTCCTCCTGCGCCATCCCATGAATGTCGCCGAGCGCCACTACAGCGTGAGTCTGGAAAGCTGCGAAGATACCGTCTTTCCCAGATGTGACGGTGGGGGGTTGAAGGCTTAGTGATGCCGCTTGCTGCGAAACAAGCTGGGAGCTGGTGACGCCGAAAAACGCTATGGCTATGAAGAGGTACTTCGTGAGCATATGAACCGTCCTCAGTTTTGCGTAGAGACTTGGAAAGAATGTCTAACCATGACAGACGGTTTGATCCTCAATTCGCTCGCATTGATGCTGAGATTATCGTTTCATAACAGCCTTGTTTACTGCTTCTTGTCGGGTGGCCCAATCTTTAAGACCGGCCGAAACCTGGCAGCATACTCGGTTAAGGATGACCTCAAGGGCTGACAAGTTTCAGTACGCAGTGTTCTCGCCCCTGTCGCAAGTGACAGTTACCCGTCAGCCTGTAACGGAGTGAACTGAATATCGAGAAAGTGATTTTTTCCGCGTGACTGACTCTTGCGTACATTGCGAGGTCGGATGCAGCGATTCAATGGAACGAATCAACCCTTAACCCTTAACCCAGAGCAAAGCTACTAAACCTGTGAACGTTAGGATTCAATACGAAGTCGCTTTGCTTTGACCACCTGAAAGGAGCAGAGTATGAGTTTAATTCAAAGTCATCTCACGATTACCCTTCCGATTAAATCGCCGGCAGATGCAAGGGCGATTGCAGAAGAGCTCCCACAGTTGATGGGCGACTTCACGAAAGCGCAGGATGCCATCGGGTCCGTGCATTACTCCCGTTTCCTGCCTTTCGACGATAACTCGCTCATCTTCCTCGCCGACATTGACGGCGATCTCGAAAAGTTCAGCGGAGATCTGGCGAAGTCTGCCGGGCCGGTGTTCGACGCCATCTTCAAGCACGTCGAGAACCCTCCTCCGACGCCGGTGGCCGGCAACGCTGATGCGTTCATCAAATGGGTGAAACAACATTCATCGAATCCCCTCATCGGCTACACCGCTTTTGCGAACTCTTCGGTTCAGGACATCAAGGCCGCCGCTCGGGCAACGGGCTTCAAGGGTAGTAGTGAGCAGACCCCCTTGCTGATCGCTTTGCCTATGAAATCGAAGCTGAAAGCCTTTATCTTTGAGGACGTTGTTTTGAAAGCCGCGGCGAAGACGATGACGGAAGGCGCGGATTCCATTGGCACATTGCATTTCGCTCACTTTGTCCCCCTCGCCGACACCCACCTCGGCTTCTTCACCATCTTCGACGGTACTTTCGAAAAGTACATTGGGGACTTTACGGAGAAGATCGGGCCGGTTTTCGACCTTATGTTCAAGTATGTCAGTGATCCGCCGCCAACCCCTGTCGCGAAGAATGCCAAGGCGTTCCTGGATTTTTCTGGGGCAATGAATCGCCCCGGCATCGGGTATTACAGTGCCTATCCGGGCTTGGCGGTTCAAGATGTCAGGGCCCTAGTCACCGACGCTAAGGTAGGAGCTGTTTCGAGTTGATCGCCAAGTCTTTCGAACCAACGATTCAGGGTTACGCACCGGAGGATGAGCATGGCCCCTCCGGTGCCTGTCTTTCAGGCAAATCAATCGGGAAATGAATGGAACAGAAGTGCCAAGTGACCCTATTCACTGCGCTCAAAGATTCGCGACTCATCTTCGTACGTAAGGAAAACGACATGAAATGGAGATCAGCTGTTCCAAGACCGATGTTCGCGGTGATCATGCTTTGCACCTTGTTGTGTGTAACACGGGCTTTTGCCGCCGACATCAACGGCCAGGTGTTGGGTGCGGGCAAGCCCATCGCCCAATCGACGGTGACCCTATTGGCAGCGAGCGCAGGCCAGCCCAAACAACTCGCACAGACGAAAACCGACAACGATGGACGGTTCGTGATCCATAGCACTGACACGCCTGACGGCAGCCTCTTTTTGGTGGCTACTGGTGGCGTATCCGCAGCCAATCAAGGAGCTGGTGATAATCCGGCGATTGCGCTGATCACGGTCTTGGGAAGCAATCCCCCAGCCCGCGTCACCATCAACGAGTTCACTACCATTGCGTCGGTGGTGACCCATGCGCAGTTCATCGACAACACCACTATCAAGGGCTCCCCGCTCCAGCTGCGGATTGCCGCGGGCAACGTGCCCAACTTCGTTGATTTAGAAACAGGCAGTTGGGGGCCGACGATTCTCGATGCCCTCAACAGCGCGCAGACACCGACGATGGCCAACTTCGGCACACTGGCCAACGTGATGGCCGGTTGTATCACGCGAGTGAGGCCGGATGCGTGCAGCCAGTTCTTCGCGGCGACTACGCCTCCCAGCGGCGGCGCTCCACCGGATACGCTTCTTGCGGCGGAAGTGGTCGCATCGTTTCCCTGGCACCAGCCGGACAAAATATTCGCGCTGCTGAACGAGTTCTATCCCCTGCCGAAGCCCGGCATTCCCGGCAAGCTCTTGCGGGATACACCGTACCTGCCGTATCTCACGTTCGCTCCCAGCGCCTTCGTGTTCCCGCTTAAGTTCACGGGTGGTGGCGTGAGCGGGGGCGGCAAGCTCATGTTCGACAGCGAAGGCAATGCCTGGGTTGCCGACAACTTCTCCGTCGGCGCGCAAAACCAGGACGCCTCATGGACCGGCAACGTCAGCAAGTTCGCTCCCAATGGTAAGCCGCTTTCGCCTAGCCCCCTGGGCTTCAGCGGCGGAGGTCTGGCAGGCCCCGGTTTCGGATTGGCGGTCGACGCTCAGGACAACGCGTGGGTCACCAGCTTTACCGGCCAGAACATCTCGAAGTTCGATAAGAGCGGCAAGCCGCTTTCGCCACCCGAGGGCTGGAACTTTAACCGCCAGATCAGCCAGATGCAGGGTATCATCGCCACGCCTGGCGGCGACATCTGGACGCTGGACCTGATCAAGGGCCAGGTTCTGAAACTACCCCAGGGTGATCCATCCAAGGTCCAGTTCTACTGCCAGAACAAGACCGGCGATCCGCTGAAGAACCCTTGCAAACTTGTCGGGCCCTTCGCCCTGGCCATTGATCAGCAGGACCGAATCTGGATTACCAATGCCGTCACGGACAAAGTTGTTCGTTTCTCAGCTTCTGATCCCAGCAAAGTCGAAACGTTCAAGGTAGGATACTCTGCCAGCGGCCTCGCTATCGACAGCCTGGGCAACGTCTGGGTGACGAACAAACTGGGCAGCTCGCCCAAGGGGGAATTGAAATTCGGGGAAATGCTGGCCGCATTCAAATTCAACTTCGACAACGACCCCGACGCCGGGGCAAGAGCGACCAAAGTCCTGGTTCCTGCCATGGCCGAGGAGAAATCCGGCTACGAAGGCGGCAGCGTTACGGTGTTGCGCCCCGACGGCACCGAGGCGCCGTTCTCGCCGGTGTATGGCAAAGGGATAGTCGGGCCCTGGGCGGCTTCAGTCGACGGCAATGATAACGTCTGGATCTCCAACTTCGCCTCCTCGTCGGCCGGAATAGTAGAGTTGTGTGGCTTCCGCACCGAACACTGCCCGCCGGGCGTAAAGACGGGTGACGCCATCTCGCCTGCAGGCGGTTACGTCGGCGGCGGATTGCAATTGCAGGTGGACGTTGGCATCGGTCCCGCCGGGGATCTCTGGGTCACTAATAACTGGCAGGACTACAAGGACGCCCTGGGCAAGACAGATGAAGCAGTACAAACGCTCGGGGCGGGCCAAGGGGTGGTGGTCTTCTACGGAATGGCAAAGCCGGTTAAGGTGCCGCTGATCGGCCCGGCTCGTCCGTTTTAGAAGGAGCAAGAGGAGAGGTTCGATGACAAATCAGAGCTGTCCAGATTAGTGGTAGACGTTTGTTTCAGCGGAGTGGCGAAGTAAAGATGGCCTTTGTTTGGTGTCAAGGCGCACCGCAGGTCCCTCCACTTCGCTACGCTTCGGTCGGGATGACAAAGTGGGGAGTTGCGCTTCCATGCGATGTTGTTGCTGATGGATGTTTGGAACCGCCGCGAAAAAGCTAATTTGGGCAAGACTGATGACAAATAGCTCAGCCTTGCGGTGTTGTATGTCCTCAAGGAAGGCAGCGCGGAGGGTCGGACACCTGTGCAAGATGATAGGTCTCAAGGTTTAGAAACGATTACGGTTCCGAATATCCTACTTTCCCTTCCGGGGAACTATCATTCCTGACCGCGAGAGGTGGGCATGTTTTTGGCTGACGGGCCCCTGATCAGCCACCCGACCGGTCAGGACTTCAAGGTCGGGGCAGCGCTGCTTTAGGCCTTGTGGAGGCACGAATCAACCTCATGCAAGTAGACCCACAGCGACTCACGCTTCGGTAGTGGGTCAGTCTGAAGCCACTGGGGCATTAGAGCCCCGCAAGATACGCAGTGAACAGGATGGCTAATACTCCGTCCATGATCCCGACACCCGTCAGAGCGATCGTTCGCTTAAAGGGGCCGAGGAAGATCAGTGCAACGATGGCAAACTTTTCGATGATGGCAGCGGTCAAGATCGGAACGCGGGAAGCGGGAACGTAGCCGCTATATACGGTCAGTGCGCAGACCACGAAGAGCAGCGCTCCCCAATGCCGAACGAAGAACATCGTCACGCCGTCTGAGCTCTTCACTCCAAACAGCAATTGCAGAGCAGTTCGAGGGAAGAACAGTCCGGCAAGCCCGCCGGCAGCCGTCCCGATGCCTGAAATTATGAGTATCCATCCGATGGATGATGCCAGCATTTAATTAGTCCGTTTCTCGGGGGTAATCTTGCCAGTTCTACGGGCGTCGAGCTGTTCGACTTCCGCTTCTGGGGCCCCGGAGTCTGCTGAAAGATTAGGGCGAGTTCAGTGCCCCTGCGACTGGCAGAAGTGACAGGTGTTCTCTTCACGCTGGCGATCGCATTGCCTGAAAGTCAAACCAGTCCAGAAATAAATTTGATAGCGGTGGTGCTGGGCAAGAAACAGTACGCCGTGGCTTTCGTCCTAAGGAAGCTTGAGAAGCCGGTGATCTCGATCGGGGGAGCACCATTCGCCTGGGGAATCACAAAAATACTTTCCGCTGGGTCTTGTGTGCCAACGATAGGATCCTTCGATTTAGGGTCAAGCCTGACTGCTCCGGCGAACTCGCTGTCGTTGACCCAGTTATGCAATACAAACTCATATTGGTTCTCGATGGTTGCGTTGATGAAGTAACCCAGAAGCCCGCGCTCGATACCGTCATAGGGTTGAGTCGGATCATAGACCGGCCCGTACGGCATACCACGACGGATCATTCGGTGAGCATTGTTGCTCCCGCCAGGTTCTCCCTGTCCCTGGACTGGCTGGCCGCGAGGATTTACCCGGCGTATGTGCGCCCCAACGGGACAGCGAAGCCCCCTGGGATCCCCTGAGCCATCGGCGTTGACATACTCAAAATTGTTTAGCTGGTCGGGCGAAAGGCCGCCGGCGGGGTTATCAGTCTCTGGTGATAAGGCAAGGGGAACGCCGTTGCGCCACCGCCCACACATTTTCGCGGCAAGCAGTTCGGGGTCGATCTTGTCCTTGTTCTTTTGGAGATTATTTTCGAACCCGACAACGTCGGTCACGATGATTTTGAAAACAGAGAAACTGCCGTTGAGGCCGAGTTCCCGGGGCTCGGGCACGGTGTAATTCTCAGCTCCGTCCTGTAAAACAAACAGCCACGGTTCGCACGGCTGCTGATGATCGGGTTTGTACTTGAGTGGACCACCGCGAATTGTGGTCATGCTGATGCCGTCGGTGTAGCCGAAGTGGAGCCTGGAGGTGAAGGTGGGCTTGCCATCAATCACCTCCGTTAACGCCATCCCGTCGGCGCGGTAGATCTCCCGAAAAGCGTCGCCTTCGGCAAACAGAGCAGACAGGCGTTCGCTGTAGCTAGTCATTGCCTCCGGACTGATGGCGTAAAGCGTTACCAACACGTGGTCGGACCCCGTCCCGAAGCCGCCGGCCCAGTTCTGTGGCGCACTCGCCCCGGTATCCCCCACAAATGCCGCTCGTTCCGCCGCTCCCGCCATGAAGGAGTGGAACGACTCGAAGGAGAGCGTAGGGGCTCGATCTTTGATTTCCAATGCGATGAGCCCCGGCCAGGTGATGCCCAGATTAAGGCAGTAGTCGGGCTTGTGACATGGGGCTTCAGCGGGATTGTCTCCCGGACCTGGTGCAAGCCCCACCTGCCACTCTTCTGCAGTGGTTATCTGCGGCGCGTCCGCCTCGTCACCACTGACCAGTCGCCCCAGCATCTTCCGTGCCTGCGCCGGAACTCCGACCGATAGCAAGAAATGCCTCACCATGGGCATCCTGTAACCGCGGAGAATGATCCCCTGGATATCACCCAGGTCGAGTGTGGATTTCCTAGCCGATCCCGAATGGGCATCGCCGGCAGACGGATCGATCCGGTCGAGCAGACGACGGAGGAAACCTTCGTCCTCCTTCGGCTTTGGCTCATCTGTTTTGATGTCGTGACTCATGAACGTCTCTCCTACTTGACCCCCACGAACGCGTTCGGATCTCCTACTCCTTCTCGCCTATTGAAACCTGGTGTGGGAAATTAGGGAATGGTAACAAATCGTAGCGCTCCCGCCAGAAAGCACCTTCGCTCCCTCAGAAGATAGATCTGGGCCGAATCTTATAAGCAGGCTCTTGACCAGCTTGTTTTCTCATGCACAGATTACTCGCCGCCGAGCGAAGCCTACCACTGTCTCTTGTGACAGGTAGAGCAGTAGCACTCCGATGCGAACGTGAATGCTGCTGCAGTTTTCAAGCTTTCTTGGGGCGTTGCCCGACCAGACCGCAGCCCGTCCGACGACGCAAGGGGGGCGTCCCTGCGGTGTCCTCAATTTGCCTCTACATTCGTAACTGTATAACTGTCACTTCTGCTCCGGACACGGCGAGGCGCAGATCATCGCGAAGCCGGAGTACCAGTTCCAGAGTAACGAGTTTTTTTGAGGTGGCCCTTCGCTGAAGTTCTGAAGACTTTTACGTCGCTGCATTGATAACGGTGTATTCACAAGCAAGTTTGCAGCAATTCGTCCTCGACTGACCCATAGGCTTTCGGGGATCAGACATTCACAAGGCGTTGCCGCGAATAAGCTGAAAAGTCTCGGTAACTTTCCCGGCTCGGCTCGAGGCCGAGCGGACTCAAGTTCCCCCGTTTTTCAAGCGCGCAGCCCTGCGAAGCCAATGGAGCTATTCATGCCGTAGAGCAATGGCGGGGTTAACACGAGAGGCACGAAGCGCTGGACCGAGACAAGCTAGCAACGCGACTGATGTTAGGACCATCGCCACCGAGGCAAGAGTGACGGGGTCGCGCGGGCCCACGTCATAGAGGAGACTCTGCATGAACCGCGTCAAAGCTAAAGCGGCGCAAATGCCAATCAAGACGCCCACGGTGGCGAGTCCAAGGATTTGATTGACAATCATGAACAATACATTGGGTCGTGTGGCTCCAAGGGCCATGCGCACCCCGATTTCTCTGGTCCGCTGCGCCACGGAGTAGGCGACGACGCCGTGGATGCCGACCGAAGCCATAAGCAAGGCGATGCCTGCGATGATCCCCATCAGGAAAAGATTGAATCTTCGCGGGGCGATTGAGTTTGAGAGTGACTGCTGCAACGTTTCAACATCATAGACTGGTTGCGTTCCGTCTATGCCCGCGACTATTTTCTCAAGCTCATGGGCATCTGGCTTTGCTCCGTCTGCCATGCGAACGAAAAGGTCAATCGTCAGCGGGGTCGTGGCAGGAGCAAGCTCATAGGATGTATAGACTTCCGGCAATGGCTCAGCGTCCAGTTGAGAGTATTTGAAATCGGCGACTACACCCGCGATCGTACCGCTTAAGAAGCTCCCACTGATGTGTCTCCCAAGGACGTTGCCATTGCGGGATAGGCTCCTAGCAAAGGTTTCATTGATAATTACGTCATCCAACATCTGGGCGTCGTTCAGCCACCGCCCCTCGAGCAGTGGTGTGCCCATGGCATGAAGATATCCAGCGGACACGCCGCGGATACTGGCGAAGGTTTGATCCGGCGGAGCGCCCGGAAGGCCTTCCACCTTGACGTTTGTGTGCAGAACCGCGCCGCTGATTCCCACGGCTTGGGCGCCAGGAACGGATTGCAGGCGAGTCAACAGCGCGCGAATATAAGACTGCTGCGCAGGCCATTGATTGTATTGTGCGCCAGCGAGGGAGACGCGCATGGTGAGGATACTGGCAGGGTTCAGACCGGCCGGATTCTCATTCATCCTCCAGAAACTTTTAACCATGAGCCCGGCTCCTGTGAGCAGGACAATTGCTGTGGCGACTTCGGTGACCACTAGAAAGCTACGGAGAGTGATACGGCGGGCGGTCCCCGACATACCGCAATCACCGTCTTTGAGGGCACTGTTCACGCTGCCTAGCCAGAGCATGATTGCAGGAGCAAGGCCAAAAAGTATACCGGTAAGGCAGGCGATGACAAGCGTAAACAGGGCAACTGGCAAGTCCATTCGTGCTTCGATCAATCGCGGTATAGCTTGTGGCCAGGAGTGGATCATGAGCCAGATCGCTGCCTTCGCCAGGAGCAATCCAGTAGCACCGCCAAGCGCCGCGAGCAACAGACTCTCGGTAACAAATTGCCGAGCGATACGCACGCGCCGAGCCCCCATGGCCACGCGCAGAGCTATCTCACGCTGCCGGGTGGAAGCACGGGCAAGCAATAAGTTGGAGATGTTTGCACAGGCGATGAAGAGGACAAATCCGCCTGCGACAAGCAGGACGAGCAAAGCGCGACGTGCGCCGCCCGCAACCTTGTCCTGCAACATCTTCATGCGCCATGCGCGGTGCCAGGTGTAAGGACGCTCGGACGGCGACTGCTGCTGCAATACGCGGGTGTAAAAGGTGTTCATTTCGGCGCGTGCGGCTTCGAGAGAGACGCCGGCGCGAAGCCGTCCGATCACCGAAACGTAGTAGGGCGTCGGCCCAACCTCCTTGACGACCGATTCCCATGCGCTAGAACCGGCATTGGGCATGCGCATGACGGACGGCGGGAAGGCAACAAAAGCGTCGATGTCTCGTGATTCATCTCCGCTGGAGTATTGCTTGGGGAATAGAAATTGAAAGCGGCTCGGTAAAACTCCGACAATCGTATAGGGGAAACCGTTAAGACTGACGGTTTGTCCCAGAACGTTCTGATCGCCATGGAATCGACGTTCGAAGAATGCATGCGAAAGGACTATTGCGTGCGGTTCACCCTCGCGAAAGAGTCTTCCGAGCGATGCCTGTGCGCCAGCGAGGCTCCAGAAGCCGCCGGCAATCGAAGCGACACGCTCCTGTGTCGGCCGCCCGCGGAACATCATAGCCAGATCCTGATTGCCATACGCGGCCGTACTTTCCATCGTGCGCGACTGATCGTTCCAATTGGAATAGTCGACTCTACTGACAAGATTGTCGTGCTCGCTCAGCTCGTCAGTGGTGTAACTCGCGAGCCAGATCAGGCGATGGGCATCGGGATAGGGGAGTGGACGCAGGATCACCGCTTCGATGACGCTGAACACGCCGGTATTCATGCCAATTGCGAGAGCAAGAGTTAATACGACAGTCCCTGTAAAGCCTGGATTGCGGCGCAGCGTTCGTAAGCCGAAACGAATGTCCTGGACAAGCTGTTCCAGCCACACCCGGTGCCAGACTGAGTAAACTTCTTCACGGATGGACAATATATTGCCAAGTTTCAGGCGTGCGGCATAACGTGCTTGATCCGGGGACATGCCGCGGGCGAGATTGTCTTGAATTTCTGCTTCGATGTGATCGTGGAGTTCGTGCTCCAAGCCGTCCAGGTGGTCATGCTTCTTCATCGCACAGCCTATTCCGTGGGGCGCAGGACTTTGCTGATGGCCAACGCAAATGTTTCCCACTTCGATGTCTCGATGGAAAGTTGCTTTCGGCCCTTCGCCGTGAGCCGATAGAATTTGGCTTGTCTATTGTTCTCTGAAATCCCATCATCCGCCGTGATCCAGCCTCGCTTGATAAGTCGGTGAAGCGCAGGATAGAGAGACCCTTGTTCTACAAGAAGTACATCCTCTGAATTGCGTTCGATCGCCTTGGCGATTGCATGCCCGTGTAGCGGGGACAGTAGGAGCGAGCGGAGGACTAGCAGATCGAGAGTCCCCTGGAGCAGTTCGACGCGATCAGGCCTGTCTTTAGTAGACATTCTAGGCGACTCTAATCGCAGTTCCAGTAGAATGTCAAGGGGAATGGGCGATTGGTACGAACTGGTGTCCGGAAGTGCCGGCACTGGACGACCGCCTCATCGCCGAGTCGATCAAACAGCGATGCTATAATCCCCCAAAAAATGGGATTCTGTCCGGATAGCCCACAATCGGACACCAGCGAGATTGGAATTCGCATTGCGCTTGGGGCCCGCGAAACGATCTGATAACGCGACCCTCATTTCCGCGTTAACCTAGGTAGCATCAGCACGCGATCCGCGCCACCCGGAGGCTTCCCGGATGCGAACAGCTCTCGCCCTTTTCGCGATTCTCTCCATCTCGTCGCACGCTCAGACCACGGCCGTCCCCAAGTCCTTCGTCATCGCCGACGTTCACGCCAGCCCATTCACGTCCAATCCCTTTATGCACGGCAACTCCATCCAGGGCGACCGGTATTTCCTTACCCAGGCCACGATGGCTGACCTCATTGCCACTGCCTACGGCGTCGATGTCGCGAATGTGCACGGAGGGCCCACCTGGCTGGAGCGCGATCGCTACGACATCCGCGCGAAAGTGCCGCCCGGTACGACACCGGAGGACGTCAAGCTCATGCTGCGCGGTCTCCTCGCCGACCGCTTTCACCTGGTTG
This sequence comes from uncultured Acidobacteriaceae bacterium, assembly GCA_963824325.1. Classification (GTDB taxonomy): domain Bacteria; phylum Acidobacteriota; class Terriglobia; order Terriglobales; family Acidobacteriaceae; genus PALSA-350. Next base: position 176,235 of record CAWGPA010000001.1, on the reverse strand, counting down.
TCAAAACTGGTACCGCTCCTTTGCCCACCTACATCCTCTCCGCCGGCTCCGGAAAACCGAAGATGACGGAGTCGGACGGTTCGGGCGATAGCTCCTGCGTCCCTCTTCCTCCGCCAGCAAACAATCCTCCCGACGCACCGTTGTACATTACCGTCAACTGCAAGCATCTCACCATGCCGGCTCTCGCCGACACGCTCCACAACTTCGCCGGAGGGTATCTCGATCAACCGGTGGTGGACGAAACCAACCTTGCCGGCGCCTGGGACTTCAGCATTAAATGGACCCCGCGCAATCTGCTGGAAAAGCAGGGTGCGGATGGCATCTCCATCTTTGCCGCCGTAGAAAAACAACTAGGACTCAAGCTGGAACTAAAGACCGCCCCCCGGCCGGTTTTCCAGGTTGCCAGCGTTGACGAAACCCCGACCCCCAACGTCGCCAACATCAACCAAGCCCTTCCCGAGCCGCCTGCGGCCGCGTTCGAGGTCAGCGTCATCAAGCCCAGCGCCCCTGATGAGAAGGGCTACGGCCGCATCACCGGTGACCAGGTCGAGACTCGCGCCATTCCCCTCAGGTTCCTGATTAACTTTGCCTGGGACATCAACCCCAGCAATAAGGAAGGGATCGCCAACGCGCCCAAATGGCTCGATGACGCCAAGTTCGACATCACCGCCAAGGCTGGAGCTAATGTTCGGGTGGACAAGTTTTCCTCCGCCAGACTCATCAACTACGAAGACCTCCGCAGCATGATGCGGGCCATGATCAGCGAGCGTTTTCAGATGAAGTGGCATATGGAGGACCGCCCCGTCACCGCGTACACCCTGGTCGCTGCCAACCCCAAACTCAAGCCCACCACGGATCCCACCGAACGCACCAAATGCAAGGAGGGCCCGGGTCCGGACGGCAAAGATCCCCGCAGCGCGAATCCCATCCTTAACCGCCTTCTCACCTGCCAGAACATGACAGTCGCCCAGATCGGCGACGAGCTGCAGCACGTAGCCAACGGTTATATCTACAACACGGTGATGGACGGCACGGGTCTGAAGGGCTCCTACGATTTCACGCTCAGCTTCAGCTCCGCCGATAAGATTCTTCCCACCCCCGGAGATGCCGCCAACTCCGACCCCAATGGGGCGCTTTCCGTCTTCGACGCGGTTAACAAGCAGCTGGGTCTCAAACTGGAAAAGACCAAACGTTCTTACCCCGTGCTGGTGATCGATCACATCGAGGAGACCCCCACGGAAAACTAGGTCGTTGTTCACGTATGGGTTTGGGTGACGGCGGTCATATGAGTCCTGAGAAGTCGAGTGGGGTGGCGTGCTGATTGACTTGGCTAGCCGTCGAGCAGTAAAAGGGAAGCGGCGACGATCATAATCTTTTGAGACTGCAGGTGTTCGAAGGGAGGCTCTGTGTACCTAGATCGCTTTGCAACCAAACCAGCCAGGGAGGCCAGGCTTAGGTCACATTCCTGGCTGACAATGATCGCTCTCGGCTTAGCCTTTCTTTCATGCCCTGCAGGACGAGGGCAGGACGACGTTCCGCACACGGGTAGCGATGTCCCTCCCATTCTAAAAATCGGCTCGCATGCGCCGGATTTTAATCTGCCGGGAGTCGATGGAAAATCGCATGGCCTCAAAGACTATGCGTCGAGCAAGATCCTCGTTGTTATTTTCAGTTGTAATCACTGCCCGGTCGCACAGATGTACGAAAAACGAATCAAGCAGCTATTCACGGACTATCAGGGCCGGGGAGTCGCCGTGGTTGTGATCATGGGGAATGATCCGAAAGCAGAGGAGCTCAGCGAATACGGATACACCGATGTAGGCGATTCTTTTGCAGATATGAAGGCACGCGCGGCCTACAGGCACTTCACGTATCCATATCTGTACGATGGCGCTACTCAGGCGGTCGCGCTCAAGTACGGACCGACGGCAACGCCCCATGCGTTCATTTTTGATCAGCAGCGCATTCTGCGTTACGAGGGACGGATTGACAGCAATCAACGTGAGGAGCTGGCGACGAAACACGAAGCCAGAGATGCCATCGATGCGCTGCTTGCTGGAAAGCCGGTCGCCGTCAGCGATACGCCCGCGGTTGGCTGCTCTACAAAGTGGGCCTACAAAGCGGCCAACGTCGAAAATGAGATTACCCGTTTCAACGAGAGGCCGGTAACCCTGGATTTGATCTCCGCCGATCAGCTCAGGAGTTTGCGCCAGAATGCCGGCACGGACAAGCTTTTGCTCGTGAACGTGTGGGCTACCTGGTGCGGGCCCTGTGTCGAAGAATTCCCGGAATTGCAAACCATGGTCCGTATGTATGCAAACCGGCCGTTGAATATCGTCACGCTAAGCATCAACAATCCTGACGAGAAGCAATTGGTCTCGGCGTTTCTTCAGAAACAGCACGCGTTTAATAAGAACTATCTCTTTAACAGCAACGATGCGGCAGATGCGGTAAAAGCTCTCGGCACGGGGTGGGCGGGTGGCGCTCCATACACAGTTCTGATTGGAACCAAAGGCGAAGTGCTCTATAGAACGCAGGGAGCCATGAACGTTTTGGACGTGCGCCGCGCCATATTGAAGAATGTCGCGGACGACCTTTATCTCGGGCAGCACGCCTATTGGAACAGCACCTTCTAAAGCGTCGCACTTGTCTGGAGTTTCGGGAGGAGTTTCACGGACAAACGCGACTGCCACTTTTGCCGTTCAGCGACGATCAAAGCGCCAGTTCCGTCTGTTTGCGAAATCCTGTCCATTAATTCGCCCGCTGCAACCACTCGGCAGTTTTTTGCTAAGGCATCATCGCAAGAGCACAATGAACTGACGGACGTGAACCAGCCATGCTTCAGATCATTCGTTCTCAGAAAGTGTACGACGTCTGCATCATCGGCTCGGGGGCGGCAGGAGGAATAGCCGCGAAAGTGCTGACTGAGGGCGGGCTCGAAGTAGTGATGCTCGAGGCCGGACCCCTGCTCAATCCTGCCAAGCACTTCAGCGAGCATTTATGGCCTTATCAGCTTCCTCATCGCGGCGCCGGAATCGGCGGCAGTGGCTACGATTCTTCCGGCAGCCACGAATTGGACGTGGCGTTTATCTCTGGCCATATCCCGGGTGAGCCGTACACCAACGCACCGGGTTCTCCCTTCGGGTGGGACCGTGCGCGCATTCTTGGGGGTCGCACCAACCACTTTACACGGGTTTGGCTGCGCATGGCCGAGGCAGACTTCAAAGGGCGCTCGCTCGACGGCGCCGGCTACGACTGGCCAATCAGCTATCAGGACCTGGCACCTTACTACGACAAGTCGGACGCCTACATTGGCGTCTACGGCACCAGGGAGCACATCCCCAGCGCGCCGGACGGTATCTTTCAGCCGCCTCCCCTTCCTCGCTGCTCCGATGTGATCATTCGCAGCGGCTGCGAAAAGCTTGGTATCCCCTGCATCTCAGGACGCGCCGCTATCCTCACCCGAAGCCTCAATGGACGGCCCCCCTGCCACTACTGCAACCAGTGCGAGAGGGGCTGCGTAATGAATTCGAATTTCAGCTCCAGCCAAACCTTGATTCCTGCCGCATTAGCAACCGGCCGCCTGACGATCATTTCGAATGCTATGGCGCGGGAAATTCTGGTGGGGGCTGACGGCAAAGCCCGAGCGGTTTCCTACGTCGACAAGACCTCTCGAACCGAGCAACAGGTTCGAGCTCGCGCCTTCGTGATCGGCGCCAGCGCCTGCGAATCGGCGCGCCTGTTGCTCAATTCAAAGTCCGCGTTATTCCCCAACGGGCTCGGCAACTCCTCCGGCGTCGTCGGCCGCTACCTCATGGATTCACCATCGAGCAGCGTGGTTGGATATTTTCCGCAGCTTACAAAGCTGCCGCGCCATAACCACGACGGCACCGGGTCGGTTCACGTTTATGTGCCGTGGTGGAAATACGACCGGAAAAACAAATTCCTCCGCGGTTATCACGTCGAGATCTACGGCGGACGCAACATGCCGCGGGTCGAGATGTTCAACGGAGTGTTGCAGGAAGTGGAGGGTTACGGCAGTGGGCTTAAGCAGGCCTGCCGCGAGAAATACGGATCGTTTGTGAACCTCGAAGGTCGCGGGGAGATGATCCCGAATGAACTGAGCTACTGCGAGATTGATCCGGATGTAGTGGACCAATGGGGCATCCCGGTATTGCGCTTTCACTTCGCCTGGAGCGAAAACGACGTCAAGATGGCGGCGGATATGGACGAGAGTTTTCGAGCGATCATCGAGGCAGCAGGGGGAACGCCGGTGAGCGGTACAGGTTCGCCGGCGAGCCGCTGGGGGCATCTCCATCCGGGTGGCGTGGCGCACGAGGTCGGTACCGTTCGTATGGGCTCCGACCCCAAGACCTCGGCTCTCAACGGATTTTGCCAGGCGCACGACGTAAGAAATCTATTTGTTACGGATGGCGCGTCTTTTACCACGAATCCGGACAAGAATCCTACGGCGACGATCCTGGCGCTGTCCTGGCGGGCTTCAGAATATTTGCTCGACCAGTCCAGGAAATTGAACCTGTAGGAAAGCTTCATGGCGGTCTGGTGAGGATCGATCGTTGTTCGTGCCGAGTGTTAATCCGGTGACACCATTGGACCGCATTTCGCTTGTGCATGCTAGCCTTGAGACCTGACCCATGAATGACTTCTCGTCATTGATCGTGCACTACGGATACCTCGTCATCTGGCTGATTGTCTTTGCGGAAGCCATCGGTGTGCCCGTACCGGGCGCGGTGGCTCTTGTTGCGGGCGGAGCTGCTGTTGCTGCGGGAACCCTGTATGGGCCGGCGGTCGCGTTGTGTGCGATCGCCGCGATGTTGTCGGCCGACTCACTTCTTTACATCCTCGGCCGCCATATGGGGTGGACGATCTTGAAGTTTCTGTGCCAGGTTGCTGTCGATCCGGAAGGATGCGTTCTGCGCTCCGCGGAATCGTTCTATAAACGTGGACGGCTCACGCTGTTATTCGACAAGTTCATTCCCGGGGTGAGCACGATGGCCGCGCCGCTGGCTGGGAGCATGAAAATGCGGTTCTCTCAATTCCTGGGGCTGGACTTCCTGGGCGCCAGCCTCTATGCGCTCTCATACGGCGCAATCGGATTCATCTTTCGCGATTTCGTGGCGAAGATCATCAGTGGATTTCGCGCAGCAGGGCATGCGGTCGAGATTGTAATCATCATTGCCCTGATCGCGTTTATCGGTTATCGGATGTCGTTGTACTGGAAGCGACGCGCCGATCGGCTTGTACCGCGCGTAGAGGTACAGATATTGGCCGCGAAGCTGCAGACAGACGGCCCGGGAAAGATACTGCTGGCCGATGTGCGCAGCCATGGTTATTACAGTGCGGGGGCTGTCCGCATTCCCGGCTCGATTCGAGTTGAGCCCAACAATCTTAGCGCCGAAATAGCATTATTCCCTCGAGACAAGGACATCTACCTGTACTGCACTTGCCAGAAGGAAGCGACGAGCGCTAGCGTGGCGCATCTTTTACGGGAGTGGGGATTTCAGGCATTTGTCATCGTAGGCGGCCTGGCAGCCTGGCGCAAAGCGGGGAATCCGCTCGAAACTGTGCCCGAGACCGATGTAGTGCATCTTCCAACTTTCAGCCGTTGATCAAAACCAAGTTGCGGGACTCGGGATTCACTAAGTAACGTGCCGGCAGGGATCTTGGCTCAGCAATCCTGGACGAATTGGGTATTGATCTGATATTCGAGGTAAGAGACAGGAAGGGAACTGAAGATTCAGAATCACATGAAGCGCAAACGACGAGTGTCTCTTCTATCCACGCGGCTAATGACCGTAATCCCTCTGTGTGGGATGTTGACCTATGCCGTCGGGCATTGCTTTGGGAAGGCGAGACGGGCGAATGTCGATTGGCCGGTCTACCTGGGGCAGGCGGAGGGTCAGCACTATTCACCCCTGACCCAGATCAACCGCCACAATGTGACGCAACTCAAGGTGCAGTGGACCTACGACACCGGTGAAGAAGGCATACTGGAGACAAATCCACTGGTGGTTGGGCGAGTTCTCTACGCCTATACACCCTCAGAAAAGGTGATCGCTCTCGATGCCGCCACGGGAAAGCTGCTGTGGAAGTTTGATAGCGGGATCAAAGCACAACACTGGGCACGAGGCGTCAGTCACTGGACGGACGGAAAAGAAGACCGGATCTTCGCCGGAGTGATGAATTACCTTTACGCACTCGACCCTAAGACGGGAAAGCCCATTTCGTCTTTTGGTGAGAATGGCAGGATCGACCTGAGAAAAGACCTTCGCGGCGATTACAAAGCCCACTACATTTCCATGGACTCGCCGGGACTCATTTACAAAGACCTGATTATCGTGGGCGGAGAAATGCCCGAGACTCTCCCTGCGGCCCCCGGAGACATCCGCGCCTATGATGTGCGCACGGGAGAGCTTCGATGGAGTTTCCATACCATTCCGCATCCGGGGGAATTCGGCTATAACACCTGGCCGCCCGACGCCTGGAAGACCTCTGGCGCCGCGAACAACTGGACCGGCATGTCACTCGATGCGGCACGCGGGATCGTGTACGCTCCGACCGGCTCGGCAGCCTTCGATTTCTATGGGGGCGATAGGGTAGGCGACGACCTTTTCGCGGACACGTTGTTGGCGCTGGACGCAAATACCGGCAAGCGCATCTGGCATTTCCAGGGCGTACACCACGATATATGGGATCGAGACTTTCCTTCGCCTCCTGTGCTGTTGACGGTGAAGCACGATGGCAAGCGGATCGACGCCGTCGCTCAGACGACCAAGACCGGGTATGTCTATCTGTTTGATCGCGTGACGGGAAAGCCACTGTTCCCCATTGAGGAGAAAAGCTACCCGCCAAGCACGGTCCCGGGCGAGGTATCCTCCCCCACCCAACCGAGACCTCTCAAACCTGATCCCTATGCACGGCAGCTGCTTACCGAAGACATGCTGACGAACCGGACACCCGAAGCCCACGCATGGGCGGTAGAGAAGTTCCGTACCTTTCGCAGTGAAGGGATCTTCATTCCCTTCGCGCTAAACAAGCAAACCGTCAACTTCCCAGGGTTTGATGGGGGAGCCGAATGGGGCGGTCCGGCAGTCAATCCGAAAACCGGAGTCATCTATATCAATGCGAACGAAATGGCCTGGACAGGAGGTCTCGCCGAGAAAGATACGACGGGTTCCCCGGGAGAAGCTACCTACCGCAGCCAATGCAGCGTCTGCCACGGCGCTGATCGCAGTGGATCACCACCAGCATTTCCTTCCCTGATCGAAATCAACAAACGTCTCACCGATGAGCAGATTGTCGCTACCATTCGTCAGGGGAAGGGCCGGATGCCGGCATTTCCGGGCCTTTCCGATACTCAGCTGGAAACTCTTCTGCATTTCCTGAAGGGGGAAAGCCCAACTGGCACGCCACAACAAACCAGTGATAAGCAGGAGACGACCTCGGCTCCGGACGCTGCGCACGGGGCAACTTCTCAGCCGCCGCAATACAGCTTCACCGGGTACCAGATGTTTGTGGATCCTGATCACTACCCGGCCATCGCTCCGCCATGGGGAACGCTGAGCGCGATTGATCTCAACACAGGGAACTATCTGTGGAAGATACCTTTTGGTGAATATCCAGAACTGGCAGCGAATGGGATGAAGAACACAGGCTCGCAAAACTACGGTGGGCCGATTGTGACTGCCAGTGGACTCCTTTTCATCGGAGCCACCCTCTACGACCACAAATTCCACGCCTTCGATAGCCGAAGCGGAGAACTGTTGTGGGAAGGCCAATTGCCCTACGCGGGGCGAGCCACTCCTGCAACGTATATGGTGGACGGAAAGCAATATATCGTCGTGGCCACCGGCGCGGTACGGTTTAACCCTGCTCCCGCAAAGGGAGTTTATGTGGCATTCTCGTTACCCTGATTGCCACGTTTATGACAGTCAGGGCCTTGCGGTATTTTCGCCGAGGAAACCAAAGGATAAGGCGATTTCCTTTGGTCCTGGGTAGGTTAGGCATTCCTGTCGGCAGCAACCAGAGGCGCGCCGTAAAGTACGCTTTGCCATCCAAGGGTGGCCCAGCGAAGGTCAAGAACCTGGCCGATCTGTTCGAAGGGAAAACCCCTCTGGATGGCGGCGATGAGTTCTTCTTTCGGAAAGTGAGGCATTTCGCAAATGCCACCGCCGAGCAGAATCGTCTCTGGCGAGAGGATGGCCACGGCGCTTCCGACTGCATTGGCCTGGTTACGTACGAAGTCGGCCACGTGATCCGCGAGCGCCAAGTTTGTCTTCGCAGCCGTGAACACGTCACCGATAGCGACGCCATGCTCACTTGCGATCCGTTCCAGAACTTTGCCTGAGACGTATGCCTCAAGGCATTCCGTTCGATTAGCGCCCAGCCATCGACGAGCACCGACATAGGGCATATGCCCAATCTCAAGTGCCCAGCCTGCGCCGCGGAAGGCATGTCCCTGGTCCAGGTAAGAAGCGCCGACTCCCGTCCCAAAGAACAAGCCGACGACGGATGTGGCATCTTTACATCCACCGGCAGCATATTCGCCCATCAGGGACATCACGGCATCTCGTTCAAGGATGACGGGTACGTGGGTTGCTCGCGTGAGTTCGTCAACCAACGCACAGCCATTCAGTTCCGGGACGTTGGAAGCAAAGAGCACGTGCTTTGCTGTCTTGTCCAGGAAGCCAGGAATCGTGGCTATGATCATCTCAGGAGCCAGCTGCGCCTCATCCGTAGCGGTGGCGATTAAGCGGGCGAGACTCTCGACAGGATTACTGCCGCGCAGATGATGTGTAGGAAACACTCGCGTATAGCCGTGCGGCTCACCGTTGATTACAAAGCCAATCTTGATCGAGGTTCCACCGATGTCGGCAACCAGGATCGTGCTCATTGTGCAACCTCCCTGGTTTGGAGGAATGAAGCGATAGCTTCGCGGAACTCCGATAAATACAAGCCTCTATCCAAAGTTTTTGAAGTGATGATCTGAAGGGATGAGCCAGCAATCAAGTTCCTTAATTGCTCCGCGTATCGAATTGGATGGATGTATTCCTCTCCGTTAGCGATCACGGCCGTGGGTACCGCGATCCTCGCGATGTCGTTCGCGGAAAGCCCAGGACCATCGTTGGGAATACGAGAGAGAAGCGCAATGGTGCTCTCTTCTCCATGGCGCGAAAAGAAACTACGCAAGGACGCCGCGTTATCGGGCGAGATGCTCTGAACTTCGGCAAGAACGTCCGACCGCTCGTATCGGCGCAGCCCTTCCTCAGGTCCAAACCTCCGCAGAAGATCCGCGATGCTGAGATAAGGCTTCATCGTGGTTGGCGCTGCGTGATCGACCCAGGCAGGACGCGCGAGTATCAAGGCTTTGACGCGACTCGGGACTGTTGCTGCCAGCCGTAAGCTAATCGCAGCGCCTAAAGAGATGCCCCCAAGCACGAGTTTGTCGATGTGTAAATGATTGAACAGTTGGACCGCATCGTTGGCAAACTGCGCAATCGAGAGCCGTGTGGAATCCCCTAGCTCGGACTCTCCATGTCCTCGACACTCCAATGTAATGCGCTGGATCCCCGTTATCGCTGGGAAAACCTCGGCCGGCTGTTTTCGGTCAGCACCGAGGCCGTGCTGCCAGAGCACGGGCACCCCGTCTCCGGATATTTCATAGGCCAGAGAACAACCGTCTTCCGTAGTGAAACGTTTGCTACTCATACCGATGCTCCGACCAGGCGTTCCAACTCTCGCGCAACCGCTGCTGTTTTTTCGCCGGAGAAGCCGTGCGCTATGAGCGCATCGTCATACCCTACGGCCCGAAGGGCCCTGGTGAAGCTCAGCAGGTCAACCGCACCCTCTCCGGGAGCAACCACAAGGCCCGCAGCGTCCATATCCTTTGCATGGGCCAGCAGAAGAGATGGACCGAGGAGGCTGGTCGCCTCGGCGATCACTTCCTGCTGCCTTGCCAGTGTCTCCGGTGAGAGGAGGTTCGCAGCGTCGAGGATAATGCCTAGATGCGGTGATGCTAACTCGTCGAGGATCCGCCGTGCGGTCTTGGCATCATGGATCACATTCGCCGGTTCGGGTTCGATTGCAAGCCGAATACCAGAGTCGTGGGCCAGACCTAACGCGAATTCAAGCTCGGAGCGAAGATCGGCCCAAGCCGCCGCACTGTAGTTATCAGGGTGAAACTTCCACATGTCTTGCTCGTCCCGAGACCCCGTGCAGAGGCTGACTATTGAGGTGCCCATCTCAGTCGCTGCTTTAACGACGTTCCTGAAGCCAACCCGAGACGCCTCTCGGACGTTTCGGTCGGGGTGCGCCATATTGTAGGTACCGGAGAGAGCGGCGATACGAAGGTGTCGTCGTCGTGCTTCCTCGCCGAACTGCGCTGCAAGGCCATCCGGTAGGGAATCGGGCAAACTAGCCAAGCCCGCGGACGACAGGTTTGCCTGAACTCCCTTATAGCCGTCTGCAGTGACCGCCTCAAAAACCAGGGCAGGATCCTTCATTGGATAGGTACGCGTGAAGATTGCTGTGTACACCTAGACCCCACCCTCGACTCTCGCCAATTCGACACGTTCGCCCGACTCGACGGAGCGAGCGATGGCCACCATGGCCTGTACAGAAGCCAAGCCGTCTTCAGCATTGGCGCCGGTCATCGGAGCGCGATTCAGAATCGTGTCTGCAAAGCCTTCCAACTGACGACGGTAAAAATGCCCGTCTGCGCCGAGCACACGACTGGTGCTCGCATCTTTCTCGTGGAAGATATCCACTTCAGCCGACTTGTAATACCAGGGATTGAAGATCTTGCCCAGAGCGCTGCCATGCTCGCCCCAGATGTGGAACCCTTCGAACCAATCCATGCGGATGGCAACGGTCAGGTCGAGATGACCAAGCGACCCATTCGCGAACTCGGTGTCCACAAACCAGGAATGCGCTCCGAAACGCTCCAAATGACGGGCGCGAACAGCCGTGATCGGACCACCCAGAAATCGCGCCAGATCCACAAGATGGCAACCATGTGTAAGCAGGTAGTATTGCTGCCGGTTCGCTTTCGGATCGCCTTTGGGCTTGATCACTCTGGATCCTTGACGTGGCATCGGCTGCACCGCGTCAGTCATTTCATAACGATGTGTGGAATCGCAGTACCAGGCTTTGAGTGCCAGCATCTGGCCCATCTCTTCACCGATGAACTTACGAGCCGCCTGAATACCCGGATCGAAGTGGAGCATGTGACCAACCTGCAGCACAAGACCACTCTTTTCGACCTCTTCGGCAAGGGCTTTCACCTCTTCTATCGAGACCCCAAGTGGTTTTTCGCAGAGAACGTGCTTCCCCGCGGCAAGTGCTTTGCGAGACGCTGGAACATGGAAGGCATCCGAGGTCCCTATGATGACGGCGTCTACGAATTGGTCTGCCAGCATCTCGTCGTAGTCAAGGTAGATCTTCTCAGCATCGTAAAAACTGCCGAAGCGTTGCGCCAGCGATTCATCTGCGTCACACACCGCGCGCAGGACTACATTCCTTGCCTTTTGTGCTGATTCCAGATGCGCAAACTGCGAGATCGGACCACATCCCAAAATCGCGACCCGAAGGCAATTCTCGTCTTTCTTCAAAACGTTCTCCTTGAAAGCAACAGTCTCGCACAGTGTTATCTTCTCGAAGTTTCGGGAGATTAAAACAGACGAAATTACCCGGACGAGGGTAGGACCATGATTCAATGGAGTACCTGGGAAGGTTGACAGTCAAGGCCTTACGGTATCTTCATCGCGGATACCAAGTGAACTCAGCCGTTCGCGGATGGGTGATAGCAGCCGTATGATCGTAATCAGGGCCACGGAAACGTTTGCCAACGCAGCACTGTGGTTCAGAGGATGAGAGCTTGAGAATCGATCCTGTCGGAGTGGTTGGATTAGGCCTTTTGGGCAGAGGAATTGCAGCATCGCTGGTCGGCTCTGGAGTGCAGGTCGTCGCCTTCGATATAAGCCAACAAGCCCGACAGGAGGCCGTTGCCTTTATTGAAAACGCTATTCAGGAGATGGTTGATCACGGCGTCCTGGCTCCGCAGGCGGCCGCTGCCTGGCCCGAGTATCTAACTCTTTGCGACTCGATTTCCGTTCTCAAGCCCTGTGGGTTTGTCATCGAGAGCGTTTACGAGGATCTTTCGGTCAAGAGACAGGTGTACGAAGAGCTCGAGGCCATCGTGGGGCAGGATACCCCCATTGCAAGTAACACGTCTGCACTCCCCATTACACTGCTGCAGCAGGGCCGAACGCATGCCTCACGGTTTCTCGGCATGCATTGGTCACAACCGTGTTACGCCACACGTTTCCTGGAGATTATTCGCGGGGAGCAAACTTCGGATGCCTCCCTCGAGCTCGCCGTGGAGCTAGGGCGAAGAGTTGGTAAGGAGCCTTCTATTGTCAATCGGGATATTCCAGGCTTCATCATTAATCGGTTGAGCTATGCGATGTATCGGGAAGCTGCCCATCTTGTCGAATCAGGTGTAGCGGATGTCAAAACGGTCGATCAAGCGTTCTGCAACGCGGTTGGATTATGGGCTTCGTTCTGTGGCCCTTTCCGGTGGATCGATATAACCGGGGGACCGGGCCTTTATGCGAAGGTGATGGCTGGAATTCTTCCGGATCTTGCAGGCAGTTCTGAAGTGCCTGCCCTGTTTACCGATCTGCATGGGTCACGGGGAGCACTCGATGGCAAGGGCTTCTACACGTACGAGCCTGGAGAGGCCGGGCGCTGGCAAAAACTCTTCCATGAGCACGCCTGGGGGCTCAAACGGCTACAGGAACGAGTTCAGCCACCCACTGAGGACGGCGCTGATCCCCGGTGACCCTTCCACGCTCTCTCGAAGAACCGAAGCCAGTTGGCATGGAATATCCCTTCGATGTCATTTTGGGTGTATCCGTGTTGTTGCAGCAACGGTCTGAGCTTCTGTAGGTCGGCGATGGTATCCAACTCCTGGGGACATTGTTCCGTACCGTATCCCCCGTCCAGGTCGCTTCCAATCGCCACGTGCTTTGCGTTGCCGGCGAGTTGGCAGATGTGGTCGATGTGTCGAACCGAGGAGTCGAGGGATGGCCGCGCTTCCATACCGTGCTTCCAGCCAGGGACTATCATCCATGCATCGAAGGGCGCACCGATGATACCGCCGCGCTCGATGATCAGGCGGATCTGCGCATCGTCGAACTGCCGATCCCCGGGAACCAGCGCGCGACAGTTATTGTGGCTGGCCAGCACTGGGCCCTTGAAATGATCGGCCGCTTGCCAGAAGCTTTCATCCGCGAGATGAGTCATGTCGAGGATCAGATTGAGTTCTTCCATTATTTGCAACAGTTCTCTTCCGGCTTGGGTCAAGCCACCTGGGCTGCCTGTTCCGTGGGCATAGGCACTGGGGCCGTAATGAGCCAGTCCCACGACCCGCAGGCCGGCCTGATACCAATCGACGGCGTGCGCCGGAGAAACGATGGGATCTGCTCCCTCCATGCTCAAGATGAACCCGAACGGAGCGTCGGCGCGATCGGATTTCCACTCCGAGAAGCTATTTTCAAGGGACGGCCAGTCGCTTAGGATGCGGCAGGCGCCGCGCCGTTCGAGGAGACGGTAGTATGCAAGTTGGCCCTGGGCGGTTGCTGAGGCAATCTCCTGGGTGCGAAAGTCTATCGAGGATCTACCCCGCGGATTGCAACGAGCCAGGACCGTCGCCAGCGCGATACCAATTTTGCCGCGGCGCATATCTGGAAATGCAACCGTGTTTGTAGCTCGGCCCTTTTCGTGCATGCCGGCTTCGGAGAGACGAATGGCCGCCACGGTTTGGTCCAAGTCCCGGTTCCACCCCAGCGCATTCCATGATAGGTCGAGATGTGCATCGATCGTGACCATGCGGTCGTCATCCGGATCCGGCATCTTTTTTCCTTTCTCTTCCCTCCTTACCCGGAGTAGATAACGCGGATTACGTAACAGTATCGCCGCACTAGAGATCTATCGCCAAATGAGAATGCTTACGTCTCAAATGCGAAAATCCGCTTCCAGTCCTTCTTCATGCTGATCACCGGCCATCCCTTCGCTTTCGCTTCGTCGTACAGCGCCGGCGTGAATGTTCCTACCTTGCTATCCGGTAACCCCAGGGCAGGACCATAAGCGTACTCACGATCCTTGTCGTCATGCAGCACCAGCATCGCCAGCCGTTCCCCGTCTCCGGACTTCGTGTACTCAAGCATCTCCCGGTCCCCAATCGAATTGCCAAACGCGGCGTTTGGAATCCTCCCAATCATCAAGTGGATCCCTTCCGGCTTGCCCGCATTATCGTTGTTCAGAAGCAGCTTGGGATCCTTCGTCAGGATTGGATTCCCCATCGCGTCGTACCCGAACGTAGTACCGCCCATACTTCCCACTACCTGTTCGATCGGCACACCGTAGACCTTGTCGCAATACGCACGCACAAAATCCTGCCCACCCCCGGTGACGAAGTACGTTCTGAATCCGTTTGCGCGCAAATACGACATCACTTCGAGCATTGGCTGGTAGACCAATTCGGTGTATAGCCTCTTCCAGCGCGAATCTCGTGCTGTTGTGATCCACTGCTCCACCTGCTCATGAAAGGCATCAACGTTCATGCCCGTGAGCGTCGCCGCGAGGATCTTATAGAGGTCCGGAGTTGGCAGCTTTGCCATCGCCGCTCGGTCCCCCGACATCACTGTCTTGAACGGCTCCTCGTTGGCCAACTCCGGCTTTGCCTTGACCAGGTCGGGCACGCGATTCAGGCAGTAGACCACCTGGCTGTAGATGGGCTGCTCTACCCATGTTGTGCCGTCCTGATCGAAGCAGGCAACCCTCTCCGCTGGGGGGACGAAATGAGGGCTCGAAGAATCCGTCGTAACGCGAACGAAGTTCAGAATGGCCTGCTTGGCCGCGCCGTCGTTCCACGAGGGCAGCGGATCCTGACCCTGTGCGAGTGATTGGGGTGGAAATAAACTCTCGACACCAGTCGAAACCAACGTCGCTGCCGTTGTCGCCAGTCCCATCTGCAGCAGTCGACGTCTCGATACTTCCAGCTGAGACCATATCTTCATCCGAACCTCCCTACGTTGGTTGGCTGCGCATCCTCCCCTGATGGGGGTCCGCAGATCGTTTTGTCAGTGCTTCAGCGGGATGGAATGCAATTTACAAGATCGATTGGGCCCGCTGATGGCGAGTAGTCTATGCGTTTATCCCACGCGGTCGTCGAAAACTATAGGTAGCCTCAACTTGCCATAAAAAGATGTAGATGACTCTTAGGGACGCACGACACTAGTCGTTGAGCCCTTTGCCGGCCAGAATCTGTGGGATGTACTTTTCTACTCGGGACGCACGGGTGGTGGATTGTTTCGCAGCCGCGATCTGGAAGATGTAGCCTTTCTGGCGACCGGGGGTCAGCGCGGCGAAGGCTTTTTTCAGAGCAGGGTTGGTGTTGAGTTTTGTTTGCAACTCGTCCGGAATTTTGTATTCGGCGGCGCTTTTTAGGGCGACCTTTGCGCCCGACTTTTCGAGGTCGATGGCTTCCTCGATATAAGCCCTTATGGTGGGCTTGAGGCGTGTGATTTCCGAGACCGTACGAAAGCGAAGTTGGCGTGGCGCCTGCATATGCTCGCCGACGCGGGAAAGTAACTTCTCCGGGTCTTTCAGCAGGGCGCCTTTGAAGAACCCAAGGGCGATGTATTCGTTGAAGCGCTGAATAAGAACAATGTTCTTACCTGCAAGCGTATAGCACGGTTTGCCCCACTTAATTTCCTCGTTAAGGCCGCAGCTCTGCGCGATTTTTTGCAAAGCCTCCGTTTCCTGCGGGTACTGGTGGCGCGGGTGCTCCATAGGAGAGTGGCGGACCTTGGGAGTCAGCCTGGTCGCGGTCTTTGTTGGCATGAAAGCCTCCAAAATTAGAAACCTGGTGGCAGACGGAACGTTTCCAGGTTCCCACTTGATTGTAGGGTAAACGTTCCGTCCGTCACCGGGCTCTCGTCCGCGATGCGGGGGCGCGGGTCAGTGGGTCTGATCGGCTCAGTTCTCCCAGGCAAAAACCCGCTTCCAATCATTCTTCATGCTTATAACCGTCCAGCCCTTGGCCTTGGCCTCGTCGTACAAAGCCTGCGTGAACTTGCCGACCTTGGTATCAGGCAGTCCCTGGGCCGGCCCATAGGCATACTCACGCTGGGCATCATCGTGCAGGACCAGCATCTCCAGCGATGCTCCCCCTCCAGCCTGGGTGTATTCCAGCATCTGCTGATCGCCGGTCGAGTTGCCAAACGCCGCCTTCGGATGCTGCCCGATGAAGAGATAGATATCCTTCGCTTTGCCAACGCCGTTGTCGTTCAGCAAAAGATCCTTCTTCCGAATGAGGACGGGCTGTCCCTGCTTGTCGTAGGTGTATTGGGTTTCCAGCACTGAACCGATGACCTGGTCCTTCGGGACGCCATATACCGGTTGCGAATAAGTGCGCACGAATTCCTGGCCGCCTCCGGTGACAATATAGGTCCGGTAGCCGTTGTCGCGAAGATACTTCGATACCTCCAGCATCGGCTGGTACACCATCTGCGGATAGGGTCTATCGAAGCGCGGATGCTTGGCAGTCGCCATCCAACTCTTCACCATGTTGGCGAACTCATCTACAGGCATGCTGATTTGGGTTGCTTCGCTTATATCTTGAAGGTCTTTGTCCGTGGCTTTCGCCAGTGCTCCGGCGTCTCCGGCGATTAGACCTCTGAAAAGAGGCCTTTTGCTCCACTCCGGATGCTGAGGCGCAAGAGCAACCAGCCGGTCGCGCATAAATAAGAATTGCGAATACATAGGCTGCTCGACCCAGGTCGTACCGTCCTGATCGAAGGTAGCGATGCGGTCCTCCGGCTGCACGAATTGGGGGTTCGCCTTATCGGTCGTGTTTTTGACAAAGCTGATGATCGCTTGCTTCGCCTGCCCGTTGTTCCATGACGGCAGTGGATCTGCGCCAAGGTCCACCTGAGCTGCCGACGGAGTTGAGGCGACAGGACCGGCGGTGGAAGGACTGGAGGGCGTAGGACTGCTGGAACAACCGGCAAGGAGCATCGGGAAAAGCAATATCGAGAGCGATGACAGGCGGACTTTCATTTTTGCCTCGTTCCTTTGAATCTGCTCACCAGCCCTGGGAGAACGGAGGCTAATCATCCACAAAGTAGAACGCGTAGGCCTCTGCGACCATCTCTGTAGCAGGGTAGGCGTTGATTCCTGATTCGCAAAACTGGCATAAGTGACAGGTTTTGCGAGTGCTTTGGTCTTTTGGGGGAAGCCCCCTGAACGGAGTTTGATGCAGCCAGCACTTGTACCCTCAACCTCGCCCTTGTACTGGGGATAGGTCTCATACTTTGCAACTATTATGGTCTGTCGAAAACTCATTACTCCTGGTGGACATCTGAGAACCCTTCAAGTCATCGGAGGCCGAAGTCCCAACCAGGAATTCACTTAGCAGGTTCCCAGTCGAGGGAATAGATATCCTGGGTGCCGATGTTGCGGAGCAGCAGCGGTGAGTCGTCGGGGGTCAGGGTCAGGGAGGCGGTCCAATACCCGGTAGTCGGCAAGTCCTTGAGATCGGCGACGACTTCCACCTTGCGGTCGAGAATGCCGATTCTGAGCACTGCCCGGTTCGGTGCTCGACCCACGAAGGGCACTCGACCCACGAAATACATATATTTTCCATCCGCTGACCAGTTAGGAAAGCCGGCTGTCAACTGGGTCAGCTCTGACCATTTTCGTGTCCGGAGATCGAAGAGAAAGATACCGTCGGTCTTTGCCGACATGGCCGCAATGTAACGGCCGTCAGGTGACCAGCGTGGAGAGAAATATCCCTGTGACCCTGGAAGGTCGGAGATTTCGTGGCTTGTCAAGTCGAGCACACGGATCACCGAGGACTCCGTATCCACCCGGCCAGCGAAGACAAGCTTGCTGCCGTCAGGCGACCAGTTGGGGTCACTTTGAGGATCAGGATCATTGGGAATCAATTGCTCCGGGGCCCCACCGTCGCGAGAAACTGCGTAGACCTTATAGGGTTGTGCTGAAATGGTGACCCGATTATCGACCAGCAGCTTGCCTTCAAGGTCCCAGCCGTAGAAGACGATGCGCTTGCCGTCCGGAGACCAACGCGGCAGCCTGGCATACATCTCAGCATTGCTAAGGGGTTGACGCTCGGTTCCATCCACCTTGCTTCGCCAAAGGACGCCGTCGGGATAGGTGACGTATGCCACCCATTGGCCATCCTTGGAGAATGAAACGAATTCCGCCGAGATTCCGGAAAGAAAGGGCAGGAACTCTGCAGACCTCGCGTCATACCGCACCAGCTCGCCCAACAGCCTGTGGCCCGCCAGGAAGAGCTTCTTGCCGTCCTTGCTGGGGAGGGGCGAATCGAGGCTGAGCGGGCTCTCAGTCAATCGGACGGGCGTCCCAATGGACCTGCGAAAGAAACCTGTCTTTTCCGGAAGAACCCAAATCTGTCCCCTTGACTGGAAGACGAAGTACTTTCCGTCCGGGGTCCACTTGCCGTGTTCCTCGTCCGCTGGGGTATGCAGACCTGGAAGCAATGGGTGCAGGTTTGTCCCTTGTGCGGAGACCTCCCAGAGGGCGCGGTCGCCCGACTGTGGATTCCTTATGGTGAATCTTAGCTTCGTCTCATCGGGCGAAAATTGCGGGTCGTAGGGTATACCCGGCACGGTGACCAGCTTGCGGGCTTGGGCGCCATCGCTTCCTGCCAGAAACAAGTCGTTCTCGTGACAGTAGGCCAGCATCTTTCCGTCTGGAGACCAAACAGCAGTTTGAGACGCGATCAAGGGAAAAGCAGTTGGCACGCGATGAGGCGCACCACCGAGTGTCGGCAGACTCCACAGGACCCCCGACAAGTCGACGGCGAGAAGCTTGGATCCATCGGGAGAAACGCTGAGCAGAGTCAGGCCTTCGGAGGGGACGGGGATCGGAACCGGATCGCCACCCGAGACGGAAATTTCCGCGATCTTCAAAATGGAAAGGATTCTCATGCCGAGATAAAGGCGCAGGCCGTCGGTCGCCTCCGGAATCTTCGGCTCACCGTCCCGGGTGAGCTGGACATAATTCGAGACTGTCGGTGGTGGCAGGGGACGCGACCATAAGTAGACGAAGGCGCCGGCGAGCAGCACAAAAACTGCTGCGAGCGTCAGCGGCCAGCGCCGGCGCAGAATTGATCGGGTGGATTCCGGCAGGCTACTCGTCCTTGACGCTGAGAGTTCGCCCACCGATGTCCGAGTTGGACGTGCTACAGAGTGGGCGGGAGGCTTCATCGACGGATTATGTTGCAGACGCTTCAAGTCGGCGCGAATTTCCGAGGCGTGCTGATAGCGGTACTCGGGGTTTTTCTCGAGACACAGGTCGATGATCCCGGCCAGGGCGGCGGGAATATCGGGATTGAGCTCAATTGGCGTGACCGGAACCTGCTGCACGATCGAGATCAGGAGCTCTCCGGTAGTGTCTCCGGAAAAGGGCGACCGGCCGGTGCACATCTCGTAGAGGACGATGCCGAAAGAAAACAGATCGGTACGCTGGTCGAGGGGCTTGCCCAATGCCTGCTCGGGCGACATGTACGCGGCCGTTCCCAGTGCGGCGCCAAGCCCATCGGTCAACTGCTGCTGATCGAAGTCCGCTCCGGCGGCTGCGAGTTCCTTGACAGGCGCAATCTTGGCCAGGCCAAAATCCAGAATCTTGGCATTCCCGCGTTTGGTGATGAAGATGTTTGCCGGCTTGATGTCGCGATGGATGATGCCCTTCTCATGCGCAGCTTCGAGCGCGTCGGTGATGTCGATGGCGATGGCGATCACTCGATCGCGAGGTAGCGGGCCCGCCTGGATCAACTGCTTCAGCGTTTCGCCATCGAGGAACTCCATTGCGATGAAGGTGCGGCCGCCTTCTTCAGCGATCTCATGAATGGTACAGATGTTGGGATGATTCAACGCGGAAGCAGCACGCGCCTCGCGTCGAAAGCGCTCCAGAACCGGTCTGTCATTGGCAAAGTGATCGGGCAGGAACTTGAGCGCGACAAACCGTCCAAGCAGCGTGTCTTGTGCCTTGTAGACCACGCCCATGCCGCCGCCGCCGATCTTCTGTAATCCGCGGTAATGCGAGATGTCGGCTTCGCTCATTGAGCTATTGTCGCAAACATCCAGAAAGTCTCGTTCAAGCAAGTCAGCGGCCATGTCCAGGAGTCGTGCATTGCCCGGAGCTCAACCCTCTCATTAAAAGCAGGGCGGCGCCCATGGGATCGCCACCGCTGAACTTCAGACCGAACATAGGCCGCGCCCGGTCCCCAAGTTTCATCCATGGACCCGTTTTGCTCCCGCACCTGTCAATATTCACAGCTGGCGCCGCCCATTCCCTTCGCGTAGAGTCAATGCGCACGAAAGGGACGAGTCCTCCTGTCCTTCTGTCATTAAACTCACCGGGTAAGCTTTTTGATCGACTCGGCGTTTCGATAAAAAAAAGGAGCAACTGACCATGGCAGCGCAGACAAAACCCAACATCCTCTTCATCATGGCCGACGACATTGGCTGGTTCAACGCCAGCTGCTACAACCACGGCATCATGGGTTACCAGACTCCGAACATTGACCGCATTGCCACGGAAGGCGCAATGTTCACTGATTTCTACGGGCAACAGAGTTGTACCGCCGGCCGAGCCGCGTTTATTACCGGTCAGTCGCCCATCCGTACAGGTCTCACCAAGGTTGGAACACCCGGTGCGACGCTCGGTCTCAACTTCGAGGATCCCTCCGTTGCGGAATTCATGAAGCATTTCGGTTATGCCACAGGTCAGTTCGGCAAGAACCACCTGGGCGACCGCAACGAGCACCTGCCCACGGTACACGGATTCGATGAGTTCTTCGGAAACCTCTATCACCTCAATGCCGAAGAAGAACCCTACTATGCGAACTATCCGAAGGACCCGGCGTTCCGCGAGAAATACGGCCCGCGCGGGGTGTTGAAGTGCAAGGCGACCGACAAGGATGACCCAACAGTCGACCCGCAGTTCGGCAAGGTCGGCAAACAGACGATTGAGAACACGGGGCCCCTCCCCAAGGAGCGTATGGAGACCGTGGATGAGGAGTTTCTGACCTCAGCGCTCGATTTTATCGATCGCAAGACGAAAGAGGGTGGCCCCTGGTTCTGCTATTTCAACCCAACCCGGATGCACATCTTCACCCACCTGCAACCGTCCTCTGTAGGCAAGACGGGACTGGGGCTCTATCCCGACGGTATGGTCGAACTAGATGGCTACGTGGGGCAGTTGCTCAAGAAGCTAGACGATCTCAAAGTTTCCGATAATACCATCGTCGTCTTCACCACCGACAACGGGGCCGAAGTAATGACATGGCCGGACGGCGGCGCTACGCCCTTCCGCGGTGAAAAGGACACGAACTGGGAAGGCGGCTGGAGGGTTCCGTGCGTCATGCGCTGGCCTGGTGTGATCAAACCCGGTCGCGTCATCAATGAAATCGGCTCTCTTCAGGACTTTATTCCGACCTTCGCTGCAGCCAACGGGGAGCCCGACCTGGTCGAAAAAGTCAAGAAGGGATACGCGATAGGCGGTAAGACCTACAAAGTCCATCTCGACGGATTCAACCTCATGCCGTTCCTGGCTGGCAAGGAGGACAAATCGCCACGACAAGGTTTCATCTACTGGAGCGATGATGGCGATTGCATGGCGATGCGCATGGGGCGGTTCAAGATCGTATTTACCGAGCAACGAAACACAGGCCTCGCTGTCTGGCGCGAACCTTTGTCTGCCATGCGGCTTCCCAAGTTCTTCGACCTACGCGCCGATCCGTTCGAGCGCGGCGAGGAGAGTTTCAAATACGACCAATGGTTCCTCGAGAATATTCCCATCCAGTACGCGGCGCCACCCATTCTCATGAAGTGGCTGGAAACCTTCAAGGAGTTCCCGCCCCGTGCCAAGGCAGCAAGCTTCACCATCGACCAGGTGGTCGGAAAATTGATGCCAAAAGACTAATGGTCGGCGGACCCCAGCAGCATCTCGTCATTTACTTCAGGACACCCGCACACTTGTGAACCGCGTCGCGTAGGCGCGGTTCAGGCGAACCCGCTCGGAGTGGGTGCGCATCCTTAGTTGCTCCAAAAGACACTGCGGGACAAATGGTACCCCCATGAGAAACTGCGGGACGAATTAACCACCATGGGTCTTGCCCTTGCAGGTGCGCGACATCTTCTTTGGTGATGTCCCTTCAATGCCCCTTCAATACCAAGCACTCTTCCGAATTAACCGGAAACCTGCTCACCCCGGCCTGGTACATGACGAACGCAGTAATCGTCGGCGGCATCGCCATGGCGCTGATGCAGGAACCGCACCGGTAAAAGCAGGTTTCACTGCAGGCGATTGAGATTCAAAGGGAACGATGAAAGCGGAAGGCTCACGTCCAAGGCCCTCGACGAGGCCGGTTCTTGCATTGGTATGCTGGTTCTGACCCAGGCGCCAAAATCGGGAAATTCCCGAGTTCGCAGTTGAACCGCGAAGTTGGATCATAAGATCCGAAGTAAGAGCTTATTCTCCAGGAACGAAAGGCACGACATGGATACGAATGGACCAGCTTTAAATCGCGGCTTGCGGGAACGGCACATCCGCCTTATGGCGCTAGGCTCAACGATAGGTGTCGGTCTATTTCTGGGCTCCGCCAACGCGATCAAGCTCGCCGGCCCTGCAATCTTGCTCTCTTACGTGCTGGGTGGGATCGCGATTTTCATCATCATGCGCGCTCTTGGTGAAATGGCCGTGGATCAGCCGGTCGCCGGCTCTTTTAGCCGCTATGCGCAAGATCACCTCGGTCCCCTGGCCGGCTATCTGACCGGCTGGAACTACTGGTTCATGTGGCTAGTCACCTGTGTCGCGGAAATCACTGCGGTCGGTATTTACATGGGTGTCTGGTTTCCGGATGTGCCGCAATGGGTCTGGGCGCTGGGAGCGCTCGCAGCGATGAGCGCGGTCAATCTGGCTGCCGTCAAAGCCTACGGCGAATTCGAGTTCTGGTTCGCGATGATCAAGGTGATCACCATTGTGCTGATGATTGTGGCCGGCGCCTGCATGATTGTTTTCGGCGTGGGCAATCACGGTGTCGCTACCGGTATCAGCAACCTTTGGACACATGGCGGCTTTTTCCCCAACGGCGGGCTGGGTATGCTGATGGCGTTGCAGATGGTGATGTTTGCATACCTCGGCGTGGAGATGATCGGAGTTACCGCAGGCGAAGCTGCCAACCCAAAGAAGTCGATTCCCGATGCGATCAACTCCGTGTTCTGGCGCATCGTCATTTTCTATGTGGGCGCCCTCTTCGTGATCTTGTCGATCTATCCGTGGAATGAGCTCGGCACGAATGGCAGTCCGTTCGTCATGACGTTCGAACGGCTGGGCATTAAATCGGCGGCGGAGATCATTAATTTCGTGGTGCTCACGGCCGCCCTGTCCTCGTGCAACGGAGGTATCTACAGCACGGGCCGCATGCTCTATAACCTCGCGGAACAGGGCCAGGCACCGCGGCTCTTTGCCATCACTTCGTCGCGCGGCGTGCCTTACCGGGCAATTGTGCTATCGAGTATTGCGTTGCTGTTCGGGGTGTTGCTCAACTATCTGGTGCCGGCAAAGGTGTTTGTGTGGGTCACGTCGATCGCAACTTTCGCCGCCATCTGGACCTGGGCCGTTGTCCTGGTGACGCAAATGAAATTCCGGAGGAGCTTGAGCGCGACGGAACGGGAGCGGCTGACTTTCCGCATGCCTCTCTATCCCTACGCTTCGTGGCTGGCACTGGCTTTCCTGGCGTTCGTCATAGGATTGATGGCCTATTTCCCGGATACGCGGGTAGCCTTGATCATCGGCCCGCTATGGCTAGTGCTGTTGACAGCGCTTTTCTACGGGATCGGACTCAATCGTACGGACGGCGATCGGCGTTCCAGATAGCAGCCGGGCAAACCGGAGCATGGCGGTCAGACGCAGAGATTCAGGACAAGAGATTCAGAGAGATTTAGAACATCCATAGTAACCCCACGTCATCAAACGCGAACACAAAGATAAAATGTACTTTCAATTGTTACCGGTCTTCAAGGTGAAGGCCACTAATTCGCCTGGAAAGTCTGGACCGCCAATGGCGACCACTATATATTGCTTTCCATTCAACATGTAGGTCATGGGCGAACCGGTTTGGCCGGACGGCATGAAGACCGCGCCTGCGTCTTTGCCGGTTTTCTTGTCGTAGGCTCGCAAGAGTGCCCCCTTTTGCCCCGTTTGGTTGGTGAAGACGCCGCCTTCTCCGGCAATCAGCAGCGACTTCGTGGTGAGGACACCGATGATTCCTGGGCGTCCGGTGCGGGGAATGTTCAGCCCTTTGAGCGCGGGATTGGTCCGAATTTCATCGGGTGTTTCGCCGTGCGGTACCTGCCATACGATCTCGCCGGTATCCAGATTGATCGCACTGATTTGGCCATAGGGCGGCTTCAGGATGGAAAGCCCGTCCACGGTTAAGCGATGAAACTTGCCTGCGCCTGCGGAGACCATCCCAAACGCAAACTTGGCCTCTGAATCTCCGGGATTGGGCTTAATCAAACCGACGCTGTCGATCATCCCTTGAGAAAACAGGTAAAACATATGAGTCTCGGGGTCGTAGGAACCGCCACCCCAGTCCGAACCGCCGAACGGCATACCGACCACCAAGGTGCCAAGGGGCCCTTCTTTCCTGCTCACGACTGGCGGCGTAAAGACAGGGCCCAGCTTGTATTGGGAAGCTACCTTCTCCGCTCGCGATCTCAATGCGGGAGTGAAGTCAATCAGGTCGTCGATTGAGGATCCATTCCGATCATAAAAGGGAGGCTTGGTGGGAACGGGCTGCGTGGGTGAGTACCACTCACCTGGTACATCGCCTTGCGGTACGGGACGCTCGACGATGGGCCATATCGGCTGCCCGGTGGCACGATTCAGGACGTAGAGTATGGACTGCTTGGTTGCTTGAGCAAGAGCTTCGACTGGTTTTCCATCGATCATGATATCTACCAAAACGGGAGCGCACGGGATGTCAAAATCCCAAAGCCCATGGTGAACAAGCTGATAGTGCCATTTCCTTTCACCAGTTTTAAGATCGACGGCCACAATACTTTCTGCGAACAGGCTATTACCGGGCCGATCGCCACCGTAATAATCACCAGTGGGCGACTCAACAGGCAGGTAAGCTAACCCCAACTTTTCGTCTACACTGATCTGCGCCCAGACGCCGGTATTGCCGGTGTAGTCGGCAGCTCCGTTCTCCCAGGTGTTGTAACCGAATTCTTGTGGCTTGGGGATGGTGTGGAAGATCCAAAGGCGTTTGCCGGTTCGGGCATCGAAGCCGCGCACGTAACCTTTCACGTTCGTCTTGTATTTTGGTTCCTCTCCAGAGCTGTGAGCCGCACCTACGATTACCGTGTTGCCGGCAACGACCGCTGTCGAATGCAGCCCGATGTCGGCGGTGGTGAGGTCCATTTCCTGATCGTCCTCCAAGCGCAGATCGACCACGCCCTGAGATCCAAATGCCGGAACGAGTTTGCCGGACTTGGCATCCAGCGCCACCAGGCGGTATCCCGGTGTTACGTAGAAAATGCGCTGCTCGCTCCCGTCGCTCCAGTAGGCGACTCCATGACCGGAGAGCCTTCGCGGAGCGGAGGCGCCGCGAGCCCCTTCATGTTCCGTATGGGTCCATAGCGTCTCACCGGTCGCGGGATCGAGAGCCACGACCGACCGGAGCGATCCGGCAGTGGTGTACAGAACACCCTTGACCATCAAAGGGGTGGCCTCGAAACGATATTCAGGAGTTGGCCCTAAATGCTCGGTTTTGAATCTCCAGGCGATTTGCAGCTGGTTGAAGTTCGAGGCATTGATCTGATGAAGAGGTGAATATCGAGTACTGGCGAGGTCCCCGCCATAGGTTGGCCATTCGCCGGAAAGCATACCTGTCTGCGCAGAGATTGAAAGCGCAGACGGGAGTAGAAATAAGATGGTCAGGATTCGGAGGCTACGAAGCAGGGCCACACCTCTTGTGAACCTCTAATCTTCAAAGCGTCTCGTGAACGGCCCTAGATCGTCCGTAGGAAGAGTTAGCACGTGCGTTACGGAAACCTTTTGTGAATCAATTCGGGTCCGCTCACCTGCTTTGCTTTGAGGTTGAGATCGATCTCGCCGTGCTCGTCGATCTTCCTGCTGCTGGTCATCCCGTAATTCGTCAGGTCGAAGCGCACGACTCCCTGGATGTATCCTGAGCCACCACCCTGGTCGGCGATTACGAGATTCAGTGTTGCCGGCTTGGAAACGCCGCGCATGCTGAAGGCGCCCACAAGGTCGTAGGTAGTTTTCCCCGTCTGGACAACCTTGTTGGATTTGAACGAAATGACCGCGTCCTGCGCGACGTTCAGCAAGTCCTTGCTCTTCAATTCGTCATCGTTCTTGTTGTTCCCGGAATGCACGCTTGCTGCCTGGATTTCGACTTGTAATGCGGCCGACGTAGGGTCGGGTGACGCGAAGGTCAGAGTCGCATTCCATTTGTCAAAATTGCCGGTCAGGGCCCTCGAAGATGCCATATTGAACCGGATTGAGCTTTGGATGGGAGTGACCTGGAAGACAGGCACCTGCGCCCGGGACGGCGGGCACAACATTGCACTCACTACAACGAGACAGAGGACGGGCAGTCGCATAACGAGAGTCTGGATGCGAGAGGCATTCTTGTCAACCGGCCAGGGCTTTGGACAAATTGTTGCCCAGTTGTTTATCGGCCGAATCGCCTAGTGCGGTTGTCCGAGGAATCGCTTGCGCATTTTTGCCACGATGGTGAACTCCGGATCCACCACGTTTGAGATCTCGTACTCCATCGCTTGGCCAAGCAAGAGGCTGGCGCTGCGTTCGTCGAAGCCATAGCTATCCATGAGCCAGCGCATCAGCTCAGTGGTCGCGTGCTGCAGGGCTTCATTGAGGGCTCGCGAACTGCCCAGCACCATGATGTAGTCCTGATTTTCGAGGCGAGGCCAGTTGATTTTCTTTCCCTTAATGAGGTCCACGGAGAATTCGACCTCGAGCGATGTCTCAATGGCACTGCCAACCACTTCGCCATCGCCTTGCCGCGCGTGGCCGTCGCCCAGAAAGAACAGTGCGCCCGGCTCGAACACGGGCAACATCACCGTGGCCCCAGCGCCCATGCCGTTATAGTCCATGTTGCCGCCGAAGTTGTCAGGGAAACTGGTGGGAATGGCAGCCTTGTTGTCCGGGGCGGTTCCGACGCAACCCAACATGGGGCGCAGCGGCAACTCGATGCGGGGCCCTTTGTACTCGGCTGGATCGGGATAGGCGATGCCTTTTTGTTTATCGATCTGCCACGTCATCGTCTTCGGTTCTCTCAGCGCATCCTGGCGTAAAAAACTGGGATCGACGGTGTAGGGGGCCAGCAGCGATGCGGAATAACCTGTGGCGCGATTGGTCTCCAGACGCAACAAATGAACTACGAGCGTGTCACCCGGCTCGGCGCCTTCGATGTAGAAGGGGCCTGTCTCCGGATTGGACCTCTGGCCGCGCTGCACGCCGGCGGAGTCCACGCCGTGCGAGTCGAGCGTGAAGGTGACCACGTGATCGCCTGGCTTGATACGAAGCACGGGTTTGTGCGCGCCGGAGAAGGTGTTGTAGAAGTCTGTAGGCTCAAACCGATGGGTTTCAGCGAAGCCAGTAACGGTCAGCGCAAGCAGCAGGAGCAGCAATTTCACATCCACCCTCCAGTTTGGGAGAGTATATCGGACTCGTTGCCGGCCGACTGCAGCGGTAGCAGCCTGGAGACACTTGCTATCGGATAACTCGGCGGAAGGCATTGACAGGAGGAAAGCCTCTTACTATTGTTTGCCCATGGCAGAAGGCCCTGATATATCCGAAATTCCTGAGCCTCTTGAACCCGGATACCGACTCGCCGCGAGAGGGCGCCAGGAGGCCGAAGACGAGCGATTGGGTCTATTGGAAGATATCTTCGACCCCCTTTCTCGTCGACGACGTGAGCTCGTCCAGCCTGGCTGGCGGTGCCTTGAGGTCGGCGCAGGCCGTGGCTCTATGGCCGTCTGGCTTGCAGAGCGCGTGGGACCCAGCGGCCAAGTGGTGGCGACGGACATAGATGTTACCTACTTGAAACGACTAAATCTTCCCAACCTTAAGGTGTACCAGCACAACATCCTCGACGACCCTTTAGACACACTGGGTCTGGCCTCGTTCGATCTGGTTTGCTCACGTTTGATGTTGTTCTGGCTGGCCGACAGGCAAGAGACGGCTATCCGGCGCATGGTGGAGTGCTTGCGACCAGGGGGGTGGCTGGTCGATGAGGACGGTGACTGGGGCACGATTGCTCCGGTGGATCCGTCTCATCCGTACTACGCCCGGTATCAGCGCACTTGGCGCGATGGTAAGTGGTGGTTATCGCGAGGGTATGACCCCACCTTTGGACGCAAGCTTCCAGTGCTCTTCGAAAATTGCGGTCTCAAAAACATTCGCCACGAGGCAACTGCCGAGGTAGTGCGGGGCGGCAGCCCGTGGGCGCGGTGGTGGCAGGAAACTTTGGAGGCGATCGGCGTGTGGGAGCAAGCTGACGGTGGCCTGACCGAGGAGCAGAAAGAGGAGTATAAGGCGCTGATAACCCCTTGGACCGATCCTTCCTTCTGGTTCCTCAACGCGCTTCTCCACGCCTGCTCGGGTCAACGCCCATGAAGTTTCGTGGACAGAAGTTTCGGGAACAAACGAAGTAATCCCGGTCCGCGAGCTCCCCCAACGTCAAGTTGCCGACAATGCGGCTTCGAGATAAGGTTCGAGATAAGCAACTGATAACACCTGCTGACAGCCGGAACGTTTCCACTTAGTTGCAGGGCAAGCGTTCAATCTGTCACCGGGTTTTCCATACTGCGTCCGTCTGGAGGTTCCCCCATGAACAAGAGATTTTTCGTTGTTTTCCTCTACAGCATCCTTACGGTTTACCTCCATGGCCAGGCTCCCGCTGCAACGGGTCCGACGCAGGTGACGTTATTTCAGAATGTTCGTGTGCTGAACAAGACGGGGCAGCTCACATTGCCTACGAATGTGCTTGTGCGGGGCAACGTGATTGAGCGCATCTCAACGTCTCCAATTCCGACAGATCGAAGCGCGAACACAAAGATCATCGAGGGTGGCGGGCGCACCCTGATGCCAGGGCTGATCGACGCACATACGCATATCCTTATGCAGTCGATTCCCATGTCCGTGGCGATGGTAGCGGACATTGGCTATCTAAACCTTGTCGCGGGCAAAGCCGCGAATGACATGCTGCTTCGCGGATTTACCACCGTCCGCGATCTTGGCGGACCGTCGTTCGGATTGAAGATGGCCATCGACCAAGGAGTAACACCGGGACCTCGCATCTATCCTTCAGGCGCGTTTATCTCGCAGACCAGCGGACATGGCGACTTCCGCATGCCTTACGAGATTCCGCGGGTGATTGGCGGACCACTCAGCCACTCCGAACAAATGGGAGTGGCGGCGATTGCGGACGGCCCCGACGAGGTGAGGCTGCGTGCCCGCGAACAGCTGATGAAGGGAGCAACGCAGATCAAGCTGATGGCAGGCGGCGGTGTGGCCTCTCCCTACGATCCTCTCGACGTGGCGCAATACACCGAAGCGGAGTTTCGCGCAGCCGTAGAGGCGGCGGAGAACTGGGGCACGTACGTAACGGTACATGCCTACACTCCGAAGGCGATACAAACGGCGATTGCAGGAGGAGTGAAGTGCATCGAGCACGGCCAGCTTGCGGATGAAGCGTCTGCAAAGCTGATGGCGGATAAAGGAATCTGGTGGAGCTTGCAGCCTTTCCTTGACGATGAGGATGCGAACCCTCAGCCACCGGGTTCACCAAACCGCCAGAAACAAATGGAAATGTCAGCGGGAACCGACACGGCATACAAGCTTGCTAAAAAGTACAAGATCAAGACAGCATGGGGAACGGACACGCTGTTCGATGCAAAGCTCGCAACACGGCAGGGTGCACAGTTGGCAAAGATGGTGCGCTGGTACACGCCATCGGAGGTCTTGAAGATGGCGACCGCTGATAACGCGGAGCTGTTGGCGATGTCGGGGCGACGCAACCCTTACCCGGGGAAGCTTGGCGTTGTGGAAGAAGGCGCCCTGGCCGACCTCCTACTGGTGGACGGCGATCCAGTGGCGAATATCAAGCTGATAGAAGATCCTGCAAAGAACTTCCTGGTGATTATGAAGGACGGTAGGATTTACAAAAATACGATCAACCAGGGACCGCCCCGTTAACGACGCATCAACGTCCGGCGAACGATCTTGGCTGACGAAACTCCGGGATCGAAATGAAAGTGACACCCAACTTAGAGCACAAAGGGAGGTATCTGTAATGACCATACCGCACGCGGCCCAGGGCAAAGTGGATAGGCGTAGGTTTCTTCAAGGGGCAGGCGTCAGTCTGGGGGCCGGCCTGTTTGCAGGAGCCTCAGCGACAGCGGCCGTAGCCCAGGCGGTCAGCCCCGAGTCGATTACTCACGCCAGCGTTTCCCCTCCCATGTCGGAGAAGGAGAAGTTGGTGCGCATCGCATCCAACAGCTATCCCATCCGCTACATCTTCAAGTCCAAGGAACCGATCCTAGACACGGAAGATCAGGACGTGGCGATGAAGAAGAAGTACGGGGAAATTACCATGCTGGACTTCCCGGAGTTCACCAAGAAAACCTTTCCAGGTGTTTACCAGATGGATCTGTGGTCTTCGCTGTTTGGAGATAGCGACGATGCCAGTCAATTCGTTGACTCGTCCTATCTGGGTTCCGACGGAAAAACACACGCGACCCGGGAGTTTGACCCTTCGAGCGCGTCCGGGAAAAAGTGGCTGGAGACGATGGCCAGCGTGCTGGTGAAGACAGGAACGAAATGTCATCACATCTCGAACAACGCGCCGCGCAACATCTGCGACCTCGACACCGCGAAACGCCAGGAGGGCGTTGGGATAGCGAAGAAGTGGCTGGATGGCGCGGCGATCCTCGGCGCCAAGTCCATGCGGGTGAACAGCGGTGGCCCGCGCGTCGCGCCTGGTGCAGAGAACAATTCCAGCGGTTACCCAACCAACCCTCATATCGAGGAGTACCTGGCGAAGTGCATCGAATCGTTCAAGGAGATGGCGGACTACGGCTCCCAGGTCGGCGTCAAGGTGACGCTCGAAAACCACTGGGGGCTCACCGCCAACCCTATCAACATTCGCATCATCATTGAGGAGGTGAACAATCCCTTCTGCGAAGCCAGCCCGGATTTCTGCAATTGGGAAAACAAATACCTTCTCTATCACGCATTGAACGATTTAGCTCCCTACGCGCACACTACAGTCCACGCCAAGTTCTGGGATCGCTTTGGCGAGCCGGACGTTCAGCGCAATGTGCGCATCATGCTCAACAACCGTTACACCGGCGTCTTTGCCCTGGAGTACGAAGCCGGTCCCTGGGATGGGGTAGAGGGCGCAAAGCATCTCTATCAGGAGGTTCTGGCAGCAATGTAGGGCATTTGATGGTTAGAAAGGACTGGCACGTTCGGAAAACTCGGATAACTTGGGGACGGGTCCCCGCGTTCCCAGTGCAAAATGTGACAAGCCACGCTGGACATAAATGTGAGACAAGCTACTTGTCACTGTGATCGAAAGCTTCCGCCATCGGGGGCTAAAACGCCTTTATCTACGTGGCGATAGGAGTGCGGTGGGCGCCGATATGATCGCCAAGATCGAGCGCATCCTGACGCTTCTCGATGCGGCCGATCGCCGATCGCCCGGACGCTCTCGATCTGCCCGGCATGGCCTTTCACCTCCTCAAAGGTGATCTAAAAGGCTTTTATGCCGTGACCGTACGCGCCAACTGGCGCCTCATCTATAGGTTTGAAAACGGTAACGCGTACGACGTCTCGCTGATCGATTACCACTAAGGAAGGAAAATAGAGATATGCCCATGAAAAACCCGCTCCACCCCGGCGGCATCGTCAAGCACGAATGTCTCGAGCCGCTCAACCGGACAGTCAAGCGTGCGGCGGAGATCCTGGGCGTGACGCGCCAGGCTCTGAACAACATCGTCAACGAGAAGGCGGCAATCAGCGCCGACATGGCGATCCGCTTGGAAAAGGCATTTGGCGGAACCGCGAACGCCTGGCTACAGATGCAGAACAATTACGACCTCGCCCGTGCGCGCCGTCACGAGGATCAATTGAAGGTGCAGCGCAACGCCCCGGAGCTTGCCCGCTCGGTATGAGCCCGGCCTTAAAAGAAGTGCGCATCTTCCCAGAAAACGCCAATCGCCCTTAAACAAATCAGTGCATCTTCGCGAACTCCGCCTTCGCCTGCTGGTACACAGGAATCCCCGCGTCCGCGTCTTTCCATAACCCCAGGAAATCCTTGTACGCCGCCAGCGCCCGCACCCGTGCTGCATCGGCATCGGCCCCCTGCGCGGTCTTCGTTTTCAGCGCGTTGGCCCGCGCCACACCCAAATGGGCCAGCGCGCCCGTCCAGCAATTCCACACCATGCCGCTGTGGTCGAGGATCTTCTGGAACTCCGCGGCCGCCTCTGCGCCTTGTCCCGCTGCCGGAGTTCGGACGAACTCGTTTATTGTCTATAGAACCGTATTAGGGAGAGCCGATGTCTCGAGCTGAAAACATTGCGGTAGTAGAGAGTTATTTGAACGGTCTCGCGAGCAAAGACCTTTCGGCTGTGCCCTTCGCACCCGATATAACGTTTGAGGGGCCACTGATGCCTAAACTGGCAGGCCGGGAGACAATCGTGGGCTTCCTCACCAGCATCCTTCCGCTCATCAAGGGCATAGAAATAAAGCAACACGTCGTCGATGGCGACTATGTCGCGACGGTCTTCGACATGGAGACGGTTAACGGTGTGGATCATGTTGTGGATCTGTGCCTTGTTGTCGATGGACGATTGACTGAGGTTCGCGCGTTTTATTATCCAAACCAAAGCTCTCGGTAGGCACACGATGTGCTGAAGTGCTCAAACTCCATCAACAATGAATCGAAGCTGGCCGCGCGGCAACACGAGAGCAAGCGGAGGCTTTCTGACTTCTACGAGGCGAGTCAAAGGGCATCGCCGTCATGGGGTGCCGCAAAACCTGGAAGACTGATTAATGAGGCTCTGCAAACGGCTGAAAATGCTGAGCTTCACGGTTAATTGAGGGTTAAAGGTCAATCCGTTGACCACTCCGCCATTTCTCTTCATAGTCATCCAATTCCGGTAATCACTTTGCCGAGAGATCGCGACGTCTTAGACCTTTCTGCAACTCTGGATGGGCGAGAAGCGCCGCAGAGTTCTTTATTGGAGAGACGATATGATGAAACGCCGATCTGTCTGGTTTGCATTCGCCCTGGCCGGGACGGTGGCCGCAATTGCCGCCGCAGCAACGCCGCACGGGCCAACAGGTTTGGCCGCTGCCATGCCCGATCTCCAGTCGCCGGCGACGGCCAAGGTCACGTTCCGGGGCAGCGAATATTTGCTGCGCTCGTCGCACGGCAACGGATACGATTTCACGCCCCGGGGCCAGGAGGACCTTTCTACCTTTACCGACATGCTGGAACTCAATCTATATCCCTCGGCCCATGACCAGGAGGCTCTGGGCACGATTACCAGCCGGGTCCAGGGGATCGCCCAGGGGGCGAAAGCCACCATCCTGCGAACGATCTCGGTTTCTGCTTCAGGGCAAAAGCCGGGCGAGCATTTCCTGGCCGCAGTGATGCCAACCCCCCATGGTGTGGATTTCGATGCGATACACTTCGTCCTGGTCGACAATCAAGGTGTCGGGGTGTTTTATACCCACCGATCCTACGGCGAGTCAGCTGCCGGCACGACGAGTGCGTGGGTAACGAAGAACGCTGCAGACGTGGAACAGCAGCTTCTGCAGTTCGATGCCTCACGCATGGTGTCGGCTGTGAAGAACCCCACCAGCCCGTCGCTTCCTGCTCCCAACACAGATCTGCCTGCGGGCACGATTAAAAAAGGCACGTTGACGAGTCCGCAGCTTATGCACGACACGATGCTCGGGGTCGCCGGCAGGATGGGCCAGCTGGGATGCGACAAAGTCGAGGATGTTACGCAATACGTCGTAACGCCCTTCTCAGGCGCGAGCGGCGCCAGACAGTGGCAGGAGAAGTGGGTGGTCAAGGGTTGCGGCAAACAATATCCGGTCGATATCGATTTCAAGGAGGACGGCGCAGGCGGGGCCTATTGGACGATCAAGAAGTGATGGTCGTGCTAGAGGAATTGCCGGCTGGTGTGCTTCTTCTCCTTGCGTGCAACCAGCCAAGGTATAAGTACGGCGAGCGCCCAGTAGTAAAGCGACGTGAGCTTACAGATCCAGGACTTTGCAAACTCAGGGTGGACCATGATGAGAAGGCCGATCCCCATGCATAGCAAAGAGGGAAGTAACGCTCGACGTAAGAACGAGCGGCTGGCTTTTAATCGCTCAAGCTCTTGCCGGACTTCCCGCCGGGTACGCAGAACCAGGGCGTGCGAAGCGAGCGGAATGTATCCAGGTGTACCTAGTTCAATAGGCTCCTTGGTTTCCCGGAGAGACATAGTAAAGTGTTGACGCGGTTCGCGGCCGCGAAGACTCAGCTCGTCGCTGCAGGAAGGGTGGCAGGCGGCGAAGGCGTTAAGCCTCATCAAGTCGAAAGGGTAGCTTCCTCAGGCGTTTGCCGGTGGCGGCGAAGATCGCGTTGCCAACGCTGGGGCCGATAAGAGCAAGCGGCGGCTCTCCGATGCCGCCCGGAGGACGACCGCCTTCGACAAGATAGGTCTCCAACTCCGGGACATCCGGCATGCGAAGCAAGTCATAGCTGTTGAAGTTCTGCTCCTGCACCATGCCGTTCTTGACCGTGATTCGCTCTTTCAGGGTGGCACTCAAGCCCATAAGAATGGCTCCTTCGATCTGCGCGCGGATACCGTTCAAGTTAATGACCAGGCCAGGGTCCACCACAGTCACGACGCGATCGACCCGGATGCGGCTGTCCTTGACGGTGACGTAGGCAACTTGAGCGAGATAGGTGGTCTTCGAGAAAAAACAGGAGATGCCACGACCCTGGTTGGGTGCAAGGGGTTTTTCCCAGCCAGCCTTTTCGGTCACCAGATCGAGCATCTGGATCATGCGCGTTGGATCCGCCAGGGTGCCGTCGAAGTTGGATCTGGGCACGGAGGCGTGGGCAGCAGCGTTCTGGAGCAGCCGGCGGCGGAAGAGGTAGGGGTCCTGTTTGGCGAGGTGAGCGATCTCGTCAACGAAGCATTCCACGGAAAGAACGTTGAAGCCAATCTCGACACCGCGCCAGGCTCCGCGTGGCACACCGCTTTCTACGGGCACATACGACAAACGGAAGTGTTCCGCATAGTAGGGTTGATCGACGGCTCCTCCGAGTTCGTAGGATTGTGCCTGCTTAGGGTCATCCTGGCCAATGATTGTGGTGTTGGCAATGCGATCCGTCCACGAGACAAGGTTTCCAGCGCCATCGATGCCGGCGCGTAAGCGGTGCATGCAGGCGGGGCGGTAGAGGTCATGGGTGAAGTCGTCTTCACGGGTCCAGACGAGTTGGAGCGGGCGCTGGATGCGGCGCGCGATCTGCAGGGCCTGGTGGTCAAAGGGGACACTGAAGCGACGGCCGAGTCCTCCGCCCATGAAGGTAACGTGGACGGTCACGTCGCGTTTGTCGATGCCGAGAAGGATAGAGGCGGCTTGCTGTGTTCCTCCGCCATCCTGGGTGGGCGACCATATTTCGCAACGCCCATGCGTGAGTCTCACCGTAATGTTCATCGGCTCCATGGTGGCGTGGGCGAGAAAAGGAAACTCATAAACGCTTTCCATACGCTCAGCGGCGGGCACAGTATCCGGATTGAGCTTGGTGTTGGTGGAGTTCCAGTACTCCTGGGCGTCGAGTCCTGCTCTTAGCTTAGCGGTCAGTGCCTCGGTCGATTCATCGTGGTACCGCCCCGGCTTCCATTCGATTTCCAGTGCCTTGCGACCCTGGATCGCAGCCCAGGTGTTGGTCGCGACAATAGCAACCTCGCGTGTGTTCTTATTCGCCGACTTCGGATCCGTGGGAATGTCGAAGACTTCCAGCACGCCCGGAACAGCTTTCGCTTTGGCTACGTCGAAGTGGACAAGATCGCCGCGAAGATAGGGACACTGAGCGACGACGGCATAGACCATGCCGGGAAGGCGTACATCGAGACCGAACGTGGCAGCTCCTCTCACCTTGTCGGGAATGTCGAGATGAGCGATCGAGCGGCCGAGCAAAGTAAAGTCTTTGGGGTCCTTCAGAGGAACCGTTTCCGGGTTGGGCAAAGGCAGACGACGGGCATCCTTAACCAGGTCGCCATAAGAAAGAGCTCGCTGGGAAGGTGTGTGGATGACTTTGCTGTTACGTGCGCGGCATTCCGTGACTGGGACGCTCCACCTTTGCGCAGCTGCACTCAGCAATACTTGCCGCACCTGCGCTCCGGCGCGGCGGAGGGGCTGGTAGCTTTCCCACACCGAGCCGCTTCCTCCGGTGCCATCCGCGTTGTCTGCCTGGACAACGGTGATTCGCGAGAAGTCGATCTCTGCCTCCTCAGCGAGGATCATGGGCAGGGCCGTGAAGACGCCTTGCCCCATCTCAGACTTGTTGAGAACCAGTTGGATCTGACCGTCGGGATGGATTTGGATCCAGGCGTTGAACGGGTCCTTGGCATTCTCTCCCGAGAAAGTGTGGATGCGGCCACGCAGCGCGACACCGACAACCAGGGCCCCTGCGGCGGCCGCTGAGGTTGCGAGAAAGGTACGGCGTGAAACGGCGCCGCTGCGCTGTGCGGGCGCGACGGTTTTCACGAGCTTACTTCCTCTGAGGCGTGTTGAATGGCGTTGCGAATGCGAAAGTAGGTAGCGCAGCGGCATAGGTTGCCGGCCATGGCCGAATCGATATCGTCTTTGCCTGGATGAGGTTTCTGGGCGAGTAAGGCAGATGCGGACATGATCTGGCCCGGTTGGCAGTAGCCGCATTGCGGAACCTGACCGCGGATCCAGGCACGCTGTACGAGATGGAGGCCCTTCTCACCGAGGCCTTCTATCGTGACGACTCGCTTTCCCGCGAGGGTGGCGATGGGAACCTGACAGGACCGTGTCGCCACACCATCCACGTGAACGGTGCAGGCTCCACAGAGACCGATACCACAGCCGTACTTGGTGCCTGTCATGTTGAGAAGATCGCGGAGGACCCAAAGCAGGGGCATCTCCGGTTCAGCTTCTACGCTTTGCTGACGGCTATTGATCTCAAATGCTATGTGAGTCATGGTCAGGGTCCTTGTTTGGAGTCTAACTAAGAAGAAGGTTTTCGCCAGCAGCCTGCAGGGAAGGCCGCAATGGGTGCAGGGAAAGGCCTGAGCTTGCAGGGAACGCCTAAGGTGTTTTCATCTCTCTCCAAGAACCTCCAGTTTTGTTCGCAGGACTTGATAACAACGCCTTTTACTTTTCCTGTGAACCCGAGCATGCGGATTCTCACTTACGGTTGATTACAGGCCGCCGTTGAATCTGGGTGGACCTGACCTGGCGCCACGCCGGCGCATAACTACTAAAAGGAGGAACATTCGTATGACTCGCTTCATTAAAAAAGTGACACACGCATCGCCCATCATTGCCGCTGTCTTTCTGGCTGCAACCACCGGAGCTTTCGCACAAAAGACCGAAACTGTCGAAGGCGGCCGTACAACCGTCACGCTTGCCGAGAGCTTCGTTTCTGCTTTGGGCACTCTGGGCGTAACCCCCGGGACCGTCAGCCCAACAGAATTGCGTGGAGCCAAAGTCAACTTCCCGATTACTGGGGGAGCCATCGATCTAGAAACGGGGAACGGTCAAATCCTGCATTCCGGCGGCCTCAGTCTGACAGCGGGAAACAACGAGGTGAAGCTTCAAAGCTTCATCATCGATACGACCAGCTCTCAGCCCGTGATCACTGGACTGGTAGTGGTGAACGGCAAACTTGTGGGACGCCTGCCGCTCTTCAATCTAACCCCGCCAAGCGGTATTAACCTGCCGCTTAAGCCCACCCACGGAGTGCTGGAGACGAAAGGCATTGGTGTTACCCTCACCGCGGGCGCCGCCAGCGCGCTGAACGAGGTTTTCGGGATTAAGGCTCTAGCAGGAGGGCTCGACATTGGTACCGCGGATGGATTCGCGATATTAGCCCACTGTTTTTGACGCCAAATACTTCTGCACCGCTTCTACTCGCCACGCTTCGCCCGGAGAGCAACGTAGTCATCCGTGCGCAAGAGCCATAGGGGAACCCGGGGGAAAAGCAGGGCCAGGCGGATCGCTGAGAGTATGTTTCGTCTCCGCGCCCCTGGCTTTGCCTTGACACCCGGGTGCGAGCTCTTGTACAAGTGTGCCTTCCTTAAAGGAGGAAAACCGTATGCGCATGTTATTAAGGGCATCGATTCCCGTGGAAGCTGGCAATGCCGCCGTTAAGGCTGGGACCCTGGGTTCAACGATTGAGAGAATCCTGGCGGATCTTAAACCGGAGGCGGCTTATTTCATTGCAGACGACAACGGCCAACGATCGGCCAGCATCGTTTTCGATATGCAGGACACGTCGCAGATACCGGCAGTCGCTGAGCCCTGGTTTCTGGCGTTCAAGGCGCATGTTTCCATTCGGCCAGTCATGAACGCTCAAGATTTAGCCAAGGCCGGTCCAGTGTTTCCCAAGATGATTCAGCAGTACGGGGGTAGTTAGCCCTCAGATCGGGAAGAATGGGGGACGGTAAGGATAGGGACGGCCTGATCTGCGCGATTTCTCGTCTCAACACAAGTAAATCGCGCAGGTCAGGCTGGACTGCTTTTCTGGTCGTAGTGTTGGTTGAAATCAGGCTATACAAGAAGGGATTTGAGCCGAGTCATGGCCCAGGCGACCGCGTCCCAATCTCCTGTGATGGCGCTTTCCCTTACTTGTCGAAGACCAATGTGAAGTTGATAACAGAGCAGACGGTTTTGAGCATCCTCGTCTAAGGAAAGCCGTTCTTCGAAGAACCTGGCTTGATATTCCATACAAGCAAGCCACGTGCGCCAGAAGAAGATGTTTGCAACGTCATACAGTGGATCCCCGATCATCGCCTCAGACCAATCGATCACTGCAGTAATGGATTGGCCCTCCGTCAGTACATTGTTCGAACCAAAATCACCGTGGATCAAGCATCGAAAATCCCCTGCGTTTTCTGACAAGCTTAGAAGTTTGCCAATAGCGGAACGGAGCTGGCTGGTATCGAGCAGGTAAGGGACATCTGGCCATTGTTGATTGTCCAGCGATTGGAGAAAACTCGACCAGCTCGGATGGGAGCCAGTGCCATTTTGATCGAGGAGACCAAAGCCAGAGGTCGCAGAGATATCGCTCTTGCGGATGGATTGCAACATGTCTGCCACAGGTTGTAACAACGGTTGCATCTGATCCGCGGAAAGATCTTGCAACGTTGTTCCGGAGGCGTAGTTCGTTATGCAGAAGGAATTTATTCCATCGAGGTCCCCGATCTCAAGAACGACAGGGATGGGTAGCGAACTGGAATGGAAATGGCGATAGGCGAATGCATCCTTGTCAAAGCCAAAACGGGATCGACTCACCCGCAGGATCCGTTTAGATCCGTCTCCAGTGAGCAGATAAACCCTCGATTCGTCTCCACCCTGGAGTTCTGTTAGCTCGATGGTGGCTCCATAGCGTCGTCCAAGGATAGCTTCGACGTTCTCTCGTATCAGATTTGGGATGGGCATAATCGACTTAGCTACTGAGCTGATTATCACCGTTGGAGCGCAGAACACGCGGCGTCATGAGACGCGTAAATTCGTGTGTCGTTTTCGTTGCGCAAACCAAGGTTTGGGGGCGAGAGAGCTGACGGTACGGCAATTGTTCCTCAGTAGGGCGGCTGATCAACGTCCGAGGCCTTGAACAGACGGGACGATCGGACCAATCATACGGACTCCCGGTATAGTTCGTCCCCAGGTCCAGCCCCATCTATTGATAGAAGGCTCAGGCTGGCTACTTCCCAGACAGGCCGAACATCGTGTGACCTAAGGAGACATCATCATGCGCATTTTTGTGACGGGGGCGCCCGGCTTCATTGGATCGGCGCTGGTACCGGAGTTGATCCAGGCAGGGCACCAGGTACTGGGGCTGACGCGCTCCGAGGTCGGCGCCGAGAAACTGCGTGCGGCGGGAGCCGAGGTGCTACACGGCAACCTCGAGGACCTCGATAGCCTGCGCAAGGGCGCGGCTGATTCCGAGGGCGTGATCCATCTAGCCTTCAACCATGACTTTTCGCAGTTTGAGAAGAATGCTGCGGACGAGCGCAAGGCAATCGGGGCCATCGGAGAGGTGCTCGCCGGTTCGGATCGGCCGTTCGTTGTCA
This sequence comes from uncultured Acidobacteriaceae bacterium, assembly GCA_963824325.1. Classification (GTDB taxonomy): domain Bacteria; phylum Acidobacteriota; class Terriglobia; order Terriglobales; family Acidobacteriaceae; genus PALSA-350. Next base: position 135,709 of record CAWGPA010000001.1, on the reverse strand, counting down.
CGTCCGGCACGGCGATGGCTGCCAATGTCGACGGCAAGCCGTCGACGGAAACCAGCCCGGCTTCCACATGGAACCCTCGCGCCGGCTTGGAAACGGCGGTGAAGGAGTTCACTGACCGCGGTGTGAAGACCTCGATTGTGCGGTTGGCACAGATTCACGACACCCGCAAGCAGGGTCTGGTGCCCTACTTTCTCGCCGTGTCACGTCAGAAGGGAGTCTCGGCATACATCGGGGACGGCAGCAACCGCTGGCCGGCGGCCCACGTTTCCGACACGGCGCGGCTTTACCGGCTGGCGTTCGAGAAGGCCGAACCGGGCGCGATCTATCACGCCGTCGACGAGGAGGGCGTCCCGATGAAGGCCATCGCCGAGGCGCATGGCCGCGGGCTGAAGGTGCCGGTGATCAGCATCAGGCCCGAGGAGGCTGAGGCGCACTTCGGCTGGCTGGCACACTTCGCCAAGGCGAATATGCCCTCCTCCAGCGCGCTTACGCAACAGAAGCTGAACTGGAAACCAAGCGGGCCGAACCTGATCACCGATCTCGACGGTATGGACTACTCGCAAGCTTGATTCGGTCCGGCGCCCACCGTCGTGGCAACCAGCAATTGGAGTGCGCGTTCGGTTGGAGTTCTTACAGGTGGTCGGTAGTGGTCACTCGTCATCTTGTCAGCGATGCGGTCGCTGATGAGATGCGCGTTGCCGCTACCGATCATCTAAATTAGGTCGCTCCTGTAACAAAGATGGTCACAAAATGGCCACGAGCGAGTGCCTGCGCCAGGAAAGGCGAGCCCGTGCGGCCCGTGGCGCCAAGTGTGATGAGGAGGTACTCTGTCTGTCCTGGACGAACACCTGTTCTGAAAACTTCCTTGCCCGCAAACTTCCGTTATTCTGCTGCGCCGCGTGCGTTTGTGCCGAGCAGATCGATCTCTCCCGCAATCACGTGCGCGTACAGTCCATACTCGCCGTCCACGTTGTTCTTCTTGAAGCTGGGGAAGAAGCCTCCTTCCTCCGCGCCGTAAGCCGGAGCTTTCACGTCTCCGATATCCACGGATAAGTTGATGCGCCGGTAATCCCACAGACGAGCCGACGAAATCGAAATCTGTCCGGCATAGAGATCGATATCCTTGTCGCCCGCGATCTCCTCCACCTTCACTTCGCCTGCGGCCATTGTGACCTTCAGACTGGTCTTTCGTGGCACTTCTATGCGGATCTGAAGGTTGCCATTTTTTAGTGAGCCGCCGGTAATGTTTAGTTTGCCGTCATCCTGGTTGCCGGAGAACCGGATGCGGATATCCCCGGCGTTATCGACATCGCGGACGGTGCACGAGAGATGAATAGCCTCCTGGTCGGTCCCGACAATCTCGAGACCCGCCGGCCGTGAGTCGATGGTGAGCACCGCCCTTGAGCGCAGGGGAGCGTCCAGGATTTGGCCACAAGCGGCCTCGGTTTGGGCGACCCCGGCCAGATTGCAGGCGAACAAAGCCGCGCCCGCAGCGGCACGGAGAGTCTTCATAGGGATTCTTACGCTACTGGTGGAACGGATGTTCCCACAAAAGTTCACAGGAGTTCTGGCTATGCCACCCGTCCTGGAGGGTAGCGGCAGGTGATCCTTCTTTAGAAGATTGAAGTTAGTTTCGTCTCCAAAACTGAATGAAAGATTGTTGAGAGGCCTCGTGGAAGCGGTGTTATCCCTTCCGCACTTCTGGACGCCAGCTGCTTTTGCTCTTTTTGTCGAACAGCGCAAAGGCGGTCTGGACGTTGGGGCCACCAAGCCTTCCAGACGTGAGGGTCCGTTTTTCTGATCGCAATTGAAGCGATTTCAGGAGGATGCGATGACTTGACCCTTCAAACTACAAATGGTTCGTTCCGACTGTCGGCTGTCTCGTCCGCCGATTGGGTCCGTACTGTCGCTTCTCACCAATGGTGGATGACTTCCAGTCAGTCAGTCGCTGCGATGGTCGCGATCAGGAAATTAGTCGAAAGTAGGACATCTGTGCGGCTCTCTTATCAAATGTCAAGGTATGGGGGCAGCCCGCCCAGGCGTTCAGAGCACCGATCAAGGCATCCTCGAATTCCCCGGTACCGCGCCTGAGGGCGAAAGCAGCCTCGAAGATCTGTTGCCCATTCTGCACTTCGAGAGAATCAGCAGTAAGAACGTGCTCAAGATGTGTCGCGATTTCAGTAGGCGTTTGCTTCAGAAGGCTACGGAGTACCCATACCATCTCGAGGATAGTAACGAGGCTGATGAACCCTGGGTTCCGGTCGGTCAGTACGTGGTCGACAATGTGGTTGGCTAGAGTTGTCTGCTTAGGGTCATCCTGAAGCAGGTACCGCAAAATCACATTGGTATCAAGTCCGATCATCAGCGGAATTTGTTTGTCGCTTCAGCCTTAATTACCGCATTCATTTCTTCGACGGAAATGGGCCGGGAAGACTTGGGAACGCTGCCTTTAAGCGCCGATGTGGGGATCCTGGGCAGGATCACAACAGCCCCATCGGGCTGAAAAAAAAACCTGAAACGGTCGCCCGGTTTGAGGTGCAGATATTCCCGTACTGCTTTTGGGATAGTGGCCTGGTTCTTGCTGCTGAGCTTGGCTTCCATGATGCGGCGGCTCCCTCCTTTACATTTTAACAAAAGTAAAGCGACAGTGCTCACAGGGTGCGGGAAACGGTTGAGCATTTTCGTTGAAACCAGAGTTAGTCGGAGCACCCTTGAAGGTAGCGGTAATAACCTAACCGGCCGGGTCGTAGTTCAGATTTGGTCCGAGCCAGCGCTCGACTTCGGCCACTGTCATGCCCTTGCGTTGGGCGTAGTCGGCGACTTGATCGCGGTCGATCTTGCCCAGGCTGAAGTAACGCGATTCCGGGTGGGCGAAGTAGAGGCCGCTTACGCTCGAGCCGGGCCACATCGCGAAGGACTCCGTGATCAGCATGCCGGTGTTCTTCTGCACATCGAGCAATTGCCACAGCGGACCCTTCTCGGTGTGATCGGGACAGGCTGGATAGCCCGCAGCCGGGCGGATGCCGCGATACTTTTCTTCAATGAGGTCGGCAGGGGTGAGGCTTTCCTTGCAGCCGTAGCCCCATTCCTCGCGTACGCGCTTGTGCAAGCATTCGGCGAAGGCTTCGGCCAGGCGGTCGGCGATTGCTTCGGCCATGATCGCGTTGTAGTCGTCGTTCTTAGCGCGGAAGCTGTCGCAGAGTTCCTTGAGGCAAATGCCGCTAGTCACGGCGAACGCTCCGATGTGGTCCGGCAGGCTTGTTTCTTTGGGGGCGATGAAGTCGACCAGCGAACGGCACGGCTCGGCGCCTTCACGGTTGGCTTGCTGACGCAGGAAGTGGAAGCGCTTCAACACCCTGGTGCGCGTGTTATCAGTGTAGAGCTCGACATCGTCGCCTACGGCATTGGCGGGGAAAAAGCCGTAGACGCCACGCGCCGCGATCAGCCTTTCCGCGACGATCTTGTCCAGCAGGGCATTGGCTTCGGTGTGGATCTGGCGCGCCTGCGCTCCGTACTCCGGGTGCTCGAAGATGCGGGGGTAAATGCCCTTGAGTCCCCAGGTGTGGAAGAAAGGCGACCAGTCGATGAAGTCACGCAACGTCTCCAGAGGGAAGTTGTCGAGCGCGCGCACTCCAGTGAAGGAAGGCGTGGGTATGTCCTCCGCTCGCCACTCAATCGGGGTCCTGCGTTTGCGAGCGGTTTCGAGCGAGACTACCTTCTGCTTGGGAGCCGCGTGGGATTTGCGCAGCCTCTCGTAGTCTTCGCGATGTTGGACCACGAAGGCGGCCTTGCCGTCTTCACTCAGAAGGGACGTAGTCACCGGCACAGCGCGGCTGGCATCGAGCACGTGGACCACGGGCTCACTGTAATGCGGAGCAATCTTGACTGCGGTGTGGGCACGGCTGGTGGTGGCCCCGCCGATGAGGAGGGGCAACTTGAAACCCTGGCGCTCCATCTCGCGGGCCACGTGCACCATCTCGTCGAGCGAGGGCGTGATGAGGCCGCTCAGGCCGATCAGGTCGGCTTTTTCCGCTTTGGCGCGCTCCAGGATTTTTTCGGAGGAGACCATCACTCCGAGATCGATGACCTCGTAGTTATTGCAGGCGAGCACGACGCCGACGATGTTCTTGCCAATGTCGTGTACGTCGCCCTTGACCGTGGCGAGTACGATTTTCCCCTGGGCCCTGACTTCCTGGCCGGCGGCGGCCATGGCTACCTTCTCCGCCTCCATATAGGGCGTGAGGTGGGCGACGGCTTTCTTCATCACGCGGGCTGACTTGACCACCTGGGGCAGGAACATCTTGCCGGCTCCGAAGAGATCGCCCACCACGCTCATGCCATCCATCAGAGGGCCTTCAATCACCAGCAGGGGCCGGCCCAGCTTGACGCGGGCTTCTTCGGTATCGATCTCGATGTAGGCGTCGATGCCCTTGACCAGAGCGTGGGATAGGCGCTCCTCGACGGTGCCGTTGCGCCATTCCTCGGCTTTCTTTTCGCTGGCTACGGTGCCGGCGCCCTTGAGTGTTTCGCCAAAGTCCACCAGGCGCTCGGTCGCGTCAGGACGGCGGTTGAGCAGCACATCTTCAACCAATACTTTAAGGTCTGGCTCGATCTCCTCGTACACTTCGAGCATGCCCGCGTTGACGATGCCCATGTCCATTCCGGCAGCGATGGCGTGATAGAGGAAGGCGGAGTGCATCGCCTCTCGTACCTTATTGTTACCGCGGAAACTGAAAGAAATGTTTGAGACTCCGCCGCTCACTTTGGCGTGGGGCAGGTTGGCTTTGATCCAGCGCGTGGCGTTGATGAAGTCGACGGCGTAGTTGTTGTGCTCCTCCATGCCGGTGGCCACGGTGAGGATGTTGGGGTCGAAGATGATGTCTTCAGGCGGGAAGCCTACTTCGTCCACGAGCATCCGGTAAGCGCGCTCGCAGATGCGGATCTTTTCCTCGTAAGTTGCGGCCTGGCCTTTTTCATCGAAGGCCATTACGACTACTGCTGCCCCGTACTTGAGGACAGTTGCGGCGTTCTGGCGGAACTTGGCTTCGCCTTCCTTCAGCGAGATGGAGTTGACGATGCCTTTGCCCTGCAGGCACTTGAGCCCGGCTTCGATGACCTCCCATTTGGAGGAGTCCACCATGAAGGGGACCTTGGCGACTTCGGGCTCGCTGGCCAATAGCTGGAGATAGCGACTCATGGCGGCGACGCCGTCTATCATGCCCTCGTCCATGCAGATGTCGAGGACGTTGGCACCGTTCTCCACCTGCTGCCGGGCGACGCTGACTGCCTCTTCGAATTTGCCTTCCTTCACCAGTTTGGCAAAGCGGGGCGAACCGGCCACGTTGGTTCGCTCGCCAATCATGATGAAGACGTTTCGCTGCTGGGTGAAGGGCTGTGATCCGGAGAGACGGAGCGGCTTAGGCTCCACGGCTACGCTCATGCGGATATCTCGAGCGGATGCGCGTGCGCTCCCACGGGGCGAGGAGGCAGACCCTCAAGCGCCTTGGCGATGGCTGCGATGTGCTCCGGAGTGTTGCCGCAGCAGCCGCCGGCGATGTTGATCAGTCCTCCGCGAGCAAAGTCGCTAAGATAACGGGCCATGTCCGGAGGGCCGAGGTCGAAGCCGGTTTCGGAGAGGGGATTGGGCAATCCGGCATTGGGGTAGCAGGAAATGGCCACGTCCGCTTTCTCTGACAGCTCCTCCAGGAACGGGTACATGAGGTCGGGACCGAGCGAGCAGTTGAGCCCCACGGAGAGCGGCTTTACATGCTGCACCGCGTTCCAGAAGGCCTCAGTGGTCTGCGCGGAGATGAGCGTCTCGCCGCCTCGTCCCACGGCTGCCGAGATCATCACTGGGAGCTCGGTGCCATCCTGATCGAAGACCTCGCGGATAGCGACCAGGGCGGCTTTAGCGTTGAGGGAGTCGAAGATGGTTTCTACCAGCAGCAGGTCTACGCCTCCGGCGATGAGGGCGCGGGCTTCTTGTGCGTAGGCGGTCTTTACCTGATCGAAGGTGACCACGCGGAAGCCGGCGTCGTCGGGATCGGGCGAGTTGGAGAGCGAAACAGTGAGTGGCCCGATGGCTCCGGCAACAAAGCGCTGTCGTCCAGTCTCATTGGCGATGCGATCGGCCCATTCACGGCACTGGCGCGCGGAGGTCTCATTGATCTCCCAGGCCAGATTGTTGAGGAAGGGATCTTCGATGATCTTCTGGTAGAAGGCGGGGTCCTTGCGGCCGCCGTGCTCCCGCGGATCTTCCACGAAGAATTCGCTTTGGGTGATGCTGGTGGCGCCGAAGGTGTTGGTCTCGATGATGTCCGCGCCGGCTTCGAGAAAGCGGCGATGGATGTCGCCGATCATCTTGGGCTGGGTCAGGGAGAAGAGATCACCATTGTTCAGCAAGTCCTTTTTCGAGTCCGCAAAGCGCGAGCCGCGGATGTCCGCTTCCTTCATCCCGTAGGTGCGGATGGTGGTGCCCATCGCCCCATCGATAATGGCGATGCGTTTCTCGAGAATCTTCTGCAGAGGATGCTGGGCTTTGGTCATTTCTTCCTGGTGGCTGTGTGTGGCTAGGCTGCCACAGACGGCATCCTTAATTATATCGGTACAAGAGATGCATTGAGGTGCGGGAAGGGTTCCGGGAAGTTTCACTGGATATCAGGGGAATAGAAACTAAAGTGTTGATGTTTATGGCCTTATGATGCTTTGGTTGCCACCTGGGTACGGTCCAGATGAGTCGCCTTGCCGGGCTGGATTCCCGTCCACAACGACTGGGAAAGTAACACCTCAGGGGCTAAAGCCCTCAAAGGGCGTGTTGGAACGGCCCGACTAAAGTCGTGCCCTGATACAAAGCCAGAGCATTTCGGGGCGGGCTTTACAGCCGTCTTGTGCGACGCGATTCCCGTCCACAGAGAGGGATGGTTCCGTAAGCCCGGGTGCAGAAACCGTCAGCTGGACTTTGGAGCCGGCATTCCGTTGAGGCGATGAGACCGTGAGTGAGTCGTTATCGTTGGAGGTCCCCAAGTGAGCCGGCAGTGTAATTTATAAGTTACAATGGCGAAGTGATCGAGATTCGACGATACCTGACGGAAGCCGGTCAGGATGTCTTCGGGGAGTGGCTGTCCGAACTCAATGACGTGAAGGCGCGGGCGCGCATCGCAGTGCGCATTGACCGCCTTGCCAGCGAAAATTTCGGAGATGCGAAGTCGATTGGTGGAGCGCTGCGAGAGTTGCGAATCGACTGGGGACCTGTTATCGCGTGTATTACGGGATGATCGGAACAGCGGTCGTGTTGCTTCTGTGCGGAGGAGACAAGCGTAAGCAGTCTGCGGACATCAAGAGAGCACGCGCGTATTGGAAGGATTACGAAGAGAGAACGGAGTCCAAATGAAACGTAAGGCTAGCATTTCTCATGACGAGGCTATGACGAGGGAGCTACGCGAGAATCCTGGGTTCGCCGCCGAGTATCTGCGTGCCGCGCTCGAGGAGGGCGATGATCCGCAGATCCTGCTGATCGCTCTGCGCCGCATAGCTGAATCAAGAGGTGGCGTCGCTAAAATTGCGAAAGAGGCCGGCGTTGAGCGCGAAAGCCTTTACCGGGCTCTCTCAGCTAAGGGGAATCCAAGGCTTTCTACGTTAGTGGCCGTAACCAAGGCTGTTGGACTTAAACTCACTGTCGAGCCGGCCAGATGAACCACCGGACGCTGTTCCGTTCCGGGCTTGATCATTGGGAAAGTGCAGTCCGTACATAGCAACTGGCGGCGAATGAAACTCAGCGGTAGGTTAGTCGTCTTGCCCGACGGGATTCCATCCTGCGTCAGCAGGGGATGGTTCGTAAGCCACGGAGGCTGGAACGGTCAGTTGAACTTCAGTGCCCGCTCCGGGCTCGCTGCAAAAATCCAGCTGGGCGCCCATGCGCTTCGCGCGTTCACGAATGCCGATCAGTCCCCAGTGTCCGGCCGTCCGCCCTGCTCGAGGACCTGCGGGGCGATGCCCTTGCCATCATCGCGGATACGCGCACATTCCACTGTGTGCCGCCTTGCGATGGGATTGAGCGATGCAAAGTTCAAGGCCGCGGATCAAGCGGTTTTAAACGGGGAATCCAGCGGGGAACTTGAAGGCAGAAGTCCTCGTATTCCTTCCCGAACTTTCGGGACAGCGCAGGCTCTTCATAAAGGACAACAAAGGTAAAGAATGCGAGCCAAACGAGAAGTCCGTATTCGAGCAGGCGGACGCTGCCGAAGAGCAGTCCCTGGCCGAAGATCAGCAGGGACACGGCAACATACATCGGATTGCGCACCCAGCGATAAAGCCCGGTGACTACGAGGTGCCGTGGGGGAGCGATGGGCGCCGGAGTCCCCAGCCCCTGGATCGCGAAACGAGCAAAGGAATCGAGCAGGACGGGAAGACCGGCGGCGATCATCAGCGCTCCGGCAACGCGGAAGAGGGAAACTCCGAGCAGGGTAGGGCCGAAGCGCCAGTGAGTAGCCGTCCATGGGACATAGAGAGCAAGGGTTCCCGGAGCTACCACCAGAAAGATCGCAGAGCCGAGAATAGCGCTGGCGCGTTTCATTACGACTTCCAGAACCCCTAATTCTACTTGCTTTGTTTCTTCTCGCTCTGGGGAACATCTGTCTTCGATTCCTCGTATGGACCAGCAGAGGGCGGTTATGCAAACTCTGCGCCAGGATATTTCGTACGCGTTGCGGCAAATGCTGTTGTCTCCGGTCTTCACTTTGACAGCCATGCTTACCCTTGCCCTGGGAATCGGCGCAACCACGGCGATCTTTTCGCTGATCCACTCGGTCATGCTGAAGTCACTGCCGGTGGTTGATCCATCGAGCCTCTATCGCGTGGGAGATGGCAATGATTGCTGTGTAGAAGGTGGCCCGCAAACCAATTGGGGCATGTATTCCTACCAGCTGTATCAGCGCTTTCAAAAGGCCGCGCCGGAGTTCGAACAATTGGCTGCTTTCCAGGCCGGCGGATCACAATTCAGTGTGCGGCGCAGTGAAATCGACCATCTGGCCAAGCCGCTGCGGGGCGAGTTTGTTACCGGAAACTACTTTGCCACCTTTGGTATTCAGGCTTTTGCCGGCAGGGCGCTGGTGCCTGCCGATGACCAGCCCGCGGCCTCGCCGGCAGCGATGCTGAGCTATCGCGCCTGGCAGAGGGAATACGGCGCCGACCCTAAGGTGGTCGGCTCAACCTTTATGCTGGACAGTCATCCGTTCACCATCGTCGGCATCACGCCACCGGGTTTCTATGGTGAAACACTGCGTAGCGACCCGCCGGAGATATGGATTCCATTACAGCAAGAGCCCATGCTTGCGGGTACGAACTCCCTCCTAAAGCAAACCAATGCCTGGTTGCGTGTGATCGGGCGCCTGCGGCCCGGAGCGACCACAAATGGGCTCGCCGCCCGCTTCACAGCGATCATGCGGCAGTGGCTGGTTACCGATTTTGTGGGCGAGGATTTGAAGGAATATCTGCCGCAGATAAGGGGTATGTTGCCCAAGCAGGATATCAAGGTGGTCCCCGCAGGCGCAGGCGTGTTGACCATGAAGGAGGGCTACAAAGATAGCCTGCGCATCCTATTCATCGTCTGCTGTCTGGTGTTGTTGATCGCGTGCGCAAATATCGCCAACCTGCTACTGGCTCGCGGAACCGCACGCCGGCCGCAAACGTCGGTGCGTCTTGCCCTTGGAGCTTCGAGGAAGCGCCTGATGCGCCAGTCGCTCACGGAAAGCATTGTGCTTTCCTGCTTGGGAGGATTGGCAGGGATGGCCATCGCCTACCTGGGAGTGAAAGCGATTGTCATGCTGGCCTTCCATAGCGCCCACTTTGTTCCTATCGATGCCACGCCCTCGGTGCCCATTCTTGCTTTCGCCTTTGGCTTGTCGCTATTGACGGGAACACTTTTCGGCACCGCACCCGCGTGGCTTTCTTCACGTGCCGATCCGGCGGAAGCTCTGCGCGGAGCCAATCGCAGCACGCGCGACAGCTCGTCGCTGCCGCAGAAGGCTTTGGTGGTGGTGCAGGCTACGATCTCCATTGTTCTGCTCGCGGGGGCCGGGCTGCTCATCCGCAGTCTGCAGAAGATGGAGCATCAGGATTTCGGTTTTGAGACCGATCATCGCATCAACATCGCCGTGAATGCGCCGTTCTCCGGCTACTCGGCGGAGAAGCTGGATGCCATCTATCACGAGCTACAAGCTCGCTTGGCTGCTATCCCCGGGGTGCAGCGGGCTGCTCTGGCGCAGTATTCTCCCTTCACCGATAACTGGGGCGAGATGGTCATCCGCGAAGGCCACGGCATCCCCAATGTTAATGAAGACCAGGGTTCCTCGTGGGACCATGTCGGCCCGGGCTATCTGGAGTTGATGGGCCAGCACATCGTTCGGGGGCGAAGTATTACGGAACAGGACACCGCAGCGACGCGAAATGTTGCCGTAGTGGATGAACTCTTTGTGCGTAAGTTCTTCAAGAAGGGCGAAGAACCGATCGGCACACATTTCGGCTTGAACAAGGCGGATTACAGCGGCACTTTTGAGATTGTCGGAGTGGTCCGCGAGGCGAACTACACTGACCCCAGCGGGCACTGGAGACGTCCTTTGTTCTTCGTGCCGCTGGCGCAGCACGTGCACTATCCCATAGCGATGCTGCAGATGATTGACGACCGCACACACCTGATCGAGAGCGTGGTTCTACAACTGCGGGGCAGCATGGAGGGCCTGGAGCCGCAAATCCGCCGTATCTTCGTGGACGTGGATCCGAACCTAACCATCCTGGGCATGCAGACGATGGGGGAGCAGGTGGCGAACCGGCTCGATCAGCAGCGCACCGTGGCACAAATGACGGGGCTCTTCGGTATCCTCGCGCTCATTCTGGCTGCTGTGGGACTGTATGGCGTGACTGCCTATACGGTCGAGCGCCGGACCAGCGAAATTGGAGTGCGGATGGCCCTGGGCGCAAACCGGGGCAACGTGATTCGACTCGTTCTGCGTGGAGCTTTTCTCCAAGTGCTCATAGGACTGCTCATCGGCATTCCCGTTTCGATCGGATGCTCGCACCTGATTTCTGCTCAGCTTTATCAGGTCCGAGGCTGGGATCCGATTGTCCTTGGGGGATCGATATTCGCACTAGGAGTGTGCGCTTTGTTCGCCAGCATTATTCCGGCGCAGCGAGCGGCTTCTATTGACCCGGTGAAGGCGCTGCGTACGGAATAACCCGGTTGAGGTTACTGGGTGGCCATGGCCAGGTTGAGTCGTTGTTCGGCGGTGATGAGATGATCGTGATTCACAGCGTCCTTATCTACGTCGATCTCTACCCAGTTCACCTCACCGGCGAATTTCTTCTCCGCCGGATAGTCATCAGTCACCGGTGATCCGAAGTCGTCGCCGACGTCGCAGGTCTCGTCGGCGGAAAAGACCATGGGCTCAGTGTGATCCACACGGCCTTCGCCTGTTTTCTTGCCATCCACGTAAAGGGTGACTGTGCCGCCCCTTGCGAGACCGCCGCCATCGTAAGCAAACTCCATGCGCACCTGGTGTTTCCCGCTCGGAATGGGTGACGTGCTTTCGATGGAGTAGCGGTCCACGCCATAAAAGTTGTAGTGATATTTCAGCTTGCCACCCTTAGCGTAAAGGCTCCACCCGCCAGGAATTCCACCGACCGAGATGATGACTCCCTCGGCACCGGACTGGGGTACGACCAGTTCGGCAGTCACGGCGTGCGACCTGTTTTTGTAGTTCACGATCGAGCTTTCGCTCAGCCGGCCCATGCCTCCAAACAACAACTGCCGGGTGCCCTTGATCAATTGCGGCCTGCCGGCAATGTCGGGATTGGCGCGCTCGGCAAAGCGATCGTCCAGCGGTAGTACGTTGTACTTAACCGCCTCGATCAGCCATAGCCGCTGCAGTTCGTGCAGTTTTTGCGGATGGTCTTTCGCCAGGTCTTTAGCCTGGCTCCAATCCGTGGTTGTGTCGTACAACTCCCAAACATCGTCATCGAACGCCACCAGCTTGACCATGCCGGTCTCCCACGGTGTGCGATGTTTGGTTACCGCTGTCCAGCCTTTATGGTAGATGCCGCGATTGCCCGCCATCTCAAAGTACTGCGTCTGATGCTGGTCCGCCGCATTTCCGTCGTTGAAGGAGTAAGCCATGCTGACTCCTTCGATCGGGTGCTGCTGGACGCCGTTTACGAAGACCGGTTGAGGCAGGCCCGCTACCTCCAGAATGGTCGGCGCAACATCGATCACATGATGAAACTGGGTGCGGATTTCACCCTTGGTCTTAACACCCTTTGGCCAGTGCACGATGGTTCCATTACGGGTGCCGCCGAAGTGCGATGCAACCTGCTTGGTCCACTGATAGGGCGTGTCCAGTGCATGCGCCCAGCCCACAGCGTAGTGGTTGTACGCCTCCACTCCACCCAGCTTGTCCAGCCGCTCGGTGAGAAACTGGGGAGTTTCCAACTGGGCAAAGCCGGTAAGCGGAGCCATCTCGTTGTAGCAGCCCTGCAGCGAGCCTTCAGCCGACGCGCCATTGTCGCCGATGATGACGTAGATGAGCGTGTCATCAAGGATCTTGAGATCTGCGAGCGCGTCAATCAGCCGCCCGACATGATGGTCGGTGTGCTCCATAAAGCCGGCGTACACCTCCATCTGCCGGAGAAGCACCGGCTTCATCTCCGCAGAGACGCTATCCCAGGCCGGAATACCAGGGGTGCGTTCCGTCAGTTGGCAGTCCGGTGGAACGACACCCAGTTTCTTCTGCCGGTCTAAGGTTTCCCTGCGAAGTTTGTCCCACCCCTGATCGAACTTCCCCTTATATTTCTGGATGAATTCAGCGGGCACGTGATGCGGGGCATGCGTCGCGCCGGGTGCAAAGTAGGTGAAGAATGGTTTGTCGGGCGTGAGGGATTTTTGCTGGCGAATCCAGTTGATCGCTTTGGTCGCCAGGTCCTCGGTCAGGTGATATCCCTCGGCTGGTGTCTTTTCCGGCTCAACAGGCGTTGTGTTTTGATAGAGCGCGGGAAACCACTGGTTGGTCTCACCACCGATAAATCCATAAAAGTGCTCAAAGCCGCCCCCACCACTGGGCCAGTGGTCGAATGGGCCCACAGGGCTGGTCTGCCACACCGGCACTTCATGGCACTTGCCAAACTGCGCCGTCGCGTAGCCGTTGAGCTTAAGCGTTTGCGCAATCGGCGACATGGTGTTGGGCATGAGCGAGTTATAACCGGGTGCGGAAGTAGCAATTTCAGTGATGCCGCCCATGCCTGCCGAATGGTGGTTCCGACCGGAGAGGAGAGCCTGACGAGTGGGCGAACAGAGCGCGGTAGTGTGAAAACGGTTGTACTGCAGGCCTCCGGCTGCCAACTTCTCGAAGTTCGGCGTCGCGCACGGTCCACCAAAGGCGCTGGAAGAGCCGAAGCCGGCGTCATCAATCAGGATGATGAGCACATTGGGCGCACCCGCGGGCGGCCGTAGCTCCTCGATCGGCGGGTATTTAGTATCTGGATCCCTGGCGTCGTAGGTGGTCAAACCGACGTGCGTTTGATCCGGGATAGGCAGTACCGTGCGTGGAAGGCTGTCTGGTGAACTCATGACTTCTCCATGATTTGTACCGGTTACGGCTACGTTTACTGCCGCGCCAGGGCGATGCGCATGTCTGCTTCGTGGTCTTTGATCATTTCGCCGCTCAAGTCAATGGTCACGCCGTAAAGCGTTCCAGTGAATTTGAAGGGTGGCTCGTACTTATCCCAAACGGGCGAGCCAGTGTCGGCGCCGCATACGATGCCCCCTGCAAGCCCGATCATGACCGCCATGGTGAGGGGAATGTCGCCTTCACCGGCCAGTTCACCGTCAATAAAGAGCTGGCCGCGTCCTGGAGCACCCTTGCCGCTCTTGTAGTCCATTGGACCAGTCGTCTTGAATTCGAAGCGTAGCTTATGGCGCCCAACGGGAACGGCGCCGCTGGATTCAATGTGAGAGAACTGGCTGCCTACATAGGAGTAAACATAGTGGAGTTTGCCGCTCTGCAGATAGAAGGAAAGGCCGCCTTGCACGTCGCCGGAGGAAAGCAGAACCCCCTCGGCGCCGCTTTGGGGTATGTCCACATCCGCCGTGATGCTGAAGGGACGGTTCATGATGTTGGGGCCGGCGTTTACCGGCACCATCTGTGTGTCGGGATAGAACGTGTAGCTGGTGCGAGCCACAGCTATCTGCGGACGTGGGTCCATGGCTCTCTGCTGGCCCCGTGAGTCGATAGGCAGCACGTCATATTTGCCCGCTTCGACATACCAGGTGGCGATCATCTCGATCAGCTTGGCACGGTTGTCGGCGGCAATGTTATGGTTCTCGGCAAAGTCTGTGTCAACGTGATACAGCTCCCAGCCTTTTGCATCCAGCTCTGTCAACTTGTCCTTGTCGATCGCCGCACCGAACGGAAGGCCCGATTCCGTAAAAGACGTTCCCGGCCAGGGGCACACAGCCCGCCAGCCCTCGTGATAAATCGACCGGTGCCCGAACATCTCGAAGTACTGGGTGATGTGATTTGTGGGCGCCTTTCCGTCGTTCAGCGCATGCGCAAAGCTGAGCCCCTGGATCGGCGCCTGGGTCACCCCCTTGATGGAGGTGGGGGGATCGATGCCGAGTGCCTCAAGCACCGTGGGAACCATATCAATCGCGTGGGCGAACTGGGTGCGGACTTCGCCCTTTGCCTGGATGCCCTTGGGCCAATGAACGAGGAAGGGATCGCTGATACCACCACGATAGGTCTCTCGTTTCCAGCGGCGGAAGGGCGTATTGCCGGCAAAGGTCCAGCCCCAGGCGTAGTGGTTGAAAGTGCTGGGGCCGCCGAGTTCATCAATCTTCTCCAGATTTTCTTTGAGCGAGTCCGGCACATTATTGAAGAACTTGTTTTCATTGACCGACCCATTCGGCCCGCCCTCCGCGCTGGCGCCGTTATCGGAGATAAACATGATCAGCGTGTTGTCCCACTCCCCAATGGACTTCAGGAAGTTAAACAGGCGGCCATAGTGGTAGTCAGTGTGGGTTACGAATCCGGCAAAGACCTCCATCATGCGGGCATACAATTTCTTTTCGTCGGCCGAGAGTGTTTTCCAGTCCTGCACATCGGGATCGTGGCGGGAGAGCTCGGCGTCCTTGGGAACGATGCCCAGCTCTTTCTGTCGCGCGAATGTCTTCTCGCGATAGTCATCCCAACCACCGTCGAACTGTCCTTTGTACTTGTCCGCCCACTCTTTGGGCACGTGATGTGGCGCATGGGCGGCCCCGGGGCAGAAGTACATGAAGAAGGGTTTGTTGGGCGCAACCTGTTTGGAGTCGGCGATGAAGCTGATGGCTCGATTGGTGAGATCCTCGGTCAGGTGGTAGCCCTCCGCAGGCGTCTTCTCCGGTTCCACCGAGTGGGTGTCGTACACCAGTTCCGGGTAGTACTGGTGCGTGTCGCCGCCGAGAAATCCGTAGTAGCGCTCGAAACCGCGCCCCAGGGGCCAGCGATTGTAGGGCCCGGCTGCGGAAATCTGATCCGCCGGCGTCAGGTGCCATTTGCCGATAGCGTAGGTGTTGTAGCCGTGCTCGAGCAGTATTTCTGAGAGCATGCCGTTCTCGAAGGGGATGTTTCCGTTGCCGCCGGGATAGCCGGTCGACCCTTCGGTGATGCAGGACATGGCATTCGAATGGTGATTGCGCCCGGTCATGATACAGGAGCGCGTTGGCGAGCACAGCGCCGTGGTGTGCATGTTATTGAACAGCAGGCCCTGGGCGGCGAGTTGGTCGATGTTGGGCGTCGCGATGGGGCTGCCGTAACAGCCCATCTGGCCAAATCCGGTATCGTCCTGCACGATGAACAGGACGTTGGGTGCACCTTCTTTGGCCCGCAGCGGCTCCGGCCACGCAGGGCTAGATACATCGAATGTCCGTCCGATAACGCCGTTAAATGCAGTTCCAGGCTTGTATTCTTTAAGCGCCATTTTTCTTTTCCTTTCGAAGGGGTGGTCGTCCAGCAGGTCCTTGGTACGGATCAAAGCGTATACATGCCCGGCATCGCGCAGTTTAGGATTCCATGGTTGAGCCATACAACTGTCAGAAGTGACAGGAGGGCGAACTCGTAGAACGACTATTTTGGCGGTTGCGTCTTCACTCCATCTTTGAACATGCCTAAACTAGACGAGGAGCTTCTGCCGGCGCTATGCGACCTTAGGCGCATACGCTCTTGAGATCTTTTATATGCTTCGTTTGACCCTTGAAAGCAAATAGAACTCGGAGGCTACTCCCTACGGAAGGTGTGTCTTCAGCAGTTCCGCGACGGCGTCTTGACCGTTCTCTTTCGCTAGCTGGTATAGCGTTTTGCCTTCAGGTGAGCGGGCGTTTGCGTCGGCTCCATGATCCAGAAGGAAGCGGACCATCTCTGACTTGTTTTGTGTTACGGCGAAGGCTAAGGGCGTGTGCCAGCCTTCGGCATAAAGCGGATACAACGGATATGTGCTGAAGGTGCGACGCAGCGCTTCTGAATCTTCTTCGAGAATGATTTGGATTCTTTGCGTCAATCCGTGTTCAACGGCCTCCATGATGTCTACCGGACCGCGGAGAATCAGATCCCGCATCTGTGCGTGGCCTGCATAATTGGCCCATCCAGCGGGAGTTCCGTGATATTTCTCCTCGCGTGCCTGCACGTTTGCGCCGTGATGCAGAAGGACCGTGGCGGCGGTGAGGTTGCCGTGAAATGCGGCTGCGTGGAGCGGCGTGTATCCGGAGGTGGAATCTACAGATGTTTTCGGGTCATCCCGAACCTGGACAGAAGCACCAGCCTGGATGAGGGTTTCTATGACCGTACCCGGAGCCCGCTCAGCCGCCCGCAAGATGAGATTGCCCCAGCGCTCGCCCGGTTTGAGGATTTGCGGATCTTTCTGTAGAAGTTTTTTGATATCGGGCGTTCTGCCTAAACATACGGCGGCCGGCAAACGGACTTTGGCGCCGCGGTCGAGCAGCATTTGCGCGAGTTGAGTTTCTCCGCTGAGCGCAGCCTGATCGAGCGCGGTGAAGCCGGCCTCATCGAGGGACTCCGTGTTGGCACCGAGGTCCAAGAGTGTGAGCAGGGACTGCGGTTGTTTCTTGATTATGGCCAAGTGCAAAGGCCTGCGGCGCCGGCTGGTCATATCCATGCGCCTTTCCAGGTCGGCGGGTGCCTGGGACACAAGGTGCCGGATTGCTTCTAAATCACCCATTGCCACGGCGGAGAAAATATTGTGTCTGGCTCCGTGGGTCAGGAGGTAGTCCACGATTTCGCTGCTGGGATTAACGTACTCCCAGGCTGTTGCCCAGCCGATGATGCCGAGTTCGTGGTAATCGCCTTCGCCGACGGGATCGGCGCCGTGCTCGATGAGGATGCGAATGATGGGGAAGAGCTGCTTTTCCGCGGCAAAGTGGAGCGGGTAGGCGTTGTCACCCTCGCAACGGATGTTCGGGTCGGCGCCGTGCTCGAGGAGAAACCTCACTCCTGCTTCGCTCTTTCCAAAGACCGCGTGATGCAAGGGAGTTCTCACGCCGGGTCCGGCTGTTTCGTTGATCAGACCAGGATTAGCTTCGAGCAGGGCATTGAGACGCACCACATCGCCTCGGCCTGCCGCATCCTGCAACGATCGGATCGTCGTGTCCAGGGACGGATTTGCCGGTTGGGCAAGTACGTGTCCCTTCAGCGCAGACCAGGTTGCGAATCCATATTCTTTGGCAACTACCAGCTGTGCGTCTGCGAGCGTAAAGCGAGCGGTCGCCTGCAGGCGCGGATGGTTTTCGCGCACGCGCGCAAAACTTTCCGGGGTCGCTGCGCGATACTCCTTGAGAAGAGATTTGGCTTGGTTCTTGAGTTGTTCGAGACTCGGGCGAGAGGGAAATTGTTTCTTCATGAGAAATCTCCTTTCGTGGGTTGCCTGTGTCCGCATGGCAGGCTGAAAGAAGATTCGCGATTTATATCTTGCAATGCTTGAGGTGGGCTTCGCCCTTTCCGCGGACCGGATGCGCCCTGCGCGCTGTTTAAAACGTAATTCTTCGTGGTTGCGAAGTCAATGTGGCGTTTGCTAAGGAGGGTGCGCATCGCTCCGCTGGGGATGGCAATCCAGGCCCTGGTTCAAAGCTTGAGATTGGTTAGCGGTTGGGCACCCGGCATTTGCTTGGGGGAAAGCCGCACAGCGGGTCCTTCGGCTTCACTCGGAGCGTGTGACTATATAGATCCTTCGTGTGAAGTCCTCGCCCCCCCCAAAAAACCGTCATCCTGAGAGCCTGTGACTTTATCGATCTTTCGTGTGAAACTCTCGACTTTAAACAAAATCGTCATCCTGAGCGAAGCACCTCGCAGATTCTTCGCGTGACGGAGCCTTGGTGGTGCGCGAAGTCGAAGGACCCCGGCGGCGCTTATCTTACCCACTGCTGCTCGGGGCTTTCAACCACGGAACCTCGAGAGCCGGATCGACTGCGGTACGCGCTTGATGGTCACGTCCATCTCTTCATGCAAGGTAATCATCTTCTAGACTAGGCCGCAGAGCGTGCGCCCGGTGCGGGCTTCAGTGGTTGAAAAACTCCGAGCAGCATCGGTGAGATAAGCACCGCCGGGGTCCTTCGACTCCGCGCTACAAGCGCCGTGGAACGCGATAGATCTGTTTGGCGCTGCGCTCAGGATGACGATTTTGTTTGAGGTCGAGGGTTTCACAGGAAAGATCTATAAAGTCACAGGCTCTCAGGATGACGATTTTGTTTGAGGTCGAGAGTTTCACACGAAAGATCTATAAAGTCACAGGCTCTCAGGATGACGATTTTGTTTGAGGTCGAGAGTTTCACACGAAAGATCTATAAAGTCACAGGCTCTCAGGATGACGATTTTGTTTGAGGTCGAGAGTTTCACACGAAAGATCGATAAAGTCACAGGCTCTCAGGATGACGATTTTGTTTGAGGTCGAGGGTTTCACACGAAAGATCTATAAAGTCACAGGCTCTCAGGATGACGATTTTGTTTGAGGTCGAGGGTTTCACACGAAAGATCTATAAAGTCACAGACGCTCAGGATGACGGTCTTTGTTTGAGGTCGAGGGTTTCACACGAAAGATCTATAAAGTCACAGACGCTCAGGATGACGGTCTTTGTTTGAGGTCGAGGGTTTCACACGAAAGATCTATAAAGTCACAGGCTCTCGGGATGACGGTCTTTGTTTGAGGTCGAGGGTTTCACACGAAAGATCTATATAGTCGCAGGCTCTCAGGATGACGGTCTTTTTTTGAGGTCGAGGGTTTCACACGAAAGATCTATAAAGTCACAGGCTCTCGGGATGACGGTCTTTGTTTGAGGTCGAGGGTTTCACACGAAAGATCTATATAGTCACAGGCTCTCAGGATGACGGTCTTTTTTTGAGGTCGAGGGTTTCACACGAAATCTATATAGTCACAGGCTCTCGGGATGACGGTCTTTGTTTGAGGTCGAGGGTTTCACACGAAAGATCTATATAGTCGCAGGCACTCCGGATGACAAGGGGGAGGGCAGCGCACACGTCGGCCCCACAGCTTGCCGGGGATGAATTAGGTTGCCGCGGCTATTACGCAGACAGAAGGGAGGTGGCTTCGCGATCGGGCGCGTCTTCTACCGGTCCTTCGGCGTTGTAAAGAGGGGCGAGATGGATCCCGTGGCGTGACGCGATGCTTTCCATCTTGTTCACCCGGTCCGGAGTGATGAAGCCTCTTCCCTGAGAGAAGGGTTCGAAGCGGCCCTCCAGGGCGAGAGCCATTCCTTCGAGGAGACATCCGTGGACAACGTCGGGGAAGGGATGGCGATTCAGGATCCCATGAAAATCTGGAGTGAAGCGCATTCCACCCGTGATCTGCCCCAGACCTCCGAAGAAGATTCTGGCGTCTGGCATTTGCGCGTTTGGGGAGAGGTTTTTAGGGTAGCCCGCATCGCACACGATTGCGCCAGGCGCGATGCGTCCCAAAAAAAGCGAACCCGAAGCCAGGCTCGCGGCACAGATCACTACGTCGGCTTCGGCGGAGAAGTGCTGTGTGGAGATCTCTACCTGAACTCCATCGGCTTCGAGCTCGGCGGCGAGTTTGCGTAAGCGCTCCGGGTTACGCGCGTTGAGCTGCACGCGCTTCACATAAGGCGCCAGGCAGCGTGCGCAACCGGAACCTACGTCTCCCGTGGCTCCGACGATGAGCAGGGTCGATCGGCGGAGGTTGCGTCCTTCGAGCGCGCACATCTTCCGGATGCCCTGCACGATGAAGCCCACGGTCAACGTATTTCCCGTGGTGAAGACGGTGTCTTGTCTTTCGGGAAGTTGATCGAAGTTGCCTTCGATCAGGATGGAACTGAATCCGCCGAGACTCACGATCTTCGCTCCTGCCTGGATGGCGTAAGCTGCCGCCCCACGAACGCGGGCGATGTTGTCGTGCGTAAAGGCGGCTTCCAGGCGGTCGGGAGGAATGAAGGAGTCAATGTAGACGCCGCGCGCCTTCGCGCCTGCGATTGATCGTATGTCGACATGACAGACTGCCCGGGGCGGGATCCAGGGAAGGATGTCTTTGATCTCATCGTCAGGCAGAGGCGGATACTGCGGGCCACGCAGGACGGCGAGCACGTCCGCAGCCGCTCTCCAACTTTCCTGATGTCCGATGAGGGCGAAGTCGATCTCTCGCCCTAGCCTGGCTAGACTGGTAACTGACTTACCCATGTTAGTGTCACCTCTCCGGGTAACCCCAGCTTGTCAAGCGTCTTTAAATACTGTTGCAGTGACACTCCGCGTAGCTCGGCTGCAGAGAGGCTGACCGCGGGTAGTGATGGCTTCACGCAGCTTCCGTGGCAGACTTCGCAATGTCCGGTTCTGCATTCCCTGGTGAGCATCTCCGCGAGGGTGGTCATCACGTCCAGATGCAGGCGGTAGACCTTGTCGTCAAAGCGCTGCGGGTCCAGGGCTCGCTCCGCTCTGAGTATCTCCATGGCATGATCGATGTGCCCCTCTTCCTCGGCGGCGATGGCGGCAAAGGTTTTGCCCAGACTCCCCGGTCCAACTCTGCCGACACGGGCATAGCTGGCGACGGCGAAGGATTCCAGCATGATCTCCTGAACGATCAGGCAGCCGATAAAGTCACGGTCTGCGATGCAGCGCAGGAATGCTTCGCGCAGCCGCTTCCAATGTCTGCCGTTGACGTTGTTGGGGACATCCAGGCCCATCGTGCGTCCCTCGGAGGCGAAGGCAGCGGCATGCCAGCGCTCCCCGTCCGCGTGCTCTAGTGCATCGGCTACTTCTTCGGGATCCTCGCATATCTCCGCCAGGGAGGTGTAGTTCATGGCGGCGATCAGTTCGCCAGTCATGGCCTGTGCCAGGACATCCTGCCAGATTGCGGCGCTGGGTGAGAGGGTAGTACATGCAGTGGCTGGGTTAAGAGCAATCACGGTTTCCATACATCCTCCTGAACATTGATTTAAGCCCGTACTTGCAAGAAATCAGATGGGTTCCCGATAACGGCGCAGCCGGACGGCAGCGGCGAGGAATGCGGCCGCGAAGACCAGTCCAACCCAGAGACCCGGGGTCAACAGGAATCTGCCCGGAGTGATTTGGCTTAGCGGGATGAAATGGGGATCGACTATGGAGCCATCGGGCATGATGTAGTTGAAGGCCCTGGGAGCAAATCCAAAGAAGCGCTCTCGCATCAAGGATGCGAAATGCAAAGTGTGGAAGGTAATCAACTCGACCAGGGCGATGGCGAGCGGCGGCAGCACCGCCCACATGTATGTGGTACGGCGCGCCCAGGCGGAGATCAGCAGCAGCCACGCGAAGATGGGCGCATACCACAGCGTGATCACGGCCAGGCTGTAGAACAGCACGGCTTCCAGCTGGAAGAGCGGCAATTGTCTCCACAGGGTCGCGACACTTCCGCCGCTCATCAGCAGTGCTGCGGTGCTCAGCACCAACATGATCAGCTGCAGTACGACAGTGATGGCGAAGACGATCAGGGGCAGAACGACGAGGGGAATGCCGGCCTTTGCGAGTACGGTCGTAAGATCGGAAACCGGTAGCGACTTCCAGAACAGGATGCTGCGGTCGCGGCGCTCCGCGTAGAGCGCATCGAGACAGTAGAAGATTACGACGATGAATGCGGTCAGCGTGAGCAGCATGGCTGCGTGGCTGTAGGGCATGGCGAGCGCGGTGGGATCAAACGACGGATTGATGGCCGCCAGTCCCATGTCTTTGTTTTGGGGCGGATGAATCAGTGCAAGCAGGAAGCCGAATAATGCTAAGGCGGCGACGGCCAAAGGCGCGATATAGAGAGAACGGTTCTCCCACAATTCACGCCGCGTCGACCAGTACAAGGGCCGGGTGGCAGACGGCGCGAGCTGCTGTGAAGATGGAGTATTCATAGGGCGGCTCCCTGGGGTGTTTTGTCTCCCATGAGGGCGACGAACAGGTCGGCAATGCTGGGCGTGCGCACTTCACCCAGCGCGGAGAGTTGCTGACGATCGCAACCATCGAAGATCAGCACGCTGCGCCCGAAGACCACGCGCTCGTGGATGGGCTTGAGCGCCCGCGCTGCGGCGACCTGCTCGGGGTGGACCATCACTTCCTGATAGCGCGCCTCGAATGCGTCCATGCTGCAATCGAGCACGATGCGACCGCGGTTGATGAACATGACGTCGGTGAGGACGTGCTCCACCTCTTCCACCTGGTGAGTGGTGACGATGATGGTGCGGCTGCTGTCGAAGTATTCGTTCAGCAGGGAATCGTAAAACTGCTTGCGATACAGGAGGTCGAGACCGAGTGTCGGCTCGTCCAACACCAGTAATTTCGCGTCAATAGCCATGACCAGGGCCAGGTGTAGTTGGGTCACCATGCCCTTGGACAATTCCCGGACCCTGCTGGTGCGCTTGATGGAGGTGCGGGCAAGAAAGGCTTCTGCCTTCTCGCGAACAAAGCGGGGATGCACGCCGGCGACGTAATCGAGCGCTTGCGAAACCTTTAGCCAGCGCGGTAGCACGGCCACATCAGCGATGAAGCAAACATCGCGCATGAGCTGATCACGCTCGCTCCAGGGATCGCGTCCGAGGACTTTCAGGTCTCCCTGGTATGGGATTAGGCCGAGAATCGCGTGGAGCGCGGTGCTCTTACCGGCGCCGTTGGGGCCGATGAGTCCGAGGATGCGGCCCTCTTCGAGACGCATATCCACACCATCGAGGGCGACGGTTTTTGCGAAGGATTTGCGCAGGCCGCGTGCTTCCACGACGTTCATGGCTTCGGTTTCTCCTTGGCGGCAGCCAGCAGTTCTTTGGCGTTCAGGCCTAGCCGCTGAATGGTGGCGTAAACTCGGGGCCATTGTTCCTCGAGAAACTTCTGACGTTCGCCTTGCAGTAACAGATTGCGCGCGCCCTCATTGATGAACATGCCACGACCTCGCTTCGTCTCGACCAGTTGCTCGTCGACCAGTTGCTGATAGCCCTTCAGGACGGTGATGGGATTGACCCGAAATTCTGCGGCGACATTGCGCACGGAGGGTAGGGGGTCGCCTTCCCTGAGCACGCCGTCGAGAATCATGTCGGCGACGCGATCGCGCAGCTGGCGGTAAATCGGCTGATTGTCGTTCCACTGATCCATCCTGTTTCCCGGTAGCCTGCGAGAGGGTTGCTCTCTGGTGATGTAGTTAACTACATCACTACATCAGATGCAAGTGTTTTTTATTTTTCTTTTGAGATTTGGGTGTTGCAGGGAATAAGGGATGCAAGGCCGGAGCGGTCATTCGCATGCTTCTCGTTTCATGACGAATGACGAGTGGCCCATATCTCGCTCGTTTTTCGCGAGATGTGGGAGTCCACCGATGTTGACGGCTAAGTGTATCGGATGAATCGAGGGTCAGGCGGAGAGAGCTGTGGTATCCCACATCTCGCGAAAAACGAGCGAGATATGGGCCACCCGTCATTGGTGACCGAACCAGGGGCGGCACATAGGTGCTGGTTGTCCCACTCAAGCCGGAAGACGGCTTGAATGGGACAACCAGGATTGTTGGCCTAGAAGTTGAACGAGACCTGCAGATCGATGCTTCGATTGGAGGAGGGCGAGGAGAAGAAGCCGCCGGCCAAGGCATTTGACATGCCGAAGAGGGGTGATTCCAGAACGCCTACGGGCGGCGCAAGGTTGACGTTGTTGAAGACGTTTCTGCCCATTGCCGTGAAGTTCAGCGTGTAGCGGCGCGCTGCCTTCTGATCGAACATGGGCGGCCTTCCGCCAGAGCTGCTAAGACCTCCCGGACCAAGTCCGCCTCCTGGAGGGCCACCGCCTCCGGGGCCGCCACGACCTCCTCCGCCCGGAGGGGGTCCGTTGAAACCACCACTCGCCGCTCCCTCCGAACGCGGTCCGATACCTATCGACTTGCTTACACGCAGGTTCAGGCTGAACTGCCCGGGGCCGTTCACGTAGTTGTACGGGATGCGTGCGGCGTCGCCTGAGGGGTTCAGGTCAAAACTGCCATATTTAGTGTTCATTACATCGGTACTTGAAGAGGTTGCGAATGCAGGACGATCGTTGTATTGGTTGTCACCGTTGAGGTCTTGGCCGACGGTGATGTTGAAGGGCGTGGCAGAGTTAGTGACCAGAAAGGGACTGATGGAAACGCCGAAAGGAGCCAGGTAGTTACCACCCACCAGAAAGCGATTGTGGACGTCGAAGGTCGATCGGCCATAGTCGGCCTTGGGATCAAATTGATTGGATGGGAAGTAGTTCACTCCCGAGGTATCGGCCTTGGCAAAGTTCACCATGTAGAAACCAAAAAGCGTGACTTTACGGGCGCGGATGCTGAAGTTGGTGACTAATTGATTCTGGTTGTAGAGGCCTCCAGACTGATATTGATACGTATTCTCATTGATGCCGTTGGGCCGTACACCGGTTCCTGTGGTGGGATCATAAGTCCCGGGCAGGAAGGCGTTGATATTGTCGGTATACAGCTGATGCACGCCGTGCGAGTTGATATACGTGGTCGCGAGGGTGATCTTCTGCCCGAATCGATGTTCGACACCGATGGCGGCCTGCATATTCACGGGCGCCGTCAGGTTGGGGGCGATGGAATAGGTGGTCGGGGCCGCCTCGCTGGCCGCTTGCGATGCGGTTGCTGCGGTCTCGTTGGGGGAGGGATTCTTCACTACGTACTGCTGCTGATTGATTCCATTCTGGCGAATTGCCTGCAAGACGTTGGTAGCTGGGAAGCGGTCAAAGAAAAAGCCGTAGCCACCACGGATCACCGTCTTTGCCGGTTTGGTTTTGCCGTCAACACCCCAAGCGAAGGAGAGGCGTGGGGCGAAATCAGCATGGTCGTTAATCCAGTTTTGCCCTTCATAGCGGAGCCCGTAGCTCAGGGTAAGGTTTGGACGCAGCCGCCAATCGTCCTGGAAGAAAACACCAGCATCAAAGAGGGTGACGCGGGCGGCCGGAGTGCCCACGGTTACCTCGTACTGCGAGGGCTGCCCGGCAGCGTAGTTATTGAGAGAACCATAGATGTAGTTCCCATTGAAGCCGGAAGTTGATTCATTGGAATCGCGCACGGCTCGCAGGCGTGCGCCAAAGCGGATGGTGTGCGTTCCGAGCGCCGCGGTGGTGTAGTTCTGCAGCTCATAGTGATCCTGAGCGTCTCGTATTGTGCCCTCATTGTTGCCACCCCCGGTGAAGGCGCCTTGTACGGTGATGGTCGGGGTACTAAAGAGCGGAGTTTGACTGTCGCGGTCGCGGATATATTCAAATCGCGTTTCGTTGATCACCTTGTCGCTGAGCACCTGGGTGTCGCTCAACTGCAGGGTATTCTCCTGGTTCAGGGTGTCGTAGCCCTGGGTCTGCAGGGCGAACTGCGACACGCCGTTGTTCGTGCTCTTTTGGCGGTCATACATATAGCGGACGGTGAGCGTGTTGGTCGGGGTAAGTTGGAAGTCGAAGCGCGGGCTCAGATCCATGCGCGATTGCGGATTGGGAACCGCGGCCGAGTAGTTGTAGCTTCCGCCAAGGGGATCAAGCAACTGGGCATTGATGATGGAGTTGGCATCATTGTCGCGCCGGAATCCGCTGAAAAACCAGGAGGCGCGGCTATTGAGAGAACCGCTGACGTTGCCCAGGAAAAACGTGGAGTAGTAGGCCGGTTCGCTAGTGACAAAGGTATTCAGCGAGTTGAAGGCGGAGGAGTTGCCGTTGGCCATCACTGAACCGTGCAGTTTATCCGTGCCCGGTTTGGTAAGGATCTCGATACGTCCGTAGCCAAGCTTGTCGTACTCGGCGGAGAAGGGGTTTTGGTTGATTCTTATTTCGCGGATGGAGGACTTGGGCGGAAGCTGTCCTCCGGAAAAACCGTCAATGTAAATCTCGCCCCCGTTGGGCCCAGCCGCGGGACCGGCAAGAGCATTCAGCTCATCCTGCAGTTGATCGGGATCGTCGGAGAGCGCATCGAGATCCTTACCTTTGATCACGATGGCGTTGGCGTTGTTGTCTGGGCTGGTGTCGAGACCCGCTCCCTGTTCGCTGACTGTCACTTGCTGCTGTTCGACGGCGATGCTGAGCGCGAGATTCTGCAGTGTGGCATGACCAGCCGAAACGGTTACCACGGGCGGCTGCGCGAGTGCGAGTCCCTGGGCCGTGACCGTGATGGTGTAGTTACCGGGAGCGAGCTGAGGAAACACGTAGGCGCCATCCGCGCCGGTTTGGGCGGTCGATGTGGTTCCATCCGCAGCCTGTACCGTGACCGTGGCCTTGACCACGCGTGCTCCAGAGGGGTCAGTTGCCGCCCCGTGAAGCGATCCGCTGGCTTGAAACGCGAACAGATTCATGGCGGAAAAGAGGCCCAGGCAGAGGAGCATTACGGCCGCTCTTAGGGTTGTTGTCGCGGTAGTGCGCATGGAGTCGCTCCTGAGGGATTGCAAGCTTTGCAGCATTCTTGTCACCACCTTCAGGAGACACCGATACGTCTGGCCTTGCGGTCACAATGAGTAATTCTTGGTAACGGAGTGTCACCTCCTTGTGACAATTTGTTACATTTTCGGCGTTCCCTGGCTGCCCGATCGGCGTAGTCTCGGAAAGGACCGAAAGAGACAGGCATGGAGCCCATTCTTCTGATCGACGACGATGTGGAACTCTGCTCTATGCTGACCGACTATCTCGGCCGCCATGGCTATCAAGTGACCGCGGTACACCACGGCAAGACGGGCCTGGAGCAGGCGCTGGGTGGCAGCTACGCTATGTTGCTTCTGGACGTGATGCTGCCTGGCCTGGATGGTTTTGAGGTACTTCGCCGGTTGCGCGCAGCGGGATCGCCCATGAATGTTCTGCTGCTGACGGCCCGGGGTGAGGATGTTGATCGCATTGTCGGCTTGGAGATCGGCGCCGACGACTACCTGCCGAAGCCTTTCAACCCGCGCGAGCTGCTGGCCAGGATCCGGGCCATTCTGCGCCGGAGCGGGAACGCGGAAGCGCCGGCGGCTGCAGGAGATCTGCTGGTCGTTTCTGGCCTGGAGCTGGATACCGCGGCCCGAGTTGCGCGGTGCAACGGCACAGTGCTTGATCTGACGGATATCGAGTTCGGGCTGCTGCAAACACTGATGCGTTCCGCCGGCGAAGTCGTGGCCCGGGAGCAGCTAGCGGAGGCGGTGCTGGGACGTAAGTTTCATCCCTTCGATCGCAGTCTCGATATGCACGTGAGCCGGTTGCGCCACAAATTGGACGTGGCAGACAATTTCGGCGACCGGGTCAAGACTATCCGCGGCGTCGGCTATCAATTGGCAGTGCCGGCACAGCGCAAACTCGCGGGAGAACGATAGGCGATGCGAGGGCTATTCACCAAGATCTTTCTCGGTTTCTGGATCGCGCAAAGCCTGACTTTCGCCATCTCCACGCTGTTGATCATGCAGCGTAGTTTCGTTCGGCCCAACGAGATCATGGATGTTCTTAAGACCGCACTTCCCAGTGAAGGGGCGGCTGTTGTGGATACCTATGAGACCGCGGGATGCTCTGGTCTGCGCGAGTATGCCGCGTCGCGTCATCTGACTATCTATCTTGCCGACACACCAAACCATTTTCTTTGTGAACCTGCCGGTGCTCCGGTTGCCGCGGATGCGCTGGCCGCTGCAGTGAAACAGCCTGGGGAGCTCTCCACGCCGACGGGCGACTACTATCTGTGGAGTACGACGATCCATTCCGCTACGGGCCACAGTTACGTTTTCCTCCTGAGCCGGCCGCGCATCGGCAACAAACGCTGGCTGCGCGATCTGATGCATTTTGCATTTCCTCAGCTATGGGTAGCGATCGTCGTTTGCGGAGCGGTGACCTTCGTTCTCGTTCTGCTGCTCATCCGTCCGATCGGTAAACTGCGGGTGGCGGCGCGCAGTCTGGCAAACGGCGAACTGGCCACGCGGGTTCCTGAGCCAGACGGAGAAGAGCGCCTATTTGGAGGGGATGAGATCCAGGGGTTGGTGCGGGATTTCAACTATATGGCAGAGCGGCTCGAGCGACTAGTCGCGGCGCAGAAGATGCTATTACGCGATGTCTCCCACGAGTTGCGGTCGCCGCTGGCTCGGCTGAGTGTGGCGCTCGAACTGGCGCGCGAAGAGTCTCCCCCGGCCATGATGGGCCATCTCAACCGCATCGAGCGCGAAGCGGGGCGATTGAACGAACTGATTGGGCAGTTGCTTCGCCTCTCCTCCATGGAATCTACGGACGCGTCGAATTCCACGGAGAGTTTCGAGCTGAATGCGCTACTGGAAAAGATGCTGCCGGATGTGGAATTCGAGGCGGAACAAAGGCTTTGCCAGGTTCGCTTATTGAACCATTGTGACTGCGTTGTTCAGGGAAGCCCGGAGCTGATTTACCGCGCTATCGAGAACATTGTTCGCAATGCGGTTCGGTACACCCGGGAACAATCGGTGGTGGAGCTTAGGCTTAGTTGCGAGAAACAGGTTGGCGCGCCCATGGTGACCCTCGATGTGAGTGATTGCGGACCTGGGCTTCCAGAGAACGAATTGGAGAATATTTTTCGGCCCTTCTACCGTGCTGACGACGCAAGACAGCGTGACACGGGCGGGTTCGGGGTAGGATTGGCGATCGCGCACCGGGTGGTGCGGTTGCATCATGGAGAAGTATGGGCGCGGAACCGCCCTGAAGGCGGCCTTATCGTCAGCCTCAAACTACCATGCCACGGGAACGGATCCGCCGGCTCTGCGCCACGCGATAATTGATGACCAGGGAAAATTGAAACAGATAAGCCGATTGGCTCCCGATGAGTGCTTTCGGACTAATGGCAGTCCAGCCTTTAACTTGGGGATAGGTTTCTGGCTGCCTAAATTGACTTCTCATGCCGACCTGCCGTCAGCGGTGGCATCGGGCACAATCTACCTCAAGAAGCCCCACAGGCTTTTGCCAAAGCAGTGGTCGACGCAGATCACCTTTGATCCGCATTCGCCGGAGTGCCCTGCGGACTGGGATACACGGTCCGCGGGTACTCCATAGCCGTTACGCGCTACGCTTCTTTCAGGAGCTCTGTGCGGTACTTAGGGGCAAGCGCCGTTGCCTTCTGCAGGAATTCCATCATTTGTTTTTCGTCGAGTTTGGGCGGAGCGGTGGTGCGCGTTGCGACGGGCACACCGACTTCCTGGAAGAATCTGTCTATGCCCGCGGGAGAACAGATGCAGATCAGGCGGGCCGGCGTGGAGGAGGAGTTGTGGAACCGGTGGGGGGCGTTGGACGGAATGTTGGCGGTTTCGCCTGCGCGCAAAATGGATGTCTTGCCGCGGAAGGCTACCTCGACCTCTCCGTCGAGCACAATGAACGTCTCTTCGAAGTCATGGCGATGCGGACCGGGGCCGCCGCCTGAGGGGACGTGCATGTCGATCACGCAAAACCGGTCGTTGGTATCGTTTCCGGAAACGCTGATGGTGTAGGTGTCCCCGA
Source organism: uncultured Acidobacteriaceae bacterium (assembly GCA_963824325.1). Lineage (GTDB taxonomy): Bacteria > Acidobacteriota > Terriglobia > Terriglobales > Acidobacteriaceae > PALSA-350. The sequence goes on along the minus strand of CAWGPA010000001.1, from coordinate 105,740 downwards.
CCAGACCTATGTGGGGCAGCGATCCATCCTCCTTAGCAGGCTCGGCCAATTTGAGAGCGCGCTTAAGATCGTCGGGGGGAATAAGTGGGTACTCCAATTTCTTTTCCATCATGCTGTTTCTCCTTGGCTCGTGATCTCGCGTTTTGCAGTAGGTGACTGGGCCTTCGAACGTCTACCGCGCAGATTCCCTGGGCACCCAGTCGGCATGGATCAACGCCTGGACCGGTGAGAGCGTCCTTGAGGCTGGCGTCGTTTTGAATATAATAGCCGGGCCACAAGGGATGCCCTCGAGGAAGATTTTCCCCTCAAGGCTTGGCTTATATCCTTCATGTTATGAGGGCGTAGCGCAGTGAATAGAAAGTTTCACTGTAAGCGTAGAAGATTGCAGCACGAAGAAGCTTAGCTTCCGTTTTGCCGATGCAGGTTTTTCAACGAAAGGATTGGATAAATGAGCGTAGTCAACGCGGAGGAAATTGCGGGTCGCCCAATTACAGTGATCGGTTGTGGCACGTTAGGCCGTCGCATCGCCCTGATGGCAAGCACGCGGGGTGGGGAGGTGCGGATATTTGACCCGCACCAAGGCTCCCTGGACCAGGGACTGAAATTTGTCACGGAAGCACTTCCGGCCGTCGTGGCGACCATTCCGGGGGCAGTTCAAGGACGCGTGAGTGGAGAGACGGAACTCGCAGCCGCGGTAAGAAATGCCTGGCTGGTCGTGGAAGCTGTTCCGGAACAGCTTAACGTTAAGCGAGCAGTTTTCGCCGAGCTGGATTCTGCGGCGCCGCCGGACGCGATCTTGGCCACCAACTCGTCTTCGTATCCTTCCAGTCAACTCATCGACCAAGTTGCGCGTCCGGAGCGGCTGCTCAACATGCACTATTACATGCCGCCGGAGCTCCCCATGGTGGAGTTGATGTCTTGTGGGAAGACGGACCCGGCTATCATCGATTTCCTGATGGAGCGTCTGCCGCTCTACGGTCTCGTGCCCTTTCGTGTGCAACGAGAGAGCGTCGGCTTCATCTTCAATCGAATCTGGGCAGCTATCAAGCGCGAGTCTCTGTCTGTGGTCGAAGAAGGTGTAGCCAAACTCGAGGACGTAGACAGGATGTGGGGCTTGTTTACCGCGCATCAGCCCGCGCCGTTCCGCCTGATGGACAAGGTGGGGCTCGACGTCGTACTCGCGATTGAAGAGCACTATGCCGCCGTCCGCAACGATGTTCCCGAAGGGCCGCGGCAGCTGCTACGACGTTATGTGAACGAAGGACGGCTGGGCGTCAAGTCAGGCCAGGGCTTTTACGACGACTACTCCCAGGGAGACTGAGCCAGACCTGCTTGACACGAAGGCGGAGGTATTCTGGATTGTCGGTCGCTTGGGGCGATTCCGAACGGGGTGAGGTTTTGCGAACGGCGAGAGCTATTCCGCTGGGTTTCCTCTTTTGCTGCATAGCTCTTCTTCGGATGGACCCTGTGGATGGTCAAGTTGAACTCTCGCGACCTCCTGTGCAAACAGTTTTATCGTCTGACCCATCCATCATGCGAGCCGATAAACCGCCGCAGGGCCTTATCCATCTCGATGTCGCTGCGACAGACCGAGAGGGAAAGCCAGTTTCGGGGCTTGGTGTAAAGGATTTCACGCTGCTGGACAGTGGCGTGCCGCAGAAGATCGTTTCCTTCGCTTCATCGAGCGAATCCACCGACGTGGATGAGCGGCTTGTGGAAGTGGTGCTGGTTCTCGACGAAGTCGATCTTTCACCCGTGGAGTTGGAGTTGGTGAAGAACGAATCGATAAAGTTTTTGCGTCAAAAGGGCGGACATCTCGCTCAGCCTGCTTCTGTTTATTGGTTCACAAGTTCGGGATTCTACGCATCGGCAACACCCACGACGGACGGCAATGCCTTAGCTGAGGATGTTGTCCACCACCGCTCACCCCGCACGATCTGGACGAATCCGCAAAATCCGTTTATGACAACGGAAGCAGAGAGGTACGCGCGGTGGGACCGAACCATGCGAGCAATCTACTCCATCGCGGTTGAGCGAAGAGACAAACCGGGCCGAAAGCTTTTGGTGTGGATGGGCTTCGGGTGGCCCGGCGCTGGCGAGCGGCGGGAAGATAAGAACGCTGCTTTTTCCTCACTCGTGGAGCTTTCCACGCGCATACTTGAGGCGCGGATGGTCATCTCCGAGGTCACAGCCCGGACTGAACCGGTAGCTTTTAGCTTCGATGACATGTACAAGGATTATCTGGCGGGGGTTCGGACGCCGGTGGAACTGGTCGAGCCGGGCGTGGATCCGTACATACATTTTGCGCTCCCGGTATTGGCCATTCAGAGCGGTGGTCTTGTCCTGGATCCAATCTCAGACATGGCGCGCGCTATCGAGGATTGCGTTGAGGATGCGCGCGCATTTTATACGATTTCCTTTGACCCGCCGCATGCGGGTAAGCCGGACGATTATCACGATCTAAAAATGCAGATCGAGACGCCTGGATTGTCGGCACGTACGAACAGCGGCTATTACAATCAGCCCGTCTACTACGATCAGCCTCGCCTCCCCACGAAACGTGTCACTGTTCAGGAATTGGGGCAAATGCTGGGAGCGGCCAGTAAAGAGAATGATGGCGTGTTGGCAGAGCAACTGGCTGGTCTCGAACTGAGCGAACGACTAAGCAGCAGCCGGCTGTCAGTCTGGCAGGATCGTCTGCGGGGCAAGAAGTCCAAGGCGGCATTAGCAGCCGTGGCCGATGAGTCGGCCTTTTTGGACCCTCCGGAGGCGGAGATCCCACACGACCCCGCACCCGATCTTGAGGTGCAGCGCCAGATGCTGTTGCGAACGGTGAAGTATCTGCACGAAGCGATTCCGAAGCTGCCGGATTTCTTCGCAATGCGCACAACGACCCAGTATGAGCAACAGTCGCCCAAAGAGGGAGATACCTGGAAAACCGCCCTTGCCAATCAGTTATTGCGCGAGGCGGTGACCGAGAAAGCAACTCTCCGCTATCGAAACGGCCATGAGGAACAGGATGTCGAGAAGAAGACGGGCAGCCAGAGCGCAAAGAAAAAGGATCTCAATTTCACCGGTGTTTTCGGTCCGATTCTTGGCTCCGTGCTGGTAGATGCCATGGCCAGCGACAGCAGGTTAATTTGGGGCCATTGGGCAGAGGGCGAACGAGGAAAGGAAGCCGTCTTTCGCTATGTCGTGCGCGACGACAACCCTCGATATACCCTCGTGCATTGCTGCCTTGTGGGTGGAAAGGAATTTAGGGTATTGGCAAGATACCTCGGAGAACTGGCAATTGATCCGGGAACGGGAGCGATTCTTCGACTGACGATGGAGTCGCAACCGGGATGGATCCGTGAACCAAACCTGCAACCGGTACAGCCCGTGAAGGCAGCTAGCATGATGGTTGAATATGGGCCTGTCGAGATCAGCGGAAGAAGATATATCTGTCCGCGTCGCAGCGTCGTCATTATGCGAGCCAGGAATATAAGAACTCTGGCTGTTTGGGGTCAGACATTTGAAATCTATACACCCTACGAGACGCTGTTGAACGACATGGTGTATACGGATTATCACAAGTTCGGATCGGAGGCTCGCATGCTTCCCGGATTTGACGTCTTACCGGACGCTACACCTTCTCCCGCGGCGAAGCCGCCGGACCGTTGAACTCCACTAGCCGGTAGTGGTTCCGCTCTCCGTGCGTAGGCGGCTAAGAGCACGTACGGCAAGCAAGATTAGGCGTTGGCGCCAAAGCCCGTTGCTTCGGTAACGCAGCGTGCAGGAAGTCCGGGGCCAGTCCTGGGTGAACCTGAGCCGCAGTGTGAAGCTGATTGGCAACACCGGCTGGCTGTCTCGAATCGCGAACAGTCCATTTCAGAGGTGGAGATACCCCAGGATTGCATCCTGGGGCATTCTCAGCCGTCCCTGCGGGACTGGTTCCTCAGTCGAATGTATCCCCAGGACTACGTCCTGGGCTACTTTCAGCCGTCCCTTCGGGACTGATCGCGACATACCGCGCCGGCGCCGCCGATATGCCATATCAAGCCTCTAAACACCATTTGACAAGCCGATGACAATCCAGTGTTGGCGTTGCGATAGCCTAAGCACAATTCTTGTAGTGAGATGCGATGCCGGCCAGACGAGATAATCTTTCCATACCCGCATGGAGCGGAGATCAACTCGACTCCCCATACCCACCTGAGTTGGAAGCTCCTTACTTCGATGACCATCTCAGGGCATGGGTCGTCAGCAGGCATGCAGATATCCTGGCCGCATTTCGTGCTTCGAGTCTTGCCCCTTCCGGCCCCAATGACCAAAACGGTGTTGGGCCATCCGCCGAGAGCGAGCGAACGAAGATGCGCTGGGAAACCATGGAGGCGCTCTCTCCGAATCAGCTACGCGCGTGGCGGGAACGTATAATCCCTGAGGCCGTTGCGCTGGTCAATACTTTCCCCAGCGAAGAGCCGGTGGACCTGATGGATAGCTATGCGAGGCCACTTTGTCTCTCGTTGGCTGCGATGGTAACGGGCATTTCCAGGGACGCTGCCGAAGGTCTCTGCGAAATGGCGCGAAGGGTATCAGCGAACGCTGCGGAACCTTATGATCCCGCCGTGCGCGTCATCGCGAAGGCTGCCAACGCGGAACTTCGAGGCTGCTTTCACTCCGGCCCCGAAGCTCTGCGCGACTCCGGATTCGTCGCGCTCTCGCAGACGCTCCCATGCTTATTAGGGAATGCCTGGTTCGCCCTGCTGCAATATCCGCAGGAATGGAGCCTGCTGCATCAACAGCCCGACCTGACGGAGCAGGCAGTCGATGAACTGCTGCGCTACGCCGGCCTGGCACGCACTCTTTTCAGGACGGCTACGGCTGACCTCGACCTTAATGGTTCCTCTATTCGCAAGGGCGAGCGAGTCATCCTGAGGATCATAGCGGCTAACCGGGATCCCGAGCGCTTCTCGGAGCCGCATCGGGTCGATGTTACACGCCGCGATGGAGGACATTTCACCCTGGGGGCCGGTCCGCACGCATGCGTGGCCGCCGGCCTGATTCGCATGGTGGCGGCTACGATCACTCATCCCCTGGTGCAACGGTTTGCCTCGGCGAATCTCGCCCTGCCTATACATTGGCAGGGCGGATCGGGCTTTCGGTCACCGAGTTCGTTATGGGTATTTCTCACGTCGTAAGGCGGCGAGTGTTTAGTGGCCAGAGTGCGTTGCGATTGCCTGGAGAACGATCTTGCTGTCTTCCCGTGGATCTACCTTTCTCCAAACCTGGGCAATCTTTCCATCCGGTGCGATGAGAAAAGTATCGCGCTCGTCAAACTTCATGTCCTTGAAGGTCATCACGGGCACACCGTAGGCTTCGGCCGCCTGTCTCTGAGGATCCGCAAGCAGCTTGAACGTTAGCCCATCTTCGGCGCAAAAGCTCTTGTGGCTATCTGCCGTATCGAGGCTGACGCCGAGCACCACAGCGTTGTGCGACTCAAACTGTGGCAGATTGCTTTGGTAGGCATGTGCCTGAATCGTGCATCCGCTGGATTTGTCTTTAGGATAGAAATAAAGAACCACCCATTTACCCCGATAGTCCGAAAGACTGATCGGTGTGCCGTCCTGAGAGGGCAGAGTGAACGCAGGAGCCTTGGCTCCGGGCTGTAGATCGGGGGCTGCCGTGTTCGCCGTGGCTACATTCCAGGGGAGGAGCCCCATCAACATGAGGGAGAAGAGCATTTTAGAAAGGTTGTTTCGCATAGTCCTTCACCTGGCAACAGATTTGAGTACTAACTGCTTACTTTGTCATGGTAATTCAATGAGCACACACAGCGCTGGCAGGTCGGGTTCTCACTTACATTGAGTGACTGCCTGAAAGCCCGGGCAGCCTCACCGTTGATAACCGCTTCCAGAGTCGACGAGTGGATGTTTCCGATCGAGCGATGAAAGAAGCACGGCCTTACCGATCCGTCGACTTCAACGACGGATGAAACCCAGGGAGCATTGCAAGTTGGTGACACTGGAGCCGTTTGCCCTAGATGTGCCCGGAAGCGGAGAATGATGCGGCGAAGCTTTTCCGGTGTCTCCACGATGTATTTGCTGCTAAGGTCCTCAGCGTGTTCCTGGATGAGTTGTTCGATTTCGTCCGCCAGGACGGCAACTTCCGCTGCGGTTAATGCAATCTCATTCTGCCTGTCTCCTGGCCAAATAAGAGGCCGATTGAAGGCTTCTGAGGTGAGATCGGCCGCTAGAAAGGAAATGGAATCAAATCCGATTGTCTTGGCTGCGGTGACGGTAGCGCGAAGATGGCGGTGATTGGCTTTCTGGACGGTGGTGCGGCAGGCTATGTGCATAGTTGGTCGTTGCGCGTGAATCGCCGCAACGCCTTTGGTGATTACATCCAATGCTCCATAGACGCGCCGGATGGCATCGTGTATCTCTCGAGGGCCATCGATAGAGACGATTATGTCATCGAACAAGGTAGAGACATCGTGGGCGCGCTTGAAGAGGAGCAAGCCGGTGGTTAACAGGGTCAGGCGAATGTTCTCCTGACGAAAGAAGTCGCACAGTGCGCCGAGGTCGTTGTGCAGCAACGGTTCGCCACCGGAGAGAACGACCTGGCGAACCCCTAGATTGCGCAGCGACGCACGATGGCGATCCAGATCGGAGACGCGGACTTGCTCGTGGTTTTCCCGCTTCCAGATGTCACACATGATGCAGCGGCAGTTGCAGTGGCTGTGAACATTCAGGATTAATATTGGCATCGATGTTAGCTGTGGAGCCGGCTGGCTCGATGCTATGTCTTCCTCATGCAGCAGAGGCATGGCGCACTCTCTTTCCACTGAGACGAAGAGCGCTTCCCAGGGCCTCTTCGGCTTCGGCCAATAGTTTGCTGATTGGAGCGCGTACCCATCTCGGTTGGCCATCTACGTCGAAGAGCTGCAATCCCTGCCTGAGCACGCCGGGAAGCTGCTCGATGAGTGATGGGCCGGCGAGTTGAATACGCCCGCCAACGATGACCAGCTCAATTTGGTCACTGGTCAGGTGAGCGAGGGTTTCGGCCGGGCTGAGCCCGGCATCGCGAACCACCAACAGATCCGCTAGCGAACCGGACTTGATGCCGCCTTCACCGCGGCGCAGGCGAAGGACTTCAGCTGGACGATTGGTCACCATGGCATAAATGGAATTGGCATCAACACCGATCCGCTCGCGAGCAAATTTGATTTCATCCAGCAAATCGCCGGCTGCGGTGAGCGGCGAATCGCTTCCCAGCACAGCGGTGTCGAGCGAGCGGATGAAGGCAAGCGAGGGCGATCGGTGGAACAGAAATTCATTAGACGTCGGGCACAAGATGAGCGCGGCGAGGCGTTGGTTGATGAGGGAGACGGACTCGGGGGTGCATGCAAGGCCGTGGACAAGCACCGTGCGATGATCGAGAGCACGCATTCGATCCAGTTCGAAGATCTCTTGCGCGCTGCCCTCATCGACTCCTTCAGCGGCATGCAGGATGAAGGGCAGATCGGCACGGCTCTCGCGAAATTTGCCTGCAAGATCCGGTTCAAACGAGGGCGAGTGTGCCCAGGCGAACTCCTGCACAACGTGGATCGGGAAGCCGGGGCCTGTTAGGTCGGGAGTGACCGGGTTGTGATGGCAGACGGTGGTTGCGCCAGCCAGTAAGTTACGGATCGCTCCCCACCATAAGCAGGTGGAGCGCGGCACTTTGCGATGTTGCGCAATCAGGGATGCACGGTTGGCGTGGATATCCCGCGCCCATTGGGAGGCATTGTAGTAGGGGCCATCTCCGATGTTGGGATAGAGGCTGAATTCCAGGTGGTCGTGCGCATTGATGAGCCCTGGCAGCAGAAGGTATCCAGACAGGTCAAGACTACATCCGATGGAGGAGTAAGATCGCTCATCCACCCAATACCCGGATTGAGTCTGGGATTGATTCTGGATCGACTGAATGCGTTCGCCCACGATCGCGATCGAACCTGCGGCTGTTCTATCGGGCCCAATCGCATAGCGCGCCTGCTTAAGGACAAAAGATTCGGCCGATTGCGGTGTAACCTTGCGGAGCCGAGGGGCACTCGTAGGCTTGCGCAACTGTAGTACGTAAATCGCCGGGAGAGCCTCGGTGGAGTGGTACAAGTCAAGCTTGCCGCACTCTTCGAAGATCTGTCTCTCTTCCGGCCCGAAGGGCGGTTCAGCAAGCGAAACGAGCTTGAATCCACGATCTTGAAAGGCCTGGGTGATCTGCTGGAGATCCCATCCCATAGCGTTGATCTGCGTCTCCGCGCCCTTCACTTTGAATGACCTCTTCCACCCGCGGAATGCCTCGGTTTCCGGATGCATGTCAGTCAGGAAAATGGTTGCGCCCGGACGGGCGACTCGATCGATCTCCCGCGCGAAGGCTTCCAGATCGTCAAGATAGCTGACAACGAAAGAGCACAACACCATGTCGCACGCCGTGTCGCTCACAGGTAGAGCAGTGCAGCTTCCCGGACGGAGACTACAGTTGTGGCCCAGCTTGATGCCGGCAAGAAGCAGCATCGCCGGTGAAATATCGACACCGAGCAAGCTCCGGGGAGAGCGATCAGCCAACTTCCGTAGCCACCTCCCTGTGCCGCAGCCGGTATCGAGCACATCGAGGCCGCGAACATCGGGCATCATGGAGCCGAGGACACGTTCTTCCAGCGCTAGCAGCGGATTTGGCTGAGTGTCATAGACCTCGGCCCAGCTGTCGAAGGCTGCAACTTCAACAGGTAAGGATAAGTCTTGCTTCATAGGCTCTCCCGCTTCGGCTTGCGAAGGTTGATGAAGTTGTTGGCCAACTGGAGCTCGAAAGGAAACCCGTAGACCCGCAACGCATAGCGCCACCAGCTGAGAACTTTGAGAAGCGCACGGCTCCATCGCGGTGCCCGGATGTCTTGAACGGTGGGCCAGCGCGACGCAACCACCGTCTCAAAGTTGTCGATCAGTTTCTTGGTCCTGGGCTTCAACCAGGGGGCGTGCGTATCGATGCGGAGGGTGTAGTCGAGCCATTCCTTGCTGGCCCACCCGGCTGGACTATCTGGAAAGGTGATCTGGCTTTCAACATCTCCATACATCTTGCCCGGTTGGGGCGTGGGCGTGTAGTGCTGGACGATGATCTCAGAGGTGGGATTGATTCGCTTGAGCTTGCGAATAAAGCTCACCGTTTCTCGCGTGTCACGCTCGGGATCGTTGGGGTTGCCGATCACAAACGAAAATTCGGGGATGATGCCGAATTGACGCGTGCGATGGGCCATGGCGAGGGTTTCTTCGGTGGTGATGCCTTTCTGCATTTCTTTCAGTACCCAGTCGGAACCGGACTCCGCCCCGAAGAAGATCATGGTGCATCCGGCCTTCCTGACGGCTTCCAAGGTTGCATCCGAGTAGCGCGACATAATATCCACGCGCGCCTCACACCACCATCTGAGATTGAGGGGCGCGAGCCGGTCAGCCAGCTCACGGGCGTGATCTTCGCGAAGAAAGAAGTTCATGTCATAGAACTGCACCGAGTCGGCGCCGTATCTTGCCGCCAGATAATTAAGAATCTTGACCGTGCGCTCCGGAGACTCCATACGCTCTGCCCTTCCGTAGGCCGCATGAACACCGCAGAAGCTGCAATTGAAGGGGCAGCCGATGCTGGCATGATGGACCGCGGTACGCTTGCCAAAGAAGGAGGGCCGCAGGTACCTGGCGACGGGAAGGCGATGAAAGGGCGACCAGGGGAACTCGTCCGGGCCTTTCATTGGCCGCTCCGGGTTGGAGCGATGAAAGCCGAAGCTGTCTTTGTAACAGAGGCCGAGGATAGATTCGAGCGCGCGCTTTCCACGCAGCGCGTCGATCAGCTCAAGCAGAGTGTCTTCGCCCTGGCCACGGACCACATAGTCGACGTACTTGGCATTAAGCGCGGTGTCAGGATAAAGAGAAGGGAAGTAGCCGCCCCAGACGATGCGCACGTGAGGGCGGAGGCGGCGTATCTCGCGCGAAGCTTCCATGGCGGCGACCATCTGCGGTCCGGGCATGCAGGAAACCCCAAGGAGCTCGACCTGGTGAGTGTCGATGGTGCTTATGATCGCTCCCGTGGGATCATCTTCCAGATTGCCGTCGATGATTCGGTACTCTTCACGGCCTTCGAGCACGGCGGCAAGCGCCAGCACGGCCAGCGGAAGCCTGCAGTTTCGAGGCCGAGTCGCCCGGGGATGGAAGAGGATAATCATTTGCCGGCCTTGGTTATGTAGATTCGGAACTGGGACGGCGTGCGTTTGCGGCGTAGTTTTGCCACCCAGGGCCGCATCTGCCACCGTATTCCGTAATACGGCTCATGCACCCGCCAACGAATACCTAGCCAGGATTCCATGTGGGCCAATCGCTGATCGGTAAGGTATTCAAGGCTGTTGAGGCCGTCCGAGGGAAAACCATAGCGAGTCACGAAGGACGCGCGGCGCTCTTCGAGCATGCGGCGACCGCTCTTCTCATCCGGATACCACGGAGTGTCGGCAATGATCACGCTGCCGTTTCTCCGGGTGCAGCGAAGTGCTTCGGCCATTGTCTTTTCGTAATTCTCCGAGTAATGAAACGAAGCATTGAAGATCACGATGTCAAATTGACCATCCGCAAACGGCAGATTGTCGAGTTCCGCCCGAAATCTTGGGAAAAGAGAGGGCAGCGACTGCTTGTAGTGCTCCGCGGCCGCAAGACCGTCTTGATCATTCGTCATGAGGTCGACTGCGACCAATGCATGGCCCTGCTTTGCCAATCGATAGCTCATCCAGCCATTCCCCGCGCCCAGGTCCAGAATTCGGTGTGAAGGGCGTGCCAGGGTAATGATGCCGGGGAGAATCTTCCGCTCAATGTAGCGAAACGTGCGCGCGCGAATGGCCCACTGCCAGCTATTGCGTCCCGAGAGATCACAATACGGAAGTCCAAGGTAGTAATCGTCGCTGTTGCTTCCTCGGCCCTCATAGGCTCGTATACGTTGATATTCGTCGACGAAGCGCGCGAAGTACGCTTCCCGTTGCGGCGAAAGTGTCTGCCACACTCCTTGCAGGCAGGTCATATTCATGTTGCAGCGAGAGCAGGCGAGGGTGATGTGGCCGTCTGGCAGATCACCGATCGAGCTGCCGCACTGGGGGCAGCGCAGCCGCACGCCGGTGCTCACCTCGTTGCTGGTTCTCTGCTCGCTCAACAACATTGCCCCTCCCGCTCAAAATGAAGAAGCATGTGGTCGCCCATGATGCGAAGGAAAGGAAGACGGGAAATGCGTTTATCAATCGATGTGAGTAGGCTGAGCAGGCGCGGGTATTTGCTCATCATCGGTTCCAGATACGATGGTGGAACCGTGACACCGATGCCGGTGCAGGAACGTAGCCGAAACCAGGGCGAGAACAACTTCCTCACCTGGCGCAAGGTAGGGTAATGTACTTTCACCATGTAGCCGCTTACCTTTGCGTGAGCAACCCCTGGGGTTCTGCGGAAGGCCTTGCGAAAGTTGCCGTGGAAGAGAAACCAAAGTGTTTCTGCGAGGCAGAATCGGGTCGAGAGGCAGATGAGCACAGGAGCACGGGGCGCGACCAGGGAGGCGAGGTTCCACGCCACCTGGTTGAGATCGGAAACACAGTTCAAACCGGAAAAGTTCGATAGGGCTCCATCGAAGAGTGTGCCGGGGTGAAGCTGCGCCAGATGCTCGGTGGGGAGCAGTTCGAATTGGATTGGGGCGTCCGGGTCTTCTTCCTGGAGGCGCTTCCGCGCGGTCCGGATCATGCCTTCTGAACCGTCACAGGCCACAACCGACATGTCATGCCGGGCAAGGAAGAGCGCGTCTTCGCCGGTACCGCAATTGAGTTCGAGGATATGGGCACCCTCCTCAAAGATGTCGAAGAGGACCTCCCATACGGCCCCGCGCTGAGCTCGGCCGATTGTGGAGCGAGTAAACAGGTCGTCATAGCCAGGAGCAATCGTGTCGAAGGCCAGAAGCGCCTGGTTCTGAACCTGGGAGGCGGCGTTCATGCTTCCACCTCTGAGACCGAAGAGAGCAGGCCCGCGCGGGATAGCTCGATACTCTGGCGGAGGCTCGATGCGCGCTCGGAGTTGGCCGCGGGCGTACCGGAGAGCCGGGCCAACTGCACTTCCTCCTTGAGAAGCTTGTCGGCGTAACTGTAAAACCGCTGGGAGTGACGGCCCTTGACTTTTAGGTCGCGATCCGAACTGGTTCCCCACGGTTGCAGCTGAACCAGACGATCGGCCATCTTTTTGTAGTAGGGCGTTCCCTTGATGGGATAAGAGACGGTGGTGAAGAAGATATCCGGTTGCGAAGTGCTGACGTGCTTGATGGTGGCCTCTATGTCTTCCAGCTCTTCTCCTTCATAACCCCACATGAGGAACATTCCGCTTTCAATGCCGCGTTCGCGGCTCATGGCGACTGCCTGGTGAACCTGCTCGATCTTGACCCCGCGATCCATGGAATCGAGAATGCGCTGCGAGCCGCTTTCTGAGCCGATCCAAATGCGGAAGCATCCCAACTCCGCAAGCAGATCGAGCATTTCCGGATTGAGGCGATCTGCGCGGGAGATGCACTCGAAGGGGATGCGCAAGCCACGGAGGCGCATCTCCGCGGCATAACTGCGAAGCCATTGGTGGTTGATGGTAAAGACATCGTCCGAAACCCAGACCATGTCTGGGGTGTAAGTGTGCAGTAGCCACTCCACCTCATCGACCACCAGCACCGGATTGCGCCGGCGGTGCGTTTGCCCAAATACCTGGTGACTGCACCAACGGCACTTATAAGGGCAGCCACGCGCGGTGATGAAGTTGATCGATCCTTTCCCGTGGGCGTCGCGCCAGGTCTTTACATAGCGGGTGATGTCGATGGCCTGGCGCGCGGGCCAGGGTTGGCTGTCGAGATCCGCGATCTGTGTGCGCTGGCCGGTGTCGTGCATGTGACCGGCGGAGTCGAGGTAGGCGATACCGCAGATGTCGTCGTAGGAGCCCTTGGCGCCACAACGGAATGAGGCGAGTAATTCCCCCACGGTAAGCTCACCCTCGCCAAAGACGACGAAGTCCGCGCCTGCCTGCAAATATTCGAGTGCATAGGCTCCGGGCTCGGGGCCTCCGACGATCGTCTTCCAGCCGGCCTCGCGCGCTACCTTCAGAATCTCAACCACGTTCTTGCGCGTCATCAGGTTGGCATAGATACCCAGGACCGATGGGGACTCGCTGCGCAGATGCTGAAAGAGCGCCTCACGGCTGGAAAAGGTGGTGTCGAATACCTCCACATCAAAGCCTTGTTGCCGCAAGTGCGAACACAGATACAAAATGCCCAGGGGAGCATAAGGCTTCATGATCTGAAGCTCTTTGGGATCTTCGTAGAGAAAGTAACCGTGTGTGAGCAAGAGTTCCGCCATCTATCTCCCTCCCTTCCTCAATGCGCCCGCGCACCCTGCAGGCGAACCAGCTGGTACTCGTTGGTCTCTTTGGGGGTTGCGTTGTAGTGTGGGAGAACTGTGGCCTCTGAGTTCTTGCTGGTTTGTTCGAGGGCAAAAACCTGTTGCCAAAGGCCCGCCACCTTCGCCGCGCTCTTAGGTGTGCCGGTATTACGCCAGGAGTCGACCTCGGCGTGGAGCGCATCGCGCAGTGCGAGATAGAAGTCGTCTTTGTAGGCCGCCGTGAACATCAGGCAGAGGTCATCGCTATCCGTCCAATTTGTTTTGGGGCCGATCTGCTCCCGTACCCGGTCGAAGAAGGTGGTTCCTGGAAGTGGATAAGAGAAGGAAACGCCTATGTCATAGGGGCGTGTGTTACGGACGAGGTCGATGGTTTTCCGGATGTCTTCCCATTGCTCCCCGGGATAACCGAATTGCAGGAAGTAGCAGGCGCGAATGCCTGCGTCTCCCAGGCGCGCCCGCGCGTCTTCCACCTCTGCGATGCGCAAACCCTTATCCATGGAGTCGAGGACTTTTTGCGATCCGGATTCGACGCCCATCCACACTTCGGCACAGCCCGCCCGCTTCAGGCCAGAGACGGTGTCCCGCGTCATAAGGTCAGCACGGGATTGAATCTTGAACGGCAACCGGCACTGGAGCGCTTGCATGGCATCTGCGAATTCCTGGATCCAGCGCTGGTTGAGGGCAAAGATGTCATCCCCGAACCAGATATGTTCAACCCCGTGCACTTCCTTGAGCTCACAGATTTCAGCGGCAACTAACTGCGGTGAACGGAGTTGAAACTTGTTGCCGGAAATGGGTTTGGCACACCAGTTACAGCGGTAGGGGCATCCGCGGCTGGCGACCACGTTGGTAGAGAAGTGACCGTGGGCCGAAAGCCACGCTTCACGGTATGGTGCGAGATCGACCAGGTCACGCGCCGGCATAGGCAGGTTCTTCCAATTTGCGTTGCGCGATGACTTGACCGGGCTTTCGACAAGATCGCCTTGCGCATCGAGATGGATGACGCCGGGGATGCTGCTGGGCAGTTCGCCTCCTTGCAGGATCGAGGCACAAAGTTCGACCAGGCTCTGCTCGGCCTCGCCTACCAGAACAAAGTCGGCGCCATGGTCGAGATATGCCTGGGCGTGGTCGGTTGCGTCCGATCCGTGAGCGATTACGATCGCTCCGGCATCCCGCGCCGCGCGCGCCAGTTGCCATGCCAGCTCGCGCATCCGGGTCAGGCACATCTTGGAGAGGAAGTTGAAGTCGTCTTCATAGATGGCTAGTACCTTGGGCTGCTGGCGCTTCAATGTTTCCGGAAAGGCGGAGATCGGGTCCTGCAGCATAGAGTCAAAGACGGCGACTGAGATGCCGTGTTCCCTCAGGGCCGTGGCCGCATAGAGCGTGCCGAGGGGCGGATACGGCTGCATCTTCCGTAGCTGCTTGGGGTCGTACGCGAGATGATAGGAGTGCGCTAGAAGGATATCCGCCACAAGTTACCTCATATACATCGTGTTTGCTAACACGCCCAGCTGAAGCCCAGGACGCACGTCCTGGGATATTCTCAGCCGTCCCTCCGGGACTGGTTCATGTTGTCAACTCTTACCCAGGACTGCGTCCTGGGCTACTTTCAGCCGTCCCTTCGGGACTGGTTCATGTTGTCAACTCCTACCCAGGACTGCGTCCTGGGATATTCTCAGCCGTCCCTCCGGGACTGGTTCATGTTGTCAACTCCTACCCAGGACTGCGTCCTGGGCTACTTCAGCCGTCCCTTCGGGACTGGTTCATGTCAACTCTCAGCCGTCCTCTTCGACAAGCTCAGGGCAGGCTCTGCGGGACTGTGTCGTGTTGTCAACTCCTACCCAGACCCAGCTCAACCGTCCCTTTGGACTTACTTCTGGGCCTGCAGGTGCTCAGCTTACGCACGCTCCGACGCGCGTACCCTTCAAGAGCAGTGTTCCCCCAGTCTGCTAGCATGCGCTCGCGGGCAGTTTAGGAAGTTCCTGGCCAGTTACCAGCGAACGGCGCAAGGCCAGCCGCTCAGATAGGCGTGCGAGCCAAAGTTCCCAGGGGAAGAAACATTGATTGGAACGCAGACGCCAACGGATTGGCGATTGGGTAACGAATTGAACTGCTCGACGTAAGCTCGAAAGGCGTGCCGTCTGACGGCAGTACTTACTGTTGAGCAGAAAATATTCCACCATCCGTTCCAGCCGCGCCAGTTCTTTGCCTTTGAGCCAGGGCAACATATTCGCGCCCAGGGGCATGTCCATCCATTCACGCAAAGAGTGTGGCTCGGGGACGCCAAGCTCCCGCAGTTGTGGCCAGATGGGAATGCCGGGATAGGGCGTGAAGATATTGGGCGAAAAGCTCACATTGGGAAATTGACGCGCAATGTCGCTCATGGTTTGAAAAGTGATCGAGCGGTCGGCCTCGGTTTCGCCGGGATAGCCGAAGATGAGATTGAAGGTGACGCGGATGCCGGCCAAATTGGCCTTACGCGCAGTCTCATACATCTCGTTCACTCGTTGATGACGCTTGTTCATGAGCTTCAGCACTGACTCAGAGGTCGATTCAGTACCGAAACCCATGTGCGATACGCCACTATCGCCGAGCAACCGCACTTCGTCTTCGCTCATACGGCATAGAAAATCTGTGGAGGCCTGAAAGGTCCAGCGGAACTTGACGCCCGACGCCAATATGCCGCGAGCAATGTCGAGCGCCCGGTCCAGTTGGACAGGGAAATTGGAATCAAGCAAAGCGACTTCCTGGATGCGGTACCTGGTCACCAGGTCAGTCATTTCGGAAACAACGCGCTCGGCGGAAAGCGCATTGAATCGACGCTTGTAAAAGACCATGTCGGTGCAGTAGTTGCAAGCGTATGGGCACCCGACGCTGGTCGCATAGCCAATCTTCCTGGCGCCGCTGAGTTTCTCATAGGCGTCAAAATCGGTAAGGTCAAAGGCTGGAACGGGAAGCGCATCCAGGGGCTCCACGTGGCGATCGACGTTATGCTTGCGCAGGCCACGGCTCTTCCATGAAACTCCGGCAATCCCATCCAGGGATCTCTTGGCCAGCAGTGCTTCTGCCACTTCAACGATGCTGACCTCGCCCTGTCCGCGCACGACGACATCGACGAAAGGCTCGCTCAATGTTTCATCCGGCAGCAGAGTCGGGTGCCAACCGCCAAAGATAATCGGCAGCCATGGATGGTCACTCTTGATGGCAGCAGCTACCTCGATGGCGCCCTTGATCATGGGCCCGGTGAGCACCGAGATACCAATGCACAGAGCATCGACGACCTCACATTCGATACGCGTTCGATAGTCGGGTTCAATGGCTGCATCGATCATCACAACGTCGAAATTCGCTTGGCGCAGCGTGGAAGCAAGCGCAAGCAGGCAGAGAGGCGCGCCGAGTGGCGGTCCGTCGTACGCCGGATAGAACAGGATGACTTTTCCCCGGGTCAGCATGTGGCCTCCACCGGGTTTGGTTCCAGCCGCTTTGCATCGACGGCAGGCTTGAGCGCCGCAGTGCGCTCTTTAAGTTTTTTGTTGAGCCACAGCTCGACCGGGAAGCGATAAGCGCCGTGGTCAAGGCGCCAGCGGGCAGGCATCGAAATGCATTTCTGCGCCAGGCGGGTGATGGGCTTGCGCGTGTCCGCCGAGATGGGGATGCGATCGAAGGCTATGCGGAGATAGTCGCGCATTACCTGCAGTTCCTGGTGATCGCGGCCGTTCAGCCAGGGAAGTTTGGTGTATCGGGGGAAAAAGTCCACCCAGCCTTCTAGCGAGTCCGGCGTCTGGACGCCAAGTTCCGCAATCTTGTCCATGATGGGAGCGCCAGGATACGGAGTGAAGATATTGGTCCAGAATTCAGCGCCCGGGAATTTCCGGCATACATCCATCACAAAATTGATGGTCTCTCTTCGCTCTTTTGCTCCTTCACCGGGAAAGGCGAAGATGATGTTGAAGGATGGGCGAATCCCCGCTTCCAGGCAGCGCGCCGCGCTTTCATAGATGGTCGGGAAGTCCTGAAAGTCTTTGTTCATCGCCTTCCAGACTTTGCGAGAGCCCGACTCGGCGCCCTGGCATATCTGGTGGAGTCCGCTCTGGTGCAGCAGCTTCAGGTCCTCGAGAGAGAGGCGGGCGGTGAGGTTCGTGGTTGCCTGTATGCTCCATTTGAAGTTGGCGCCGGCGCGCACCAATCCTTCGGAGATGGCACGTGCGCGATCGAGGTCGACGAGGAAGTTGTCGTCTACAATCCACAGCATCTCCAGGCCATACCTGCGGCTGAGATCGACCGTTTCTTCCACAAATTGTTCGGCGGGAAGGGCGTTCCACTTGCGCCCGTAGACGCCCGCGTTGGTGCAGTAGGCACAATTGAACGGACAGGCGAGGCTGGAGGTATACATTGCCCAACGCCGCCCGCATAGACGCTCATACGCATCAAAATCCGCCAGGTGGTAAGCCTTTGGAGGCATATCTACCAGCGGCCTCAAGGGGCGTTCGGGAGTGAAGACCAACTTGTTGTCGCGCTTGAAACCGATACCCGCGACAAAGTCAGGTGCTGAGCCCTTCTCGATGTGGTTAACGAGTTCGAGCAGAGACTCTTCGCCCTGCCCGCGAACGACATAGTCGATATACGGGGCCTGCAGTGTTTGCGTGGGCAACAGTGAGGGGTGCCATCCGCCCAGGATGATGGGGAATTCGGGATTCCACTCCTTGATGGCGCGAGCGATTTCGACCGTTTCCCGGATCATCGGTCCGGTCACAAGAGAGATACCAAGGCAGAGTGCATCGCGTACTTCTTCGAGGACGCGCTTTTTGTAGTTTGGGGTAATGGTGGAGTCAATAAGGCAGATTTGATATCCGGCACGTAGCAGAGGTGTCGCCACTGCCAGAATTCCCAACGGGGCCGTCGCATCAGAACTTGCGAAAGACGGGAAGAAGAACACGATTTTGCGTGACTTGGGCAACGCTCACTCCCTGCTTAAATAGGAAGATAGGCTCGTTGCCGGGCGGAGTTGTCACGCGGATGTCACTGATTTGTCACGTGCTGGCTGCTGTATATTGGCGATTCGGAACGCGAAACAGGGAACATGGAACTGCCTTTGTTGATTTAGCTACTGGATGGAATGTATGGCCTCTTCCTTCATATCGAAGCTGCCTAAGCGCGAGCGGCAGGAATTATTGGATGATCTCAACTATCTGAACATCTCGGAGATTAAGACGTTCTGCGAGCGTCATCGCATTCCATACAGGATAGCGATTGAAACAAAAGATGGGCGCCGAAGAATGACAAGAGACAACGACAGGAAAGGTGTAATTCTGGATAGAATTCGCCATTTCCTGCAAACAGGTGTGATCTTGGAAGAGACATATTTTCGGGCAGCTGTTGTTTGTTTTGATCAGATTTCCGACCAGATCACTGCTGACGATCGGCTATTTTACGGACAATACGATAAGACAAATCGCATCATGATCATCCTGCTAAAGAGTTTGACCGACGGACAATTTGAGAATGGCGCCATCGCCCGAATACTGGCCAGAGACTTTTGGACCCGCGGTACAGCGCCAACATTCCGCGAATACGCGTCCGCGTGGACTCGCGCGTCGAGAGAACACCTCCGGCCAAATCCGGAGTGGTCTTTCTTGTCGGATAAAGCTAGCAAGGGCAACGTTCGGGATTGGGCGAAGTTGCGGAGGCAAAGAGCGTCAAAAGTGATGAAGGTGCTTGATCAGATCACTTCCGAATGATCATTTAGGCTCAGCCCTCGCGTTTGCCATCGATGCCCCTGGTCGCATGGATTGGAGCGGGCAGAATGAATTTGGTATAGTGGGAGTCGCAATCCAGGTTGCACCCCGTCCGCGGAAAGGGATTATCCCACCTGAACGAGTCTTTGAGCATCGAGCACTGACTTCTCTTCTGCCCGTCATAGCGGACACCGGGCCATAGAAGGAGGAGTTATGTCTCGTCAGCTACCCGAAAAACCCAATCTGGAATTTCTCAAAAAGCAGGCCAAAGAACTGCTGCGCAGCAGGCAGCACAGCAAGCTGGCCGATGCTCAACTTGCGCTCTCCCGCGAATACGGCTTCCATAGCTGGGCGGATCTGAAGGCACACGTCCAGGCTCTGACGCTGAGTCCAGCCGAGGCGCTCAAGGCGGCCGTGTGCGACAACGATGCGGCGCGCGTTCGCGATGTCTTGAAGCAGCATCCGGAATTGCGAGCGATCATCGACGATCCACTGCCTGACTATGGCTTCGGCCAACAGGCGCTATTTGCCGCTGTGCAGCGTAGCAATCGGGAAGCCATCGATGTGCTGTTAAGCGCGGGGGCCAACATCCGGAAGCGAACCGAGTGGTGGGCCGGTGGATTTGGCGTCCTGGATGATTGCGATCCCAGCCTGGTTGAGTTTCTGATCGAACGCGGCGCAGTGGTCGATGCACATGCGGCGTCGCGGCTGGGATGGATGCCAAAGCTGGCGGAGCTGGTGGCCGCTGATCCGGAAGTGGTCCACGCGCGCGGCGGAGACGGGCAGACGCCACTGCATTTTGCTTCCTCTGTGGAGGTTGCGGAGTTCCTGCTGGCCAACCACGCGGAGATCGATGCCCGCGACGTGGACCATGAATCGACGCCGGCGCAGTACATGCTTCGTGTCGACCAGAAGCGGCATTACCCGAATGACCGGCAGGATGTGGCACGTTACCTGATTTCACGCGGGTGCAAGACGGATATTCTGATGGCCGCCGCGCTCGGCGATATGGAGTTAGTGCTGCGCCATCTGGACAGCGATCCCGGCTGCATTCGCATGAGCGTGTCGGACGAGTGGTTTCCCAAGCAGGATCCGCGCGCCGGCGGCACCATTTACATCTGGACTCTTGGAGCCAATCGTACGGCGCATTCCGTGGCCCGCGATTTTGGGCATGAGGATGTCTATCAATTGCTGTTGCAGCGGACTCCCGAGGACCTGAAGCTATCGTTGGCGTGTGAGCTGGGCGATGAAGCAGCGTTTCGCGCATTTTTGTCGAAACATCCGGATGCGGCCAAGACACTGTCCGAGAAAGATCAGCGAAAGCTGCCGGATGCGGCGCAGACAAACAACACAGAAGCGGTTCGCCTGATGCTCGAGGCGGGATGGCCGGTCAATACCGCGGGAGAGATGGGAGCCACGGCACTGCACTGGGCGGGCTTCCACGGGAATGCGGAGATGGCCCGACAGATACTGCGATTCCATCCAGAGCTGGAATTGAAATCGCAAGAGTATGCGGGGAGTGCGCTCGCGTGGACAATTTTCGGATCTGGAAATGGTTGGCGCCGAGATGTAGGGGATTACGTCGGGACAGTCCAGGTGCTGCTAGAGGCAGGCGCAATTTTGCCGGAGCACGCCGTGGACCTGGAACCCTCCGACGCTGTGCTGGAGATGCTGCCATGAACCCGATCAAAAGGCCCATCTCCGTGACCATCCTCGCTTTCCTGTATCTGGCGGTCGGCACGCTGGCCTTTGTTTACCACTTCCGTGAACTCGTGTCGCTGCAACGGGACAGCTTTGGGATGGAGCTCACCGAGTTGCTGGCGATTGTCTCCGGAGCGTTCATGCTCAGAGGCCACAACTGGGCTCGCTGGCTTGCGCTTGCCTGGATCGTATTCCACGTGATTCTGAGCGTTTTTGATTCGGACCATGGATTGGTTATCCATGGTTTGCTCTCTGCGGTGATTGCCTGGTTTCTCTTTCGTCCCGAGGCCGCGCGGTATTTTCGCGGCACCGCTGACAGCGTTCCTGGCTGACCCCGGAGAATTCGCTTTGACTCGGCGCTTACGCGCTCCCCAACGAACATGAGGGAAGCGGCCCGTAGCTTTTTGCGTCTCTCCTTGACAGCCTGGGAGAACGCTTGCTACTCTCCCAGACAAACTGGGAGAGGGAACCCCCTTGACTCGCAATAACGATAACGATGTGGATCTGCTGCAGGGCACGCTGGACCTGCTCGTATTGAAGGCGGTATCGCTGGGACCCCTGCACGGCTACGGAGTGCTGTTGCGTATCCAGCAGATTTCAGGCGACCGCCTGGAAATCCGGCAGGCATCACTGTATCCGGCGCTCTATCGGATAGAGCACGAGGGCTGGATCGCCGGCGAGTGGGGCGAGAGCGAGAACAAGCGCCGCGCGCGCTACTACAAGCTGACCGCGGCCGGCCGGCGACGGCTCGATGCCGAAGCCAAAAAGTGGAACGAGTTTGTCGACCTGATGGGATCGATTCTCAAGGTGAAGCCGGAGGAGATATGAGGCTGCTGAGCCGCATTTCGACATGGTGGAGAGCTGTCAGCCGAGGCCCGGAGCTGGATCGGCAGATCGACGAGGAACTCAGGTTCCACATCGAGAGCTACGCCGAAGACCTGGTCCGTGGGGGTCTTCCGCACGATGAAGCCATGCGTCGGGCGCTGGCCGAACTGGGTAGCATTTCGGCACGGAAGGAGAACTGCCGGTCAGCGTGGGGCACGCGCATCTTCGACGAGTTGCGCGGCGACCTGCACTTTGCCGTCCGAATGCTGGCCAAGAATCCGGGGCTGTCGGCGATTGCCATAGCATCTCTCGCCCTGGGCATCGGCGCCAACACCGTCATCTTCACGATGGCCAAGCATATGCTGCTCGATCGTCTCGGTGTGCCCCATCCCGAACAGCTTCGTCTCCTGTGGTGCACCGAGTCGGACGACGTCGCAGTCAAAGGATTCTGGGGCTACTTTGACGGCTCGGCGGGCGGCCCGAACATTACCACGTCGTTTTCCTATCCCATCTATCAGCAGCTGCGCAAGCAAAACCATTCGCTGGCAGATATCTTCGCAATCAAGCGTTTCTGGCGCATGACCGCCACCATCGATGGCCGCGCCGAAGCCGTGAGCACGGAGATGATCTCTGGCAATTTCTACTCCGCTCTTGGCGTGCAGCCGGCCTTGGGCCGCGCCATCGGCGAGTCCGACGACGGAGAGCCGGGCAGCGGGCCGGTCATCGTAATCAGCGATCGCTACTGGACCAACCGCTTTTCCCGCTCGCCCGACGTGATCGGCAAAACCATCAACATCAACTTCACGCCCATGACCATCGTCGGCGTGAACCCTCCGGGATTCACAGGCGCTTACGACACGATGAGCTCGCCCGACGTCTTTATGCCCTTCAGCATGCAGCCGATCGTGGCGCCTAACGGCTCACAATCCCTTCTGACCGATCCGGACGAGTGGTGGGTCATGATGATGGGCCGCGCCAAGCCCGGCGTTTCTGAGCAAGCGGCGGAAGCAGCCCTCAATGTCGCCTTCGACGCGGCCATACGAGCCACGGTGGCAGTGAAGAAAGACGCCAAAATGCCCAGGCTGATGGTGCGCGACGGCAAACGCGGGCAAGATCAGGAAGCGCAAATGTCCAAGCCGGTCTACGTGCTGCAGGGGCTTGCCGGCTTTGTGCTCTTGTTGGCGTGCGCCAACCTCGCCAACCTTCTGCTGGCGCGAACGGCCGCGCGGCAGTGCGAGATGAGTGTGCGTCTGGCCCTGGGCGCGCGTCGCGGACGCATCCTGCGCCAGATGTTCTCCGAGAGCCTGCTCCTCTCCTTGCTGGGCGGAGCCGCCGGGCTGCTGCTGGCTTACGCCGGCCGCAATGCGATCCCCCGCATGATGACCGATCCGTGGGGCCAACTACCCTTCGAGGGCCGTATCGACTGGGGTATCTTTGCATTCGCCTCGGCCATTTCCATAGCGACAGGGCTGTTGTTCGGCCTTGCTCCGGCGTGGCAGGCCAGTCGCGTACAGATCGGTTCCGGGCTTAAGGACGGCGCCCAGACCGCTACACGGCGCCGCAAGGGATTCGCCGGCAAGGCCATTGTCGTGGTGCAGATCTCGTTGGCTATGCTCCTGCTGGTAGGCGCCGGGTTGTTTGTGCGCACGCTCTTCAATCTGGGCTACGCGCATCTCGGGTTCAACCCGGACCATCTGTTGCTGTTCGACATAGAACCTCCTTCCGCGCGCTATCGGGCAGCCAAGGACGTTGCTCTGCATCGGGAACTTGAGCAGAGATTGGCCGCGGTGCCCGGCGTAGATTCAGTGACGCTTTCGCAGCAGCCGCTGATCGCCGGCAACATCGTGCAATCGAAATTCATACCCTCCGGTGAGGCAAATTTCAAGCAGCGGCGGGCACAGTTCAACCTGGTCGGCGACCGGTTCGTGTCGACCATGGGCATTCCACTAGTTGCGGGCCGCAGCTTCGATTCCGGAGATACAGAAACTTCGCGGAAAGTTGCGATCATCAACCGGAAGCTGGCCAAGGAGTTTTATCCCAACGGCGATCCTGTTGGCCGTACGTTCACCACCGACCTGAAGGACGCGTCGCCCATCACGATCGTCGGCATCTGCGGCGATGCCAAGTACGACCGCGTAGCTAAGGATGTTCAAGCCACCTACTATCTGCCCTACCGCCAGCATGGTGATCCCGACGGCGGCATGCAAATGACCTACGAGATCTCCACGCGCATGGATTCCAACGCGATTGTGCCATCTTTGCGCGCTGCGGTGGCCTCGGTCGATCCTAACCTGCCTGTGCTCGACGTGCGCACGCAGCAACAGCAGATCGACTCCACCATGCGGCCAGAGCGGATCTTCGCCAATCTCTCCGCGGGCTTCGGAATTCTGGCTCTGGTGCTGGCGTCCATCGGCATGTACGGAATCATGGCCTACTCAGTTTCGCGGCGGACCAACGAGATCGGCATCCGCATGGCAATGGGAGCGCCGCCCAGGATGGTTCTCGGCATGGTACTGCGTGAGGCCTCGCATCTGGTTGCGATTGGCGTCGTGGTGGGAGTGTGCGCAGCCTTAGGAATGGGACGAGTGATTGCCAGCATGCTCTATGGGCTCAGATCTTGGGATCCGGTAACGCTGATCTCTTCGGCCGCGTTGTTGGTTGGCGTGGCCATCGCGGCAAGCTGGATTCCTGCGCGGCGGGCGGCAGGTGTGGACCCTATGCGGGCTTTGCGGCATGAATAGACTGAAACAAACCGCACAAAGGTTTTGACAAGAGCGCTGAGCTGGATTACAACATCGTGTATCGATATATCGATCATCGATCACGATGCGGAAGCGCCTTTTTGCAGGAATACTCTCGCTGGCTTCTCTGGGCGCGTTCTCCGCCTTGATCGAACATGCCGGGGGCGATGATGGAGGACGTGTCGCCTCCGCATTGGCCCAGGCAGCAGCCGGCGACACGAAACTGGATGCGGCGGAACGGCAGCGTGTGCTGAATCTGGTAGTCGCAAATATTAACCAGTACTACTTCGATCGAAAGGTTGCGCAGAAGACAGCGGACGCACTGCTGGCGCATGAGAAGGGCAGCGACGACAAGGCGGTGACGGATGGCGGCGCATTTGCCGATCTGCTGACCAGGCAGATGAGGGATGCAAGCCATAATATGGACCTGATGATGGTATACAGCCGGGACAAATGGCCGGAGCGTCCGCCGGCGCAAACTCCGGAGGATCTTGCACGTCATAGAAAGTTCGTGGAACAGAACAACTGCCTCATCAAGAAGGCCGAGATCCTGCCGCACGGGATCGGGTATCTGAAGCTTGATTGGTTTTCTGAGCCCTCGATCTGCATGGCAATGGATGTGTCCGCGATGGCTTCATTGAACGACGCGAATGCGATCATCTTTGATTTGCGGGAGAACCGCGGCGGTGCTCCGGATGCAACCCGGTTGTTTGCCGCCTACCTATTCGATCACCCTGAGTACTGGTATAGCCCGAGGGAAGCTCCCAGTGAGGATTCCTGGACGCGGCCTGTTCAGGGAAACAAGCTGGCGGACAAGCCGGTATATGTTCTGACCTCATCCACGACCTGGTCGGGCGCTGAGCAGTTCTGCTACAACCTGAAGATGCTCAAACGCACGACTTTGGTCGGTGTGAGAACGGCCGGTGGCGCACATGCAGGTGTTTTCCATCGCATCGACGATCACTTTGGCGTGGCCATTCCTCAAGTAAGGTCGATCAATCCGTTCGGAACTGCAGACTGGGAAGGAGTAGGCGTGGAGCCGGACGTGAAGGTGGAAGCAGCGAACGCATTGGAGACGGCAGTGAAGATGGCTGAATCCAAACTGCAGAAAAAGTAGTGCTCGAATTTCATTTGCGTCCTGTTTCTTGATCCAACAGACCGTAGACATTAACTTCGTGCTTTGCACCCACATAGACATGGCCGTTTGCGATGGTTGGAATATTGAAGCGAAGGGCCGGCCCGGCGCGGTCGCGAGAAGGGTTCTGCTCACTGACGTAGAGCAATCGGGAGGTATCGAGGGCGTCGTAAGCGAACAACACCGCGTTCGCATCGTCTGTGCCCCACGCCCTCGAGTGCAGCACCCAAAGCACGCCATCCCGCAAACCATTCGCTGAAATAACCGGGGTCGCGCCGATAGCTGGGAAATGGGAACCGCTTGCCGCTTTGAGCGAGAGCTTTCCGTCGTGCAAGGTGAATTGGCGAAGCGCATCTTTTTCGCTGTTGCTCAGCACGTACAGGTTGTGGTTCCAATAGGCCATTGCGCCAAAGATGCCGCCGCCGGCGCTAGGAATCGTTTGCACTGCGTGACTGTCATTGTTTGGCTGGTAGTGACCCATGTGGTCGCGGTCGATCAGGTAGATGGTCCCGCCCTTACCGGCAATCACGACGAGGTGCGGGTGCGGTCCGGGTTGAGCCGGCAGTAGCAGCGGCCCTCCCGAACCTAAATCTTCATCTTTTGCATCCAGTGCGGCGACGTTGAACGGCGCGAAATAGTCATAGAGCCTCAGGTTTTGCCGGTCCAGTTTCAGCAAGCTATCTCCGTAATCGCGCCCTCCGCTGGCGGCATCGAACCGTCCATTTCCAGCCGCCAAAAACAGATGGCCTTTCTCGTCGGCGGCCGGTCCTGTATCGCCGGCCCAGAAGCCGCCGTCATCCGCGTCGGGAGATGCATTGAAGACCGCTTTCTGTTTGAGGGTTTGCGCATCATAAGCCATGACCCAGCCGTGATATGGTCCAACATCGCAGGAAGAACCCCACGTAAGATAGACCGATCCATTTGCCAGCAGGAGCGCGGCACGAGGATTCTCGCGCAAGGGATCGAATTCCACTTTTCCCGACTGGGTACCGGCGCCCCTCCCGTTGATAGTCGCCCTGATAGCGACCGGCCCACCGAACTTCTCGTGCCCCGTTGACACGTCCAGAGCGTGTAGGCGCTGCGTGTAATGATTCGACGATCCTGCTTGGTCTTTGGTACGTGCCAGCACATATAGGCTTTCTGTCTCCGCATCGATGACGGGAGTGGACGTAATTCCGACTTCCGGGGCGATAAAGGGGCATTGGACATCGTCCTCCGGAACAGTCGTCACGCCCTTCCTGAGAAAGCTCACGTGCCAGAGCGGCACAGCGGGGTGCGCGTACGCGTCGAAGGCATACACGCTGTCATGCTCGGTCGCAATAAACAGTACATCGTGCCGACCCTTGCCTGGTATCTCCAATCCTGCAAGGAAGAGTGGTTGCGCGTAGACGTCCCCGTCTACTTTCAGAGTGAATAGCTTTCCAAAATGGCGGACGCTTACATTGCGCGGAGTCAGGATGGTTTCTGCCCGGTTGGCGCCGCTGCGTGCATTGTCATATTGCGACGTAGTCACACTCTGTGCGCTGGCCCGCAGTCCCATCATCAAAACCGGGATCAGTATCGAAGGCCATGCGAGGACTTTGGAAGCATTCGGCAAATTGCCTCTCCTTTTCCTGCCAGCAGATATGCGCGCTGCTATTCGAGTCGAAGGGCGGTCATGGGGTCGACTCGGGTTGCCCTCTGCGCGGGAATCCACACGGCGATGAGGGCGACCGCACCGAGAAGAAGCGGCGTGACGATGAATGTGACGGGATCCCACGCTTTGACACCGAAGAGGAAGCTGGCCAGGAATCGAGTGAGCCAGAACGCTCCGCCGACACCCAACACCACGCCGACGGCGGTTAGGACCATGCCCTGACCGATCACCATGTTGCGCAGATTCGACACCTGTGCCCCAAGTGCCATGCGAACGCCGAGTTCCTGCGTTCGCTGCTGTACGGAGTAGGACATGACACCGTAAACTCCGATGGCCGCCATGAGCAAGCCGGCAGACCCGAAGACAGTGAGAAGCAGCATATTGAACCGCTGACGCGCTGTATTGCGCGCCTCGATCTCGTCCATGGTGCGAATGTGCGCAACCGGCAAACCGCCGCTGGCATCATGAAGAGCAGCAGTGATTGCAGGAACAACCGTGTGCGGATCGACCTGGCTGCGGATGATCCACCAGAGCGGCGTCACTCGTGAATTAAGCGCGGTCTCGAGGTCCGGCATCTGCGCCAACGGAATGTACATCATGGGATAGGGATCCTGCGTGGGGCCACCATCATGCGTGTCGCCCACAATACCGACAACCTGACGGGAGCCTTCAGCAAAGGCCGGTCCAGCGCCGGGTCCGATCTGCATGCGATCCTTAAGCGGATCGCCCTTGGGCCAATAATGGTGAGCCATCGCCTGGTTGATGATCACGACGCGGGGTGCAGCGGCATCATCCTGCTCAGTGAAATTGCGGCCACGCAAAAGCGGAATTTTGAGTGCACTGAAGTATCGCCAGGAAACGGAATAAAAGCCTGCGTCGCCGGTTGCAGGTGAATTCCCTTTGGGACGGCCTACGACATCAAAGATCATGCCAAAATTGCTAGCCATGGGCAGGCCGTTAGCCACGCCTACATCGAGGACCCCCGGAACCGCCAGCACACGATCCGTGCCGTCCCGAACCACTCGAGCGACAGGCTCTGTCTTCTGGAAGCGGTCGCCGCTCATGGACATGGCCATGCTGATGACATTGTGCGTCGCAAAGCCAGGATTGACCGCCTGCAACTTAAGGAACGTACGGATGAGCAGAGCTGCGCCAATGATCAGCACAAGAGTGAGGGCCATTTCGCCGATGACCAGCGCAGAGCGGAGCTTGCCGCTACGAAAGCCCACGCCCGAACGGCTGCTGCTTTCGTTGAGCATAGAAACCAGATTGGGTCGAGAGGCGCTGATTGCGGGGACCAAACCAAAAAGAATTCCGGTGAGAATAGAAACACCGAGCGTAAATAGCAGGATGTTGATGTCGAGCGTTACGGCTGAACCATCTTCTCCAATGCGTGGAATGTTGCCGGGGTTAATGCTGAGCAAAAAGCGAACGCCGCCGAATCCAAGAATGAGCCCAAGCAGACCCCCGGCAAGCGAAAGCGCCAGGCTTTCTGTCAGCAGTTGGCGGATGATTTGACCGCGGCCGGCACCGAGAGCGGCACGGGTAGCAAACTCGCGCTTTCTCGAAGCGGCTCTCGCCAGCAGCAGGTTGGCAACATTGGCGCAGGCAATGAGGAGAACGAAGCCAACAGCACCCAACAGTACGAGCAGTGGAAAGCGCGTATCCCCGATCATCGCCTCCTGGAGTGAGGCAACGCCGAATTCGTTATCGGGTGAAAGTGCGTCGTTGCCATAGATACGGCGGTACTCATCCCCGGCGAGCCGTAGCCGTGCATTGACCTGCGCCAGGGTCACACCGGGCCTGAGACGCACTGCCACGGTGAAGTAGTGGGCCATGTCCTGCGAGTTCAGATCGAACTGGAAAGGCACCCAGAGATCTGCCGGAGTATCGGTCACAAACCCACGGCCAATGACTCCCACAATAAGATATGGCTGTCCATCAAGTTGGATGGTCGTGCCCACGGCCTTGGGGTCGGCCCCGTAGCGTCTCTTCCAGAGACCGTAGCTCAGGACCGTCACATGCCCACCGTGTGGGCTGTCTTCCGCGGCGGTGAATGTTCGGCCGGCAACCACCGGAGCGCCGAACAGCGCAAAGAAATCTGCGGAGACGTGAGAGCCCTGCACCTGCTCAGGATGGTCGCCACCCGTGATATTGAGCCCTGCTCCGCCGAAGTCGTAAGCCGCGACCTGCTGGAAAATTCCAGTTTGTTGATGCCAGATATTGAACTTCGGGACGTTTGCCCCAGGAAACGATCCCTGTCGGCTAATAATCCTCATCTCAAACAGTGATTGCGGATCTGGATATGTCAACGGTTTGAGCAGCACGGTATTGATGACCGAAAAGACGGCTGTATTCACGCCGATACCGACAGCGATCACAAGAATGGCGATGATGGTAAATCCCGGTGTCTTTCCCAGTCCGCGCAGAGCGAATTGAAGATCGCGCCACAAATCTTCCAACCAGGGAAACGAACGATAGCGCCAGATGCGCTCGCGGGTCGCCTGAGGATTTCCAAAGCGCAGGCGGGCTTGGCGGCGCGCTTCCTGAGGGGGTAGACCGCGTTCGGTTTGCACGTCCTGCTCATGAGCCAGGTGCGACTCGATTTCCTCCGCCAAATCCTGATCTTTCCGTGTGCGATGCATGAAGCGGCGTAAGGTCATGGCGTCACTCTCCTGCTGATTGCTTCGAGTCACCCAAAATCAGACCAATGGCGCGCGTCATCCTGCGCCAGCGGTCGGCGGCTGCGCTCAGTTCCTTCCGGCCTTTCGCAGTGAGGCGGTAAAACTTTGCCCTGCGGTTGTTTTCGCTCACGCCCCATTCCGACGACAGCCAGCCCCGGTCTTCAAGACGATGCAGCGCGGGATAGAGCGAGCCCTGCTCCACCTCGAGCGCGTTCTCCGAGGTGTGCTCGATGACCTGGGCGATGGTGTGCCCATGGGCGGGCCCCGTCACCAAGGTGCGCAGGATCAGCAGGTCCAGGGTGCCCTGCAGAATCTCGCCGGCTTCCGGCGGCTTTTTCGATAGCACGTGCGCCTCCACTCGAATGACTATGCAAGAAACGTTATACACCACTCGAATGGCTATGGGAAGAACGAAGCTGCTACGGGCGGGGCAGGGAAACCCTAAAGTCGCGAATGAGCCTCGACCGGATCTTCAGCAGCAGCAAAGGATTGCATTCGACCACGGGCAGGTGCAGTGCGTTGCTCTTAGAGCCGTGAAGGGCAGCGTGGCGCATCACAAGCCCTGTTCGCTGAGTGACTCACCGTTTGGCATCAACTAAATTGAAGCTGATGGCAGGTCCGGTTGCTCAGAAAAGCGAGGCGAAGCCCTTCGCACCCGCTTGTCAATGGGCGGTCATCTCGTCATTGCCGCGGCTACGCCGCGCAGGGAAGGACAATGGACAATAACGAAGCGAGTGCGAATTAGTGTGTAAGCCCGGGAACGGTTTTGCTCGTATTGTGGCGGAAGATATTGACGGCGCCGATCACTTCGTCTTCGTCGTTGCGGATGGGAAAGATGTTGGCGAGCGCTAAAAGACGCTTACCATTGGGTTGCTCGCAAATCGCGTCCGCGTTCCGAACCGTGCCGCCGTTTTTGATCACCACGGAGGGTGGCGCAAGTTCGTGCGGCATCACTTCTCCCGAAGGGTAGCGAAGAATGTGAGCCCCGCAATACTTTTCTGAGGTCCCCAGAGACGGCGTGCGTCCCCAGGCGGCTATTGCAGTTTTGTTGCACTTCACGAGCGTGCCATCTATTTCCAGGACGTATATTCCCACAGGGATATCATCGATCCCTGCCTGATCCGCGAGGATCCCTTTGGTGACGAGGTATCCGTCGCGAAGTTCTCCTCGAAAGTCGATCTTCTCGAAGTCGCCATCCAAAATCATCTTGCTGGTTGCCAAGCCGCTATCCAGAACCGGCGTGTTAGTTGCCATAGTTGCCTCCTTACATCTATCTTGCTGACACACCGTATCGACTTAGTATGGTCTTGTCATCGTCTAAAAGGATGGGACTCGTATCCACCTTCCATTTCAGCAGCATTGATCCGGATGCGGCCCGCGCTTTGCGGTCAGCAGCCGCTTGACCGCTGAATTGCCCCGGATTTGGGCCATGAATCGGGAGTTATGCCTGGACCGGATCTTCAGCGATAGCGAAGGATTTTCGTTCGACTCCGGGTAAGCGCAGGGCCAGGGTAATTGCGCGCAGAGCCATGAAGGCCAGCATGGCGCACCACAAGCCGTGATTGCCGAAGCGCGCCGTGAGCACGATGGCCAGGCCGAGAAAACCGGCGAGCGAAATCAGCATGCTGTCGCGCAGCTCCTGGGCGCGCGTGGCTCCGATGAAGACGCCGTCGAGCATAAAGCTCCACACCGCCACCAGCGGCAAGACGACCAGCCAGGGAAGATACTGTGCTGCGAGCGAGCGGATTTCTTCCTGATTGGTGAAAATAGCAATGATGTTGCGGCCGAAAACGAGATAGACAAGGGAGAGCAGCGCGGCGACACTAAAGGCCGAAACGGAGCTGGCTTTGAGCACAGCGCGGAAGTCGGCTAGCCGGCGAGCTCCGATCGCCTCGCCAACCAGCGCCTCAGTGGCATTGGCAAAGCCGTCGAGGCCGTAGCCGGCGATCCAGAGAAAGTTGATGAGCACTGCGTTCGCAGCCAGGACCGCGTTTCCGGACCGCGCGCCGGTGCGGGTGAACCAGACGTAGGCTGCGACCAGGCTCAGGGTGCGGAGAAGGATGTCGCGGTTGAGGGCAAAGAGCCGGCGCAGGCTGGTGCCGTCGACCAGTTCGCTCCACCGTACATGGCTGGGGCGAGCGCCTGTGGCCAGCATGAGTACCAGGCCGAGAAAACATCCCGTCCATTCGGCGGTCATGGTTGCGGTGGCGATGCCGGCAACTCCCCAGTGCCAGCGTAGGACCAGCGTGAGAGCCAGGACTACGTTGACGATATTAATTGCCGCTTGCAGCAGCAAGGCGGAGCGAGCGCGCTGCTTGCCCAGAAGATAGCCGAGGATGGTGTAGTTCGCGAGCGCTGCCGGGGCCGACCAGATGCGAATCGTGCAATAAACCAGCGCGTTGCGATGCACTTCTTCGCTGGCGCCAAGCAGCGCCAGGGCTGCAGTGATGAGCGGCTTCTGCACAGCGAGGATTACGGTGCCGATGAGCATCGCGCTGAGCAGTGCGCGGCCGAAGTGGTGCATCACCTGGTCCTGGTCTCCGGCCCCGTGCGACTGTGCGACCAAGCCGGTGGTCGCCATGCGCAGAAAACCGAAGGTCCAGTAGACCGAGTTGAAAAAGATGCCTCCCACGGCAACGCCGCCCAGCGCCGCCGGGCCGGGTAAATGGCCAGAGAGGATCGTGTCCACCATGGAGAGCAGGGGCTGGGTCAGGTTCGAAAGAATGAGCGGAATAGCGAGCAGAAAAACTCGCCGGTACCAGTAGGGCATTCCCATGGTCGTGTGGGTCTAGGGTTTCACATTGGCCGCGGTTTTGCTATCAGCAGAGCAAGACTGTTCCATGTGCGGGCGTCTCCGAGGGCAATAGCATCGACCCTCAATTCTGCTTGCCCGGCACATCCCATTCCACTATGCTTTGCCAGTTTCATTTTTCTACAACCTGATGGAGGCGCCATGAGACGCCGTTCGTTTCTCAAAACCGTCGCCGCCGTTGCGCCTGCTGCTGGTCTGCAGAATTTCCTCGTGACTCTGGCGAACGCCCAGGCCGCCACATCACCCCCGCCGAGTGCAGTGCACGTGGTCGGAGCCGGGGAGGATTGCTCTGGCCATCCCCATTCGTTAGGGTTCAGTTCGATTCTCTTCAGGTGCCCCAACGATCAACATCACTCTTGTCGCAGCGTGACCATGGGGTCCACGTTGGCCGCACGGCGCGCGGGAATGTAGCTGGCGAGCACAGCGATCGCAATTAATGCGATTGGGGCGCAGACAAACGTCAGCGGATCCGTGGGACCCACGCTATAAAGCAATCCAGCGACTAGCCGCGTCAGCAAGAATGCAGCAACCAATCCGATCACAATCCCCGTGCATGCCAGCAGCGTACCGTACCTGACAATCATCCTGGTGATTGCCTTGCGGTTTGCACCGAGCGCGAGCCGAATCCCCATCTCTCTCGTTCGCCGGGCGACGGTGTAGGAAATCACTCCATAGAGTCCGACAGCCGTCAGCAGAAATGCCAGTCCGCCGAAGATGCCGAGAAGGACAGCTTCAAAGCGCGTACCACCCACAGAATCGCTCACGTAGTCATCGAGTGTCTTAACGTGCAGCAGAGGCAGCGAAGGATCCAGGGCCTGTACCTCACTCGTCAAGGTGGGCACCAAATCTGCAGGGGGGATTTCGGTGCGCACGACTACCGACATGTCCATCATCGGCAACTGAGAGTAGGGGACATACGATTCCGCGATAGAAGGAGCACCCAGACCCTCCGCCTTTACATCACCCACTACACCGACAACGACCCGCATGGGCGCACCCGAGTCTCCAGTCCCAATATCTGGTCGAATCCGGCGCCCGACCGGATCTTCCGAGTGGAAGATCTGCTGCGCCAACCTCTCACTGATGATTACCGACGGCGCTGCTCCCGATGCATCGTCCTGGAGATTGAACTCGCGGCCGCGCAGAAGCGGAATCTTCAGGGTGTGAAAGTAGTCGCGATCGATAATGTGCAGGGTTGTGACCGGCCGTTCAGATTGCTTGATGGGATGGCCTTCCACGTCAAAGCTTGTCTTCATGTCATCCGCCTCGAGTGGGAGTGGGAGTGCGGCGCTGGCGGAACGGACACCTGGAGTAGCGCGAATCTTTGCCAGGAGCCGGTTATAGAAGGCCACCTTGTGCGCGTGGTCGTAGGTTAAGTCGAGTCCGAAGGTAACGACGTGATCTTTGGCAAAGCCGGGATCTACCTTTTGCAAACTCAGAAGACTTCGCAGCAGTAAACCGGCGCCGACCAGCAACACGATGGCAAAAGCCATTTCCGTCACGATCAGGCCAGACCTTAAACGACGCCGCGCCCGCGATTCAGTGCCGCTCCGGCTATCCTCCTTCATGGAAGCCGCCAGTTCACCTTGGCCACCCTGAAAGGCAGGAATCAACCCCAGGATAATGCTGGTAAAAAGTGCAACCGTAGCGGTGAATGCCAGCACCTGAAGGTTGAGGCCGCTGTCCATCACTCGTGGCAGCTCACCGGGCGCCAGTCGAGTGAGCAATTGAATCGACCAGGATGCGAATATAAGACCGAGCGCCGCTCCTCCGGCTGCGAGCAGCATGCTTTCGACTAGAAGCTGGCGCAGAATCATCGATTGCGTCGCTCCTAACGCTTTGCGGACACTTATTTCCTTGCTGCGCGAGCTTGCCCTGGCCAACGACAGATTCGACAGGTTAACGCAGGCAATAAGGAGAACCAGGCCCACTGCGCCAAAGAGAATGAAGAGACCCTGGCGCATCTCGCCTACTACCGCATCCAGTTCTCGAACAATGCGTATACCTTTAGGGCCATGCTCCGGATATTGGAGGTTTAATCCTGCCTGAATCCCGGCCATTTCTGTCTGCGCGGTCATGGGGGTGACACCGGCTTTCAGTCTGCCGATCACGTCAAGATAGGCCACGCCGCGCTGAGAAGTCATGGGCGCGGGCCCTCGCGTATCAAGAGCAATGGTGGTCCAAAAATCCATGGGGGTTCGCTCTACCGGGAATTGAAATCCCGCCGGCATCACGCCAACAACACTGAAGGACTTACCCTCCAGGGTCAGGTTCTGACCGATGATTTTGTGATCTGCTGCAAAACGGCTTTGCCAAAGGCTATGGCTCAGGACGATCGGCGGGCTGGTACCCGGCTTGTCTTCACCAGGAAGAAATCCCCTCCCCAGTGCAGGGACAACCCCCAATACGGAAAACAAATTTGCAGAAGCGACCGCGCCGGTCAAATGTACGGGCTCGCCTCTTCCGGTAAGAGTGAAATCTCTCTGGCGAAATGCTGACATACCCTCGAAGGCATGACTCCGCGCTCTCCAGTCCAGAAACGAGGGATAAGAGACGCCAATGTCATCGTGCCGGCCAGGCTCCGTGGTCTGGATGGCCACCAGGCGGCTCGAGTCATGAAAGGGAAGCGGACGCAGCATTACCGCATACACAACGCTAAACATCGCGCTGTTGGCCCCGATGCCGAGCGCCAAGGTCAAAACTGCTACGGTCGTAAAGCCTGGGTTTTTGCGCAACTGCCGCAGCGCATAACGAAACTCAGAAAGCGGGATGTGCATCCAGTGTCCTCAAATAGCCCTCTTGCATCACGGGATGGAGCACGTTTGTCTCCAAGGGAGTCCCGCATAAATCCTTTGCAATAAATCCGGAGGATGGCCGTCCCCGGGAGGAATGTGCGGATTTGCCAATCAGCCGTCCGCTATTGAACACTTCTCGGGTTACACCGCACCGCCAAACCAGTGTGCGATCGATTGTTCTGCCGCACTTGCGTCCGGCTCCGCTTCGGTGGCCCATGCGACAAAGCCATCGGGTCTTACCAGCACTGCGGTTAGCCCCTTGCTGTCTTTTGCTTTGGCGGAGACATACTTCAACCGCTCCTTCCAGGTTTGACCAAGGGCGAATAGTTCTTCGGTCTCCCCAAGGTCAAGCAGCACTCCCTTACCGTCATTGAGAAGCGCGCCGAGGCGTGTGCCGTCTTCGAACTCAAAGTCGGGTGAGCTACGGCCAATGAGCGCATGATCGCCTCCCAGGTTGTAGCGCACCGCGACACCGGAAATCTTCTCCACAAAATAAGTTGTGCCTTCCCTGGTTTGCATGAGATCGCGGATCACGGACGCGATGGCGCGAGCATGAGGGTCTGGTCTCATGATGGCAACCTGAGCGCGTGTCCAGTCCAGCGCCCAGGCGCCTACTGGATGACGCTCCGCGGTGTAGGTATCAAGCAGACCTGCAGGCGCCCAACCCTGAATAGTCGCGGCAAGCTTCCAGCCGAGATTCATCGCGTCGCCGATGCCGGTATTCAACCCCTGCCCTCCAAGGGGCGAGTGGATATGTGCCGCGTCTCCGGCGAGCAGCACACGGCCCTTGCGATAGGTCGTCGCCTGTCGGGCGCGGTCGGTGTAGCTCGAAGCGACGTTTACAGCCGTAAGGGTAACGTCGGTTCCTGAGACGTGCCGCAGGACGTCTTGCAGGTTTTCAAGGGTAACGCTCTGCGTGCGATCGAACGAGGCTTGGTCAAACGCCACCACGCCGATGCGGTTCGGTCCGGGGCCATTGATGTACATGCCCTTTTCTGTCAGATTGAAGCCGGGGCGCAGCTTCTCCGGATCGGCGATTTCTACCGATGCTGTGTAGCCCGTGAATTCCGGGTCAGTGCCGGCAAACTCAAAGGCCGCAAGCTTGCGTACCGTGCTGCGTCCCCCGTCGCAACCGACGAGCCACCGCCCGGCAAATGATTCCTCTCCGGCATAGACCGTGACACCGTTCTCGTCTTGCGCGAAGTTCGTGACTGTGACACCACGCCTCAGGTCGACACCCACTTCCTTCGCACGCTGGGCGAGTAGCAGCTCAATGCCTTCGAGACTGACCATTCCGCCGGAAGCAGAAGGCCCCTCCAGCGTATATTTCTGGTTGGAAAAATCGATCTTGTCCGCATCGAGCATCATTCCTGCGAAGTGGCCTGCAAAGCGTGGAGCGGGCGCTCCATCCTTTTTGCCGATTATTTCCATACCCGGCTTTTGACTCGTATTCATCCAACCGAAAGCAGATGCACGGACGGCTTCGAGCAGGCCGCGGCGATAAAACGCTTCGACGGAGGGAAAATTAAGACCGCGCATTCCCATCCATCCAGCCTTCAAAGGGGAATGAGGATCCTCCATCTGTTCCAGAACAACGACCGACACCCCGGCCAGCCTAAGTTCGCATGCTAGAAACAGGCCGACAGGTCCGCCGCCCGCAATCACAACGTCATACATTCTTTAAGTCCTCCCGGTCTAACTTTCTCGCTGGAACCATGTTCCCACACGCTTCTGAACGGAGGGCGGCCTTCCTCTCCGTAACTTTCAGATGAACCACAGCCAGCGGTACGGCGTGTCCCATCCCCTTGTTTCTGTTGTGGAGAACTGATGGACGATCCCGAAGTGTATGTGAATATGCCCGATTCTCCTCTGCCCAGCGCCCTGCCGGAAGGTTACAGATTTGCGCCAATCGATTAGACCAAGCAGTGAGAGGACGCTCTTGGGTTCAACGGCGTCAAGAGCCTGCAGGAATCACTCGTAGTGTAACGTCTTTGCCAGGTCCAGCCGCAACGCGCGCCTCGCCGGCAACAGCGCCGCAAGGCTTAGGATCGCCATCAACACCAGAATTGCCGCGGCGTAGCTCGCTGGGTCCAGGTTGCTCACTCCGTAGAGGGCGATGCGCAGTACTCTAGAAGCCGCTCCGGCGATCCCTACCCCTGCCGCCAAGCCGATTGCCACCGGCCAAACGAATTGCCGCAGAACCGCCGTCAGCAGCCGCATTTTCCCGGCGCCGAGTGCCATACGGATCGCAATCTCCTTCATCCGCTGCGAAACCGAGAACGAGACCAAACCAATGATTCCCACCGTGGCCACCAGCATCGCCACCAGGCCGGTCAGCGTTACCGCTTTGGCGATGTTTTCAATCTGCCCCAATACCTTATCGTGATACAGCACCTTCATCTGTCTGATCTCCGGAAACAGCTTTGCATCCATGCTCTCGCTGATCCCTTTAATCATCGACGGCAGACTCTCCGGCTCTCCACTAGTCCGGACCATGACTACCATTCCTGGCATATCCGCCTGCAGTGCCGGCCAGTACAGCTCTACCGCGTCGTCATCGTTCGCCGCGTTCACATGCGCGTCTCCGGCCACGCCCACAACGGTGTCCTTCGCATCACCATTCGGCAGTTGCTGTCCAATTGGATTCTGGCCCGGCCACTCCATCCTCGCCATGGATTCACTTACGATTACCGCATTCCTCTCGCCCGCATAGAACGTTCGTCCCAGGCGTAGTGGAATGCCCATCGTTTCGAAGAGCCCAGGCATAACCCAGTTCGGATAAATCGGCACCCTATGTCCGTTGATCTCCTCATCCATGCTTGCAACCACATGTCCCATCGGAGGCAACTTGACCAGTGAAACCGACTTGACCCCCGGGAGGGCACGAATCCGCTCCTGCATCGTATTTAGATAGGCCTGCGCCGCCGCCGGCGAATAGTTATGTTGTGCCAGCTGCGCGTCCACGCTCAGCAACTGCTCATAGGCAAATCCGGGATCGGTGTAGAGCACATGCAGGGTCGCCCGCACGAGTAGCCCGGTCACAATCAGCAGCACGCAACTTGCCGCCACCTGCGAAGCAATCAACACCTGCCGAACGATCGTCTTGCGCTGCCGCTGTCGCGCAATCTGCAGCGCCGGCGCAAATCCGAAAAACACCGCCGCCACCATCGCCATCCCGAATGTGAACACCAGCACTCGCCAGTCTGGTTTGGCGCTCAGCCATCCCTGAGCTTGGAGCTCCGTCAGCGCCACCCGCACTCCCAGCGTGCTCAGCCCCAGCCCCGCTGTCGCACCCAGCAGAGCCAGCACCATGCTCTCCGTCGCCAGCTGCCTGAAGATTCGTGCCCGCGTCGCCCCAATTGCCATACGGATCCCCATCTCGCGCTCCCGAGTCACCGCCCGCGCCAGCAGAAGTCCTCCCAGGTTGGCGCACGCCACCGCCAGAATCAGCAAAGTCAGCAGGGCCGCCATCGCCGCAACCCGGTACATTGCCGGCTGCATCACCTGCAAATGGCCGCCCGCTTGGATGTCAATGTACTCACCATCCCAAATGTCCTTCGGATACTGCCGGCGGAGTTCGTTGGTGAGCGCCTTCAGCTCTTGCGCCGCCATCTTTGCCGTCACTTCGGGAGCCAGCCGTCCCCACATCCGGATGCTGCTCGCCGCCGGATCTGTGAGCACGGTACTGCCGGCTACAAAATAAGGCTGCTGCGCGATAGGAATCCACAGATCCGGAGTCTGCCCGCCGAGGCTCGCAAATTCATAAGGCGTCACTCCAATCACCGTTGCAGGCTTTCGGTCCAGCTTCACCGTCCGGCCTACTACGCCCGGGTCGCCGTTGAATCGATGCTGCCACACGGCATAGCTCAGCACTACAACCGGCGGAGCCGTTGCTTTGTTTTCCCGTGCCGGATCAAACAGCCTGCCCACGGCCGGCGGCGTTCCCAACTCCGAAAAGTAATTCGCCGTGGCAAACGAAGCGCTCGTCCCTTGCAGATCGTCATCCATCTGCATGGGCGGAACCCCCAGCACCGCGATCATCGCCTTCAGCGACTTGGCATGCTCCCCATAAAATACCGCCGACAAATACGGCATCTCACTCGTAGATTGCTCCGGCGACCTCCGCTCCAAACGCACCAGGGATCCCGGATCCGGTACGGGCAATGGCTCCAGCGCCACCATGTTGAATAGGCTGAAGGCGGCCACATTCACACCGATACCAATCGCCAGCACCAGTACTGCGGTCACGGTGAAGCCGGGCGAGCGGGCCAGCGTATGCCTTGTATAACTCAGGTCTTGCACCAGCCGGTCCAGCCAGGTCCAGCCCCAGGCTTCACGCGCTTGCTCTCGCATACGCAGCATATTGCCGAAGTTGCTGCGCCCAGCTCGTGCCGCCATTTCGCGATGAAACTCCATGTCATTCTCCAATTCCGCATCAAGTCGCCGGCGGTTGAGGAGGTAGCGAATGCGGCGGAAGAGTTCACTCATGGAGGTTTCCTCGTTCCTTGTGTCTGTTATGCAGTGCGCAATATGCTCTGGATCGCTTGCGTCACGCGATCGTATTCCGAAAGCTCAGCCTTCAGGTGCTTGCGCCCCTCCGGTGTGAGGCGGTAGAAGCGTACTTTGCGGTTGGTCTCCGAAATGCCCCACTCGGCTGTTACCCAGCCCTTGACCAGCATTTTTTGCAGTGTAGGGTAAAGCAGTCCCTCTTCCACCGCCAGCACTTCGCTGGAGAGGACGTGAATTCGCTGGGCCAATGCATAGCCGTGCAACGAACCGGATTGAAGGACGCGCAGAATCAGCATGGGAAGGGCGCCAGCAGGCATTCCTGACTTAGGTGTATCGACCATAGGCATAACGATATTATGTATGCATTCGCCCGTCAAGCGAGAAACCGGAACAGGGAACCACGCGGCTGTGCAGTATCTCGCTCCCTCGTGCCGGGGCGAAGCGTGTGCCCCGCGACCTGGATATATTTTGGATTCCAGCCACGTCCACCCGTTTTGTGCCCGATAAACTCCGGGCAGTCATTGGCTGGGCTCGCTCAGATACTCATCGCGCCGGTCCGGCAAGGTCAGCACAGTTGGGACACACGTCAAAGAGACTTTCGATACACAAGGAACCCGGACTTCTCCGCAACCTGGTCATATAGCCGCATCGCGGTTGCATTGGTCTCATGCGTGTGCCAATAGACCCTGCCGCAGCCGGCGTATTTCGCGCGTCGATAAATCTCTTCTATCAGCGCACGCCCCACTCCCTTACCTCGCGCATCTTCGCGAGTAAATAGGTCTTGCAGGTAGCAGATGGACTCAACGGAAATCGTGGTGCGATGAAAGAGGAAATGCGCCAGGCCAATGAGTTGTCCTGAGTCCTCCGCGACCAGAGCTTGCATGGGTTCATAACCGTCGAAGAAGCGCGACCACGTCATATTCGTAACGGCCTCCGGCAAGGCAGTTGGTCCTTTGCGGCCGTAAAATGCGTTGTAGCCGTCCCAAAGCACTTTCCAGTGCGCAAAGTCTCGCTTTTCGGCCGATCGTATCAGGGGATGGTCGCTCAATCTACGCCTCGTGGAAGAAAAGAATCCTGCGAAATTCTACAGGGTGATAATGAGGCAGCGGGGCAACTTATGCGACATCGATTCACGCACCTTTTCTTTGCCGGCGCGGTTCTCACTCTCGGCCTTTGTTTGACCGGGCAGATCACTGCGCAAACCACTCCAAAGCAGTCATTGCTGGTGCTCTCCAAGCACGACCATGCCTTGGCCATCGTTGACCCCTCGACGCTTAAGGTGGTTGCCCACGCCCCTGTGGGGCCGGATCCTCACGAAGTAATCGCCTCTTCTGATGGTAAGACTGCCTATGTCTCCATCTATGGCGGTGGCGCTTACCATGTACTTTCCGTAATAGATTTGATCGGTCAGAAGGCGCTGCCGGATATCGATCTTGGCGCCTTGAATGGCCCCCACGGACTGGCTTTTGTGGGTGGCAAGCTCTGGTTTACAGCAGAGGGAGCCAAAGCAGTTGGCCGATACGATCCGGCTTCGGGAAAGATTGACTGGATCATGGGCACAGGCCAAAACCGAACCCACATGATCTATGTCACAGCCGACCAGAAACAGGTTTACACGACCAACATAAGCTCGGCGACGGTCAGCATCCTGGAAAAGATCGCGCTTCCACCCATGGGACCGCCGCCCGGCATGCGGGGTGGTCCAAACGGTCCGCCGCCGGGTGGACCTCCTCCAGGGAATCAAAGGGGCCCACGGATGGACTGGAATCAAACCGTCATTGCTGTTGGCCGGGGTGACGAGGGGTTCGATGTATCTCCCGATGGCCGGGAATTATGGACCGCCAATGCGCAGGACGGCACAGTCTCCGTCGTGGATATTTCCGCCAGGAAGGTGGTGGCGACCATCGCGGCAAATGTCTTGAGCGCGAATCGACTGAAATTTACCCGCGATGGCAAGCTGGTTCTGATCTCCAGCCTAAACGGCGCGGACCTGGTGGTTCTAAACGCGGCAACGCGCACCGAGTTCAAGCGTATCAAGATCGGCCACGGCGCCGCCGGGATCCTGGTGCAGCCGGATGGCTCCCGCGCGTTCATCGCTTGCACGCCGGATAACTACGTCGCGGTCCTGGACCTGAAGACGCTGGAAGTCACTGGCCACATCGATGCGGGCGGGGAGCCGGACGGCCTGGCCTGGGCCGTCCAGCAGTGATACTCATCACTTGATACCCGTCATTTAATTCCCGTCATTTAATTCCGACGACCATGGAGTCGGGACCGACCAGGTGCTCGACCCGGGTTTCGCGGAAACCTGCTTCTTTCATCCAGCCGGTGCAGTCGCTCCCCGTGTAGTCGAAGCCGCCGGAGGTTTCGACCAGCATGTTCAGGCTCATCAGCAAGCCAAAGGCATTGCTGGACCGATCATCGTCAATGATGCTCTCGTAGACAATGAAAGCGCCGCCCGGCGGCAGCGCCGCAAAGGCTTTGGCAACCAGCATTCTTTTTGTTTCCAGATCCCAGTCGTGGAGGATGTGGCCCATCATGACCACGTCCGCTTTGGGCAAGGGCTGTTCGAAGAAGCTGCCGGGAGCAAACTTCACCCGGCTGGAGAGTCCATTGGCCTCGACATACTCCTCGAAGATGGGACCAACCGCGGGAAGGTCGAACCCGACCCCCTCGATCTGCGGATTGGCCAGAGCTACTTGCGTGATCAAGTCACCCTGAGCGGTTCCGACGTCCACAGCGGTTCGGTATTGCTTCCACGGGAAACGGTGCGCGATGGCCATGTTGCCGCCATGGCTTATGCCCGACATGGCCCTTAGGAACTCTTTTAGACGCGCCGGGTCGGCGTAGAGTGCTGCGAAGGTGTCGGCGCCGCTATCCTTGGATTCATTTTGTGGATCGCCCGTGCGAAGAGCGGTGGTGAGATGCGCCCAGGATGGATAGAGCCGGTGGTTGGCCATTTCGAGAATGCCGCCGATGTAGGACGGTTTGCGCTTGTCGAGGAAGAACGCGGTCGATGGCGTGTTGCTGTACTGGCCGTCATGGCGCTCGAGAAATTTCAGCGCCACCAGCGCATCGAGAAAATCGCGCGCCGAGCGCGGATGGAGCCCCAGGCGCCCCTGGAGTACTTCCAAAGGTTCGGGGCGATCAACCAGCTCTGTGAATACTTCCATTTCAATGGCGCTCAACAGTGTTTTCGAGGCCCAAAAACCCATTCCCACCTGCAGAATGTGTTCGGGTTGTGGTTCGTTCATGGGTGTTGCCTCCGGTTTACGCACAGTGTCTAGAAATCATTTTTGTGGTTGGGTAAAACCTAAATGCACTCATGGGGCTTTGTTTGCGGAAGGGTTCGCCGCGGCTGCAGAGCGTGACAAAATGTAGGCCTCGATCGCCCGCACTTCATCCAGTTTGAGCAGATCTTTGAACGAGGGCATGCCACCTTGCTGGAGAGCGCCTCCCAGCACGATGGACGCGAATTGATGATGGGTTGCAGCCGTAGCATAGCGCAAGTCAGGAACGCCGGATCCGGAGATAGCACCCAC
Source organism: uncultured Acidobacteriaceae bacterium (assembly GCA_963824325.1). Classification (GTDB taxonomy): domain Bacteria; phylum Acidobacteriota; class Terriglobia; order Terriglobales; family Acidobacteriaceae; genus PALSA-350. The sequence goes on along the minus strand of CAWGPA010000001.1, from coordinate 62,172 downwards.
ACCGTGACAATAGAAGCACTGCCGGTTGAATAGGATCTCGCCTTCGTGGAGAGTCGCCGGCGTGGCGTTCATGTGGATTGCAGGCGAAGGCGGCCCTTGATGTCCGAAGGGAGGAATGTTGAGTTTTGCATTGCCGCCAAGGGAGAAGGTAAGGACGCGGCCGTAGCCGGGTTTGACCGGCCCACTGTTGTCGAGATTGTTGATTCCGGCGGAGCCGCCCCAGCCGACCATGAGCGTGATGTACTGCACTCCGTCGAGAAGGTAGGTCACGGGCGGGGCCATAATGCCTGTGCCCGCGTAGAATTCCCAAAGTTTCTTGCCGTCGGTGGCGCGATAGGCGCAGAGCATTCCGTCGGAGCGGCCCTGAAAGACCAGGTTACCCGCGGTCGCCAACACCCCACCGCTTTCGACGAGCGGAAGGGAGACATTCCATACCTCACGCTGCTCGACCGGATTCCAGGCGATCAAATGGCCAGTCATTTTAGGGTAAGACTGAAATTTCGCCAGGAGTGGTCCGGCGTACGCCGCATCCTCACCGCGATTCCAGTTGGTGGTATTGGAGGTCCAATGCTTGTCTGGGGTGTGCAACGCGGGGGAGTCCTGTCGTGCAGGCACATAGACCAGGCCTGTGGCGGGATGAAACGCCATGGGATACCAGTTATGCGCGCCGCCAGGCGCGGGAGAAACCAGGACCGCCTCGAGGCCGTTATACGCGGTGGGCGATTCGATCGGGCGTCCGCTCTGGGGATCGACTCCGGTGGCCCAGGTCACACCCTTAACGAACTGTTTCGCGGAAAGGAACTGGCCGGTCTGGCGATCGAGCACGTAGAAAAATCCGTTTTTCGACGCCTGCATGATGACCTTGCGGACAGTGCCGCCGAGCTTCAGATCAGCGAGCATCAACGGTTGCGTAGCGTCGTAGTCCCAGTTGTCTCCCGGGGTCACCTGGTAGTACCAGACCAACTCCCCGGTGCTGGGGCGCAGCGCTAATATGGAGGCGATGTACAGATTGTCGCCTCCACCCGGACTGCGCAGATCGCGGTACCAGACGATTCCGTTGCCCGTGCCGGCGTAGATGAGATCGAGGCCGGGGTCATAGACAATGGAGTCCCAGGGGGTGCCTCCGCCACCCGCAACCCACCACTTGCCGTGCCAGGTTTTCGCGGCATTTTCCAGTGCTTTGGACTCGAAACCCTGCGCCGGATCGCCGGGTACGGTGTAGGTGCGCCAGACCAGCTTCCCGCTTTCCGCATCGTATGCGGAGAGATAGCCGCGCACGCCAAACTCCCCGCCGGCGTTTCCAATCAGAACCATTCCCTTGGCGATCCGAGGAGCTCCGGTGATCGCGTAGGGATGGGATTGATCCGCGGTGAGTACTTCCCAAACGGGGTGTCCGGACTTTGCATCCAGTGCGATGAGCCGGCCGTCGAGGGTGCCCAGGTACACCTTGCCGCGGTAGAGGGCGACTCCTCGATTGACGACATCGCAGCAGATGGTGCGGGCGTGAGAGCGATTGACCTTGGGGTCAAAGGTCCAGAGAATTTGGCCGCTTTTGGCGTCCAGCGCAAAGGCGACGCTCCACTCACCGGTGGTGTAGATGACTCCGTTGGAGACGAGCGGAGTAGCTTCCAGGCCGCGTGTGGTGCCCAGTTCTTTGCTCCAGGCGAGGCCGAGCCGGTCGATGTTCTGCTCGTTGATCTGGTTTAAGGGGCTGAACCGCTGCTCATCGTTGGTCCTTCCGTACATGGCCCAATCTGCCCCGTCGTCAACGTTTGCAGGAGAGGACTTCTTGCAACCCACGACGGAGATGAGCAGGGAGCCGGCAAGGAGAAGGGAGACGCTGAGGCGCATAAATTTCAAGACTGAAAGGGAACGAGCGATTAAATGCCGATATGCGCTGTGTGTCAAGGCTGGCTTCACGCGCATCTGAGAACGTAGTCTCGATTCGCGGAGAAAATCGCCAATGGCCCAGAGTTTAGAGGACGCTCTTATTTCCGTGTGGCGCCAGGTGTTGGTGGAAAATGCCAAGACGGTGACGCTCAGTGATGAGAGCTATCCCGTCCGGCGGACCTCGCGATCCAAGTTGCGGGAAGTGGATTTCCAATGCGAAGGTGCGGCCCTGCGTGGGGTCGAGCAAAACACGAGTACCAACTCTCGCTGGGCGAAACTCGCTCGCGAAGGCCGGCAAGTCATGCAATTTCTCGCGGACAGGCGATACGTGGCCGCCGTCGTAGACGGAAAGGTCACCTGGTACCAGCCCGCACGCGAGCGCAAAGAGTAGCTACCGGTGAGACAGGTCCCGTATCCAAATGTCTTTGAATTGCATGTTGCCCAGCCCACCGGCATGCAATTGAAGAGCAATCTTGCCATCCCATGAACTTGGCTTGGGATCGGTGAAGTCCAGCATGGGCACGCCATTCAGGCGGGAGCGGTAACGGTTGCCGACCACCTCCAGAAGATAGTCGTTCCAATCGCCCATACGGACGACGCCCTCATTTTCCGGAGCCGGCCAAGCCACCCATTCGCGCCCGTCCTCGGCGTAGACGCCGGCGGTGTGATGCATCATGTTGCAATCGATCTCAAACTGCATTCCTTGCGTCACATCCGCGGTTCCCGGTTTGAATTCACTATGGAAGAAGACGCCGCTGTTGCCGTCGCCCACGCATTTAAAGCGCAGGGAAAGCTGAAAGTCTTTGTAGTCCTTGGCGGTCTCCAAATACCCGTAGTCCTTGGTCAGGCCTTTTCCGTGGATTAGCCCACCTTCTACCGTCCAGCTCTCTTTGCCGATCTTGGTCCACCCATCTAGATTGTCCCCGTTGAATAACTGGATCCAGTCTTGACCAGGGACCTTCTCCTTTTCCTGGGCTCTGACAACGCAGGAAACGGCCCCCATCGCGGCCACGATCAAGGTGAAGAGAAGAAGGCGGTAGGGCAGGGAATTGAGAGCAGGGCGCCGCTCCGATGCCACTTTGGAGCGGAACAGACGCAAACGGTGATGGTCACTCAAGGGCATGCTGGTTATCTCGTCGATGATGTAAAGGCGCTTGGCGAGAATTCTATCAGTGTGGGCAGGCGCGGAGGCCCCCTGTCGCAAATGACAGTTTCAGACGAGGCGGAATCGTAGTGGGATTTGATTGGGCCCCTCATTTGCAGGCCAAGCAGGCTGTACCGCACATGCCGGTTTCCACTCCAGCTGCAATGGCCTCCGAAACTTGTACGAACAGGAGAAAGACCATGAAGAAGAGTTTTATTGTGGTTGCCTTATTAGGCGTGACGATGCTGATGGGCGGCGTGCCCTCATTTGCCCAGACTGCTTATAACTTCCATTTTGCGTCGAGCTTCTACGCAGGAAATGCGAAGATGCCGGCCGGCACCTATACGCTGAGACAAAGTGGCGAGGATCCTCAAATCTTTGAGCTTGCGAATACTACCAGCTCCCACTCGGTATTGCTCGAAACGAGGCCGTCCTCCAAAGCGTCGAAGGGGAAGCCGGAAATCATCTTCAATCGGTACGGAACGATGGAATATCTGGAGGGCGTTGAGACAAACGGTGGAAATTCGATCGACATAGAACCTAGTGCGGCAGAGAAATTGGCTGCCAAGAAGGGTAGCCCGAAACCGCATAGCGTTCCGACTGCTTGATCTGCTCCCGATCGAGATATGCGGCGCTTGCCTGAGCGGAGGTGTGTTCTTCCTTTGGAGCTTGTTGGCGTTGGCGAACCTTACGCGGCTTTCATCACTGAAAGCCGCACTCGCCTTCATGGATGGAGTGGCGTTGGGGCCCCGTCTTAGTTCTAACGATGCGGGGGCAGGCACGCTCCGCTTATCACCGGCTTGCCGCCCTGCACAGCTTCCGGGTTATACTCGCTAAGAATGCTAAGTTGCGTCCTCAATCAGAGAGCACGTTGTACGCTCTGGGTGGCCCTTGGCTTCCTCTGCTGTGCGATCATTGCTTGCTCCGCAGTGGTGCAGGTTGGTCACACGCACCGTGACGGACAAACCGTTCCATCTGATTGCGCACTTTGCCATACGGCCCACTTGGTTGTTCAGCCTGCGATTCCGCAGTCTCTTCCACCGAGCGTGCTCATCGTGGCGGCGATCTTAGCGGCGCTCCAGCCGGTCCGTTCCCGGCACTTTTCTATCTTTTCTCTCTTCACCCGGCCTCCACCTGTGGACATTGCTTTCGCATAAGGCAACGTCAGACGCAAAAACACAGGATCTATGGAGGCTCCTATGCCAAGGTGCAGCCGTAATCTAAGGACACGTCATCTGCTGTGGGTAGCGCTCGGCTTCTTTTGCTGCGCGCTCCTTACCCTCGGCGGGATCGTGCAAGCCGGGCACACGCACGCGGACGGACAAGCGGTCCAGTCCGATTGCGCGCTTTGCCACGTCGCCCACCTGGTCGTTCAACCATCCGTTCCCCAGTCTCTGCCGCGCACTGTCTTTGTCGTGGCCAGGGTATCGACTGCCCTACAGTCGATACGCGCTCAATTCTTCTTTGTATTCTCCCTCTTTACCCGGCCTCCGCCTGCACAGCCTGCCAACTCTTAAGCAGCTCTGTCTCAAAAATCAGGAATCTCAGGAGGCTTCTCATGCGCATGCCTACGCGCAGCATTCTCTCGTTTGCATTGGTGTTTCTATTTTCAGCGATGTTCTGGCCGGTCCAGGCGCAATCCAACTCTGGCTCACTTAGCGGCACAGTTACTGATCCGTCTGGCGCAGTCGTCCCCGGAGCAACCGTTACCATTGAAAACCCGGTCAGCGGCTATCTCCGCACGGCAAAGTCAGATAGCACAGGCCGGTTTCAGTTCAGCAATCTACCCTTCAACCCCTACCACCTCACGGCCAAGGCCAGCGGCTTCGGCGGAGTGGCTCAAGATGCCGATGTGCGATCCGCTGTACCCGTGAATGTGGGCATCACCTTGAAAGTGGCGGGTGCTTCTACGACCGTGACCGTCGAAGGTGGAGAAGATCTGCTGGAGAATGATCCGACGTTTCACACCGACGTGGATCGGGGGCTTTTCCAGAAATTGCCACTGGAGAGCCAATCGTCCTCTCTCAGTTCTCTGGTAACTCTATCCTCGCCCGGCGTCGCCGCCGACTCCAACGGTCTGTTCCATGGCCTTGGTGACCACGCATCCAATTCTTTTTCCGTGGATGGTCAGCCGATCACGGATCAGCAGAGCAAAGTGTTTTCCAACCAGATTCCGTCGAACTCGATTCAGTCCATCGAGGTCATATCAGGCGCGCCCCCGGCCGAGTACGGCGGAAAGACCAGCCTGGTGATCGTAGCGACTACGCGGTCGGGTCAAGGGCTGACTAAGCCAACCGGCGATTTTGCGTCATCGTATGGAGCGTTCGGTTCAGCAACAGGAAGTTTTGACCTCGGGTATGGCGGAAAGAATTGGGGGAACTTTGTCGAATTCGACGGACTGAATACCGGACGATTCCTGGATCCGCCGGAGTTCGTCGTCTTCCACGACAAAGGCAACGAGGAGAATGCCTTTGATCGGGTCGACTATCAATTCACGCAGGTGGATTCCGTCCATCTGAACCTGAACTACAGCCGCTCCTGGTTTCAGACCCCAAACGCCTACGATAACCTGAACGTCTCAAACGTGGTCAGCGGCGGCGCCAGCCCCGATCCCGTCTTCGCCAACGTCGGGAACGCCGACCAGCTCTCGAAGATTGAAACCTTCGATATCGCTCCCACTTATACCCGCATCTTCGGAACCAGTGCGGTCCTCAACTTTGGGGCTTACGTTCGCCGGGATGCCTACAATTATTATCCCAGCGGCAACCCCCTCGCCGATCTCGGTCCGCCGAATCTACAGACCTCGTCAATCGCACAGTACCGGACCCTCACCAATGCCGGCCTGCGCACAGATTTCTCCTACCAAAAGGGAATGAACAACATCAAGCTGGGCGCCGTTTACCAGCAAACGTTTCTGCGTGAGAATGACAGTCTTGGCGTCGTCGACCCCACTTATAACTCTCCATGCGTCGATGCCGATGGCAATGCTCAGCCGGGATTTTCCGATCCCACGCAATGCGCGGCGTTTGGCTTCGTATCGAATGATCCGGCAGTAAACCCCGCCGGCACCTACAATTCGGTTCTCACACCATACGACCTGACACGCGGAGGCAGCCTTTACAGCTATTTCGGTCATACCGATGTAAAGGAATTGGCTCTGTATGTCGAGGATCAGATCAAGGCGGGTAACTGGCTCTTCAATGTTGGTATCCGCGGCGATTTGTACAACGGTCTCACGGTTGCCCGCCAGGCGGAGCCACGTGTAGGCATTGCATATAGCCTCAAGCCCACCAGCACAGTTCTGCGCGTTTCTTACGCGCGCACTCTGGAATCCCCATTCAACGAGAACCTCGTCCTGTCCAGCTCTGGATGCTCTAACCCTGTCCTGGCTCCGCTGCTCCTTTGCACGCCCGGTGTCTCGGGGACGCTTCAGCCTGGTTTCCGCAATGAGTTCCACGCCGGCTTCCAACAGGCGGCCGGGAAGAACTTCGTATTTAGCGGAGACTACATTTGGAAGTACACCCACAACGCCTTCGACTTCAGCGTCCTGGGCAATACTCCCATCACCTTTCCCATTGACTGGCATAACTCGAAGATCCCTGGCTTCGCCCTGCGCGCGGATGTGCCGAATTTTCACAACATCAGTGCTTTTGTTGTGATGTCTTCGGTGGCGGCCCGCTTTTTCCCGCCGCAGTCGGCGGGTGCCGGGGCGACGGTGGGGCAAGGAGGATATCCGTTCCGCATCGATCATGACGAAAGGTTCAACGAGACCACCCACGTTCAATATCAGATGGCCGGGAACCGGCTTCTTCAAACCGTGGATAGGTTTCAATTGGCGCTATGACAGCGGCTTGGTTGCCGGCTCGGTCCCTTGCTATAACGTCACCGACCCCAACAGCCTATGCAATCCCATCAACGGCGGACCCTCGGTGACGCTGCCCAACGGCCAACCAGGTATTGACCTGAGCGGCCTGACCGCGGACCAGGAGTTTGAGGCCGGGCTCATGTGTGACGGCATCAGAGCGACCCCGACCACACCTCTACCCACTCCCTGCCCGGCTGCAGGACTCACGTCGAACCTGGTAAAAGTTCCGGCTCCCGGAACGGAAAACGACGACAAGAATCCACCGCGTATCCAACCGCGCAATTTGTTCGATGCTGCCATTGGTGAAGACAACATCTTTAATGGTGACCGGTACAGATGGAGTTTGCGCCTGTCAGGCGTGAACATCGCCAACAAGTACGCCCTTTATAACTTTCTGTCGACGTTCAGCGGCACTCATTACGTAACCCCGCGAGCGTTTATGGCGGAGGTGGGCTTCCACTTCTAACCCCAGACCAACTTGTCTTTCCGAACGCTTCAGGGACAGCGTGTACTTGCTGTCCCTGAAGCAGGCCTTTGAAGGGAGGCGGTTGTGGCGGGAGAGATAAATCTCGGTAAAGGCAACAAGCGCAAGGTTCGGCTGGTCCGCTGGAAGCGCTCCGAGAAGCTAAGCATGGTTCTGCTGTTTCTCGTAGTTGTGATAGAGACCCTCTGGATCGCATGGTGGCTTATGAGACACTCCATCGATTAGGAAGAACGAAGGAGCGCCCAGGCCATGAACATGATCAGGATCCAAGAACCCAACGCAAGTAGGGTGATGAGGAGGTCTGAATGCGAGATGCGTCTCACCTTGTCCGGCTCCTTAGGCGCTGGCCACGGCCGGCTCTGCGGTCGGATTCTTCTCACGAGGTGGAAGCAGGCGCGTTGAGTTGAGGATGAAGGTAAGTTCCGAAGCGACGTGAATAAATGTCGCCAGCAATGGGTTGAGAAAGCCAGCGGCGGCCAAGCCAATGCCGATGGTATCGACGATCAGCGTGCCGTAGAAATTTTGCAGGATGATCCGCCGGCAATTTCGCGCGATGCGGACAGTCTCCACAAACTTTGCTAGATCATTGCCGATCAACACGACATTCGCACTTTCCCGCGCAACGTCCGTACCAGCTCCCATGGCGACGCCAACCGTTGCCTCGCTGAGCGCGGGGGCGTCATTAATGCCATCGCCCAACATGGCGACGGCTCGCCCTTTTTTCACTTGCTCGGCGATGAAGGCCGTCTTCTGTTCCGGGAGAAGTTCGGCATAGACCTCAAGGATGCCCAGTTGGTCAGCTACGGCTTTCGCGGCGGCCTTGGTATCCCCGGTGAGTAAGACGACTTTGATATTCATCTCCCCAAGATCCTTGACCGCGGGCGCAGCGCTGGGACGCAACTGATCTGTGACCACAATGGAGCCGCAATATCGGCCTCCCCGTGCAACCAGGACCTCGGTCCCCGCGTCATCGATCTCCATCTTTGGATGAACGATTCCCAGCTCTTTGAAGAGGGCTCGATTTCCGACCACGATCGCTGTGCCGCGCAAGGACGCAAGAACCCCGCGGCCAACCCGGTATTCAAAGAATTCAGGCTCAGCGCCCTCCACGTTTTGTCGGTTCGCAAAGCCGACGATGGCGCGACCCAAGGGATGCTCTGAATTTCGTTCCGCCGTTGCTGCGGCCTCGAGGAGGGTGCGCTGCGAAATGCCCGGAACGCTATAAACCGCCGACACCAGGGGAGTTCCATAGGTCAATGTTCCCGTCTTGTCGAGGAAGACGACCTGCAACTGTCCCAACGCTTCAAGGTAGACTCCGCCCTTAATGACAGCGCCCTGGCGGGCCGCGCGTCCGATCGCGCCCAGGATCGCCAGCGGCGTGCCCGCGGCAATCCCACATGCCCCGGCCACGATGATGACCGAGATGGTAGAGCGCAGGTTGTGGGTGATCAGGAAGGTAAGCACGGCTGCGCCGAGAGCGAAATAGACAAGGTAACCGGCCAGCCGATCCGCCGTTTTCTGTATCGGCGCCCGGGAGCGCTCCGCATTTTCGACGGCCTCGATGATCTTGCCGAAGGTCGTCTCCTTCCCCAGATGCTCCGCTCGCACCTGGAGTGTGCCCGCCTGGTTGATCGTTCCCGCGTAGACATCGCTTCCCGCCGCCTTTTCACTGGGCATCGGTTCGCCTGTAATGGCTGCCTGCTCCACAAACGAATGGCCACTCAGAACACGTCCGTCGACGGGGATCCTGCCGCCCGGCCGTATGACAACCACTTCTCCCGGACGAATCGTTTTCGTCTCCACTTCGACGATTCGATCCTCCCGGAGCACGCTCGCGGTTTGGGGTAGAAAGTCCAGCATATCCTGAATGGCGCGGCGCCCTCGTCCGACCGTGAGGCCTTCGAGAATCTCCGCTGCGAGAACGAACGCCGTAATCACAAGTGCGGTGAAAAATTCACCAATCACCAGCGCGGAGACAAGCGCGATGGTCATGGAGAGTTCCATCGTCATGCGGCGATCGAGAACGTTCTCCAACGCCTCTTTGAAAATGGGATAGCCCCCGATCAGCGTAGCCACCAGGCCGATCACGCTTATCCGCGGGAACGGCTCCCAGAGATGGAACCAGACGGCCGCAGCGGCGAGGGCGACAAAGACTACGCGGAGCACCTCCAGAAAGTCGAAACCATGTTCGTGTTCGTGCTCATGGTCTTCCCCTTGCGAGCCCTTGAAGAAAGCATCAGTAGGCTGGGGAAGTTGAATGTCCGCTTCGGCCACTTCGGCGAGTTCAGGGTTTGTGTGGTTATGGTTGACAACGGTCATATGCGCCTCCGCGCGTTTACTTGAAATATCTCTTCACCACTGAAATCAGTTCGTCCGCCGCCTCGAGCTGCGAGGGAAGTGACTTTTGGGCGGGAGAAAGAACATGAAACCGGACGTGCCCCTCGATCAGTTCCGCCATCAGGCCGTTGAGAGCGCCACGGCAGGAAGCCACCAGCTGCAAGATTTCTTCGCATTCGGCATCTCCTTCCAAAGCACGTTCCACCGCTTCGACTTGGCCCTTGATGCGACGCGTGCGCGACAACAGTTTTTTCTTATCCTTGGTCGTATGTGCCAATTGTGCCTCCGTTGAATGTAATATAGTCCCCTATACTATATTGGATTGTAGAGGGAGGAAAGATGCTTGACACCAAACGCCGAGTGATCGGACAGATGATTGTTTGCCAGGGATGCTGCTGCGGGGCGACGCACAAGGATCGTCCGGAGGTGCCGGTTGCCTGGCTGAAGGAGGAGTGGCGTAGTCGCGGCTTACTGAAGCGTCTCCAACTCTCCATTAGCGGCTGTGTGGGCCCATGCGATTTGCCTAATGTAGTCGTGGTTAACTCCGGCGCGGGCTCTCAATGGCTGGGAAATATCACCGAGCTCGATCAATATAGATCGCTGGTCGACTGGGCTGCCCGCTCAATCGAAGCTGGCAGCCTTCTGGAGCTACCGGAGGAGTTCAAAGCCCACGTTCTGCAACCGTGGCGCTGATCACTGCTCGCACTTTGCGCAACACATTCAGAGGACCCTCGACTCTCATCTGCACTTCTTGTATCGCCGCGCGGGGAAGCGACGGTGAAGTTCCTCTATATGAGATTCGCCGACGCAAAGCCATAACCGTTGGACGCCAGCGTCACCTGGTTTTGCGTGCGATCTTAACGGCGATCGAGATACCCACAATTTGATTTGTCTCCCAGCCACTGGGCAGGTTAACCGACTGCAACAAGTAGTAAGGCCGGACAGAGAATGAATCGGCGATGGGCAGTCGCACGCCCACCTGGAAGCGGTTCTGGGTGTAGCTGCTGCCGCCGTTGGCGAAGGGGTTGTAACCGGGAACGATGAAGAACTCGTTGTTCACAACCAGCACCGGACGCCGCGCCACGCGAAGCGGCAGGGTGTAGTCGACGCCGGGGCGAAATCGGAGCCGCGCTGAAGCAGGTCTGTCATCGGGAAACCGTCCCTCGATGAGCGTGCGGAGGACGGGCCGCCACAGACCTCGGGATGTGCTCAAGCAGAGCATTCCCCAATAGGCTTGATGCTCCTCTAATTCGGATTTGTCGTTTGTGCGGCCGCCCGGTCGTCTTCGCTTCTATCTCGGCTCAAGGATAGCAAAGCGATCGGCGTGGTCGATGAAGACGCGCCGGAAGAGCCCCGTAGTCAGGACGCCGTCGAACCCCTGTACAAAAGAGTCCTTTTCGGCGCTAGTGCTGAGAAAGGCGACGCCGGGCAATTTGAGTGAGCCAATCTTCACGTCCTGAGGTGGAAAAACCGAAGAGATCGGCTGCGCGCCATCCACTCCGCTCACGCGGATAGGCGCGTCGTGGGATGGCCGCGGCACCATGTACTGGGATGTGTTGAGGAGGATCGGCTCGTTCGCGCCGGAGTCGAGCAGCAGCTGAACTGGCCGTAGCCCGTCGGATAAATGGACCGTAATGAGCAGCAATCCGGGCTTCGGGCCGAATTCGTCGACCTCAGCGGTAGCGACCAGCGGAATATGCGAGCCCCTCACCTCGGCGCGCATCGCCGTCGAGGTGTCGAGGCAGAGCAGGCGGTGCGCATTGTCAATCAGCAGATCGAATTGCTCGAGGAAATCCTCGCCGAGAATGCCCTGCAAATGCGGATCGCCGGAGCGGAAACCCTGGAGATCATAGATAAGGACTTTCTGGTTGGCAACGGCGTGAGAGCCGGCTTCAACCAAGTCGAGTTGCGCGTAGGAAGCCGAATTACCCGATCCAAATCCCGCGACCACGGCCACTCCGTGCGTACCCAAATGAAGGGAAGCGGCGAGAGAGGGAGCGATCATCGTGATCTGAGTGCCGCTATCCAACAAGAAGTCATAGGGGCCGGTGTGATTGATGGATACGGCCAAAACGATCAAGTGGCGGCTGACGAAGCGGAAGGGTACACTGGCGACATTTCCGGGACAATGGGTTTCTGCTGCGAGCGCGGGAACTAGGGTAGCGCTGAGAACCAGGGAAGCGAACCGCTGGAAGGTTGCCATTGGGAGAGTTCCTCAGCCGGATTGGCTGAAGGCACTCTGGGCGCTTGGTTCTACTTGGTCTTGATGGCCTGGTTATTTAATTCTCCGCGCTGATCGGGAGTTTCTTAGGGCGGATTATGGATTTATGATGCCGACTAAGTCCTTTGTTTTCCACTTCGACGACGTGGAGGTTCGGGAGCGGGAGTTCACGCTCGCCAAGGCGGGGAAGGTGTTGGCGGTGGAGCCGAAGGCGTTTCGAACTCTCCTATTCCTGCTGCACAATCCGCAAAGATTGATCACAAAGGAAGAACTGCTTAGCACCGTCTGGGGCGATGCTGCTGTTACCGACGGTTCCCTGACGCGCTGCGTCTGGCTGCTGCGTACCGCGCTGGGCGACGACATCCACCAACCGCGTTACATCAAGACCGTGGCCACGGTCGGTTATCGGTTCGTGTGTAAAGTTGAGGTTTCGGAGGACGTGCACGGCGGCGCGGTGCCGGTCGAGTTGCCGGACGGCGGGGGGGCCAGCAAAGAGCCGGATCTCAGCATTCAGGCCGCGGGCGGGGCGATCCGGAATTTTCGGCGATGGTGGCTGCTGGCCGCTTCCGTTCTCGCGGTGAGCCTCATTGCCACGATCTGGTACATGCACCGCCCGCTGCCCCCGCCCCGCATCTCGAGATATGTCCAGATCACCCACGACGGTCGCAGGAAGTGGCTCGCCGGAGTCGACGCAAGCAGGATATATGCGAATGAGTTTACGCTGAGTTCCATTGAACAGGTTCCGATAGCGGGCGGGGAGTTGGCACAGATCGCGGTTCCGGTGCCCGGAGGGCCGGGTGAGATGTTGGACATATCGCCGGATGGCTCACATCTTATTACCAGTACCCTGGAAGAAGGGAAGCCGCTAGGTCCAATTTGGAATGTCCGCATTCAGGATGGCTCGTATCGCCGTTTGGGTGATGGGTGGGATGCGGCCTACTCACCCGACGGGAGTTCGGTGGCCTTCACTACTCACGAAGGAGACATCTGGCTCGTTCAGACCGACGGGACTGGAGCCCACAAGCTGGGCTCGGTGGGCGCCGTAGCCGAATCGCCTGCATGGTCGCCGGACGGCAGAGTCATTCGATTTTTTCGAGACAGTCGGCTTTGGGAGATATCGTCAAAGGGATCGGATCTTCATCCGTTGCTTCCCGGTTGGCATACCTTTGGCCTCACATGTTGCGGCCGTTGGACCCCTGATGGGGAGTTCTTCCTATTCACGTCGCATGAATCGCCGTGGGCCATAGATCAGATTTGGGCGCTTGATGAACGGAGCGGGCTGCTGCGGCAGCCGCCCGCCGAGCCGGTTCAATTGACTACGGGTCCGATCGCTTGGACCCCACCTTATCCCAGCAAGGACGGGACTAAAATCTTCTCATCCGGCTACACCTTGCGCGGTGAGCTTTCGCGCATCGACCCGGCGACCAAAGAAATCAAGCCGTTTCTCGGAGGTATCTCCGCCGACAATGTCTCCTTCTCCAGGGATGGTCAGTACATAACCTATGCCTCCTTCCCCGAAGGCGTCCTGTGGAAGGTCAACCGGGACGGAAGCAGTCCTGTGCAACTGACGGACCCTCCGATTCATGTGGGAGGTCCCCGCTGGTCGCCCGACGGCTCGCAGATTCTGTTTTTCGCATTCTCTGCCGATCACGTTTATAGCTACACTGTCGCTTCAGAGGGCGGCATCCCCAAACGGATTCTTCCCGAAGACAATGGAAGACAGGGGGATCCGGACTGGTCACCGGACGGGAAGAAAATTGTGTTTGATTCGGCGACGGCAAGGGATGCCGAGACAGGAAACCTGCGGATACTCGACCTCGAAAGCCGCAGGGTCACAGTTGTTCCGGGGTCGGGTGGCACATGGTCGCCGCGCTGGTCTCCGGACGGCCGCTACATTGCAGCGCTGTCATGGAAGACGTCCATCCTGAAGGTCTTCGACATTGAGACGCAGCGATGGTCGGCGCTTCCGGTGAAGGGATTGGCTAGATACCCTTCCTTTTCCAGGGATAGCCAGTACATTTATTACATTTACGTCTTGTTCTCCCACAAGAACGACTCCGGCGTCTTTCGTATACCTGTCAAGGGGGGCGAAGTGGAACGTGTCGCCGACCTGAAGGATTGGCATGCTGGCGGGGATGATGAGATCGAACTTGATCCCTGGATGGACCTCGATCCTACCGATGCGCCGCTGCTACTGCGCGACACTGGAACGCAAGATATTTACGCCCTCACTCTGGACGAGAAATGAGCGGTCAATTGATTGAGATCCGCTGCGTGATCCCCCGGAGTACAGCAATCCCTCTCGTCCTACGCCAAGTTGCCAACCGCTAATGACGAATGAGATGGTCTTCGGCCTTATCTCGGATTAAGGACGGCTAAGTTCTTTGTTTTCGTGCGGAGTGCGAGTGCGAGGGCTCAGCGTCATCAAGGGCGGGCAAGGTATTGCAGCCCCAATCATTTGATAGGCGTCCACAAGATACCGCAGTACACTGCAATATCCCCTGGGCAGTGAGTTTCCGCACGAACGGACCATCGCGGCAGCAAGAAACAACCATGCAAGACGCTTGAGACTTGTCATGGAAACAGCTCCTCAGCCCGGGTAAGGTTGAGAGAACTCTGTGCATACAGTTCGCTCCAGTTGGTTCCTATGGGTGGGTCTCAGACTCTTAGGGATTTATGACGGTAAGTAAACTCACTGTTTTCCGCTTCGACGACGTGGAAGTTCGTGAGCGAGAGTTCTCGCTGACGAAGGCGGGGAAGGTTTTGAACATCGAGCCTAAAGCCTTTCGGGTCCTCTTATTTCTGCTGCACAATCCCCAAAAACTGATAACCAAGGACGAGCTGCTCAATGCTATCTGGGGCGATACGGCTGTAACCGAAGGTTCCCTCTCACGCTCCATCTGGCTGTTACGCAGCGTATTGGGAGACGACATCCGCCACCCGCGTTACATCGAGACCGTGCCGACAGTCGGTTATCGCTTTGTCGCGCCAGTAGAGGAACGGGTTGAATGCAGCGAGAGCGCAATTGCACCCGTCGCCCCGGGAGAGAGCGAACGCTCCAGGAACGGCGGTTCCGGGCCAAAGGACGAGGACGTTTTCGAGTCGGTGGATCTGGGTTAGCACGACGGCGCTCGTGCTCATACTCATCGCCGGCATTGCTGTATCGGTGTTTTCGCACCAAGCGCTCGCGCCCAGGATTCACTCCGTGACGGTGCTTCCGCTTCAGAACCTTTCGTCTGAACCGAATACGGAGTATTTCGCGGATGGCATGACGGAAGAATTGGCTTCGCAGCTGTCGGCCATTCCGGAATTGCAGGTCGTCTCCGATTCTTCTGTGGCGCAGGTGAGGGACAATCCGGATTCGCTGACGGAGATCGCGCGCAAGCTGGGTGTCGATGCCATCATTGAAGGATCGGTCCTGCGATCGAAAGATAAGGTCTCGATCGACGTTCGTTTGTTTGATGCGCGATTGCACCACCAACTTTGGGCGGCAAGGTTGAAGACGCGCTGGCAAATGTAACGGCTTTGCAGAAGCACATCGCATCAGAGATTGCCTTGCATGCCCGGATACCTCTTCCTCCATCGCAGCAGGTCAAGCTTACTAGCGCACGGCCGCTGGATCCGTCAGCTTACGACGGTTATCTGCAGGGGCGTTATCTCCTGAGCAAAACGGATTCTGAGGGAGCGGTCAAGATGTTTCGGCGTGCCGTTGTGCTCGATCCAAACTTTGCGCGATCCTGGGCAGGTCTTGCGGCGGGATTAGCAGAGCTGGGGATGTGGACCGATCCCCATCAGGGGCTGATACCCGAGGCGAAAGCCGCTGCAAGACACGCCATCGAACTCGACCCTGGGAATGGTGAAGCTTGGTCGGTGTTGGGTCAGATCGCTTTTAACCACGAACGGGACTGGAAGACCGCGGAGTACGATTTGCAACGGGCGATCACGCTCAGTCCCAGCGACTCGACAACAGAATCGCGATACGCAATTTTTCTGAGCATCGTTGGGCGCCGCGACGAAGCGGCGAGGCACATGCGACGCGCCCTGGAACTTGACCCTTTGTCCTTCTTAAATGTGCGGCTCATGGGTTCTGTTTTGTACTGGTCACGGCGGTACGATGAGTCCCTGGAATATATTCGGAAGGCGGAAGAGATGGAGCCTGAACTGGTAGACGTTACGGTGGACTGGGAGGTCGACGACTACGAGATGAAAGGAATGCCGGAACAAGCTGTCGTGGCGGATCTGCGGAACTTCTCCCTTCCCGCTGGGAAGAGATTGCATGATCGGCTGGATGCGGCCTACCGCAGCGGCGGACGAAAGGCTTATTGGGAAACGAGAATCAAATTCCTTCAGGCCCAGCCAGACTCGCAATGTAGCGCGGGTGGATTAGTCAGAATCTATGTGCTGGCAGGAGAGAACGATAACGCCCTGGAAAACCTAAACCGGTTGCTCAACGAGGGCTGTTTTTGGCTCTCTATCATAAAAGCGGAACCCCTCTTTGACCCACTCCGGGGCGATCCTCGATTCAAGGACATGTTGAAGAAAGTCAACCTCAGCGAATAGCAAGAGTCCGTCTTCGGCCGCCTTTTGAAGATCTTGAGAAGCGTGATAACGACAAGCGCGCACATTAAAGCGGCCGGACAAGAGTGGCGACGATGCCTGATACGCTTCTGCTATCTTGGCCCCCTCACTCGCACCTGATCTGTCAAATTGAACAACTTTGCGTTAACATGACACTTCGCTCCGAGGCTTATACCGCTCCTGGAGAGTTTGATTCGCGTATAGTGAAGCTGTGATGAGCGGGAGACGACAACACCGGGCGTGGCAGATACTCACCGCCTCGGCTGTTTTGGTTGCTCTGCTGCTAGCTCTCCTGCCCCATCCCCATCTCATCACGGTTGCGGCTCTCTGCCCTGTGCTCGCCATTGTGTTTCTCTTCGGGGCTGTCCACGTTCCGCATTCGCAACGGCTGCGGTTTCAAGTAAACGAACAGCATCCTCCGCAATCACCTGTCCTCCCATCTCTATTTCAGCGTCCCCCTCCTGTAACCACTTAGCCAAGCCAGCTATGCGCGTGCCGCTATCTGCCTCAGGCGGATTGGCATCGCCGTCCTTTCTCCGCTGATTCAGCTTGTCGAGAGGTTAAGGGTGCCCATGAACTTTGCTCTGGGTTTCGTGCGTGGATTGTATGCGTTCGTATTTCTGTGTGGGGTGATATTTTGCCTAAGACGCTTTCTCTGGAGGCGGAGAAAAAGGCAGGGAAAACGCAACCTGGGCTTTTGCCCGACTTACACTTCCGCGGGCAACGCGCTACAAGCTCTGCAAGTGATGGCGCAGCCAAGAGCCGAGTACGTGCTGGCGGAGAAGTTCGACGACGAGGCGGATGGCGACGATGAAGGAGAGGAAGAGAGTCCCGAAAAACATCTGCATCGGCAACTCAGGCGAATCAGACGGGGAGAGAGGGTCGAAAGGCTGACCATTCTGCGACGATAGCGGGCTAAAATTGAGTTAGTCTGGGTGTCCTATCGGAGATAAGACTCGAAATGCGTCCGCGGCTTGCGTCCTTTTGGTTTCTCGCATTCCTCCAACTTTGGCTTGCCCATGCGATTTGTTACCTGATGCATGAATACGCACACAGTTTCACAGCGTGGCTTCTTCATTACAAAGCCAACCCCCTGGCTCTCGATTATGGGCACCTTAACCTGGACAACCTCCTCTTTCAGGCCGACATCGACGAAAATGTCGATTATGCACCAATCTTCGCGGCTGGTCGTGGTCCACTAGCATCCTTGATCGCGGTTGCTGGAGTTCTCATCGGCAATGGAATCTCGTACATCGCCGGTCTGTTGTTCTATATGAGGGCCCGGCAGAAGAAGAGACAGGCGTGGGCGATGTTCTTCTTCTGGATCTGCTTGATGAGCGTAGGCAATTTCCTTTCTTATGTGCCGGTCCGGACATTTGCTACACATGCCGATATGGCAACCACAGCCCAAGGCCTGAATGTCTCTGCCTGGTGGATCGCACTTGTACTCGGCGTCCCCTTCGCGGTGGCAATCTGGCACTTCCTCGCCCGCATTTTACCGGATGCGGAGACGCTTCTGTTCCCCGCATCTCTTCTGAGCCAAAGAGCGCTCGTTGTGCTGAGTGCGTTTCTTGTCTTCGTTTTCTTCGGCAGTGCTGGCATTCGCAATTACGGAAGCATCTCCCATTGGCTGTCCGTAATATCTGAACTCGTGCTTTTCCCAACCGTCACCCTAATCTGCTGGCTGCGCCGCGGACAGCACGTCGCTGTCCGATAGCCCTCGGCAGAAGCCGTACGCACACCTTTGGGCACAAGCTCGGCACCGGGCTTGACACACCTAAGCATCTATGGGTATTCTCGCCCGTACTGAGTTGTTTAGGGGTGTATTTGAAATGGCAAAGAATGACCTACAGGGAACCCTCGATCTGTTGGTTCTGAAAACACTGTCGCAAATGGGTTCGTTACACGGCTACGGCATTGTCCTCCACATCCAGAGGGCGTCCGATTCCTTACTTAGCGTAGAGGAAGGGTCTCTCTACCCAGCCCTGCACCGCATGGAACAGAACGGATGGATCGGTTCCGAGTGGGCGCTGACCGAGACTAACCGGAAGGCGAAGTATTACAAGCTAACCAGCGTGGGCCGGAAGCAACTGCAGGAAGCAGAAAAAAACTTCGAACACCTGGTGAAGGGTGTCCGCGCCATATTGCGGTACGCATGAGGGGTGCTTATGTCGCTCGTTCGCCGTATCTCCAATCTTTTCGCTCGCTCCAAGGTAGGGCAGGAGATCGATGCTGAGCTGAAATCCCACATCGCAATGCGGATGGAAGACAACATTGTGGCGGGCATGGCTCCAGAAGAAGCGCAGCGAGATGCTCTTGTTCGCTTCGGAAATCCCACAGTACTGAAGGAACGCGTCACCGCCGCGGATGCTGCCCTGGTTCTCGATACCATTCGACGGGACGTCCAATACGGAATCCACGGCCTACTTAAATCTCCGGGCTTCACCATCACTGCGACGCTGACGCTGGCGCTCGGTATCGGAATCAACTCCAGTCTGTACAGTTTCGCCAGCGGCGTACTTCGCCGGCTCCCGATACGTGAGGCGGATCGCGTAGGGACGGTTGTAGGTACCAACGCATCATTCGACGAGGATCGTGGCCCTTTCAGCGCCCCGGAGTTCTTGTTTCTCAAGGAACAGGCGCGGAGTTTCAGCGAAATGGCCGCCGGCGATTCTTCCGCGAGTTTCAACCTGGCCGAAAGCGGCGAACCGGAGCGCTTGCGGGCATTCCAGGTGTCACCCAATTATTTCCAATTAATCGGCGCCAGTGCCCAGCTGGGTCGTACTCTCATCCCAGGCGATGACCGGCCGGAGCGGAGGCACGTTGTCATCCTGAGCCAAAGCCTGTGGCAGCGCCGATTCGGAATGGACCCCGGAATCATTGGCCGGGCGATTCGTCTCGACGGCGAGAAATACACCGTCATTGGTGTGATGCCGGCTTATTTCAAGCAGGCATATTATCCAGTTGACCTATGGACCCCGCTCACCTTCGGGGCCGAGCAGAGATTTCCACGGCCGGATGCACCACGCAACCTGGTCGTCTTCACGCGATTGAAACCAGGTGTGACGTTTGCGCAAGCCAGGGCAGAGGCGCAATCGCTCGATAAACGTTACGGAGCCACGTTTCCCGGAGCTAATACCGGGCGGGGTGCTTCGGTCTTATCAGTCGAAGATTATTTTGTTCCGCAGACCATGCGCATCGCGCTTGCCTTACTCATGAGCGTGGCCGGTTTTGTCCTGCTCATCGTTTGCGGCAATATCAGCGGGCTCTTGATTGCGCGCGGCGCCTCTCGAGAGAAGGAGTTCGCGATCCGTAGGGCTCTGGGCGCCGGGACTTGGCGACTAGCGCGGCAACTCATGATCGAAAATCTAGTTCTCTCGCTAATTGGCGGCGGTTTGGCTCTCCTGGTTGCTTTTGCAGGTGTTCGCCTACTTCGCGCGCGGCTGGAGTTTAACGCCTACGGCGCTTTCATCGCCGACAAAATCACGATGAATGGCGGCGTGCTGGCCTTTACCCTGGTCATTTCGGTCTGTGCGGCTTTGCTCTTCGGCCTCTTGCCTGCGTTTGAAATTTCGAGCGCTCGTCCAGGTTCGTCGCTCAAAGAAGTTGACCGTACAGGGTCGTCCGGAAGGAAGCCGAGCCGGCTGCGCAGCGTTCTTGTGGTGGGGCAAATTTCGCTGGCCCTGATACTGCTCACCTGCTGCAGCATCGTTATCAAGGGGCTGTACGATCTGGATCAGTTAAACGCCGGTTTTGACCCGGAGCAGGTGATCACCGCCGGGCTCCAGCTCTCGCAGGGAACTTATGATAAACCCGCGAAGCAGCGGGCATTTGTCGAGGCGAGCGTGCAACGCATTGCGAACCTTCCCGGCGTGCACCTTGCGGCAGCCACTACGAACATACCGATAAGCCTGGCGCGCATGCTCCCCTTCACCATAGAAGGGCAGCCCATCACCAAACCGGAAGAGCGCCCTTGGGCGAGGTACTTCGCCATCACCCCGGATTATCTCCACGTGATGAACATCACGCTCTTGCGGGGTAGGGAATTTATGTCTTCGGATGACGCAAGCAAGCCGCCGGTAGCGCTCGTAAACGAAGCCTTCGTCAAGCAGTTCTTCGCCAGGGGAGAGGTCCTCGGAAAGCAGGTGAGTGTGGCCTTCACTCCTTCTTCCGATCCGGCAGTCGCGGAGATAGTGGGCGTAGTGGTCAATGTAGCTGATTATCAGGGCCAATCATCGTTTCAGCCACAAATCTATTTCCCCTATGCTCAACACCCGGATGCGAATCTCACACTAGTGGCGCGCACCAGCATGAACCCCAAAGTACTGATCGCTCCGTTACGCCAGGCCATTTGGTCCGTGGACAAGAATCAGCCGATTGATAACCCGCGAACCATGGCGCAGGTGGTCACGACGAGCAATGGCGGCAACCGCCTCATGGTTCTTCTGCTCGAGATCTTTGCCATCCTAGCGCTCCTGCTGGTCGCGATCGGTATTTACGGCGTCATTGCCTTCACGGTGAGCCAGAGGACGCGAGAGATCGGGATCCGCCTGGCTTTGGGTGCGCACCGCCAAGCCATTGTAAGAATGGTATTGAAGAATGGCATCAAGCTGGCGGCTATCGGGCTACTTGTGGGCCTGCCGCTTTCCGCGGTCATACCTCACCTGCTACAGAGGATGTTCCAAGGGCACATCGTTATCCACACAGTGGCTGTGCTTATTGGCGTTCCTGCATTCGTCACACTGATCGCACTCGCCTCGACTTATGTGCCGGCGCTTCGAGCGTCGAGGGTAGACCCAATGCACGCATTGCGCTATGAATAACAGGGCGAATCGAGGCTTTGCATTGAATCGCGCGCCAAACCTGCTGCGGAAGATTCCGCGCGCGATCGGCAGTGTTCTCGTGGTGCTCGGCCTCGGCCTTGCCGTCAACGCAGCCATCTTTGCCTTCGGCTATCTGGAATTCGCGGGGCTCTATCCTCACCCAGATGAGCTTGTAGTGCTGCGATCGGAGAGCCATGGTGGCATCCTGTCGGCCGCAGATTTCCTTCGCTGGAGGGAGCAAACGACCGTCTTTCAGGATCTGCATGCTTCGACCGAAGGCGCATTTAGGATCAACACGCCAGGTGGGCCGGAAAATGTCGCTGCCAGCCAGGTGACCACCGGGTTTTACCGGATGATGGGAGATCGCTTCTACCTCGGCCATGACTTCACTCCTGAGAATGGGATGCCAGGCGGTGACCATGTCGTGATCCTTTCCCATGGCATGTGGCAGCGCCTGGGCGCCAACCCGGCCGTTGTGGGATCGATCCTATGGATGAATAGAGAGCCGTACACAGTGGTGGGTGTGCTTGCCCCGGGTCTACGGGATCAGGGCGCTCCAGTGAGCGTGCCTCTGGTCTTCAATCCCGAGCAACTCAATCAACATGACCCACGGTTGAACGTGATCGGTCGTCTCAATCCAAGCGTCAGTATCCAGCAGGCGCAAGCGGATGTAAGTGCAGCTTCGGTCAACAGCAATAAGGGCTGGAGAGTTACCGTGGAGCCGATGCAGGCCGCCTCGCTCCCTAACGAGCGCAAGTTGGTGCTCCGGCTCATGCTCGGAGTTGTTGCCTTCGTCCTGCTGATTGCATGCGCGAGTGTAGCTAATCTACTTCGCGTGCACTCGGAAGCGGGCTATCGACTGCGTGTTTTTCCTGGCCCCCGCTTTCCGTTGGAGAACCGGCGCTCCCGCTATTGAGTTACTCCAAGGCTGAGAGCGGCGTCGACCATTCCCAGCGCCGCTTTTTCCTGATCGGAAACCGAGACACCGCCGAAACCGAGAAAGCCACCTTCCCTGGCTGCCTCCGCGGTCGCTTGGGCAATCTTTGCCAGCCAGGCTTTTATTTCGCTCGCTTCTTCGGGCGTGGCCTTGGTGTTCAACAGAGCGGACGTCCGCCTCAGAATTTCGGCCGCCGCCTCCTGCACCTTTTCGGGCGAAGCCCCTGGCGGTGGTTTGGGAATCACCATCGTCTGCAACACATCTTCAGACAAACTCTTGAGCAAGGGTGTCTGCGCCATCTCCGGTGTCTGATGAATGACCTTGCCCGCGGCAGTCGTTTCCTGCACCAGGCCAACCGGTCCGCTCGGACTCGCAGCCACCACAAGAAAGCTTGCCATCACCGGAGCGGAACGCAGAAGGTCCCACTCGTCCACACTGAAATCCGCTTTGCCGCTCATCGAAGATCCTTTCGTTTAGTGATGGTTGAGAAGCCCACCCAATGCGTTGCCCAAAGGATTGGCCGGCGTCCCGTTCTGGTTGCCCTTTCCTTTCGGCGCACCCTGGATCGCACCTGCTCCCACAGCGCCAGCAAGCCCCCGCATATTGGGGGTAAAGGTCGGGTTGCTGGTCGTTCCTCCAATGGCCACCGGGATCCCGTTTTTCATCGCGGCACTGGCGATCCCACCGAGGGAGCCAAGGCCGCCCGCCGCCCCACCTGCACCGCCGGGGATCATTCCCGCCAGTGATCCCAGCAGCGCAGCGTTGCCTCCCGCCGCACCCGCCGCAGGGGCCTTGCCGCCCGAGGACCCCGCGACCAGGCCGGTCAGCTTCAGGACCACGTTGTAGTTGAGCGCTCCCGCCGCGCTCACACTGCCCGCACCGGTAGCCGTTCCTACCCCAGTGACGTCCAGCGCGATGTTATCGGTCTGTATCGCGCCACCGGCCTCGCGGATATTCATGCTGAGCGAACGAATGTTGGTTCCGGAACCGGTGGCACTGCCCAGTTGGCCGCCAGTGAGTTGAGAGAGCATTTTCAATTTCGAGCCCAGGTCAAAACCGGCCAGCTGCGTGTTATCCAAGCGGACGGGTCCACTGATCACTGGACTCGCCGACGACCCGGAAACCGTCAGCGCGGTGGTTAAGGTTCCTCCTTTGAGCTGCGACCCTTGCGGCAGCCGCACACCGGCGGATGGTAGAAAAGCGACGAGGTCATCGATCGGCACGCCATTGCCGTTCACCTTCAAATTGATTGCCGTGGTCGGGCCGCTCGTCTGGTAGGTACCGGCCATGTTGATGATCGCCCGCCCCACAGTGAAGATTGCCTGCTGCACCTCTCCGGTCATCGCCTGTTCATTCTGGGCGATGGTGAACTGAAGCTGTACCGGCTTGGCGGAAGGCTGTCCGTCCTTCGCCAGCTTGATGCCTGCAATCTGCGTGGAGCCCTTGGCATTCAACGTCTGCCCATTGGATTGCACCTGGGCCTGCAGGTCCGCTATACCACCAATGCCGGCGTCCGGGGGCAGAACGCCAGAGGTGCCCAACTCCACGTGCTTCAGCGTCACTTGAGCATCCAGGGGAGTGGCCGCGTTGTTAGCTTGATTGAACGGCCCTACCTTTCCGTTGGCGCTCACCGCGCCCCCTCCAGGAAGTTGCCCGCTCACGTTGAAAGGCGACGAGGTCTTCGGGCTCACGTTCGTAATCTGCGCGTTCAATTGCTGGTAGACGGCTGCTCCCGGCTGCCCCGCAGTTTTGAGCGTTACCGATCCATTCTTGATCTGGGCGTCGTCGACCGAGAGATTTTGCAGCATCGTGGTGCCCTCGGCGTTGGGATTGGCGGGCGCAGGCGGCTTGGGGGTATTGCTGCGAACGAGGGTGATTTGCGGGCTATCCACCAGCAGCTTGGTCACATGCATTTGCTGCCCGTTCCAGCTGGCATCCAAAACCATATCGCCGACCACGCCGGTGATGCCGTCCGAGGCATCCACAAAACCGGCTGCCAGCGGATCGATATGCTTCATTTCCAACTGCCCGGAGAAAGGCGTTGCGGAGGCATCCTGCTGGTTGATCGGACCTGCATTTCCTTTCAGGTCGACGGTGCCATCCCCCGGAAGGTGGGCGGAAACCGTAAAGGGAAACGCATTTTTGAAGCCGAAGTCCTTTGCCTCAAGGTTTACCCGGTCATACACCCGCGCGGGAGCTCCGGCCGCCGCGCCAGGTGCAGGCTGCGTTCCCACCGTGAACCGCCCGTTTTCTATGGTCACATGCCCCACTGTCAGGTCCGGGAAGGCCTGCTTTTGATCCGCATCCTGGGCTGTCGGCGCCGTTTTTCCGATGGTTGAGTAATTCCAGGTGCCGTTGGCGGCGCGCAGCAACTGCACCTTGGGCGACTCCAGCGAGAATCCCCGTATGCGGATTTGCTTGCTCAGCACCAGCGGGAGGATCTCCACCCCGATCTTGACGCTATCTGCTTGAATAAACGGCTGCGTGCTGAACGCCGGATCGTCGGCTACCGTGCTATTCGTAGCCACCAACCCGCCCGACCATACCGACAGCTCCAGTTTCCCGATGGTCACCTTCCGGCCAAGTGATTTCGTCAGGGTGGATTCAATCCGCGCGCGAAAACTATCCGCGTTCAGGAACAAGGGCAGGCAAACTGCTATAAGAACTACCAGCGCCACTACGGCGCCGACGGCAATGAGGGCGAACCGGGTCATTCTTCCCATGGTGTAACCTCGCTTCTTTCGTGCCGCATTGGGCTTCTGCTAACACTATATGGATGCGCCCCGTCTCGGAAGTGGACAAGTTTTCCAATCGACTTCGAATATACCTCGCCGTCCGTAACCGGCCGATGACAACAGTGGTGGCACTACAACACGCATTCGCCGCTTTGTAACGAAAACCTCATATATCGCGTCTGTGCGTTTCTCACGCCGTCGGCTGCTTGACGCTGTCAACCACTCCTTATAGGATTTTGGCGAATCCCGAAGACATGCGCGGCTCTTCCATCGCTTGTAAGGCTGCAGGTGCGTCTTAAACACGCATCGGCTCACCTACCGCGACAAGAAGATCAAAAGGTGCAGCGGGACGAACTGGCTTCATACGCACTGTGCGGCGTGCGGCCTTCATTTTAAATTGAGGAGATGCGTGATGGCAGACGCGCCCGGAATCGCAGCAGCAACATTGAGTCGTCGACTGCTTCTAAGAGGATTGGCATGTTTCGCGGCACTCCGCCAGGCGCGCGCTGTATTTGCTATGGGCAAGGCCGGCGGGGAGACCGGCAGTTCCGGCACGAAAGCGGTTTCCACCAAGATCTTGGTACGGGTCAAGGCGCGTGATGGAAAGTTTCTCGGCGACGATGTCGGGGGTGCGTCGATCACCGTTCGGGACGCAGACACCAGGGAACTCCTGGCCAAGGGAACGACCAGTGGCTCCTCTGGATTAAACGGCCCCGGCGGAGTGATGTGTGCCAGCCTTCGACGCGGCGAGCCAATAGAGACCACGGATGCCTCCGGCTACACGACTGATTTGCAGCTCGATCGGCCACGACGGCTCGAGATTACCGCTTATGGGCCGCTGGGCATCCCGCGATCGGCGAATGCCGTCTCCGCCACCCAGTGGGCTTACCCCGGGAAAGATATCGTCGCGGGGGATGGTTTTTTTCTCGAGGTTCCCGGATTGATCGTCCAGATTGTTTCGCCATCAACCAGCGACCCAGCGAAGTCCACTTCAGAACTGCGCATTCAAGCGCATGTAGCCATGATGTGCGGCTGTCCCATCGATTACAAGGTCAAGGAGTCGCAACTTGTGTGCCCGGAGTTGCCGAAGGATCGACAACCATGGTTGCCGAATGAGTTCGAAGTGGCGGCCGTAATCGGCGGAGCCAACGGTGCTCAGACAACGGTGCCATTACAGTTTGTTGAAACTGCCGGCACACCAGGCCAGTTCGCAGGAATATGGGAACAACCGCGACCGGGCGCCCACGATATCACGGTGTACGCCTACCAGAAAGCGACTGGCAATACGGGCGTGCATACAGCGACCGTCAGCATTTCTTAACTGATCTGAGTCGACTCGAAGTGAGAGAGCCTAGAAAGGCGCGACGGGAATACCGGTGTGGACAAAATCCTGCCCCTTGAAGAGCAACGGCTCGCCCGAAGTCCTGGCTAACGCATAAGCGAAGCAATCTCCAAAGTTCAACCCAGCGGCATGGCCGCTTCCCCTGCCAAAGTCGCGGTAGGCTTCGCGAGCGATCCGTACTTGCTCTTCTGTAACAGTCACTATGTGGATCCTGGACTCGCGCAGTAGATCGTCAAAGAGGCGGCTGGCCACTGGATCGCGACTGCCGTCAATCACAATCGCGGCTTCCAGGAAGTTTGCCGCAGAAATGCGACGCTCCTGGGCGTTCGCAAGGGCGATGGCGAACCTTCGTGCGTCTGGCTCATCGCGCAGGATAGCTACAAGAGCGGAGGTGTCGACGATCATTTGGGCAAACCCTTCTCGTCATAGAGCAATTCTCCGTGCTCGATGGTGCGAAACGGTTCTTTAAGATGACCGGCGCAACGCTTGCCGATCTGCAGAAGCCTCTTGGCTAGGTCCCCTGGTTCTCTCTGTTGAATACGCTCCAAGCGCTCGCGAACGGCAATCGTCACTGCTGTGGTAAGGCTTTCACCGGTCGAGTCAGCAAGTTCGTGGATGAGGCGATTGGCTTCATCGTTCTTGATGTTCAAGCCCATGGTATGTCCTTCTACCCAATATTTATAGAATTATACCCTACCCGCCGTGGCATGCTTCCAACCGCCCGGAACAGCGGGCGACTTAGCTACTGTCTTTTAGTGCGATAGAGGTTGAAGAACGAGAAGGCGGGCAAGGCCATCTACGAACCCAGTCCGCAGGGGCTGCCTCCCAATCCTCAACGGAGGACGGGTGGTTTATGAGGGGAATGTATTTCTCAAGCATTCTTTGCGGTCCTAGCCGGAAAGTGCAACCGTACAATTACGGGGCTGTGCCACAAAGGTTCTTTATGTTACCGACGATCGCGCTTCAGCATACAACTGAGATTGCCCAGGCGTAACGCAAGCAGCATTGTGAACTGGTTCAGAACCAGTATGCTCATCAACAAGCGGCGATTCTCTAAGAACACTTTCATCGACTTCTTCGGGGGATGAAGTCGATGAAAGCAACGAAGAGAATCGCTGTTCGTATTTTCATAGAGCTTTGCTGATTCACTTAGCTATCCGCAAATTTCCTGGATTGGATGTAATTGAAATGACGCCGCTCACGGCTGAAGAAACGCTGCACAACTACCTCAGACGGCACTTCGAAAAAGTCTCGAGAGACAATGCACGACAGTTTGCCGAGCAGAACGAAGATCCTAAAGTAGACGTTGTTCCAGATCTGCCGTCTTCTGATGGCAGCGACAGAACCCGGACCTAGCGAACGAGTTCTGAAACGACCTCGATCTGCTGCTGGCGCGTACTACCCGCGACATCCAGCGATCCGAGTACCAGCGGCTTGCCTTGGACTAAGGTCGATGTTCCTTCGAACGTGGTCTGCCGGATAACGGGATCCTGCTTACCTACTTCGGATTTATCTTCCGCAATACTGGACTGCACGACCTTCGTCCGCAGGCGCACTCCATCGAGATAACCATCCAGAGAAGCTTCAATCTCCTGCCCCAAATCTAAATAGGTAAACTCTGTTTTCGGGTTCTCCGGCGACGAGTTGGTGCTTGTGACTACTGGAACCCTACTGCCTTGCTTGAAGACGGTTCTGCTCCCCGAGGCCACAATGAGGGAAAAGTGTTGCACACCGATGGTCTTGCCACCGTCCTTTTCCGTCATGGTGTAAGTGAGACGATAGATCTTCTTGGTCTTGTCCAGGTCGGCGAGTATCTTCTGAGCGAGTGCAATATCCTCTGCAGAGGCTCGCATGGAGATGGCGCTCTGCGAAGGCACGTAATATGTCTTTGCGCTGGGTAACATATTCCGCAGATCGGTTACCAACTCATCGGCGTCATTCTGCTGCGTAAGGTTGGTGAGATAGAGGGTCTGGTAGATTTCCGGTCCGCCCTTCGCGTTGGGGGCCTGAGTCTGTGCGACTGCAGTCATCCCACTGCAAGCCGTCGCCAGGGCGACACCGACCATGAGTAGCTTCCTAGTCCAATTGACTGTCTTCTGCTTATTCACTTTGGCTCCTCATCTCTTTGGCATTGATCTCAAAGAATTGTTGAAACTGTTCCGTAGCCTTGGCTGTCTGCGAAGCCCGCACATCGGGATTAAGTATGGCCATGTTGTCCGCATCGCCCCGATGCGCAAGACGTAATAGCAATCTTTCCTGCTCAGTCAAAGGCAAAGGTGGGGCAGGGAAGCTAGCCGCCTCTATCGCTGCAGGCACGTCACGCGGACGCTTCGCCTCAACCCGCGCGGTCGTTCGCCGAGGCGCCGTGGGCGCTTTCTGCGTAACCAACTCCGGCCTTGTCGTATGGCGCGCCTCGGCACTCGTCGAATGACTCAGATCTGCGGGCGCATGCCGGTGTTGGTGAACCGAGATGGCGGCGATCAGGATCACCGCACACGCCACCAGGAAAGCTATCGCTGGGCGCCAGGGCCAAGTGGAGGCTGCCATCTCGCGAGTCTCCATCCCGTCAAGCGCCTCGAGGATGCGGCGCTCCATGCCTCCAGGAGGCTCTGCGTCGCGCAGCCCATTGAGCAGTCTTTCGATCGTTCCGTCGGCATCTTTCATTCCGATTCTTTTTCTCCTTCCAGCCGTTCTCGCAGTCGCGCCCTCGCTCGTGAGAGCAGGGCCCGCGCTGCCGACTCGCTTCGTCCCAGTACGGCCGCTATTTCCCCGGTGTCCAACTCCTCTATGGCGGAGAGCAGCAACACGTGCCGTTCCGCCTTTGGCAATCTCTCAATCTCCCGCAGAACCCACTGAAAGCGCTGTGCCTCCTCCATCACCGCATCCGCCGGCATGGTTGCGCTGGCGAGCGACTTGGCAAAGGTCTCGTCCAGTTGCTCCGGCCGTTTGCGTCTCTTGCGGTCCAGGGCAAGGTTCCATGCAATGCGAATCAGCCACACGCGCATATCGCGCACGGTCGAAAGCGAAGGGCGATGCTGCAGCACGCGAAGAAAGACATCCTGCACCACGTCTTCCGACTCAGTCCTGCTTCTCAGCACCGAGTTCGCTATGCGGAATAGCAGCGTCGAGTAGGCATCGACGATGGCAGCAAGATCGACCGCCGGTCGAGCATCCTCTATAAACGGCAACGCCAAGCTGCAGCCCTCGGTTGAAGCCATGTTCCCCTTCTATGGAAGACAGACGCCCCACCTCCGTTTTCGCCCGGAAGAAATGCAAATAAATGTCTCCGAAGACATTCTTTCAGCCTGTAGGCTGGATTAGAGTGTTCCGTAAGTCATGTGATTGCCACAGGGGTGGAACGGTATGGTCCGACGATTCACATTAGCAGCGCTGGCTATTTCTTCTTGCGCAGTCCTGGCCCAGTCCCCGGCGCCGCGCCCAAAGTTCGACACCTTTGAAGTGGCGACCGTCAAGCCTGTGGATTCCGACGCTAAGAGCGGCAGATTCATTACCATGCAGGGAACGAATCGGTTTGTAGAAAAGGACTACACGCTGAAGTTGCTGATTGCGGCTGCTTACGACCTCAACCCGCGAACCATCTCCGGCGGTCCGGGATGGATCAGCACTGACCACTATGACATTCTTGCCGTGACGCCGGGCGATGTCCGGCCTGACCATGACGAGCAGATGACGATGCTGCGCAGCCTGCTCGCCGATCGGTTCAAGCTTACGTTTCATCGCGAACCGAAAGAGTTCTCGATCTACGCGTTAGAGGTTACCAAAAACGGCCCCAAGCTCAAGGAAAGCACGGCGCGGCCTGACGACCCAGTGGTCGTGGGCCCGGGTGTGGTCTATCCCCAGCGCATTGTGCTGCCGGGCCGCAACGCGACGATGGGCAACTTCGTCTCCTTACTGCAGCGGGCCATCCTCGATCGCCCGGTGGTAGACAAGACTGGACTTTCCGGGAGGTACGACTTCGATCTGGAGTGGGCGCCGGACGAGACGCAGTTCGGTGGCGATGTACCGGCCGCGACCGCGGCAGCTACCAGCCCGCCGTTGTTTGAAGCTATTCAGCAGGAGTTGGGGCTTCGACTGGAGGCGACCAAGGGACCGGTGGATGCCCTGGTGGTCGATGCAGCAGAGCGGCCTGCCGCCAACTGACAGCAAGACGGAATGCGCTTGACAGTTGCTCAGCTGGTGCGGCAATGTCGATCCCACCCCCAAGTTATTCCCTCTTCCGCCGGAGAGTTCTGTGAACATGTCCATCCA
The DNA here is from genome assembly GCA_963824325.1 of uncultured Acidobacteriaceae bacterium. Lineage (GTDB taxonomy): Bacteria > Acidobacteriota > Terriglobia > Terriglobales > Acidobacteriaceae > PALSA-350. The sequence goes on along the minus strand of CAWGPA010000001.1, from coordinate 31,547 downwards.
TCATCTGCAGCACATGAACCACTGGGCTCTGCTTGTATCCGCCTTGATCCTGTGGGTGCTCGGCGCCGCATGGTATTCTCCCGCGCTCTTTGCCAAGCCGTGGATGGCCGCACTTGGCATCGTTCCTGGCGGTCCCATGAAAGGTCTCGCCGCAGGTATGATCTCCTCTTTCATTGGAGACTTGTTGGTAGCATTCGTCCTGCTCCACATCATCCTCTGGTCGGAGGCCGATACTTTTCTCACGGGCGCCTTTGTCGGGACCCTCTGCTGGCTTGGTTTCTTCGCAGCCACACAGTTTCCGCAAGGTATCTACGAGAACCGTCCCTTCCGGCTCTTTGCCATCAATGCCGGCTACTGGTTCGTAGGCCTGCTGATCATCGGTGGCCTGTTAGCCGTCTGGAGATGAAAAGATCGTAGTGTCAGGGCTTGATTGCGGGCACCGTCTCCCGATAACGCGTCCAATGCTGCGCCAGCTCGCGCACCACGGGGCTGCCCACCCGATAGGCGTTCTCGATCGCCTCAGCATTGCCGGCGTAGTTGCCCGTCGCCTCGGTCTTGAGAAAATCCGCAGCCGAAACGCCCTTCGGCGGAACCGTGAAGTCGCTGCCGGTTCTTAGATCGAGTGCGCGGGCACGATCAACCCGGCCGGCCTGAGAAAGAAAGGTGAGCGCCTGTAGATAAGCGGCGTCTTCCTCGGCCGAAGTAACGAAGCGGCCGACCCCCTTGGTCCAGTATGGTACCCACTGTTCCGCCCACTCGTTCATTTTGGCGCCCACCCAGAAGCGGTCCGCCGTCAACGTATCGCCCTTCATCACAAAGGGTGGACGCTGCGCATCGGGGAAGCCAGGATAGCCGGCGCGCGCCGCCTTGAGCTTGTCATCGTCAGCCAGGACGACCCCGAGTGTCAGGTCGCAGGCCCACGTTACGAGTCCATCGTTCAGCTCATGGTCCATATTGCCATTCATCGAAACGGCGGGCGGCGCCGGTTGCTCCAAAGGCGTTGAACGGTCATAGGGCACGATGCCGCTCGACCAGTGCTCAGGAATCTCTCTTGCGTCGATTTCATAGGCCAGATCGCCATCGACAACAGAACTGGCCCAGGCAGCCGAGCCGACCGATCCCCGGTTGGGATCAATGCCGCCAATGCCGGCCAGGATCCAATAGGCCTTGCTGAGATCGAAGCGTGGGTCGAGGCCAAGGGCCATGATCGAGGCCGCAGCTTGCGACTTGCCGACACCGGTGACGATGCCCAGCACGTGATCGGTGCTGTTGTAGCGCAGGGGATGGTAGCCCTGTGGAAACGGCAGCACCTCGGACAACGGGTAACGCTCGACCCAGTTCTGAAACTCGCCCGCCTCGTCACCCGTATCTTTGCCGACCTCGAAAGTCGTCACCACCACCACGCGGACCTCGAGCGGCGCGGGCGCAGCTTGCGCCCGTCCGAGGCAGCCCATGAGAATTGCCGCCGCTACCCCACAGTAACGAGCTGATTTTCTACGCAAGTGACCTCTCCTCTACGCAGAACTATATTTCAGGCGGCGGGATTGCTGGTGAGAAATGCTTTGGTTTGTTCTTTGAGTCGTTGCTGAGCTCGTTCGATGTGAGCCGCAGCGGCCTCAACCCAGCCCGTGTCAGCAGCAAGCTTTTCTCTGGCTACGGTGATCGTTTGCGCCAACACCTCAGCGGAGGGGCCGCCAGGAGTTTTTCGCACATCGACGAAATGCCGGGGATCGAGCGCACGAAGAAGAACCTGCTGGTCGAGTTCGAATGCTCTTCCAGTCAGCCGCGGGAAAGCCCGTTCGACACCATCGATGATCGTTTGCGGATCTTTGGAGCTGTTTGACCGTCCCGCTTCTTTCACCGCGAGGCTAACGATCTCATGGGCCGTACGAAAGTTTATGCCGCTGGAGCGAACCAACACATCGGCCAGCTCAGTGACGGTAAGAAAGTTGCTGTGTGCTCGATCCTCCATAACGTCGATGTTGAAGCTGGCGGTCTCGAGCAAACCGGCCGCGAGATCGAGCGCACGCGCGGCATCGTCAAAAGCGTTGTAGGCTGTCGGCTGTAGATCGTCTTCCGCATCGTTCATATCGGCAAAGGGTGTGTTGTGCAGCGAGGTCAGAACTCCTTGCGATTGAACCAGCGCTCTGCTGGCAAGAGCGCGCACATGCTCGAGTGCGACCGGGTTGCGCTTCTGCGGCATGATGCTGCTCACCTGCACGAACGCATCGCACAGCGTGAGATAGGCAAACTCGGCCGTGCTCCAAAGCAGCAGATCCTGGGTAAATCTCCCCAGGTTAACCATGCTCACCATCAAGGCGGAGCAGGCCTCGGTCAAATAGTCGACCGAGGCGATCGCCCCAAAGGAATTCAGTTGCAGACCGTCGAAGCCGAGCAGCGCGGCGGTGTAGTCACGATCGATGGGGAACCCGGTTCCAGTGATGGCGCACGCGCCCAACGGAGAGCGGTTCAGGTTGCCGTAGGCAGCCTGCAGGCGGCGGGTATCGCGCTCCATCCACTCCACAGATGCCATCAGGTAATGGCCCAGGGTCGTAGGTTGCGCAGGTTGTTGATGGGTGTATGCCGTGATCAGCGAGGCCCGGTGGTCCCATGCCAAGCGCACCATCACTTCGCGCAAGTCCAAGAGCGATCTCATCACGGAGAGAGTTCGCGAACGCAACACCATGCGATACATCGTCATGTCGACGTCGTTGCGGCTTCGCGCCGTCGGTATGCGGCCGGCATGCTCGGGCCCGCAATGCTCGATCAGCTTTTTTTCGATATAGAAGTAAAGGTCTTCTACCTTGGGGTCATAGGGCTCGCGCCTTATCTGCTCAACATCGAATCGCTCCAGGCCACGTAAGCAGATGGCCGCAGTTTGTTCTGGAATGATCTTCTGCGCGGCCAGCATAAGCGTGTGTGCGTATTCAACAGCCAACAGCGGCTCCAGGAAATACACTTTGGCGTTGCGGAATATCTCCTCAAGTACTGTTCTGCGATAAACGGGCGCAGGAAAGCTATCCGTCGTCGCCTTCTTCAGACCACTCATCCCAACCTCGTGTGCCGTCTTCATCCAATGCTATCTTCACCTCCGCGCTGAACCCTTGTAGAGGCACATTTTAGAGGGAGTGCCCGTTTAATCACTGGCGCAAGTGTGCAGTATTTCTGGATGCTACGGTTTCGCATTCGGGTGGGACTTCAAGAAGGCGCTCAGAGCGTCGGGCATGAAGGCGGCGGTGCTGAAGGCATAGGGCAGGGCAGATTCGAAGCTGGTCACTTTGTATTTACCTTGGCCATCGGTGAGTATGAGCGTGATCGGCGGCTTCCCCTCCGCATGGTTGAAGGTACTCACCTCATAGCCGTATTGACGATCGCGGTAGCTGACGGCGGGCCATTGCCCCGGTTCGCCGGCAACAACGATAGCGCGCATCAGGTAATCGCTCTCCGTGGCCGCCTGTTGCAGCATTCCGCCGATGGGGTAGCGGTAATGAAAGGCAGCGTCATCGGCGCCGGCTGCGCGGTATGTTTTTCCTGACCAGGATAATCCTGCGGCAGCGGTGTTGTGCCCAGGAGTGAAGAGCGTGATTCCAGCGGTGCGCGCTTCTTCGGCTAGCTTCACCAGCGTAGCAAGTTCGCCGGCGCTGAGCGGAATCTTTGCGGCATCGACGACCGGGAAATCCCGTTCGCAGACGACCTGGTCCATGAAGCGATGTACCCGCACCGTGTGGTCAGACGCCTGACCGCACGCGACGAGCAAATGTTCATAGTCAGTGGTAGCAATCTGGTAATCGCGACAGTCACCGCAACTCCCCGTGTCCCCACAGGTCTGACCGTAGAAGGCGACAAAGCGAACCGCGTGGCGAGTAGCCTCGGGACCGAATTGGACTGTCACGTGGTTTAGCAGAGAGGTTTCGCCGTGGACCCCTTGTGGGCGGCCATATTCAGAGTTCCCGCCCAGCACTACCTCTTCTTTGCCATTCACCGTGAGCACGGTGGCGACGCGTACCTGAAAGTGAGAAATGGGTGGATCGGTGTGAGCATTCTCAGCCGCGTCCAGAGCCTTGAATATCTGGGCGCGTAGCTCGGCATCTGGCACCACCGCTTCGGACTCCTTGGTCAATGTCCACTTGGAAGAGTGAGTCGATTGCCAAGACGCGCAGCCTGCAACCACCGCGAAAAGCAACAGAAGACCGATACCCGCGCATTTCACCCTGGACGCCTCCTTTCGTCTGCCCCACCTCAACTGGGGATGCTCAAACGTGACTGTCCGCCTGTTCACGCTTGCTTACGTTATCACCACCGCGCCTTGCGGTAGAATTCAGTCCTCTAACCAGCCTCATTAGGAACTCGACGGGTGTCCCCTTCCACGTTTTCCTCGCAAAGGACGACGGGTGCCCCACATCTCGCTCGTTTTTCGCGAGATGTGGGATTCCACTGCTCTTTCCATCTGACTCTAGATTCAACCGATGCACTTAGCGGTCGTTAACGGTGGGGCAACCTTGCTCTGTTAGGGGCGAGGGGCACTGAAACACGCATCGAGGGTAACTTCAGTTGTCTGGAAATTCTGAGAACACTACCCCTGCCCGGACTTCGCAAGGCGTCTCCCCAAGATCCACCAGATCCCTGCAGAGAACACCCCCATCGCCGTACCAGAGCTAAACGCTGCGATCCATCCTCCATATCCGTAGTGCTTAACCAACGGCGGGACGATGCTCGTCGAAGCGATGCCTCCCAGGATGCCGATCGTATTCATGAAGCCGGCAACCACGCCTGCATCCCGCCCTGCGATCGAGGCAGCTGTCGTCCAAAAAGAAGACTCAGCGAGATAAAGCGAGCCCAGGCTGATGCAGAGCGCCAGCACGGCCAGGGGACGCGCATGGACCAGGGCCGCTGCCAGCAGCAACACCCCTGACCCTGTGTATCCGGTCATGATGAGAATTCGCGCGCTTGCGATCCTGCCCCAGCGCACGGCAATCCGATCAGACAGAAACCCTCCCAGCGGAGTGGCCGCGATCGCCGCCACCCAGGGCAGCGCAGCGATCGGTCCTCCCTTGGCCAGACTGAAGCCTCGCACCTCAACCAGGTAGATATACAGCCACGACACGAACATGAAGAGCAGATAGCCCTCGGAAACATAGCTGAGCGAAAGCAACACTACATTGGTGTTCAACCACCGCCCCATCTGTTGTCGCGAAGGCTCCGTGGGCTCGGGTTGTGCGGGGTGCGGAGGCGCTTGCGTAAAGCTCAGCCAAAGCAGCGCTATGGCGAAAGCAACCATCGAGGTGAGATAGAAGGAGGCACGCCATCCATACCGCAGCATGCTCCAGGAGACGAACGGCGCTGTGAACGCGGATGCGACCGAGCTGCCCATGAGCATAAGCGAGCTGCCGAAGCCACGGCGTTCAGAAGGCATCCACTGGTGTACGGCGCGCGCGGCCACGGGATAGGTGGAGGCCTCGGTAGCGCCCAGCAGAAAGCGCAGGGCCACCAGCAAGGCCACGGTGGCCACCGCTGTACGTGAGATGACCCCGGGCAGCATGCCACTCAAAACAGTGAGCACTCCCCAGGCAAGCGCTGATAATCCCAGAACCATGCGCGCGCCAAACCGATCTCCCAACCAGCCGGCGGGGACCTGAAAGATCGCATAGCCAAACAGAAAGCTGTTAAAGATCACGGCGAGATCGCTCTTGGTCAACGACAGAGCGGGCATCATAAGCTCGGCGGCGACGGAAAGATTCATCCGTTCCATGTAGCTGGCGAAGCTGAGCCCGAAGAGCGTGGCCACTACGAACCAACGCACCCGCCGCGATGTGATGGGATAAAGAGGAGTCACACTTCTTGTTATACCGATCGCCTGCGTCCCGGCCTATGCAGACTCGCAACGAGACACCCATTGAGAGGAATTTCTTATCAGCTTACGGAACAGAAGAAGCATTTACGTTGAATTTTTTACGCCGTTGCGATATATCTGACAAGCAAGTAAGCCGATTGTCTACCAGGGGAAACCGTGTCGATGACAGTACGCTGCATGCTTCTCATTCAGCAAAACCCCGAAGCGCGCTTTCTCTCACGCTGCTGTTGTATCTAAGCGCTGCGGGTATCGCGGCACCTTCGTGGCGTAAATCTCTTTTCAGTTTTCGTCAGACAACTAAACCGCAGCCAGCCACCTTCCACTGCTGCGGAGAGAACGGCCTAGTCGTTAAGTAGTACTTCCACTGTTGGATCTTGTTCCGGAGGTTTCGATGAAGCGCAGCTGGCCATCCTTGGTCTACATCCTTTTCGTTCTGACAGCGTTGTTCGTCAGTGATTCGCGCGCCGGTGCTCAAGCCGTCTTCGGCAATATAGCGGGCACCGTGACCGATCCTTCGGGCGCCGCAATTGTAGGCGCCAACGTGGCGATAAAGGACGTCGACCGCGGCACGGAATATCACACCGCGACCAAAGAACAGGGCGGCTATGAACAAGGTCAACTCCTGGCCGGCCCGTATACGGTGGAGATCACGGCCCCCGGGTTTAGCACCTTCTCGAGCAGCGTGCAGGTTCACGTCGACAGTACAGTAAAGCTGGACGCAGGCCTCAAGATCGGCTCCGGATCGGGCACGGTTCAGGTAACAGATCAGACGCCGCTGCTGCAGACGGATCGCGCCGAGATCAGCACCCAGCTCACTACCTCAGAGGTCGAGGATCTGCCCCTGCTCGGTCGCAATGCAACCGGGCTGGCATTTACGGCGCCCGGCACGGTTCTGGCGAATTTCCAGGTCTCCAACGCAGAAAACGCGCAGGGCGGCTATCAGTTTGCCACCAACGGACAGCAGTACTTTGCCAACGGCTTTTTACTGGACGGCACAGAGAACAACAGCGCCATTCTCGGCATCGCGGTGATCAATCCTAATATCGACTCCCTGCAGGAGATGAAGTTGACCACCAGCAATTACGACGCCGAGTTTGGGTCGGTTGCCGGTACATTGATTCAGGCGACCACCAAGTCGGGCACCAACAGCTTCCACGGTTCTGCCTTCGAGTATCTGCGCAACACCGAATTCATCGCGCAGAATCCCTTTGCCCCCGGCAGTTTGCCCTTGCACTGGAACCAATTTGGCGGTTCTTTTGGCGGCCCGATATTGAAAGACAAGCTCTTCATCTTTGCCGATTATCAGGGGACGCGAGAAACTACAGGCGCCCCGGTGACCACCACCGTGCCCACTGCCGCGGAACGCGCCGGCGATCTGACAGCGCTCTTAGGACCCGTCATTGCAGGCGCCCCCCTGGTACAAACAACCGAGGGCAACTTCATTGCTCCACAGGCCGGCATGGTCTTTGACCCAACCACCGGCAACAGCGATGGCAGCGGACGAAAGGCGATCTCTACCAACGGACAAGTGAATGTACTGCCCTCGGTGCCCGCGTCCATCACCAAGCTGCTGGCCTATCTTCCGCAACCGAACACGGGCGGCGCGGACGCAATCGTGAACAACTACGTCGGTACCGGCAAATCGACTTTTGATGACAACCAGGAGGATGGCCGCATCGACTATACGCTGAATGCGAACTCTCGCATTTTCGGTCGATACTCCATCAGCCAATTCTCCTCTTCCGCGCCGGGCGCCTTTGGAGTGCAAGCCGGCGGTCCCGCCCTCAGCGGCGCCAATTTTGCCGGCTCTTCTCAAACCGATAACCAGAGCCTGGCGCTCGGTTACACCCGGACCTTTAGTCCAACGCTGATTCTCGAGGCACGCTTCGGCACCTATCGATACAAGGTGAGAGTGCAGCCCGGGGACGTGGGCGCCACACCTGCAAACGACGCCGGTATTCCTGGCCTCAACCTCGGTACCGACGCTACCAGCGGCATGCCCGCGTTCTATGTGAATGGGAACGGGGCGTTCGAGTTTGGCTACTCACTCGCCATCAACTCCTGCAATTGCCCGCTCTCTGAAACAGAAAACCATTTCCAGTGGGTGAACAACTGGACCAAGATTGTAGGCACGCACACCATCGGGTGGGGAGCCGATATTCGCCGGGCCCAGCAAACGCGAATCCCCAGCGACAGCCACCGCTCCGGCGAAATCACTTTCGATCCCGCGACCACCGGCAACTTCGATGCCGATCTTGCCGGCCAGAACTCTGGCCTGACCACCGGAGCCGGAATTGCATCCTTGATGTTTGGAGTTCCGGAGTCGTTCGCGCGCTACTTTACCGGTGCTGGGCTGCGTCCGGGCTTGCGGCAGACGCGCATGTTCTTTTTTGTTCAGGACAACTGGCGGGCAACGCCGCGGCTGACCTTAAGCTACGGTTTGCGCTATGAGAATTACTTGCCGCAGAACGCTGCCTATCCGGGCGGCGCCGGCAGCTTCGATCCTGCGACCGGCAACCTGCTGGTTGCCGGTGTTGCCCCGGTATCAAAAACCATGAATGTAACCGCCTACAAGAGCGGTTTTGTTCCCCGCATCGGCGTGGCCTTCCAGCTGAAGCCGAAGACCGTGATCCGCGGCGGCTTTGGCAGCAGCTACACTCCGGCGGGTCTGGGAGCGGTCTTTGGCCAGGCGCCAGACTACGATCCACCGATCCTGCTGCCGCAGCAGCTAAACCCCAGCAATCCCTACTCCAGCGTGTATAACCTTTTTGCCGGGCCACCGTTGCCCACGCTGCCTTCGGGAACCTCGGGCGCTTATCCGCTGCCCAATGACCTCGGCGTCTACTACTGGTTTGACCCGCCCAATCGTTTTCGCGTGCCACTGGCGATGTTCTGGAATGCCGCCATCCAGCATCAGATCACCCCCACCATGTCTATCGATGTTGCCTACGTAGGCAATGTCGGGCGCCACATCTACGTCAACGCCAACCTCAACCAGGCCGTGCCCGGGCCGGGAGATCTCTTTCCCAGGGAACGTTTTTATCCCAACTTCGGGCTGACACAAGGACTTTATAGTATCTGCAACTGCGACAATTCCAACTATCACAGCTTGCAATTGAAATGGGTTGACCACCAGGCGCGGGGGCTCGACTTCATCGTCTCCTATACCTACTCCAAGGCGCTGGACGATACGGAACTGGGCGGCGTTTACGATAACAACCTCGACTACCCAGCGGATTACGGCCCGGCCAGCTTCAACCGGAAGCACATTCTGGCCGTGTCCAACGTGTGGAAGCTGCCCTTCGGACATGGTCAACGCTTCGGCTCCAACGTCAATCGCGCGGTTGATCTGATTGCTGGTGGATGGCAACTCAATGGGATTACCTCGGCCACATCCGGCTACCCGTTTACCGTCAACGTGGCCAACGCTCCGCTGCTCAACACAAATTTCAACAATGTTCGGCCCGACCAGGTTGGCAACCCGCACGTCTCCAATCCCAACCGCACCCAGTGGTATAACGCGGCAGCGTTTGCCGAACCGCAGGGCCTCTATCGCGATGGTTTCGTCAGCCGGAACTCTCTCGTAGGTCCTCGTTTGTTCCTGATGAACCTTGCGCTGGCCAAGGTGTTCACCATCTACAAGGAAAAGACGATAGAGTTTCGCTGGGAAAACTTCAACGCGCTCAACCATGTCAACCTGAACACACCCGCGAACCTGGTAGACGAAGCGAACGCAGGACAAATCACCTCGCTGCTGCCCGGAGCGAATATGCGGCAGATGCAATTTGGGCTCCACTTCCGGTTCTAAGTGGCGCTGCAAAGCTTAAGACACCACCGATGCAAGGAGTGGAAGATGAAAGCACGTACGGGAGCAGCGCTGCTGGCCTGCGGTCTGCTCAGTGGGTGGTTGCAGCCGCGGTTACAGGGACAGGCGATGCAGACAGCGCCTCCTATTCCCAAGCCGGACGATCGTTATAAGGCCGATATCCTCTTGGTGGTCGCCCACCCCGATGATGATACCGGCGTTTCGAACTACATCACCCGTGCCTCCCTCGACGAGCACAAACGAGTGGCCGTCGTTTTTACCACCCGGGGCAACTCGGGCAGCAACGCTTTCGGCATAGAGCATGCCAAGGCAATGGCCGACGAGCGTGAGATGGAAGCGCGCCAGTCGTTAGCGGTAAGCGGCATCAGCAACATCTGGTTCCTGCATGGTTCCGATACGCCAACGCAGGACGTTCTTCATTCGCTCGAAACGCTTGGCCATGGGGAGGCGCTCGATGAGGTGGTGCGCATTATTCGTTTGACCCGGCCCTGAAGTCATCATTACCTGGATGCCTGGCTACGTGGCGGGAGAGAACCACGGCGATCATCAAGCTGCCTCCGTGGTGGCAAACGAGGCCTTCGATATAGCGGGGGATCCGGCCGTATTTCCTGAGCAGGTGAACGCACCGCGGCGTAACCAGGGCATCAGCAACTACGGCGAAGGGCTTCATCCCTGGCAGGCCAAGAAACTCTACTTCTTTTCTGATGCCAGCCATCAGGATTTTCTTGAGCACCACGGTCCAAAGTACCTGGCCAGCGATATCTCGAGCAGCAAGGGAGTTCCTTTCTCGACGTTGAACAAAACCGAGTGGGACTTGTATGCCACCCAGATCGATCCGTTGGAAGACTACTACGTACACATGCCGGATTACCTGATACTCGCCAAGTCGCTGGTGAAGTCTCAGCTGGAAGCAGACGTGTGGGATGGTATCGACCATACGGCGATACCCTACGCGCCGCCCCCCTGCTATCAACCCGTACAGCGTCCTCCCGTGGGTCTTGAGTTGGGCGGCCCGTGGGCGTTTTATCAGCAGTTCTATGTGGCCCACGGATTGACGTCGGTCATGAGCTTCCTCAAACCACAAACGGCATTGAGTGCAGGTCGTGGCCTGTGGGTGCCTCTCCTGCTGCGTAACGATAGCGATCAGTCACGGGATCTTATCCTCCACGCCTCACTACCCGAGGGCTGGACTCCGCCGGCGAAAGATGTCCTCTACCACCTGGAACCGCACAGCACCTACCCTGCGCAGATCTTTCTGACTGCGCCGGCGACCCCGAAAGACGCGCCCCCGCAGCAGCTACGCTGGAGCATCACAGATGGCGGAAAAGCAGCTGGAGAGGTTGCGCTGACCGTGTACATGGAATTCAACGGAGTTCCGCAGTAGGCGCCTATAATGTTGGGCGAGGTGCCGGGATGAACGGCAATAGCAATTGGCAGAATCGATTGGGGACAGTCCGAGCCACAGCCTTGGGCGTGCTCTTACTGGTGATCGGCATAGTGTGGTTCATTCGGCACTAGCCTGCTGGCGAGGTTCCGGCTCCCAAAGAGTCCCAGATGCCACAGTAGAAGTGTCTAATGCGCCGGAAACGAGATAATCGTCTGGTCAAGGGGCATTGCCTGTTTGATCGTCTGCGGTGGAGAGATCGGGGTAACGGGCAGCGGAGTCCCATCGGTCTCCGCCTTATCGAAAGCCGCGGTACCATCGGATTTGCCGGTCATCTCAAAATCGCTGATCTCGTAGGGAAGCCCGTTGGAAGAGAGGGAGGACGGGCCATCCATCACCTGAAAGTGCAGATGGGGAACGACTGAGTTGCCGGTATCACCCACCAGCCCGAGTACCTGGCCTAGACGAACCTTGTCGCCGCGGTGAACCTTGATGCTTCCCGGCTGAAGGTGGGCATAAAGCGCATAGCGCTTCTCGCCAAGGTCAAGAATGACCGAGTTTCCGTCCGCCGCGTCGAGCGTGATGTTAGTGGGATAACTACCCGGCGTCTGCTCGGGCTGCCCGTCGATGACAGAAACCACCACAGCGTTTGCCACCGCGAGCGCAGACTGGCCGAAGATCGCATAGCTCTCGAGCTTCTCCCGGGGACCGGTATAGATATGGCCGCCTGCATCCATTTGCTCCCAGTCCACCGCGAAGCGCTGCGCTAACCATACGCGGCCGTTGACGGGGAGTGCCGCCCGCTGATGGCGGGTAGCGTCGCAGCAGGAATCCGCTGCAATGTAACGCTCACCACGCAGCGGAGGACCGATCACCGCAACCGATCGCTTATCAACCATGGTGGGACCGCCACTTTCACTTAGTTCCTGGTGCCCAGGCGGCGCAGCGCTCACACGCAATGCAACGCGGTGCGACAGCTCAGCGGGGACCTTGCTTCCGGGAGCGAGCGCAATATTGAGAAAGAGCAGGCCGTGGGTGCTCTTGGCAAGCGTCCCCGCGGACTCACGCAGGCCGGCGGGCTGCAGACGTCCGGTTACAGCAGCTGAATCGAGAGTCTGCAAGACGGAACCGTCGCCGACCACCTCGACCTTCTCCACGGTGATCTCGGCGCTGGAGAAGTTCGTCATTCCCAATTCGTAAACCAGGTGTATCTGCCCATCCGAGCCCATAAAGGGTACGGGTGCGTCCTGAACTGCGAGCAGCAGCGGCGTCATATTCTCCGGAACTTGAGCACGCCCAACTGCAAAAGAAGCCAGAAGCGCGAACACGAACGGCGCGGCAAGAAACGGTCGAGCAATTTTCATAGGGATGCCTGGATTGTATATACGCGAAGCTCTGGTCAGGGTAGCGAAATTCGATAGAGGTTCCGGTGCGTCGTAGTATTCACATATGCAAAATGCGAGGGGTCTTTGCCGGCCACTAACAATGCGCGGTTCACCGATTGGGAGCCCGGCACCTCATCTGGTTCTGCCCCCGCCTTGATTCCTCCCGGAGGAAGCGCGGCCAAGCTCTCCCCGGGACCAACCGGAATCGCCAGGCTTCGCCCCGCGCTTGTCTGTGTCGGCGCTTCGACCGCAATGAACAGGAACTTTCCGCTCGACGACCATGTCGCGGGGCAGTAACCTGCACAGATGCGCACCGGAGGTCCACCGTCGAGCGGAATGGCCATATCCATGGGCACTACACTCTTGCCGTCTGAATAAGGAACGATCCCCATCAGCCATTTTCGGCCGGGCGAGATCTCTGTAGCGTCATCGATCGGGTAAGGAACAACTTTCGCACGTCCCGATCCGTCCTCATTCATCTCCTCCAGGTAGTTGGCGTTTCCCTCCGCGATTTGAAAGATGATTTTTCCCCGAGGACCAAAGAAAGGCCAGGTCTCGCCGGATTGACCGATCTGTTTGGGGATAGAACTTCTGTCGATAGGCGCGAGCCACAACTGCGACTTTCCGTCGCGTCCGGCTGTGGCATAGACGACTTGTTTGTCATCTGGCGACACATCATAGGTCAGCATGGAAACGCCGGGAAACACCGCTTCACTCTTACCCGAATCGATTGCCATGCGCCGAAGTTCTGGACCCGAACCCGCCGGTGCACGACGCAGGAGATAATAAAGGATCTTATTGTCGGCCGAAAAAGACGGAGGGGACAGGTCTGCGCCGATCTCTCCCTCTGAAGATAGGGATCGTTCCCCATCGCCATCGTGGATCCAAATAGCGCTTTCCCGCAATCCGACCGAGGTGATGACCGACCGCTCATCCACAACAGCTAATCCTTCTTCTTCCGTGGGACCAAAGGTGATTTGCTCCGGCTTTCCATCGGGAAAGCGCTGGCGCCACAGATGACTTTGTCCTTCTAGGGTAGCGATGAAGAACATCCACGAGCCATCGGGAGACCAGCCGGCGGAGGTGCACGCACCTTCTGGCCCTATCGGTCTAGCCTGAAATCGCCCGTCGAGCGAAATGAGCCGGCATACATCCCAGTTTCCCTGCCCATTCATCTCCACGACTAAAGCCCACCTGCGGTCGGGAGAAGCGTAGGAGTAGTGCGCCATGCCCCGTTCGTGGGGAGGGAAATACAGTTCGCGATAATGGTCGCCAGTAACCGATTGGGTCACGACTCCTAGATGCACCCCTGAGCGCGTGCGGGAGAAGAGAAGATGCTCCGGGTCGAGCCAGGAGAGTCCCGCGGCATTGTGCATCAGAAGATGCGAATCACCTCCCAATACCGAGACGGCGTACGTACCGAAAGACTGACTCTCCATAACCGTGTAGGCGATCTGCGAGCCGTCTGGCGAGAAGGCCAGGTTGTACTTAAGCTGCGGGTCGTCGGTCAGGCGTCTGGCTTCTCCGTCGGGTAACACCTTGGCGTAGATCTGATCGGCTGACATGAATTGACTACCCCCGCGAATGAACGCGAGGATGTGGCCGTCTGGCGATAAGGCTGGTGTCGACGCGGAATCAGTGAAATCGGTGAGCTGCGTGTATTTAATGACAGGCGGACGGTGCGGAGAGGAAAAATACACGGTGAGGACGGCGCATACCGCGAAGATACCCGTGACAGGGATCCACCATCGCGCCCGTTGTTTGCCGGCTACCGCGGGAGCCGCAGCTGCAAGGGTGGGGCGTTCGATCTTTATGGCAACTTCGGGCCCTAGGGGTCCTGTTCCGTTTCTCAGCGGAGCGATGAAGCGGTAGCCGACGCGGGGGATGGTTTCTATGTAACGAGGAGAAGTTGCCGAGTCACCCAGCGCGTCGCGGAGTTTCTGGACGGATTTGTTAAGTCCGTGGTCAAAGTCGACAAATACGTCCGAGGGCCAAAGACGCTGCCGCAGTTCGTCGCGGGTGACTATCTCACCGGGGCGTTCGAGGAGCACAGCCAGGAGTTGCAGCGGTTGCTGCGGCAGCCGGAGCTTAGTGCCATTCCTGCTCAGTTGCCCGGCTTTGAGATCAAGCTCAAAGAGGCCAAAGCGAATCACGTTCTCGGCCGGCGAAACCGCCACTGCTCACCCTCTCTGTACCAGCGGAGATGAGTCTAGCATCCGGAGAGGAGGCGTGTGTCGCCTTTCATAACCTCTGCCGCGCAGGGATAACTTCGTCTAAGTGATTGCTGATTTGTGGGTTATCGGGGGAGAAATAAATCACCTGGCAGGGCATTGCTCCCGCTGCACGAGTGCCCCCACACTCGGGCCCACGTCGCTCGCTTTGGGACGAGCGCGAAAGGAGCACCATGAATCGAATCACGAAGAAGACGGGGCGGCTGTCGCGTGGAATTTTGACAATGCTTGCGGTCGCCAGCCTGCTCTTTGCTGCCACCACTGCGCGCGCCGCTTGCGGTAGTTTCTCTAACCTGGGATCGGGAAGTCCCATTAAGATGCCGATGTTCGCGGCTGCTGGAGGTGAGGAGGAAGCCTACTTTAACGGCTCCCGCGAACCCATCGTGGGGCTTTGGCATGTCGTCTACACGGCAAACGGTGCATTGTTTAACGAGACCCTTGACCAGTGGCATAGCGACGGGACCGAGTTTGAAAATGCGTTTCTGGCGCCCGCCCAGGGGAATATCTGCTTTGGTGTTTGGAAGGCGACCGGCTCGCATAGTGTGCGCCTTCACCACATCGGCTGGACCTTCGACCCCACCAGCACCGGACCGGCAAATGGAACCTTTACCCTGGACGAAAACAACACGGTCTCTAAGGACTGCAACAGCTATACCGGAACGTTTACCTTCAAGACCTTTGACTTGAAGGGCGACCAAGGTGCGGAGGTAACCGGTACGATCGCGGCTACGCGCATCACGGTCAGTTGAGGGCTAGTCAAATAGGGCGGCGGCCAGGCTTTCCGGGCGGCCGCCCGGTTTTATTTGCCGTTCACCAGCGGCAGGATCAGCGACGATGGATGGGCCTTATCCGAGAGGATGGTGACGGTGGCCTTCTGGTAGTCGTCCGGGTGGGCAGTCATGATGTTGGGAACGAAGGTCTGCGGGTTGCGGTCATAGAGAGGGAACCAGG
Organism: uncultured Acidobacteriaceae bacterium; assembly: GCA_963824325.1. Classification (GTDB taxonomy): domain Bacteria; phylum Acidobacteriota; class Terriglobia; order Terriglobales; family Acidobacteriaceae; genus PALSA-350. Next base: position 15,919 of record CAWGPA010000001.1, on the reverse strand, counting down.
TGCTCTGCACCTCGACCAAAAGGGTGTGCCCTTTCTTGAAGACATGATCGACTGCGTGAAGGCTATATCTAAATTCGCGCGGCTGGTTTGCGGGAAGCGCTGCAGGTTTGTCAAAGGCTTTCAGGTAGCGGCCGCGGAAGATCTCCTCATTGGTCATGAGCTGGTAGCCTCGCATGGACGGATCGCTATCATCGTCGGGATACTGGTCGATCAGCTTCACTACCATGTCCAGGTCGGTGCCTGTTGTGGAGGCGAATATATCCGCAATCACCTCGCCGGTAACGGTGAGGTCATGGTCCAACTTGCCCATCGTCCAGACGGCCACGTCCTTGCGCCCGGTGACAAAGCGTTGGTCCTCTGTCATCCAGGTCCCCCATTTCGAGCCTGGGGCATAGGTCGGCTGGATGGGTCGATGGCGATAGGGTACTGGGTCGCCGGGATCGGAGAAATAGCTAACCTTCACTTTTTCCTTCCCCAGTTGCCAGCTCAGTTGGTTGCCGGCTGCCAAGTAGAGCCTGGACGGTGCGGCCTGGGCTGGGGGGAAATGCGGGTAGCGCTTCCAGACATTCGAGCCGGTCTGAAAGCTGGCCGTATCCTCAAGATCGAAGCCCGGTTGGTCCTTTAGATACTTTGCGAAAAAGGGCGCCTCGATCTGCTTGCGGTATTCCGTCCCGATCGGCTCGCCATATTTAAGGACGCCCAGACTACGCGTCGACCCGGACCAGGAGCCGTGCCGCCAGGGGCCGAGCACGAGAAAGTTCTCCCGCCGAGCGTCGCGCGGCTCGAGGGTTGCGTAGACTTCCTGCGGCCCCCACATATCTTCCTGGTCATAGTAGCCGCCGACTTCAAGGGTAGGAACCGTCACGGCCGTCATGTGGTGCTGCAGTGCGCGCACATACCAAAGGTTGTCGTACGAAGGGTGCTGCAGGAATATCTGCCACGAGGGCAATACCTTGCCCTCGGGCGTTCTGGCGTCAGACCGGCGAACATCCTCGGCAAAGGAGCCACGCTGCAGAAAGTAATCGTAGCCATCCACATCCTTGCCATAACTCACCTCGGAGCTCTCTTTGTTTTGCTCCAGGCCCATGGCGTAGTCGTAACCGTAGGTTTGACGAAAGGCGCCGTTGTGGAAGAAGTCGTCACCCATCCAGGTATCGATCATGGGCGCCTGGGGAGAGATCGCTTTCACGGCAGGATGAGGATCAATGCCCGCTGCCATGGTTAAGGCCCCATCGTAGCTGGTGCCGATGACCCCGACGCGGCCATTGTTCCCGGGGATATTTTTGATCAGCCACGCGACGGTGTCATAGGCATCGGTGCTCTCGTCCGTAACTTTTGGATCGGAGTGATCGACGACCATGCGGCTCAGCTCAAAGGTACCTCCGGACTTGTATCGGCCGCGAATATCTTCGCCGACGTAGATGTATTGCGCTCGCGCCAACTCTGGCCGCCGGAGATAGAAGTTCGCCATGGTCAGGCCGTCGACGCCATAGGGAGTCCGGTCCAGGAGGATGGGGAAAGACCCGGGCGCGCCCGCCGGTGATGAGGATGACGGCATGAAGTTTGATCCCGTCGCGCATGGGGATGGTCGCTTCCTGCCGCTCATACGAGGGAAAAGCATGGTGCACAGCTTCGCCGGTGCGCGCCATGACGTAGGTAACCGGATCGCCTTTATAGGTGACAGCAACCGTGGAAGAGCGGCCAGAGGCATCCGGTGAGAAGCGGTAGCGGTCACCCGCGTGAGCAAATTCAGTCGCCGACACGGGGTTCAAGGCAGCCGGGAAGTGGCGCTCCGACTCAGTGAATAGCTGCCCATCCTTTATATAGAAACTAACTGGGAGATCCGGCTCCTCGGCGGAGGTATACTCCCCACTAAGCGTTTGAAGTTGCCCCGTCGTGAGGTGGATGGTGTCCGTGGTCTGCTGACCAAATGCCCACCCTGGCAAAAAACAGACGAATAACAACCAGACGGATAGTGCCCTCGAATTCATTAAAACCCACCCTTTCAAGGGAGTCAGACTAGCACAGGGAGGAAGAAATTCAGCACGAATAGGGCGCCAGCCGGCCTGGACATCTAAGCCCCGTCGCGGGCATCCAAGCAGGAGGGAGGATCAAGCATATGTGGACTCATCCGATACGAAGAATGGGACTGACGCGTTCCAACCTGGTGGCAGCCTTGTTTCTGAAAGCAGTGTCAGCACGTGACGCGATTGCCGACCTAAAAATCGCCGGCTTTCACACCAGTGACATCGGCGTTGCTTTATCGAAGCACGGCATACGAGAACAGCAGCGAAGTCCAGAGTCAATACACACCCCCCACGATTTGGAAGGGAAGCACAGTATCCCGTGGAAGGTGCGGCATAGCCTTAAAAACGATTCCCACACGAACGGGCCGGGTTTTTCCAGCCGGGGGGACGCTGCGGAAGCTAACCAGGAGCAGCCTGTTTACACGGAGATCGATCTCACGGAGACTCTGCGGGGCCTGGGGGTGGCTGAAGACACCATTAAGCTGCTGGACGAAGAGATGGGACGGGACGGGCTGTTTGTCCTGGTACATGCCGGCGATCGCGGGGAAGAAGCTGAGTCCATTCTTGAGCGGAACCGTGGATTCGTCCGTACAGTGATGGTTACGGAGCGGACCCACGCAGCCCGCTGAGGGGAGAGGGGCTCGAAGATGGTGTGCCGAGCGGAGTTGTTTGGGGACCGCAGAGATGCGGGCCGGGTATTAGCGCGTGCTGTCCAGGATGCGAGCCAGGAATCGGACATCGCGCGCGATTGGCAGGATGGAATCGTTCTCGGGCTGCCGCGCGGGGGCGTACCAGTAGCGTATGAAGTTGCCCGTGCGTTGGATCTTCCGCTGGACATTCTGGTGGTGCGAAAACTCGGAGTAGTGGGCCTGGAAGAGCTGGCGATGGGCGCGGTTGCGAGTGATGGAACAGTCGCCATCAATGCGGCGGTTCTGAGTGAATTCAACATTCCTCTGGAAGTGGTTGAAGCAGCAGCGCGACGGGAGAAGCCGGAAATCGAGCGCCGGGAGCGTGCCTACCGCAATGGCCGCCTGCCGTCGCCGATCGAGGATCGCATGGTCATCCTGGTTGACGATGGGCTCGCTACCGGAGCGAGCATGCTGGCTGCGGTGCGGAGTGTGCGGCCGTGGGCACGGGAAGTCGTGGTTGCCGTGCCCGTGGCCGCGGAGAGCACCTATAACGAATTACTCGGCGAGGTGGACCAGATGGTCTGCGCGCGTATTGCAACGTCCTTTCACTCGGTGGGCAGCTTTTATCGAAACTTCGAGCAGACTACAGAGGAAGAGGTTTGTGCTTTGCTGTCGCAGGCTCGAAACGGTCAGCAACGCTGGCCGGCCGCTTCATAGGCATCATAGACGGACTGTTACCCGTCGGAGGTAGACTAGAGCTATGACCCCAGAGGTTTCCGATCTTCTACGACGAGCACTCGCTCTCCCGGTCGACGAGCGCGCAGCTTTGGCTAACACGCTGCTCGATAGCCTTGAGAAGACGGATCACTCTGTTCAAGAGGCTTGGGACGAGGAAGTGGCTCGCCGAATGGAAGATTTGAAGGCCGGCAAGTCTGTGACGGTCCCGTGGGAACAACTCCATCGCGAGCTCCTGGCTATGGTGAATGAGCCGTAACCGTCTCGAATACCACCAGGGTGCGATCGACGACGCCAAGAGCGCGGTCGCTTGGTACAGGAGGCACAGCCTCAAGGCTGCATCGGACTTTATCGAAGAACTGCGTCAAGCCGCCGAAACGATTCTTGCTATGCCGGATCTCTGGCCACCAGGCAAGAACAACACCAGGCGCTTTCTGCTATGGCGGTTTCCATTTTCTGTCATCTATTCGCAGCAAGAATCCGTAGTCACGATCTGGGCTGTGGCCCACGGCAGCAGGCGGCCAGAGTATTGGCGGGATCGGCTCTAGAGGATTTTAGTGGTCGATCATGTACAGGCCGAAGCCGGTGCACTTCTCAGCGGGAGAAAGCCTTCAGCGTTGGTAGATGACTTGACCGGGTAAGAGGTCGTCGGCGTAGCCGGCGCTGAGGGTTGCGGCCAGGCCAAGGCCCTTGCGCAAAAGCTTGATGGTCTTGATCTCCGCGCGTGGGAAGGTCAGGACAGGAGAGCCAATGGCTTCCGAGCGGCCGCAGGTAAGTTCTTGCTCTTCTACGGAATGCACATAGCAAAGAGCGCTTTCTTTGTCGGTCTTGATGTAGACCCTGGTGTGCGGACCGAGCCCTTGCACCTGGCGCCAGCCGGCCGAGGTTGAATCCTGCTCCGCGGCGCCAAGGGCGAGCGGGAGAAGGGTCACAAACGCGAGCAAAAAGCCGTTTCGCATCCATATAGGGTAAGACACCCAATCGGGTGAGCGACATAGCTATTTTGTGGGGGCGGGTATTCTTCCCGGATCGTCGGGGCCCGGATCAGGTTTCGTACAACCTCGGGTATTGTTTTCTGTCGTTTGTTGGGGAACCGGATGGTTCGGCGTTGCGTATCAGCCTTTTAGGTCGCTTACCAGGAGGCATGGATGCCCAGGTGTGCCGTTTTAGTTCTTTCAGCCTTGCTCTTTGCGGGCCACCTTTCTGCGCAGCAATTCACTACTGCGCCGTGCGGTGGCGATGAAGGCAATACCAACAACAACTGGTTTGGCCATCAGGACCATGTTTGCGAGCTGCGGAGCACCACGCTGCCACTGGTCAATGGGCAGCTGAGTGTGTCGGGAAAGAACGGCGGGATTGAGGTAATTGGCGAAGAGCGCCAGGATATTGCATTGGAGGCGCGCGTCATTGCGCAGGATGCTAGCCGCGAGGAGGCGGAGTCGCTGGTGAAGGAAGTAAAAATCGTCACCACTGGCTCCATCCACGCTGAAGGACCACAGTCGTGGGGATTTTCTCACCGCAGCTGGTCTGTGAATTGGAGTTTGCGTGTGCCGCGCCATGTGAACGCTGAGCTGCATACGATGAACGGCGGGATTAAGGTGACCAACGTTGTGGGCGTGATTAATGTCGATACGACAAACGGCGGACTCACGCTCAATGATCTGGCGGGCGACGTACACGCTACTACCGTGAATGGTGGGTTGGATGTGCGGCTCGACGGAAATCAGTGGCGCGGAGCCGGCCTGGTTGCGAAGTCGACCAATGGCGGCGTTAGCGTGAAGGCTCCCGATCAGTATTCCGCGCACCTGGTCGCGCAGACGGTGAACGGTGGCATATCGGTGGAGTTTCCGATCACGATTCAGGGGAAGATCGGTCATCAGATCGACACCAATATTGGACAGGGTGGGGCGACTCTTCATTTCCAAACGGTGAATGGCGGAGTTTCGATCCATCCGGCTCATCCGATTTAGCGGGAGTCTCACTTTTCGGCAGCGATGAGCGCCCAGCAAACAATCGCGCTGCATACCGAACTCCAGCGGCCAAATCCTTTGTAGATGGTGGCGGCCGCATTTGCCTGGTCTTTGAGGGTGCCTTCGGCCTTGATCTGGGGATCGGAGACATTGCGCACCGCGACCCAACGGGGAGCAGCGTTGCCCATCTGCTGTGCGACCAGGCCCAGCACTGCGTCTCCCATCTCTGAGACGGCGCCCAAACCCTTGAGGCCGAAATGATTGTCGGAGGTGTCGAAGCCAAAGAAGTCAGTGGTCAGCACGGAGGAGGGAAGTCCCGTAGCCGGTAGGATGGCCGGGGGACGGGTGTTGTCCTTGGGGAGCTGCGCGGCATTGGCTTTGAAGAGGGTTTTGGCGGTCGCGAAATATTTGGAGGCGGGCTTGATGTCCTGGTAAGAAGCGTCGTGGAAGGGCTCCCGCTTTAACCATTTGTCGCAGTCAAAGCGCACGATCGGGCTGACGACGACGTCGCCTACTTCGCATTGCTTGCCGATGCCGCCGGCGGTGCCGGTGGTGATGACGAGCTTGGGCTGGACCTCCTGGATGATCTGTTGCCAGACGTCCTGATTGGGTAGGGTCGCATTGCCTTTGGGGGTGGCGTGGTTGGTGTCCTGGGATAAGTGCGAATCGGATTTGAAGATAAGTACTTTTTTGGCTCCGATGGTGGTGGTCCAGTAGGCGCCGAGGCGTTTGGCCTCGACGGCGGGACAGCCCTTGCTCATCTTGCTCGCGATGGTGGTGTAGTTGTGCGCGTAGGAGACGTAGTCGTTCCTGGAGTCTTTGCCTGGGGTCAAGACTCGGCTCAACGCGTGGCCCTCGTCTACCGTCCAGGTCACGACTAACACGTCTGCCTGGGGCAGGGAGCTGTTGCTTCGGCCGGTTGGCTTGGGTCCGGTTTTGGGTTCGAGGCCTTTGGGCCACGGGATGTCAGTGAATCGGCTGAGCCCGGTCGCCGTGGTGAAGGCCATGAAGGCCGCGCCTTCCGGGCCTTCGGAATCAAAATCGATGATCTCCCGCTGGAAGTCCTCCGAAGTGGCGGCGGGCTTGATGGCTTTCTTGAAGGCGAAGGTTGAGTCGGGCACAGAGGTCAGTGCGGGATTGAATCCGAGGTTGCGTTCGATCCAGGCTCGATCAGCAATCATGTCTTATGCTCCTACTTATCGCGAAGATGCGCTTAGGAAGAGAAGGCTTTGAGGGCCTTGTTATGGAATGGTGGCGTTTGGTCCCGCAACGTTTCACGGTGGTTCGGTTGGTTGCCAGCGCTAAAGCGCGTGATGAGCGTCGAGACTGTTTCACGGAGCGCTAAAGCGCTCCTTCCCCGGCATAAATGCGGGGGCTCCCACCGAGCGAGGTGGCTGGCGGGTAAATTTCGCGCCAGCCTCGCTGCTCAGGGGCCTCAGTGTTGCGCTAGTTGAGAAAGATCAGTCTGTTGTGCCCCTTAGGGCGTCCAAAGGAAGCCGGACCTGGTTGGTGTTGCGTCCTCAGGAATGCGATGTTCCCGTTCTTGTTATCGCTGTGGCCGCGGCTAAGTCCTTTGTTTCACGAAGGTGCTCAAATTTTATTTTTCCCGCCCCCATAAGGTGTTTAGGGGACTGATTCCCAGCATTTGGGGGACCTTGGTTCGACAGTAGTACGGATCGGTCTTGCCGTCCAGAGCGGTTGGTAAATAAAGATGTGGAGGAAGGGTAGGGAAACTCGTCGGATGGCTGTGCGCTTGAGGAAGGGATTCGCCGGTCTCGCCCCTCAGCGGCTAAAGCCGGATTGGCTGCATAGCATTTATGTACGAGCTGATGCTCGCTGCGGCGAGGTAGCCCGTACCCTTCAAAAGCCTCGCTGCGGCGAAGTAGGCGGTACCCTTGCTGACGGCTACAAAACAGACAACCCGCCGAGCAGCCCATAGATTACGGACAGGACCCCAAGGGCAATACTGGCGATCATGAAGAGGGGCAGCTCGACGACTACGGAGATGGAAGCCAGGACGATGGCAATCTGCAGTCCGCCGCTGGCGATTTCCAGCTCGTGGTTGCGGTGCATTCGTGGTCGCGCAGATGCTCCTGCTCATGCGCCTTCTCGGCGAGCTGGTCCATACCGTCGGCTCCGGGCTCAGAACGCATGCGGACGGCGTTGGCCTGGGCATCGGCGATGCGCTTTTGTACCTGGGGATCATTGGCGGCGGGCAGGCTTTGCAGGAGCTCCGCCTCAGAGGTCAATACGGTTCGCCGGACGGCTTTGGCCTGATATTGGGCCCAGGTGTCGCTGGCTGCAATATGGTTGATGAGGTAGCTGGTCTGCGCGTCCTTGGCGGCAAATTCGGTCAGGGCCAAGGCCGCGGCCATGATAGCAATGATGATGGCCGGGCGGGTGTGGCCCTTGGGGTATGGCCATGGGCGGCGTGCTCGAGGTTTTCGTGGGCTTGTTCGAATTCTTCGCTCATGATGGTAGTAGAGGCCAGCTTCCTATCTTACGTTGTACAAGGGAGGCTGGGTGCTTCCGCCGCGGTGTGTTTGCCCTGTGGAAGGGCCCGCGATGGAAGAGGATGGTGAAGCGTATCCGAAAATGGTGGAGTTCTTGGAGCCAGCAGGGAAGCGTTAATAAGGAGAGGGAGGGGATGTCGGCTCGGCGAAGGCTCCGAAAATCATGATTATCCGCCATGCGGAAAAGCCGGCGGGCAAGGTTGCCGGCGTGGATGAGACGGGCGCGAGCAGTGCTCATCACCTGAGTGTGCGCGGCTGGCAGCGGGCGGGCGCGCTGGCTTGTTTGTTTGCGCCTGCTCACGGGCCGGTGCAAAATGCGCTGTTAGCGAAGCCTGCGTTTATTTTTGCCTCCGCTGCGGTGACCGATCCGGAGCCTGGTGACACGCGAAGCCGCCGCTCGGAGGAGACGGTTACGCCTCTTGCTCAGCTGATCGGTGTGGATATCAACCTGAAGTTCAGCAAAGGACAGGAGACGGCGCTGGCTCAGGCTGCCCTGGCGTGTGACGGGCCCGTCCTGATCGCCTGGCGGCATGAGGGCATTCCCGTGATCGCGAATTTCATTCTTGGGGCGGAGGTTGTTCCGCAAAATTGGCCTAAGGATCGGTTCGATGTGATCTTCGTGTTTACGTTGAATCCGTTGGCCGGGACTTATAGCTTTGCGCAGGTGGGGCAGCGGGTTTTGGCGGGGGACTCGGCGGAGGGGATCTAAGATTCCCAGTCGTCTTTTTGAGAGTATGCGCGGCAGGGCAAATATGGTTGCGCTGTTGCGTATCCGCAACACCCATCCGAGTGTTTTCCCAGAGTGCCCCGCTCCGCGGGTCCACGAAACTCCAAAATAATTTTCAATTTGTTTGCCCTTTTTTCCGAGCCAGACCGCTTTCTCCAGTGAGGGCAGGAGGATTCAATGCTGAGGCTAACCGTGATTCTCTCTGGAGTGGCAGTTCTGGCGGCATATCAACCAATGTTCGCAAGTGCGAAGACCTATTATGTGGGGACGTGCAAGCCGGGCAAGGCGGACTTCACGACGATTCAGGAGGCGGTGACGGGGGTACCACCGGGATCGACGATCAATGTGTGTGCCGGGACTTATCCGGAGCAGGTGGCGATTCTGCAGCCGCTGACGCTCCAGGGGGCGGCCAGCGGGAACAACTCCAGTGTTGTGATCACCGGCCCTTCCAGCGGCGTGCTGGCACCCACGGTGCCGGTCTCCCTGCTGGCGTCGGCGCTCGTGGCTGTGTCCAATAGTGGCGGCCCGGTGAATATCACCGGAATTACTGTGGACGGGACAGGGATTACTGGTTCGTCCTCCGGCGAAGCTGCAGGCATTCTTTACGACAGCAGTCCGGGAACACTGAATCGTGTGGTGGTGCAGAACCTATCACCGGCGAACACACAGGTGGTTGGTGTTCTGTTTCGTGATGACAACTCTGTCTCTCCGACGGACGAGATCGAGAATAGTGTGATCAGCCTTCCGAACACAGGCAACGGAGCGATTCAAGGGATTAACGCTTCTACGGTCACTTTCACCAGTGGAGGCCTTCTGAGCTCGAGTTCGGGGACCATCACCGCGAGCATTCTCAATAACTACGTTGTGGCCGCGAGCGGCGATACCTCTTCGTACGCATATAACAGTGGCATTGAAGCTGACTTGAATGTGGCGGCAACGATTACCGGGAACACGATTACGGAGACGCCCCTTGCTGCTGTAACGCCGGGGACATTCGCTTTTTCAAGCGGCATCGAAGTTTACCAGGCAACGGCTCCGATCAAGATCAATGGAAATTCTGTCCTGGCCGCTTTCAACGACATTGGGCTGTTTGGTTCGACCTCTACTACGATCATCAACAACAATGTCCTGGCCGCTTCGTGGTATGGAATACAGATTGCGGCGGCTTCGGGCGCGACCATTACCGGGAATCAAATCGTGCCTTCCACTATCACTCCGGTTGGGCCAGGTTTCCCGGTGGGCATCAACTTTGCCTGTATCGCGGACGTGCCAACTGTCAGTGGAAACACCTTTCTGAGTATGACCACGGGCCTCGCGAATGTGCCCAGCGGAAGCTCGGTGGCAAACAGCGCGGGGAAGTTTGTTAACGTGCCGGTTGTGGAGCAGCTCTGCCCCTGACATCGGGGGACGAACCGACTTGACGGAAAAAAGGACAGACAGCATTGGCCCTAAATGCAGCAGAGTTTGCTTGCTCCGAGGCGTACTTTTAGGGTCCTTCCTGTCTGTCCTGGTTTCCTCTGCTTTCCTGAGCCGATCTAAGACTCCCGATCCTCTTTCGGACGGTATTGGCGGTGGTCGTATCCTCTACTGTTGCGTATCCGCAACGCCGGCGTATCCATCCCGAGGTAAGGGCGGTCTATTCGGTCGCCGTACCGGTCTCTGGGAGTCTGGCCAGCAAACCTATCAGCTCACTCTGTCGCCGGGTGCCGGTTTTCCCAAAAATACTCTTTAGTTGGGAGCGCACGGTTTCCTTTCCTACGTTGTTCAGCTCCGCCGCCTCCAATAAAGATTTGCCATCCAGAAGAACCATTGCAAGCTTGGTCTCCGCACGAGTTAGACCGTAAAGCAGGCGCAGCGTCTCAGGTTGCGATGTTGGTCTCTGGTCCGGATCGGTAATAAAGACGATGGCCGCAGCCTTTCCGGGTATGGGTAGTGTCTCTGGCGGGCAGGGCGCGGCCACAATTTGCAGAGGTCTCTGGGTGGCTCGCGAGATCAGCATTGCACTTGGCTTGCCTTTTCGCGTGCCTGGCCTGACGGCACTGGGCTTTGAGGATCTAGCTGCCTTTGCTTTCTGCGCCCAACGAGTCGTCACGTTTAGACAGGACCGTTATAACTTAGACCTAATACTTAGCTATGTGCTCGTCGATTCTAAAACCAAGGAAGTGTGATGTCTCTTACGCTTGTTGATACCAGCCATGGTTTTAGCGTTTCTGCAGTGCGGAGTGTTGGGCTCTTGGGGCCATTTCCCCTTAATGTCGGTCGGCACGAATTCGGCAAAGCGATATTTTCGCCGTCCGTCGTGTGATGTGCGGACGCGATAGGTGCCGTCGAAAGCCTACGGCGCACCCGAAAACGCAACAAATGCGGGACGGCCATCTTGCCGCGGGGCCTGATGTTCAATCGATACGCATAAGATCCAGGGATGACCCCCGCTGCTCGACCCCGGGTTGAACCATGTTGGCTGCGGGCGGGTTTTCATCGATTTTTGGGAGTAAATCCTATAGAATCAGGCCGCTCCTGCAGACACACTGAACAATCCGAGCAACTGGATAATCTCTCCTCCATATCGATTGACGAACTGCTGCGCCGCTGCGCTGCTTCGAGCAGCGTGGATGTTTGGGAGGAGTTTGTTCGACGATTTCATCGCCTAATCGCGTCGGTGGTGTTACGTACGGCGACCCGGTCAGGCGATTCTTCCAGGCAGACTGTAGATGACCTAATACAAGAAACCTACCTGAAGCTTTGCGCAGGCCAGTACCGGGTTCTGCGAAACTTAGAGGAACAGCATCCTGACGCTTTTCTTGGCTACATAAAGGTACTGGCGGCGAATGTCGTTCGGGATCACTTTAAAGCATCGTATTCACAGAAACGTGGGGCAAATCAGACTCGACGAGATTAAGGACGAGTTCGTCGCAGCCGCTGGTGAAGATTCCACCGGCAGTCCCAAGTCTATAGAACACACCGTTTAGATCCAGGAAGCCGACGTTAATCTCGCGTTCTGCCCTCACCGGGCCGGATCGAGAAACGCAACCGAAACATTTTCTGGCTTCACTACCGGGCAGGGCTACCACGCGTGCGATCGCAGAGCTACCGGGAATGGGTCTCACCACCAAGGGTGTGGAAAGCATCATCACGCGTCTATCACCAGGGAGTTGCGCGAGCGAATGAGTGGCCCAAAGGCCGGAGTTCCACGGGAAATCCGCGGACCCCGTCTGAGGGGATTATGCCAGCAGAGTCGTTCTAGAAAGGGGAGGGCGGCATCGGAGCACATTTGAACAGTAGTCAAATCGAAGAGCTTCTCCAGCTTGCTTCGGCCGGGAAAAAACAAGGAGTCGTTGATCGGGGCGATGAAAATGCCCGGACACATCTAAATAGCTGCCAAGTATGCCAGAGGCGTTTAGAGCGGAGCAAGAAAGTGGTGAGGCGATTTGCTCAGCTGAGAATCGATGTGGCTGAGGCAGAGGGTCCGCAATGCCCGCCGGAAACTGTATGGCTGGGGGTAGCGGCGAGAAGCACGACCGAGAGTTTGGAGGATTATTTGAGCCGCGCGAGCCGAATGCGACCATTGCGGTCCGCTCCTGCGCGGGGCGGTGGAGGATTTCGCAGATGAACTAACCCCCGGCGAGCAAGCGGGGGTTATGGATCTAGGGAAGCTCCACGCCAGAGTGGCGAAATTCGCTCGTGGTTAACCTAGTCTCAAGAGCGCATCCCCAGGAATCGGGCCTGATCCCGAGATCCTGCGCGCAGTAGTCCATCCTCAGGATCAAGAGTTCGACGGCCATGTTCCAGACTCTGTTGCACGGGCGTTTCGCCGAAGATGCGATGGGCCTCGGCGGCTTGTTTTTGCGCTGCTGCTGATCGCTTCCGCTATTGTTTGGCGCAGGGATGAGAATCCAGAGGGCCGCAAGGCGGCTGGTTCGAAGGAGCCGGGGGAGGCCATTTCGGTAGCTGACGTAAACCGGATGCTGGCTCAGGCGTACAGCGATCGCCGGAGCATTTGATCTGAGGATTCCGGGTGCAAATCCGCCGCGATTGTTGTTTCGCGGAGACAATGCATCAGCGGATCGGCCTCAGTCGCTGAATGAGGCTGAAGATGTGATTGGCAAACACTTAAGCGAGTCTCCATATTGACCTCGTATCGATTCAGGCGAAGGGACGCTCGGATTTGTTGGACGGCAACTATCAAGCCGCTATCTCCAGGTTAAAGCCAGGTTGTGAAGGCCCACCCCAAGCTTATAGAGGCGTGCACCGATCTGGCGACGGCCTATTATCTGCGAGGGCAACAACTGCACAATGAGATTGATTCCGCAAGTGCATACACATTGCTAAACACGGTACTTGATCAGAAGCCTAATGATCTTATAGCTCTTTTCAACCGGGCACTCATTGAGCAAGATCTCCAGTCCTATACGGACGCCCAAGAGGATTGGAAGCGATACCTGCAACTGGATCCCGCATCGCCCTGGGCGGATGTGGCGAGAGCGCAGCTTTCTTCTATTGAAAATACGACGGGAGGGCAACACGGGGTTTTGCGCCGCTTCCAGGCCCCGCACGGTTCTGCCACCGATTCCGCAATAGATGGTCGGGTTGAATCATATTTGGATGCTGCATTGTCTTCATGGCTGCCGCAGGCGTTTCCACCCACCGGCCAGCCGACCACGCCTGAGAGCACCGCAACCCGAGAAACTCTTCATGTGCTAGCTCACCGGCTCGCTGGTTCGCACCGCGATCGATGGCTCCTCGATTTTCTGACCTCCGGGGCGAAGGACGCGCAGTTCAGCGAAGCCGTGTTATGGATGGCACAGAGCCACAACGCGAATGCAATGGGCGATTACCTCCGTGCGACTCAATCAGCGACTAAGGCGAGCGCTCATTTCAGCAGAGCTGGCAATCGCGCTGGATGGCTCATGTCGCGGTGGGAAGTGCTCTATGCAACAAGATTGTCTTATCGTGCAGAGGAGTGCTACGGGTTGTCGCGAGGCCTTTGGGCCAGCCTGCAGGCCACTTCCTATTACTGGCTGCAGGCTCGCGCGTCCTTCGATTCACGCCCAGTGTGCAGAGCTCAGCGAAAGATTGCAACTAGCTGCTCGTCTCATCGACACAAGCTCACGGATCCGCGCCGATCACACTGTCCCAGACCTCTACCTGCGCGCTGCGAAGGTTGCTGGGGATCTTATGCTCCTCACCGCGGAGCCTGGTGAGGCGCTTGCACTCTATGAACGTGGTCTTAATCGTTTTTGGGCAAGCGACGTCGGCTATATGGCTGGGTACAACTTGTATAGCGGTTTGGACGATACGGCGGAGTTTCTTGGTCTTTGGGATTTGGAAGCTTCGGTCCTTCGGGAGGCGCTCGCATTGGCGGCCAAGGACCCGGGCCTGGGCATGCGTGCCGTCGTGCATGAGAGGCTGGCCGCGGCATTGCTCATGTATGGCGATGTAAATGGAGCCACGCGACAAATTGAAGAAGCGTCATCCCTGTTTGCCAGCCTCCCCCAGGACGAGTCGGTTCGAGGTAAGCTCGCCGAAGTCAGTATCCTAACGGCACGCCTGAGTTTGATGCATGGCGAACCCACTCAAGCACTCAAGCACTTATATGCCGTCCGGTCCGAGGTGGAGAGACTAGGCAATGACGTTATCTCTTTTGAGTTTCTTTGTACTTCAGGGCTGGCGGCGGAGGTATCGGGTCAGCGCGACGAGGCCTCTGATAGACTTCGAAAAAGCCATCGCTCTCGCCGAGATTGGCCTGCGAACAATTACTACGGAACACCAGCGTCTGCTTTGGAGTAGGCGTTGCGGTCCCGCATACCGGGGAATGGTGCACCTGGAGCTTTCCCGCAACCCGGAAGCAGCCTTCGCATGGTGGGAATGGTATAGAGAAGCCTCTCGGCGCTCTTCACCCGGCGGCAAACACGGTTTTCGCGTCTCCTCTGTTTATCGCCATCTGCATGATGCTGGGAAGCTCTTAGGGCAAAACCGAATCGTCCTATCCTACGCGCTCTTTCCAGAAGGCATAGCCGCCTGGACGTATGACGGTACGGCCGTTCAATACAAGTGGCTCTCCATCTCGGCGTCTGTTGTGAGCCGCGAAAGCCTAAGATTCGCAAGTTTATGCTCAAACCCGAGGTCAGACGTGGAAACTCTCCGCGAGACTGGCCGCGAGCTCTACGAGCAGCTCATCAGTTCAATCGAGCCGATTCTTCAGCATCATACCCACACTATGATCGAAGCTGACGGCGACATGGATCGTATTCCCTTTGATGCACTCGTCGACAGGGAAGGGAGATACCTCGCAGACCTCTTCACCTTTAGCTACTCGACCGGCGTGTTGTATCTGAAAGGTTCAACGCAACCGCGTGGCCTCACTGCGAACAGCAGAGCGTTGGTTGTTGCCGACCCAACCCCGCATCCAGAATTGGGACTGCTCAGTTTGCCAGACGCCGGGATCGAAGGACACATCGTAGCAGACGCTTTTCCAAGGGCGACCCTTCTAATGGGTAGGCAAGCGACCCGAGACGCGTTCGTGCGCGAACTTCCGGCGGCGACGATACTTCACTTTGCCGGCCATGCCGTCGTAAGTGGGAACGGATCCGCACTGGTTCTTCACAGCCCTCACGACAACAGTAACGAGTCTTCATTGTTTAATGCCATCGACTTCAATCGGTCTTCGCTCCACCAAACAGAACTGGTGGTGCTGTCCGCCTGCTCGAGCGCCCAAGGACCGGGTGGCGGTCTTTAACGAGAGCGAAAGTCTGGCCCGAAGCCTTGTGGCTAGCGGCGTTCCGGAGGTTATTGCGAGCCGATGGCCGGTGGAATCAGCACCTTCGTCTGCGCTGATGAAGGATTTTTACGCCGGTATCATGAGTGGGCACTCGGCAATAGAGTCATTGCGCACTTCGGAAGGACATCTAAGGGCGCAGGGGGAGTTCAACCACCCTTTCTACTGGGCTGCATTTTCGTTGTTCGGCCAAATATGACTACTTAGGAGAAACTATGAGCACAGTAACCCTCGAGATTTCCTTCTATGGACCGTTTGTTTATGAGCTTTTGGAAGAAAAGCTATTGATCACTGCCCCTAGATGTCCAGGTCACCTCGCCTCGGTTCATAGCGATACGGACGAGAAGGCCCTACCAGGCTGCGCATCGGACAAAAAAACACCCTATCACTATGTCTTGACGCCAGTAAGACAAATTCCTAATGCGCCCGACCCTAAGTGCGTAAACGAAGCTAGCATTATTCTAGTAGAGTCGTGGCGTAAAAAAGCGTCTCCCTTACCAGGAGACCATCACTTCCAGATCGACTTGCCTCGCCCGGATCACA